>NZ_KE383854.1:133963-178491 GCF_000422485.1 Paenibacillus pasadenensis DSM 19293
CCCTGCGCCTGCCGCTCCGCCTGCCGCTCCGCCTGCCGCTCCGCGCCCCGCCTACCACCCGAGCCGCTGCTTCAGCTCCTTGAGATGGGTGCGGCTGACCGGGACTTTGTCGCCGGAGCGCAGGATGAGCGTGCAGGTGGAGTGGAACCACGGCTGGATTTCCGCGATCGCGTCCACATGGACGAGGAACGCCCGATGCACGCGCGCGATCGGCGTGCCCTGCAGCTTCTGCTCGAACGCGACGAGCGGCTCGGCGCTGACGTAGGCTTTGCCGTCCGCGAGCGCGATGCGCGTCTTGCCCTCCTCGGAGGCGAGGTAAAGGATGTCGCCGACCGGCAGCAGCATGATGCGCTCGTCGACGGCGACGGCGAGCTTGCCGGTGCGGCTCGGCGCCGAAGCTCCCGGAGCTGCCGAGGCATGCGCCGCTCCGCCGCCGGCTGCGCTGCCGCCGCCCGGCTGCGAAGCCGCTTCGAGCCGCCGCGACAGCTTGTCGATCGTCTGGCGGATGCGCTCCTCGTCGTACGGCTTGAGGATGTAGTCGGCCGCGTCCAGGTCGAACGCCTGGAGCGCATGCTCGTCATAAGCGGTCGCGAACACGATCGCGGGCGGCCGCTCCAGCCGCTGCAGCCGGCGGGCGACGTCGAGTCCGCTCGCCTCCGACAGCTGGATGTCGAGGAAGACGACGTCGGGCGCGGAGTCGGCGATGCCGCGCAGCGCCTCCTCCGCCGTCTCGGCCTCGCCGACGATGTCGACCTTCCGCGTCCGCCGGAGCAGATAGGCCAGCTCGTCGCGCGCGAGCGGCTCATCCTCGACGAGATAGACTTTCAACATAGGGCTCTCCTCCTGTCTGCGCCTGGGAGCGGACCGGCACGGCCAGCACGACGGTCGTGCCCTCGCCGGGGCGGCTGATGATCTCGAACGACGCCTCTCCCTGATAGATTTCCTCGATGCGGGTGCGGATATTATGAAGCGCCGTGCCGGTGCCCGCTGCCGATTCGACCGGCTCGCTGCCGATCGACGAGAGCCGCTCCGGCGCGATGCCGACGCCGTTGTCCTGCGTCTCCAGCCGCATCCGCTCGCCGTCTCGGACGGCGCGGACGGACACGCGGAACGGGCGCTTCCCCTTCAGCGCCGGGCCGAAGGCATGGCGGACGGCGTTCTCCACGAGCGGCTGCAGCGTGAACGGCGGCACGAGCACGGTTTCGAGCTCCGGATCGATGTCCAGCCGCACGTCGTAGCGGCCGGGGAAGCGGGCCTTTTCCAGCGTCAGATACGCCTCGACATGCTCCAGCTCGCTGCGCAGCGGGATGAGCATCTGCCGCGCGCCCTGCAGGTTGCTGCGGAAAAAGACGCCGAGCTGCAGCAGCAGCTTGCGCGCCGTCTCGGGCTCGGTGCGGACGAGCGCGGAGATCGTATTGATCGCGTTGAACAGGAAATGCGGATGCACCTGCGCCTGCAGCGCCTTGACCTCCGCGTCCTTGAGCAGGCGGCTGAGCCGCTCGGCCTCCGCGAGCTCCAGCTGGGTCGAGAACAGGCGGCTGAGCCCTTCGGCCAGCTCCTGCTCGACGAGGTCCATCTGCAGCGGATCGGTGAAATACAGCTTGAGCGTGCCGGCCGTCTGGCCGTGCACGCGCAGCGGCAGCACGATCGCGGCCCGCAGCGGGCAGCCCTCATGCTCGCAGGCGATCGCCTCGCGCGTCTTGGCCTTGAGCAGCGTCCCGTGCTCCAGCACGTTGCGGGTGAGCTGCGTCGACAGGCTCTGCAGCGGGATGTGATGGTCGGAGGCGGCGCCGGCGTGGGCGAGCACCGTCTCGCGGTCGGTGATGGAGATCGCGTCGGCCGTCGTCTCGCGCAGCATGATGGCGGCGACCTCGCGCGAGGAGCGGACGTTCAGCCCCTGGCGGAAATACGGCAGCGTCAGGTCGGCGATATGCAGCGCCTTGTACGTCTGCAGCGCGCTCGTGCGCTCGCCCTCCTGCAGGATCGACTGGATGAACAGCATGAACAGCAGCGTGCCGAAGCCGTTGATGACGATCATCGGCAGCGCGATCACCTCGACGAGCTGCAGCGCCGTATCGAGAGGCCGCGCGAACAGCAGGATCAGTCCCATCTGAATGCACTCCATGACGATGCCGATGACGACGGCCCAGCCGGTCATGCGCTTGCCGGCGCGCCGCAGCCGCGGCCCGAGCAGGCCGGTGACGATGCCGGCGAAGATCGTGGAGAAGCCGCAGGCATAAGCGGTGAAGCCGCCGAGCGACATCCGGTGCAGGCCGGCGACGAGGCCGGCGCCGAGGCCGACGAGCGGCCCCCCGAGCAGGCCGCCGAGCGCGACGCCGAGCACGCGCGTATTGGCGATCGCGCTGTCCGCGTCGACGGCGGTCTGCCACGGCTCGGTGGCGACGAGGCCGCCGCTGATCTTGATGCCGGTATAGTTGCTGACGATGCCGAACACGCCGAAGATGGCGATGAGCAGCAGCTTGTCCTTGAGCCGATGCTCGTGGCGGATGATCTGGCGGAACGACTTCATGCGCGAGAGCAGGAAGACGATGATGAGCAGCAGGCCGACGCGCTCCAGCATGAGCGGCAGCAGATGGACCACGGGCATTCCCTCGCTTTTATGGATCGGGTTCTGCGACTGATTATACCCTAAAAAGCCCAGCCTGCGGCGGGACCCCTCGGGCGAGAAAGCTGGAGTTTCAAGTCATCTTCCATTAAAATGGAATCAGACCAGAAATTGCATGACATCCGCGCCGGCTTGCCGCAGCTTTTGCGGCGGCCGGCCGCCGACTTCCGCCTGGCCGATACGCCGTCCGACTTTGCAAAGGAGGCATTTCCATGGCTTACAATCCGTTTGAGGACAAGTCGCTCCATCTTACCGTGCCGCCGTCCATGCCCGAGGAGCTGAAGGACCGCGAGCCGTTCAATGACGTCATCCGCCACGGCCATATTGTCACCGGCTTCCGCATAAGCCGCTCGCTGCGGCATCTTCCGGCTTGGCTGAATCGGCCGCTGCGCCTGCTGATCGCGGCCCATGTGCTGGTTTTCCTCGGGTCGGTCCTTCACGAATCCGTCGCGCTGGCGTTGGAATTGCTGCCGTTCTGAGCGTTATTTTCTCCGATGCTGCTAATTTCTTGCCCATATGGGTAAAAGAAGGGAATAGGAAATCCGAAGCGGAGGTCGGTGAAGATGAACGAATACCGATTGTTGGACGGAAGCCTGCTCATGACCGACGGCAAGCTGCTGCTGCTCAAGCGCCCCGGCAGGGAGCCGGAGCCGGCAACGGCGGAGGAGGCGCTGCCCGAGCTGCTGGAGCTGCTGGAAGCCCAGCGCGTCAGCAAGGTGGCGCGGCTGCAGATGGAGATCGCCCAGGCGCTGGACGAGTCGATGAAGCTTGGCGCCGAATCGGCGGCCAAGATCGTCATCGACGCCTACCGTCCGGTGCTGGACGAGCGGACGACGCAATAAGCCAAAAAGGACGAAGGCCGGGCTCCTGCTCGGCTTCGTCCTTTTTTTGATATGGAATCAAGTCTATCTGCGCTGGCTGCCGAAAAATCGCTAAAATAGGGGATGAAGACGAGCCCGGGAGGGGAGCGAGCACGGCAAGCCTTGGTTAGGCTTGCTGTTCTTGGCCTTCCGCATAGGCGGCTGCGGCCGCGGCAGGATCGTAGAACATGATCTCGATCAGATGGCCGTCGAGGTCCTCGATGCTGCGGGAGTACATGAATCCCATGTCCTGCGGATCGGCCGCCTCGGCCGCGCCGGCAGAGAGCGCCTTGCCGATCAGCTCGTCTACCTGCTCGCGGCTGTCGGCGGAGAGGGCGAGGATGAGCTCGCTCGTGCGCGCGTCGGCGATGTCCTTGCGGATGAACTTTTTGTAGAACGGGTGGATCAGCAGCATGAGGAACGTGTTCTCGTTGAGGATGACGCAGGCGCCCTCGTCGTTCGTCATCTGCTCGTTGAACTCCAGTCCAAGCGAGCGGTAGAATGCTGTGGAGCGCTCCATGTCCTGCACGGGCAGGTTGATGAAGGTCATTTTCGGCGCGTAAGCCATGTTCGATCTCTCCTTTAATCAGGCGGATTCGGGGATGAGCCTATTGTAGCCCTTCCGCCGAGGGGCCGTTTCTTCTGGATCGCCATGATGGGCAAAAAAAGACGAAAAGCGACGAGTCGCGAAAAGGGAGATGCGCAAAATGAAGCTGGAAATCATCGCGACGAGGCCGGAGGACGCGCTGGCCGCCGAGCGCGGCGGAGCGGACCGGATCGAGCTCGTCAGCGGCATGCTCGAAGGCGGGCTGACGCCGAGCATCGGGCTGGCCGAGGCGGTGGCGGAGCGGGCGTCGATCCCGGTGAACGTCATGATCCGGCCGCATAGCCTGAGCTTCCGCTACGACCGGGAAGAGCTTGCGGTGATGCGCGCGGACATCCGCGCCATCCGGCGCACGCGCGCGGCGGGCATCGTGCTCGGCGCGCTGACGGCCGAGCGGACCGTCGACGCGGCGGCGCTGGAGCTGCTGCTCGGGGAAGCCGAGCATCTGAGCGTGACGTTCCATCGCGCGTTCGACGAGGCGCGCGACCTGGAGGAAGCGCTGGCGGCGCTCGCCCGCTACCCGCAGATCGACCGCATCCTGACGTCGGGCGGCCGCCGGACCGCGCCGGAGGCGGCGCCGGAGCTGCGCCGGCTCGTGCAGGCCGCGGCGGGCACGGGCATCGAGATTCTCGCCGGCAGCGGCATCCGGGCCGTCGGATTGGCGGAGCTCGTCCGCGAGACGGGCATCCGGGAGGTGCATGCGGGATCGTCCGTCCGCGTCGACGGGCATCCGCTGCGGCAGGTTTTGCCGGAGCGGGTGCGCGAGCTGCGGGACATTCTCGGCCGGCTGGAGGCGGAGAGGGCAGCCGCAGGCGGGAGCGGCGGCCAGCCGCCGCTCCGAAGCTGACGCGGCCGCGGCAGAGATCGTGCGCGCGCGGAAAAGGAAGGGCGAAAAGCCCTTCCCCGCCGCTGTCGAAGCGTGACTGGAAGATCAGGACGAATTTCCTGATCTTCTTTTTTTTACAAATTTTCAACCCTCGAGAACCGATGTGCATGCTACGATAGGGCCACAGTCCGCCGGGAAGGCGGCTGATTCGCAGCAGATCTCGGAGGAGGATCCGGATGAAGGACAAGCACCCGTCCCGCAGCTGGGGCAAAAGATGGATGAGCGCGCTGCTCGCGGCAGCCGTCGCGCTGCCTGCGGCGCCGCTCGCCTGGGGAGGCAGCGTCGCCCATGCCGAAGGACCCGCCGACCCGGCGCCGTTCATCAAGGCCAAGGTCGTCAACCACAATGCCGGCAAGAAGATCCTGTTCGACAACGCGCACGGCAATACGGCCGGAGCGGCCGATTGGGTCATCGACGGCGGCTTCTCGGACTTCGGCAACGCGCTCGCGCAGAACGGCTACGATGTGCAGGAGCTGCGCAAGTCCGGCCCGATCGCGCTGGCGGACCTGCAGCCGTACGACGTGTTCGTGACGGCGGAGGCGCAAGTGCCGCTGAAGGCGAGCGAGCAGGCGGCGCTGGCCGCGTACGTGGACGGGGGCGGCAGCGTCTTTTTCATCGGGGACCACTACAACGCCGACCGCAACAAGAACCGCTGGGACGGCAGCGAGGTGTACAACGGCTACCGCCGCGGGGCGTGGAGCAATCCGGCCAAAGGGATGAGCGCCGAGGAAGCCGCGTCCGCCGCGATGCAGGGCGTCGTCAGCTCCGACTGGCTGGCCGAGCAGTTCGGCATCCGCTTCCGCTACAATGCGCTCGGCGACCTGAACGCGAACGTCATCGTGCCTCCGGCGCAGTCCTTCGGCATCACGCAGGGCGTGGGAGCGGTCGCGATGCATGCCGGCTCCACGCTCGCGATCGTCGACCCGGCCAAGGCCAAGGGCATCGTCTACGTGCCGAAGACGAACCAGAAATGGGGCAGCGCCGTCGACCAGGGCGTCTACAACGGCGGCGGCGTCGAGGAAGGCCCGTACGTCGCCGTTTCCAAGAAGGGCGCGGGCAAGGCGGCGTTCATCGGCGACTCCTCGCCGGTCGAGGACGCGACGCCGAAGTACCTGCGGGAGGAGACGGGCGCGCGCAAGACGACGTATGACGGCTTCAAGGAGCAGGACGACGGCCGGCTGCTCGTCAACCTGATCGACTGGCTGTCCGTGGACGAAAGCTACACGAGCTTCGCCCAGGTGGACGGGCTGCAGCTCGACTCGCCGACGCTGCTGCTCGCGATGGAGAATCCGGCCGCGTCGACCGAGCCGCAGGCCGAGCCTTGGGCCGCGCCGAGCGCCGGCTACAAATGGTACGACCCGGCGACGTTCAAGGCCGGCTCCTACGGCTATGTCGGCGGCTCGACGCCAAGCCCGAGCGCTTCGCCGACGGCGTCGCCGAGCGGCACCCCGACGCCGACAAGCTCGCCGACGCCGGCTCCGGGCACGGTCGGCTACGGCTTCGAGGCGCAGGCCGTGCTGCCGAACTCCGGCGCCGAGTTCCCGCTGCGCATCACGGCGAGCGGCCTGACGCCGGGACAGACGGTGTCCGGGTACAGCTTCGGCGTGTACACGACAGCGAACGGCACGCAGATCGCCCAGGTGCAGAATGCCGACGGCAGCTGGCCGAGCGCTTATGCGTACAGCGCGGCGTTCAGCCTGCAGGCGGACAGCGCGGGCTATGCGTCCAAGGAGCTGACCGTGCGGCTGAAGCCCGGCTCCAGCGGCGCGGCCAACATGCGGCTGCGGCTGAACGGCACGAACCTCAAGACCTCCCCGGCGACGCTGGGCGACGTGCCGGCGGAGCCGCTGCCGACGCCGACGCCGACAGCAACGCCGCCGGCCAGCCCGAGCGCGACGCCAACGGCGACGCCGACGCCGAGCGCGACGCCGGAGCCGACGGCAACGCCGACGGCCAGCCCGGGCGCGACGCCGAGCGTCAGCCCAAGCCCGACGCCGGCGCTGTCGATTGCCGCGGCGCGGGCGCTGCCTGCCGGCACGACCGTGACGCTGACCGGGACGGCGCTGCATGAGCCGGGCATCTACGGCGGCGGCGAGTCGTTCTACCTGCAGGACGAGAGCGGCGGCATCTACGTCTTCCAAAGCGCGCCCGGCGTCAAGGCCGGCGACCGCGTGACGCTGACCGGCCGGCTCGCCGTCTACAACACCGAGCTGGAGCTGACCGACCTGAGCGCGCTCAGCGTCGTCGGCGGCGGAGCGCCGCCGGCGGCCGCCGATGCCGCCGGCGTCTCGGACGCCAATCAAGGCATGCTCGTCTCGATCGGCGAGGCGGTCATCTCGAATCTCGCCGATGCGGCTCCGAGCGGATCGTTCGAGTTCGATGCGACGACCGATGCCGGCACCAAGACCCGTATCCGCGTCGACGTCCGCACTGGCCTGAGCCGGAGCGAGTTCGGCTACGGCAACGGCGACCGCGTCGTGCTGCAGGGCATCGCCTCGATCTTCAAGGGAACCTATCAGCTCAAGCCGCGCGGACTGGAGGATATCGCCGCCCCGGCAGACCGCATCGCGCCTACGACCGTGCTGACGCTCTCCAGCGAGCCCAATGCGGCAGGCTGGCATCGCGAGCCGGTCGAATTCTCCCTGGCTGCGACGGATGACCGGGCCGGCGAGCTGGCGACCTTCTACACGCTGAACGGCGGGGAGCCGATCCGCTATGCGGGACCGGCGTCCGTCGAAAGCGAGGGCGAGACGACGATCCGTTACTACTCCGTCGATGCGGCTGGCAACCGCGAGGCGGTCAAAACCGCCGTCGTGCGCCTCGACCGCACCGTGCCGACCGTCCAGCTGACGCAGTCCGGCGCTCCGGTGACGGACGCTGGCTTTACGGACGAGCTGCGCTTCGAGCTCGCCGCCTCCGACGCGATCTCCGGCATCGCGGCGAGCGAGCTGCTGCTGGACGGACTGCCGATCGAGAGCGGCAGCTCGCGGCTCGCGGCCGATCTTGGACTCGGCAGCCACACGATCCGTTATGTCGTGACCGATCTTGCGGGCAACGTCGCGGAGCAGACGACGGCATTCCAGGTGCGGGCGCAAGCGGGCGGCGCGTCCGGAGCTCCGGGCGTGCCGGTGCTGAGCGACGACAGCGGCCACAAGAACGGGCTGCGGGACGGCCAGTATGCCGTGACGATGAATTTGTGGTGGGGCGAGAACGGCTCCATTTTCCGACTCTATGAAAACGGGATGCTCGTCCGCGCCGAGGTGCTGGCGGACCGCACGCCGGCCGCCCAATCGGTCCGCACCGAGTTCAGCGGCAAGAAAAACGGCGTCTACGTCTACACGGCCGAGCTGATCAATCCGCATGGCGTCACGAAAAGCGCGCAGCTCCGCGTCGCCGTGACCGACGCCAATCCGGGCAAGCCGTCCGTGTCGCACAACAACTGGGACGGAGACGGCAGCTACCGCATCTCGGCCAACCTGTGGTGGGGCACGAACGCGACGGAGTACCGGCTGTACGAAAACGGCACGCTCATCGACGTCCAGGCGCTGAGCGCGTCGACGCCGAGCGCGCAAGCCGCGTTCACGGACCTTGCTGGCCGTGCGCCCGGCGTCTACAGCTATCGCGTCGAGCTCGTCAACGCCGCCGGCGTCACGTCGAGCGACACGATCCAGGTCGTCGTCAGCCGCTGACGCTGAAGCTGAAGCGTGGAGACGCGCAGCGCTTGTGGGTCTTCTCCGCGGGGAGCGAAGCCTGAGAGGAGCGAGCTCTGAGCGAAGCAGATCCTAGAGGGCGGATCCTGATAGGCGGATTCCGAGAGAAGCGGATCTTAATGAGCGGAAGGGGCGAACCCTGTGAGGCGCGGCCTTGCGGGAAGCATGACCTCGGGTTGAAATGCGCATCGGTATCCCAGCA
The DNA here is from genome assembly GCF_000422485.1 of Paenibacillus pasadenensis DSM 19293. GTDB lineage: Bacteria > Bacillota > Bacilli > Paenibacillales > Paenibacillaceae > Paenibacillus_O > Paenibacillus_O pasadenensis. Next base: position 142,852 of record NZ_KE383854.1, read on the forward strand.
GAGCGCCACAGCGAAGGAAGCGGGCTCCTTAACGGCAAAAATGGCGTTAGGAAGCGCCACAGCGAAGGAAGCGAGCTCCTTAACGGCAAAAATGGCGTTAGGACGCGCCGCAACGAAGAAAGCGAGCTCCTAAACGGCAAAAATGGCGTTAGGACGCGCCAGCAGCCGGCGCCGGGGCAGCCCTAAGAGTTCTTGCTCCTTAAAAAAAGCAAAAACCGGCTGTCGCAGCCGGTTTTTGCTTTTTTTAGTTTCTTGAATCTGGAAGGAGGCACAAGTGGGCGGCGCCGCGCAACCCGAATTGATCGGGCTGCAGCCGCTGAACGAGGCCGCGCGAGCTATGCAACCCGATTTAATCGGGCTGCAGCCGCTGAACGAGGCCGCGCGAGCTATGCAACCCGATTTAATCGGGCTGCAGCCGCCAAACGAGGCCGCCCGCGCCGCGCCGCCCGATTCAGTTCGGGCTGTCCTCGCTCCATCAAGCGCCGGTCGGCGCCTGGACGCTCAGCCATTTCTTCACGTCGTCGGTGTAGTTTCCGTCATTGCGCTCGACGACCGTCAGGAAGTTTTTGACCTTCATCAGCATCGGAGTGAAGCTGCTGGAGCTGGCGGCGTCGGCGACGGCCTTCTTGTAGGCGGCCAGCGCCTCGGCGTCGATCTTCTTGGTATCGTAGTCGAACAGCGGCGTATTGTTGCTGCCGTAGAACAGATGCGTCTTGAGCTGCTCGTAGCGCTCGCTCACCGCCTTGTAGCGGTTCGAGCTCCTGTACTGCAGCAGGAACCTCTCCGCGTCGAGATCGCGCTGCAGCAGCTCGCCCCAGCCGATGACGAGACCGGCGTCGCGCAGCGTCGGCTTGCGCACCTCGTCGGCCATCAGCTTGACGTACAGCTGGATGTCGGCGGTGACGCGGCTTTTCCAGTTCTCGTACAGCGGGTAGTTGATCACCGGGAAAAACATGCCCTCCGCCGTCGCGACGGCATAGCCCTGATCGCGAGAATCGGCCAGCAGCTTGCGGACGCTCTCGCCCTTCGCATGCTTCAGCAGCGATGTATACGTGCCGCTGCCGCCCGCCCTCCAGGCGTCGTCGATCGCCTTTTGCACGCCGCTCTGCTCATAGCGATGCTGCAGCTTGCCGAGCGCGGCGTTTTGGGCGTTCTCCAGGCGCAGCGCCATCATCGAGGCGGTCCAGCTGTCGACCTTGGACAGATGGTTGTTCAGGTAGTTGACGGCTCGGGCGAGATTGCCGGAGGCGAGGATCGAGATGTACTCCCGGTAGTGCTGCTGGGACGAGGACGCTTCAGTCACGGCCGTAATGGCCGCATGGCCCGGCGCCGGGGCCGGCTGGCCCTGCAGCGCGAAGGCGGAGCCGGCTCCGCCAGCCGTCAGCGACAGGACGAGCAGCGATGCGGCTGTCGTTTTCAACCTCTTTTTCATGATGATCTCCTCCTGTGTTGGATGGGATGCTGCGGTTGCTCTCTCAGACGGTTCTTACACGAGAAGGTTGCAGGGCAATCACGGACACGGGCCGCGCATCCCTTGACCGGCAAGCGATTAAGTGCGATAACCAGTAGCAGGATCAACCATTCGGGAGGTAAACGATGAACCACGAAAAGCTTCTGCGGATCGGCCTCGGCTACCCCGGCGCGAGCGTGAAAACCCCGTTCGACCCGCATATGCCGGTGCTGTTCGTGAAGGACAAGATGTTCGCCCTGCTCGGCTCCACCGGAGGGGTCGAGAGCGTCAATCTCAAGGTCAGTCCGGACGAGGCGTGGCTGCAGCGGGAGACGTACCCGGACGCGGTGCTGCCGGGCTATCACATGAACAAGCGGCACTGGAACACCGTCGTGCTCGGCGGCGCCGTGCCGGACGACGTCGTGGAGGGCATGCTCCAGGAGAGCTATCTGCTCGTCGTGGCGGGCTTGCCCAAGGCGGTTCGAGCCGAGCTGGCGGCCAGCTTGAAGCGGGCGTTTCCGGATCGCGGCGATTAGGTGGAAGCGGAACGGGTAAGGGAAGGGAAAGGGAAGGGAAAGGAGCTTGCTGCTCAGGCAGGCTTTTTTGCTATTTCACCGACAACGAGGGAGGAGCAATCCCATGACCATGAAAACGAGAAAAGCGGCCGTGCTGCTGCTCGGAGCCTCGATCGCGCTCGCTGCCTGCTCCAATGCGAAGAACGAGCCGAGCCCGTCCCCGACGGCCGCGGCTCCATCGCCGCAAGCGTCGGCGAGCGTGCAGCCGTCGGGGGCGGCGCCGCCCGCCGAGACCGGCGGCGCGGACAATGCCGGCAGCGGGGCCGAGGCCGGAGCCGTCCGCTATTTCGGCGAGTGGAAGGTGACCGGCGACGTGGCCAGCACGCCCGTATCCGCCGGACCGGATGAATCCCTGATCGGCCAGGAGGCGTCCTTCTCCAAGGAATCGGCCCGCTTCGGCGACGCCGAGACGGCGAATCCCGTGTACGAGGAGAAGTCCTTGACCGCCGAGCAGTTCGCTCAGGATTACCGGATGCAGCTGAGCGACCTCGGCATCGAAGGAGAGTCGGCGCAGACAGTCGAGATCAAAGATTTCGCGGGACCGAGCGGCATGTTCTTCATCAAGGACGACTCGACGCTGCTGATGATTCTGGACGGCGTATTCTACGAGCTGAGCCGGGCTTGACCGGCTGAACGGCCCAAAAAGGCTGTCCTCGAAGGTCAACGAGGTTGACCGGGGACAGCCCTTTTTTGATTTTCCGACGAAACGGCGAAGCTCCGGCTACCGGGTCTGCTGCTCCGTCGTAATCATCCAGTTTACGCCGAAGCGGTCCGTCAGCTGGCCGAACAGCGTGCCCCAGAACGCCTGCTCGAGCGGATGGTAGATTTGGCCGTCCTGCGACAAGCGGTCAAAGGCGCTGCGCGCATCCGCGTCGTCCGTGAACTCCAGCGACAGGAACGTATGGCTGCCCGGCTGCGGCGTCAGGATGCCGTCACATAGGAAAAACGTCACGCCGCCGGCGACGATCGTCATGTGGAGCACCTTGTCCGAGGCGTCCGGTCCGGCGCCGGGCATCTGGTCATGCGTCATGACGTTCAGAATTTCGCCGCCGAGCGCTTCGATATAAAATTCCGCCTGCTGACGGGCGTTGACGGACATGAGGTACGGAGTAAGCTTGGCCATGGAGGATTCCAACCTTTCGAAGGGGAGTGTGCTTTCACGTCTAAGCATAACCGAACCAGGGGAGGCGGATTTCTTCCGGATCGCCATCCTGACGGAAGGCGTCCGTTCGGCCGCTCGTCCGGCTCGAGACTCTTTGTGCGCGGAGCCTCATTCCGGCGGAGCGCCGGATCGGGTACAATACAGGCAAGCGATTGTCCATTTTCAACCATGTATGCGCTACCATATGAAAAGAACCGAAAGGACGGACGCGATGGAAGCCTACACGCGCGCGCTCATCGAACGGATGGGCATGCTGCTCATCCTGATGTTCATCATGACCCGGCTGCCGCTGTTCCGCATGCTGCTCGACCGCGCCGTCACACTGCGGACGGGGCTGCTGCACGCCGTCATGTTCGGCCTCATCGGCATCGCCGGCACGCATGCGGGCGTGCTGGCGGGACCGGGCGGCATGGACGCCGCCTTCTGGATCCGCGAGGCGCGGCCGGATCAGCTGCTGGCGCACTCGGCGCTGATCGGCGTCGTGCTTGGGGGGCTGCTCGGCGGAGCGAGCGTCGGGGCCGGAGCGGGCCTCATCGCCGGCGCGTACGCCGCCTCGCTCGACGGCATGGCCGCAGACGCCTACCTCATCTCGACGCCGATCATCGGGCTGCTCGCCGGACTGGTCGCCCGCTTCTTCTATGAAGAGCGGATCATCGCGCCGATCAAGGCGTTTTTTATCGGCGTGTTCGCCCCGATCCTGCAAATGGGCGTCATCCTCATCGCCACGACCGCGTCGCCGGAGTCGATCCGCCTCGTCAACGAGATCGGCATGCCGATGGTCATCTCCAGCAGCCTCGGCATCGCCTTGTTCGTCGCGATGATCCAGGTCGCGCTTGGCGAGCAGGAGCGCGCCGGGGCGGCGGAGACGCAGCGGGCGCTCGCGGTCGCCGGCACGGTGCTGCCGCATCTGGAAGGCCAGCTCACGCCCGACCGGGCGGCCGCCGCGGCCCGCGAGCTCGCGGGCGCGCTCGGAGTCGACGCGGTCGCCGTGGCGGACACGGCCGCCGTGCTGGCGCATTGCGGTCCCGGCGCGGAGCGGTTCCGGCCCGAGCATCCGCTCGCCTCGGCGCCGTGCCGACGCGCGCTGCAAGAGGACCGGGTGCTCGTCGCCGAGCCGACGCGGACGGCGGACGAGCCGCCGCATCCGGCAGGGGGAAGGCTGCGGCAGCGGGCCGCGGCGCTCGCCAGGCGCGGCGTGCTGGAGAGCAAGCAGGGGCCGGGCGCCGTCGTGCTCATCCCGTTCCGGCAGGCCGGCCAGCCGGTCGGCGCGCTGCAGCTGTTCTACCGCAGCCGCCGGCAGGTGCGGCGCATCGAGGAGGAGTTCGCGGCGGGCCTCGCCCGCCTGCTCTCGACGCAGCTGACGCTGTCGCGGGCGGCGGAGCTGGAGGTGCTGACCAAGGACGCCGAGCTGAGGGCGCTGCAGGCGCAGATCCATCCTCATTTTCTGTTCAACACGCTTAATTCCATCGTCACGCTCATCCGCACCGCGCCGGACGACGCGCGGCAGCTGACGCGGCAGCTCGCGCAGTTCATGCGGGCGAGCCTGCGCACGGCGCACTCGCCGCTCATCCCGCTGAGCCAGGAGCTGGAGCATCTCGGCGCGTATCTGGACATCCTGCGCGTGCGCTTCGGCGACCAGATGGAGCTGCGGGGCCTCTCGGGCGACGGGCTGCCCGATGCGTTCATCCCGCCGTCGACGCTGCAGCCGCTCGTGGAGAACTGCATCCGCCACGGGCTGGCGAGCCGGCCGGCCGGCGGAGCGGCTGCCGTCGAAGCGGAGGCGGATGCGGAAGGGATCCTCATTTCCGTGCGGGACAACGGCACCGGCATCCGGGCGGAGCTGCTGCCGCTGCTAGGGGCCGCGCCGCTGGCGACGCTGGAGGCGGTGCCGCAGGCGCCGCTCGGCGCAGCGTCGCAGGCGCCGCTGCAAGCCGGGCCCCGCGCCGCGCTGGACGCGAAGCCTCCGGCCGCAGAGCCGGACGCGGCGGGGGCGAGCAACGGTCTCGGCGTGTACAACGTCAATCAGCGGCTCATCCGGCTCGTTGGAGCGGAGGCCGCGCTCGTATATGAGAATCTGCCCGAGGGCGGGAGCCGCGTGACGTTCCGGCTGCCGCGGGCGAGGAGGGATGCGGATTGAGAGACTTGGAGAAAGGCACGGGGCGATCGCTGACCGTGCTCATTGCCGACGACGAGCGGCTCGCGCGGGAGGAGCTCGTCTACCTGCTGTCGCGGGAGGCCGGCGTCGAGCTGGTCGGCCAGGCGTGCAGCGGGCGCGAGGCGCTGGAGCAGGCCCGCCGCCTGCGGCCGGACGCGCTGTTCCTCGACGTGGAGATGCCGGAGGGCAGCGGCCTGCAGGCGGCTCGGCGGCTGCGGGAGGAGGGCTCCGCGCCGATGATCGTGTTCACGACCGCCTACGACCGCTATGCGGTGGAGGCGTTCGGCGTCGAGGCGGTCGACTACCTGCTCAAGCCGTACGAGGAGGAGCGGCTGCGCGAAGCGCTGGCCCGGCTGCGGCAGCGCAAGGAAGCGGGGACGGAGCCGGCGAGCCGGGAGGGCGGTCCGGCAGGTGGCATGTTGCCGGAGACGGAGGGCGGCGCGGATCGCCCGCTCGCCGAGGCGGCGGCCGTAGCGGACTTGTCCGCCGCCCCGTCTTTGGAGGGCTCGGTCCGGCCGTCCGATCAGCAAGAGGGCGAGGTGGCCTCGGCCGCCGCTTCTCCCGCCGCCGGAGCCGTCCCGAGAATCGATCACGCTGGCATAGATCCAGCCGCCTCCGTCCCGCGCAAGGCACGGCTGCTCGTCGAGGACGGCGGCCGCATGATCGTGCTCGACGCGGCGCTGCTGCTGTACGCCGCCAAGGAGGACAAGTCCACGCGCCTGCGCATGGCCGACGGCTCGGACCATTTCACCCGGCAGACGCTGCAGGAGCTGGAGGAACGGCTCGGCCGCGGATTTTTTCGCCCGCATCGCAGCTATCTCGTCCATCTCGACTATATCAAGGAGATCGAGCCCTGGTTCAACGGTGCGTACAATCTGGTGCTGAAGCATGCCGAGGGAGAGCGGATTCCGGTCTCGCGCGCAGCCGCGAAGGACATGCTGCGGCTGCTGGAAGGAAGCTGAGCGGATGCGTCTGGCGGCGCAGCGCCCCCTGCCTGACCCTAACGATACCAGCAAGCGCTATTTGGCGGTTTGGATGGCTTTTTCGGAGCTATCGATACGGAGGAGCGCTATTTTGTCGAAAAAGCGGCTTTGGGAGCGACTTGGGCAGCAATAAGGCCTGTCCGTATCGTTAGCATTCCATTCGGCGCGAATCGGAAGGAATAAGGGCTGTGAGTATCATTAGCTGGCGGAGCAGGCGAATGGGAACGCCCGACTCGCTCGTCGCGATGGGCGGCGGGGCTGGCGGAGCGCGCCTGGCGCACAGCGTGGCCCTCCCTGCAGGATCATTCTTGACCCTAATGCGGCCAGGACGCTGTGTTCGCTCGCTGGCGAGTCAAGTTTGAATTTCCAACCGTTCGCGCCCCGATTCCGACGTTTCGCGCCGACCCCGTTCCTTCTTCGCCCGACGCTCGCTATAGTTATAGGGAAGCGTTTTCATAAAGGAGGAAGTCCGGTGTCCAAACTGACGTACACGGATGTAGCCCATTCGGATTCGTTCCGCAGGCTGCTTCGCAAGAAGAAACAGTTTCTGCTTCCCATGAGCGTTTTCTTCCTGGCCTTCTACTTCACGCTCCCGCTCCTGACCGCCTTCTCGACCGTGCTCAACGAGCCGGCCGTCGGTCCCGTCTCCTGGGCGTGGCTGCTCGCCAGCGCGCAGTTCATCATGACGTGGGCGCTCTGCATCATCTACACCCGCAGGGCCGCCCGCTTCGATGAGATGGTCGAAGCCATCAAGGCCGAGGTCGCCGAGCGCGGCCAAGCCCCGGACAAGAAAGGACGGAAGACGTCATGAACACCGCGTTCCTGCTGTTCCTGCTGATCGTGCTCGGCACGCTCGTCATCACCTACTACGCCTCCAAAAAAACGAAGACCGCCAATGAATTCTACACCGCCGGAGGCGGACTGACCGGCTGGCAGAACGGGCTCGCGATCGCGGGCGACTACATGTCCGCGGCCTCGTTCCTCGGCATCGCCGGCATGATCGCGCTGTTCGGCTTCGACGGCTTCTTCTACAGCATCGGCTTCCTCGTCGCCTATCTCGTCGTGCTGTACCTGGTCGCCGAGCCGCTGCGCAACCTCGGCCGCTACACAATGGCCGACATGATCGCCGCGCGCTTCAACCAGGCGAAGATCCGCGGCGTCGCCGCGCTCAACTCGATCGTCATCTCGATCTTCTACATGATCGCGCAGCTCGTCGGCGCGGGCGGCCTGATCGCCCTGCTCATCCCGAGCCTCGACTATACGACGAGCGTGCTCATTGTGGGCGTGCTCATGACCGTCTACGTCGTCTTCGGCGGCATGACGGCGACGAGCTGGGTGCAGATCATCAAGTGCGTGCTGCTCATGGCCGGCACGCTCATCATCTCGCTCATCGTATTCGCCAAGTTCGACTTCAACGTCGGCCATATGTTCACCGAGATGAAGACGGCCACCGGCCTCGGTGAGGCGTTCCTCAATCCGGGCAACAAGTTCACGAACGGGCTCGACACGATCTCGCTCAACCTGGCGCTTGTGCTCGGCACCGCCGGCCTGCCGCATATCCTGATCCGCTTCTTCACGGTCAAGGACGCGCCGACCGCGCGCAAGTCCGTCGTCGTCGCGACCTGGATCATCGGCGTCTTCTACGTCATGACGCTGTTCCTCGGCTTCGGCGCAGCCGCCTTCGTCGGCGAGGCCGCGATCGTCGAGGCCAACGCCGCCGGCAACATGGCCGCGCCGCTGCTCGCCAAGGTGCTCGGAGGCGAGTTCCTGTTCGCCTTTGTCTCCGCTGTCGCCTTCGCCACGATCCTCGCGGTCGTCGCGGGACTCGTCCTGTCAGCCGCCTCGGCCTTCTCGCATGACTTCTACAACCATATCCTGCGCAAAGGCAAGGCCAAGGAGAAGGAGCAGGTGCGCATGGCCAAGTACGCCTCCGTCGGCGTCGCCATCGTCTCGATCCTCCTGGCGCTGTTCGCGCAGAAGCTGAACGTCGCCTTCCTCGTCTCGCTGGCGTTCGCCGTCGCGGCAAGCGCGAACCTGCCGGTCATCCTGTTCACCGTGTTCTGGAAGCGGTTCAACACCGCCGGCGCGGTCACCGGCATGCTGACCGGCCTTATCTCGGCCCTGTTCCTCGTCATGATCAGCCCGAACGTCTGGAATCCGGTCGCGGGCAAGGCGATCCTCGTCGGCACGCCGCTCATCGACCTGACCAACCCGGGCATCATCTCGATCCCGCTCGGCTTCCTCGGCGCCTTCCTCGGCACGTACTTCTCGTCCCGGACGGACGAGGCCAAGTTCGACGAGGTGCTCGTCAAGGCCAACACCGGCATCGCGGAGCTGCCGACGTCGAACTGACTGCCGCAGCCGCAGGGAGCGCGCGCATAATTTTCCGCATCCGATCCACCCTAGGAGAGAGCTTACATTGACTCCGGGGAGTGTTGGACATGGCAAAGGAAAAGCGGCCGCAAGCCGCGCGAAGGGCGGCGCTGAAGGCGCTGCTGGCGGCGTCGGCTGCGCTGGCGGCGAGCTGCGGCACGCAGGCGGAGCGGCCGTACGACGAGGCGCGCATGAAGATGCAGCAGGTCTCGCAGCAGCTGGAAGCGGGCACGATCGTCGTCGGAAAGACGCGCGTCACCGGCGTGCCGATGGCGACGGGCGCGGATGGCCAAGTATGGCTGCCGATCGAGCATGCCGCGCGGGCGCTCAACATGCAGGTGCGCGAGCTGCGCGACGGCTACGCGATCGGCGATACCGACGCGGCCTATCGGCTGCGGCTTGGCGACCGCAACGCGATGAGCGGCGGCCGCGTCGTGCAGCTGCCGTCCGCGCCGCAGTCGATCGGCGGCAAGTCGAGCGTGTCGGCGGAATCGCTGACGGCGCTGCTCGAGACGCCGGTGCGCTGGAACGCGCAGTCGCGCGAGCTCCGGTTCACGCCGATCCAGGACAGCGCCAAGAGCAGCACGCAGCGCGGCATCTCGATGCAGATGAGCGAAACGTCGCGGCCGCAGACGATCGGCGGCAGATATGGCACGCTGTCGGCCGCCGATGCGGACAAGCTGCTGTCGCTCGCGCGCCGCTTCCTCGGCACGCCGTACGATTTCGGCAGCGGCACGTACGAGAGCACGAAGCGCTTCGACTGCTCGTCGTTCACCCAGTATGTGTTCGAGAAGGTCGGCGTATCCTTGCCGCGCACGTCGAGGGAGCAGGGACAGCTGGGAAGGAGCGTATCCGAAAGCGATCTTCAGCCGGGCGATCTGCTCTTCTTCTACACGCCGGGCCGCTTCGACAGCAACAAGGTCGTCGGCCATGTCAGCATCTTCGCGGGCAACGGCAAGATGATCCACACCTACGGCGATCCGGGCGTCGTCATCGACGAGTTCAACGACTATTGGAAAGGCCGCTTCCTTTTCGCGAAGCGGGTGCTTTAAGCAGGACCTTGAAAGGAGGGGCTGTCCACGGGCGTCGACGCGACGACCTCGGACGGCTCCTTTTTCCAATTAGCATCGCTGCGCGGAGCAGCCGCGGCTAAGGGTGACAACCGCTGCAATTTCTATTATCTTTAATTTAAGATATTTGAATTAAAGAAGAAACGAAAGTGGGATGCCGTCATGAAGGACGAAATGGATCGGGAGCTGAACGAAACGACAGGGGGAACCGGCGCGCCAGAAGCGACGGGCGCAGACGCGGCGCCTGGCTCAGCGGATGCCGCTGCGGACCGGGAGCTTTCGCTCAAGGTGTTCGTCGTCCTCTCCAAGGCGTACCGCTCCGTGATGGATCCGGCAATTCGCGACATGAAGGGCTACGGCTTGTCGCCTTCCGAGTTCACCGTGCTGGAGGTCCTCTACAATAAAGGACGCATCCCGCTGCAGCAGATCGGCGAGAAGATCCTCGTCACGAGCGGCAGCGTCACCTACAACATCGACAAGCTCGAGAAGAAAGGGCTGCTGCGGCGCATCCCGTCTCCGGATGACCGCCGCGTGACGTTCGCAGAGCTGACGGACGAGGGACGGCAGCTGTTCGATTCGATCTTTCCCTCCCACGCGGAGCATATCCACCGGCTGACCGGCGCGCTCGACACGGAGGAGAAGCGGCAGTTGTCCGAGCTGCTCAAGAAGCTCGGCAAAGGGGCGGAGGCCGGGTAGGAGCGGAAGGGGCGGGCGCAGACGCGCATTCCTGCCCGCCGCGCCGCGCGCATTGCATAATTCGCCGCTTCAGGTCTAATACTTTAACTTTAAGATAATAGGGAGGCATCATTCATGAAGCCTGTGACGAAAGGCATCCACCACATCACCGCGTTCGCGACCGACCCGCAGGGCATCGTCGACTTCTATGCCGGCGTGCTCGGGCTGCGGATGGTCAAAAAGACGATCAACTTCGACGCGCCGGAAGTATACCATCTGTACTTCGGCGACGAGGGCGGCTCGCCGGGCACGATCCTGACGTTCTTCCCGCATCCGGGCTCGCGCAAGGGCCGGATCGGCGGCGGCCAGGTCGGCATCACGACGCTCAGCGTCCCGGTCGGCGCGCTGCCGTACTGGGAGGAGCGGCTGGCCGGCTTCGGCGTCGAGGCGCGGCGGACCGAGCGCTTCGGCGAGACGTTCCTGCAGTTCGCGGACCGCGAAGGCATGCGGCTGGAAATCGTCGAGCGCGAGGAAGGCCCGCTGAATACTTGGGGCTTCGCGGACATTCCGGCGGATCGCGCGATCAAGGGCTTCGGCGGCGCCGTGCTCTACAGCACGGACAGCGCAGGCACCCGGCGCACGCTCGTCGGCACGCTCGGCCTGACGCCGGACGGCGAGCAGGACGGCTACGCCCGCTTCCGCGGCGAAGGCGAGCTCGGCAACGTCATCGACGTGCCGGTCGGAGACATGGACTGGGGCAATGGCGGCGCGGGCACGGTCCACCACATCGCCTGGCGCGCCAAGGATTTCGACGAGCATGAGGAGTGGCGCAAAGCCGCGGCGGCAGCGGGCTTCCAGCCGACTCCGGTCATCGACCGCCAGTATTTCAACGCCGTGTACTTCCGTGAAAGCGGGGGCATCCTGTTCGAGATCGCGACGGATCCTCCCGGCTTCGCGGTCGACGAGCCGGCCGAGGAGATGGGCGCCAAGCTGATGCTGCCGTCCTGGTACGAGCCGCATCGCCAGCAGATCGAGGACGGCTTGCTGCCGATCGAGGTCCGCAAGCTGAAGGAGGGACAACAATGAGCCTGGACATGATCCACGTTTACCAAGAAGGCAAAAACCCGGCGGCTCCGACGCTCGTGCTGCTGCATGGCACGGGCGGCAACGAGCATGATCTGCTCGGCCTCGGCGCGATGATCTCGCCCGATTCGGCGCTGCTGTCCGTTCGGGGCAAGGTGCTCGAGAACGGCATGCCCCGCTTTTTCCGCCGGCTGGCGGAAGGCGTCTTCGACGAGGAGGATCTCGTGCTGCGCACCGGCGAGCTCCATGCGTTCCTGGACGCGGCGGCGGCCGAATACGGCCTCGACCGGAGCAACATGGTCGCCGTCGGCTACTCCAACGGCGCGAACATCGCGGCGAGCCTGATCTTCCATGAGCAGGAGTCGTTCCGCGGCGCGGCGCTGCATCACCCGATGGTGCCACGGCGCGGCCTGCAGCTGCCGGCGCTCGGCGGCATGCCGGTATTCATCGGAGCGGGAGCGAACGACCGCATCTGCCCGCCGCATGAGACGGAGGAGCTGACGGAGCTGCTGCGCGGAGCGGGCGCCGAGGTCGAGGTGCATTGGGAAAACTACGGCCACCAGCTGACGGGCACGGAAGCCCGGGCGGCGGCGGACTGGTTCAAGCGGACGTTCGGCCAGGCGGGACAGAACTGAGCGGAGGAGGCAACGACAATGGCGGCAAACGGACTTAAAGGGATCCACCACGTATCGGCCATGACGGCCCGAGCGGCGAACAACTACGATTTCTACACGCAGGTCATGGGCATGCGGCTCGTCAAGAAGACGGTCAACCAGGACGACACGAGCATGTACCATCTGTTCTACGGCGATGAAAAAGGCAATCCCGGCACGGAGCTGACCTTCTTCGAGCTCCCGATGATGGGGCGCAACCGGGACGGCGTCTCCAGCATCTCGACGACGTCGCTGCGCATCCCGACCGACGCCTCGATCGGCTGGTGGATCGACCGCTTCGACCGGCTCGGCGTCGAGCATGACGAGCCGCAGGAGCGCGACGGGAAGCTGACGCTCGACTTTCGCGATCCGGAAGGGCAGCGCATGCGGCTGGTCTCCGACGAGCGCAACGTCGGCGTACCGGCCGGCGTCGCCTGGGAAGGCGGCCCGGTGCCGCCGGAGCACGGCGTGCTCGGGCTCGGCCCGGTGCGGCTCACGGTGGCGGACGCAGAGCCGACGCTGCGGGTGCTGACGGAGCTGATGGGCTTCCGCCGCAAAAGCGCCTACCCGGCCGACGTGCCGGGACAGCCGGACATCGTCGTCGTCGAGGTCGCCGAGGGCGGCAGCGGCGCCGAGGTGCATGTCGAGGAGCGCCACGACCTCGACCGCGAGCGGCTCGGCCGCGGCGGCGTGCACCATGTCGCGTTCCGCGTCGAGGACGAAGAGGCGCTGCGCGAGTGGGTGGAGCGCATCGGGCAGGCGGGCTTCGGCAACTCGGGCTATGTGGACCGGTATTACTTCCGGTCGCTGTACTTCCGCGAGCCGAACGGCATCCTGTTCGAGCTGGCGACCGACGGTCCCGGCTTCGACACCGACGAGCCGCTGGACAGCCTCGGCGAGGCGCTGGCGCTGCCCCCGTTCCTCGAGCCGAAGCGCGAGGCGATCGAGGCGAGGCTGAAGCCGCTGTCGACGGCGAAGGGCTGAAGAGTCGGGAATGAAAAAGAAGCGTCTTCCGAGGAAGGCGCTTTTTTTGTTGCTGCCTGTCGGGCTGGTTCTACCGTCAACCCGTGTACTCCCTGCCGCTATCTATGTATTCTTTTACAAAGAGCAAAGCGTCTCGCAAAGTTCTGACCGTCCAGTTTTCTCTCCGTTTCCTTCGATCAGCGGGATCATAGTGATGATGATGAGGTTCGGTCTCAGTTCGGTATTCCTCAGGTGTCCCGGGCGCGTCATGCGGCTCGTTTCCCCAGGAAGAGATATGAGTGGCCTGAATGCCGCCTTTAGGCAGGATGCGTTTCCATTGATAGTCATATTTTTCTACGCAGCCCTGATCGTCGTATTTTTCATAAGCCCTCAGTCCGGTAATTCCATGAATGGGATGTTCCTTTAAGGGAAAAACGACTTCGAGCCGTTTACGGTCCATCCTAAAATCGGCATAGATGGACTCTCTGTCCTGAAATCTTTCATACGTTTGAAAAAGATCATGGAACTCTTCAAGAAGCTCCGGAATATCTGCAGGGAATAGGAGCGAGGGAGCATTCGTTTTCCTCACTTGCCCCCTCCTGTGTCTTTTAAAATTTCAGTTATTTCTTCCGTTAGATCCTTCCATCGGTAATAGTCGGTCGGATCATCCATTTCATCTCCGTCATATTCAGCAAAAGCTTCGTGAACCGTTGCCGCCCCATAACGAATTTGGTACTCCGCAATTTCTTTGTAAATTTCTCCCAATCGTTCGGCAGGCTTTTGATGAAGGCGCTTTTTCTTTTGTCCGATCAATTGCATGAGAACGCCATAAACAGGATCCTTCAGCAGCTCCACGGCATGTTTAGGGATTTTATTTTGAGATCCGTTATCCAAACATTCCAGTCCCTGTTTGATGTACTTGTGCAGCGTGACGGTCGATATGCCAAGCGCTTCTGCTGCTTCAGATGGCTTCATCAAGTAGCTTTTCTGGTAGGAGAACTCGATGAAATCGCCGCCCAGTTCGTAATACCAAAGTTCAAAGTCGATCTTCAGTTTGCCGAAATCCATGTCGGAAGCAGGCAGATCCAACTGGTACAGGCGATCCAGCCACTTGAACAATTTATTTTTATGGGTGGAGGAGAATAAATGACTTGTCGAAAACGAAAACGGCTTGATGGAAATGCCAACTAGCTGTTCAGGAAACAACGTGGATAAGCTGGCAAGCAGTTTCGTGAAAACATAATCCGTTTCTTTTTCCAACAGAACTGGATTTTGTTCATGATAGGCCATTTCGATTTGTTCTTGAGCATAATCAAAGACAGCCTTGCTCATATGCATCAGCTCCTTCATCTCCTTCCATTTTACTTCATTTGTTTGTGATTTTTCAATATCCATAATAAACGTTATATGCAAAACGACAACTTAAAATACCTCCAAAAAAATCCCCTCGAATCGAGGCGATCGAGGCGATCGAGGCGATCGAGGCGATCGAGGCGATCGAGGCGAAGCTGAAGCCGCTGCCGACAGCGAAGGGCTGAAGGGTCGGGAATGAAAAAGAAGCGTCTTCCTCGGAAGGCGCTTCGTTTTTAATTGATGCTGATGAAGGAAGGGATGTGAAAAGGTTGAATCCGCTTATTACGGGAGTTTTATTTCGAGCATGCAGTCTTTGAATCGTACTCTGGCAGCTCGTCAGATTCAAGCTTTTGTCCATGATCCTCCAAAAGAGTACAGGAGTTCAAACGACTTTATAAATCAAATTCAAATGCAATAAGCATTGAAGCATATGGAATCCTAGCGGAATAGCCTTTGAATAGTCTTGAACGAGTGGGGAAACTCGCGCTTTAAGGAGTTTTTAACGAAAACGTTCATCCCGACAGGGTAGAGTCGTCCGTTTCCGCTCGGCGGCGCATCGCGGATGGCGCCGTCATCTTCCGCTCTACGCTTCGAGCGAGCTTGATCGCGCCTTGATCGATGTGCTTCATGTAAAAATGCGACAGGATGAACAAGGGCGGCATAGAAGCCGCGAACGTAATCGCATAGGCGATGTTGTAGCCGAAGTGGGCCATCGCCTTGCTGAACATGTACGCGGAAAACGTCGTCAGGACCGTGAAATGGACGAGGTAGAGCGAAAAGGACACTTTTCCTAAATAAGCGAACGGTCTCCAGGCCAATAGAAGCTGCAGCAGCTTCAGCCGCTGCAGGGCAAACAGGATCATGGCCGCGCCTGCGGTGCGAGCGAGCAGTCGGGAATCCAGGTCGAGCTGAATCCACCCATTGAATAAGGCGGTCGTGGCCGCAATCGGCTCGTACATCGTTCCCTTCAGTGGGATGTAAGGCGCTGAACCGAGATAGATTCCTGCGGCCAGCACGAGCAGGGTCGACCTCGTCCGGCGGATCCATCTGCCACGGAGCAGATCGGCCAGCAGCATTCCCCACAGAAAAGCGACGAAGTAAGTCTGGATGAACGCGAGGGACAGCACCACATAGACGATCCATCTCCTTTTCGCCCGTCCAAACAGGGCGATGAAGCCGAAAATGAGGAATGAGCCCAGCAGCTCGTAGCTCATCGTCCACAGGACGGGATTGTAAGGATGGCTTTCAAAGCGGAAAAACGGATCAAAGACCGCTGCTTTAATGACGGTGTAAAGATGCTGGTCCAGAGCATAGTAGTCCTTTTTCATGTCCGTCCCAGTCGCTTCCCATATGTCCTTCAGATGAAAAGCATGCGTCATCAAGCCGAGGTAGACAAGGCCTACGGACGCCGCAGCCGGCACGGCAAGACGGAGGTAACGGCGGACGGCACTGGATTGCAGCGATTGGAGAAAAGCTTCCGGATCAAGCTGTCGCTTGAAAAAGCGCACGCTGAGCACGTATCCGCTGAGCACGAAAAACAAGCATACGGCGAATTGGCCGTTGTAAAACAGGTTGAGCGGAGTCTGTCCGTACCCGACATCCCACTGCGAATGGGCCTGCTGCGGATTGCCGCTGAGCGCAGCGGGATAGAATACCTGCATGTAGTGCGAAATCACGACGGCAAAGGCCGCCAGTCCGCGCAAGCCATCCAAATAGACGAGCTTGTTGTCTAAAGAAACATCGTTCATGGCGTTCGTTGTCCACCCGGAATGTTTTACCTTACCTTAACACCCGTATTATGGATTTTAAACCCAAATGAGGAAATGCTAATGAATCTTTGTGTGAAACTCTACGGCTTCACGCCGCCGAACACGGCGAGATCGAACCACTTGAACCAGCAGTCGGCGTGGGCGAAGCCGATCCTCTGCAGCGTCTCGCCCTGCTCGAACGCCGGCTCCAGCCGGTTGTCGGCTTTGTCCCGCGCCGAACGGAATGCCCCCGCGCACTTCCTGCAAATCATGCTCCGTTACCTGATCCAGCTTCCAGGACGTGTCCGCCATGCCGCTACTCCGCCGCGGAGGCGGATGGCGCCGCTGCCGCCGCGCCCCCGGTCACAGCGGCGCCTGCCGCTTGCTCCGCTGCCGCCTGCCCCGACGTTGAAGCTGCCGCCGCTTGCTCTGAGACTTGCCCCGTTGCCGCTTGCTCCGCGCCCTCGTTCGCCGCCGCTTGCTCCGCCGTCGTCCCGGCCCCCTCGTCCAGCAGCGCCGCGTTGACCGCGTTCAGGAACGCGCCTGCGCTCGCCTTGATGATGTCGGTGTCCATCGCCCGGCCGGAGTAGGAGCGGCCGCCGACCGCGAGCCGGATGTTGACGCGTCCGATCGCTTCCTTGCCGCGCGACAGGCTGCTGATCTTGTAGTCCTTCAGCTCCGCGTCGATGCCGACGAGCTGGCGCAGCACCGTATACAGCGCGTCGATCGGGCCGTCGCCGACGGCACTGCCCTTCACCGCCTCGCCGCCCTTGCGCAGCTGCACGGTCGCGGTCGGGTACAGGTCGTTCGTGATGACCTGGAACGAATCGAGCTCGTACAGCTCCTTGCCGCCGCTGCGGGACGCGCCGGACCGGCTGGAGGCGAGGTAATAGACGTCATGGTCGTACACCTCCTTCTTGGTGTCGGCCAGCTCCAGGAACTGCGCGAAAAGCGCCTCGAACTCAGCCCCGTCCGAGGTGTCGAAGCCCATTTTTTCCACCGCATGCTTGAACGCATGCCGGCCGGAGCGGGCGGTCAGCACGAGCTCCATGCTGTCCGCGCCGACGTCCTCGGGCGACATGATCTCGTACACGTTCTTGTCCTTGAGCAGGCCGTCCTGGTGGATGCCGGAGGAGTGGGCAAAGGCGTTCTCCCCGGTGATCGCCTTGTTGACCTGCACGTCGAGGCCGGTCAGATGGGTGAGCAGGCGCGAGCTGCGGATCAGCTCCTTCGTGTTGATGCTCGTCTGCGCCCGGTAGAAGCTCTCCCGCACCTTCAGCCCCATGACGACCTCCTCCAGCGAGGTGTTGCCGGCGCGCTCGCCGAGTCCGTTGATCGTCACCTCGACCTTGTCGGCGCCGCCGCGGATCGCGCTCAGCGTGTTGGCCGTCGCCAGGCCGAGGTCGTTGTGGCAATGCACGCTCAGCACGACGCGATCGTCGAGGTTTTTGAGCCGCTCGTTGATGCGGCGGATCAGGTCGCCGAACTCCTCCGGCACGGCGAAGCCGACCGTATCCGGCACGTTGATCATCGTCGCGCCGGCCTTCACGACCGCCTCGATCGTCGCCCACAGGTACTCGAATTCCGAGCGCGAGGCGTCCTCGGTCGAATACTGCACGGCAGGCAGCAGCGTCTTGGCGTAGCGCACGGCGTCGACGCCCATCTGCAGCACGGCTTCCTTGGAGCGGCTGAACTTCTTCTCGACATGGATGTTCGACGTGCCGAGCACGATATGGATGAGCGGGTCCTGCGCGAGCTTGATGCTCTCGTAGACGGCGTCGATGTCGCTCTTGACGGCGCGTCCGAGCGCGGTGATCGAGACGGAGTCGCCGACGCTGCGCGCGATCGCCTGCACCGCCTCGAAGTCGCCCTGCGACGAAGCGGGGAAGCCCGCCTCGATGATGTCGACGCCGAGCCGCTTCAGCTGCTGGGCCATCTCGATTTTTTGCGGCATGTTGAGCTTCGCTCCCGGCACCTGTTCTCCGTCGCGCAGCGTCGTATCCAGTACGATGATGTTGCGGTTCATCCTCGTCATCTCCTTAGGGTTCGGTTGGGTGGAAAGGCCGTGTATGTGAAGCGGGGCCGGAAGGACCCGGAATCCTTCCGGCAGCATGCGTCCAAGGCTTCCGTCCTGACGGACGAGCCGGCGCAATTCTCGCGCCTCGCGGCGGTGAGCGGGGGGCTCAGGAGCCCCGCCGATCACCGCCGGAACGCAAAAAGCCCCGCCTCTACGCATAGAGGCGGGGCATAACCCGCGGTACCACTCTAATTCATGCCTGAACGCAGGCATGATCTTGTTCGATGGCCATCACCATCTATCCCTGTAACGGTGGAATTCCGGCTGGCCCTACGTTGTCAGGCAGCAGTTCATAGAGGAGTTCGGACGGAGCGCTCCTGCCGCCTCGCACCACCCGGCGGCTCTCTGAAAGGTCGATTCCATCCTACTGGTTCTAATCATGACTTTTGAAGGTATGAAGCAAAGCTTGAATTAGGGAAGAGTATAGGCCATCGGTTCGAAGGTTGTCAAGCAGGGGGGAAAGAGGCGGCTCCCGCCAGGCGGAGAAGTGCGGAGAAGTGCGGAGAAGTGCGGAGAAGTGCGGAGAAGTGCGGAGAAGTGCGGAGAAGTGCGGAGAAGAGACAGCTCTGGCCTAGGCCGGACCGAGGCGCGGATTTGGCGGAATGCCTCCAGCCAAGCCGCCCGGCTAGGCGGCCGTCAGTCGGCGCGCTCCAAGGTTCGGTCATAGTTGTCCCGGGCCTGCACCACCTCGCCGTGATGAGCCGAAGCCCACCGCTTCAGCTCGCGCAGCGGTCCGATCAGCGACTGGCCGAGCGGCGTCAGCTCGCGATGGACAAGGCCGTCCCTCTCCAGCTGGCGCAGCGTCTGGGTCTGCATTTTTTTGGAGATGCCCTCGATGCGCCGCCCCATCTCGCCGAAGCGCACGGGGCCGTCTTCCAGCGCGTACAGGATCAGCGCGCTCCATTTGCTCGAGACGATGTCCAGGAACTTGGTGTAGTCGCAGCGGTCGGGCGAGATGTCGGGCTTTCGCTTGGCGGCCAGCCCGGATGTTTCGGCATTGCTCATCGATCCAACGCCTCCCAGGTCACATTGGGGTAACCCGTGCACGACAAAGTGCCTTCTACCCCGAGTATAGCCGATCTGCTAGCATGAAGGCCATACCCGAGAACGCAACTCGGGAATAGGAGGCGTTCCGCCGGCGGCTGGACGGAGAGAGGAAGCGTGAGCAGGATGACGATGAAGGCGCTGCAGCTGCAAGGGAAGCTTGGGATGGAGGGAGTGAGCCTGGCGAGCCGGTCGATTCCGGAGCCGGGGCCAGGGGAAGCGCTGGTTCGCATCCGGGCCGTGTCGCTCAATGCGCGGGATGCCGGATTCATCGAGGGGGTATACGGCTGGGATCTGGCGCAGCCGCTCGTGCTCGGCTCCGACGCTGTCGGGGAGATCATGCGGCTCGGACCCGGAACGAGCCGGTTCGCGGTCGGCGAGCGGGTCAGCGGCATCTTTTTCCAGGAGTGGATCTCCGGCGAGGTGACGGTGGAAAGCCGGGCCAGCTCGCTCGGAGGCCCGCTGGACGGAGTGTTCTCGGAATACCGGGTATTCCCGGAGCAATCGCTCGTCGCCGTGCCGGCGTATCTGAGCGATGCCGAGGCGGCCGCTCTCCCGTGCGCGGCGGTGACCGCCAGGCAGGCGATCGTGGAGGAGGGGCGGGTGAAGGCTGGCGATACCGTCGTCGTGCAGGGCACGGGCGGCGTGGCCGTGTTCGCGCTGCAGCTCGCCAAGCTGCAAGGCGCGCGCGTCATCGTGCTGTCGAGCCGCGAGGACAAGCTGCAGCGGGCGCGGGAGCTGGGAGCCGACGAGGGCATCAACTACCGGGAGCACCCGGAGTGGGAACGCGAGGTGCTGCGCCTGACCGGCGGACGCGGAGCGGACCATGTGCTGGACGTCGGCGGCGCGGACACGCTGAACCGTTCGGTGGAGTCGCTGCGCCAAGGCGGACGCATCAGCCTCGTCGGACTGCTGTCGGGCGGCGCGGTCGAGGGCTTCCGCATCGTGCCGGCGATCCAGCACCGGGCGCGCCTGCAAGCGGTCAGCGTCGGCAGCCGGGACATGTTCGAGGCGATGATCCGCGCGCTGGAGCAGCATCGCCTGCGGCCGGCCATCGACCGCGTCTACCCGCTGGAGCGGTATGAGGAGGCTTTCGCGCGGCTCACGGCAGGCGAGCATGTCGGCAAGATCGTGCTGGAGCAGCATCGCCTGCGGCCGCTGCCGTCGACCGCAGCCTCTGAGGCAGACAAGGCTGCGAAAAAAGCAACTAAAAAGCTTCTGCGAAGAAAAATTGCTCTACCTTAAATGGATAGTTTGTGCTAGCCTCCCATTTCATTAGCGAAGACAAAAAAGTTGTCTTAATAAATGTCGAAAAATGTAGGAAAACCGATGATATAGCCTCTAAGTCACAAAGTCTACCGAGACTAACTTACCATTTTAAGAAATATACGTTTACAAGAAAAGGGTTATATTATAATATTTATTTATTCGGTGTTTAAAAATTAAAAACCAGAAATAACATGAATTAAAAATGGAGGTATTTGTTTGAAGAAAAAAACATTAACAATTTCCTTATCACTACTCCTTGCATTAAGTATTAATTTTAGTGGACAGACTGCCAGTGCCAATTCAAAGGGTTTTAAATATCAGCTTACTCCTGAGAATAAAATTGAATGGTCCAAATTAAAAACGAAAAGAGAGATGGTTGAGGCCTCTAAAATTTCAAGCACAGAGTTAAATAATATGTCAACTGAAGACCTTATTAAAGCTGTACTAGACTATCCTTTACTTGATTCTACAATTTATCTTTTTAATTCATATGAGCAAGGTCTAAAAGTTTTGGAAAATGAATCTAGTGCTTTTAAGGCTCTACTCGAAAGAAATGATGCTGGTGAAAAACTTTTAGAAGCACTTAATAAAAACTTGGAATTAAAACAAGGGGAATCATTGGATCAATTATCAATAGCAATTCTTTTGAGTGATAAAACTATATGGGGTAAGGTCAGTAATAAACTTGATGCTCAAGAAAAAATGGATAAGTATCTTAGTTCTGAATCAGATGCATCTACTAGGGTAGCGTATACATCAGCAACAGTTCAAACTCCTAAAGGATCTATTGTTCCTGTTATAATAAGAGGTGAGGAGCTAACACTTATTCAAAAATCTGATTTGAATCAATCGGTACAACAGCAATATCCAAATGCTACCTATAGTTCTACATCAACAACTAATTTTAACTGTCACTCTTATGCATGGTACTCTAATAGTACTGGAAATACGTATTGGATGAATGACCCCAGTAAATATATGTCAGATGGAAGTTATTCAAGTTTCTCAAACTTAATTAATGCAGGTATAAACACTAGGGTCTTTTATAATAATGGTGACCACTCTGGAATTGTGTATGAAGCAGCTGGGCCAATAGCAAGTGCTACTTCGTTAAAAATAATTTCAAAATGGGGACAAGGCCCTGTAATGAAACATACAGCAGGATATTCTCCTTATGACTCTAGTACTTTAACAATTTGGAAAAAGAATTAATTTATAAAGCTCAGTATATTTATACTGAGCTTTATAAATTTGTGGAGGTTGTATTAGTATATGATTAGGAAAATGATTATAACTCTTTTATTGTTTGGTATTTCTATAGTTACTTATGGATGTGAAGAGAAAACCTTGGACAGTCAAGTTAAAGGTACTATTGTTATAAAAAACAATGAAAATATATTAAGATATTTATCTAGTAATACAAAGAGTTTTGATTATGAAAATATATATTCTTTAAAGGAATTAATGAAACAGGATAAAGAGAATATACCTTATATTAAAATAGGAGAGATGATTACAATTGAATTTAAAGAAGAGAACCCTGATTCGCTCATTTTATTTGATGATATTCTAAATCAAGACGGGACATTAAAATATAGAGGGTCCCAAAAAACCATCGAATTACAGAAAAAAGGCGAATTATATAGGATTCCAATATTGGAACATTTCGCAACAAACTTAAGCTCAAATATAAGCGATTATAACCAAGGTTCTACGTTTAGAGGATTTAGAGTAATTGGAAAATGGGGGGGAGAACAAAGAGAGATTGCTTTTGTTATTAGAACAGATCCCAAATAAGGATGCTAAAATAGACAAAGCAGGCGGTAACCTGCTTTGTCTTTAATTGATTTTATTGTTTTTGTTCATAGTCTCTAGGTTTAACTTTCCCCCGGCGATCGCCTCCTGCAGCGCGGCGAGCACGCCGTCGAGATGGGCGGTCAGCCGCCGCTCGGCGAGCGAGGCGTCACCGCGCTCGATCGCGTCCAGGATGCCCGCGTGCTCTTCAAGCAGCCGCTCGGCCGTGCCCGGCTCGCGGTAGAAGCGCAGCTCCCGCGTCTGCCGGATCGTCGCCTCGAAGCGGTCCGCGAGCGACTCCATCATGCCGGCGAGCAGCGGGTTGCCGGCCGCGCCGGCGATCGCCATGTGGAACGCGGTGTCCGCGCGCTCCCCGGCCGCCGTGTCGCCGAGCTCCAGCGCCTGGCGCATCTGCGCGAACGCCTCGCGCAGCCGCGCCAGCTCCGGCTCGCCGCGGCGCAAGGCGGCAAGCCGCACCGCGCCGGCCTCGAGCGCGCGCCGCACCTCGAGCAGCTCGGCGAGCGAGCCGGCGCTCTCGAACAGCATGTCCGCGCCGTGGCGGGGGTCGCTCGGCAGCACCGCCTTGACGAACGTGCCGCCGCCATGGCGCACGTCGAGCCAGCCGGTCGCCTTGAGCGCGCTCGTCGCCTCGCGGATCGTGGAGCGGCCGACGCCGTACTGCTCGGCCAGCTCGACGACCGACGGCAGACGCTGCCCCGGCTGCCAGGCGCCGCTCTGGATCTGCTCCAGCATATGGCCCGCGACGAGCTCGTGGTTTTTGGCGGATGTGATCTTCATGCAGCCTCGCCCTCCGAATTCCTCAGAGCGTTTTTGCAAACGCTCCCTAGTCAATGCCAGCATTATAGCATATAATGAGCGACATAAGTCATCTGATGACCTGATGAATAGATCGGGTTGCATAGGAGGAGCGAACATGCTGGAACAATCGCTGCTGGAGCGGCTGCAGGCCATCGTCGGGGAGAAGCATGCGCGTGACGACATGGAGGCGCGTGTCGCCCATTCGTACGACGGGACGCCGATGCTGCAGAGCCTGCCGGACGGGGTCGTGTACCCGGAGACGACGGAGCAGGTGTCGGAGATCATGAAGCTGCTGACGAAGCATCGGGTGCCAGTCGTGACGCGCGGCTCGGGCTCGAACCTGTGCGGGGGGACGGTGCCGTTGCAGGGCGGCGTCGTGCTGGTCATGCATCGCATGAACCGCATCCTCGAGGTCGATCTGGACAATCTGACGGCGACGGTGCAGCCGGGACTCATCACGCAGACGTTCACCGACCATGTCGAGTCGCTCGGGCTGTTCTATCCGCCGGATCCGAGCAGCATGAAGATCTCGACGATCGGGGGCAACATCAGCGAGAACTCCGGCGGCCTGCGCGGGCTGAAGTACGGCACGACCAAGGACTATGTGCTCGGGCTCGAAGCGGTGCTGGCGAGCGGCGAGATCATCCGCACCGGCGGCAAGCTGGTGAAGGACGTCGCCGGCTACGACCTGACCAAGCTGCTCGTCGGCTCGGAGGGGACGCTGGCGATCGTGACGGAAGCGACGCTGAAGCTCGTGCCGCCGCCGGCGGCGAAAAAGACGATGCTCGCGATGTACCGCGACCTGCAGGGTGCGGCCCGCACCGTCTCGCGCATCATCGAGAGCCGGATCATTCCGGCCACGCTGGAAATTCTCGACAACCCGACGATCCGGGTCGTCGACGATTTCGCCAAGCTCGGGCTGCCGCGCGACATGGAGGCGATCCTGCTCATCGAGCAGGACGGCGAGCCGGAGGTCGTCGAGCGCGACATGGAGGCGATCCGCGCGGTCTGCCTCGCCGAGCGGGCCGACCGCGTCGAGGTCGCCGAGACGCGCGAGCACGCGGAGCGCCTGATCGCGGCGCGGCGCAGCGCCTTCACGGCGCTCGCCCGCCTGCGGCCGACGACGATCCTCGAGGATGCGACCGTGCCGCGCTCGCGCATCGCGGACATGGTGCGGCGCATCGGCGAGATCGCGGCCAAGCATGGGGTGAACATCGCGACGTTCGGCCATGCCGGCGACGGCAACCTGCATCCGACGGCGACGACCGACGCGCGCGACGCGGAGGAGGTGCACCGGGTCGAGGAGGCGTTTGCGGAAATTTTTGAAGCGGCGATCTCGATGGGCGGCACGATCACCGGCGAGCACGGCGTCGGCGTCGTGAAGGCGCCGTACCTGGAGTGGAAGGTCGGCGAGAGCGGCATGGCGGTGATGGAGGCCATCAAGGCCGCGTTCGACCCGCTTGGCCTGCTCAACCCCGGCAAGATGTTCGCCAAGGACCGGCGCAAAAGGGTGGTGATCCAGCATGGCTGACCGCATGAGCCTGAAGGAGCGGCTGAAGCCGCGGCGGGCGGCGGCGCTCTCGCTCGGCCTGGGATGGACGTCCGCGCCGGCCGGGCTGGCCGCGCTCGCGCAGGAGCTGCCGGCCGAGCGCCGGCCTTCGGCGTCGGCCTGGATGGCGTCGGCAGGGGGCTCGGCAGCGGACGCCGGCGGCGTCCTGCACGCGGCGCTGCCGGGCACCGGCACGGCGGCGGGCGCTTCGACGGAAGCGGCACCGCACGGCTTGCCAGGCGCGACTCATCCCGGTTCCGGACCGTCGCACGGCTCCGGCTCCGGCTTCGGCAAGCCGCAGATCGAGCATGCCAATCCGCTGGCCCGCACGCTGCTCGCCAAGCTGGATTACGACCAGCTGACGAACTGCATGCGCTGCGGCTTTTGCCTGCCGGCTTGCCCGACGTTCCGCGAGACCGGCATCGAGCCGGAGTCGCCGCGCGGCCGGATCGCGCTCATGAAGGCCGTCGCCGACGGCCTGATGGACCCGGACGAGAGCTTCCGCGCGCAGATGAACCACTGTCTCGGCTGCCGCGCCTGCGAGCCGGCCTGCCCGGCGGACGTGAAGTACGGCCAGCTGATCGAGCAGGCGCGCGACGCGCTGGAGGACCACTCCGACCATAATGTTCCTGTCAAAGGCGTCCGCGCGGCGCTGTTCCGCGGCGTCTTTCCGAAGCGAGGCAGCCTGCGGGCGCTCGGCGGCGCGCTCGCCCTGTACCAGAAGTCGGGGCTGCGCCGCGTCGCGCGCGGCGCCGGCATCATGAAGCTGTTCCCCGCGCCGATCCGCGAGATGGAGGAGATCCTGCCGGATGCCTCTTCACGCGGGGTGATCGAGCGGATCGGCACGTACTTGCCGGCCCAAGGCGAATCGCTCGGGCGGGTGGCGCTGTTCCGCGGCTGCATCATGGATGTGCTGTTCGCCGGCACGAACGTGAATACGGCGGAGCTGCTGGCACAGGCGGGCTATGACGTCGTCATCCCGCGCGAGCAGGCCTGCTGCGGAGCGCTCCATGCGCACAGCGGCGAGCTGGATCAGGCGCGCGGGCTCGCCCGACGCAATTTGGAGGCGTTCCGCGACGGCGGCATCGAGTGGATCGTCTCCAATGCGGGCGGCTGCGGGGCGCAGCTCGTCGAGTACGGGCATCTGCTGCAGGACGATCCGGATTATGCGGAGCTGGCGCAGGCTTTCGCGGCACGCGTCGTCGACGTCAGCCGGCTGCTCGTCGCCAGCGGCCGCCTGCCGCTGGAAGGTGCGCTGCAGGCGGCAGGCGAGGCCGCCGCTGCGGCGTGGTCGAACTCGGCCTGCGGCGGCGGATGCTCTTCCGCCCTCGGCACGGACCCGGCTGCCGCTGGCGAGACGCGCCCGCCGGTGCGGGTCACGTACCAGGATTCCTGCCATTTGCGCAACGGCATGAAAGGCTCGTCCGAGCCTCGCCAGCTCATCCGCCAGACCGGCGGCGTCGAGTTCGTGGAGATGCGGGAGTCCGACCGCTGCTGCGGCTCGGCGGGCATCTACAACGTGCTGCAGCCGGAGATGGCCGGGCAGCTGCTGGAGCACAAGATGGAGCATGCCGGCGCGACCGGCGCGAGCTACCTGTTGACGAGCAACCCCGGCTGCCTGCTGCAGATGAAGCTCGGCGTGCACAAGCACGGCGATCCGGCGACGATGAAGGTCATGCATGTGGTCGACTTCCTGCATGAGCGGGTCGCGGCCGGAAAGAGCTGAGACGCTGGCTGAAGCGAAAAGAAGCCCGATCCGGTTTCCTGGATCGGGTTCTTTGCCGTCTCTGCGGCTGGTTGATCCCATTAAAAGTAAATGTTATTTACAAATGGCAATTAGAGGAGGTAGAATCTGGATGGCTGCAGGAATGGAGGACGCGAGCTCGCTTCCTTGTATGCCTTGAAGCCTTCGCTGGACGGTGGCGGGAGCGAGCTGCCGGCTTCATTCTGGACGGCCTTCTCTGCGAAGGCGGACGAGCTGCTCGGTCAGGTCCGCCGGGGCGAGCTTGAAGTCGGGCCGTTCCTGGATCGGCTGCAATTTTGGGCAAGGGAGAACGTGAGCGTCCATCGGACCTAGCGACAGGCCAGATGCCAGGCTGAGCCAGCCGCCCCTTGACGCCCTCGGGCTTCATGGAGTATCGTAATGCCTAATCAATCCAGCAACAGCGACGACCAAGGCCACCCCGCTCCACCATTCGCCCGCCCAGAAAGGAAGCTCCCGGCTGAGAGGCTTCCCGTGCGAAGGATCGGATTCCCACCTTGCGAGCTGCAGCCCGTCCTGCCCTGTCCCATGGCGGCGGCGAGCTGCCGGCAGCGGCCGTTATCCGCAAGAGGGCTGGCGCTGCCGATGAGGCGGCCGACAGCTGAACCAGGGTGGTACCGCGACGCATTCGTCCCTAGACGAGTGCGTCGCTTTTTGTTTTTTTAAGCATCCGATCGTCCGGCTAGGCAATGTGTCGCTCCGTCCGCACTGGCAGCGCCAGGGAGTCTAAAGTGCCTTGGTTCGCGTCAATCCGGCGCACCGGCTCGACGAGGGAGTCGAGAGTACCTTGGTTCGCGAAGATCCGGCGCATCGGCTCGATGAGGGAGTCGAGAGTGCCTTGGTTCACGGAGATCCGGCGCACCGGCTCAATAAGGGAGTCGAGAGTGCCTTGGCGTGATGAGACATTGGTTAGTCCGACGATCAGTGCCGTGCTAGCGGGTCGAGCGAGGGATAAGAACGGACCTCGTTTCCAGAATAAAGCGAGAGCGTCTTGGCCCCGCGCAGGAGGTTCGAATCGACGGCTCGGACGAATTCCTTCGATGTCTGGCTGCCCATGCATTGCATTTTTATCCATCCCATCCCATAGGAGTGTGAATCCCATGCGTCAAAGCCGAATGCTGCTCCCGACTCTGCGCGAAGCCCCCGGCGACGCGGAAGCGTCCAGCCATGCGCTCATGCAGCGCGCCGGCATGATCCGCCAGCTCGCCGCCGGCGTCTACTCGTACCTGCCGCTCGGGCGGCGCGTGCTGGGCAAGATCGAGCGGATCATCCGCGAGGAAATGGACCGCGCCGGCGCTCAGGAAACGCTGCTGCCCGCGCTGCAGCCGGCCGAGCTGTGGCGGCAGTCCGGCCGCTACGATGTGTACGGCCCCGAGCTGATGCGGCTGTGCGACCGTCACGACCGCGAGTTCGCGCTCGGGCCGACCCACGAGGAGGTCGTGACCGCCCTCGTCGGAGCGGAAGTGTCCAGCTACCGCAAGCTGCCGCTCGCGCTGTACCAGATCCAGACGAAGTTCCGCGACGAGCGCCGCCCCCGCTACGGCCTGCTGCGCGGACGGGAGTTCCTGATGAAGGATGCGTATTCCTTCGACGCGGACCGCGAAGGGCTGGACCGCGCCTACGGCGCGATGCTCGCGGCATACCACCGGATCTTCAGCCGGCTCGGCCTGCGCTACCGCGCCGTCGAGGCGGATGCCGGAGCGATCGGCGGCGACGGGGGCACGCATGAGTTCATGGCGCTGGCGGACATCGGCGAGGATACGATCGTCTCCTGCAGCCGCTGCGAGTACGCCGCCAACCTGGAAAAGGCCGAGGCGCGGCCGGCCGCCCCCACCGCCGCTTCCTCCCTGACAAAGGGCCTCCCGGCTGCCGCGGCCGCCCCGTCCCACGGAGCGGAGCCCTCGACGCCCGCCGCAGACGACTTCTCCGCAACGGACCCGCCATCTGCCGCGGCCGCTCCCATCGCCGCCGCCGCGGCGCCGGAGCGCGCAGCGACGCCGGATGCCCGGACGATCGCGGAAGTATCCGCTTATCTGGACGTGCCGCCGGCCGGCATCCTCAAGACGCTGCTGTTCGTCGTCGGCGGCACGCCCGTCGCCGTCGTCGTTCGCGGAGACCATGAGATCAACGAGCTCAAGGTGCTGCAGCGGCTGCGGGAGGATGGGCTCGCTCGCGAGGAGGACGCGCTCGAGCTGGCGGATGCCGAGACGGTGCTGCGCGCGACCGGCGCCAAGCCGGGCTTCGCCGGGCCGGTCGGCCTCGACGTGCCGCTGCTCGTCGATCGGGACGTGGCCGCGCTCGCTTCGGCGGTCGCCGGAGCTGGCGAGGAAGGCTTCCATCTGCTTGGAGTCGTCCCGGGACGGGACTTTCCGCTGGAGCGGACGGGCTCTTTCCGCAACGCGGCCGAGGGCGACGGCTGCCCCCGCTGCGAGGAAGGCCGCCTGACGCTCAGCCGGGGCATCGAGCTCGGCCATGTGTTCAAGCTCGGCACGAAGTACAGCGAGAAGCTCGGCGCGCTCTACCTGGACAAGGCGGGCAAGGAGCGGCCGATCGTCATGGGCTGCTACGGCATCGGCGTCTCGCGCGCGCTCGCCGCTGCGGCGGAGCAGTCGCAGGACGGGCATGGCCTCGTTTGGCCGGATGCGCTCGCTCCTTTTCATGTACATGTGATGGCGGTGTCCGCGAAGGACGAGGCTCAGCAGGCGCTCGCCGAGCGCCTCTACGATCAGCTCTCCGCCGCCGGCGTGGAGACGCTGCTGGACGACCGGGACGAGCGCCCCGGCGTGAAGTTCAAGGACGCCGATCTGATCGGCATCCCCGTGCGCCTCGTCGTCGGCCGCGATGCCGTGAACGGCGCAGTCGAATACGTCGAGAGAAGCGGCCTCGGCAAGGAGGCCGTGTCCGCCGAGGAGGCGGTCCGGCGCGTGCTTGAGCGCTTCCGGCCGAGCTGAGCGTTGCTCCAAAGCCCATCCGCCATGCGGCGAATGGGCTTTTTAAATGCAGGCGGGCATCAACGATGCAGCTGTGCCGGCGGTTCAGGGAATCAGCACGATCTTCCCGCTGTGCAGCCGGCTTTCGAGCAGGCGGTGGGCTTCGGCGCCGTCTTTCAAAGGAAACCGGCGGATGTCCGCCAGCCGCAGCCGCCCGTCGCGGATCCACTGGAACAGCTCGCCCGAGCGGGCGACGCGCTCCTCCGCCGTCGTGACGTGGTTCCACAGGTCGCCGCCGGTCAGCGTCTTGGACGTGTCCATGAGCATGCGCGGATCGACAGGCTCCGGATCTCCTCCGGCCATGCCGTAAAAGACGACCGTTCCCCGCGTCCGCACCGCGGCGAAGCTGCTCGGGAGCGTCGAGCCGACGGAGTCGTAGGCGACCGACACGCCTTGGCCGTCCCGGCTCCACCGGCGCGCCTCGCCGGCCCAGTCCGGGCCGTACAGCAGCGCTTCGTCCGCGCCTGCCCGCAGGGCGGCCTCGCGCTTGGCCGCGGAGGACGTCAGGCCGAGCACGCGCGCGCCTTTGGCCGCCGCCATCTGCACGAGCAGCTGGCCGACGCCGCCGGCAGCGGCATGGACGAGCACGTCGTCGCCGGCCGAGACCGCATAGCTGTCCTGCACGAGATAGTGGGCGGTCAGCCCTTGCAGCAGCAAGGCCGCCGCCTGCTCGCAGGAGATGTCGTCCGGGAGCGGAATGATCCGGTCGACCGGCGCCTTGACCAGCTCGGCGTTGGCGTGGGGGACATCGGCGAACGCGACGCGATCGCCCGGCCGCAGCGCGCCGGCACCTTTTCCCGTCTGCTCGATGACTCCCGCTCCCTCGTAGCCGAGGATGTAGGGCGGCTGTCCGGCCAGATGGTAGTTGCCGCTGCGGCGATAGATGTCCGCGAAGTTCAGGCCGATCGCCTCCAAGCGGACGAGCACCTCTCCCTCCCCGATGACAGGATCGGCCAGCTCCTCGTATCGGAGCGTCTCCGGTCCTCCGAAGGCGTGAAAAACCAATGCTTTCATTCGTCGTCTCCCCTTCCTATGCGAATCTATATCCTTGGGCTGCGCGTTCTCTCCTTGTAGTATAGTGGACGCTGGCATTCGATGCGAAGGAGGCGAAGGCACCATGGGGGAACATGCCGGACTAGGGCTCGTCGCGGCGCTATTGGCCGCCGTAGGGGCGGCGATGCTGCTCGCCGCCCGCAAAGGCTCGCGCCCGAACAGCCGCTACGCAGCGGCCGTCGGCGCGGGATTGATCCTGTGCGCGCTGCTGCTGCTGGCAGCCAGCGGCTGGGCGGACGCGGACGAGGCGGCGCATCGGATCGGACATTAAAGCAGCGGCGGGCTGATGGGAGGGCGTTGGGAGGACGGTGGGAGGACGGTGGAAGGACGTAGGGAGACGGTGCGGCGCGCGCCTGCGGGCCGCGGGTGGTATACTTGAGGAAGAATTTTCCCTTCCAAGGAGGCTTACCGAACGTGTCCATGACCTTTGATCCGCTCCATCATCCGCATCCTTCCTATCGTCAGCCAGCCTACGCCCGCAGAGGCATGGTCGCGACCTCGCAGCCGCTCGCGGCGCAGGCCGGGCTCGACATCCTGCGCCAAGGCGGCAACGCGATCGACGCCGCCGTCGCGGCCGCGGCCGCGCTGACGGTCGTCGAGCCCTGCTCCAACGGCATCGGCGGCGACGCCTTCGCGCTCGTCTGGACGGGCGACCGCCTGCACGGCCTCAGCGGCAACGGCCCGGCGCCGGCGTCGATCTCGATCGACGCGCTGCGGGAGCGCGGCCATGAAGCGATGCCCCGCCTCGGCGCCATCCCGGTGACGGTGCCGGGCGCGCCGGCCGCCTGGGCCGAGCTGAGCTCCCGCTTCGGGCGGCTCGGGCTGGACGAGCTGCTGGAGCCGGCGGCGAGCTATGCGGAGCAAGGCTTTCCGGTCTCGCCGGTCGCGGCTTATTATTGGGACCGGGCTTTTCAGTCCTACGGCAAGCAGCTGTCCACCGAGAACGTCGCCGCCTGGATGGAGACCTTCGCTCCGCATGGCCGCGCGCCGCGGGCCGGCGAGCTGTGGGCTTCGCCGGCGCATGCCGAGACGCTCCGCTCGATCGGACGCAGCGGGGCGCGCAGCTTTTACGAGGGCGAGCTGGCCGAGCGGATCCACGCCTGCATCTGGGAGCGCGGCGGCTTCCTGACCGCGGCCGATCTGGCCGCCTATGCGCCGGAGTGGGTCGACCCGATCCATGTCCGCTACCGCGACTTCGAGGTGTGGGAGATTCCGCCGAGCGGCCAGGGGCTGGTCGCGCTGCAGGCGCTGTCGATTCTGGACGGCTTCGAGTTCCGGCCGGAGGAAAGGCTTGGGGCGGAAGCGATCCATCGGCAGCTCGAAGCGACGAAGCTTGCTTTTGCCGACGGACTGAAGCATCTGACCGATCCGCGCCATATGAAGGTCGCGCCCGAGCAGCTGCTCTCTCCGGAATATGCGGCGCTCCGACGCGGCCTGATCGGGCCGCAGGCGATGATGCCGGAGCCCGGCCGTCCAGGCGGCAGCGGCACGGTCTATCTGGCGACGGCAGACAACGAGGGCAACATGGTGTCGTTCATCCAGAGCAACTACATGGGCTTCGGCTCGGGCATCGTCGTGCCGGGCACCGGCATCGCGCTGCAGAACCGCGGCGCGGACTTCTCGCTCGATCCGTCCCATGCGAACGCGCTGCTGGCGGGCAAAAAGACGTACCACACGATCATCCCCGGCTTCCTCACGCGCGGCGGCGGCCAGCCGGTCGGTCCGTTCGGCGTGATGGGCGGGTATATGCAGCCGCAGGGCCATGTGCAGGCGGTCATGAACCTGGTCGACTACAACCTGCATCCGCAGGCGGCGCTCGACGCGCCGCGCTGGCAATGGCACGAGGGGCTCAGCGTCTCGGTCGAGCCGCATTTCCCGGCGGACGTCGCGGAGGCGCTGGAGCGGATGGGCCATGCCGTGCGGCGGGAAGACGGCTTCGGCTCGTTCGGTCGCGGACAGATCATCCTGCGCGATCCGGCGACGGGCGTGCTGTGCGGCGGCACCGACTTCCGCACGGACGGCATCGTCGCGGGCTTCTAGCCGATGCGGCGGCTAGTCGGCCGCTGGCTGCGGCGTCGCGGGGCAGCGCCGGACGGGAGCGATGCCGATGCTGTCGACGGCAGGGAGCCTGCTGTCGGCGTCGCGGTTTTTGCCGGGGGCTGCTTCTGGTGCATGGTCGAGCCGTTCGAGCGGCTGCCGGGCATCCTGTCGGTCACGTCGGGCTACACGGGCGGCTGGACGGACGACCCGACGTACGAGCGGGTGGCGTCGGAGACGACCGGCCACGCGGAAGCGGTGCGGATCGAGTTCGATCCGCGCCTTTTTCCGTATGAGCGGCTGCTCGACCTGTTCTGGCGGCAGATTGATCCGACGGATGCGGGAGGCCAGTTCCAGGATCGAGGCGCTTCGTATCGGACGGCGATCTTCGTCCAGGACGAGCGGCAGCGCGAGCTGGCGGAGGCTTCGCGGCGGGCGCTGGAGCGGAGCGGGCGCTTCAAGGGACGGATCGCCACGGAGATCGTGGCGGCAGGCCCGTTCTACCCGGCAGAGGACGAGCATCAGCAGTATCATCGGCGGCGCTTCGGCCATTACCGGCTGTATCGCCAGGCCTCGGGGAGGGATGCTTTCCTGCGCCGCCACTGGAAGCGGGAGCGGGACCGCAAGCGGCTGGAAAGCCTGCTGACGGCGGAGCAAAGGCTGACCGCGCTGGAGCGCCGGCCCGAGCCGGCTTATGCCAATGCGTACTGGAGCCAGCCGGAGCAAGGCATCTACGTCGACCTGCTGACGGGCGATCCGCTGTTCGGCACGCCGGATCAGTTCGATGCCGGCGACGGATGGCCGGCCTTCCGGCGGCCGCTTCATGACGGCCTGATCGTCTGCGAGGCGGAGCTCGGCTCCGGCCCGCCGCGGACGGCGCTGCTGTCGCGGCTGAGCGGGCTGTTCCTCGGCTATGCGCTGCGGGAGGCGGACGCGACAGGCGGCGGAGGGCATTATCGCGTCTACTCGGCGGCGGTGCGATTCGTGCCCCGCAGCCGGCTGGCGGAGGAAGGCTATGCCGGCCAGCTCGCGCTATGGGAGGAGATGTGTTGACTCGCATGAAGGAGTCAAGAGTGCCTTCATCGGGCGCTTGGGTGCGTGGGGATGAATTAAGGGAGTCGAGAGTGCCTTCATCGGGCGGTTGGGTGCGTGGGGATGAATTAATGGAGTCGAAGTGCCTTCATCGGGCGCTTGGGTGCGTGGGGGTGAATGGAGGGAGTCGAGAGTGCCTTCATGGGGCGGTTGAGTGCGTGGGGATGAATTAAGGGAGTCGAGAGTACCTTCATGGGGCGGTTGAGTGCGTGGGGATGAATGGAGGGAATCGAGAGTGCCTTCATCGGGCGCTTGGGTGCGTGGGAATGAATTAAGGGAGTCGAGAGTGCCTTCATCGGGCGCTTGGGTGCGTGGGGGTGAATGGAGGGAGTCGAGAGTGCCTTCATGGGGCGGTTGGGTGCGTGGGGATGAATGGAGGGAGTCAAGAGTGCCTTCATCGGGCGTGTCAGGCGCGTTGGATGGATTGAAGGAGTCGGAAGTGCCTTCATGAAAGGCAAAGAGGCTGCCCCAGGTCGTTCGAACGACCTGGGACAGCCTCTTTCGTGCGCAGGATGCCGCAGCGCTTCCCGGGAGGAGCCTCAGTCGGCTCCCCCGGGCGTAGCCGCGCTCCGCGAGCGTAGCCGCAGCCCGCAGGGCGCGCCAACAGCCCGCCCGGCGCAGCAACACAGCCCGCCCGGCGCGCCACCAGCCGCCCGGCGCGGCCTATAGGGCCTGCTCCTGCAGCTAGCAGCCCCTGCTCAAGCGAAGCCGAGCTGCTGCTGCTGGACTTCGGCATCCATGGCCGAGACGGCCAGGAAAGCCGCATCGAGCTCGCGCGTCGTCACGAGGCGCAGCACGAACTGGCCGAGCTCCTCGAAGCTCATGCGCCGCAGGCTGGCGATGAACTCATCGGTCAGCACAGTGTCGCCGAGCACCTCCTTCACGACTTCAATGACGGTATGTACCCTTGCTGTATGTTCAAGCTCGTCGATCGTTCTCATAGTCGATATCCTCCCGTAGCGAATGGATTGGAATCGGCGGGCCGGCGCGGACACGGCGGCGGATTCCGAGGGCGATTTTTTCCAAGCTTTGGTCGCCTGCTCGATCTTAGCATGACGGAATGCTCCGGCAGACGAGTCTGAAGGAATTATAATCTCGGTTTCATTTTTCTCATCGACAGGACTTTTGCTATACTGGGAAGACCAGACCTAAGAAACGGAGGCATAGGCATGAGCACGGTACCGATGTCGAACGACGAAAGACTAGGCATCCTCAAGGCGATCTCCAACGAGACGAGGCTGAACATCCTGTGCTGGCTGCGAGATGTAGACGGCCAGTTCCCTCTGTCCCCGGAGCAGGTGCGCTCCGAGTTCCCGGGCGGCGTCTGCGTCGGCAGCATCCAGGACAAGTCCGGATTGACGCAGTCGGTCATCTCTTCGTATCTCGCCTCGATGCAAAAGGCCGGCCTGCTGGAGTCGCGCCGCTTCGGACAGTGGACCTATTACCGGCGCAACGAAGCGGCGATCAAGGCGTTCCTCGCCGATCTAGCCGCGGAGCTGCAGGCAACCAAAGAATAAGGGTTGCTCTTGCGTCCATTGATCTATATATTCATGAATATAGAATTACAAAACAGGATGTCGAGGAGGAATTTTTGACCATGTCTACCGCTACCCATGCCGCGCCGCTGTTCCGTCCGTTCGAGGGCGGCAAGCTGAAGCTCGACAACCGCGTCGTGATGGCGCCGATGACGCGCGGCTTTTCGCCCGGCGGCGTGCCTGGCGCCGACGTCGCCGCTTATTACCGCCGCCGCGCCGAGCACGGCGTAGGGCTGATTATTACCGAAGGCACGGTCATCGACCATCCGGCGGCTGCAGCGGACCGGAACGTGCCGCATTTCTACGGCGCGGAGGCGCTGGAGGGCTGGGCTCGCGTCGTGCGCGAGGTGCATGAGGCCGGAGGCAAGATCATTCC
>NZ_AULW01000030.1 GCF_000422485.1 Paenibacillus pasadenensis DSM 19293
ATGCTTTCCAAATTATACTACATCGCAGGGGGACATGGCATGAGACATGAAGTTGTTTTTACAAACGATCCCGGTCGTGAATCGATGGAGTTATGGGCATTGGCCACGTTGCTGGCGCATGAGGTGGAATTACCGGCAGACGTTGACGCTGTTACTGAATCCGGCCGTTATCGATTGACCTACGCCCCCCAATTCGCCCCCCTAACGCCCCCCGATGTGTGAAAAGCTTTGATCGACTTTGAAAACCCAGCCGCAAAGAAGTTAGCATTGGCGCCAAAGAAGCATTGATTTGACCCACTCTGCACCTGTAGAATATAAACAAGACGCAAGTGCATGAGTGGGAGCGCGATCAGTACCTGACGCTGTATTGATGAGGGCTTAGCAAGATGAAGATCATCATCGACGATTTGAACGGCCCCGAGATCCAGGCGCTGATCGCCGAGCATCTGCGCGACATGGCGGACAGCTCTCCGCCGGAGAGCGTCCATGCGCTCGATCTGAGCGGCTTGAAAAAGCCGGAGGTCACCTTTTGGAGCGTGTGGGAGGACGGCGAGCTGCTCGGCTGCGGAGCGCTCAAGCAGCTCGATGCCCGTCACGGAGAGCTGAAGTCGATGCGGACGGCATCCCGTCATCTGCGCAAGGGCGTGGCGCGGGCGCTCGTGGAGCATATCATCGGCGAAGCGCGCCGCCGCGGCTACGAGCGGCTCAGCCTGGAGACCGGCTCGATGGAGTCTTTCTTCCCGGCCCAGAGGCTTTATGCTTCGTTCGGATTCGTCGAATGCGGTCCGTTCGCGAGCTATGTACTGGACCCGAACAGCCTGTTCATGACCAAGGAGCTGGCGTAGGCGGACTCGGCTGCGCGCTTGCGTCAGCCAGCCGCGATGCTTGAAGCAAGCGGTTCAGCATGATAAAAAAGAGCGTTGTCCCTTTTGCGGACAACGCTCTTTTTTGGCTTTGCTCAAGGAGCGGAAGGCTCGCCGTCCTCATAGACGACCTCCAGCGCCATGTTTTCGTCATAATTGCCGAAGCCTTTGCCGAACAGCGTCATGCCTCCGCGATGGACGGCATCCTCTTCGACGGACAGACGCAGCGTCCATTCGCGGCGGCGCAGCTCGATATCCTGCAGCCGCACCTCGGACAGCTTGAGTCCGTCCATGAACGTCCCGTCGCCGGTGACGCGCAGCTGCTTGAGCAAGCCGTATTGATTCGTGAACGGCGACCACCATTCGGGCGTGAACTTGCCGGGCCGATCGCCGTAATCGCCGGGGCTTGTCCAGGTGCACAGCTTGACGCCGTTCAGCGTGAAGGTGATGTCCGAAGGGAAGTGGTTGTTCGTCGAGGGCGCCTCCGAAGCGACCTCGAGCGTCAGCGTGAGCTCAAGCGGCCTTTGGCTGGACAGCAGATAGTTCGGCGCTTTGTATTCGACAAAGCCCTTGCCGCCGAACCAGAGGATCGCGGCGGAGATGCGGCCCGGCTCCCAGAAGTAGCGCGGATCGTCGAAGCTGCCGATGACGCTTTCCGTCGTGGCGAGGCCGCATGTCGGCTCGATGCGGAAGTCCGAGTAATGTCCGACCGGCAGCTCGATCCGGTGGCTCTTGCGGCGGACGGGAGGCAGGTCGTCGGCAAACCGGACCTGCAAGGAGCGGGCGGCAGGCTGGCATATTTTCTGCACGCCGCTTTTGCCTGGAACGAGCTCGTAACGGAGCAGTCCCGCTTCGGCAAGCTTGCGCACATGCATCGTCATGATGGCGCTGGACAGGCTGCAGGCGGCCGCCAGCTCCTTGACGTTCATCGGCTTGTCCTGAAGCAGCCGCAGGATGCGCAGCCGGACCGGACTGGCCAGCGCCTCGTAGACAGGCAAGGAAGCCTCGGTCAGGTCAAGCGAGAGATCTTGTTCCATGGAATCGAATCCTTTTCAAGTCATTTTGTCTTCATCGTAAGGAAGCGGCGGATGAAATACAAGCAAGGCCTTGCCGCTGTGCAAAACACGTTGACGGATGGAAAGACGTTCCGTATACTATTCGCGTAGCTATTACTAGATTAATAATAACATTAATTAAAGGAGCGTCAACCATGACCGCAAAAGGCATTTTGAATCTGGACATCCAAAAAGGCAAGATCGACCGAAATGTATACGGGCATTTTTCGGAGCATCTGGGCCGCTGCATCTACGAGGGCCTCTGGGTCGGCGAGGACTCGCCCATTCCGAATACGAACGGCATCCGCAACGATGTCGTGGAAGCGCTTAAACAGATCCGGGTTCCGGTGCTGCGCTGGCCGGGAGGCTGCTTCGCGGACGAGTACCATTGGAAGGACGGCATCGGCTCGCGCGAGAAGCGCAAGCGCATGATCAACACGCATTGGGGCGGCGTTGTCGAGAACAACCATTTCGGGACGCATGAATTCATGGAGCTGTGCCGGCAGATCGGCTGCGAGCCTTACATCAACGGCAACGTCGGCAGCGGCACGGTGCAGGAGATGGCCGAATGGGTGGAGTACCTGACCTTCGAGGGCGTCTCCCCGATGGCGGAGCTGCGCGCGGAAAACGGCCGCGAGGAGCCGTGGAAGGTGGCGTACTTCGGCGTCGGCAACGAGAACTGGGGCTGCGGAGGCAACATGCGGCCGGAGTATTATGCCGATCTGTACCGCCGCTACCAGACCTATGTCCGCAACTACGGCGGCAACCGGATCGAGCGCATCGCTTGCGGCGCGAATTCCGACGACTATCGCTGGACCGAGGTGCTCATGCGCGAGGCGGGACGATTCATGGACGCGCTGACGCTTCATTACTACACGCTGCCGCGCGACAGCTGGCAGGACAAGGGCGACGCGACCGGCTTCGACGAGGCGGAGTGGTTCTCCACGCTCCGGAAGTCGCTCCGCATGGACGAGCTGATCACGCGCCACAGCGCGATCATGGATCAATATGATCCGGATGCCCGAGTGGCGCTCATCGTCGACGAATGGGGAACCTGGTACAACGTCGAGCCGGGCACGAACCCGGGCTTCCTGTATCAGCAGAACACGATCCGCGACGCGCTGGTCGCATCGCTGACGTTCCATATTTTCCACGAGCATAATCGCCGCGTGCGGATGGCGAACATCGCGCAGACGGTCAACGTGCTGCAGGCGGTCGTACTGACGGAGGGAGACAAGGCGCTGCTGACGCCGACTTATCATGTGTTCGACATGTACAAGGTTCATCAGGATGCCGAGCGGCTGGATCTGCAGCTGACGAGCGGCAGCTATCGCTTCGGCGAGGAAGAGATTCCGGCGGTCAGCGGAACGGCGACCCGCGACCAGGAAGGGAACGTCCACATCAGCCTCTGCCATCTCGATCCTCATGCTTCGGCAGAGACGACGCTGTCTCTGCGCGGCCTGCAGGATGGCGGCAGCTGGTCGGGCCTCGTGCTCGCCGGAGACAGCATCGACGCGCACAACACGTTCGAGCATCCGGAGCGCTTGCGTCCGGAGGCGTTCGACGGCTTCAAGCGGCAGGGCGAGGAGCTGGTCGTGACGCTGCCGCCGATGTCGGTCGTGACGCTGAAGCTGAGCGCGCCGGCCCAAGCCTGACGCAGCATGGCCGATACCGACTGCAAGGGCTGCCGGGAAGGCTACCGGGTGACCGAGGCGCAGATGCAGAGGCTGCTTGCGACGTCGGCATTCGCCCCGGACAAGCGGGTCGAGGCGGCGACCTATGAGCGCCGCCTCGAGGCCTGCCGATCGTGCGCGAAGCTGGAGGATGGAGTCACTTGCCGGGCCTGCGGCTGCATCATGCCCGTTGTCGCCTGGCTGCGAGCGCGCGAATGTCCTTTGCCGGGGCAGCGGCGCTGGGCGAGCGAGCCATAGCGGCGACGGGCAGTTAGACGGGAGGAACGGCTCCGGCAGCTTGGACCGGGCGATCGGGCAGGATCGCCGGTTCGGCTGCGGAGCCGTTTTTTTTGCTGCCGTCCTTCCGGTCTATCGCTCTCGACGTCCGCATATGCTGAGTCCGAGAGAATCGGCAACGGAAGGGAGTGACATGCATGAGCTCGTCCCGCAGGCGGGTCCCGCCCGGACCGCTGCCGCCATCGGCGCTATCCCGAACGGCCGGCGTCATGCTGCCGCTGTACCGGGAGTTCCTGCGCAGCAGGAAGTTCGCCGAACGCTGGTGCGAAGCGGTGCGCGAGGCGGATCTCGACACGCTGCTGAAGCTGCTCGGCCGGTTCGTGCCGCGCCGGGACATCCAATCGTTCAGCACGAACGGCATCGGCTTTTTCGCGGATGTGCGGGTCGCGGAGCCGTTCGGGCATTATACCAACGCGACGACGATCGTGCCCGGCATGGCGCAGTTCACCTTTCAGCCGGAAGCGCTGCGGCTCATCAGCCGTGCGATCCTGCCGCTTTATCGGAGGCTGTCGTCGAATCCGGCCTATGCGCGGCTGGTCGCGCTGGCGGTCAGCCGCAGCGACGAGGGGAGGCTGAAGCGCCTCGTGCTGCCTTATGCCCGAAGCCGCTATCTTGCCGGCATCCATATCGAGAGCGCGGGCTTTTATATGAGCTTCAAGCTGCCGGGAAGCCGCCTCGTCTATGTGAATGAATTTTTCCAGGAGAAGCTTCGTTGAACGCCGCCTCGGCATCGCGAAAAACGAGAACCTTTGACAAAAAAGCGCGCACTCTGTCGGAGTGCGCGCTTCGTTGAATAAGGGCGGAAGCGGCTGGGTAATGAAGGAAACTCGGCGCCGTCAGGCCTCTCGGGACGAGCGGCCGGAAAAGGGCGGACAAGCTCAGTGGATGTCGCGGAACAATCCGATCACCTTGCCGAGGATGCTGACATTTTTGAGCCGGATCGGCTCCATCGAGGCATTTTCGGGCTGCAGGCGGATGTGGTCCTTCTCTTTGTAGAAGGTCTTGACGGTGGCCTCGTCATCCTCCGTCATCGCGACGACGATGTCGCCGTTGGTCGCGGAGGACTGCTGGCGGACGATGACGTAATCGCCGCTATGTATGCCGGCCTCGATCATGCTGTCGCCGATGACGCTGAGCATGAACACGTCATGGTCGCCGACGAAATGGGCCGGGAGGGGGAAGTACTCCTCGATGTTCTCCGTAGCGGTGATCGGCATGCCGGCCGTGACCTTGCCGACGACCGGAATCTTGCTGACCGCGGTCGGGAAGGGCAGCTCCGTCGGGGAATCGCCGTCAAGGATCTCGATCGCGCGCGGCTTGGTCGGGTCGCGGCGGATCAGGCCTTTCTTCTCCAGGCGGTCGAGATGGCCGTGGACGGTCGAGCTGGATGCCAGCCCTACCGCTTCGCCGATCTCGCGGACCGAAGGCGGGTATCCCTTGTCGCGGACTTCGTTTTTGATGAAGTCGAGAATCGCCTGCTGGCGGTTGGACACTTTAGACATCGCACTCACTCCAAGAATAGGTATAGTAGACCATACGCGTTTTCAAAAGTATACCACAGAACCCGAGTTCGTACAAACATAAGTTCGAGAAACAGCTGTTCGCCCGATCGATCGCAGGGAAGGGAACAAATGTTCCAAAATGCCGTTGACGGAAACAAGCGTTCGTGCTAATCTGAAGCCAGAACAAATGTTTGGGGAGTGGATTTCATGTTGACATTATCGGGATACAGCAGTCCAAGACAAGCCGCATCTTCGCCGTACGACGGCGGGCTCTCGCCCATGACCTCCGATATGGACCGCGCCGCGAGCCAGCTCCGCCGCGCATCCTCTGCCCGTGCCGGCGCCGGGCCGCGGCGTGCCGCCGCGAGCCGCGAGCGGGCTTCGTTCCGGCCGGCTTCCTCATGGACGGTCCGCCGCCTGCTGCCGTGGACGGTCTCGGCGCTGCTGCTTGTCCTGCTTCTCGTCAGCCTCTGGGGCGTCGGCGGAGCCGAGGGAGCCGAGATCGCTCCGGCTGGACCGGACGAAGGAACCGTAGTCGTGACCGCCGGCGATACGCTCTGGTCGATCGCCTCCGCTCACGCCATCGCCGCCGATACCCGGGAGGGCGTCTATCGCCTTCAGAAGCGCAACGGCCTCGCTTCCCCGTCGATCGAGCCAGGCGACACGCTCATCATTCCGGCCACCCGCTGACCTTCGGCCTATGCTGCGGCCTCCCCCCATAATGAGAGACTCCCCATTCAGCCCTCCGGCCTCCGCCTGAGGGCCGGGCTGCTTTCTTGACATGTCTTCCCTCATCGTTCAAAGTGAGAAGGAAAAGCATTTTTCGGTCGAGGGGGGAGGAATCGGAAGTGGATATCAATGCGCTGATCAACCGGATCAACGAGCTGTCCCGCAAGGATAAGACGATCGGACTCACGCCCGATGAAGTCATAGAGCGCACCCGCCTGCGCAAGGAATACCTGGACAATTTCAAGCGCAATTTCAGGCAGCAGCTGGACAGCATCGAATGGACGGACGGACCGGAGAAGGAGAAGGAGGAATAGCATGGAATACCGTCTTCTTGGCCGCAGCGGCCTCGTCGTCTCGGAGCTGTGCCTCGGGACGATGACGTTCGGCCATACCGCGTCGGAATCCGACAGCGCGCGCATGATCGAGGAATTCCGCGAGCAGGGCGGGAACTTCCTCGATACCGCGAACGTATATGTGCAGGGCCGCTCGGAGGAGATCGTCGGACGCGCGATCAAGCCGTATCGGGACGAGATCGTGCTCGCGACGAAGGTGCGGATGCGCACCGAGCCCCATGTCAACGGCGTCGGCTTGTCCCGCAAGCATATCGTGCAGAACGTAGAGGCAAGCTTGAAGCGGCTCGGCACGGACTATATCGATCTTTATCAGGTGCATGTGTGGGACCGCCTCACTCCGCTCGACGAGACGCTGCGCGCGCTCGACGATCTCGTGGCCGCCGGCAAGGTGCGCTACATCGGCTGCTCCAACTATCTCGCCTGGCAGATGATGAAGGCGCTCTCCATCAGCGATGCGAGGGGCTGGTCGCGCTTCGTAAGCGTGCAGCCTCAATACAGCCTCGCCTGCCGGGACATCGAGCGCGAGCTGGTGTCGCTCAGCCTGGAGGAGAATGTCGGCATCATTCCGTGGGCGCCGCTTGCAGGGGGCTTCCTGACCGGCCGCTACGGCAAGGACAAGCCGACGGAAGGCCGGCTGTCCCGTCCGTCGGGAGAGAGCGCATGGGAGCTGCGGGCGACCGACCGCAACTTCGCCATCCTGGACAAGCTTCAGGAGATCGCCGAGGCGGCGGGGCGGACCCCGGCCCAGACGGCGCTGCGCTGGCTTATCCAGGCGCCCGGCGTCGTCTCGCCGATCTTCGGC
The DNA here is from genome assembly GCF_000422485.1 of Paenibacillus pasadenensis DSM 19293. Classification (GTDB taxonomy): domain Bacteria; phylum Bacillota; class Bacilli; order Paenibacillales; family Paenibacillaceae; genus Paenibacillus_O; species Paenibacillus_O pasadenensis. The sequence goes on from NZ_AULW01000030.1 coordinate 7,275, forward strand.
GCCAGCACGCTGGAGCAGTTCCGCGACAACATGGGCGCCGCGGGCTGGACGCTGCAGCAGGACGCCTGGGCGGAGCTGGACGAGGCGAGCCGCCTGCCGGACGATTATCCGACGCGCTTCATCCGCAAGTTCGACCGCGGCCTGATCCCGGCCGAATGACGTGCGGGCCGCGCGCGGCCCGCTTCAACGAGTAGAAAAGAATTCTAGATGGAGGTCATCCGATTTGTCACGCTCCTGGGAACGCAAGGTGCGCCGGAATTCGGCGCAGCTCAACAAGAATTTGAAAAAAAGAGGCATCGATCCGATCGCGGCGAAAAGCTCTGCCGCCAGCTCGAGCGCGACGACGCGCTTCAAGGGCCGCAACTTCATCTCGCCGATCCTGCTGCTGCTGTTCGTCGGCGCCTATACGCTGCTGATGCCGATGCAGGTTCAGGAAGACGGCACGAGCCAGACGTTGAGTTGGTTCGTCGTCGCCGCATACGCGTTCCTCGCGCTGATGTTCTTCGTGCGGCGCCCGTACCTGCAGGTCGGAGCGGATCATGTGCAGACTCGCCGCATGATGGGGGACAAACGTCTTGGCAAGGATGAGATCAAAAGCATCATGGTGCAAAAGGGATATGTCGTCATCCAGCCGGCAAAAGGCGGCAACTGGGTGTTCTCGCGCTTGATGAACCGCTATCCGGTCGAGCAGATGGGCGAACGGCTGGAGAAGCTGGCTGCGGCGCACGGCATTCCTTTCCAAAAAAGCTAGCCTAGACAATTCGGACGAGTGCCGGGGGGAGACGGGAACATGGCGAAACAAGCGGTTCTATTCGATTTGGACGATACGCTGCTCTGGGACGAGCGCAGCGTGGAGGAGGCCTTCCGCGCCACATGCGAGCTCGCCGAGGCGAAGCGGGGAGTCGATCCCGCCAGCCTGGAGCGGGCGGTTCGCGAGGCGGCGCGGGAGCTGTACAGCTCCTTTGAGACGTTTGAGTTTACCAAAAGCATCGGCATCAACCCGTTCGAGGGGCTCTGGGCGCGCTTCAGCGGCGGCGAGCATGAGTCGTTCCGCAAGCTGGAGCAGCTCGCGCCGGGCTACCGTCGGGAATCGTGGACGCGCGGTCTGGCCGCGCTCGGCGTGGACGATCCGGAGCTCGGAGCCGAGCTGGCGGAGAAGTTCCCCGAGGAGCGGCGCAAGCGCCCGATCGTGTATGAGGAGACGTTCGAGGTGCTGGACGCGCTCAAAGGCAAGTACAAGCTGCTGCTGCTGACGAACGGCACGCCGGATCTGCAGGAGGAGAAGCTGCTCGGCGTGCCGGAGCTGACTCCTTATTTCGACGAGATCGTCATCAGCGGCAACTATGGCATCGGCAAGCCGGACGCCAGCCTGTTCCGCCATGCGCTGGAGCTCATCGGCGTGCAGCCCGAGGATGCGGTCATGGTCGGCGACAAGCTGACGACGGATATCCTCGGCGCCAATACGATCGGCATGACGAGCATCTGGGTCAATCGCGACGGCAAGACGCGCTCGGACGAAATCGTGCCGCAGCATGAGATCTCGCGGCTCGACCAGCTGCTTCAGCTGCTCGGCTGAGGGAAGTGCCATGCGGACCCGCGGGTCCGCAATGCCGTTCGACCGCATGAGTCCAATGGGCCGCATGGGCCGGCGGGACTCATGCGGCCGCGGCGGTCGGCGGGACTCATGCGGCCGCGGCGGTGTGCCCTCCGCGCCGGCCGATTCCATCGCACAGCAAAAGCGCCTGCTCCGCAAGGGAGCAGGCGCTTTTTCATCGTTGTGCCGCAGGAATGGAATCAGGCCTTTTGAAACTCCGGATCGGAGTAGTCATGCGCGATCCAGCCGTCCTTCTCGATGAACAGGCGCACGGCGACGATCTTGCGGTTGTCCATCAGCGTGAAGAAATGGGGCTTGTTCTCCGGTACGGAGATGACATCGCCCGCCTCGAGCTCGACGTCGAAGTAGCCGACATCGTCCGTGCCCTTGATGATGAAGATGCCGCGTCCGGCTGTAATGGCGCGGATCTCGTCCTCGGTATGCGTATGGACGTTCTCGAACTTGGCGAGCAGCTCCTCGATGTTCGGCGTCGCCTCGGACAGCGTGATGATGTCCCAGATCTGATAGCCGCGGCGGCTTGCCAGATCGCGGATCTCGGCATCGTACGTCTCGAGGATGCGGGCTTTCTCCTCATCGGTCAGGACGAACTTCTCGCGCAGCGATTCGTCCAGCTTGTCCGGATTCCAATGCTCGTACAGCACTTCCTGCGAATCCAAAAATGCTTTGACCTGCTCCTCGCCGGAGATGCGCTCGTCCGTATTGCGGATGCGAATTTCAGCCATGGCTAATTCCCTCTTTTCCTATGGGCATGTATTGGATAAGCTTATACCCTCTATTATAAATCAACTTGCACAGCTTGTCGATGAGAGTTCTTTTCACTCGGCTCTTCTTCTGCTACACTAAACGGTAATGATTTTTGGGGGGAAGGGTGTAGAGAATTGTCGAAGCCGACTTTGCATGAAATGCTGGAAAAGCGCATCCTGATCATGGACGGAGCGATGGGCACGATGATCCAGCAGGCGGATCTCCGTCCCGAGGATTTTGGCGGCGAGGAGCTCGACGGCTGCAACGAGATGCTCGTGCTGACGCGTCCGGACGTCATCAGATCCATCCATGAGCAGTACCTCGAGGCGGGCGCGGATCTGATCGAGACGAACACGTTCGGCGGAGCCAGCATCGTGCTGGCCGAGTACGACATTCCCGAAAAGGCGCGCGAGATCAATCTGGCCGCCGCCCGGATCGCCCGCCAGGCGGCGGATCGCTTCAGCACGCCGGAGCATCCTCGCTTCGTCGTCGGCGCGATCGGGCCGACGACGAAAACGCTGTCGGTGACCGGCGGCGTCACCTTCGACGGCCTCGTCGAGAGCTACCGCGAGCAGGCGCTCGCGCTGATCGAAGGCGGCGTCGACGCGATGCTGCTGGAGACGAGCCAGGATACGCTCAACGTCAAGGCCGGCAGCATCGCCATCCGCGAAGCGTACGAGCTGGCGGGCGTGAAGCTGCCGCTCATGATCTCGGGCACGATCGAGCCGATGGGCACGACGCTGGCCGGTCAGAACATCGAGTCGTTCTACATCTCGCTGGAGCATCTGGAGCCGATCTCGATCGGCCTCAACTGCGCGACCGGACCGGAGTTCATGCGCGACCATATCCGTACGCTGAGCGACATCGCCCATGCGGCGATCAGCTGCTATCCGAACGCCGGCCTGCCGGACGAGAACGGCCAGTACCATGAATCGCCGCAGTCGCTCGCGCTCAAGATGGGCGCCTTCGCCGAGCGCGGCTGGCTCAACATCGCCGGCGGCTGCTGCGGCACGACGCCGGCCCATATCCGCGCGCTGGCGGAGACGATGGCCGGCTACGCCCCCCGGCAGCGGAAAGGCTCGCACGCCCCGGCCGTGTCCGGCATCGAGACGGTCTACATCGAGCCGGACAACCGGCCCTACATGGTCGGCGAACGCACGAACGTGCTCGGCTCCCGCAAGTTCAAGCGGCTGATCGTCGAGGGCAAGTACGAGGAGGCGGCGGAAATCGCCCGCGCCCAGGTCAAGAAAGGCGCGCATGTCATCGACGTCTGCCTGCAGGACCCGGATCGCGACGAAAGCGAGGACATGCGGCGCTTCCTGGAAATCGTCGTCAAGCTCGTCAAGGCGCCGCTCGTCATCGACACGACCGATCCTGCCGTCATCGAGCTGTCGCTCAAGTACTCGCAGGGCAAGGCGATCATCAACTCGATCAACCTGGAGGACGGGGAAGAGAAGTTCGAGGCGGTCGTGCCGATCCTGCACAAGTACGGCGGCGCCGTCGTCGTCGGCACGATCGACGAGCGCGGCCAGGCGATCAAGCGGGAGGACAAGCTGGCGGTCGCGCAGCGCTCCTACGACCTGCTCGTCGGCAAGTACGGGCTGCAGCCGGAGGACATCATTTTCGATCCGCTCATGTTCCCGGTCGGCACCGGCGACGAGCAGTACATCGGCTCCGCCGAGGAGACGGTCGAGGGCATCCGGCTCATCAAGCAGGCGATGCCGCGCTGCCATACGATCCTCGGCATCAGCAACATCAGCTTCGGCTTGCCGGAGGCCGGCCGCGAGGTGCTGAACTCCGTCTACCTGTACGAATGCACCAAGGCGGGCCTCGACTACGCGATCGTCAACACGGAGAAGCTCGAGCGCTACGCTTCGATCCCCGAGCATGAGCGCAAGCTGGCGGAGGATCTCATCTACCGGACGAACGACGAGACGCTCGCCGCCTTCGTCGCCGCCTTCCGCGAGAAGAAGGTCGAGCGGAAGGAGAAGAAATCGAGCCTGCCGCTCGACGAGCGCCTCGCGTCCTATGTGGTGGAGGGGACGAAGGAAGGGCTGTTCGCCGACCTCGACGAAGCGCTGCTCGCGCAGGCTCCGCTCGAGATCATCAACGGTCCGCTCATGAAGGGCATGGACGAGGTCGGCCGGCTGTTCAACAACAACGAGCTGATCGTAGCCGAGGTGCTGCAGAGCGCGGAGGTGATGAAGGCGTCGGTCGCCCATCTGGAGCCGTTCATGGAGAAGAACGAGTCGTCGGTCAAGGGCAAGATCATCCTGGCGACCGTCAAGGGCGACGTGCACGACATCGGCAAGAACCTCGTCGAGATTATTCTTGCCAATAACGGGTATCATATCGTAAACCTGGGCATCAAGGTGCCGCCGGAGCAGCTGATCGAAGCGCAGCGCCGGGAAAAGGCCGATGCGATCGGCCTCTCCGGCCTGCTCGTCAAGTCGGCTCAGCAGATGGTCGTCACCGCGCAGGATCTCCGGAATGCGGAGATCGACGTGCCGATCCTTGTCGGCGGCGCGGCGCTGACCCGCAAGTTCACGAAAACCCGGATCGGACCGGAGTACGACGGCCTCGTCCTGTATGCCAAGGATGCGATGGACGGCCTCGACATCGCCAACAAGCTGATGAACAAGGATCACCGCGCGGCGCTCGAAGCCGAGCATGCGGAGCAGAAGGCGTCCGGAGCGGTCGCCGTCGAGGAAAAGCCGCAGCTGCCGCAGCTGACGCGCGCGGTCCGCAGCAAGATTTCGCAGGACGCGCCGGTATTCGTGCCGCCGGATCTGGAGCGCCATATCCTCCGCAGCGTGCCGATTCCGCAGATCGTGCCGTATGTGAACATGCAGATGCTGCTCGGCCACCATCTCGGCGTGCGCGGCAAGGTCGAGGAGCTGCTCGCGCAGCGGGACGAAAAGGTCGTCGCGCTCAAGGAGACCGTCGACGGCATTCTCGCCGAAGCGGCGCGGGACGGCATCATCCAGGCGCATGGCATGTACCGGTTCTTCCCGGCGCAATCGGACGGAAACGATATCGTCGTCTACGATCCTCAGGACCAAGCGAAGGTGCTGAAGCGCTTCAGCTTCCCGCGCCAGCAGGTGGAGCCTCATCTTTGCCTCGCCGACTATTTGCGCAGCGTCGAGAGCGGCGAGATGGACTACGTCGGCTTCCTCGTCGTGACGGCGGGAGCGGGCGTGCGGGATTTGGCGGGCGAGTGGAAGGACAAGGGCGACTACCTGCGCTCCCATGCGCTGCAGGCGGTGGCGCTCGAGGTGGCCGAGGGACTCGCCGAACGCGTCCATCACATGATGCGCGACGTCTGGGGCTACCCCGATTCGCCGGAGATGACGATGAAGCAGCGGCATGGAGCGCGCTACCAGGGCATCCGCGTGTCGTTCGGCTATCCGGCTTGTCCGAATCTCGAGGATCAAGGGCCGCTGTTCGAGCTGATGCATCCGGAGGATATCGGCGTCGAGCTGACCGAAGGCTTCATGATGGAGCCGGAGGCTTCGGTTTCCGCCATGGTGTTCGCGCATCCGGAAGCGCAGTACTTCAACGTAGACAAAGCTTGAGCCGAAACCAAGGCGAGCCGCTTGCGGACGCATCCGGAGGGAAGGAAAGGAGGAGGGAGCGATGGAGCTGACGTTTCTAGGCACGGGGGCGGGAAGGCCGTCGCGGCAGCGCAACGTCACCGCCATGGCGCTGACGCTGCCTCCGCCTCGCTGCTCGGCATGGCTGTTCGATTGCGGGGAGGCGACACAGCATCAGCTCATGAACACGCCGATCAAGATCAGCCGGATCGAAGCCGTGTTCATCACGCATCTGCACGGCGATCATGTAAACGGCTTGCCCGGCCTGCTGAGCAGCCGCTCCTACCATCCCGGGGCCGGCCCGCTGCGCCTGTTCGGGCCGACGGGGCTCAAGGCCTATCTCGAGGCCGTCTTCAGCGCGACCTACTCGCATCTGGAGTACGAGCTGATCGTAACCGAGCTGGTCGAAGGCGTCGTTTATGAAGAGGACGATTACACGGTAGAGGCGTATCCGCTGCAGCATCGGGTTCCTTGCTGGGGCTACCGCCTTACGGAAAAAGACCGCCCGGGAGCGCTGGACGCCGAGAAGGCGCGCGCGCTCGGCGTCCCGTTCGGCCCGCTGCTCGGCCAGCTCAAAAACGGCCGCGACGTCCGCCTGCCGGACGGGCGGACCGTGCGCAGCTCGGACGTCACGGCTCCCGACCGCAAAGGCCGGGTCATCACGATCCTCGGCGACACGGTGCCCTGCGATAACATCGCGCGGCTCGCGGCGAACGCCGACCTGCTCGTGCACGAGGCGACGTTCCAGGGCGACATGGCCGAGAAAGCCGCCGCCTACGGGCATTCGACGACGCTGCAGGCGGCGGAGGCGGCGCGGCAGGCCGGGGCGAAGCGGCTGTACATGACGCATTTCAGCAGCCGCTACCGCGACGAGGACATGGACGGCCTCGTCGCCGAGGCGCGGACGCTGTTCCCGGAAAGCTATGCGGGAGCGGATCTGCTTGCGATCGAAGTGCCGAGGCCCGGGGAGCCGGAGACGGACGGGACCTGCTGAGCGAGCCTTCCGGCCTTGCGGCGCAGCTTGAAGCGATTGATGTCGGCTTCCTTCGGGGAGCCGATTTTTTTGCCTTTCCTCCGTTCGAACCCCGTTAATCATTAACCTCGTTAAAATTGGATGGGATTAATTCGATGCCGAGGAAAGGATTGCGGGCCGAACATGCATTCTGTACAATAGAAAGACTTGAAGCAAAGAGCGGAGGGAAGACCATGAACCGATGGACGGGAAGAGCGGACAGCCTGGACGACTGGCTGCTGGAGCTTCGGGATGACCCCGAAATCATGGAGCATGTGACCCATTGGCAGACGATTCCGGCGCGCGAGGCGCGGACGCGTCCGTTCCCGGACGAGCTGCATCCGAAGCTCGCCGAGGCGCTGCGGTGCAAGGGCATCGAAGCGCTGTTCACCCATCAGCATGACGCTTACCGGCATGTGCGCGCGGGCAGGCATGTCGTCGCCGTGACGCCGACGGCCTCCGGCAAGACGATGTGCTACAACCTGCCGGTGCTGCAGTCGCTGCTCGAGGACGATGCGGGACGGGCGCTCTACTTGTTCCCGACAAAAGCGCTGGCGCAGGATCAGGTGGCGGAGCTGCAGCAGCTCGCCGACCGGATGGAGGTCGAGCTCAAGACGCATACGTATGACGGGGACACGCCGCCGCAGGTGCGCCAGGCGATCCGCAATGCCGGCCATATCGTCGTGACGAATCCCGACATGCTGCATTCGGCGATCCTGCCGCATCATACGAAGTGGGTCAAGCTGTTCGAGAACATCCGCTACATCGTCATCGACGAGCTGCACGCCTACCGCGGCGTGTTCGGCAGCCATGTCGCCAACGTCATCCGCCGGCTGCTCCGCATCTGCCGCTTCTACGGCTCGGAGCCGCAGTTCATCTGCGCCTCGGCGACGATCGACAATCCGCAGGAGCATGCCGAGCGGCTGCTCGGCTGTCCGGTCGCGCTCGTCGACGACAACGGCGCGCCAATGGGAGAGAAGCACTTCATCTTCTACAACCCGCCGGTCGTCAATCAGCAGCTCGGCATCCGCCGCAGCAGCGTGCTCGAGACGCGCAAGCTGGCGGCGCGCCTGCTCCAGCAGGGCGTGCAGACGATCGTGTTCGCGCGCAGCCGCGTGCGGGTCGAGCTGCTGCTGACGTATTTGCAGGACGCGGTGCGCGGCAAGCTGGACGACCGGACGATCCGCGGCTACCGCGGCGGCTATCTGCCCAAGCTGCGGCGCGAGATCGAAAAGGGACTGCGCACGGGAGAGATCCGCGGCGTCGTCAGCACGAACGCGCTGGAGCTCGGCATCGACATCGGCCAGCTGCAGGCTTGCGTCATGAACGGCTATCCCGGCACGGTGGCGAGCACCTGGCAGCAGTCGGGGCGCGCCGGGCGCAGGCAGACGAGCTCGGTGACGTTCCTCGTCGCCAGCAGCAATCCGCTCGACCAGTACATGGTCCAGCATCCGGACTTCTTCTTCAGCGCTCCGCCGGAGCGCGCGCTCATCCATCCCGACAACCTGCTCATCCTCATCGACCATGTCAAATGCGCCGCCTACGAGCTCCCGTTCCGCGCGGGCGACACGTTCGGCGGCGAGCGGCTCGAGGACATGCTCGAGTTCCTCACGGAGGAAAAGGTGCTGCATCACGTCAAGGACCGCTGGTACTGGATGGAGCAGAGCTTTCCCGCGCACGGCATCTCGCTGCGCTCCGCCGCGCAGGAGAACGTCGTCATCATCGACCTCAGCGAGGGCAGCCGCGTGCTCGGCGAGGTCGACCGCTTCAGCGCGCCGACGCTCGTGCACGAGGAGGCGATCTACATCCACGAGGGCGTGCAGTACCAGGTGGAGAAGCTCGACTTTCCGGAAAAGAAAGCCTATGTGCGCCGCGTCGACGTCGACTACTATACGGATGCGAGCCTCGCGGTGGAGCTCAAGGTGCTCCATGCGGACAAGGAGCGGACGAGCGGCCGGCTGCGGCTGCAGTACGGAGAGGTGACGGTCAACGCCAAGCCGACGATCTTCAAGAAGATCCGGCTGCGGACGCACGAGAACATCGGCTCCGGTCCGATCCATCTGCCCGAGGAGGAGCTGCACACGAGCGCCTACTGGTTCAGCTTCAGCCCGGAGGCGGCGGAAGGGATGAACGCGAACGACATGCAGTTCGCGCTGCTCGGCCTGGCGAACGTGCTCGTGCATATCGCCCCGCTCTATCTGATGTGCGATCCGCTCGACATCCGCGTCGTGCCGCAGGTCAAGGCGGTGCATACGCAGCTGCCGACGATCTATTTCTACGACCGCTATCCGGGCGGCATCGGCCTCGCGGAGCGGCTGTACGCGGTGCATGACGAGCTGCTGGCCCGCGCCAGCGGATTGATCGCCTCATGCGGCTGCCTGAGCGGCTGTCCGGCCTGCGTCGGGCCGATCGAGGAGGTCGGGCTGCTCGGCAAGCGGCAGGCGCTGCAGCTCATCGGACAGGCGGTGCGCCCATGAGCTCGCTGCGGGATCGGATGAACCGGCTGCGCGGCGTCAAGCCGGCGGAGGAGCAGGAAGCATCGCCCGGCCGGTCGGAGCAGGAAGCGGCGGCGGAGTGCCTGGCCGCTGCCCACTACGAAGAGGGCGATGCGGGCCCGGGCTGGGCGGAGCTCGGCGTGCGGCTGCATGTCAATGAATCCGGCGAATGCCTTGAGCGCCGCCTGCGGCTGCCGCTGACGCATCGCAGCGGCCATCACCGGCTGCAGGAGTGGACCGATGCCTGCGCCCGGCTGGCCGCTTTTCATCCGGAGGCGGGGGCGGCGCCGCTGCCGGGCGACGTGCTGTTCCTCGACCTCGAGACGACCGGGCTCGGCGGCGGGACCGGCAACGTGCCGTTCATGACGGGGCTCGGCTACTTCGAGGCGGACCGTTATGTCGTGCGGCAATTCCTGATCCGCCATCCGGCGGAGGAGCGGGCGATGCTCGCCGAGCTGGAGGCGCTGCTGCCGCGCTTCCGCTGGCTGGCCACGTACAACGGCCGCTCGTTCGACTGGCCGCTCGTGCAGACGCGCCTCATTTTGAACGGCCTCGGCCGCTCGCTGCCGGAGCTGCTGCATCTCGACTTCCTCCATCCGTCGCGCAGCATCTGGAAAAACACCCTCGCCTCCTGCCGGCTGAGCCATGTGGAGGAGGAGCGGCTCGGCATCTTCCGCGAGGACGACGTGCCGGGCTCGATGGCTCCGACGCTGTACTTCCGCTATTTGGCGGAAGATGACCCCTCCGTGCTCGAAGGCGTGTTCCGCCACAACGAGCAGGACATGGTGACGCTGGCCTGCCTCGGCATCCGCTTCGGCCGGCTGCTCGCCGGCGAGGCCGGAGCGGCTTTTCCGATGCCGGACGCCGGCGAGGAGCTGCTGCGGACCGGCCTTTGGCTGGAGCGGATGGGCGAGGCCGAGGAGGCGGAGCGGCTGTACGGGCGGCTCGCCCGCCTCGGCGCCTCCCCGGACGTGCTGCACGGGCTCGCGATGAGGGACAAGAAGGCTGGCAATTGGGAACGCGCTGTGGTATTGTGGCAACGAGCCGCGGCCGTGGGCGCGGCGAGAGCCGTGCCCGACTGGCGCCCGCATGTCGAGCTGGCCATGTACTACGAGCACAAGGCCAAGGACAGCCTGGCTGCGCTGCTGCTGGCGGAGGAGGCGCTCGGCCTCGCCTCCGCGCATCCGCTCCAGAGGCGCGATTCCCGGCGCCGAGCGGAGCTCGAGGAGCTGCGCAAGCGCCGGGACCGCCTGCTCCGCAAGGCGGGGGCGGCATCAGACAGGGGGGCGGAAGCATGACGAACGAGACGGCGAAGCTGGAGCTTCCCGGACTGCGCCGGCCGGACCGGCCGATATCCGGCTTGCTGCTGGATCTGGACGGCACGATCTACCGCGGAGACGAGGCGATCGAAGGGGCGCCGGAGCTGATCGGATCGCTCCGCGCCGCGCGCATTCCTTATTTGTACGTGACGAACAATTCCTCGGCCAGCCCCGAGGACGTAGCCGAGCGGCTGCGCCGGATGGGCATTCCCGCCGAGGCGGACGAGGTGTGCACCTCCGCCCAGGCGGCGGCCGCGCATGCGGCGGAGCTGTATCCGGGCGGCCGCGTGTTCCTGATCGGCGAGAGCGGCTTGTCCGAGGCGCTGCTGGCGGCCGGACTGACGCTCGCGGACGAGGGCGCGGACGTGGTCGTGCAGGGCATCGACCGCGACTTTACATACGGCAAGGCGGCTGCCGCCGTGCGCGAGCTGCTCGGCGGGGCAGGCTATATCATGACCAATCCCGACCTGCTGCTGCCTTCCAAGGGCGGCCTGTTTCCCGGAGCGGGCTCGATCGGCGCGATGCTGCGCGCCGCGTCCGGCGTGGAGCCGGTGCTGATCGGCAAGCCGTCTCCGGTGCTGATGGACTACGCGCTGGAGCGGCTTGGACGGCCCGCGGACGAAGTGTGGGTCGTCGGCGACAATCTTGCGACCGACATCGCTTCGGGCGAAAGCTCGGGCTGCCGGACGATCCTCGTCCTGACGGGGCTTACGGATGCCGAGAGCTATGCGCGCTACGCCGAGGCGGCGGGCGTCCTGCCGTTCGCCTCCTGCGAGGGGCTCGCCGAGCTGTCCGCGTATATAACGCGCGGGAACGGGACATAAGAACGGGACGCGAAGTCCCTACACCATGAGGAAGGATGCGAAGCCAACCATGCCGGAATATCCCGAGATGGATCGATACCGCGTGCTGCTGTCGGACGCCTTGGCGGGGCAGAAGATCGTCTCCGCCGAGGTCGGCCGCGAAAAATCGCTGAATGTTCCCGCCGATGAGTTCATCCGCCGCGTGCAAGGACGCGCGGTCTGGTTCGTCGAGCGCCGGGGCAAGCATCTGCTGCTGCATCTGGACAGCGGCGAGCGCCTGCTCGCGCATCTGATGCTGGGCGGCTGGATGTTCTACGGCTCGGAGGAGGAAAAGCCGGACCGGACGGTGCAGGTGCGGCTCGGCTTCGAGCGCGGGAATCTGTACTTCATCGGGCTGCGGCTCGGCTATCTGCATCTGCTGAGCGCGCGCGAGGCGGAGGCGAGGCTCGCCGAGCTCGGTCCGGAGCCGCTCGATCCGAAGCTGACGGAGGAGCGGTTCGCGCAGCGGCTGCTCGCCAAAAAGCGAAGCGCGCTCAAGTCGGCGCTCGTCGACCAGAGCGTGCTGGCCGGCATCGGCAACTGCTACGCCGACGAGATCGCCTGGCAGGCGGAAGTGCGGCCGGGCGCGCGCATCGGCTCGCTGGAGCCGGCGACGCTGTCGAGGCTCTACGCGTCGACGCAGGCCGTGCTGACCGAGGCCAAGACGCTCGGCGGCTACATGGAGCATCCGTTCCGCGTCGGCGACGAGACGACGGGCGGCTACAACAGCCAGTGCAAGGTGTACGACCGGCCGGGCGAGCCTTGCCTGCGCTGCGGCACCAAGATCGTGCAGGAGGAGCAGTCGTCGCGCAAGGTGTTCTTCTGTCCGAGCTGCCAGAAGGAGCATTGACGATGAGCCGCTTCGGCAGGCTCGGCTGCCATGTGAGCACGCGCGGCGGCTACCGTGCGGCGGCCGAACGGGCCGCGGCGATCGGCTGCGGCTCGTTCCAGTATTTCCCCAAAAATCCGCGCTCGCTCGGCGTCAAGGCGTTCGATCGCGGCGATGCAGGCCGCTGCCGCGAGTTTTGCGTCGAGCGGGGCATCGAGTCGATCGCCCATTCGCCGTATCCGTGCAATTTGGCTTCGGCGGATGCCGGCACCCGCGAGCGGACGGCGCTCTCGCTGCTGAACGATCTCGACATCGCCGAAAGCTGCGGATCCTCGGGCGTCGTCGTGCATTTCGGCGTCTACAAGGACGGCGACCCGCTGGAAGGGTACAAGCTGATGATCCGCACGCTCGACTTCATCACCGAGCGCTGGGACGGCCGCTGCCGGCTGCTGATCGAGAATCAGGCGGGCAACCACGGCTTCATGGGCATGACGATGGAGGAGCTGGCGCAGGTGCTGGCGCTGTGCCGCGAGCCGGACAAGCTCGGCATCTGCATCGACAGCTGCCATCTGTTCGCGAGCGGCGTCTGGGATGGCGGCGAGCAGCCGGCATGGTCGGTCTCCGCGGCCGGAGCCGCGGCGCGGGGGCAGGTGCGAGCGCTTCATCTCAACGGCTCGGTCTACCCGTCCGGCTCGCGCAAGGACCGGCATGCCCGGATCGGCGAGGGCGAGCTCGGACTGGCCGGGCTCGGCTGGCTGCTGCGCCATTTTCCCGGCGTGCCTGCCGTGCTGGAGACGAGCCAGGACGACGGCGGCGGCTACGAGGGCCAGCTGGAGCGGCTGCTCGGCGCGGAAGCGGAGGGCCGGCGATGAACCGCTGCGGCAAGAAGATCGACCTCGAGGAGGGATGCCCATGACGGCCGTCATGGAGCTGGACCGGCTGCATCTGCAGCGGGACCAGCGGACGATTTTGAACGAGGTCAGCCTGCGGATCGGCCGCGGCGAGCAGTGGGTGCTGCTCGGCCGCAACGGCTCGGGCAAGACGACGCTGCTCGAGATGATGACCGGCTATCTGTTCCCGACGAGCGGCACGCTCGACGTGCTCGGCTTCCGCTATGGGGAATGCGACGTGCGCGAGGTCCGCAAGCGGATCGGCTATATCAGCCAGTCGCTGCTCGAGAAGCTGGCGCTCGCCGATCCCGTCTGGGAAGTCGTGGCGACGGGCGAATACGCTTTCCTGCGCTTTTATCAGGAGATCGACCCCGCTGTCAAAAGCAAGGCGCTCGCCCAGCTCGAGCGGGCGGGGCTCGCCCATGCCGCCGAGCAGCCGCTCGGCACGCTGTCCCAGGGCGAGCGCAAGAAGGTGCTGCTCGCCCGCGCCCTCATGAGCTCGCCGGAGCTGCTCATTCTCGACGAGCCGTGCTCCGGTCTCGATCTGCATGAGCGGGAGAAGCTGCTGGCGTCGATCGCCCGGCTGACGGACGAGCGGATGACCGTGCTGTATGTGACTCACCATATGGAAGAGATCCTGCCGCTGTTCACCCATGTGGCGCTGCTGCACGAGGGCAGCCTGCTTCATGCAGGCCCCAAGGAGCAGGTGCTGCGGAGCGACGTGCTCTCGCAGGCGTATGAGGCGCCGATCGAGGTGGATTGGGATTACGGCAGGCCATGGATAAAAGTAAGAGCGGATGGTGTAGAGAATTGACCGTTTGGATAGGTACCGCCAACAAGCAATACGCCTCCTATGCGATGGAGGAGCTCCGCCGGCAGTTCGAGGGCATGTCGCTCTCGCAGCTGTCGCCGGGCGAGACGTTTCTGATGCAGCTGCCGCAAGGGCGCGATGAGGTGCTGGAGTCGATCCAGGCCCGCAAGCCGATCTTCCTGCGCCATCTGCAGCCGGTCGACGCGTCGCGCGCGATGTCGCTCGACGCCGACGACCTCGACTGGCTGAGCGACTGGCTGCGGCTCGCGCGCGGCCAGCTCGCCGGCCAGCGGGTCGGCGTCCATATCCGCAAGGCGGAGGGCAGCCCGTTCCCTTACTCCGCCGCCGACGCGCGAGCCGTGCTCGACGCCGTGCTGGCCGAGGCGGGAGCGGAGCCGGCGCACAAGCAGCCGGATGCGCTCGTCGCCGTCTACGCGGCGCGCGATACGCTGTATGCGGGCATCGGCACGCCGCAGGAGATGCTGAGCGACTGGCCGGGCGGAGCCGTCCGCTTCCAGCGCGAGGACGGCCAGATTTCGCGGGCCAAGTTCAAGCTGCTCGAGGCCGAGCGCGAATTCGGGCTCGACTACTCGCGATACTCGCGGGCGCTCGACATCGGCGCGGCGCCGGGCGGCTGGACGTCGCTGCTGCTCGAGCGCGGGCTCAAGGTGACGGCGGTCGACCCCGCCGAGCTCCATCCCTCGCTGCAGGCGTACCGGACGCTGACCGTGCTGCGCAAAAACGCCTCCGAGGTCAAGTTCGCCCCGGGCAGCTTCGATCTGCTCGTCTGCGACATGAGCTGGAGCCCGATGCAGATGTGCCGGCTCGTGCTCGATCTCGCGCCGGCGCTGCAAAGCGGAGGCACGGCGATCGTCACGATCAAGCTTATGCACCGCAAGCCGCTGCAGACGATCCGCGAGGTGATGCAGCGCTTCGGCGAGGCGTTCGAGATCGTCGGCGCGCGCCAGCTTTTCCACAACCGGGAGGAAATGACCCTCTGCATGACGAAACGATAAATAATAAGAACGGCATCATTCAAACGGGAAAGCATCCCGCATGCCGGCAGACTCTCTATGGGGAGAAGTCTGCCTGCGGCGGGATGCTTTTTTTCATTCGGGAAAGGGGAAACGGCATGCTGCGGAAGAAAGACGGAAGACGGACGGGGCTGGCGGCGGAGACGGAGGCGCTCGGCCAGCGGGAGGAAGACGGCTGGCTGCAGCCCGGCGACGTGCAGGGAGGCCGCTACCGCATCCTCAGCCTGCTCGGCAAAGGAGGCATGGGGGAAGTGTATGCGGCCGAGGATCTGCGCCTCGGGGGCGCGCTGCGGGCGCTCAAGCTGAAGCCGGCCGGAAGCTGGAGCGAGCGTCCGAGCGCCGACGAGGCGAGGCTGCAGATGAAGCTGGAGCATCCGCATCTGCCGCGGCTGTACGATTATTTCCCTGCGGAGGGAGGACAGCCGGAAATGCTCGTCATGGATTATATCGAAGGCTGCACGCTGGAGGAGGAGGCGCGGGCCAGGCCGGACGGCTATACGGCGCTAGAGGCGGCCGCCGCGGCGCTGCAGCTGTGCTCCGCGCTCGCCTACCTGCACGAGCAGCGTCCGCCGATCATCCATCGCGACCTCAAGCCGGCCAACGTGATGGCCGCGCGCTCCGGGAAGCTCATGCTGATCGACTTCGGCATCTCCCGCCGCTTCTCGCCCGAAGCGGCGTCCGACACGACGCAGCTCGGCACGCCCGGCTATGCGGCGCCGGAGCAGCTCGCCGGCGAGCAGAGCGATGCCCGCACCGACATGTACGGGCTCGGCTGCCTGCTCGTGCGCCTCATGCGCGGTGCGCTCCCTGGACGGCGCGGACACGAGGGGCGGGCGAGGGAGCTGCCGTACTGGCTGACGCGGCTGCTGGAGGAGGAGCGCGGCCGCCGCTACGCCAGCATGCGCGAGGCGGAGGCGGCGATCCGCAGCTGGCTGGAGGCGGAGGGAGAGGCGCCGGCGGCCGGCGGCCTGCCGTCGTTCGCCGCGCCGACAGCCGCCTTCCCGGCGGGGCTGCCGCGCGTCGCGGCGCCGGGCAGGCTCTCCGTGCTGTCGCTGTCTCCGGGCAGCGGAGCGACGTTCGTCTGCCTCATGCTGGCGCGGCTCGCCGCCGAGCGCGGCTGGCCGGTGCAGGCGGCCGAGCTCGACGGCGTCCGTCCTCATTGGCGGACGCTGCTCGGAGCGCCGGAGCCGCTGCCCGCCGCGCTCGATCCGCGTTTCGGCCGCTGGCTGCAGGACGGCGTCGAATGGCTGCCGCGGCTGGCTGCCGCACCAGGGCTGGAGCGGGACGAGGCGGCGGCGAGGCTCGACCTCATGCTGAGAAGCCGCGCCGGGGCGCTGCAGCTGCTCGACTGGTCTTCCGGGTGGACCGGGGACGAAGCGCTGCGAACCGTCGCCGCCTCGGCGGCCGTCATCGTCGTCGCCGATCCCGATCCGTCCCGCTGGAGCCGCGAGCGCCTGCAGCGGCTGGAGGAGCTGGCCGCCCGGCTCGGACCGGACCGCATGCGCTGGGTCGCCAACAAGGACGTCCGCTTCGCGGGAAGGCGCGAGTGGCTCGACCTGCTGCCGGCTCGGCCGGACGCCCAGCTGCCGTTCCTGGAGCCGGAATCGTGGTACGAGCTGCTCTGGCAGGGCTTCCCGCTGCCGCGGCGCGGAGCGGCGGCAGCGGCGGTGCGCGGAGCTTTGTCGCCGCTTCTGGAGCGTCTCGCCGCGAAGCTGCACTTTTAGCTCGGGAGGGGGAGCCAAGAAGGGGCGGTTTATGGTACAATCACCTATTAGGGGCCGCTGATCCGGTTTCCTTCGCATTTCAAAGGAATGGAGAAATCAACCACTCATGAGCTTACTCACCGTAGAAAATTTATCGCATACATTCGGAGACCGCATCCTGTTCAAGGAGGTCTCCTTCCGCCTGCTCGCAGGCGAGCGGGTCGGCCTGGTCGGCGCCAACGGCGCGGGCAAGTCGACGCTGATGAACATCCTGACCGGCAAGCAGCTCAAAGACGAGGGCCGCGTGGAGTGGACGCCGAAAATCCGCTACGGCTACCTCGATCAGCATACGAAGCTCGAAGCCGGCAAGACGATCCGCGACGTGCTGCGCGACGCCTTCGCGCCGCTGCTCGTGCTGGAGCAGGAGCTGTCCGAGGTGACGGCCGCCATGGGCGAGCCGGACGCCGACCTGGACGCGCTGCTGGAGCGCATGGGCGAGATCCAGGAGGAGCTGGAGATCGGCGACTACTACATGCTCGACGTCAAGGTCGAGGAAATGGCCAACGGCCTCGGACTGAACGCGATCGGCCTCGACCGCGACGTCACGGCGCTGAGCGGCGGCCAGCGCACCAAGGTGCTGCTCGCCAAGCTGCTGCTCGAGAAGCCGACGGTCCTACTGCTCGACGAGCCGACGAACTATTTGGACGAGGAGCATATCACCTGGCTGGCGGGCTATCTGCGCAACTATCCCAACGCCTTCCTCCTGATTTCTCACGATACGGGCTTCATGAACTCGGTCGTCAGCGTCATCTATCATCTGGAGTTCGCGCGGCTGACCCGCTATACGGGCAACTACGAGAAGTTCCTCGAGATGGCCGAGCTGAATAAAGCCCAGCATCTGGGCGCATACGAAAAGCAGCAGGACTTCATCAAGAAGCAGGAGGACTTCATCCAGCGCAACAAAGCCCGCGCGTCCACCTCGGGCCGGGCCAAGAGCCGGGAGAAGCAGCTCGACCGGATCGAGCGCATCGACAAGCCGGAGGAGGCCGCCAAGCCGACGTTCAAGTTCAACGAAGGGCGCACGAGCGGCAAGACGATCTTCGAGGCCAAGGGGCTGCGCATCGGCTACACGAAGCAGCTGCTGCCGGAGATGGACATGCTGATCGAGCGCGGCGACAAGATCGCTATCGTCGGCTGCAACGGCGTCGGCAAGTCGACGCTGCTCAAGACGATTCTCGGCCGCATCGAGCCGCTCGGCGGCGAGGTGTATCGGGGCGACTACCTGCTGCCGGCCTACTTCGAGCAGGAGGCCAAAGCTCCGACGATGACGCCGCTCGACGACGTCTGGAACGAGTTCTCGGGCATGAACCAGCATGAGGTGCGCGCGGCGCTCGCCCGCTGCGGCCTCAAGAACGAGCATATTACCCGCGCCCTCAACCAGCTGAGCGGCGGCGAGCAGGCCAAGGTCCGGCTGTGCAAGCTGATGCTGCGCGAGAGCAACTGGATTCTGTTCGACGAGCCGACGAACCATCTTGACGTCGTCGCCAAGGCCGAGCTGAAGCGCGCCCTCGAAGGGTATCGCGGCACGGTCGTGCTCGTCTCGCATGAACCGGATTTCTACGAGAGCTGGGTGACCAAGACGTGGGACGTCGAATCGTGGTCGCTCAAGCAGGCTCAAAGCTAGCTATCCAACCGGAAAGCAGGTGACATCCAAGAATGAATGAACGCGTCCTGGTAATCGAAGACGAAGAGAGCATCGCCCGCATCCTCCAGCTCGAGCTGGAGCATGAAGGCTATGAGGTCGGACATGCCGCGGACGGCCGCAGCGGCTTCATGCAGGCGACCTCCGGCGAGTGGGACCTCGTCCTGCTCGACGTCATGCTGCCAGAGCTCAACGGCATCGAGGTGCTGCGCAGGCTGCGGCAGGCCGGCAATCCCATTCCCGTCATTCTCATCACGGCCCGCGATACGGTTCCCGACAAGGTAAGCGGCTTTGAGCACGGAGCGAACGACTACGTGACCAAGCCCTTCGCCATGGAGGAGCTGCTCGCGCGCGTGCGCAACCTGCTCCGCATTTTCCAGCAGAATCCCAAGGAATCCGAAGGCTCCGACCTGCTCAAGATCGGCGATCTGACGGTCGAGCTCCGCACCCGCAAGGTGTTCCGCAAGGAGCTCGCGATCGACCTGACGCCGCGGGAGTTCGAGCTGCTCGTCTATCTCGCCCAGCATAAAAACGAGGAGAAATCCCGCGAGGAGATCCTCTCCGAGGTGTGGGGCTACGACTTCATGGGCGAGACGAATCTCGTCGACGTCTACATCCGCTACTTGCGCCAGAAGCTCGACAAGGGCTTCCGCCACAAGCTGATCCATACGGTGCGCGGCGTCGGCTATATGATGAAGGAGCCGGAGGCATGACCCTCCGCAAGCGATTCACGCTTTTCACCATCTTTTGGCTCATCTTCATCCTGATCCTGTTCAACATCTTCGTCTATCTGTTCATGACCAAGATCACGACCCGCAGCGAGCAGCAGGTCATGACGAACAAGGTCAACCTGATCCTCGAGAACAACAAGATCATGGACAAGGACCATCTGTCCGACGAAGGCCTGCTGCGGGAATTCTACAACGTCAACGAGCTGATCCGCATCATCACGCCCGACGGCAAGACGGTCAACCTGCAGGGCTCCGACACCGACCTGCTCGCGCTGCCGGTCAAGTTCGAGCCGTACCATGTGCAGGGGGAGATGTTCGTCGGCAGCACGCGCGTCCTGTACATGAAGGTGCCGCTGTACGAGGATTCGGAGATCATCGGCATGCTCGAGATCGAGCGCAAGCTGAACCTGCAGGACAGCTACATGAAGGTGCTCGTCGCCGCGCTGTCGGTGACGAGCATCGGGGCGATCCTGTTCGCGATCTTCGGCACATTCTGGTTCACCTCGCGCCTGACGGCGCCGATCCAGCACATGGTGCAGACGATGCGCGAGATCGACCGCAGCGGCAAGCTGCGCAAGATCGAGATCGGCGACAAGGAGGAGTCGGCGGAACTGCTGCAGCTCATCCGCGCCTTCAACCAGATGATCGAGCGGCTCGACCGCACGTTCGCCCGTCAAAAGCAATTCGTCGCCGACGCCTCGCATGAGCTCAAGACGCCGCTGACCGTCATCAGCAGCTACGCCGGCATGCTCAAGCGCTGGGGCCGCGACGACGTGAAGATCCGCGACGAGGCGATCGAGGCGATCGCCAAGGAGTCGGAGCGGCTGCAGAACCTGACGAAGTCGATGCTCATGCTCGCCGAGGCGGAGCAGGAGGACTGGCTCAGCCTGCAGACGTTCGACGTCGTGCAGATGGTGGACGAGCTGGCTTCGATGCTGCAGCTGACGTTCCAGCGCCAGATCCGCGTCCATACGTCCGCCGGAGGGCTGCGGATGTCCGGGGACAAGGACAAGATCCGCCAGCTGCTCGTCATCCTGCTCGACAACGCGATCAAGTACAGCAAGGAGCCGATCGACGTCACGGTCAGCTCGGTCAAGCAGTCGGTGCGCATTCATGTGACCGACAAGGGCATCGGCATCGAGGAGAACGAGATTCCGCATCTGTTCGAGCGCTTCTACCGCGTCGACGGCGCGCGCCGCCGCACGACCGGCGGCGTCGGACTCGGCCTGTCGATCGCCAAGCGCATCGTCGACCTGCATGAAGGCCAGATCGACGTGTTCAGCAAGCCCGGCAAGGGCACGACGATTACGCTGCAATTTCCGCAGACGCTCAAAAACACGTCCGGCCGCTGAGCGGCCAGACGTGTTTTTTTGCGCCGGCGCCTGAACGCCTGGTGCCCAGAAACGCCTGATGCCCAAAACGCCCAAACGCCTGGCGCCTGAGCGCCTGATGTCCAAGACGTCTCGGCGCACGCAAAAAGCCTCCGGGCGCCAGCTTGCAAAAGCTGGGCGCCCGGAGGCTTCGATGCGAAGTCTTCGATGCGAATTACAGCACGCGTTTGGCGGTCACATAATGCTTGTTCCAGTACGAGGTGCCGAGACTGGAGACGGTGACGCCCGTCTTGCCGTATGTATGCAGGATCTTGTTCGAGCCGGCGTAGATGGCCACATGGCCGATGCCTTTGCCGTTGCTGTTCGTGAAGAATACGAGATCGCCTTTGCTCAGGTAGCCGCGGGCGACCTTATCGCCCTTTTGTGCTTGCTGCGACGACGTGCGGGGGAGCGTGATCCCGTTTTTCTCGAAGACGTATTGAGTGAACGAGGAGCAGTCGAACGCGTAGGTGACGCCGCTCGGGGCTCCGAGCCGGTAAGGAACGCCAAGGTACTGCTTGCCGTAATCGAGAAGCTTCTCCGACTCGGGCGTAGCGGCCGAAGCCGTTTGAAGCGATCCGATATGGATGCCAGCCACGCCGATAGCAGCACAGAGGCTGAGGCGGGCGATCGTTTTTTTCCAGTTGCTCTTGCGCATATCTTGTGGTGTCCCTCCATCATGGTGTACGGTGTACTAGGGTGTTTTTCGACTGAGGCTACTATACCATACGGGGAGCAGCCTAATTTCTGCCAGTAAGAGCAGGATTCCTGTTCTGGCGCGATTCCCCCGTCAATATGAGAACTTCGTGAGAATCTTCTCATGAAGGCGTTTCAAGGAGGCGATTTGCGGTGAAAGTGAGAGTTTCGGCGGTTCAATACCGCTTGGAGGATATCGGCAGCTTCGAGGAATTCGCCGCCCAGGCGACGCATTACGTGCGCAATGCTTCGGAATATGGCGTGCAGATGCTGCTGTTTCCGGAGTTTCTGACGACCCAGCTGCTGTCGATCGGAGACGAGCAGGGAAGGCCGCTCGGCATCGGCCGCCTGCCGGAGTTCACCGAGCGCTACGAGCAGCTGTTCCAGGGACTGGCGGCCGAGTACGGCATGCACATCGTCGGCGGCACGCATGTCGTCCGCTCGGACGACGGCAAGCTGCGCAACACCGCTTATCTGTTCTACCCGGACGGCGGCATCCGCACGCAGGCCAAGCTCCATCTGACGCCGACCGAGGTCGAGGAATGGAACATGGCTCCGGGCGACGGGCTGGAGGTGTTCGAGACGCCTTTCGGCACGATCGCGATGCTGACCTGCTACGACATCGAGTTTCCGGAAATCGTGCGCATGGCGCGGGCCAAGGGCGCCGACGTCATCTACTGCCCGTCCTGCACCGACGACCGCCACGGCTTCTACCGCGTCCGCTACTGCGCGCATGCGCGGGCGGTGGAGAACCAGGTGTACATCGTCACGACCGGCACGACCGGCTCGCTGCGCCGCGTCGACTTCATGCGCGCCAACTACGGACAGGCCGCCGTCCTTACGCCCAACGACATTCCGTTCCCGCCGCGGGGCATCCTGTGCGAGGGCGACGACAATCAGGACATGCTGATCGTCGCCGATCTCGACCTGCAGCTGCTGGAGGACGTGCGCCGGGCCGGCTCGGTGACGACGTGGCGCGACCGTCGCACCGATCTTTATCCGGACTGGTTCTGACCTGAAAGGAGCGGCTGACGCGACATGAACAAGACGCTTTACGTCCTTCACGAGGGCAAGCCGGTCGAGACGGCCATCCGCCGCTATCGGCTCGAGGATGCCGAAGGGCTGATCGAGGCGCAGCGGCTGAGCTTTCCGCCGCCTTATCCGCAGGAGCTGCTCTGGACGCGCCCGCAGCTCGCCGAGCATGTCCGCCGTTTCCCGGAAGGGGCGCTGTGCGCCGAGGTCGGCGGCGTCATCGTCGGCTCGATGACCGGGATGAGGCTTCATGCCGCGAGCGGCGAGCATCGCAGCTGGGCGGAGGCGACCGGGGACGGCAGCCTCTCGACCCATGAGCCGGATGGCGAGACGCTGTATGTCGTCGACATCTGCGTCGTGCCGGAGTACCGCAAGAGCGGCATCGGCCGATGGCTCATGCAGACGATGTGCGAGACGGTCGTCCATCTCGGCCTGGAGCGGCTGCTCGGCGGCGGCCGCCTGCCGGGCTATCACCGCCATGCGGCGGAGATGAGCGCCGAAGCCTATGTCGACGCCGTCCTGCGCGGAGAGCTGCAGGATCCGGTGATGAGCTTCCTGCTGCGCTGCGGGCGGACGCCGGCCGGCGTCGCCGCGAATTATTTGGACGACGAGGAATCATGCGGCTATGCCGCGATGATGGAATGGCGCAATCCGTTCTATTCCCGCAGATGAAGACGAACTTGACGAACAAGGAGAGCGATGACATGGACTACTACCGCATCACGTCGATCGAGGACGAGAACTTCCCCAAGCTGCACCGCCTGCTGCAGGACGTGTTCCCGCCGGAGGAGGTGCTCGCCTACGAGCTGTGGGCGGAGCCGCTTCAGGATCCGGGCATCCACGTCTGCGTCGCCCTGCATGACGGGGAGGCCGTAGGCGCGACCGAATACCGCTATTATCCTCAGCTGCGCGTCGCGATGACCGATTTCACGATCATCGGCCGTCCCGGCCTCGGCGTCGGACGGTTCCTGCTGCGCAGCCGGGAAAAGGAGCTCGCCCGCCTGGCGGCCGAATCCGGCACGGAGCCGATCGGCATGTTCGCGGAGATCTACGATCCGTACCGCACGGAGCATGGCTTTGGCGGAGCCGATCCGATGAATCCGATCGTGCGCCGCGAGGTGCTGTCCCATATCGGCTACAAGCGGCTGGAGCTCGACTACGTGCATCCTTCCTGGGATCTGCAGGGCGGGGCGGTGAGCGGCCTCGACCTCGGCTTCCTTCCGAAGGACGAGGAGCTGGACGGCATCTCCGGCGCGCTGGCGGCGCAGTTCCTCGAGACCTACTATTCGGCGATCGAGGCCAAGCCGGCGGAGTGGTACGACATGGTGGCGGGGCTGAAGCGGCAAGAGCGCGTCGCCCTGCTCCCGCTGTAGCGATGGGCGCGACCGAAGCCGGGGCTCCGGGCCCGCTCGAGCTCCGTTTTCTCGGCACGAGCGACTCGATGGGCGTGCCGCGCGTTTATTGCAGCTGCACGGTCTGCAAGGAGGCCCGCGAGACGGGCTTCAACCGCCGGCTGCGCTCGTCGCTGCTGCTGGACGGACTCGATGCGGACGGAGGAGCGACGCTGATCGACTGCGGTCCCGATTGGGGACGGCAGATGGAGGCCGCCGGACTTCGCTCGGTGCGCCGCATTCTGATCACGCACGCGCATTTCGATCACATCGGCGGGCTCGTCGAGTGGGCGGACGCCTGCCGCTACGAGGGCCGAAAAGGCACGGCCTACGCACCGGCAGAGGTCATCCTGACGATCCTCGACCGCTTTCCGTGGCTGGAGCGCTGGATCGACTTCATGCCTTGCGACGAGCCGCTGCGCCTCGGCAGCTGGACGATCCGCTGCTGGCGCGTCCATCACGGCTACAACGGCTATTCCTACGCCTACCGCTTCGACCAGGAGGAGACGGCAACAAGCTGGGCGTACTGCTCCGATGCGATCGGCCTCGACGACGGCATGAAGGCTCCGCTTCGCGGCTGCCGGCTCGTCATCCTCGGCACGAATTTCTACGAGGAGCCTCATCCGTACGAGACGCGCTCCGTCTACGACGTGAAGGAGGCGATCGAGCTGCAGCGGGAGCTGCGTCCCGGCGAGCTGCTGCTGACCCATCTCTCGCATGACATCGACCTGATGCGCGACTACGGCTTGCCGGCAGGAATGGCGTTCGCCGAGACCGGCTTGACGAGACGGCTCGGAGGATCGGCGAAGCCGGAGTAGGCGGCGCCCCATGCGCCCGCGGCCGTTCCGCGCTGGAGTTGAATAGGCAAAGAGCCCATCCGCAGCCGGCGGATGGGCTCTTTGCATGGACGCAGCTTGCAGGCGGCCGGTCCGGATAATGCGGCCTTCCGCCGATAGGGCGGGCTTAGGCCCGGCAGCCGGTTCGGACCCTCGCTTGCCGCCTGTAGGCGCGGCGGTCCCGAGGAGAATCAGCCGGCCGGCTGCCGGCCGGAGTCCGGCTGGCCTTGCGAATGGCGGTACAGGCGCGCGTAGTAGCCGCCTTTGCCGAGCAGCTCGCCATGCGAGCCGGACTCGACGATGCTGCCGCTGCGCATGACGAGGATGCGGTCGGCGTTCATGATCGTCGACAGCCGATGCGCGATGACGAGCGTCGTCCGTCCTGCGGAGACGGCGGCGAGCGCCCGCTGCACCATCTGCTCGGTGCTGGAGTCGAGGTTCGCCGTCGCTTCGTCGAGAATGAGGATCGACGGGCGGAAGACGACGATGCGGGCGAAGCTGATCAGCTGGCGCTCTCCGGCCGACAGGCCGCTGCCTTTTTCGCTCAGCATCGTCCCGTAGCCGTCCGGCAGCCGTCGGATGAGGCGGTCGGCGCCGACGAAGCGGCATGCCTCGCGCGCCTCCTCCTCGGAAATCGACGGATCGAACAAGCGCACGTTGTCGAGAATCGATCCGGAGAACAGATACGGCTCCTGCTGCACGAGCCCGACGATGCGCTGCAGGCGCGCGAGCGGGATATGGCGCACGTCGACGCCGTCGATCGAAACGGAGCCTCGCTGCACGTCATAGAAGCGGCAGAGCAGGCTGATGAGCGAGCTCTTGCCGGCTCCGGTCGTGCCGACGATGCCGATCGTCTCGCCGGGGGCGACGTCGAGGCTGACGCCCCGCAGCACGGGCTGCTGCGGATCGTAGCCGAACTCGACGTCCTGGAAGCGCACCGCTCCGGGACCGATCCGCTCGAGCTCGGCGGCGTCCGCGGATGCGTCTTCCGGCAGCGCCGAGCGGGTCTGGAACAGCTTCCAGATGCGGTCCATCGAGACGGAGGCGGCCTGCAGCGTGTTCCACTGCTGGGTGATCGAGTTGATCGGCTGGAAAAACTGGCGGATGTACGTGATGAACGCGTACAGGACGCCGAACTCAAGCCCTTCCCCGTAGACGGCCCGGCCGCCGAGCCAGGTGACGAAAGCGACCGACAGGTTGCCGAGCAGGTCGAACGAGCGGTTGAACAGCACGTTCGTGCGGATCTCCCGCAGGTTGGCCTCGTAATACGAGCCGTTGCGCTCCTCGAACTGCCGCTGCTGCTCGCGCTCCTGGCGGAACGCCTGCACGAGGTTCATGCCGCTCAGATTCTCCGCCGTGAAGGCGATGAGCCGCGACAGCCGGGTGCGCGACTGCTGGTACGTCCGGCGCATGTAGCCGCGGAATCCGGCCGCGATCAGCGCGATCAGCGGCAGCAGCAGCAGGCTGTAGCCGGCCAGCACTGGATCGAGCTGGAACATGAGGAACAGGATGAAGACGAGCGTCAGCCCGTCGCGGAACAGGCTGAGGCATACCTGCGTGAAAAACTGGCTTACCGTCTCCGTATCGCCCGACATATGCGTGACGAGGCTGCCGCTGGACATGCGGTCGTAAAAGGACGGCGAAAGGCGCGACAGATGGCGGAACAGATCCTTGCGCAGCTTGGAGACGATGCCTTGCCCGGCCCGCTGGACGAGCAGGCTCTGCCAGTAGCTGAAGGCGAGGGCGAGCAGCGACAGCGCCAGGTACAGCCCGGCCAGCAGCAGGACGGGGCCGAGCTCGCCGCTGCCGCCCATCAGATGGTCGTCGATCGCGATTTTCACGAGGAACGGCTGCAGCAGATCCGCGGAGATCGCGATGACGGTGCAGGCGACGACGCCGGCGAACGTCTTGCGGTACGGCTTCGCATAGGAGAGCAGGCCGCGCCAGGCGGTCCGCTCGGCTCCATCCGGCGCGGAGCCGGAGGCAGGCGGGGAATCCTGCCGGTCCTGCCTGCGCTCCTGCCTGCGCTCCTCCGCGTCCGGCTCAGGCGCCTTGTCCGCCATGGTCCATTCCTCCTTTCTGCAGCGACGCCAGCTCGGCATACCAGCCGTCTTCGCGCAGCAGCTGCTCATGCGTGCCGCGCTGGACGACGCGACCTTCGTCCAGCACGACGATCTCGTCGGCATGCTGGATCGCGCTGATGCGATGGGCGATGACGAGCGTCGTCCGGCCTGCGCGCACGCGGCGGATGCTCGACACGATGGCCGATTCCGTCTCCGCGTCGACGGCGCTCACGCTGTCGTCGAGGATGAGCAGCGGCGCTTCCTTGACGAGTCCTCTCGCCAGGCTGGCGCGCTGGCGCTGCCCGCCCGACAGCGTCACGCCGCGCTCGCCGAGCCGCGTGCCGAAGCCTTCCTTGAACTGCCGCGCCTGCTCGTAGATCATCGCCTGGCGGGAAGCGCTCTCGATTTCGGACTCGGTGGCGTCCCGCTTGGAAAAGGCGATATTGTCCCCGAGCGTCGTGCTGAACAGGAACCCGTCCTGCGGCACGTAGGCGATCGAGCCGCGCAGCGAGCGCAGCGTCACGTCCCGGATGTCGGCCTCGCCGATCCGGATCGCGCCTGCGGGAGGCTCCATCATGCGCAGCAGCAGCTTGGCGAGCGTCGTCTTGCCGCTGCCGGTGCGCCCGATGAGAGCCGTCGTGCGGCCGTGCCGGATGTCGAGGTCGACGCGGTCGAGCGCCGGCCGCGAGGAGCCGGGATAGCGGTACGTCAGGCCGCGGACGGCGATGTCCGCCCGCTGCGGCAGCTCGACGGCCTGCGGCGAATCCTCGATGTCCGGCCGGCTCGCGAGCAGCTCCTGGATGCGCTCGAGGCTGGCGCGCGAGCGCTGCATCGTGTTGATGACGTTGCCGATCTGCTGGAGCGGATTGATCATGAGCCGCACGTACAGCGTCAGCGAGACGTACATGCCGACGGTGATGCCGCCGGAGAGCGCATGGTAGCCGCCGGCGGCTAGCGTCACGACGAGCGACGCGGAGCCGAGAAACGGCAGCAGCGCCTGGAACAGCGAGCTCAGCCGCACGAGCTTCAGCTGGCTGCCGTAGACGCCGTCGACGCGGGCGCCGAAGCGGGCTTCCATCATCGGCTCCACGGCGAACTTTTGCGTGACGCGCATGCCGCCGATCTGCTCCTCCGCGGATTCGGTCATGGCGGCGAGCTCCTCTTGGGCGTGCCGCGAGCGCTCGCGGATGCGCGGGCCGAAGTAGACGACGATCGGGGGGATGAGCAGCAGCGGAGAGACGCAGACCGCGACGAGCCCGAGCGGCAAGCCCGACAGCGCCATCATGACGACGGCGCTGCCGAGCAGGATGACGGCGTTGGCCGTCTGGTTGAAGCCGGCGGAGATCGCCTCCCGCACCGACTTGACGTCGTTCAGCACGTAGCTGAGCATGCTGCCGACGCCGTGCTTGGCATAATACGCCTCGCTGAGGCGCGTGAACTGCTTGAACAGCCTCTTGCGCGTCAGCCGCTCGAAGTTTCGTCCAAGCCTCATGATGAGGTATTGGCCGGAGCCGGCGAGCGAGCTGTAGAGCAGGGCGATGCCGGCGAGCATCAGCGCGGAGCGGCTGATCAGCACCGGCGTCAGCGCCTCCTGCTGCAGCCGGTCGGTGAATTCGCCGAGCACGCGAGGGTACAGCGACTGGACGATGTTGCCGAGCGCGATGGCCAGCAGCGCCGCGCCGTACAGCGGCGCCTTGGCGGCCAGATACGGGCGCAGCAGGCGTTCCTTCATCCTAGGCATTCCTCCTCGGGATAAGGTTTCCTCGCCTTCATTATACCTCCAACCGAGCCGCGCAGAACATTTTAGTACCAAAATAGTGCCTGGGAAGCAAAGGTTGACTTTTGCCCGAGAACCTAGGTAGGATAAGGGAAGGCCGATTCCGTTCGCCTTTTATCCACTTTTCCGAAAAGGGGAGCTATTGATGACCCAGGGTGTTCAGATCTCGTAATTTCATAGGACTGCCTTCGATTTGCCTGCCGGCGCAAGCGCCGTCTTTCCGCAGGCTTTTTCGAAGCGGTCCATGATCGAGCTCTGAACCGAAGGATCCTCCCTGACCATAGACGGATATTCCGTCCGATTCCGCCGCCTGCTTCTTTCAGCGGGCGGCGCGCGGACGGCCATCCGCTGCGAGACAGGAATGGAGCGCTTCTGCGTTCCGTTCCTGTCTTTTTTGCGTTCCGGCGAGAGGATGAGGCGGACGGAATCGGCTTGTCCAACCTTCGGAAGTCCGTTTTACCCATCGAATGTCCCTATTTTTGCTTCGAGGAGGCCAATTCCTATGAACCACGCATCGATGATGCGCCTTGACTATAGCTTCATTCAGCAACAATTGCTTGACCTCGCCGTATCCGAGCCTGGCCGCCGGTTGGCGGAGCGGCATGTCCCGACGGCTTCGCTCCGTCAGGCGGAAGCGTGGCAGGAGGAGACGGCGGAGGCCGACGCGCTGCTGCGCGCCGGCTCCAGCGTGCCGCTGTCTGCGATGGAGGGCATCGGCTCGTTCCTGGCGCTGCTCGGCAA
This sequence comes from Paenibacillus pasadenensis DSM 19293, assembly GCF_000422485.1. Lineage (GTDB taxonomy): Bacteria > Bacillota > Bacilli > Paenibacillales > Paenibacillaceae > Paenibacillus_O > Paenibacillus_O pasadenensis. The sequence continues at coordinate 36,501 of NZ_AULW01000030.1, forward strand.
GGGACGGATCTATGACGAAAAGGAGCTGTCCGGCCTGTCGTCCTGGCTCGGCTCCATCGCGCAGATGAAGCGGTACATGGCCGCCAAGCGCGAGCTCGCTCCGCGGCTGTCGGGTTATGCCGACTCAATGCGCGACTGTCCTGTCCTCAAGGAGGAGATCGACCGCTGCATCCGCGGCGGCTGGCTGCTCGACCATGCTTCGCCCGAGCTGTCGCGGATCCGCCGCAGCTCCCAAGTAGCCGAGGACCGCATCCGCCGCAAGCTCGACGCGGCTCTCGTCAAGTACAAGAGCAGCCTGCAGGACGCGATCGTCAGCCGCAGGGGCGACCGTTTCGTGCTTTCGGTCCGCAGGGATCAGCGCCGGCTCGTGCCGGGAACGGTGTGGGACGAATCGGCGAGCGGACAGACGCTGTTCATCGAGCCGTCAGACGTCGCCGACCTGCAGGCGGAGCTGGCGATGTGGAAGCAGGAGGAGGAGCGGGAGCGCACGCGCATCCTCTCCGTGCTGTCGTCGATGGCCGAAAGCCATGCCGAGCCGCTGACGGTCAATCTGGAGGCGATGGCGCTGTTCGACTTCATTCTTGCGCGCGGCAAGCTGTCCCGCTCCTATGACGGCACTCGGCCGCGGCTGCGGTCCGAGCCGATCGTCCGGCTGCGCGGCGGACGCCATCCGAAGCTCGGAGCGCAAGCGGTGCCGATCGACGCGGAGCTCGGCGGCGGCTGGGACCAGCTTTGCATCACCGGACCGAATACCGGCGGCAAGACGCTCGCGCTGAAGACGATCGGCCTGTTCGCGCTCATGGCGCAGGCGGGGCTGCTCCTGCCGGCGGAGGAAGGCAGCGAGTTCGGGCGGTTCGACGACATTCTCGCCGACGTCGGAGACGGGCAAAGCATCGAGCAGTCGCTCAGCACGTTCTCGTCGCATCTGGCCATCCTGGCCGAGATCCTCGCGGCGGCAGGAAGCTCCACGCTCGTCCTGCTCGACGAGCTCGCCGCCGGCACCGATCCGGAGGAAGGCATCGCGCTGTCGGTCGCGGTGCTTGAGGAGCTGGGAGCGAGAGGGACGAAGGTCGCCGTAACGACTCATTTCAACGAAATCAAGGCCTACGCTTCGCGGACGCCGCGCTGCATGAACGCGCGGATGGCGTTTTGACGCCGAGACGCTGCGGCCGCTGTACCGGCTCGAGCCGGGCGAGGCGGGAGACAGCTATGCGCTGTCGATTGCGAGGCGGTACGGCTTGCCGGAAAGCCTGCTCGCGAGGGCGGAGGAGCTGAAGCGCGGCGGAGCTCGGCCGGATGCGGCGGCGTCCGGAGGGGAGCGTCCACAATCCCAGGCGGACAACGGCCGCAAGCCAGCGGCGTCTCGCGAGGAGCGCCGGCCAGAGCGAGGCGGGCAGCCGGACGCCGTGCAGGGGACGCCTGCTGCCGGATCGGACCTCCATGCGCCGAAGGCGGGCGGCAATGCGCGCGAGCCGGAGCCGCTGCGCGGCTCCAAGCCTGCTCCGAAGCCCAAGGAATTCACGGTCGGGGATTGCGTGTGGATCCATCCGCTCAAGCGGACGGGGATCGTGTACCGGGAAGCGGATGCGAGAGGGGAGGTGGTCGTGCAGGTGAAGCAGGAAAAAAGGACGTTCAACCGCAAAAGGCTGTCCCTCTATATTGGCAGGGACAGCCTCTATCCGGGCGAGGATTACGATATGGACATCGTGTTCGACAGCAAGGAGAACCGCAAGGCGAGGCATCGGATGTCGCGCAAGCATGTGCCCGGGCTGCAGATCGAGACGCCGGGCGGCGACGAGTGATCGGATGCGCTGGCGATCGGTTCAGCCGGATGTCTCCATGACGAGCAGCCAGCCTTGGCGCAGCGACACGCTGCCCGTCTGACCGTCCAGCGCGTTGCTGATGCCGAGCGACTGCCCGATTCGCAGCTCGGCTTCGCGCAGCGGATAGCGGAATCCTTCCAAAGTGATGCCGGAGGCCGTCTCGCCGAGCGGCAGCAGCGAGACATGGGGGAAGCGGCTGCGTTGCAGATGCAGCGACTGTCCTCCGCGCATCAGGCGGATGCGGTTTGTCTCGTCCTCGATCGTCGTCTCGACGCCGCGCTCCGCCGCGAGCCGAAGCAGATGCACGTTGGCGAGCGAATGGTCGAAGCGGCTGCCGAGCGCGCCGACGATCAGGATGGACGCCGGATCGAGGTCGAGCGCGCGCCTCAGGGCGAGCTCGGTGTCGGTATAGTTTTTGTCGATCGGATCGAACGAGGCCAGCTCGGCGCTTCCCGCCTCGATTTCGGCCAGCTCGTCCTCCTGCACGGAGTCGAAATCCCCGAGCGACAAATCCGGCCGGATGCCCGAGCGGATGAGGAACAGCGCTCCCGCGTCGGCGCCGATGATATAGTCGCCGGGTCGAAGCAGGCCGGCCGTCCACGGTCCGAGGCTGCCGCCCGTTACGATGGCGACCCGCTGCAGCTGCTGCGGCATAGGGCTCATTCCTTCCTGTATGTACTGCGGCCCATTATAGCGCGGGGAACGTGCAGCCGCAATCCGGTTGCGGGATAGCCCTCCCCCGGCTATTATAGGTAGGATAGTTGCGGCATCATAGATACGGGGGCGTAATCGACTTGTACACAGAGATTTTCGCGGTATTCAGCATCATCGGCACGATCGCCTTCGCGGTCAGCGGCGCGATCGTCGCCATGGAGGAGGAGTACGACATCCTCGGCGTGTTCGTGCTGGGGCTGGTCACGGCGTTCGGAGGCGGCGTCATCCGCAATCTGCTCATCGGCATCCCGGTGACGACGCTCTGGACGCAGGGGCTGCTCATCAAGATCGCGCTCGCCTCGATGACGATCATCTTCCTGCTGCCGGTCAGCTGGATCCAGCACTGGCGCAAGGCGGAGGCGCTGTTCGACGCGATCGGGCTGTCGGCCTTCGCCATCCAGGGGGCGCTCTACGCCACGGAGATGAAGCATCCGCTCAGCGCCGTGCTAGTGGCCGCGACGCTGACCGGCATCGGCGGCGGCATCATCCGCGACCTGCTGGCCGGGCGCAAGCCGCTCGTGCTGCGGGACGAGATCTATGCCGTCTGGGCGATTCTCGGCGGGGCGGCGATCGGGCTGGGATGGTTCAAAGGGACGGCGATGCTGCTCGTGCTGTTCGGGCTCATCATCGTCATGCGGATGCTGTCCGTCATCTTCAAATGGCGGCTGCCCCGCCGGTCGCTGCGGACGGCGTCGGCCGACCGCAGGGAAGGAGGAATGTTCTGATGGCGCGCAAGGTGAACGTCGTGTTCGTCTGCCTGGGCAACATCTGCCGCTCGCCGATGGCGGAGGCGGTGCTGCGCCATCTGGCCGCGCGGCGCGGACTGAAGCAGGCGGTCGTGGTGGACAGCGCCGGAACGGGCGACTGGCATCTCGGAGCCGTTCCGCATGAAGGGACGCGCCGCGAGCTCGACCGCGCGGGCATCTCTTATGAAGGGATGCGGGCGCGGCTCGTCGACCGCGACGATCTCGAGCGGGCCGACTATATCGTCGTCATGGACCGCGCCAACGAGCGCGACGTGCGGGAGCTGATCCGAGCCGGGGGCATCGTGCCGCAGGGCAGGCTGCTCCGCTTCATGGAGCTGCTGCCGGACGAGGAGCTCGACGGCGTGCCCGATCCGTATTATACGGGAGACTTCGAGCAGACCCGGAGGCTCGTCGCCGCGGGCTGCGAGGCGCTGCTCGACCGGATCGAGCGCGAGCTTTCCGCCTAGATCAAGCTGCGGCAAAAAAAGCGGGACGATAGCCGAACCATTCGGCTTTCGTCCCGCTTTTCGTTTCAGCTCCGAGGCTGGCGCTTTAGTCCAGGAAATGCTTCAGGCCGTCCGGGATCTCGCGCTGCCACGATCCCCATTGATGCTTGCCGTCCTTCTCGACATAATGGATGTCGGCGCCGCGGTCGGCGAGCAGGGCGTCCATCTCGCGGTTCAGCTTGACGAAGTCGTAGACGCCCGTATCCGTCTCGAAGTCGGTCTCCTGGAGGCCGACATACAGATAAAGCTGCAGCCAGGACAGGTCGCCCTGCTTGGCCGCGATCGCCTGGGAGGCGCCGTAAAAGGCGCCCGACAGCGAGAAGACGCGGTTCCACAGCTCCGGATAGCGGAGCGCGAGATGGAGCGATACGGTGCCGCCGAGCGAATCCCCGATCAGCAGCCGCTCGCGGCGCTCCCGCCGGACGGGATACTTCTCCTCGATGAACGGCAGCATCTCCTCGGCGAAAAAACGCGTGTACGCCTCATGGCGGGCGCCGTCCGGGGAGTATTCGCTCGTCCGCTTCTTCTTGTCGACGTCGACGCCGACGAGGATGAACGGCTCGAGCTCGCCGTCGATGATGAGGCGGTTGGCCAGCGTCGCCGCGCGGCCGAAGTTGAACAGGTCCTCGCCGTCCTGGCCGTAGACGACCGGATAGCTGAGCACTTCGTTGTAGCCGGGCGGCAGGTAGACGCGCAGCTCGCGCGAGCCCTCCTCGAGATGGCGGCTCGGCACCGTCTCCTTGAGGATCGTTCTTTTCAAATAAATGTCGTCTGGCATCGTTCTCTTCCTCCTTGGCTGCATGGGACGGCGTAGGTCGGGGTAAACAATAAGGAGATGTCCGCTCCGAGCCGAGCGGAGCGGCGGAGACTCCGTTGAATGTAACCGCTCTTGTACTATCCTGTTATATATGTCACGGTTAGCTGTTACACATACACAAAACGTTAAAAACCCGTGAAAGTAATGAAAAAACAACGTTTTTTCCTTTTTTGCTTTGACCGTTTCAGCGCAACAGGTTTATAATAATTCTATAACAGAAGCAGGCAAGTTTCAAATAACAAATCGAGGTGAACCTCTCTGATGAGCAAGCTGCTGAACAAGCATTCTTACGAAGTGCATAGCGAGGACGTAACGCCGCTTACGATTCTTTCCCCCGAAGGCGAAGTCGTCAATCCCGACCTCATGCCTGACCTCAGCGACGACCAGCTGAAGGAACTGATGTACCGCATGGTGTTCACCCGCACCTGGGACGAGCGCGCCGTCAACCTCGGCCGCCAGGGCCGCCTCGGCTTCTACGCGCCGGTATCCGGCCAGGAAGCGTCGATGATCGGCAGCGAGTTCGCGCTGAACAAGGACGACTTCATCTGCCCGGGCTACCGCGACATGCCGCAGCTCGTCTGGCACGGACTGCCGATGTACCAGGCGTTCCTGTACTCCCGCGGCCACCAGCACGGCGGCCAGATTCCGGAGGACGTGCATGTGCTGATGCCGCAGATCATCATCGGCGCGCAGATCCTGCATGCGACCGGCGTCGCGATGGCGTTCAAGAAGCGCGGCGAGAAGCGCGTCGCCATCACGTATACGGGCGACGGCGGCTCCTCCGAGGGCGATTTCTACGAAGGGCTGAACTTCGCCGGCGCCTACAAGCTGCCGGTGATCTACACGGTCCAGAACAACCGCTACGCGATCACGACGCCGTACGAGAAGCAGACGGCCGCCCAGTCGATCGCCCACAAGGCGCTCGCCGCCGGCATCAAAGGCGTGCAGGTCGACGGCATGGACGTCCTCGCGGTCTACAAAGCCGTCTCCGAAGCCGCTGAGCGCGGCCGCAGCGGCGAAGGCGCGACGCTGCTCGAGCTGCTCACGTACCGGTTCCGTCCCCACTCCATGGCGGACGACACGACCAAGTACCGCACGAAGGACGAAGAGGGCGAATGGTCGCTCAAGGATCCGATCATCCGCTTCGGCAAGTTCCTGGAGAAGAAGGGCCTTTGGACGGAAGAGGATACGGCTCGCGTGAAGGACGAGGCGAAAGCCGCCGTCAACGAAGCCATCAAGAAGGCGGAAGCGACCGAGAAGATGACGGTCGCCGGCTTGATCGACACGATGTTCGAGCATACGCCCGCCCACCTGGAAGAGCAAAAAGCCGATTTCTGATCCGAACCCAAGCGATCGATGAGTCCGGGGCGGCGCGCGCCGCTCCCCCTAAGGAGGAACCTGTTAATCATGGCTCAAATGAACATGTTGGAAGCAATCCGCGACGCTCTTCGCACCGAGCTGAAGCGGGATGAGAACGTAATGCTCTTCGGAGAGGACGTCGGCCACACCGGCGGCGTATTCCGCGTCACCGAAGGTCTTCAGAAGGAATTCGGCGAGGAGCGCGTCTTCGATACGCCGCTGGCGGAATCCGCGATCGCCGGCATGGCGGTCGGCCTCGGCGTGCAAGGCTTCCGTCCGGTCGCCGAGATCCAGTTCGTCGGCTTCATCTACGAGGCGATGGACCAGATGTTCATCCAGGCAGCCCGCATGCGCTACCGCTCCGGCGGACGCTACAACTCGCCGATCGTATTCCGCACGCCTTTCGGCGGCGGCGTCAAGGCGGCCGAGCTGCACACCGACTCGCTCGAAGGTCTGGCGCTGCAGACGCCGGGCATCAAGGTCGTCATTCCTTCCAATCCTTATGACGCCAAAGGCCTCATGATCGCGGCGATCCGCGACAACGATCCCGTGTTCTTCATGGAGCATCTCAACCTGTACCGCGCCTTCCGCGCCGAAGTGCCGGAGGAAGAGTACACCGTCGAGCTCGGCAAGGCGAACGTCGTCCGCGAAGGCTCCGACGTCACGATCGTGACGTACGGCATGATGGTCCATACGTCCGTCAAGGCTGCTGAAGAGCTGGAAAAGGAAGGCGTAAGCGTCGAAGTGATCGACATCCGCACGCTCATGCCGCTCGACATCGACACGATCGTCGAGTCGATCAAAAAGACGAACCGCGCGATCGTCGTGCAGGAAGCTCAGAAGACTTCCGGCGCGGCGGCCGAGATCATCGCCCAGATCAACGAAAAGGCGATCCTTCACCTGGAGGCGCCGGTGCTTCGCGTCGCAGGTCCGGACACGGTGTATCCGTTCGCCCAGATCGAAGACCAATGGCTCCCGTCCCCGGCGCGCGTCGTCGCGAACGTCAAGAAAGTCCTCGAATTCTAATTCCGTTCCGAACGGAATTTGCTTGCACGCTTTTCACCCCTGCAGCCGCCGCGGCGGGCTGCGCGTCCTCTTGGACCGCAGCTTGTCCGCTCCCGGTCGGTTCAGCTCCAGATGCAAAAGGAGGTTCACCTCGTGGCCAAGTTTGAATACCGGTTCCCAGAGCTGGGCGAAGGCCTTCATGAAGGCGAAATCATCAAGATCCACATCAAGGTCGGAGACAAGGTCACCGACGACGACATCATTATGGAAGTGCAGAACGACAAGGCCGTCGTAGAGGTTCCTTGCCCGGTCAACGGCACGGTGCTCGAGGTTCTTGCCAAGGACGGCCAGGTATGCCATGTCGGCGACGTCGTAGCCGTCATCGACGCCGAGGGCGATCTGCCGGAAGGCGCCGCTCCGAGCGAGGACAGCGCGAAGGAAGTCGCCAAGGACGAAGCGCAGAACGTCGCTCCGGGCGCAGTCAAGGCCGACGCCGAAGTGACGGCGAAGGACGCGGCTCCGGCATCCGCTCCTGCAGCGGCTCCGGCCGCCAAAGGCCAAGTGCTCGCTACGCCTAGCGTGCGCAAGTTCTCCCGCGAAAAAGGCGTGGACATTGCGTCCGTGCAAGGCACTGGCAAAAACGGCCGCATCACTCGCGAGGACATCGAGAAGGCAGCCGCAGGCGGCGCATCCGCTCCGGCGGCAGCCGCTTCCGACAATGCCGCTGTCGCGGCAAAAGGCGCCGGCGAAGCCAAGTCCGCTCCGGTCGCCAGCCAAGGCGGAGACCGTCCGGAAGAGCGCCTGCCGTTCAAGGGCATCCGCAAGATCATTTCCAACGCGATGACGAAGTCGGCGTACACCGCTCCTCACGTGACGCTGATGGACGAAGTGGACGTGACCGCGCTCGTCGAGCTGCGCAAAAAAGCGAAGCCGGTCGCCGAGAAGAAAGGCGTCAAGCTGACCTACCTGCCGTTCATCGTCAAGGCGCTCGTCGCCGCCGTGCGCGAGTTCCCGATCATGAACTCGATGCTCGACGAGGAAGCGCAGGAGATCGTTCTGCGCAAGTACTACAACATCGGCATCGCGACCGATACCGACAACGGCCTGATCGTGCCGGTCATCGAGCATGCGGACCGCAAGAACGTCTGGACGATCGCCAGCTCCATCAGCGACCTCGCCGCTCGCGGCCGCGACGGCAAGCTGTCCGGCGCCGAGCTCAAAGGCAGCACGATTTCCATCACGAACATCGGCTCCGCCGGCGGCATGTTCTTCACGCCGATCATCAACTTCCCTGAAGTGGCCATCCTCGGCGTCGGCCGCATCGCCGACAAGCCGGTCGTCAAGAACGGCGAGATCGTCGCCGCTTCCGTCATGGCCCTGTCCCTCAGCTTCGACCACCGTCTCATCGACGGTGCGACGGCTCAGAATTTCCTGAACTACATCAAGCAGCTTCTGGCCGACCCGCAGCTGCTAATCATGGAGGTATAAGCTCATGGTAGTAGGAGACGCATCTCTCGATATCGATACACTGGTCATCGGCGCCGGTCCCGGCGGATATGTGGCTGCGATTCGCGCAGCCCAGCTTGGCCAAAGCGTGCTTTGCGTGGAGAAGGAGCATGTCGGCGGCGTGTGCCTGAACGTCGGCTGCATTCCTTCCAAAGCCCTCATCTCCGCTTCCCATCAATATGACACCGTCAGCCATGCCGAAGCGATCGGCATCACGGCAGGCGACGTCAAGGTCGACTGGAGCAAGATCCAGGACTTCAAGGGCGGAGTCGTGAAAAAGCTGACAGGCGGCGTAGCCAGCCTGCTCAAAGCCAACAAGGTGCAATACTTCGCCGGCGAAGTGATGTTCATCAACGAAAACGAAGCGCGTGTCTTCAACGATCAGGAAGCTCCGCGCTACCGCTTCAAGAACTGCATCATCGCGACGGGCTCCCGCCCGATCGAGCTGAAGGCATTCCCGTTCGGCGGACGCATCGTCTCCTCCACGGGCGCGCTGTCGCTGCCTGAGATTCCGAAGAGCCTGGCCGTCATCGGCGGCGGCTACATCGGCGTCGAGCTGAGCCAGATGTACAGCAAGTTCGGCACGAAGGTGACGATCATCGAAGGCCTCGACTCGATCCTGGCCGGCTTCGACAAGGACATGTCCCAGCTCGTGGCCAAGAAGCTCAAAGCCAAAGGCGCGGAAATCATCACGAACGCGCAAGCGAAGAGCGCCGAGCAGACCGACAAGGACGTCACCGTGACGTACACGGTCGACGGCAAGGAACAGACGGTGACGGCTGATTACCTGCTCGTCACGGTCGGACGCCGTCCGAATACGGACGGAGAGCTCGGCCTCGACCTGATCAACATCAAGATGACGGACCGCGGCCTCGTCGAAGTCAACGACGAAGGACGCACGAGCATCCCGCATATCTTCGCGATCGGCGACATCGTTGCCGGCCCTGCGCTCGCGCACAAGGCGATGTACGAAGGCCGTGTCGCGGCTGAAGTCATCGGCGGACAGCCGAGCAAAGTCGACTACAAGTGCATGCCGGCCGTCTGCTTCTCCGATCCGGAGTGCGCCAGCGTCGGTCTGACGGAGAAGGAAGCGAAGGACAAAGGCTACAACGTCAAGGTCGGCAAGTTCCCGTTTGTCGCCAACGGCCGCGCCCTGTCCCTCAACGCGACGGAAGGCTTCGTGAAGCTCGTCGCCGACAAAGACAGCGGCCTCGTGCTCGGCGCCCACATCGCGGGCATCGAAGCGTCCAACATGATCTCCGAGCTCGGCCTCGCGATCGAGATGGGCGCTACGCTCGAGGACATCGCGCTGACGATCCACGCGCATCCGACGCTTGGCGAGATCACGCTGGACGCGGCGGAAGTCGCGCTCGGCCATCCGATCCATACGTTTGTCAAGTAAGATCGCGCTTTTCAGGCCGGCCCTTTCTGGGGCCGGCTTTTTTTATGGGCCGTCTAGCGGCTCAGCGAGCCGTGCCATTCGTTCTCCGTCCAGAGAAGGGGGGCTTTTGGACAGGCGAACCGCTGCGCGATCCGAGCCTTTCTCGACCGGGAGCCGGAAAGCGGGCCAGGGATAGGCGCATCGCTGTGCGAGCCGAGCCTTTCTCGACCGGGAGTCGGAAAGCGGGCTAGGGACAGGCGCATCGCTGCGCGATCCGAGCCTTTCTCCGATTCCACTGGAAGCCGGATGCCCGGATTGCCCGACCTCCTAGGCGGAGGCCATCCGTCTTTCAAGAGGACCGCTGCCGCTTCTCCGAAAGGCATCGTCTCGCTCCGCTTCGCCTTGTCCATCAGCTTCGCCTTTCCCGCATACTCGGCACTCGGCAGCATGAACGGGCGCTGCGGAAAGAGTCAGCAAGCAGCTCTCAGCTTGCTGGAAGTGCCCCAGGCTGTAACGACTTGGTCGCATATCGAAATCGCTCGCCCGATCCGAAGAACGTTTGACTCCCTCGTCTCGACGAATGGAGGATCAACCGGTCGGAGTTGCGCGGAAAAACCGAGTAACTCGAGCAAGCAGGGGCGGAACCAGAAGGAGTTGCACGGAAAAACCGAGTAACTCGGTCAAGCGTAGGCCGAAGCGGTCGGAGCTGTGAGGTCAATTCAAGTAACTCCGGCAGGCAGGCGTATCGGTTAGAGTCTAAAAGACGGGCTTGCAAGCGGCTGTAACCCGATTTGTTCGGGTTACAGCCTAAAAGACGGGCATGTGAGTAACTGTAAGCCGATTTATTCGGGTTGGAGCTTGAAAGACGGGTGTTCGAGCAGTTGTAACCCGATTTAATCGGGTTAGAGTCTGAAATACGGGCTTGCGAGAAGCTCTAACCCGATTTATTCGGGTTGCAGTTTGAAATACGGGCTGTCGAGTCGCTGTAACCCGATTTATTCCGGTTAGGGCCTAACGATCTTGCGAGAAACTCTAACCCGATTTATTCGGGTTGCAGTTTTTCCAGCTCGTTATAGAAGCTTTCGAAGGTTCTGGAAAATGCGATAAAAGAAATCCTGGGGGCATCGAGATCGGAACGAGTCACTACGAAGCGGAGCGAGGGTGGGTTCGGCATTAGCATCTAACTGATTTTATTGGTGACGGGCCTAGTGGTGATGAGCGAAGGCACCGAGCGAACTTAAAGAGTGAAACCAAAGAGCGAAGACGGACGGGGGCTCGTGGAGAAGCGTCAGCGGTTCCCTTGAAGGCCGGATTCCTTCCGCTTCGGAAGAGTACATTCAAAGGAATCTGGGCTTCAGGGAGATCGGAACGAGCCCCCGCTCCGCGAAGTGGATGCCGGTTTCAGTTTCCATTCAGCAAAGCGATAGCAGTTTCCGTTCTGCGCTACGCGAAGCGGATTCGGATTCCGGTTCCGTCATCCCGAGGATCGCTGATTTTGTTCCGCACGAAGAGACAAATAAGAGACAAACGAGCCTTTAAGATGGTAAACTAACAGAAAGGTTCGCGAGATAGAGGGGCATCAGGCCGTTCGGCCGGTCCTGAGCTAGGGGGTAACCGATGAAAAATTATTTGGAGCTGCTGCAGGATATCCTGGACAACGGGACGGAGCGTTCCGATCGAACGGGAACCGGCACGATCGCCGTATTCGGTCGGCAGCTGCGGTTCGACTTGTCCAAGGGCTTTCCGCTCGTCACGACGAAGCGGGTACATGTCAAATCGATCATCCACGAGCTGCTCTGGTTTCTGAGCGGTGAGACGAACGTGAAGTACCTGCAGGAAAACGGCGTCCGCATCTGGAACGAGTGGGCGGACGAGAACGGTGACCTCGGTCCGGTATACGGCTCGCAGTGGCGCGCATGGGAAGGCAAGGACGGCCGCGTCCATGACCAGATCGCTGCGGTCGTCGAGTCGATTCGCACGAATCCGGACTCGCGCCGCCATATGGTGAGCGCCTGGAACGTCGGCGAAGTCGACGGCATGAAGCTGCCGCCTTGCCATTTCGTGTTCCAGTTCCAGGTCAGCGGAGGCAAGCTGAACTGCATGTTCACGATGCGCTCCTCGGACACGTTCCTCGGCTTGCCGTTCAACATCGCCCAGTATGCGATGCTGACGCATATGATCGCGCAGCAATGCGATCTGGAGCCCGGAGAGCTCATTTATTCCGGAGGCGACGTGCATATTTATGCGAATCATCTCGAGCAGGTCAAGCTGCAGCTGACGCGCGAGCCGCATCCGCTGCCGCAGCTCGTGCTGAAGCGCAAGCCGGCGAGCATCTTCGACTACCGCTACGAGGACTTCGAGATCGTCGGCTACGAGCATCATCCGACGATCAAGGCCGAGGTGTCGGTATGAGGATCACGATGATCGCGTGCATGGACCGCGATCGGCTGATCGGGCGCGGCAACGACCTGCCGTGGAAGCTGCCGGAGGACATGCGCTTTTTCAAGGAGCAGACGATGGGCAAGCCGGTGCTGATGGGACGCAAGACGTTCGAGTCGTTCGGCAGCCGTCCGCTGAAGGGCAGGCGCAATCTGCTGCTGACCCGCGGCGGCGGCGAGGCACCGGATGGCGTGGAGCTGTTCCGGACGCCGGAGGAGGCGCTGCAAGCCGTCGCCGGCGAGCAGGAGCTGATGGTCATCGGCGGCGAGCAGATCTACCGTCTGCTGCTCGGCCGCGCGGACCGTCTGCTGCTGACGGAGATCGACCGCTCCTACGGAGGCGGCGACGCTTACTTCCCTGAGCTGCCGGACGGCGAGTGGGAGCTCGCGGATTCCGCGGCCGGTCTCGAAAAAGGACCGGCAGGCGAGACCTACGCCTTCCAAACGTATATTCGAACAGCGCCTGCGCGCAATTCGTAATCTCTATGCCGCTGTTATGCGACAAAGTGCAAATGATTGTACGCATACTCCATTATGCTAAGTTGTGAAACAATGCTACGATGTTGTACAAAGTATGCGCTGGAATGCAATATTATGTAGCGACGCATCGGGTCTTGCATCCGAAGAACGGTGACAGAGAGACGGAGCGGGACCTAAAGGATGGAGGAATGGGGAAAGATGTCGACACCAACTGGGTTCATGGAATATAAACGCGAGCTGCCGGCAGACCGCAGTCCGCTGGAAAGAATCAAGGATTGGGACGAGTTCCACAAGCATTTGCCGGACGATCAGCTTCGGACGCAAGGCTCCCGCTGCATGGACTGCGGCACCCCGTATTGCCATACGGGCATGGAGCTGGCCGGAGGGGCGTCGGGCTGCCCGGTCAACAACCTGATTCCCGAGTGGAACAACCTCATCTATCGCGGCTTGTGGCGCGAGGCGCTGGAGCGCCTGCACAAGACGAACAATTTCCCGGAATTCACCGGACGCGTCTGTCCGGCGCCATGCGAGGGCTCGTGCACGGTCGGCCTCATCGGCGATGCCGTCACGATCAAGACGATCGAGCAGGCAATCATCGACCGCGGCTTCGACGAGGGCTGGGTCGTACCGCAGCCGCCTCAGCTCCGCACGGGCAAAAAGGTCGCCGTCGTCGGCTCCGGACCTGCCGGCATGGCTTGCGCCGCGCAGCTCAACAAGGCCGGCCACACGGTGACGGTGTACGAGCGCGCGGACCGCATCGGCGGCTTGCTGACGTACGGCATCCCGACGATGAAGCTCGACAAGGGGATCGTGCAGCGGCGAGTCGACCTGCTCGAAGCCGAGGGCGTCGACTTCGTGACGAATACGGAGATCGGCAAGGATATCGCGGCCGAGGAGCTGCTGGCAGGCTTCGACGCGATCGTCCTGTGCGGCGGCGCGACGAAAGCCCGCGGCGTCGACATCGAAGGCTCCGATCTGAACGGCGTGCATATGGCGATGGACTACCTGAACGGCACGATCAAGAGCTACCTCGACTCCGGCCTGGAGGACGGCAACTACATCTCCGCCAAGGACAAGGACGTCATCGTCATCGGCGGCGGCGATACCGGCACGGACTGCGTCGCGACGGCTCTGCGCCACGGCTGCAAGTCGGTCACGCAGTTCGGCACGCATGCCAAGGCCCCGCTGCAGCGCGATTCGATCACGAATCCGTGGCCGCAGTTCCCGAACGTGTACACGCTGGACTATGCCCACGAAGAAGCGAAGGCGCTGTACGGCGAAGACCCGCGCGCGTTCTCCGTCCTGACCAAGAAGTTCGTCGGCGACGAGAACGGCCAGCTCAAGGAGCTCCACACCGTCCAGATCGAACGGATCGTCGACGAGACCGGCCGCAAGATCTACAAAGAGATTCCCGGCACGGAAAAGGTCTGGCCGGCGGATCTCGTGTTCATCGCGGTCGGCTTCGAAGGGCCGGAGAACACGCTTGTGCAGGCGTTCGAGGTCGAGCAGGACCGCCGCACGAACGTCAAAGCCCGCTACGGTGAATACCGGACGAGCGTCGACAAGGTGTTCGCCGCCGGGGATATGCGCCGCGGCCAGAGCCTTGTCGTCTGGGCGATCAACGAGGGGCGCGAGGCGGCTCGCGAGGTCGACAAGTATTTGATGGGAAGCAGCATGCTTCCTTGATTCGGAGCCTATTCTGCAAGCGCCTGAGCGATCGGGCGCTTTTTCCCGTTCCGGCGAGGAATCGCTTTCAGGTAAAGAACGGGTAACGAAAACAAGAGATGGATGTTGTTGCGGGCCGAAAGGGCTCGGATAATAAAGGCAGATCTCTGTCCATTCTTCCTTGAAAGGGGCTGCAGCAGGTGAAGGTCGCGAGTCGGAGCAAAGGAAAGCTGGGACTGGCTGCGCTTGCGCTGCTTCAGGTGTTGCTGTCATGCGACGCCAATTCGAATGGAACCGTAAAGCCTGTCGCTTCGGAAGAGCCGACGGAAGGGAGCGAGCCGCTTCCGATCGAGCTGAGCTTCGTCCGCATGACCGAGGACGACCTGATCCTGAAGCTGCCGGGAGAAACGCTCGAGGACAACCGCTGGACCCGTTTGTATGAAGACGAGCTAGGCATACGCATCCGCTACGAATGGGTATCCAAAGGAGATCTCTATGACCAGAAGCTGGGAGGTGCGCTCGCTTCCGGAGCGATTCCGGATGTCGTCAAGGTCAATGCGGAGCAGCTGCGGACGCTCCACAACGAAGGCTTGATCCAGGAGCTGACGGAGGTCTATGACCAATATGCCTCGCCATTCACCAAAACGATTCTGAACCAGGAAGGCAGCGCCCCGTTCCAACGGGCGACGATCGACGGCAAGCTGATGGCGATCCCGGCTACGGGCTCGTCGATCGAGGGCGCGAAATACATCTGGATCCGCAAGGACTGGCTGGATCGGCTGGAGCTGGATCCGCCGCGAACGATGAACGATCTGCTGGAAATATCGAAAGCGTTTACAGAAAGAGATCCGGACGGAAACGGCCGCGACGATACGTACGGCATCGCCCTGACCCGCAGCCTGCTGGCGCCTCTGATGGGAATCAGCGGACTGCTGGCCGGCTATGAGGCCTATCCGACGATGTGGCTCGAGGACAAGGACGGCCAGCTCGTCTACGGCGGCATCCAGCCGCAAATGCGGGAAGCGCTCCTGGTGCTGCAGCGGCTGTACAAGGACGGGCAGATCGATCCGGAGTTCGGCTTCAAAAACAGCGTGCAGGAAGAGAAGCTGATCGCAGACGGCAAGATCGGCCTGTTTTATGGCGAGCAGTGGGGCTCGTTCCTCGCGCAGGCGAGCCGCTCCAAGGAGCGGGACTCGGACTGGCAAGCCTACCCGATCGTATCGGCGACGAGCGAGCCGGTCCGGGTGCCGCTTCCGCTAGGCACCTATCAATACTTGGCCGTACGCAAGGACTACCCCCATCCGGAAGCGCTGATCAAGCTGCTCAACCTTCATCTGGAGAAAAACTGGGGCGAGACGGCCGAATATGAGAAGTATTACAGCACGCCGCAGCCGGTATGGAAGCTGTCGCCCGTCACGCCGTACCCGGCGCTCAAAAATCTCGAGGCTTTCCGGCAGCTGGAGCAGTTCCGCAGCACGGGAGACCGCTCCGTCCTAAAGGCGGAAGCGAAAGCGATCCAGAAGTATATCGAGATCTACGAAGCGGGCAAGGAAAACCGCGATGCGGGCTGGGGTTGGAAAAAGACGTACGGGCCGGACGGCGCCTTTTCGATCCTGGAGCAGTATATCCGGAACGACCAGCTGCTGTACGAGCGTTTTCTCGACCGCAGACATCGACGATGATCGAAAAGCAGTCCGTGCTGTACAACTTGCAGATCGAGACGTATGCGAACATCATCCTGGGCCGCCCGATCGAGGAGTTCGATCGGTTCGTCCAGGATTGGAACAGCCTGGGGGGAGAGAGGATGACGAGGGAAGTAAACGAGTGGCTCCGGCAATCGAACGCGCCTTGAACCGGCCGCCCAAGGACATGTCGCCGTCAATCAGACTGGCCGCCCTGCTGGCGGAGCGGCCGCAACGGAGGGTTCAGCTTGTTTCGATTCCCGGTCAACTCCATCCGCAACTCCATCTTCATCCGGCTCGTCCTGACTTATCTGTCCGTCATCCTGCCCATTCTGGCGCTCGGCGTCTACCTGTACCACTGGAGCGCGAAAAATGCCCGCGAGGAAATCTCGCGGGCGACAACGACGCAGCTGTCCTATTATATGGAAGACTTGAACCGCGAGATCGAGTGGCTTGAAATCCAGCAGTACGATCTCGTCCAGGACAACGAGCTGAACCAGCTGGCCGTCGCCTGGGAAAAGATGAACGGCGTGGAGCGGACGGCGGGCATGAACTATTTGATCCAGCGCCTGACCTCGATCAAGAACAGCAGTCCGTACATCAAGGACGTGTACGTCCATCTGCATTCGATCCGCAAGACGGTGTCCGCAGCGCATGATGTGTACGAGTTCCAGCAGGGCAGCTTCGACGATCTGCTAGCCTCGCTCGGCAAGGAGAAGACGAGGCTCATCACCTGGCAGCAGACCTTCCATCTGCGGGCGTCGAAGGCCAGCGGAGAAGCGGGGGGCAAGCCGCTGTTCATCGTCCAGATCGTGCTTGATGCCGAGCGTCTGAAGGAGTCGATGAAACAGCTCAATTCCTACGAAGAGAGCGGCTCGTTCGTCATGGACGACAGATCTTCGTTCGCGATCGCGAGCGATCCCGGCTCGAGCGAGATGATGAGGCAATCCGCCGCGCTCGCCCGAAGCTCGTCCGCAAGCGCGTTCCGGCTCGAGCTGGACGGGAAGGAGTACCAGTTCAACAAAGTCAGCTCCGCCAAGCTGGGGCTGACGGGCTTCATCTATATGCCCGCCGAGACGGTCGCCAAGCCGCTGAGCAAATTCGAGGTCTGGGCCTGGCTGTTCGCGGCGGCAACGCTGATGACGATCCTCATTTACGCCTATTCCACCTATCGATTCGTGCACAAGCCGTTGCTGCTTCTCGTACAGAGCTTCAGAAGGATGGAGGGCGGTGCCTTGGACAGTCCGATCGAGCATGAGCAGAAAGATGAGTTCGGCTATCTGTACCATCGGTTCAACCACATGCTGAAAAAGCTGCAGATGCTGATCGATCAGGATTTCAAGCAGAAGCTGATGATGCAGAAGGCGGAGCTCAAGCAGCTGCAGTCGCAGATCAATCCGCATTTCCTCTACAACAGCTTTTTCATCCTCAACTCGCTCGCGCGCACGGGAGATACGGACCGGATCGAGCAGTTCACGAACATGCTGGGCGAATACTTCCGCTTCATCACGCGCAGCGGAGCGGATCTTGTGCCGCTGGCCGAGGAGACGCGGCATTCCCGCATGTATACCGAGATCCAGGAGCTGCGCTTCTCCAGGCGGATCGCGGTCGAGTTCGGCGAGCTGCCGGAGACGATGCGGACGATCAGCGTGCCGCGGCTGATCATCCAGCCGATCATTGAAAATGCGTACGAGCACAGCCTGGAGAAGGTGACCGAGGAGGGGCTGCTGCGCGTATCGTTCGAGCGGGAAGAGGACGAGGCGCGCATCGTCGTCGAGAACAACGGCGAGCCGATCGGGGAGAGCCTGCTCGAGGAGCTGCGCCGGCGGCTCGGCAGCTCTTCGGACTCGTATGAAATGACCGGCATGATCAACATCCACCGGCGGATCCTGCTCACCTACGGGGAAGGCAGCGGCCTCAGCCTGTCGCGAAGCGAGCTGGGCGGACTGAAGGTTGCGATCCGCATCAGGCTGAAGGAGACGGTATGAAATGCTTAGGCTGCTGATCGTAGACGACGAAGAGATCATCACTGACGGCTTGTACGAGGTGTTCCGCATGCGGATGCCGGACCGCCTGGACGTATGCAAGGCGTATTCCGGCAAGGAGGCGCTGGAGTGGCTGAAAAGGACGCGTTTCGACATCGTGATGACGGACATCAGCATGCCCGGCATGAGCGGCCTGGAGCTGTCGGAGGAGATCCAGCTGTACTGGCCGCGCTGCCGGATCGTCTTTCTGACCGGCTACAGCGAATTCGACTACGCCTACAAGGCGATCCAGATGCCGCGCGCCCGCTACTTGCTCAAGACCGAGGGATTCGGCAAGGTGATCGAGGTCGTCGAGGAGGTGGTCGCCGAAGTCGAAGAGAGCAGCCAGATCGGCTCGCTCGTCGAGCTGTCGCGCGAGCAGCTCTATGCGCTCGAGGTGATGGAGCAGGCCGAGTTCATCCGCCATCTGCTCCAGGACTCCGGCGCGCATGCGAGCGACCGCGAGGCGTTCGCCGCGGAGCTCCGCAAGGCGGGGCTCAGGCTCGATCCGCAGCAGCAGGTCTATGTGGTGGTCGGGCAGCTGGCGTATCCGGACGATAGCGGATACTGCGTCCGCAGCGGCCTGCTGCGCACGGCGGAGCGGATCTGGGACTCGTTCCTGGCGGAGCAGAGCCGCCGCGCGGGCATCGTCGAGAAGCAGGGCGAGCTGGTCTGGCTGCTGCAGCCTGCCGTTCCGCTCGAGCGCCAGTTCGACGGCTACTTCGCGCGTTATCTGGAAGGGATGCTGGAGCTGATCCAGGAAGCCTGCCAGAAGCAGCTCGGCTTGACGGCCGCTTTTGCGCTGGGCGGCAGTCCATCGGAGTGGCGGTCGGTCACGCCGCAGGCGGCCCGGCTGCGCCAGCTGCTCCAGGTCAAGCTGTCCGGTCGCATGGCGGCTGTGCTGATCGACCGCTTCGAGCCGGATGAAGCCGACGGCGGCAAGGACGGTCTCAAGCTGCCGCAGTGGACGGAGCTGCTCGCGGCCCATTTGGAAGCCGGGCGCAGGGAGCCTTTTTTTGAAGCGTTTCACGAGCTTGCGGACGGCCTGCTGGATGCGCAGATCCAGGTCGAGCGCGCCGTCGAGGGCTACTATTCGGTCGCCCTCCTGCTGCATGCGGCAATCCAGCGCTGGGGACTCGGGCGCGACATCGGCGACTGCCGCAAGCTGCTGCGGCTCGATGAGCATGCGTCGATGAAGGAGGCGGCCGCGTACTTGCGCGAGCTGGCCGGCCGCCTGTTCGAGCTGAAGCATCGCAGCGAGATCGCCCGCGCCTCCAGCGTCATCGACCGCATCTGCCGCTACATCGAGACGCATCTGGAGGAGGATCTGTCGCTCGTCCGGCTGGCCGAGATCAACTATTTCAACCCATCGTATCTGTCCCGCTTCTTCAAGCAGGAGAGCGGGATGAACCTGTCCGAGTACATCGACGGCTGCCGGCTGAAAAAAGCGAAGGAGCTGCTGCGGAACGGCGAGCTCAAAATCCGCGAGGTCGCCGGCTCGGTCGGCTATGAAGCCGCCCACTCGTTCACGCGCTTCTTCAAAAAATCGACCGGACTGACGCCGCAGGAATACCGCGACAGCCTGCAGGCCCGCTGAGCGGAGCCGCTTGCAGGCGAGGCGCAATTTTTCAAGCAGGAGCAGCAGCAGGTCCACATTCAAAGGAGGTCCAGCATGAGTCAATCGGAAACGAAACGAGCGGAGCGATCCGCTCGGAGGCCGCTTGCGCAGGCGGTCGGCAAGACGCCGCCGAACGGCAATCCGCTCGTCGCCCATCGCTTCGGAGCGGATCCGTATGCGCTTGTCCATGGCGGACGGGTCTATTTGTACATGACCAACGATGTCCTGGAACGCGACGAGCAGGGAAACGCGAAGGACAATACGTATGGACGGATCGACCGGATCGGCATCCTTTCCTCCGACGATCTGGTCAACTGGACCGATCATGGGGAGGTCCACGTCGCCGGCAAGGACGGAGCCGCCGTCTGGGCCACCCAGTCGTGGGCGCCGGCCGCAGCGTGCAAGATGATCGGCGGCAAGGAACGCTTCTTCCTTTATTTTGCGAACAATGCGAGCGGCATCGGCGTGCTGGAGGGCGATTCGCCGACCGGCCCGTGGACCGATCCGCTCGGCGAGGCGCTGATCGCCCGCTCGACGCCAGGCGTGGAGGACGTGACCTGGCTGTTCGATCCGGCCGTACTGGTGGAGGAGGATGGAAGCGCCTATATCTATTTTGGCGGAGGCATCCCCGAAGGGCGGGCACAGTGGCCCGATACGGCGCGGGTCATGAAGCTCGGCGACGACATGACGAGCGTCGTCGGCACGGCGCAGCCGATCCGGGCGCCGTATCTGTTCGAGGATGCGGGCATCAACAAGCGCGGCGGCGTCTATTATTTCTCCTACTGCTCGAACTTCCATCCGGGAGAGCGCGAGGAGGGCAGCCCTCCTGCCGGAGAGATCGCCTACATGACGAGCGGCAGCCCGACCGGTCCTTGGACGTACGAGCGCTCGATCCTCCGAAACCCGTCGGCGTTTTTCGGCGTCGGCGGCAACAACCATCACGCGATGTTCGAGTTCGCAGGCAGCTGGTATATGGCCTACCATGCGCAGACGCTGTCCAAGGCGATGGGCGTGCCGCTGGGCTATCGCTCGACGCATTTGAATCGGGTGGAGTTCGACGAGAATGGAGCCATCCGCGAGATTCAGGCCGATCTTGCCGGCGTGCCGGCAGTCAAGGCGCTGAATCCGTATGTCCGCACGAGCGGAGTCACGTCAGCCTGGACGGCAGGCGTCTCGATCGGACCCGCTCCTCGCCTCGCCGGAGCGAGAGCGGCCGCCGCCAGCGAGGATGGCGGCTGGATCGGGCTTGCCGGCGCCGACTTCGGCGCAGGGGCGTCCGCCTTCGCCGCGACCGTACGCAGCGATGGCGCGGCCGGAACGATCGAGCTGCGGCTGGATCAGCCGGACGGCGCGCTGATCGGCCGGCTGGAAGTGCCGGCAGAGGAAGAGGAAGAGGGGGAGTGGAGCGTGCGGTCGACGGCCGTTGCGGGAGCGGACGGCGTGCATGATTTGTATCTCGTATTCCGCGGCGAACCGGATGCGCCGCTGCTGCAGCTGCTGGATTGGCAATTCAGCGAATGATTCGACCTGGACCAAGGAGGCGCGCAGCGCTTCCTTGTTTTTTTTGCGGCGTGACGCGGCCCAACTTCTATAATCCGTAAGGTCTTTCGCTGTCCATTGACCGATTGTCGGGCAGGAGGAGCCGGTCTACACTCGAAGAGGAACATCCCAGCCGATTCGGTTGAATCCAACTTGAGGGAGTATGCCGATGCAGAACGAATCGCTGCCGGCGGCAGGAGCGCCGATCCTGCGCGCGGAGGGCATCAAGCGGGTGTTCGGCAAAGGGGCTCAGGCGTTCACGGCGCTGGCGGACATCGATCTGGAGCTGCGAGAAGGATCGATGGTGGCGCTGCGGGGGCGCTCGGGCTCCGGCAAGACGACGCTGCTCAATATTTTAGGCTCGCTCGACGAGCCGACCGAGGGCAAGGTATTCCTGCGGGATCGGGAGCTGACCGGGCTCTCGGGAGCCGAGCGAAGCGCGGTCCGCCGCAAGGAGATCGGGCTCGTCTTCCAGTCGTTCGGCCTGATCCCGCTCATGTCCGCGTATGAGAACGTCGAGTTCGGACTCCGCATCGCCGGCGCGCCCAAGGCCGGGAACAAAGAGGCGGCGGAGCAGGCGCTGGAGCGGGTCGGATTGAAGGAGCGGATGAAGCATCGCCCGACCGAGCTGTCCGGCGGAGAGCAGCAGCGTGTCGCGATCGCCAGGGCGATCGCCCACAAGCCGAGCCTGCTGATCGCCGACGAGCCGACGGCGGAGCTTGACAGCGTGATGGGCCTGCAGGTGATGCAGGTTTTCCGGGATCTCGTCCGCCGCTCCGGGATGACGATCCTCATGACGACGCATGATCCCGGCATGATGGAGCTCGTCGATGATGTCATTGCATTGGAGGATGGTCGAATTGATTCGAAAACGGCCCGTCAAGCCCGCCAAGCCTGAGCGCTCGCCGCGGCAGCGGATTGCCGCGCTCGGGCTGCTGTCGGCGCTCGCCCTGTCCGGCTGCTCGCTGCTTCCGGTCGAGGAGACGACGCTTCAGCCGCCGCTCGTGCAGCCGGCCGAGGAAGCGCTCGATCTCGTCGAAGCGGCCCGCGGCAGCATCCAGACCTCGCTCAAGGGCAACGCGACGTTCGTGTCCGCGGACACGAAAGCGCTGTCGTTCAAGGACGCCGGCACGCTGAGGTCGATCGCGGTCAAGCTCGGCCAGCAGGTGAAGGCCGGCGAGCTGCTCGCCGAGCTCGAGACCGGCGACCTGGAGCTGCAGACGCGGCTGCAGCGCCTGAACGTCGAGCGGGCCGAGCTGCTCTACAGCCAGGCTCGCGCCTCGCAGGCCAGCTCGACCGACCTGCGCCTGCGCGAGATCGATCTGGAGCGCGAGCGGCTGTCGCTGGAGGCGATGGAAGAAAGGCTCGGCAAGTCGAAGCTGCTCGCGCCGATCGCCGGCACGATCATTTTCGCGGAGACGCTCCAGACCGGCGACCGGGTGAACGGCTATCAGCCGATCCTGACCGTCGCGGACCAGGCCGACATGCAGCTGACGTACTCCGCGTCCAGCAGCAAGGATGTCGCGGCCGTCGAGACCGGCATGCCGGTCTCGCTGACCTACAAGGGCAAGAGCTACACCGGCAAGGTGCTGCAGGCGCCGGGCAACGTGCCGGCCGGAACCGATCCGGCCAAGGCGGAGAAAAACGCCGTCACGCTCTACATCGGCATCGACGATCCGCCGGCGGGCATTCAGGTCGGGCACAGCGCGCAGCTCGAGATCCAGCTGCAGAAGCGCGACAACGCGATCGTGCTGCCGCGCGCGGCGCTCCGCACCTATATGAACCGCTTCTACGTGCAGGTCGCGGAAGGGGAGCGCCGCAAGGAAGTGGACGTCGAGGTGGGCCTCATGACGCCGACGGAAGTCGAGATCGTCAAAGGGCTGCAGGATGGCCAGCAGGTCATCCTGAACAATTGATGGCTCCTGCGCGGCTGGCTGCGGCTCGGCGGAGGGCTTCGAAGACGAGGTGGCGCGGATGGCACTAGGGACGATGATCCTTCGCAAGATGGCAAGCAACAAATGGCTGCAGCTGAACCTGTGGTTCGGGCTGACGCTGTGCGTCGCGCTGTTCAGCTCCATGCCGCTGTACTCGGACGCGATTCTGCAGCGGACGCTGCAGCGGGAGCTGCAGCTCGTGCAGGGCGAGAGCTCGGCGTATCCGGGCTATGTCCGCATCCGGACTACCGTCTCGTCCACGAAGATGGACGACAAGACGATCCAGGCGATCGGCCGCGCCGACCGCTTCGTGCGGACGATCCCGGAGCGGACGGGGCTGCCCGCGCAGGCGTTTTACGAGCAGCGGTTCACGCCCAAGCTGAAGGTATACGGCGCGGATGCGTCCGAGCAGGAGAAAAAGACGCAAAAGACGGCGGGGGCGTTCGCCTCGCTGTCCGGCCTGGAGCAGCGGGTGCGGATCGTCGAAGGACGCCTTCCGGCGGACCGGCAGGATGGCGCGTTCGAGGCGCTGGTGACGGAGAGGTTCCTGAACTCGGTCAAGCGGAGCCTGGGGGAGGAGCTGATCGCGGAGGCGCCGGACAAGACGCCGCTGCGGGTCGTGCCGGTCGGGCTCGTGGCGACGTCGGCCGACGCGGATCCCTATCTTCCCTACTTGACGGAACAGGCCGAGAACAGCCTGCTCCTTCCGTTCGAGACGTTCGAGCGCGAGTTCACCGCAGGCGGCAAGGTGCGGGTCGCGGAGCTGGAGTGGCGCTACGCCCTCGACTATGCGCAGCTGTCGATCGGCGGGATCGACCGCTTCCTCGAAGCGGCGACCGACATCAAGCGCTACTTCCGCGGTCGTCTCGGCGCCGAGGAGGTGAACGTGCCGGCGACCGCGACCGTCGCTTCGTATGCCGGCAAGCAGGCCCGGCTGGACGTGACGATGCTGTCGCTTTATTCGCCGGTCATGCTCATGCTCGCCTTTTACCTCTACATGGCGGCGAACCTCGTCATCGGCCGGCAGAAGACCGAGATCGCCGTCCTGCGCAGCCGCGGCGCCAGCCGCGCGCAGATCATGGCCGCCTATGCGGCGGAGAACATGCTGCTCGGCGCGGCCGCGCTGGCGGTCGGACCGTTCGTCGGCGTCGGATTCACCAAGCTGCTCGGGGCGTCGGGCGGATTCCTCGAGTTCGTGCAGCGCTCGGCGCTGGAGGTCAGCCTGACGAGCGGCAGCTACCGGATCGCGGCGCTTGCCGTCGGCGGGGCGATCCTGCTCGTGCTTTTTCCCGCCTTTCTGGCGACCCGCGTCGATATCGTGGCGCACAAGCAGCGCAGCGCCCGCCAACCGCGGATGTCGTTCTGGCACAAGACCGGCATCGATCTCGTGCTGATCGCTCTGGCGGGGTACCTGCTCTACAACTTCGGCAAGCGTCAGGAGGATCTGAAGCGGCTCGCGCTTGACCAGGACGCGCTCCAGATCGATCCGCTGCTGTTCCTGATGCCGGCGATGTTCGCGCTTGGCGGGGGGCTGCTGCTGCTGCGCGTCTATCCTTGGCTCCTCCACCTGCTCTATCGGGCCGGCCGCCGCTGGTGGCCGCCGTCGCTATACCATACGCTCGTGCAGATCAGCCGCTCCTCCGGCCAATACTTGACGATCCAGGTGTTCCTCATCATGACGGTGTCGACCGGACTGTTCAGCGCCAATGCGGCCCGTACGATCAACGACAATATGGAAAGCAAGATCCGCTATGCGGCAGGCGCCGATATCGCGCTGTCGACCCGCTGGGCAAGCGACGCCCCGCCGCCGGCGATGGCCGGAGCGGAGCCGGGACCGGAAGCGGAGGCCAGCTCCGGGACGGACCGCAGAGTCCAGTATACGGAGCCGCCGTTCGAGCCGTTCGCCGATCTGGAAGGAGCCGCATCGGCCGCCAAGGTGTTCCGGAGCGACAAGGCGCGCTTCGCCGCCGGAAAGACGAGCGGGAAAACGACGCTGATGGGCATCGAGACGAAGTCGTTCGGCGAGACGGCGTGGATGAAGGACGGATTGCTGGAGCATCCGATCAACAGCTACCTGAACCTGATCGCGCCGAATCCGAAGGCGGTGCTCATCTCCCGCTCGCTCGCCGACAAGGCGAAGGCGAAGCCGGGCGATGCGATCCGCCTCTCCTGGGACGGGCTCGACCAGGCGGCGTTCACGGTGTACGGCATCGTCGACTACTGGCCGAGCTGGAGTCCGCTTAAAAGCGGAGAGCCCGGCAAGGAGGAGCTTCCCTATCTGGTCGTGGGCCATCTGAGCGCGATCCAGAACCGGCTGGCCGTCGAGCCGTACGAGGTGTGGCTCAAGCTGGCCGACGGAGCGGCCAGCCAGGACATCTACGACGAGCTTGCCGCGCAGAAGCTGAGCATCTCCGGACTGATCGACGCGAACCGGCAGCTGGCCGTCTCGAACAACGATCCGTTCCGGCTCGCGATCAACGGCGTCATGACGCTCGGCTTCGTCATCTCGATGCTGATCTGCTTCTTCGGCTTCCTCCTGTTCTGGCTGCTCACGCTGTCGGGCCGCACGCTCCAGTACGGCGTGCTCGGGGCGATGGGCATCCCGTTCCGGCAGATCATCCTCATGCTCGTCAGCGAGCAGCTGCTCACCTCGGGGGCGGCGGCGGTGATCGGAGTGCTCATCGGAGGCTGGTCCAGCGAGCTGTTCGTCCCGATGTTCGAGATGTCGTTCGCGACGACGGCGCAGGTGCCTCCGTTCACGGTCGTCTACCGGCTCGCCGATTACTTGCAGCTGTACAGCCTCGTCGGCATCACGCTGGCCGTCGGCCTGCTCGTGCTGGGCTGGCGTCTGTCGCGGATCCGGATCGCGCAGGCGCTCAAGCTGGGAGAGGAGTAAGCGATGATCCATTGCGAAGGACTGGTCAAGATCTTCAAGACCGCCGACCTCGAGGTCGTGGCGCTGCAAGGCCTCGACCTGATCGTCGAGCAAGGGGAGCTGATGGCGATCATCGGCAACTCGGGAAGCGGCAAATCGACGCTGCTCAACATGCTGGGAGGGCTCGACAAGCCGTCCGCCGGCAAGCTGCTCGTCGCCGGCCGGCCGCTGCTGTCCTGCGGCGAGAAGGAGCTGGTGAAGTACAAGCGGGAGACGGTCGGATTCGTCTGGCAGAACAATGCCCGCAATCTCATTCCTTATTTGACGACGCTGGAAAATGTCGAGCTGCCGATCCTGCTTCGCGGCAAGCGGCGGCGCGAGCGCGCGCTCGGGCTGCTGGAGGCGGTCGGCCTCGGCCATCGGGTGAAAAACCGGCTCAGCGAGCTGTCCGGAGGAGAGCAGCAGCGCGTCGCGATCGCGATCGCGCTGGCTAACGAGCCGAAGCTGCTGCTCGCCGACGAGCCGACGGGCTCGCTCGACAGCAGGACGTCCGAGCAGGTGCTCGACTTGTTCCGCTCGCTCAACCGCTCGCTCGGCATCACGATCGTCATCGTCACCCATGACCCGGCGCTTGCCCGCAAGGTAGACCGGGTCGTGCAGATCCGGGACGGCAAGACGTCGGCGGAGATGATCCGGAAGGCATCCTATGCCGAGGAGCCGGCGCTGCTGAGCGCGGGCGGGGCGGAGGAGGACAGCCATACGGAGTATGCCGTGCTCGACAAGGCCGGCCGCCTGCAGATACCGACAGGCTTGCTGGAGGCGGACGGCTTCAAGGACTGCGGCAAGGTGCGCGTCGAGCTGGAAGAGGGACGGATCGTGCTTTACCCGCCGGATGAGGCGGAATGACGGATGGCGCCTGAAACCGGCGCGCCCAATCGAAGAAAGGTGGAATCCAGCCATGGCCGGCACGGAGAGGAACATCGCGGAGGGCTCGCTCGCCCGCGCGTTCGAAAAGGACTTTTATATCGGCGCGGCCGTCAGCTCGCGCACGATCGTCAGCCAGAAGGAGCTGCTGATCGGGCAGTACAACAGCTTGACGGCTGAAAATGAAATGAAGTTCGCAAGCGTGCACCCGCAGGAGCGGACGTACACGTTCGAGGAGGCCGACCGGATCGCGGACTTCGCCCGCGAGCATGGAATGAAGCTGCGCGGACATACGCTCGTCTGGCACAACCAGACGCCGGACTGGGTGTTCGAGGACGGGCAGGGCGGCGAGGCCGGACGGGAGCTGCTGCTGGAGCGCATGCAAGCCCATATCGAGAAGGTCGTGGGCCGCTATTCGGCAACGGTCTATGGCTGGGATGTCGTCAATGAAGCGGTGACGGACGAAGGCGAGGCGCTGCTGCGCCCGTCGCGCTGGCTGAAGGGCATCGGAGAGGACTACATCGCGCAGGCGTTCCGCTTCGCGCATGCGGCGGACCCGAACGCGCTGCTGTTCTACAACGACTACAACGAATGCAATCCGGGCAAGCGCGACAAGATCTGCCGGCTCGTCCGCAGCCTGCTGGACGAGGGGGCGCCGATCCACGGCATCGGCCTGCAGGCGCACTGGAATGTGCAGGATCCGCCGCTCGACGACATTCGGGCCGCGATCGAAGCCTATGCCGCGCTCGGCCTGCAGCTGCAGATTACGGAGATGGACGTATCGGTATTTGCGTTCCAGGACCGGCGCGCGGATCTCGCGGAGCCGACCGCGGAAATGCTGCGGCTGCAGGAGCAGCGGTACCGCCAGTTTTTCGACCTGTTCCGCGAGTACAGCGGCACGATCACCGGCGTCACGTTCTGGGGGGCGGCCGACGACTATACGTGGCTGGACGATTTTCCGGTACGGGGGCGCAAAAACTGGCCGCTGCTGTTCGACGAGCGGCAGCGGCCGAAGGCGGCGCTGCGCGCCGTGCTCGGCACGGATCGGACTTGAGGGTTCAGGAGGCGAAGGGGGCAGCGCGGCCAGGTCGATCGGACCTGGCCGCGCTGCCCCCTTGCTCGTTCTTCCGCGTTCCGGCGCTGCGCGCGGCGGCCTGCTCCGGGCGATTTCGCAGCGCTGTCAGGCCGAATCGATCAGCTGCTTGCGGTATTCGTTGGCGCTCGCGCCGGTATACGCCTTGAATTTCTTGTAGAACCAGTCGATCTCGGTGTAGCCGACCCGCTTGGCGATTTCATAGATGCGCATGTCGGTCTTCTCCAGCAGCGCCTTGGCCTTTTCCATCCGCTGCTGCAGCAGATATTCGTTGAAGGACATGTGGACATGGCATTTGAACTTCTGGCCGAGATAGGCGCAGTTGAAATGCAGCAGGGCGGAGATTTTCTTGAGGGTGATGTTGTGATGCAGCTCCTGCTCCACATACTGCTTCACCGTCTCGATGATCGGCTCTGCGGACGACACGCCATGCTCGCCGCTCGCGCCGTCAGCGGCGGCTGGGCCGGCCGTGAGGCCGAGCCGCTTTGTCAGCGCTTTCAAACTGTCGTGCAGGTCGCGGGCCTGCACGGGATGCAGGATGCAGTCGCTCACCTGCAGCGCCAGCGCGCGGCGCATGAGCGGAAAATCGCCTCTTCCGCCGAGCAGGATGATCGGGACGCGGCTGATGCGGCGGATCCGCTCGCACAGCTCCATCCCGAAATCGGGGTTGCCCATGCCGATCAGGATCAGCGAGCAGGACAGCGGATCGACGGCGTCCATCATCGCTTCGACCGTCGGCAGCTGAAGCGCTTTCAATTCAAGGCCGTACTGACTCCAGTCCAGCAGGCTGCTGCAGGCCTGGCTCGAGCGGGCATTGGAATCCAAAAGCAGTACCTGAACCACGATAAGAACCTCGCTTTCTGGCGATATTCTTCAAGCGTCCATGAAGGATGGTTCTATTATGGCCGCGATCCGCGAACGCAGACAACGTGCATTTCTTTGGACGCTCACCAATCCTTTACTTTTTTCCCGAGGCGGATTCCGAGCGGCCGCGCGGGGACGGGAAACCTATAGTTCGGCAGGTGACGGGCCTGCAGGGAGGCAGGTTGATGGCTCCAAATGTAAGCGCTACACTTTGCTGTGTAATCCTAAATCCGAGGGGGATGGACATGAAAGCAAGCAAGTGGACGCCGCTGCTTCTCAGCCTCATCATCGCAGGATCCATGACCGCCTGCAGCTCGAGCCCGAACGGAGGCGCGGCGAATTCGGCCTCCGAAAGCGCGAATGCAGGCGTCAACGAGGCCGGCGCCAACTCGCCGGCGGCAAACGAAGGCGCAGCCGAGGCGGAGGAGCTTGCGACGCCGGAGATGGACTTCGACATGGGCGGCCGCACGATCAAGATTGTCTCCTGGTGGGACATGACGATTCCGGAAGACAATCCGGACAACATCCAGAAAAAGAAAAATCTCGACGAGCTGATGAAGAAGCATAACTTCAAGGTCGAATACGTCGCGATCGACTACGGAGAGTACCAGCAGAAGGTCGTCGCCTCGCTGCTGGCCGGCGAGCCGATCGGCGATATCGTCCGGCTCGGCAAGACGTATACGATCCCGACGCTGGTCAAGCAGGATCTGCTCTGGCCGGTCGACGAGTACACGAAAAACTCCCGGGCGTTCAATCAAAAGGTGACGGACGAGTACATGCAGTACGAGGGCAGAGGGTACGGCTTCACGGACAATCAGGCGAATCTCGTGCAGGGCGTCTTTTACAACAAGACGTTGATGAACCAGCTCGGCCTGAAGCCTCTCCAGGACTATGTGAACGAGGACGCGTGGAACTGGGATGCGTTCATCCAGGTGATCAAGGACTCCAACAAGGATACGAACAACGACGGCAAGCTCGATACATGGGGGCTCGCCAACTCGAACCTGATGGACCACGCGCTGTATTCGAACGAAGCGGCGCTCACGCTGGGCGAGAAGCAGAACCTCGACGATCCGAAGACGCTGGAGTCGCTGAACTTCATCTCCCGGCTCGCCACCGAAAAGCTGGCCCGCCCGACGGAAGGCGGCGACTGGACGGAGCCGGGGCAGTTTTTCCGCCAGGGCAACACGCTGATGTACGCAGGCGCGCTCTGGGAATTCGGCGGCTTCAAGACCGACATGGCCGATTACGAGCTGGGCTACGTGCCGTTCCCGAAAGGCCCGAGCGCGACGAGCTACCACTCGGCCGAGGCGCTGTTCCAGTCGCTGACGATTCCGAAGGCGGTCGAGCATCCGGAGCAGCTGCTGTACATCTGGGAAAAGATCCACGACATCGAGTCCGTCTACGACTATCCCGACCAGGGCTCGTATGAGACGAACTTCACGACCGAGGAAGACATCGAGAACGCCAAGATGGTCGCCCCGAACATGATCGTGCTCGATCACAACACGTTCCCGAACCTCAAGTATTACGATTTCGTCGGCGAGCTGAACGCCGGCACGTCGGTCTCGACCGTCGTCGAGAAGTACAAGGCGGCTTTCCAGGCCGCGATCGACGAAGTGTACCAAAACTGATCGAGCCGCCCGATCGCGGGCCGTCTCCTTTCCAAGCGGAGGGGACGGTCCGCGCTTCGGCTGATGCCGCAACAGGAGGAGAGATCATGTCCCGGAAACGAAAGAGATACGGAATCGCCGTGCTGGCGCTGATCGTCGCGGCCGTCTCGATCGGGCTGCTCGCCCCGTCGGACCGCAGCGGCCTGGCGAGCGTGAAGGCGATGAGCGACTTCGAGGCGATCGTCGGCAAGCAGGATGAGGCGAGCTACGGCCGCTATCTGGAGCGCCACGCCTCGGACGAGAGGCCGGACGCGACGATCCGGATCGAAGGCGAGAGCTTCTCGCATGCCGCGGGCGGCAGGTTTACGGTCGAGCAAGGATATGAAGGCTTGGACGGGACGGCGGTCGTCACGCCCGAGACGGGTTCGATCAGCTGGAATGTGAACGTGAACAAAGCGGGCCTTTACCAGATTCGGATCCATTATTTCCCGGTCGAGGGCAAAAGCTCGGCGATCGAGCGGCAGCTGACGCTAGGCGGCGAGCTGCCGTTCCGCGGCGCGGAGAAGCTGTCGCTGTACCGGATCTGGGGCAATCGCGAGGAAGCGGTCCGCCGGGACGACCGGGGCAACGACCTGAGGCCGCGCCAGGTCGAGAAGGCCGCCTGGCAGCTCGAGCCGCTCCAGGACGGCGAGGGCTATGAGGATGAGCCGTACCGGTTCTATTTCAAGCAAGGAGAGCAGACGCTCACGCTGACCGCCGCGCGCGAGCCGATGGCCATCGACTATATCGAGCTCTCTCAGGAGCAGCCGCTCAAAACCTATGCGGAGCTCAAGCAGGAGTACGCCGAGAAAGGGCTGGCCGAAGCGAAGGATCGGCAGCTGAAGATCCAGGCCGAGCATGCCGTGCTCAAGTCGTCGCCGACGCTGTATCCGCTGTCCGACCGCTCGAGCCCTTCGGTCGAGCCGTACGATGTGTCCAAGATCCGCGTCAATGCGATCGGCGGCCTGAACTGGAAGCTGCCGGGACAATGGATCGAGTGGGAGGTCGACGTGCCGGCGGAAGGGTTGTACCAGATCGCCCTCAAGCGCAAGCAGGACCAGCTGCGCGGCGTCTACAGCACGCGCAGCCTGACGATCGACGGCGAGGTTCCATTCAAGGAAATGAAGGAGATCGCGTTTCCCTTCGACATGGACTGGCGCATGCAGGTGCTTGGCGCCGAGGAGCCGTACCTGTTCCATCTGACGGCAGGCAAGCACCGCATCCGCCTGACCGTATCGCTCGGACAGATGGCGCCGCTGCTCGAGACGATCGAGTCGAGCGTGCTGCAGCTGAACGAGATCTATCGCAAGATTCTCGTCATCACCTCCAATACGCCCGACCCGTACCGGGACTATCAGCTCGAGAAGCGCATTCCGGAAATGACGGAGGTGTTCCGCAAGCAGGCGGACACGATCGAGAGCGTCGCCGACTACCTCGAGGAGATGACCGGCGAGGTCAGCGACAAGGTCGCGGTGCTCCATACGATGGTGCGCCAGCTTCGCGAGATGGAGAGCGAGCCGGAGACGGTCGCGCGCAGGCTGAGCTCCTACAAGATCAATGTCGGCGGCCTCGGCACCTGGATCCTCACCGTGCGAGAGCAGCCGCTGTCGCTCGACTATCTCGTCGTCAGCTCGCCTGACCGCAAGCTGCCGGATGCGGCGGCGACCTTGCTGGACAAGGCGAGGCATGAGCTGGGCGGATTCGTCGCCTCGTACACCGAGGATTACGACAGCATCGGCAATACGGGCGACTCCGGCCGGTCGATCACGGTATGGATCACGACCGGACGCGACCAGGCGCAAGTGCTGAAAAGCCTGATCGACGACAGCTTCACGCCCGACACGGGCATCTCGGTCAAGCTGCGGCTCGTGCCGCCGAACATCCTGCTGCCGGCCACGCTGGCCGATGAAGGGCCGGATGTCGCGATGCAGATCGGAGAGGACCTGCCAGTCAACTATGCGATGCGCGCGGCAGCGGCCGATCTGACGCAGTTCGCCGACTTCGAGCAGGTCGCCTCCCGCTTTCGGGACAGTGCTCTGACCCCATATGCGTTCCAGGACGGCTTCTACGCGCTGCCGGAGCAGCAGACGTTCCCGATGCTGTTCTACCGCAAGGACATCCTCGGCAGCCTCGGGCTGGAGCCGCCCAAAACCTGGCAGGACGTGTACAACCTGATCTCGGTGCTGCAGAAGAGCAACATGGAGTTCTGGCTGCCGATCGACTCGGTGAACAACAACTCGACGCTCGTCCCGAACGCGACGTTCTCGATGATGCTGTTCCAGCATGGCGGCGAGTTTTACCGCGACGACGACAAGCGGAGCGGGCTCGACTCCGACATCTCGATGGACGCGTTCAAGACGTGGACGAAGTTTTATACGAACTACAAGTTCCCGCTGCTCGCGGACTTCCCGAACCGGTTCCGCACGGGCGAGATGCCGATCGGCATCGCCGACTACACGACCTACAACTCGCTGACGGTCATGGCGCCGGAGATCAAGGGGCTGTGGGACTTCACGATGGTGCCGGGCTCGGTGCAAGAGGACGGCAGCGTCAGCCATGAGGTCGCGAGCCATACGACCGGCGTCATGATGCTGCAGAACGCCAAGGACAAGGACGCCTCCTGGTCGTTCATGAAATGGTGGACCGGCAAGGAGACGCAGGTCGCCTACGGCCGCGAGATGGAAGGGCTGATGGGCGAGGCCGCCCGTTATCCGACCGCGAACATCGCTGCTCTCGAGGAGCTTCCGTGGCCGGTCAAGGACTACCGCAACCTGGAAAGCCAGTGGGAGTGGGTGCGCGGCATCCCGCAGGTGCCCGGCGGCTACTTCACGGGCCGCCATCTGGACAACGCCTTCCGCAAAGTCGTGAACCAGGCGGAAAACCCGCGCGAGGCGCTGTCGGACTACCTGCTCTACATCAACGATGAAATCGAGATCAAGCGGAAGGAATTCAACCTTCCGTATTAGTCAGGAGGCGACGTCCGATGCAAGCCGAGACTACACCGAGCGGGGCCGTGCCTGGCCTGGCCCGGAAGGCGGAGAAGAAGTCCAGGCTCGGCCCCGCGCTCAAGGAAATAGGCAAGCACAAGCATGCCTACATCCTCATGGGTCCGTACATGATCCTTTTTTTCCTCTTCACCGTCATTCCCGTCGTCTTCTCGCTGCTCCTCAGCTTCTTCTACTTCAACATGCTGGAGTTTCCGCGGTTCGTCGGCTGGCAGAACTACTCGCGCCTGCTGCTGAACGACGACGTCTTCATGATCGCGCTCAAGAACACCTTCCTGTTCGCCGTCATCACCGGGCCGGTCAGCTATGTCGCCTGCTTCCTGTTCGCCTGGATCATCAACGAGCTGTCGCCGAAGGTGCGGGCGGTCATGACGCTCGTCTTCTACGCGCCGTCGATCTCGGGCAACGTGTTCTTCATCTGGCTGATCGTGTTCTCGGGCGACAGCTACGGCTATCTGAACGGCTTCCTCATCAAATACGGCTTCATCCTGGAGCCGATCCAGTGGCTGACCAACGAGAACTACATCCTGCCGATCGTCATCCTCGTGCAGCTGTGGCTGAGCCTCGGCACGAGCTTCCTCGCCTTCATCGCCGGCCTGCAGACGATCGACAAGTCGCTGATCGAGGCGGGGGCGGTCGACGGCATCCGCAACCGCTGGCAGGAGCTGTGGTTCATCACGCTGCCGTCGATGCGGCCGCAGCTGCTGTTCGGGGCGGTGCTGCAGATCACGTCCTCGTTCGCGGTCGCCGACATCTCGATCGCGCTGGCCGGCTTCCCAAGCGTCAACTACGCGGCGCATACCGTCGTGACGCATCTGATGGACTACGGCACGATCCGCTTCGAGATGGGCTACGCGTCCGCGATCGCGACCGTGCTGTTCGGGATCATGATCGGCACGAACATGCTGACGCAAAAACTGCTGCGCAAGGTAGGGGAGTGAGATGAGCATGAAAATGATCCCGGCGCTGCGGGCGCCGAAAAGGCTGAACCGCTCCTTGACGGTCAGCTTCCTTCTGTTCGCGCTGCTGGCCGTGTTCGGCGCCTTCATGGCGCTGCCGCTCGTCTACGCGATCAACAACGCCTTCAAGCCGCTCGACGAGCTGTTCATCTTCCCGCCGCGTGTCCTCGTCAGCAATCCGACCTTCGACAATTTCTACGATCTGGTCGCCCTGATGGGCAGCTCGTGGGTGCCGTTGTCCCGCTATATCGGCAATACGCTGCTCATCACGCTTGTCGGCACGGCCGGACATATCCTGCTCGCGTCCGCCGCCGCCTATCCGCTCGCCAAGTACAAGATGCCCGGCGGCAAGACGCTGTTCTCCATCGTCGTCCTGTCGCTGATGTTCTCGGGCCACGTCACGGCGATTCCGAACTACATGGTCATGTCGTGGCTCGGCTGGATCAACACGCATGCGTCGATCATCGTGCCGGCGCTCGCCTTTCCGCTCGGATTGTTCCTGATGAAGCAGTTCATGGAGCAGATTCCCGACGCGCTCATCGAGGCGGCCAAGATCGACGGAGCGAACGAGTACCGGATCTACTGGACGATCGTCATGCCGAACGTCAAGCCGGCCTGGCTGACGCTCATGATCCTGCAGTTCCCGATGCTGTGGGGCACCGACGGCGGCAGCTTCATTTACAGCGAAAACTTGAAGACGCTTCACTACGCGCTCGGCCAAATCACGCAGGGCGGGATCGCGCGGGCGGGCGTCGGAGCGGCGGTCGCCTTGATCCTCATGATCGTGCCGATCACGCTGTTCATCCTCTCCCAGAGCAGCGTCATCCAGACGATGGCGACCTCCGGGATGAAAGAATAGAAAGGAGCCGTTGCGCGATGCTGGCATTGCTACGAAGGACCAAGAGCCATCTTCTGATCGCCGCGGCCTGCCTGCTGGGGACCAGCCTCGGCGGCGGGATCGCAGGAGCGGAAGATACGGCGGGCTCCTACAATTATTCCTTCTGGGGAGACACGGTGTCGGCGCCGGCCGCCTATCAGGCGACGGAGCTGCTCGGCGGAGACGATCTCGGCGCCGGTGCTCTGAAGGAGCCGAGCGATTTGCATGTGACCGATGACGGAGAGATCTACCTGCTGGACTCCGGCAACAACCGGGTGCTCGTGCTCGGTCCCGGCTTCAAGCTCGACCGGGTGATCGACTCGTTCGAGCGGGACGGTAAGCGCGAGACGTTCTCGAATCCGCAGGGGCTGTTCGTCACGGACGACAAGGAGCTTGTCGTCGCCGATACGGGCCACAAGCGGGTCGTTCGGCTCGACCGCGAGGGCGGGCTGCGGCAGGTCGTCGAAAATCCGACCTCCGAGTTTCTCGCCGAAGGGTTCTCCTTCTCCCCGGTGCGTGTCGTCGTCGACAAGGCGCAGCGGATGTACGTGATGGCGGCCGGCGTGTTCGACGGCTTCATGGAATTCAGCTCGAGCGGAGACTTCACGTCGTTCATCGGCGCCAACCGCGTTTATTTCAACCCGATGGACCATCTCTGGAAAATGCTGTCCACCAAGGCGCAGCGCAGCCAGATGGTCATGTTCACGCCGACCGAATATACGAACCTCGACATCGACGAGGAAGGCTTCCTGTACGCGACGAACGGCCAGGTGACCGACAGCGTGCGCAAGCTGAACGCGCAAGGGACGGACATCCTGCGCCGGGAGGGCTACTTCGCCCCGGAGGGCGACATCTACTACACGATCGAGGACGGGCCGGCCCGTCTCGTCGACATCGACGTCGGCGACAGCGAGATGTACTCCATCCTCGATGCGAGCCGCGGACGGATCTTCACCTACAACGGCGACGGCCATTTCATGTATGTGTTCGGCGGGATCGGCAACCAGCTCGGGGAGTTCAAAAACCCGACCGCCGTCGATCGGCTCGGCGAGGACTTTCTCGTACTCGACAAAGCGCTCGGCGAGCTGACCGTATTCCGCACGACGGAATACGGGCGCACGCTGAACGAGGCGGTGCGCAGCTATTATCGCGGCGACGAGGAGCAGGCGTACGAGAAGTACCGCCAGACGATCCAGATGAACGCCAATCTCGAGTTCGCCTACTCCGGCATCGGCAAGGCGCTGCTGCGGCAAGGGGATTACCGGGAGTCGATGGCCTACTTCAAGCAGAGCATGGACCAGGAGGGCTACTCCAAAAGCTTCCTGCTGTACCGCAAGCAGGTGCTGCGCAGCCACTTCGCGACGATCATGAGCGTCGTGCTCGCGCTGGCGGCCGGGTATGCCATATTCCGCAAATACCGCAAGGCGAAAGGAGGGGGAAAGGTTGCGGCAATGGAATCGTGAAGCGCTGCGCTATCCGTTTTATGTCATCCTGCATCCGTTCAACGGCTACTGGGACCTCAAGTACGAGCGAAGCCGGAGGCTGAACCTGATCCTGTCGCTCGCCATCCTGTGCCTGCTGGCGCTCACGAACATCCTGCAGACGCAGTACAGCGGCTTTGTCGTGAACCTCGTCTATCCGGACAGCATCAACAGCCTGATGGAGATCGTCTACGTCTTTGTCCCCGTGCTGTTCTGGTGCGTCGCCAACTGGTCGCTGACGACCCTCATGGACGGCGAAGGAAAATTCCGCGACATCTTCGCCTCGACCTGCTTCGCGCTGGCGCCGCTCGTCGTCATTCATTTCCCGTGGATCTGGCTGAGCAACGTCATCTCCTTGCAGGAGGTCCCGTTCTATCGGTTCTCCACGAGCGTGGCGCTGCTCTGGTCGGCGTTCCTGCTGTTCGTCGGAAATATGACCGTGCATCAATATTCGCCGATGAAAACGATCGGCATGATCATCCTGACGCTCGTCGCGATGGGCTTCATGGCGTTCCTCTGTCTGCTGTTCTTCAGCCTGATCCAGCAGATCGTGTCGTTCGTCAGCATCATCTATCAAGAGATCGCGCTTCGCGGCTGAGAGAGAGGAGGGGTGGACATGAGCAAGATCCAAAAAGCGCTGCTTGCCGGCGCGATCGCGGCCGCCCTGCTGGCGGCAGGCTGCTCCGGCGAAGGCGCGGATGCCGGAGCGGGGCAGGAAGCGCCGGCTGTGGAGGCGTTCGCGAAGGGCAAGCCGCTGCAGGCGTCCTTCGCCGACAGCCGGCTGAGCGGGATGAAGGGCGTCGCCGAGAACGGCAGGCTGCGCCTGCTGGCGAACGACGAGACGGGCGAGATCGCCGTCCTCGATCAGGCGTCGGGAGAGATCTGGCGCAGCAATCCGGCCGAGGCGGACGCCGATCCGCTCGCCTCCGGCATCAACAAGGAGCTGCTGTCTTCGCAGCTGCAGCTTGATTTCTACAACAGCTTCGGCCAGATCAGCTCGATCAACTCGTTCACGGACAGCGTCAAGCACAAGCAGCTCCGGATGGAGAAGATCGACGGCGGCGTCAGCGTCACCTACCAGTTCGGCACCGCTCAGAAAACAGCGGAGGACGTGCCGCTGCGGCTGAGCGCCAAGCGGATGGAGGAGCTGAGCGCCAAGCTGGACAATACCGGCAAGCGCGCCCTGAAGATCGCCTATACGGAAAACAAGGAGACGGCGGTGTTCGAACGGAACGACGACGCCTTGAACGGCCTGCAGCTCACGCGCGCGCTGCAGGCGCTGGAGACGGCCGGCTATACGCCGGAGCTGCTCGAGCAGGACATGGCCGAGCTGGGCTTCACGCAGGAGAAGGCCGCGCCGCGCGTCTTCCAGGCGACGGTGAACTATACGCTGGAGGAGGGCTCGCTGCTCGTGCATGTGCCGGTCGGCGAGATCCAGTTTCCGGCGGCCTATCCGGTGAATACGATTTCCGTGCTGAGCTTTTTCGGAGCGGGGAGCGCCCGGGAGCAGGGCTCGATCTTCGTGCCGGACGGCTCCGGCTCGCTGATCCATTTCAACAACGGAAAGGCCAAATACCCGGCATACCAGCAGATGGTGTACGGCTCGGATCAGACGATGGACCGGATCGAGGACGACGCCCGCGAGCAGCCGGTCCGCCTGCCGGTATTCGGCCTGATCAAGGAGAAAGGGGCGTTCCTCGGCATCATCGAGGAAGGCGCTGCGGCCGCGGCCGTCAAGGCGGACGTAAGCGGACGGCTGAACAGCTACAACAACGTCTATCCGAGCTTCTATGTGATCAACAAGGGAGAAGTGACGCTCGACGCGAACGGACAGCAGCGCTCGCTGCCGAAATTCCAGGAAGCGCCGATGAAAAGCGACTTCAAGGTGCGGTACGTCTTTTTGAGCGGCGAGGACGCCTCCTATGAAGGCATGGCGCGGTATTACCGCAGCTATCTGCTGGACGGCGGCGCGCTGGCGAAGCCGGCCGAAGCGAAGGCCGAGGACATGCCGTTCTACCTGCAGCTGGTCGGCAGCATCTCCAAGAAGAAGCATCTCCTCGGCATTCCTTATGAGGCGCAGGTGCCGCTGACGACGTTCAAGCAGGCGGAGGACATCGTGGAGCGGCTGCAGGAGCGCCGCATCAGCTCGATCAGGCTGAAGTACGACGGCTGGTTCAACGGCGGTCTCGACCATAAGGTGCCGTCGAGCGTTTCGGTCGACCGGGCCGTCGGCGGAGCCAAGGGACTGGAGAGCTTCGCGGCCTTCGCCAAGGCCAAGGGGATCGAGCTGTATCCGGCCGCCGCGCTGCTTGTCGCCCGCACGACCAAAGGCTTCGACGAGTCGGATGACGCCGCCCGGACGCTGCGCGCGGTGCCGGCCCGCGTCTATCCGCTCGACCTCGCGCTGAATCGGCGCGACCGCACTCAGGAGCCGTCCTACGTCGTCTCGCCTCGGTTCGCGCCGAGCTATGCGGGCACGCTTGCCGACAGCCTGAAGGACAGCGGAGCCGGAGGCGTCGCGCTGACCGATCTGGCCAGCCAGCTGAACAGCGATTACCGCAAGCGGGATCAGATCGACCGCACCGAGTCGGAGCACTATTCGCTGGATGCGCTGCAGCAATTCCGGGAGCGCGGACTGAGCATGATGGGCGAGGGAGGCAACGTTTACGCGCTGCCGTATTTGACCGACGTGACGCATGCGCCGATGGGCAACAGCAGCTTCAAGCTGGAGGACGAGGAGATTCCGTTCTACCAGATGGTCGTGCGCGGCTCGGTCCGCTACGCCGGCCGGCCGTTCAACCTGTCCTCGTACACGGATGACCGCCTGTATGTGCTGCGCTGCATCGAGTACGGCGCGGGCGTATCGTTCGAGTGGATCTATGCGCCGAACAGCAGCGTCAAGGACAGTGACTATCACCGGCTGTACGCGGTCAACTACGGCATGTGGCTCGACAAGGCCGCCGCGATGTACAAGGAAGTGAACGAGGCGCTCGGGCCGGCCGGCCAAAGCCCGATCGTCGGCCATGAAAAGCTGGCGGACGGCGTATATCGGACGGAGTACGGCAGCGGCCTGGCCGTCATCGTGAACTACAACGCGCATCCGGTGCAGGCCGAAGGCAGGACGATCGAGGCGCGAAGCTATGCGACAGGGGGCGGACAGGCATGAGGATCGGATGGAGGACGCGTTCCTATGCGCAGCAAAAGGCGATGTGGGGGTTTCTGTTCGTGCTTCCCTGGCTGCTCGGATTCATCTTTTTCTTCCTGCTGCCGTTCCTGACGTCGTTCCGCTACAGCCTCAGCACGATCGAGGCCAACTCCAAGGGCATCATCGTCACCTATGCCGGCTTCGCCAACTATGTCAACGCGCTGACCGTCCATACGAGCTTCAACCGCATCCTGACGGAGTCGATCGTGAACATGGTCGTCAACGTGCCGCTCATCATCATCTTCAGCCTGTTCCTGGCCGTCCTGCTGAACCAGAAGTTCCTCGGCCGGTCGATCGCGCGCTCGATCTTCTTCCTGCCGGTCATCCTGTCGTCCGGCGTCATCATGACGCTGGAGTCGAGCAGCCTCGTGCAGGCGGTCAACGATCAGGCGGCCGGGTCCGGAGGACTGATGAACTCGTTCGGAGCCTACGAGCTCGCGCGGCTGATGATGCGCTCGGGCGTCAACGAGACGATCGTCCTTTATTTGACGGAAGCGGTCGGGCGCATCTATGAGATCGTCAGCCAGTCGGGCGTGCAGATCCTGATCTTTCTCGCCGGCATCCAGTCGATCTCGCCGCAGCTGTACGAGGCGTCCAAGATGGAGGGCGCGACGGGCTACGAAGCGTTCTGGAAGATTACGTTTCCGATGGTCAGCCCGCTCATCCTGGTGAACCTGGTCTATACGATCATCGACTCCTTCGCCAGGAACAATATGACCGACCTGATCCGCGAGACCGGCTTCACGACCTTCAACTTCGGCCTGAGCTCGGCGATGGCATGGATCTACTTCGCCTCGATCCTGCTCATTCTGCTGCTCAGCGTCTACATCGTCTCCAAGCGGGTCTTCTATCAAGAGTAGGGGAGTGAGAGCCAAGTGACAACCGCCCGCTTGTTTTCGCTGGAAAGCTGGAAGCGCTGGTCATGGTCCATCGTCCGGCTGACGCTCATCGTCGGCCTGTCGTTCGTCATCCTGTATCCGATCCTTCAAAAGATCTCGACCGCGATCAAGGACAAAAAAGACTTGTATTCGCCGATCGTCGTGTGGATACCCGAAACCTATTCCTGGAACAACTTCAAGCAGGCCATCTCGATCATGGATTACTGGCATACGCTGCTCAACACCTTCTCGCTGTCGCTGCTGACGACGGTGCTGACCGCAGCCTCGTGCGCGCTGGCCGGCTACGGCTTCGCCCGGCTCAAGTTCAAGGGCAGCGGCCTGCTGTTCGCCGGCGTCATCCTGACGATCATGGTGCCGCCAACGACGATCCTGATTCCGATCTACCTCAATCTGAAGGACTTCACGCTGATGGGCATCATCCCGCTGCTGACCGGGAAGTCGGTCAATCTGCTCAACACGTATTGGCCGTTCATCCTGACGAGCATCACGGCGAATTCGTTGAAGGCCGGCCTGTACATCTTCATTTTCCGGCAATTTTTCCGAGGCGTGCCCAAGGAGGTCGAGGAAGCGGCCTACATCGACGGCGCGGGCGTCGTGCAGACGTTCCTGCGCATCATGCTGCCGAACGCCGTCCCGTCCATCGTCACCGTCACGCTGTTCTCGTTCGTCTGGCAGTGGAACGACAGCTTCTTCACGACGACCTACCTGACCTCGAGCAAGGTCTTGTCGACGCAGCTCTCGTCGCTGCCCTACAACCTGGCCATCTTCCTGCAGGACGGGGATGCTTCGCAGGCGGATCCGTTCTATCTGAGCATGGTCCAGGATACGGGCATCCTGCTGGCGATCCTGCCGCTCATCGTCCTTTATCTGTTCGTGCAGCGCTACTTCGTCGAGAGCATCGAGCGGACCGGCATCGTCGGCTAGCGCGGCGCATCGACGGCTTGTTGAATTCGATTTTCGTGGAGGCATCCTTATGAGCGCAGTCATCTCGAATCCGATTGTGTGGGCCGATGTGCCGGATCCGTGCGTCATCCGCGTCGGCTCCGCCTTTTACATGGTCAGCACGAGCATGCACTCGATGCCCGGCTGTCCGATCCTGAAGTCCGTCAACCTGCGGGACTGGGAGCTGATCGGCTACGTCTACGATACGCTTGAGGACAACGAGGCCCATCGCCTGCAGGACGGCCGGGGCATCTACGGAAAAGGCTCCTGGGCGGCTTGCCTCAGGCAGCATGGCGGCTGGTTCCATGTCTGCTTTTCCAGCAACGACATGGACCGCTTCTACATGTACCGGACGCGCGACATCGAGCGCGGTCCGTGGGAGCGCCATGTCATGCCCGGCCTGCTGCATGATCCGAGCCTGCTGTTCGACGACGGGCGCGTCTATGTCATCCACGGCAACGGCGACATCCGCATCACGGAGCTGACGGCCG
Source organism: Paenibacillus pasadenensis DSM 19293 (assembly GCF_000422485.1). Lineage (GTDB taxonomy): Bacteria > Bacillota > Bacilli > Paenibacillales > Paenibacillaceae > Paenibacillus_O > Paenibacillus_O pasadenensis. The sequence continues at coordinate 79,005 of NZ_AULW01000030.1, forward strand.
ATGCGACGGCGCGGCTGCCGGGAGGCGTCGACCGGCTGCTGCTCGCGACGGAGACCGAGGGCATCGGGCTGTGCTGCGAGGGCTGCCATGCTTTCCAGAGGAACGGCTTCTATTACCTGTTCTTCATCGAATGGCCGCGCACGGGAAATCGCCGGCGCCGCCAGCTCGTCTACCGCTCGCAGCGGCTGCTCGGACCGTACGAGCGGCGCGAGCTGCTGGACGACGATCTCGGCTATCGCAACAACGGCGTCGCCCAAGGCGGCATCGTGGACGACGGCCTTGGCGGCTGGCATGCCGTGCTGTTCCAGGATCATGGCGCGGTCGGCCGCGTTCCGTGCGTCGTGCCGGTGACCTGGGAGGACGACTGGCCGGTCTTCGGCGTCGATGCCAAGGCGCCGCTGTCCTATGCGACGGGGCTGCCCGCATCGGCGCCGCAGCCGCTTGCCGCAAGCGACGAGTTCGACTACGGCTCGGACCGGCTCGGACTTTTCTGGCAATGGAACCATAATCCCGATCCGCGGCTCTGGTCGGTGACCGAGCGGCCGGGCTATTTGCGGCTGCGGACCGGCATGCTCGCCAGCAGCGTCGAATACGCCCGCAATACGCTGACGCAGCGGACCGAAGGACCGGCCTGCAGCGCGAGCGTGCTGCTCGACGCCGCCGGCCTGCTGCCCGGCGATCGGGCGGGACTGGCCGCACTGTCGTCGCAGTTCGGCCTGATCGGCCTGCGGGCGGAGGCGGACGGGAAACGAAGCGTCGTCATGGCAGTGAAGGGCGAGGACGGAGGGGAGCTTGTGCGGGAGAGCCGTCCTTACGCCAAGGACTGCATCTTCCTGCGGCTTGACTGCCGCTTCGAGGAGGGAGAGGATATCGCGGAATTTTTCTATTCGGAGGATGGAGCGGCATGGGAGCGGCTTGGCCCGCCGCTGGAGATGGCGTATACGCTCCATCATTTCATGGGCTACCGCTTCGGGCTGTTCTGCTATGCGACCGAGCATGCGGGAGGCTTCGCCGACCTGGATTATTTCCGCTATCGCAAGGTCAGCGGGCGGACGGCGGCTGATGGCTGATGCCGGCGCCAGGCCGTTCCTGGTTGAAGTCGCGGACGTAGCCGAGAATTTCCGGCGTGACGGCATTGCGGGTCACCGGCTTGAAGGGGAGGTGAATGGCATGATGCGGCGCGGCCCAAAAAAGTGTAACGGATAGGCATGCATCGGCGTTACCTTGAACGTGCAGGCTTCCCGGACGCTGCCTTCCGGAACATAGACGGCGCCCCAAGGCTTGAATAGGCTGGAAGCCAACCTAAAAGAATGAAATCTGACCCGAAAAATGAAGAAAAGCTGTCTTCGCAAGGGGTATTGAAAGCGCTGCATCGGAGATGCAGCCGATTCAAAAGGGGGATTGTTCATGGTCAACAATTACAATCGCAAGATGATGCTGTCTGCGAGCTGCCTGCTGCTCGCGCTCATGTCCGCCTGCAGCAGCGGCTCGGGCAATGGAAACGGCGGCCAGGCAGGCGGAGCCACGAATGCGCCGGCTGCGAGTCCGGCGCCAAGCGGGCCGGCGGAAAATGCCGCGGCCGAGGAGCCGTCCGGCACGGCCGAGATGGACTTCGACATGGGCGGCCGCACGATCAAGTGGGCGTCGTGGTACGACGAGTCGATCAAGGAAGACAATCCGGACAATATCGAGCGCAAGAAGAAGCTCGACGAGCTGATGGCCAAGCACAATTTCAAGATCGAATATGTGACGGTCGATTACGGCGAATATTCGAATAAAGTGACGGCGTCGCTGCTCGCCGGCGAGCCGATCGGCGACATCGTCCGCGTGGCCAGGCCATGGATGATTCCGACGCTGGTGCAGCAGGAGCTGTTCACGCCGGTCGACGAGTACACGAAAAATGAAAGCGTGTTCCTCCCGCAATACACGAATGTGTATTCGAGCTTCGAGGGCAGAGGCTACGGCTTCCGGGCGGGAGGCGCGGGCGCCGCCGGAGGCATTTTCTACAACCGCACGCTCATGAACAAGCTCGGCCTCAAGCCGCTGCAAGAATACGTTGACGAGGACAACTGGAACTGGGACACGTTCATCGACGTCGCCAAGCAAGGCAACAAGGACACGAACAATGACGGAAAGCTGGATACATGGGGGCTGGCCAGCGCCTCGATGGTCATTCAGGCGCTGGCGGCGAACGAGGCGAACCTGGTCATCGACGACAAGCAGAACCTCGAGGATCCGAAATCGAAGGAAACCTTCGACTTCATCTCGAAGCTTGTGACGGAGAAGGTCCCGCGTCCGACCGAGGGCGGGGACTGGACCGAGCCGGGTCAGTTTTTCCGCCAGGGCAATACGCTGATGGTCGCCGGCGCCGACTATGAGATGGACGGCTTCAAGAAGGACATGACGGACGACATCGGCTTCCTGCCGTTCCCGAAAGGGCCGAGCGCGACCGCGTACCATTCGCATCTGACGATTCCGAACTACTTGACGATCCCGAGCGGAGTCGAGCATCCCGAGCAGCTGGTCTACCTCTATGAAAAGATGAACGACATCGACTCCGTCTACGACTATCCGAAGCAATCCTCGCTCGAAACCTGGTTCAGCAGCGAGGACGACATCAACAACGCGAAGATCGCCGGCGAAAGCATCAATGTCGTCGACGGCAAGGACGGTTATCCGAGCATGCCGTACTATGAGTTCGTCGACGAGCTGATGCAGGGCGTATCCGTATCGACGGCGATCGAGAAGTACAAGGAGCCGTTCCAGGCCGCCATCAACGAGGTTTGGAAAAAGTAGACTGGGGGCGATGAACATCGCAAGGATGACGTTGACCGGATTCGCCGATGAGATCTCATCGGATTTGGAGGAGCAGCTGGACGTGCTGGAGTCGGAATCGATCCGCTATCTCGAGCTGCGCGGGGTTCTGGGCAAAAACGTGCTGGATCTGACGGACGAGGAAGCGGAGCGAGTGAAGAAGCGGCTGCAGCAGCGACGGTTCGGCGTGTCCTCGATCGGCTCCCCGCTCGGCAAGATCGGCATCGGGGAGGCGTTCGAGCCGCATGTTCAGCGGGCTCGGCGCGCGGTCGAGCTGGCGCGGTTTTTCGAGGCTCCGTTTGTCCGCATCTTTTCCTTCTATATTCCGAAGGGAGAGCATGAGCAGCATCGCGAGGAGGCGCTGCGCCGGATGAAGCGGCTGGCCGAGCTGGCCGAGTCGGCCGGCGTCGTGATGGTGCATGAAAATGAAAGCCATATTTACGGCGACACCGCGGAGCGCTGCCTCGAGCTGCTGGAGAGCGCCGCTTCGGACCGCCTGCGGGCCGCGTTCGATCCGGCGAACTTCGTGCAATGCGGCGTCAGGCCGATGGACGACGCCTACCCGCTGCTGAGCGGCTATATCGCTTATGTGCATGTCAAAGACGCCGTGATGGGCAGCGGGCAGGTGACGCCTGTCGGCGAAGGCGACGGCCAGTGGAGCGAGCTGCTCGCCCGGCTGTGCGGGCAAGGCTATGCCGGCTTCCTGTCGCTCGAGCCTCATCTGCCGGCCCGTGGAGAGTGGGAAGGAAAGAGCGGAGCGGAGCGGTTCGTCATCGCCAGCCGCGCGCTCAAAAAGGAGCTGGAGGCCCATGGAATCGACTGGTCGTAGGCGGATGGAAGCGAGCGGCCGGGAGCGGCCGGACGGGCAGCGGCCGGGTGTGCCGGACGGGCTGACGCAGCCGCTGCCGGCGGATCGGCAGGGCTCGATCCAGGAGATCGATTATGATGCGCACCATTACATTAATGCGGACCGCCAGCTCGTCTCCTCCAGCCTCGTCGATCCGGCGGAAGCCGGCAGGGAGGTCGTGCGCGGAAAGCCGATCCGCAAGCGCTGCAGCCTCTATTTGCCCGCGGGTTATGAAGCAGCGCCTGCGGACGCCCGCTGCGACGTCCTCTATTTGCTGCATGGCGTAGGCGGCGACCATCGCGAGTGGCTGGACGGCAGCGGCCAAACAGGCGGGCGTCCGCTGCTCGCCGCGATTCTCGACCGTCTGATCGCGGCAGGAGATATCCCGCCGACGATCGTCGTCTTTCCCAACGGACGCAGCGCGGTCGATTGGACAGACCGCTCCTTCAACACGGAGGGGACCAACATGCTCGGCTTTTATTATTTCGACTATGAGCTTCGGCATGACCTGATCCCCTTCATCGACGCCCGCTACCGGACCAAAGCCGCGGCGGCAAGCGGCGTGCCGGGCGGTGACGGGCAGGGCGGACGGAGCCATCGCGCGCTGGCCGGCCTGTCCATGGGCGGGATGCAGGCGCTCAATCTCGGGCTCGGCGGCTTCCGCCACGATTCGGCCGTATTCGCAGGCGGCGCGAGCCGCTACGGCAACGGACTCGTGCCGACCGTGCCGGCTCCGGGCATGACCGACCTGTTCTCGGCTGTCGGCGCTTTTTCCAATGCGCCTACGTCAAGCGGCGGGCAGAGGCTCGGGGCGAGCATCCGCGCCGCAGGGTTCGCGGTCCGCCAGCTTATGCTCGTATGCGGCGACGAGGACCTGCTCGTCCAGTCGAGCTTCGAGGAGGCGCTCGACGGGCTGGAGGAAGCGGCGGGCGAGCGGCTAGGCTCGCTGCTGCGCGAGATCGTGCCGGGCGGCAAGCATGACTTCGGCGTTTGGACGTACGCGGCGTACCGGTTTCTGCTCGCCGCTTTTGGAACATCCGGCTCGACCGGAGCTTGAAGCTTCCGAGCAGCGTCGCTTTCTACGGAGAGCGACGCTGCTTTTTTTGCCGTCCGCTCGCGTACGCAGCGGCGATCCGGTGTCGCGGCATATCCGAACGGTCGGTGGAGAATGCTGGGCATGCAGGAGAGAAGCGGCGATATGTCCAAAACCTTTTTCGGCTCTCTTTCTATGAATTATGGTACAATCGGCCTATTGTCTTTTGAACCTCATTCATATTAAGGAGAGATGTCACGTGAACATGCCAGAAGGCGCCGCGATTGTTACTCCTTCGGATATCCGCCATATCAGAACCTTTATCGACGATAAATATCCGGGGAAGCCCCAGAACGAAAAAAGCGAGCTGGTCGCGGAAGCGATCCGCCGCGTCATCTTCCATCAGCTGCCCGACTTCGCAGAGGGCATCAAAAAAGAGCTGGCTTCTCGGCTCGTGCGCCGCAAGCTCGTCCAGAAAGGCTTCGTCCGCCGCGACGATGTCGTCGAAGCCTGTCTGGAGCTCGACATCCGCGACCAGCGGATCGTCCGGCCGCTGCGCGAATGGATCGAGCGCAAGCTGGACGTCACGGTCGAGGACCGGGAGCTGCAGCGCGTGCTGCGTCTGGTCAAGCCTGTGCGCTCGGAGCGCGAAAGCGAGGCGCTGCTGGGCCGCATCGCCAAGGAGCTGGACGCCTCCTCGCCGGGTGCGTCCGAACCGATGGAGGAGCAGCGGGCCGGGTCGTCCTGGCTCGCCGGAATGCCGAGCATGCGCATCTTGACGGCTGCCATTGGATGCGTCATGATCATGGGAGGCATGCTCGTGTACGTCGTGTCGCTGCTCCATGACCGTTCCGAAACGGCGGGCATGGCGGTCGTGTCGGCGGCTGCGCTGGAGCAGCCGGAGGCGGCCTCCCAGGCGGCGCAGCCGAAGCATGCGGCGGCCGAGCCCGCCGCGGCCCCGGCAGCCGAGCCAAGCCCGAGGATGGACAACGATCTTCCGCAATCGCTGCAATATGCCGATATCGACGAGGCCGCGCTGCAGCGCTTTTTGGAGAGCCGCTCCTCGATGCTGGCCGGATCGCGCTACATGGACGCGATTCTCGACGCGGCGCGCCATTACAATATTCATCCCTTGCTGCTGTTCGCCATAACGGGACAGGAACAGAGCTTCGTGCCCGACGACCATAAGCGGGCCAAGCAGATGGCCAACAATCCGTTCAATGTGCATTACAGCTGGCAGAACTTCAATACGACGATCGAGGAATCGTCCATGATCGCAGCCAAAACGGTCGTCAACCTCAGCAAAAACCGTCCCGAGGACCGCGACGCGATCGTCTGGATCAACCGCAAGTATGCGGAGGACAAAAACTGGTCCAAGGGCGTCCAGAGCATCCTGGACATGCTGGAGGAGATCGCGGCCTGACGGATGGCCCGCGGCCGGGCTGGCGTATGGAGCCTCTTTCGCCGACGGAGAGGAGCCGGTGCAGCTGAAGACGCTGATCATCGCCGAAAAACCCGATATGGGCCGCAACATCGCGGCCGTCATGGAGCCCAAGGCGCAAAACCGCCGCACTCATCTCGAGGGCGAGCGGTTCGTCGTCACTTGGGCTATCGGTCATCTCGTCGGTCTCGCCGAGCCCGACGACTACGACCCGCGCTACAAAAAATGGAAGGACAGCGACCTGCCGATCATTCCGGACGTGTTCAAGCTGTCCCCGAACCCGCGGACGAAGGACCAGCTCAAGGTGATCGGCGAGCTCGCGCGCAAATGCGGCCGGATCGTCAATGCTTGCGATGCCGGGCGGGAAGGCCAGCTGATCTTCCATTTCATCCGCCGCCATCTCAAGCTGACGCAGCCGGTCGACCGGCTCTGGATCTCCGATCTGACGCCGGAGACGATCCGCCGCGGCTTCGAGCAGCTCGCGAGCGACGACAAATATGCGCCGCTGACGCGGGCCGCCCAGGCGCGCAGCGAGGCGGACTGGCTGATCGGGATGAACGCCTCGCGCGCGTTCACGATCCGCCATCGCGCGCTGCTGACCGTAGGCCGGGTGCAGACGCCCGTGCTCGCGCTGCTGTATGACCGCCACCGGGAGATCGAGGCGTTCCGTCCGGAGACGTACTACCGGATCGAGGCGTCGTTCGAGCAGCCGGGGGCCAAGTACAAAGGAATCTGGCAGGGGGATCGCCTGACGGACGGAGCCAAGGCCGCCGCGATCGCGGACAAGGTCAAGGGCAAGACCGGAACGATCGCCAGCTACGAGAAGGCGGAGTCCAAGGAGTATCCGTTCCGCCTGCATGACCTGACGCTGCTGCAGCGAGAGGCGAACGGCCGCTACGGCTTCCCCGCCAAAAAGACGCTCGACGTGGCGCAGGCGCTGTACGAGAAGCATAAAGTCATCACCTATCCGCGGACGAGCTCCAACTATGTCACGGAAGAGACGATCCCCGTCATGGCCAAGGCGCTCGACATGCTGCGAGGAACCGAATACGGCGAGCTTGCCGCCGGAGCGGACCGCGGGAAGGTACATAAAGGGAACAAGGCCGTCTGCAACCCGGCCAAGGTCGAGGATCATCATGCCATCCTGCCGACGCCCAAGCGTCCCGGCTCGCTGAGCGCGGACGAGAAGAAGATTTACGATCTTATCGTGCGCCGGTTCTTGTCCCATTATTACGGACCTGCCGTCTACCGCAACCATACGGTCATGACCGTCGTGGAGGAGGAGACGTTCCGGACGCGGGTCAAGCAGCTGCTCGACCCGGGCTGGAAGGTGACCCAAGCCGAGGCGGAGCCGGGCGACAAGAAAAAAAGCCGCTCCAAAGGAGCGGCCGAGGACGAAGCGGACGAGGAGACGCTCACGGACGGCGAGTTCGCCGTCGATCCCGAGGCGCCGTCGCGCTGCAAGTCCGCCAAGGCGGAGGAGAAGGCGACGCAGCCGCCCAAGCCCTACACGGAGGGCACGCTGCTCAAGGCGATGGAGAGCGCCGGCAAGGCGATGGAGGACGAGGAGCTGCGGGAGACGATGAAGGACAGCGGCCTCGGCACGCCGGCGACGCGCGCCGCTACGATCGAGCGGCTCAAGCAGGTCGGCTACATCCGGACGGCAGGCAAGAAGCTGGAGATCGAGCCGAAGGGCGCCTCCGCGATCGAGCTCATCCGCGGAGCGGGAGTCGAGCTGCTCGCCTCGCCGGTCATGACCGGACAGTGGGAGCGGAGGCTCGTGCAGATCGCGCGCGGAGAAGCCTCGGACGAGGCGTTCATGGACAAAGTCAAGCTGTTCGCCCGCTCCATCGTCGACAAGGTGCGGCAGCAGCCGCCCGCCCCGGCGGGCACCTTCCAAGAGCCCGAGCGCAAAGGCGGACGCAAAGGCGCTGCCCGAGCGGCCGGCGGCCGCTCGCAGCCGGCTTCGGCGGCGGCAGGTCCGTCCGGCCGCAGGTCCGGAGCCGGCTCAAGCTCGCCGGCCGCCCCAGCCAAGCGGGAGGGGACGAGAGCCGGCGCCGCTCCGGCCAAGCGATCGGGGGCGAGCGCCGGCGCCGGTCCCGCTGCCGCAGCGGCGGGCAAGCAGCGGCCGGGGACGAGCGCCCTGCGCGCCTCGGCGGCGAGCTCCGGACAGCCTTCCGCCTCCGATGTCTTGTCGGGCGTGCGGGAGCGACAGGCGCTTGGCGCCTGCCCTCTTTGCGGCGGAGCCGTCATCGAAGGCAGCCGCGGCTACGGCTGCTCGCGCTTCCGGGAAGGCTGCCGCTTCGTCGTCTGGAAGGAGCAGCACGGCAAGAAGCTGAGCGTGACGATGCTCGGCGCGCTGCTCGCCAAAGGCAAAACGGGCGTGCTGGCGTTCAAGGGCGAGGACGGACAAAGCCGCAAGGGCCGTCTCGAGCTGGCGCCTCCCTACACCGGAGAGACGAGGCTTTCCCTGGAGCGCTCCTGAGCTTCCGACACGAGCCACACATCCTTGAAATCCATCCATCCAAGCTTGTTGATGTCGATGCCGCGGACGGAAGGATGCACGTACGTGTTCATCGCCCGGTGGATGAGGGGCAGGATCTGATGCTCGTTCAGCAAGCGCTGCTCGATTTGCCGAAGCAGCGCTTTTCGCTGTTCCGGCAGCTCGGCGGAGAACAGATGATCGAGGTTGCGCCTGACCCAGTGCAGCAGCGATTCATCCATATGCTGGCGCATGTAGCTGGAGTCCTGCAGGTAGTTTTCCAGCTCGCACACCTCGTCCTCGGCGATGACGAGATTTTGCAGGATGCAATCGGCCTCCATGACGAGCTCGGGAGGGTAGATCGACGAATGGGACTCGAAGCGCAGCTCGAGCGGAATGCCGATTTCGGCCAGGCGCTCCTGCAGCCAGTACGCTTCGCTCCGGTAGGCGGGGCTGGTGAGCAGGACGATCGGGCTCCCGTCGTAGCCATGCTCCTCCAGGAGGCGTCTCGCCGTCTCCGGCTCGTACCGTTCCAGGATCGGAAAATCGGGCATCGCCGGCATGTAGCTGTGGGCTGGCCGGCAGGCGTCCCCGACCGCGCGGCTGAGTCCCCAGCGGTCGACGGCCAGCTCGACCGCCTGCCGGAAGACGACGGAGCGCTGCGGACCGGACTTCCTCCGGTTCCACGAGATCAGGCTGCACCCTTTGTTGAGCGTGCGGATCTGGCCCCATTTCTGCTCGGGCCGGACGGTCAGGCGGCTGTCGCTCGCCATGATCTGGCCCCATTTTTGCCGCGTCTCGGTCGGGATGTCCTCCGGCATGACGGCGATCTGCACTTCGTCGAGATAAGCGCGTCCTTGGAAATAATGCTCATGCACCGACAGGTCGATCCGCTCCGGCGTCCAGCGGGCAAGCCGGAACGGCCCGGTGCCGGAAGGCAGCTGCCAGAAGCGCTCCGGATCCTCCCGCACGAGATCGGCCGGCAGGATGGAGGCGACCGCGGAGCAGAGCAGCCGCGGCAGCAGCCGGTTCGGCTGGCGCAGCGACAGCCGGACCGTCCGGTTGTCGAGCGGCACGGCGGCGATCATCGTCTCCAGCAGGAACCGGTTCGGCTGGCCGTCCGCCAGCCGGTTGAGCGTGAAGCATACATCCTCGGAGGTCATCTCCGTGCCGTGGTGGAAACGGATCCCTTTGCGCAGATGGAACACCCAGACGCGCGCATCGTCGCTGCATTCCCAGTGATGGGCGAGGGAGGGGAGCAGCTTGCCCTCGCGCGCGTCGAAGTTGAGCAGGCGGTCGAAAATCTGATGGATCAGATGGGAGTCGAACGAAAAGAACATCCGGGCGGGATCGAGCGACACGGGGGGCCGATAGACCGGCAGCCGGAAGATGTCCCGCTGGTCCAAGAGGCCCTCGGCGATCCGGTCGGAGCCGAAGTGGCCGTTCAGGAAGTCGACGAAGCGGTCTCGGGCCGCGGTCCGGTCGCCATGATGCTTCATCAGTCTGAACGCCTTCTGATAATCGCCGTTGCCGGCCATCTGCTTGGCCGTATCGAGCAGGAACTGCTCGCGGCTCATGAGGAACTCGATGCGCGAGCGGACGCCGCGGCCGCGGCCGGCATGCCAGCGCAGCCAGTTCTCCTCCTCCAGCTTGCGGATGATCAGCTTGACGTTGCGCTCGGTGCAGTGGAACAGCTCGGCCAGCTCCTCGAGCGACACCTCGACGATCGTATCGGGGTCCATGACGCGGTAATGGTCGAGCAGCAGCAAATACCTCTCGGCGCTAAGCATGACAGTTCCTTTCTCCTTTTTTTGGCTCATCGCATCCGGGACAAGCGATGCGGGCCAAGGGCAGCGTTTTCTTTCCTGAAAAAGAGGAAGCATTCGGATTTAATTGTACACTTTTTGTTCCTGTTATGTCATGAGATACTTGGTTCAGGGCAAAAAGAAGAACAAAGAACGAATCCAATCCAGCCCGCGAGGAGATATGAACCGATGTACGAAACGATTTATCGACATGAGATGGAGATCCAGCGCCATCATCGAAGCTCCGCCACCCACAGAAGGCTGTTTAACGCCGTGAACGAGCTGACGCCGAAAGCGAACAATTCCGATTATAGAGGCCGTATGAGCCGTCAGATCTGGAAGCCGCTGCACGCGATGATCGTCTTCACGGGCTTGCGCAAATGAGCCGCGGCGCCGCAGTCAAAAAAGGACAAAAGCGAAGGGCATGAGAAGGACCGGAAATCCGGAACCTCTCATGCCCTTCGCTTTTTGGTTCAGGCTGTTAGGAAATTCGGCCGCGGTACGAGGCGATGCCCTGCGGAACATCCCGCAGATGCTTCAGCTGCAGGAACGCCCCTTGGGGCTCGACATCGATCGTCACGATATTGTACTCCCACTCGGTGAACGGCTCCACGTGGATCGCATGGATGCCGGTCGAAAGCGCCGGCACGACGTCGGTGCGGATGGAATTGCCGACCATCCACGTCTGGGAGCGGTCGAATCCGCCCGAGCGGAGGATGTCCTCCAGCGCGGCGGTATTTTTGTGCTGGCGGATATAGATCCGGTCTCCGAAATACCGCTGCAGGCCGAGCCGATCGACCTTGCGCTGCTGGATCAGCGGCTCGCCGCCCGTATACAGATGCAGCCGATGGCCGGCCTCGGCCAGCTCCTCGAGCGTGCTCTCCATATCGGGGTAGGGCTCCGCCTCTTGCTCGTAGACGCTCTGTCCCATGCTCCACAGCAGGTCGATCTCATCGGAGCCTTCCTCGCGTCCGGTAAGTCGGGACAAGTCGATGTAGGTGTCCAGGAAGGATTGCGGGAAATGGTCGCTCTTGAAGCCGATCGCATGGACGCCGGCGATGTCGATCTCCTGCTGCTTGCGGCGGATGACAGCCTCCGTCAGCTCGGGATAGGCGTGAAACCAGGTCAGCATGGCGTCGACGAACTGGTCGATGACCAGATTGAAATATTTGTTGCAGTGGATGAGCGTGTCATCCAGATCGAACAGGATGGTCTGCGGCGTAGGCTTGGCCATAAGCGGTCGTTGTCCCTTCTGGTCTGACTGGAGCAGTCAAGCTTTTGACTCCAATCTACTGCACCGGGGAACATCCGTCAAACGGTCGCGTCGGCGCCGCAGCCGATCTATGCGTATCGCTGCGTCTTGGCGGCGAGATTCTTCTTGATGAAGGCGATGCGCTGCCGGACATAGAAATCGCGGCTCTCGCCCTTGAGCTCCGAAGGAGTCACGGAGGAACGGGAGCCGTTGTCGATAATCGTCAGCCGGCCGTCATCGTAGAATTTGAAGGTCAGATCGCGGAAGGGGCGGTGGCGTTCGACAAATCGAAGGTGGTTGCAATTCATCTCGATCACGCTCCAGATCAAGGAATGGAGGAACGTTTGTTCCTGTTTTGATTATAGCAAACATTTGTTCGCGTGGAAAGTGTTTTTTCAATCCCGTACACTGGTGGAATAAGGATGACAACGATTGCAGGCCGGCAGCGAATTCATGCCGGACCGCCAGAAGGAGTGCAGCAGCGCCATGATCCATATCGCCCATCTCAAGAAACAGTTGCCCGCCGGCCCGACCGTGCTCGACGACATCAGCTTCCGGGCGGACGACGGGGAATTCATCGCCATCAAGGGAGCGAGCGGCAGCGGGAAGTCGATGCTGCTCAAATGCCTCGCGCTTCACGAAAGCTGGACCTCCGGAACGTACAAGCTGGACGGCAAGGAAGTGCCGACGACCTGGTCGGGCCGCTATCGGATCCGCCGCCAGGTCGCGCTGATCGAGGAGAAGCCGTCGCTTCATCCCGGCCGCACCGCGCTCAAGAACGTGCTCGTCGGCTCGGCGGCGCAGGCATCCGTCTTCCGGCGGCTGACCGGCATGGTCCGCAGCGACGACTACATGGGCGCGATGGACACGATCGAGAAGCTCGGCCTGCTCGACAAAGCCCACAGCAAGGCGGACAAGCTGAGCGGCGGCGAGCGGCAGCGCGTCGCCATCGCCCGAGCGCTCGTCCACGGCGCCAAGGTGCTGCTCGCGGACGAGCCGGTGTCCGGACTCGACCCTCACGCGGCGGAGAAGGTGCTCGGCGATCTCAAGCGGCTGTGCAAGGAGCAGGGGCTGATCGTGATCGCCGTGCTCCATCAGGGCGACTGGGCCGAGCGCTACGCCGACCGCATCATCGGGCTGAACAGCGGCAAAGTCGCGCTGCAGGTGAACGGCCGCAGGCTGACCGAGCGCGAAAAGAACTTGCTTTGACCAAGCGGCATGATTTTCCGCCCTCCCTTCATACAATCGGAATGATCGATTCTATGGATATGGCAGGTGGAGAATCATGCCGTTCGTGCAACCGGCTTCCGTACACACGAGCCGCGTCGTCAGGCCCAAGACCGAGCTGCTGCTGCCGGTCGTCTCGATCGCAGGCGAGGAGGAGGCGACAGCCGCGATCAACGGCTCGATCCGCTCGGCGGCGCGGATGCTGATGGAGGAGCAGGGCTCGCTGGACGATCCCCGCTCCGAGATGCTCGGCTTTTACGAGCTCAAGAACAACCAGAAGGGCGTGCTCAGCCTCTCGCTCTTCAACTACGCCTATACCGGCGGAGCGCACGGCCTGACGCTGCAGCGCTCGCTCACCTTCCTGAACGACGAAGGCAAGCCGATTCCGCTGTCCGGGCTGTTCAAGCCGGGCTCCGACTACCGCAAGCGGCTGTCGGAGCTGGTGGCGCGCCAGATCAAGCAGCGGGACATCCAGACGCTGCAGCCGTTCGAGGGCATCCGGCCCGACCAGGATTACTACATCGCCGACCGCGCGCTCGTCATCTGGTTCAGCGTGTACGAGATCACCCCTTACGTGTTCGGTTTTCCTTATTTTCCGATTTCCGTCTACGACCTGACCGACCTGATCCGCGAGGACGGTCCGCTCGGCGTCATGGACGTCAACGATTAAGGGAGCGAAGGGGGACGAGGGCATGTGGATCTGGATCGGATTCGGCATGTACGGAGCGGCGGCGCTGGCATGGCTTGCCGTGTTCGCGGCGGCGGAGCGGCGGCGCCAGCTCGGCGGATACCAGTCGCTGACGAAGTACGCGGCCTACATCCAGTTCATGCAGGACAAGAGCGAGCTGAACCGATACGGATATGCGCAGCGGCTGAAAAGGGCGTTCGGGCCGTTCGCCGCGTTCGCGCTGCCGTTCAACGCGATGGCGCTGCTCGGCGGCGGAGCGCTGTTCCTGCATGTCGCCGGACCGGGGGCGGCCGGCGGGCTTATCCTGTGGGCCTGGCCGCTGCTCGGCCTGGGTGCGCTGGCCGTGCATGCGGTGTCGGCGGAGCTGATGTCCGCCGTGCCGACGGCCAAAGGAACGTCCCACGCGGCCGAATGGCTGGCCGGGAAGGCGGCCGGCAGAGCGAGCGGCTTGCTGCGGCTCGGCGGCCAGTGGGCGCTCGCGGCCTGGATGAGCCTGGAGGCGGCCCGCTGGCTCGGCCAGTCCTGGCAGGGCTGGCTCGGCGGATCAGCCGCCGCGGTCGCGGCAGTCGCGCTGGCGTTCGCGCTGGCGCTGCAAGGACTCGTTTGCCTGGCCGGCAACGGCTGCTTCGGCTTCGTGCAGCGGGCGGTCGCCGCCGTCCAGATCGGCTGCTGCCTGCTGCTGCTGGCGCTGCTCGCCGGGGCGCTGTGGCCGAACTACTCGCTGCCGTCGATCTTGCCGCCGCTCGGTCAAGGCGCGGGGACGGGCGCCGTTCCGCTGAACGCCGACTGGGCGCTCGGCGCGCTGCTGCTGTGGAGGCTGTTCCTGTCCGGCGGAGCGGCGGAAGCCGCGGCCGAGGAGACGGTGGAGCCGCGGATGCGCCTGCCCTGGGGACAGTTCCAGTCGGCGGCTTATCTATACACGGGCGGCTACGTGCTGCTGGCGCTGGCCGCCATGTACGCCGCGTCCCGGCCGCTCGGCGGCGCAGCCGGCGCGTGGCTCCACCCCGTCAGCTCGGCCATTGCGAGCTCGCCGGGCGCGGTGCTGGCGCTTGACGCGCTGGTCGCGGTCAGCCTGCTGGGCGGCTCGCTCTCGCTGCTGTTCGCCTCGACGAGGCTTGCCGGCGCGCTCGCCCGCGACAGCAGCCATCCCGCCCTGGCCCGGCTCGCGCGGGTTGCCGTCAAGCGGCGCACCTACGACGGAGCCGCCATGCTGGCCGTCCTGGCGGCAGCGGCGCTTGCCGCAGGCTCGGCGCTGCTGCCGGCTTCCGGCGGCGCGCAGACGGCCTTCCTGCTCGCGCTCGGCGTCATGCTGCATCATGGAGCGCTGCTGCTTCCGCTCTCCGGCCTGCTGCGGCTGCGTCGGGGGCAGGAGCATCCGGCGCTGGCTCCGCTCTGGTCGCCCGGGCCCGCGCGCGGGCTGCTGCGCTGGACAGCGGCCGCCGTCCTGGCCGTTGTCGCGGCGGCCGCGGCCGCCATCAGCCCGGCCGCCCTGGCCGCGGCGCTGGTCTGGCTCGCGGCGGCGCTGCTCGCTTCACGGCCGCTTGCCGCCGCAGGAGCGGCGGACAGCCGCAGCCTGCCGAGCCGCCAGGAGCTGCTGCAGCTGGAGCGCTCCCATCCCCAATAGGCTCGGGAAATGTTGGGCCTGACTATTTCCCGGGGAAGCGCAGAATGCAACACGATTAAAAAAGTTTCGACACGCCCTGTCGCAAAGACGGCTTTCGGTGTCGAGAAGAGGGGGCGGGTTGCCGGAGGGCGCCCGCTTCTTTTATAATGGGCCGGAAAGGGAGGCGGAAGCAGGTGGAGCATAAGGAGCGCAAGATCGTTTCGGTCAATGTCGGCTTGCCGGCGGCTGTCCGCCACGGCAGCCAGACGGTCATGACCGGCATCTTCAAATATCCGAGCGAAGGCGCGGTGCGGCTCGGAAGGACCGGGCCGGATGGGGACGGACAAGCCGACCTCAAGCATCACGGCGGGCCGGACAAGGCAGTCTGCGCCTATTCCGGACATCATTACCCGGAGTGGGAGCAGCGGCTGGAGCGGCAGCTCGGCTGGGGAGCTTTCGGCGAGAACCTGACGCTGAGCGGGATGGATGAGGAAGCGGTCGTCATCGGCGACCGCTATCGCTGCGGACAGGCGCTGCTGGAGGTCAGCCAGCCTCGTCAGCCTTGCTTCAAGCTCGGGCTGAGGCATGAGGAGCCGCAGCTGACGCTATGGGTCCAGCAGAGCGGGCGGACCGGCTATTATTTCCGCGTCGTCGAAGAAGGAGAGGCCGCAGCCGGCATGGAGCTGTCGCTGGAGCATCGCCCCGCGCACGGCATGACCGTCGCCGAGGCGAACCGCATCTACTACACGGCCAAGAAGGACGCGCAGGCGATCCGCGAGCTGCTGGTCGTGCCGGAGCTGGCCGACAGCTGGCGGACGGTCTTGTCCTCCCGGCTCGAATCGCTTTGACGAAGCCGGGTTCAGAGGGCCCTTTTGGATAAGGGCCATTTTACGGAGGCGTTACCTTTGTAAGTCGAATTATGTAAACCATTAATCCTCTTAACTAAAAGACGGCCGAAACCGAAAAAGACCGGCCGCGAGCGCGGACCGGTCCAGAATTGGCTTCGATCATGCTCTTGCGAGCAGATGATCGGCGATCTTGACGCCGTGGAAGCGTCCCGTCTCGATGAAGATCTCGTTCGCTTCATGCCGAGAGGCGACGACGCCGGCGAGGTAGACGCCCGGCACGTTCGTCTGCATCGTGTCGGAGTCGAAGTATGGATAGCCCTCCGGCTCGATTGCCACGCCGATGGAGCGGAGGAAGTCGCGATCCGGATGGAAGCCGGTCAGCGCGAGCACGAAATCGTTCGGCAGCTTGGCCTGCTCGCCGTCCTCGCTCTGCACGACGATGCTCGCGGGCGCGATCTCGACGACGCGGGAGTGGAACAGCATGCGGATTCGCTCTTTGCGGACGAGGCTCTCGAACACGGGCAGCACCCACGGCTTGATCGATGGGGAATAAGCCGGCTTGCGGTAGACGACCGTCACCTTGGCCCCGGCCCGCTCAAGCTCCAGCGCGGCGTCGATGGCCGAGTTGCTGCCGCCGATGATCGCGACGTCCATGCCGGTATACGGATGGGCTTCGCGGAAAAAGTGGCTGACCTTGGGCAAGTCCTCGCCGGGAATGCCGATCCGGTTCGGATGATCGAAGTAGCCGGTGGCGACGACGACCGCCGCGCAGCGGTAGGCCCGCTCCTCGCCATGCCTCGTCCGCGTGCTCAGCGCGAAGCCGTCCGGCTGCGGCACGACGGACTCGACCTTCTCGTAGGCGTGGACGCGGACGCCGCCGCGCAGCGCGACGGTGCGGTAGTAGTTGAGCGCCTCCAGCCGCGTCGGCTTCTCCTGCGCGGTCGTGAACGGCACGCCGCCGATCTCCAGCAGCTCCGGGGAGCTGAAGAAGCTCAGGTAGGTCGGGTACTGGGAAATGGAGTGGACGAGATTCTCTTTTTCGATGATGAGCGCGTCGATGCCGCGGGCTCGCAGCTCGAGAGCCGCGGCCAGGCCGCATGGTCCGGCGCCGATGATGATGACTTGTTCCTGCTGCAACGTACCTTCAACCTCCGTTCGGACGCCTTGCCGGCGCCTGCTGTACTAGCTATTGTACCTTCGCCTGATTTTGGAGGCAACCGCAGGCTTTCTCTATGGCGCAGAGGGGATTTCATGTATAATGGATTCACTAACACGGTTATGTGGCTTATAGAGGGGGATCTGGAATGCAGCGGAGATTTGTGATTGAAGCGGTCATGGTGGCGACTTATGGACAGCTGCTCGTTCCGAGCCTGCCGGTTGACTTCGTGCTGCCTTACTCCACGGTTCTGGAGCTATACGAGATGAAGGACAGCCCGGAGCCCGTCATGGACGATCCGACCGAGGACGCTTTCGTGCGGGGCAAGATCGGCGAGCTGATCCTATTTTTCGAGGATTCGCTCAACCGCAAGAAGATCGAGCGCGCTTTGACGGTGCCGTGGAGGGAGAGCTCTCCGCTCATCCTGAACGACCGCATCCAGTTTACGGTCGTGAACGCGGTGGACAATGCGCATTATGGAGAATATTTCGATCCGGTGGAGACAGAGCTGCTGCTGACGGCCTCCAAGTTCGATATTCCGATCCTGTCGGATCAATACGAGTTCCAGGATCGGCTGATCGAGGCGGAGGTGCCGGTGCAGGTATTCGACATCGAGGACTTCGACTACGCGGTCGAAGAAGGCGCGCAGCCTCAGCTGTTCGACCACTAGGAACTGCGGCTTCAGCGCAGCTGCTAGACCGCTAGGAACTGCGGCTTTGGCGCAGCTGTTCGACCGCCAGGCTGCGGCTTCGCCGCGAATCCGGCGGGACCGGGAGGCTAGCCTTCCCGGTTCCGTTCGCGGTCGATCGCTTCCTGCATCGTCTTGTCCGTCAGATGGGCATAGATCTGGGTCGTGTCCGGCGAAGCGTGACCGAGCTGCTCCTGCGTCTTGTACAGGTCGTTGCGCAAATAATAATCCGTCGCGAACGAATGCCGCAGCTTGTGCACGGACAGATACGGCTTGCCGAACCGCTTGGCGTACTTGAGGACCATCTCCTGGATGGCCCTTTTTGTCATGCGCGAGCCTTCCGTCTTGCCGTTGGCGACGGCGAGGAACAGCGCCTTCTCCTTGCGGGGAGCGGCGTAGCGGCTGTCCCGCAGCTGCAGGTAGGCCTGCAGGTCCTCCACCGCCTGCTGGCGGAAATAGACCGGCGTCTTGAACGTATCGTCGTTGCTGCCCTTGCGGTACGCATAGACGAGCTTTTTTTTGAGATCAAGATCGTCGACGTTCAGGTTGACGACCTCGGAGACGCGCAGGCCGGAGTGGAGGATGAGGCTGACGATGCAGCAGTCGCGCGTCGAATTTTTCTCGAAGGCGTGCAGCGCCTGCTTGCTGAGCGCGGGATCCTGGCCGTACTCGGACTTGACGAAGCGGAGGAATTCGTCGAGCTCCTCCTCCTGCAGCAGCTTGCCCTCGAGCTTGGCGGCCGTATCCTTGGGCTTATGCGTGCGCTTGATCGCGACCTTGGCCATCACGTTGCGCTTGAGCAGCGGATAGAAGTCCTCGTCCTCGGCGATCTGGCTCAAATAATGAAAGAGCGAGCGGAGGG
Source organism: Paenibacillus pasadenensis DSM 19293 (assembly GCF_000422485.1). Classification (GTDB taxonomy): domain Bacteria; phylum Bacillota; class Bacilli; order Paenibacillales; family Paenibacillaceae; genus Paenibacillus_O; species Paenibacillus_O pasadenensis. Next base: position 97,751 of record NZ_AULW01000030.1, read on the forward strand.
AGCTGAGCTTGCGCGAGACGGTCGTGCGGCTGTTGGCGTGCAGCGGCTTGGACGCCAGGAACATGCGGTAGCCGTCGATGCTGTCCATGCGCAGCTTCTCGAGCTCCTCGAGCTTTACATCGGACAGGGCGGGGCCTTCCGCCAAGCCTTCGGCGATCAGCCAGCCGAGGAAGGCCTCATAGTCCCGCACGTATTCGAGCAGCGAGGAGGGGGAGAGGTCGGGCAGCTTGTAGTTGATGAATTTCTCGATATACCACGGCATGGAGGGAACGCGCCGATCCAGCTCCATGCGGTCCTTCACCTTCAAGATGTTCATGAGCGGCTCCTCCAATCTTTTCCTCCGTATTGTAGCAACTGCCGTTTCCCCCGACAAGCTTCCGTGCGGCATGCTTACTTTCTAAGGATAGTTATGTAAACCTTTAACGGCATTTAAAAAACCGCTCGGTAAAACCGGGCGGTCAGACCAAACCAAGATGATCGATCAGGATGAACGGAACGTCAACGTAATGAGCAGCGCCTCGCTGCGGCTGAACAGCCGGACCGGCGGTCCCCAGCTGCCGAAGCCGGAGGAGACGAACACATGCGTGAGCGACTTGCGCATGTAGCCCCAATCGAGCTCGAACAGGCGGCGCGTGACGAGATGGTTGGGGGCGAACTGGCCGCGATGCGTATGGCCGCACAGCAGGACGTCCGCGCCGGCCGCGGCCGCTTCGGCGAAGCCGTACGGCTGATGGTCCAGCAGCACGATCGGCGCCGAGGAGTCGATATCGCGCAGCAGCTCGGCTGTCGGCAGCCGGCCTGCGCCGGGCAGCGACTCGGCGGTGCGGTCCTTGCGGCCGGCGATGACGATGCCTCCCGCATCGATCCATTCGTCCTGCAGCACCGGAATGCCCGCCTGCTTCATCGCCCCGACGTAGGCGGGGATGTCTCCGCCATAATATTCGTGGTTGCCGAGCACCGCGTACGTGCCGAGCGGCGCCTTCAGCTGCGAGATGACCTCCGCCATGCGCAGATGGAGGAAAGGCTTGACGCTGTCGTCGAGCACGTCGCCCGGCAGCAGGATCAAGTCCGGCCGCAGCTCCTGGCTGATGCGGACAAGCTTTCTCAGATGGCGCTTGCCGACGATGTCGCCGAGATGGATGTCGGACGCGACGAGCAGCGTCACGCTGTCCCGATCCGCCATCGGCTTGTCCACCTGCACGCTGTGGCGCCGCACGATCGGGCTGAACGCGTTGCGCGTGCCCCAGGCGAGCAGGACGAGCAGGAGCAGCAGCACGGTCCAGCCGGCGGCGCCGGCATAAGCGTCGAACGAGACGCCTGCAGCGCGGGCGGCGAGCCAGCCGAGATCGGCGAGCGGCAGCAGCAGGATGAGGTATTCCAGCGCGGCGATGGAGTAGGAGGCGGCGGCTTTGAACAAGCGCGCCGGCAGCGCTCCCCAGAAGCGGACGAGCGCCATCGCGAGGAAGTACGAGACGGACGCGAGCACGACGGCCGTCCACATGCCGATTCCCGGCGACAAGCCTTGGCTGGCGAGGAATAGCGAGAGATTCCACCCGATATAATAGATCAGGGCGGCGTAGATCACGATGACGGATACGAGGGCAAGCCATCTGCGGCTCATGCGGGCATTCTCCTTTTTGGCTGTCAATCGGGCTTCGTAGACTAGCGTAACTGGTTTTGTAACTTTGTTGCAACTTATCTCGCAGCCGGCCCGTTTATAATGGTACCAACAGCTGATTCACCCCTTGCGAGCAAGGGTAATGAACGTCAAGCTCTTGTCACAAGTCCTAGCTTTGCGAAAGGGAGACGAGCCACATGAAAAAAAGTCTCATCAGCATTCTCGCCACCGCCTCGATCCTGTTCTATTTCATCTCCACGGCCAATGCCGTAGGCGGAGACTATCAGCCGGTGCAAAAGACGGCCGACACCCAAACCGACTATATCGAATCCATCACCCATAAAGAAGGCAAATGGTACATAACGGTCGATCCGATCGAATGGTACGAAGGCAAGGAAGCCGACGAGCAGTTCCTGAAGCATGAGCCGGACAGCGGCCTGGACGGCGCTCCGGACGGCTATTATATCGTCAATGACGATACGACGGCGACTACGTACGAGATCTCGCCGGATGCAGCCGTGCTCATGCAGCTGTATGACCGCACGGGAGACCCGGCCGAGCTGGAGACGCAGTGGAACGAGCCGGTCGCTCTCGACGAGTTCGCCAAGCTGTATGCCAAGAACGACGTGCTCGACCTCGCCGACTTCCCGTATCATCTGACGGTCAAGGACGGCGTCGTGACGAAGATCGTGCAGCAGTTCATTCCTTGATGCACCCCATGGAGCATCGGCTGATGCATCGCTCGACCAGTTTAATCAAAAAATCCTTCGGCCCTCAAGCGGCCGAAGGATTTTTATTTTCTGCGCTCATTCCATCCTCATTCCGCGACGGCTGGTGCAGACGCCGGCTCTTCCGCCGAGCGGCGGGAAGGGACGAGCAGCAGCAGGCTGACGAGCGAGACGAAGATCGTCGCGCCCATATCCGACAGGATGGCGATCCAGAGCGTGAGCCAGCCCGGGATCGTCAGCAGCAGAGCGACGAGCTTGAGGCCGAGCGCGACCGCAAGATTGAAGCGGATGATCCGGTTCGTGCGCTTGGCGGTGCGGATCGCCTCGGGCAGCTTGCCGAGATGATCCTGCATGAGCACGAGATCGGCCGTCTCGATCGCGCTGTCCGTGCCTTTGCCCATGGCGATGCCGAGATCGGAGGCGGCGAGCGCCGGCGCGTCGTTGATGCCGTCGCCGATCATCGCGACCTTGCCTGCGGCTTTGAGCCGGTTGACGCGCTCGACCTTGTCCGCGGGCAGCAGTCCGGCTGCCGTCTCGTCGACGCCGGCTGCCGCGGCCATGCGGCGGGCGGCGGCTTCATGGTCGCCGGTCAGCATGACGGTGCGGGCGATGCCGGCGCGGCGCAGCTCGCGGACGACGCCGGGCGTCTCCGGCCGCAGCTCGTCGGAGATGCCGAACAGGCCGAGCAGCCGGCTCTCGTCCGCCAGCGCGACGAGCGTCAAGCCCTGCTCGCGGTACGCTCGGAGCGCCTCGGCCGCCTCCGCATGCGGGAGGATGCCGAGCTCCTCCAGCGCAGCGGGGCTGCCGAGCGAGTACTTCGTGCCGCCGAGCGCGGCAGCGAGCCCTTTGCCGGGTACGGCCGTCGTTTCCGCCGTCTCGTAGGCGATGCCGCGCTCCTCGATGTAGGCGAGCACCGCCTTGGCGAGCGGATGGGCGGAGCCGCTTTCCATCGCGGCCGCGACCGGGAGGAAGCGGTCGTCCCAGCTCGCCGCCTCGGCCACATGCGGATGCCCCTTCGTCAGCGTGCCGGTCTTGTCAAAGGCGATGATGCGGATGCGGCCGAGCTGCTCGAGATGGGCGCCGCCTTTGACCAGGATGCCTTCCCGCGCGAGGCGCGTAATGCCGGCGAGGATCGCGACCGGCGAGGAGAGGATGAGCGCACACGGGCAGCCGACGATGAGCACGGCGAGTCCTTCGTACAGCCAGTGGCGCCACTCGCCGCCGAGCAGCAGCGGCGGGACGAGCATGACCAGCACGGCGATGATCATGATCGCCGGCGTATAGTAGCGGGAAAAGCGGTTGATGAACAGCTCGGTCGGCGTCTTGGACTCCTGCGCCTCCTGGACGAGCTGGAGAATTTTCGCCAGGGAGGACTCCGAGTACGATTTTTCGATCCGGACCGTCAGGCTGCCCTCCTGGTTGAGGCTGCCGCCGAATACGGCGTCGCCGGGCTTCTTGTCGACCGGGATCGGCTCGCCGGTGATGGCGGCTTCGTTGACGGAGCTGCTGCCGGTGACGATGACGCCGTCGGAAGGGATTTGCGAGCCTGCGGCGACCAGCACCGTCTGGCCGGCGGACAGGCGGGACACGGGAATACGCCGCGTCGCGCCGTCCTCCAGCAGCATCGCTTCCTTCGGCGCCGCTTCGAGCAGGCGGTCCATCGACTCGCGGGCGCGGTTCATGCCGAGCCCTTCGAGCAGCTCGTTGACGCCGAACAGGATCGCGACGAGCGCTGCTTCCTTCCACTCCTCGATGGCGACGGCGCCGATGAGCGCGACGGTCATGAGCGTGTCGATCGTGAAGCGGAGGCTCGCCAGATTGCGCAGCCCTTTCCAGAACGTCCGCCAGCCGCTGAGCGCGATCGCGCCGAGATAGAGCGGGATGGAGACGGCGGACGGCACGCGGTCGCCGAGCAGGACGGCGGCCAGCAGCAGCGCGAGGCTGATGCCGAGCTGCGCGTAGATGCCGCGACCGGAGGCATGGTCGTGATCGTGGTCATGATCATGACCGTGCGCGTGTCCAGGAGCGCTTGCCTGGTCTTGCTCCTGCGCTTGGGCGACATGCTTGCGAAGGTCCGCTTGGCCGTGGCTATGTTCGTGCCTGCTGTCAACATCATGATGGACTCCAGCGTGACCGTGCCCGTGAGCGTGGCCATGTGCATCATTGCTGTCATCATCATGGACCCCATCGTGGGCATCTGCATCGTGGCCATGCTCATGAGAGTGTCCCGCCCCGCAGCAGGAGGCGGGGGCTTCTTCTGGAACGGCCGAAGCCGATCGTTCCGCGAGGATCGAAGCGCCGTCGGTCTTCAGTATTTTGCGCACCTTGTCCATAGGCACGCGTTCATCCATGACGAGGCGCGCGGATGAAAAATGAAGCGCGGCCGTATCGCCATGAGGAAGCTTGCGGATCTGCCGCTCCAGATCGGCGGCGCAGTTGCCGCAGCTGAGTCCTTTTACCCGATATTCCAGCAAGGGGCATCTTCCTTCCTTGACCATACGCATGAATACTTGCTCATATGATATGATTGTTTGCTGGAATGGTCAACCGATTGGGACAATTATCCCTAAAAATTAATGATGTCCGTAAAACTTCCGTTTAATGCCGGCGATTGGTATAATGAAGGTCAATGGATACGGATCGGAGGCAGAGGCGGATGAATACGGATGCGAAAAGCCAGGCAGGGGCCGAGGTGGAGGAGGCCGCTTGGCGCGAGGACGAGCCGTCCGAGCTGGAGGGCGAGCACGCGGCGCCCGAGCAGCCCCGCGATCTAAGCGCGGTCAAGGCGGCGATGCTCGACGACCGCTCCGCGCTGCAGCTGGCCGACTGGCTCAAGGCGCTGAGCGATCCGACAAGGGTCAAGCTCGTCGACGCGCTCATGCACAGCGAGCTGTGCGTGCATGATCTGACCGTGCTGCTCGGAATGAACCAATCCGCCGTCTCCCATCAGCTGCGCTATTTGCGCAACATGCGGATCGTGAAGCGCCGCAAGGAAGGCAAGACGGTGTACTATTCGCTCGACGACGATCACGTCGAACAAGTGTTCCGACAGACGCTCGAGCATGTCCGGCATTCCTGAGCTCAGGAATGCCGTTTTTCCCGGCTCAAAAGTTGCGTGAAATACATATTTTACGCAACTTCGATTTTAAGAGACTTTTAGCAGGAACGAGAAGGAGTGGGGAAGGTTGTCCGTGACGGTGCATGAGCTGCAAGAGGCCTATGGCGAGGAGCTGGAGCTGTTCCGCATCTGGATGAAGAACCAGGGCATGACGCTGTCGACGGAACGGGCGTATGTCGCCGACGTGCGTCTCTATCTCGCGTCCTTGTATCCCGAAGCGCTCGAGCGCAGCGGCAAGCTGGACATCATGCGCTATCTGTCCGCGAGCCGCGAGCGGGGAGCGGGAGACGAGGCGCGCAACCGCAAGCTGAGCTCCCTGCGGGCGTTCTATCGGGCGCTCAACGAGATGGACCGGCTGCAGGCCAATCCGGCCGCGCTCACGCCCAAGTCGCGCCAGCAGAAAAACCGCATGCCGGTCTATTTGGACGAGGAGCAGCTGCAGGAGCTGTTCGGGCATGTCGGAGGCAAGCACCAGGAACGGAATCTGTCGATCCTGCTGCTCATGGCGTACGCCGGACTGCGGGTCGGGGAGATCCATCGGCTCAACTCGTTCGATCTCAAGCCGGACGGGACGCTGTCGGTGCTCGGCAAAGGACGGAAATGGCGCTATCTGCCGCTGCCGGACAGTCTCGCCCGGCTGCTGCGGCGCCTGGAGGACGACAGCCGCGGCCGGATGCGGCAAGGCAAGGAGCAGCCGATGTTCGTCAGCCAGCTCGGACGCCGCCTGTCGGTCCGCATGATCCAGACGATCGCGGACCGCACGCTGGAGCGGCTGCAGGGCGAGCGGCCGGAGCTGGCGATGAAGAAGCTGTCGAGCCACAAGCTGCGCCACAGCTTCGCGACGATGCAGATCCGCAGCGGCACGGACATCCGCACGCTGCAGGAGCTGCTCGGCCATGCGAGCATCGAGACGACGCAGATCTACACGCATATCGACAACGCGCAGATGAAGACGGCGATGGAGCGCATGTCCGCCAAGCTGCCGGAGCTGCGGGAGGGCCGTCCTCGCTGAGCGGGCCAAGGCTTGCCGGATGGACGGGGCATGACAGCGAAAAACCGGAAAGGCGTAATGGGCGTGCCGGGGGGAGACTTCGGTTATAGCGGTTTCCGCTCTGTCGAGGAGGACGTTTTCGTGTTCAAAGGAAGAGTGCGAAGAGACAGGAACGGGAAAGTAGATGAGGCGAATTAAAAAGACAGGTTCGGCTGAGGCCGGACCTGTCTGTCGTTGAAGCGCTTGTCAACCGAGCGATCCGCTCGGCAGCAGCTCGGAGATGGCCACCTTGCGGCCTTCGGCGGAGCTGCGGATCGCGCCGAACACCATCGCCATGCTGAGCAGGTTGTCGCGGCAGTCCGTCTCCGAGGGACGGCCGCCATGCAGCGCGTCGAACATCTCGGCGATGCAGCGGTGATGCCACGGCTCGCCCGCCTCGTCAGGAGACGTGTCGATGCGCTGCGAGCTGCGGATGAACGCCTGCTCCTGGCCGGCGGGATCGACGACTTCCGCGTAAGGCGAGCCTTCGCCGTCCCAGAGCGCCGTTCCGGTCGAGCCGATGACGCGCCACTGGGCTTCCCAGGAGGTCGGAGCTCCTTCCGAGCACCAGGAGCCCCGGTAGCTGAATACGCTGCCGTCCGACATCTCGAAGATGCACAGCGCCGAAGCCGCGCCCTTGTACCAGGAGCCGGGCGGGTTGAACTCCTGGCAGTAGACGGACACGGGATCGGCGCCGAGCAGCAGCCGCGCCTGGTCGAACGTATGGATCGCCATGTCGAGGATGAGCGGGCTGTCCATCAGGTCGCGGAAGCCGCCGAAGTGGGCGCCGATGAAAAAGTCCGCTCCGGCGAAGCCCGGCGTGCCGATCGCGCCGCCGGCGATCAGCTTGCGGAAGGCGCGGATGCGCGGGTCGAAGCGCCGGTTCTGCATGACGGCATGCATGCGGCCCGTCTCGGAGGCGGTCCGGACGACGTCGAGGCAGGCTTCCCAGCTTTCGGCCAGCGGCTTTTCGGTGAAGACGTCGCAGCCGAGCCGCATCGCCGTCTGGCTGATGACATGATGGCTCGCCGGAATGGTCACGTCGAAGACGAGATCGGCGCCGCTTTCCGCAATCGCCTGCTCCAGGTCCGTGTAGACGCCGCAGCTCAGGCCGTGCTTGTCCCGCATGCCCTCTGCCGCCTCGAGGCGGACGTCGACAAGGCCGACGATGTCGGCGTCGTCGCGGGTCAAAGCATACTCGACCCAGGTATGGGCCATGCCGCCGCAGCCGGCGACGACGATCCGGCGGCGCGGGGAAGATAAGGTTCGGTTCATGGGGATGAGAGCCTCCTCTAGGGAATCCGGTTGTCGGCCAGGGCAGCAGCGGACCGAGAACGATCTGCCTTGCTGACCGTGCCGATGTTGGTTTATGATGAACTCAATCAGGCTTAGTATAAGCGCTGTCAATCGGCGCGGCTCTAGCCGATCTTGGGGAATACCACTCTTATCTTGGCGGTGCATCGCATGAAGGATGGAATCCGGCTGCGGGAGCGCAATCCGCTCGATCCGCTGTTTCCGGCCAAGGTCTACGTCAACCGTGCCGAGGATACGGCTCCGGGACAGAATATTTTGTTCCTGCATTGGCATGAGCATTTCGAGCTGATCGCCATGCGGCGGGGCAAGGCGGTCTTCCATCTGAACAGCGAGCCGTTCGAGGCGGAGCCGGGAACCGTGCTGCTCGTGCAGGCGGGCGACCTGCATGCCGGCTACAGCCGCTTCGGCGGAGCGGCCGAATACGTATCGGTCGTGTTCAGCGGCGCGCTGCTGCGCGACTGGAGCGGCGATCCCGGCTATGCGGAGCTGCTCCAGCCTTATCTGGACGGCCAAGGGCGGCTTCACCCGCTCGGCGCGAGCGGGGAGACGGAGCTCGCGGAGCGCGTCATCGCCGACATCGCCGCCGGCACGGCGGGCGGGCGGCTGCTAGCGCGGACCGGCCTGCTGCTGCTGCTGGCGCGCGCGGCGGCCGCGCAGCCCGCTCCCGCGCCGGCGAGGCCGCGAGAGGCGCAGCTGCGGCAGGAGCGCTTCAAGCAGCTGCTCCGCCATGTGGAGGCGAGCTGCGCGGACAAGCATACGATCGAGGACGCGGCGGCGCGCGTGCGGATGGATCCGTTCCATTTTTGCAAAGTGTTCAAGAAGCTGACGGGCAGCACGTACATCGACTATGTGAACCAGGTGCGCATGCAGGAGGCGATGCGGCTGCTTCGCCAGGAGGACTGCAGCGTCGCCGAGGCGGCGGAGCGCGTCGGCTGCGGCAACGCGAACTATTTCACCAAGCTGTTCAAGCGGTACAACGGCATGACGCCGTCGGAAGCGAAAAAGCTCGGACCCGGCGGCGGGCAGCCGTGAGCAGCACCAACGATGCGGAGGGAAGCGGGCATGGCAGAAGCGGATTTTTCCACCAAGCATGAGCAGCTGATCGCCTATATGGAAAAGCTGGAGGTCGGCGCGCGCGTCTCGGTGCGGAAGATCGCCCAGGCGATGGACGTCAGCGAGGGCACCGCCTATCGGGCGATCAAGGACGCCGAGGCGCGCGGCATCGTCAGCACGAAGCTGCGGACCGGCACGGTGCGCGTCGACAGCAGCAAGCGCGAGAAGATCGACCGGCTGACGTTCGGAGAGATCGTCGCGATCGTCGACGGCCAGGTGCTCGGCGGCGAGGCGGGCCTCGGCAAGCCGCTCAGCAAGTTCGTCATCGGCGCGATGCAGCTCGAGGCGATGATGGGCTATATCGAGCCGGACAACCTGCTCATCGTCGGCAATCGCGAAAAGGCGCATTTGAGCGCACTCTCGCTCGGAGCCGGGGTGCTCGTGACGGGCGGCTTCGGCGCGACGCCGGAAGCCGTCGCGCTCGCCGACCGGCTGGAGCTGCCGATCCTGAGCAGCGCGTACGATACGTTCACGGTCGCCGCGCTCATCAACCGCGCGATCTACGACCGGCTGATCAAAAAGCAGATCGTGCTCGTCGCGGACATCATGAATGCGGACGAGCCCGTCGCGTCGCTGCCGGAAGAAGCGACCGTCGCCGACGCGATGGCCGTCATCGAGCAGACGAACCACAACCGCTTCCCGGTCGTCGACCGCGAGCGGCGCCCGGTTGGCATGGTGACGACGAAGGATCTCATCGGCGCTTCGCCCGCCGAGCCGATCGCCGAGCGGATGACGCCTCAGCCGAAGACATGCACGCCGCAGACGTCGGTCGCGACGGCGGGGCACCGCATGGTCGCAGAGTCGATCGAGCTGCTGCCGGTCGTCGATGCGGAAGGGAGGCTGAGCGGCGTCATCAGCCGCAAGGACGTGCTGCAGGCGATGCAGCAGATCCAGCATCAGCCGCAGAACGGCGAGACGCTGGAGGACCAGATCCGCCGCCGCTTCGTCTCCGGGCAGGAAGCGGACGGACGCCTTTATTACGAAGGGCCGGCCGAAGCGCTGTTCAGCAGCCCGATGGGGCACTTGTCGGAAGGCGTGCTCGCCGGGCTCGTCCATCATGCCGCGGCGCGGGCGCTGCGCGATCATCGGCGCGGCAACCTGATCGCCGACAGCCAGTCGGTCTACTACCTCGCGCCGGTGGAGATCGACCAGACGCTCCGCCTGTACCCGGAGCTGATCGAGCTGAGCCGCAAGTTCTGCAAGATCGAGATCCAGGTATATGCCGACGGGCGCAAGGTCGCCCAGTCGATGCTGACGGCGAGGCTGATGGAGCCGTGAGGCGGCTTGACGCGGCAGAGGCATGGCAGCATCCCGTCATGCCGTCAGAGAGCCGCGCCGCTGCGGACCATAGCTTGTACGATTCCAACTTGAATCGCCAATTAAGAGAACGAGACGAAGCTGCGATGCAGCGGCTTCGTCTCGTTTTTTCTTTTTAAACGTCCCTGCGGCAGCTGGCGTCCTCCCCTTCCATGAGCCTCAGACGGCCCTATTCAACGAGCAGGGGCGTTTCGCAGCGACCCTCTCTCGTGCCGCGCAGAGGCTAAGTCTGGGCAGCAAGAACAGTCGCGAAGACGCATTCTCCAAACTGTACTATAACAACATAAAAATAGTCTAAAACAGTATTGAACATTTCTTGATTGCTGTTATATAATAGCCACAAGAACATGAAACAAACTCATACAGATTGGAGATGGCTCGGATGGATTGTCCGCATTGCGAAGGTCATGGAGAGCTGGAATTCCAGCTGCTCGAAGGAGGCTGGGACGCCTCAGGGGCGCGAGGTCCTCGGCTGCGAGGTCCTGAGGCGCAGGAATCTGAGGCGCGAGGATCTGCGTGGCGACGCCCGGAGGAGGCAGCCGAAGGCGCGTACGAGCGCTGCCCGCGCTGCGAGGGCTCCGGCGTGCTGGAGCTGGAGGAAGGAGGCGCGTGGACATGAGCGGACCGAGCCGAACGATCGAGCAGGAGAGGGAGCGGCTGCTGGAGCGCTGGAGCTCGCCCCGCTATCGGGGAGTGCAACGGCCATACGGCCCCGACGACGTGCTGAAGCTGCGCGGCTCCGTGCTCGTCGAGCATACGCTGGCCGCGCGCGGCGCCGCCCGGCTGTGGGAGCTGCTGCAGAGCGAGCCGTATGTGCCGGCGCTCGGCGCCTTGACCGGCAACCAGGCGGTGCAGCAGGCGAAGGCGGGGCTCAAGGCGATCTACCTGAGCGGCTGGCAGGTCGCCGCCGACGCCAATCTGTCCGGACAGATGTACCCCGATCAGAGCCTGTACCCGTCCAACAGCGTGCCGAGCGTCGTGAAGCGGATCAATCAAGCGCTGCAGCGGGCGGATCAGATCCAGCATGCCGAAGGCCGCGACGACATCGACTTCCTGCTGCCGATCGTCGCCGACGCCGAGGCCGGCTTCGGCGGCGCGCTGAACGTGTTCGAGCTGATGAAGGCGATGATCGAGGCCGGCGCGTCGGGCGTGCATCTGGAGGATCAGCTCTCCTCGGAAAAGAAATGCGGCCATCTCGGCGGCAAGGTGCTGCTGCCGACGCAGCAGGCGGTGCGCCATCTCGTCTCCGCCCGGCTGGCGGCCGACGTGCTCGGCGTCGACACGGTGCTGATCGCCCGCACCGACGCCCACGCCGCCCGGCTCTTGACGAGCGACGCGGATCCGGCCGACGATCCGTTCCGCACCGGCGTCCGCACGCCGGAAGGATTCCATGAAGTGCGGCCGGGCATCGAGCAGGCGATCGCGCGCGGCCTCGCCTACGCGCCGTATGCCGACCTCGTCTGGTGCGAGACGTCGGAGCCGGATCTGGAGGAGGCGCGCCGCTTTGCGGAAGCGATCCACGAGATGCATCCCGGCAAGCCGCTCGCCTACAACTGCTCGCCGTCCTTCAACTGGAAGAAGAAGCTGAGCGACGAGGAAATCGCGCGCTTCCAGCAGGAGCTCGGACGGCTCGGCTACAAGTTCCAGTTCGTCACGCTCGCGGGCTTCCATGCGCTCAATTACAGCATGTTCACGCTGGCGAGAGACTACCGGGAGCGCGGCATGGCCGCCTACTCCGAGCTGCAGCAGGCCGAATTCGCCGCCGAGCCGGCGGGCTACGAGGCGACGCGCCATCAGCGGGAGGTCGGCACCGGCTATTTCGACGAGGTGATGGGCGTCGTGAGCGGCGGGACGGCGAGCACCGCCGCCCTCGCCGGATCGACCGAGGCGGCGCAGTTCGCGGCGGCAGCCAGCGAGGAGGCGGGAGCATGAGGGAGATCGACAACCGGCTGCAGCTGGCCGCCCCGCCGCTGAAGCCGGAGCTGCAGGCGATGCTGACGGCCGAAGCGCTTGCTTTTGTCGGCGAGCTGGAGCAGCGGTTCGGAGACCGGCGCCGCGCGCTGCTCGAGGAGCGGGCGCGCAAGCAGGAGGCGTTCGACCGCGGGGCGAAGCCGGATTTTCGCGCCGATACGGCGCCGATCCGCTCCGGCTCGTGGAGGATCTCTCCGCCGCCTCCGGCGCTGCAGGACCGGCGCGTAGAGATCGCCGGCCCGGCGGGCGACCGCAAGATGGTCCTGTATGCGCTCAACTCCGGCGCCAGCGTATTCATGTGCGACCTGGAGGACGCGAACGCCCCGACCTGGCGCAACGTCGTCGGCGGCCAGCGCAACATCCGGGACGCGCTGGCGCGCACGCTGTGCCACGAGACGCCGGACGGCAGGCGGCTGGAGCTGGCGGAGCGTCCGGCCGTGCTGAAAATGCGGCCGCGCGGCTGGCATATGGAGGAGAAGCATGCGCGGCTCGGCAGCCGGCCGATCTCGGCGAGCCTGTTCGACTTCGGCCTGTTCGCCTGGCATAACGCGCCTGCGCTGCGGCAGAGAGGAGAAGGCGCCTACCTGTACCTGCCCAAGCTGGAGAGCATGGAGGAAGCGGCGCTTTGGGCGCATGCCTTCGTCCATGCGGAGGAGCGGCTCGGCCTGCCGCGCGGCTTCTTCCGGGCGACGGTGCTGATCGAGACGCTGCCGGCGGCGTTCGAGATGGAGGAGATCCTGCATGCGCTGAGAGAGCATGTCGACGGCCTCAACTGCGGCCGCTGGGACTATATCTTCTCGTATATCAAAAAGCTGCGCCGCCACCCGGACGCGATCCTGCCGGACCGCAGCCTGGTGACGATGGAGTCGCCGTTCATGGACGCCTACGCGCGGCTGGCGATCCGCACCTGCCATAAGCGCGGCGCGCACTGCATCGGGGGGATGTCGGCGTTCATCCCCGTCAAGCACGACGCAAAGGCCAACGAGCTGGCGCTGGAGCGGGTCCGCCGCGACAAGCAGCGCGAGGCGCGGCTCGGACACGACGGCACCTGGGTGGCGCATCCGGCGCTCGTGACGGTGGCGCGGGACGTATTCGACGCGTTTATGCCGGGGCCGAACCAGCTCGGCGCGATGCCGGGTGGCGGCGACGTGACGGCGGCCGAGCTGCTGCAGGCTCCGGCAGGCCCGATCACGGAGGAGGGCGTGCGCGCCAACCTGTCGGTCGGCGTCCAGTATGTCGCCGCCTGGCTGGACGGGATCGGAGCCGTGCCGATCCGCGGCCTGATGGAGGATGCCGCGACGGCCGAGATTTCCCGCGCTCAGCTGTGGCAATGGCTTCATCTGCCGGAGGCGAAGCTGGCGGACGGCAGGCGGCTCGCCCCGGAGCTGCTGGAGCGGTGGCTGGCCGAGGAGCTGGAGCCGCTCGAGGCCGGGCTTGAGCCGCCGCGACGGCTCGAGTCGCTGCGGCTGGCGGCCGACCTGTTCCGCGAGATGACGCTGGAGCAGACGCTGCCTGAATTTTTGACGACGAGAGCCTACCCGCATCTGCAGGACCAATCCGACTGACAAAGGAGACGATCCACGATGACGACCGACCCGATCCGCCAAGCCGACCCAGGCGCTTCCTCTGCGGAGGCGCCGGAGCTGTGCTTCTCCTGCGAGAGCAACGCTCCCGCCCGCGGCGAGCTCATCTGTCCCGACTGCCGCAAGCAGACGGGGCTGAGCGACTCCCACTATTACATCAAGCAGTATTACTACAGCCGCTGAAGCCGCAGCCGCCCCTAAGGGCGGCTTTTTTTCGGCTTGCGGCCGGGCTGGTCGCTCTGGCCAACCGCAAGCCGGTCTTGGCGGCCGCCCGCGCCGGCCTGAAGAAAACCGGCTTTTGCGGCCGGTCGAGCCGGCCAACCGAAGCCGGTTTTTGCAGCCGGTCGGACCGGCCTGCCGGCAAGCGGCTTTGTTCGCGAAGCCTTCACAGCCAGGGGGTCTTTCCGGCGTCTCGATCTGCTATACTGAGGGCATAGAAACGCTTCCACGAGGGGGAATTCCATGCTGCCTTACATTCTAGTCGCTCTGGTCATCCTGACCGCGATCGGCGCTACGCTTGCCGTCGGCTTCTCCCGCGAGAACCGGCAGGCCGATCCGGACTACGACCGCAAGCACGGCGGCCGCTGGGCGCGGCTCTCCTTGCTTTATATCGTCACTGCCGTCGCCAGCGTGGCCGCCCTGATCATCGTGATCGCCGATTGAGCTCGTCCGCAAGTCCCGTCCGCCCTATGCGGACGGGACTTTTCTGCATCCAGGCAGACGGAGCTATGGTATAATTTTCATGAATTGGCGCCAAGCATCCGTTTTGGGAGACGGAGCTTGTAAAGGAATTCGATTCCTTTGCAACCATTCTGCTGGATGCGCCGTAGGAAAAGAAACCTTATCGCTTAGTAGTAAACGATCCTAATTCCTTGCAGGCAGGAGGTCGAACCATTGGCCGCAACCAAGCTCGCCCGGGCATTCGCCCTCACCCTCGGCGTGGCCGCCGCCAACGTCGCGGTCTTTTCTCCCGGCTTGATGAACGTCCGCTTCGGAGGCTCCGCCTTCTCCTCCGCCCTCGGAGCGGCCGTTCTGGCCGCCAGCGGACTCGCGCTTCTATACGGCGCCTATGCCTTGCTTCAACGTCCGCCTGCGCCTGCCGCTCCCGCCAAGCTCGAGACGGTCGAGCATTACGCCGCCGCGCTTGGCGCGTTCCGCCGCGTCCGCACGGTCGCGGCCGAGCTGGAGCTGGCGCTGGAGCAGCTGGACCGGATGGAGAAGCGCAAGCAGTCGCTCCATCGGCTGCTCGCGCAGCGCTTCGAGCCCGAGGAGCTGAGCTACCGCAAGTTCAGCGGCGTCATCCTGGAAGTGGAGGAGCTGTTCCGCCGCAACCTGCGAGCGGTGCTCAGCCGGCTCGCCCTCTACGAGCAGACGGAGGCGGAGCTGAAGTCCGGCAGCCGCTCGCTCTCCCGCGACCTGCAGCAGCGCCGGCTCGAGCTGATCCGCGAGCAGCATGAGTTTCTGAAAGCGACGCTTGGCCACAACGAAGAAATTCTGCTCAAGCTGAACCAGCTGCTCCTCGAGCTGACCCGCCTCGACCAGCAGCACCCCGGCACGATCGACGAGCTGCCGGGCATGCAGGAGCTGGACGCCTTGATCCGCTCGACCAAATACTACGCATAGGGGGCGTCCGCCATGAGAAAAGGCCGTTTTGCATTCGTATCCATCGTCCTCATCCTCGCCGTCTTCGCGCTTGTCTACTATGGCATCCAGTTCACCTCCAATCTCGGCAAGACCGATCAGCAGGTGAGCGCCGAGGGCGCCGCCTCGAAGCTTGCCAAGCTGTACGGCAAGCTCGGCGTGACGACCGAGCCGCCGGTCAAAGGCCAGATCGATCTCGATCCGGTCGATGTCGCGGCCTCGCTGCCGGACATCTCGAAGTTCCCGATCGCCGTGGAGCCGACGACCGATACGTTCCTGGAGATCTTTTCCTCCACGGAGAAATCGGGCAGCGGCGTCGATGGCTGGCTGACGGAGGTCGGCGAGGCGTTCAACAAGGCCGGCATCCAGGCCGGCGGCAAGCCGGCGTCGGTGCAGATCCGCAACATCGCCTCCGGCACGGCGGCCGACTATATCCGCAGCGGCAAGCATGTGCCGGACGCCTTCACGCCGTCCAACGAGCTGTGGGGCGAGATGGTCAAGGCCAGCGGCGTCAAGACGGAGCTGGTCGCCAAGCGGCTGGCGGGCAACGTGCCCGGCATCGTCATGGCCAAGGCCAAGTACGACGAGATCGTCGGCGACTACGGCGCGGTCAACGTCAAGACCGTCACCGACGCGATCGCCGAGAACAAGCTGTCGATGGGCTATACCGATCCTTTCGCCAGCTCGACGGGCTTGAACTTCCTGCTGACCGCGCTCTATACGTTCGACAGCTCCGACCTGCTCAGCGAGACGGCCGTCCAAGGGTTCCAGAAGTTCCAGGCGAACGTGCCGTTCACTGCCTCGACGACGATCCAGATGCGGGAGGCGGCCAAGTCGGGCCGGCTGGACGCGTTCGTGCTGGAATACCAGACGTTCGTCAATGCGGACGACTTCAAAAGCGGCTACGTGTTCACGCCGTTCGGCGTCCGCCACGACAGCCCGCTCTACGCGCTCGGCGACATCGGCCCGGAGAAGCTGGAGATCGCCCGCAAGTTCGCCGAGTTCGCCCTCGGCGCCCAGCAGCAGAAGGCGGCGTCCGACAAAGGCTTCAACGGGCTGGACAGCTACCAGCCGGAGCTGCCCGCCGTCGACGGTGCGCTGCTGGCCTCCGCGCAGAAGCTGTGGAAGGAGAAGAAGAACGAAGCGAAGCCGATCGCGGCCGTGTTCGTCACCGACGTCTCCGGCAGCATGGCGGGCGAGCCGCTCAACCGGCTGAAGGAGTCGCTTGTCAAAGGCCAGAAGTATCTCGGCAAGGACAACAGCATCGGGCTCGTCTCGTATTCCGACCGCGTCAGCATCCGGCTGCCGATCGCCAAGTACGATACGAACCAGCAGTCGATGTTCGTCGGCGCGGTCGACAGCCTGCAGGCGAGCGGCGGCACGGCGACGTTTGACGGCATCCTGGCGGCGATCAAGCTGCTGGAGGACTACAAGCAGACCGATCCGAACGCGCGGCCGCTCATCTTCGTGCTGAGCGACGGCGAGACGAACAAGGGCAGCTCGCTCAAGGACATCCGCGATCTGATCGAAGCGTATCAGATTCCGATCTATACGATCGGCTACAACGCCAACATCAAGGCGCTCGAGAGCATTTCCGGCATCAACGAGGCGGCGAGCATCAACGCCGATACCGACGATGTCGTGTACAAGATCGGAAACCTGTTCAACGTGCAGATGTAATCGCGGCGCGCGGCGCCGATACCCCTGGAGGAGGATGAACGCATGGCATTTTCCCTGGAAGTCCCGAGTCCCGAAGCGATCAAGACGGCCATCGAGCAGGAAGTGAAGCCGGTGCCGGAGGAAGTGAAGCAGCTGCAGGCGCAGGCCGAGTCGAACGTCTCGGCGATCATGGAGCTGGATCTGGACTCGTTCGAGAAGCGCAAGGAGATCCTGCAGACGATCGAGCAGTTCGGCATGGCGACGATGAAGACGTCGTCGGGCAAAAACGCTCTGCTGCAGGTGACGGTCGGCAGCCTCTCCAAAGCCGGCGACGAGGGCGGGCCGGTGGCGAAAGGGCTGGCGGAGCTGCATACGCAGCTCAAGGATCTCGATCCGAGCGCGGTCGACTTCGCCAAGACCGGCCTGCTCGGCAAGCTGTTCAATCCGCTGCGCGCGTACTTCCTCCGCTTCGAGAAAGCCGATGCGGTCATCGCCGATATCGTGGAGTCGCTGAGCAAGGGCAAAACGACGCTCAAGAACGACAATACGACGCTCGAGATCGAGCAGGCGGCGCTGCGCGACCTGACGAAGCGGCTGCAGAAGGAGATTCAGCTCGGCCTGCTCATGGACGAATCGATCGAGAAGCAGATCGAGGCGGCGAAAGCCCGCAACGAGGACCCGGACAAAATCCGCTTCATCTCGGAGGAGGTGCTCTTCCCGATGCGGCAGCGGGTGATGGACCTGCAGCAGATGCTCGTCGTCAACCAGCAGGGCATCATGGCGATCGAGGTCGTCCGGCGCAACAACAAGGAGCTGATGCGCGGCGTCGATCGGGCGCAGAACGTCACCGTCTCCGCGCTGAAGATCGCGGTCATGGTCGCCGGCGCGCTGTACCATCAGAAGATCGTGCTCAAAAAGATCGAGGTGCTCAACCAGACGACGAACAATCTGATCGCCGGCACGTCGCGCCTGCTGAACACGCAGGGAGCGGAGATCCATAAGCAGGCGCTGGAATCGAGCGTCTCGGTGGAGACGCTCAAGCAGGCGTTCGCGGACGTGCTGTCGGCGCTCGACTCCATCAGCGCCTACAAGCAGGACGCGCTGCCGAAGCTGCGCGGCACGATCGAGGAGTTCCGCGAGCTGGCCGATACGGGCGAGCAGCAGATCAGCCGCCTCGAGCGCGGCCATCAGCTGGGATTATAGAATCGCCTTAGGCTTGAATCGGCTTAAACGACAAAAAGGAACCATGCCGCTGGCGGCGTGGTTCCTTTTTGGGCTGCGGATGAGACGAGACGCTTCGTCAGGAGCGCCTAGTCGGCAGGCTTGGCCGGGACGACGATCGAGTCTCCCGCCTTCAGGCCGGCTTCGGCTTCCAGGCCATTTTTCTTGGCGATGAGCTCGGCATGCTTGCCGGTGCCGTAGAAGCGGACCGAGATGCGGTAGAACGTATCGCCGGGAAGGACGAGGTACGTCGCAGGGAGCTTGACCTTGGAGTAGTCGATCTCCTTCGTTCCGCTCGGCGCGGAGCCTTTCTTGCCGCCGGCAGCAGGCTTGGACGACGCCGGAGGCAGCGTCAGCTTGTCCCCCGGCTTCATGTCGTTGACGAAGACGATCCCGTTCTTCTCCGCGATCAGCGAGACGTAGTCCTTGGAGCCGTAATGCGCGACCGAGATCGACGTCAGCGTATCGCCTTCCTTGACGGTGTAGGTGCCGGAGGAGGAAGGCTTCGGCTTCGGCGACGGCTTCGCCGGAGCGGCAGACGCCTCGGGCTTGTCCGTCGGCTCCGCATCCGGCGCCGTGGAAGGAGACGGCTCGGACGGCCCGGCTGAAGCGCTGGGCTCCTCGCTTGGAGCAGGAGACGGCAGCGGCGAAGCCGATGCTTCCGGCGAAGGCGAGGCCGGCTCTGCCGAGCTGGCCGGCGACGGCGACGGGGAGGCGGAGGGAACGCCCGAGGCGAGCTCCTTGTTGTCTTTGTCGAACGGATACATGACGAAAAAGAGGGCGGTCAGCACGATGGCTAGCCCGGCGGCCGCCAGCACGCCGTTGATGACGGTCGTGTTTTTCTTTTTTTTGCGCTCCGAGCGGGAGCGGAAGCCGGTTTCAGGCATGTCGGATGGCATAGGGACCTCCTTGCAGGCGATTGCGATCAGATAGAACCAGTTTACCCCAGATTGGAAGCTTCGTAGAGAAGATTGGCGAAAATCAGGTCCTTCGGACTAGATCCGACAGATCGGCTGGAAGACGAAATCGGTCGATTGGCGGAGCTTCAAAGGCGGGTATGAAGAGATAGAGTTAGATCGAGGAAGAGAGGCGGCAAGACCGCGAAGGAGGAGCTGTTCATGGGAGCATCGGAATTCGAGCAGGCGAGAGAGGCGGAGAAGGACTATCACGCGAAGCTCTATGAAGAGCAGGACATTTTGAAGCCGGGCAGCTGGATGGCCGAGCCGCTTCCGTTTGCGATGGAGCTGCTCGAGGAGCTGCTGGCCGACAATCCGAGCCCGGTCGTGCTCGATCTCGGCAGCGGGCCGGGCCGCAACGCCATCCCGATCGCCCGCAGGCTGCAGGAAGCGGGAGACGGCCGCATCGTCGGCACCGATCTGCTGGAGGCAGCCGTCGACAAGCTGCAGGAAAACGCCGCCAAGTTCGGCGTAGCGGATCAGGTGCGGGCGATCCGGGCCGATGTCGAGCAGGAGGCCTTCGAGGCAGAGGCGTATGACTATGTTCTCGCCTGCGGCTGCCTCGAGCATGTATCGTCCGAGGAGGCGCTGCTGCGCGTCATCCGCAAGCTTCAGGACGCGACCCGGCCGGGCGGCATCCACGGGCTGTCGATGAATACGAATCTGCGCGAGACGGCGCTGGAGACGGGAGAGGAGCTGCCGCCGCAGATCGAGCTCAGGCTGTCGGAGAACCGTGCCCGCTCCTTGCTGGAGCAAGCCTACGAGGGCTGGGACGTGCTGCTGCGCTCCGGGCATGACGTCAAGATCGAGGAGGACAAGTACGACGAGCCGACGGAGTTCAAGGCCCGCAATGTCGTTTTTGCCGCGCGGAAACGGGGAATGCCGAGGCCGTGACGAAGGAGGGCCGTCCATCCCTATCGCCTTGAAACTCCTGGCCCTGACACTCCTAGCCTTGAAACTCCTGAGCCGGTTCCAGCGAACCGGCTTTTTCCCATGCCGCCCGCAGCCTGCAACCCCTCTGCAACCTCGCTCAGGTTAACTGAAAGGAGCGGTTCATCGAGATTGAGGGGGAGAGAACGATGATTTCAGAGGGATGGTTCGAGCGCAGATGCCGAATCTCGGCGGGAAGGATCGCCGTCATGGATGAAAGCGGAGGCTGCCGGTTGACGTACCGCGAGCTGGAAGCGAGGTCGAAGGCTGCGGCCGCGCTGCTCGTCCGGCTCGGCATCGCCAGCGGCGACCGGATCGCCGTCCTGTGCCCGAACGACGTCCGGATGCTGATCCTGCTGTTCGCTTGCCGGCTGACGGGAGCGGTGCTCGTGCCGCTCAATCGGCGGCTGCATGAGCGGGAGCTGAGGCAGATCGTCGGCGACTGCGCGCCAAAGCTGATCTGGCATCAGGAGGGAGGAAGCGGCCCGTGGAGCGGCAGCGCTGGAAACGTCGGAAGCATCGGCAGCGCCGCAAGGGCCGACGGCTGCGACGGCGCCGGTCCTTGCTGGCTGCCGCTGTCGAGGCTCGACGAGGCGGAGGAGGAGGCTGCAGCGGAGACATCGCCGCAATCATTCGGCTCGCCAGCCCCCTCTCCGGCGGCCGCTTCTCCTGCCGGCAGCGGCGACGATGCCGCCGAGGCGGCCGCCGCCGCGAGCCGGGGAGAGCGCCAGGACGACAGCGACCGTCCGTGGCTGATCATCTACACCGGAGGCACGACCGGCCAGCCGAAGGGCGTCGTGCTCACCGCCCGCTCCCTTTACTGGAACGCGCTCAATACGGTCGCCAGCTGGCAGCTGACCGAACGCGACATTACGCCGACGGTGCTGCCGATGTTCCATACGGGCGGCCTCAATGCGCTGACGCTGCCGGTGCTGATGGCCGGCGGCAAGGTCATCTGCGTCGAGGCGTTTCACCCGGAGCGCATGATCGACCTGCTGGAGCGGGAAGGCTGCACGATCGTGCTCATGGTGCCGACGATGTACCATCTGCTCGTCGAGTGTCCGCGATTCGCTTCGGCGGACTTCAGCCGCATGAGCGCCTTCCTGTCCGGCGGAGCGCCATGCCCGCTCCGCATCTACGAGGCGTTCGCCTCCAGAGGCTTGCCGTTCAAGGAGGGCTACGGCGCGACGGAGTCCGGACCCAACAATTTCTTCATCTCGGCAGCCGAAGCGAGGCGCAAGCCGGGCTCGGTCGGGCTGCCGATGCTGTTCACCGACATGCGCCTCGCCGCTGCGGACGGCCGTGACGCGGCTGCCGGCGAGGTCGGAGAGCTGCTGCTGCGGGGCCGGCATCTTTTCCACTCCTATTGGGGCAACGAGAGCGCGACGGCGGAGGCGCTGCAGGACGGCTGGTTCCATACCGGCGATCTGGCAAGGGCCGACCGCGACGGCTATTGTTACATCGTCGGACGCAAAAGGGACATGATCATCACCGGCGGCGAGAACGTCTACCCGCTGGAGGTGGAGCAGCTGCTGGAGCGCCACCCCGAGGTCGGCTCCGCGGCCGTGGTCGGCATTCCCCATCCGAAATGGGGCGAGGCCGTGGCGGCGGCGGTCGTGCCGAAGCCGGGCTGCCGCCCGAGCGAGCGGAGCCTGCAGCTGTTCTGCGCCGATTCCATCGCCGGCTACAAGGTCCCGAAGCGGATCGTGCTGCTGGAGGAGCTGCCGAAGACGGCGGTCGGCAAGCTGGACAAAAAGACGCTCGTCCCTCTGTTCGGGCCGCCTGAGGCGGGCTGACCGGCTCACGAGGGGCGACGTCGGAGCTGCCGTGGGGTGGCGGAGGCGCCGCTTTATGTAAACGCTGTCAGGCGGTCGGGCGCTATGATACAATGAGCTGGAAATCAAGGAAAAGAGAGGTTGCGCATGAAAACGTTCCGCATCCTGAAAATGAAGCTCATGGCGCCTCCTGCCAAAAGCCACTGGCTGCAGCGCCCGAAGCTGATGAAGCGGCTCCGCTCCATTCCCCGCACTCCGCTCACGCTCCTCGCCTCCGGCCCCGGCTTCGGCAAGACGACCGCCCTCGCCGCCTATGTCCGGCAATGCGGCTGCCGCTATGCCTGGTACGGCATTTCCGCGCAGGATCATGACCTTCTTCCTTTTCTGCATCATATCATCGCCTCGATCCGCATGGCCGCGCCCGGCTTCGGCGAATCGCTGCTGGCGGAGCTGGAGCGGCTGCAGCCGGCTTCGCCGGACGACGTGCAGCTGCTGGCCGACCTTTTCCTGAACGAATGCCTGCTGCTGTCCGAGCCGCTGCTCCTCTGCCTGGACGACTACCAGTCCGTCGGGCAGAACGAGTGGATCGACGCATGGATGCAATATGTCGTCTCGTACCTGCCCGATTGTCCGAGCCTGCGCCTCGTCGTCTCTTCCCGCGTCAAGCCCGAGTGGGAAGGGCTCACGTCCATGAGGGTGCGCGGCGAAGTGCTCGAGCTGTCTCGGGACGACCTGGCCTTTTCGGCGGAGGACATCGAGGTGCTGTTCTCGGATTATTACCGGCAGCCGCTTGGTCGCGAGCAGGCCGAGCGGCTGCTCGCCTTCACGGAGGGCTGGATCATCGCGATCCAGCTCGTCTGGCAGCGGCTTGCCGCTACCGGCGAGTCGATGGAGAGCCTGCTGCTGCAGCCGCGCCAGTCGCTGGAGGAGCTTTTCGCCTTCCTGGCGGCGGAGCTGTTCGAGAAGCAGCCGCCGGCGATGCAGGCGTTCATGCTCGAGACGAGCCTGTTCGACGAGCTGACCGGCGAGTGGTGCGACGCCGTTTGCGGACGCGAGGGCTCGCGCGCGCAGCTCGCGGCGTTGTCGCAAAGCGGCTTCCTCACGCCGATCGACGAGCATCAGTTCCGCTATCATGCGCTGTTCCGCCAGTTCCTGCAGGAGCGGCTGCGGCTCCAGGGCGGACGCAGGGAGCTGCTGCTGCGACGGGCCGTGCAGGAGACGGCGGCCAAGGGGCGGATGGAGCTGGCGCTGCAGCATGCGTCGGAGCTGGACGATCCCGAGACGATGGCCGCGCTGCTCGCAGCAGGCGGAGCGCAGCTCGTCGCCGGCGGGCATCTGGAGGCCGTGCTGAGCTGCCTGCAGCCGCTGCCGGAGCTATGGAAAGCTTCAACGCCTCATCTCTATGTGCTGCAGGGCGACGTCCTCCGCTACCGCTGCGCCTATGAGGAGGCGATGGCCAGCTACAGCCTGGCGGAGCGGCATGCGCGGGAGCGGGGCGATGCGCTCGTCCATAGCCTTGCGCTCGAAGGGCAGGCGATGTTCTATCTGGATACGATCCAGCCGGGACTCGCCGAGCCGCCGCTGCTGCGGGCGATCGCGCTTGCCGAGGCGGGATCGGCGTCCGCGGAGCCGGCCGCCTCAGCCGGCGAGGAGCCGGCAGGCGCCCGCGAGCCGGGCTTCGGCCGCAAGCATCTGGCCCGGCTGTACGGGCTCATGGCGGAGAACAAGCTCAACCGCGGCCACGGCAAGGAGGCGCGCGATTGGGCCGCGCGCTCGCTGCAGCTCGATCCCGAGCGGCGCGACCTGCTGCTGGAGGCGAGGCTGGCGCTGCGCACGGGCAGGCTCAAGGAGGCGGCGCTGCTGCTGGAAAGCGCGCAGCTCCAAGAATCCCAGACGGGCGCGCCGTACCGCGGCATGCGGCAGGTCGGCCGCACGCTGTCCCGCTCGCATCGGGAGATCGAGCTGCTCCAGTCGCTGATCCACAGCCTCTGCGGCGAAGCGGCGGCGGCCAAGTCGGCGGCGGAGTCCGGCATGATGCGCGGCATCCGGCTGAAGGCGCCTTTTGTCGAGGCATGCGGATGGATCCGCATGGGGCATGCGGCGCAGCTCTCCGGCGCATACGAGGCCAAGGTGCCGGCGGAATGCTACCATGCGGCGCTCGACATCATGACCCGCCTCGACATGCCGCGCGGGACGGCGGAGCCGAACATGGGCCTATGCCTGCTGCACGGCCGCGGCCGCGCCGTCGGCGCCGCCATGCGCTACGGAGAAGCCGCGCTGCAGGATACGGAGCGGGCCGACGACGGCTGGCTGGCCTCGCTCATCCGGCTCAGCATGGCGATCGTGCTCTATGAAAACGGCAGCTGGCCGGAAGCGGAGGAGCGGTTCGAGGAGGCGAAGGCTCGCTTCGAAGCCTGCGGGGACGAGTTCGGCCTCGCTCTCGGCGAGATGTGGCTCGCCTTTGCCGCCTATCGGCAGCAGCAGGACGGCCGCTTCGCCGCCGCGATGGAGCGCTTCCTGCACCGCGTCGCGCAAGGCGGCTACAGCTTCCTGTTCACCGCGCGCACGCTGCTCGGGCCGGCCGATCCGCAGCAGCTCGTGCCGCTGCTGCTTGAGGCGGAGCGGCTGGGCATCGGCGGCGCCCATGCGGCGGCGCTGCTGGCGGAGCTCGGCATGGACAAGCTGACCTATCACCCCGGCTACACGCTGCATATCGAGACGCTCGGCACGTTCAGGCTGCGGCTGGGCAGCACGTACTTGCAGGACAAGGACTGGCAGCGCGGCAAGGCCAAGGAGCTGTTCCAGCTGCTCGTGACGAAGCGCCGCTCGGCGACGAGCAAGGAGGAACTGCTGCTGCAGCTTTTTCCCCATGCGGACGAAAAAGCGGCCAACCGCGACTTCAAGGTCGCGCTGAACGCCTTGCATGCGGCGCTGGAGCCGCAGCGCCGGCTGCGGGGCGAGCCGTATTTCGTCATTCGCGAAGGTCCGCTGTACCGGCTTCATCCCCAAGCGAGCTGGACGCTCGACGCGGCTCAATTCGAGGAGGGCGTGCGCAAAGGGCTCGAGGCGGAGCGCAGGGACGAGGCGGAGCGATGGCTGGAGCAGGCGCTTCAGCTGTACCAAGGCGATTATCTTCCCGAGCGGCGCTATGACGACTGGTGCATCGAGGAGCGCGAGCGGCTGCAGGTGCTCTTCCTGCGCGGCGCTCAGCGGCTCAGCCGAATCTGCGCGGCGCGCGGAGCCTACGACAAGTCGATCGGGTGGGCGGAGGCGATGCTGGCCAAGGACCGCTGCTGGGAAGAGGCCTATCGGATGCTGATGGAATGCCATCTGCTGCTCGGCAGCCGCCAGCAGGCGGCCAAATGGTACCGCCGCGCCGAGGAGGCGCTGGAGGAGGAGCTCGGCGTCGCGCCTACGGCCGCCCTGCGCGAGCTGATGGAGCGCTGCAGCGAAGAGAGCGCGTGAGAGCGGCTCCAGCGCTGCAACCGGATTGCAACCCGTCGCCCGTATGCTGAACGGGAAGGAAGCCGTTCAAGGGGGAATTCACGATGACGATGAGGAAGAAGAAAGGCTCGCGATTGGCCAGAATCAGCGGCGCGGCCGTCATGGCGGCCGTGCTGCTGCTGTCGGCGGCCTGCTCCGACGGCGGCTCGCAGGCCGAAGGAAAAGATGGAGCGGAAGGCGCTGCGGGCGGCGTCATCAAGATCGGCGTGCTGGCGTCGCTGACCGGCGCGCTGGAAAGCTACGGCAAGCAGACGACCCGTGGCTTCGAGCTCGGCATCGACTACGCGACGGACGGTACGAGGGAAGCGGGCGGCCGCAAGATCGAGTTCATTTTCGAGGATACGGAGACGAAGCCCGACGTGGCCGTAAAGAAGGCGACCAAGCTGCTGGAAACCGACAAGGTCGATTTCCTGGTCGGCTCCTCGAGCTCCGGCGACACGCTCGCCGTGCTGCCGCTCGTCGAGGAGGCCAAGAAGGTGATGGTCGTGGAACCGGCCGTCGCGGACAGCATCACCGGCGATCAGTGGAACAAATACGTGTTCCGCACGGCGCGCAGCTCCTCGCAGGACGCGATCGCCGGGGCCGCCGCGATCGCGGGCAAGGGCGTCAAGATCGCTACGTTCGCTCCGGACAGCGCATTCGGCAGGGACGGCATCGCCGCGTTCAAGGAAGCGGCCGTGAAGCTGGGGTCCGAGATCGTCGAGGAGCAGTACGCGGATGCCGCGGCGACCGATTTTACCGCGAGCATCCAGAAGATCGTGCAGGCGAAGCCCGACTATCTGTTCATCGTCTGGGCCGGCGCCAACTCGCCGTGGAAGCAGCTGCAGGACATGAAGGTGCAGGACCAGGGCATCAAGATCTCGACCGGAGCGCCCGACATCGCCGCGCTCAAGACGATGAACGATCTCGTCGGCATGGAAGGCTTCTCGGTGTACTACCACACGCTGCCGGACAACGACGTCAACAAGTGGCTGGTCGACGAGCATAAGAAGCGGTTCGGCGGCGAGGTGCCGGATCTGTTCACGCCGGGCGGCATGTCGGCGGCCATCTCGATCGTCGAGGCGATCAAGAAGCTCGGCGGCGACGTCGGCGACGGCGACCAGGTGTCGGCCGCGATGGAGGGCATGTCCTTCGAGACGCCGAAGGGCAAGATGACGTTCCGCAAGGAAGACCATCAGGCGCTTCAGACGCTCTACGCGATCAAGCTGGAGAAGCAGGACGGCGTCGATTATCCCGTGCCGGTCCTCATGCGCGAGCTGGCTCCGGACGAGACGGCGCCGGCGATCCGCAACCAGCGGTAATGCTGCCATCGGCAGGGCGCCCCGGTGCCCTGCCGATTTCCATCCAGAGCAAGCTTCGCGAGAGATGAAAGGAGCTGAATCGCTATGAATAGCGCCAAGGCGGCAAGATCCGCTGCGCCGCCGATCCTGGAAACCGACCGGCTGACGGTCGCGTTCGGAGGCCATGCGGCCGTCCGTGAGGTCAGCCTCGCCGTCACCGACCGTTCGTTCCTGTCCATCATCGGGCCGAACGGAGCCGGCAAGACGACGCTGTTCAACCTGCTGAGCGGCCAGCTGAAGCCGACATCGGGGCGGATTACCTACAAAGGCATGGACATCACCGGCCTGCCTTCCTATGAACGGACTCGACGGGGCATCGGCCGCTCCTTCCAGCTCACCCATGTCTTTCCGCGGCTGAGCGTGCTGGAAAATATCCGCCTCGCGGTCCAATCCCGCGCCGGCGTGCGCTACGACTTCTTCTCCTCCCTGCGTCGCCACCGCAAGTTCGAGGCCGAGGCGGAAAGCCTGCTGGAGCTCATGCGGCTCACCGGCAAGCGGAATTCCCCGGCGATCCAGCTCGCCCACGGCGAAAAGCGGAAGCTGGAGATCGCGATGCTGCTCGCGCTCGACTCTGACCTGCTGCTGCTGGACGAGCCGACCGCCGGGATTTCGCTGGAGGAGGTGCCGGCGATTCTCGAGGTGATCCGCGACGTGAAGCGCCAGGGCAGCCGCACGATCGTGCTGATCGAGCACAAGATGGAGATGGTGCTCGACCTGTCCGACGAGATCGCCGTGCTGTACCAGGGCGAGCTGCTCGCTCACGGCACGCCGGCCGCGATCATGGGCAACGAGACGGTCCAATCCGCTTATTTGGGAGGATGGTACGATGACGCTGCTGAAGCTTGAATCCGTCGAGACCCACATCAGCCAATACCATATTCTCCAGGGCGTCACGATGGACATCCAGGCGGGGGAGGTGACGGTGCTGCTCGGGCGCAACGGCGCCGGCAAGACGACGACCCTGCGCACGATCATGGGGCTGAATGCCGCCAGCGGCGGACGGATTCTGTTCAAGGGCGAGCCGGTGGAGAAGCTGCCCGCCTATCAGATCGCGCGGCGCGGCATCGGCTACGTGCCGGAGGATCAAGGCATTTTTGCCGACCTGACCGTCGACGAGACGCTGCGCATCGCCATGAAGCGCGGAGATCCCGCCGCCCGGGAGCGGCTTTCGTGGATGCTGGAGCTGTTCCCCGATCTCGCGGCGTTCCGGGAGCGCAAGAGCGGCCTGCTGAGCGGCGGCCAGAAGCAGATGCTCGCCATCGCCCGCGCCTATGTCGGCAACAGCGAGCTGCTGCTGATCGACGAGCCGAGCAAAGGACTCGCGCCGATCATGGTCCGTAAGCTGGTCGAAGCGCTGCGCCTCATGCGCGAGCGCACGACGGTGCTGCTGGTCGAGCAGAACTTCATGATGGCGCAAGCGATCGGCGACGCCTTCTATTTGATGGACGAGGGCCGGATCGTCAGCGGCGGCTCGATGGCGGCCTTGAACGAGGATCACGAGCTGCGCCGCAAATATCTGGGAATCGCATGAAGACGGGAGAGGAGGCGGGCATTCGTGAATTCCTTATTGAACCTCATCGTCAACGGCCTAGCGACCGGCATGCTGGTGTTTCTGCTGGCGGCGGGCCTGACGCTGATCTTCGGCCTCATGAGCGTGCTTAACTTCGCTCACGGCGGTCTGTTCGCCTGGGGCGCCTATGGAGGCGTCTGGCTGTACGGGCTGACCGGGTCGTTCGCGGCGGCGCTGGCCGGCGCGGTCGTCATCGGGATGTTGCTCGGCTGGGTGATGGAGCGCGTCGTCATCCGCCCGGTATACGGCAACCATGTCCAGCAGATCCTCGTGACGCTGGGAGCGATGCTCGTGCTGAGCGAGCTGCTCAAGGTCGTCTTCACCCCGAATCCGCTCAAGGCGGAGACGCCTGCATGGCTGAGCGGAAGCTGGGATGCCGGCGGCGTCATCCTCATCAAATACCGGCTGTTCATCATTCTGGTCGGCGCGCTCGTCTATATCGGACTGACGCTGCTGCTGCGACGCACCCGGATCGGCCTCATCGTGCGCGCCGGCGTCGCCAATCCCGACATGGTGCAGGCGCTCGGCATCAACATCCGGCTCGTCTTCACGCTCGTCTTCATGTTCGGCGCCGGGCTGGCCGCCTTCGGCGGGGCGCTGCTCGCTCCCTACTCCGGCGTCGTCTTCTCGGAAATGGGCATGCAGTTCGCGATCCTCGCCTTCATCGTCGTCGTCATCGGCGGCATGGGCAGCATCCAGGGCTCGGCGCTCGCCTCGCTGCTGGTCGGCCTGTCCGGCGCGCTCATGGCCTACTATGTGCCGGATCTGTCGCTGGCGGCCAACATGCTGCTGATGGTGCTCGTGCTGCTCGTCCGCCCGTCCGGCCTGTTCGGAGCGAAGGGAGGCGGAGCATGAGCCGCACGCCTCTTCAGCCCCGATCCGAGCCGGCCGCGCCGCCAAAAAGAGCCCGCAGCGTCATGGGCAGGCTGTCCGCGCTGCAGGGAAGGTCCAGCCGCACGCATAACGTCGTCGTCCTGCTGCTGTTCGTCCTGCTGGCCGCGCTGCCGGCGGTCAGCGATTCGCGCAGCCTGTTCATCCTGCTGACGCAGGTGTTCATTCTCGCCGTGTTTGCCATGAGCTACGACCTGCTGCTCGGCTTCACCGGCATCGTGTCGTTCGGCCACGCGATGTTCTTCGGCCTCGGCGCCTACTCGACCGGCCTGTTTCTGAGCAGGTTCGAGGCTACGCTGCCGATGCTCTTGCTGTCCGTAATCGCGGGCATGGCGCTGGCCGCCGCGCTGAGCTACCTCGTCGGCGTGCTCTCGCTGCGGCTCAAGAGCCATTTCTACGCGATGCTCACGCTTGCCTTCGCCGGCCTGCTGCTCGTCGCCGCCGAAAAATGGCGCTCGCTCACCAAAGGAAGCGACGGCTTCACCTTCGCCATCCCCGAGCCGCTCAAGGACCGCGCGACGCTGTATCTGGTCTGCCTGTGCACGCTGGCCGCGGTGTACGTGGCGCTTCGCCGATTTACCCGGTCTCCGCTCGGCTCGGTGCTGCAGGCGATCCGGGAGAACGAGCAGCGGACCGAGTCGCTCGGCTACCGGATCGTCCCGTACAAGATCGCGGCGTCCGTCGTCGCCGGCGCGGCCGCCAGCATCAGCGGGTCGCTCTACGTGCTGACGCTGCGTTTTGTCAATACGACGGTGTTCTCGATGGACATGACGCTGAACGCCCTGCTCATGACGATCATCGGCGGCGTCGGCACGCTGTACGGAGCCGTCATCGGCGCCGCGGTCATCGAGTGGGCGCATCAGCTGCTCACCGATCTCGCCGGCGTGCATCCCATCTTCGAGCGCTGGATCATTTTCTTCGGCCTGCTCTACATCGTCGTCGTGCTTGTATTTCCGTCCGGCATCGCCGGCACCTGCGCCTCCTGGCTGAGCTCCATGCGGCGCAGGCGGCAGCCGGAAGATCCAGAGGAGGAGAGGCCATGAGCGAGTCCGCGCTGTGCTCGTTTGTCGTTCGCTGCACCCCTTGCGACAGTCCGAGCGGGTGGAGGATCAAGGTGACGCATGTGCAGGAGCAGGTCGAGCTGACGATGGCCACCCTGGACGAAGCCGCCGACTATATGAAAAGCATGCTGGAAAGGAGGCAGCTCCCATCATGACTCTTCAAGCTCATGCCGAACAAGCCGTCTCGCTGATCGCCGTCGGCCTCTACATCCCCGATGCCCGGATGACCAGCGCCGAGATCGCCGAGGCGTCCGGCGTGCCGCAGCCCGTCGTCGAGTCCAAGCTCGGCTTGCGCAGCAAGCCGGTGCCCGGCCCGGAGGACGGCACCTGCGAGATGGGCATCCGCGCCGCCAGGCAGGCGCTGGCGCGCAGCGGCGTCGATCCGATGGACATCGACGCCGTCATCTACATTGGCGAGGAGCATAAGGAGCACCCAGTATGGACGGCCGCGCTCAAGCTGCAGGAGGAGATCGGCGCGCGGCGGGCGATCGGCTGGGACATCGCCTTGCGCTGCTGCACCGCGATCGCCGGGCTCAAGATCGCCAAGACGATGATGAGCGGCGATCCGTCGCTCCGCACCGTGCTGCTCGCAGGCGGCTACCGCAATGGCGACCTGATCGACATGGCCGATCCCGCCACGCGGTTCATGCTGAACCTGTCTGCCGGCGGCGGAGCGCTGATCCTACGCAGGGACGCGGGAGCTGAGTACCCCCGGCTGCTGGAAATCGCGCTGCTGACGGACGGCTCGTTCAGCGAGGATGTCGTCGTCGGCGCCGGCGGCACCCGTCGGCCGCTCACCCCCGAGCTGCTGGCGGCCGGCGAGCCGCGCTTCCGCGTGCAGGATGCCGAGGCGATGAAGGAACGGCTCGACCGGCTGTCGATGAAGCGGTTCGAGGAGGTCATCCGCCGCTCGGCCGCGGACAGCGGCTGCGATGACCCGGCCGGCCTGGCCTATCTCGGACTGCTGCATATGAAGCGCTCCGCGCATCATCATGTGCTCCGCGCGCTCGGCGTTGCGGAAGAGCGGGCGATCTACCTGGAGGACTACGGCCATATGGGACAGTTCGATCCGATCCTTCATCTCGAACTGATCGCCCGGGATGGCCGCATGAAGCCGGGAGACGCGGCGACTCTCGCCGCAGCGGGCATCGGCTACGCTTGGGGAGCGACGACGCTGAGCTGGGGGGATGAGCCATGTCCGTGGAGCTGAAATCGGTCCGCCTCGACAGCGGAGAGACGATCGGTTATCGGCAGCGCTCCGGCGGCGAGGAGGCCGTGCTGCTCCTTCATGGCAACATGAACTCCTCGGTCCACTGGGACGTCGTCCTGGAGCGGATGGAAGCCCGGTATGCCGTCTATGCCGTCGACCTGCGGGGCTTCGGCACGTCGACTTACCTTGCTCCGGCAGTCCGGCTTTCGGACTATGCGGACGATGTGGCGGCATTCATGGAGAAGATCGGGCTGCCTCGCGCCATCGTCTGGGGCTGGTCGACCGGCGGCGGAGTCGCGATGGAGCTGGCGGCTCGACATCCGGAGCGGGTCGACAGGCTGGTGCTGCTCGCCTCGGTCTCGACTCGCGGATACCCGCAGCATGAAGACGGACCGGACGGCAGGCCGGATCTCTCGAGCAGGCTGACGAGCGCAGACGGAATCCGAGCGGACCGCCGCAACCGGCGGATCCTGCAGGCGAACGAGGAGCGCGACAAGCCGTTCATGAAAGCCTTGTTCGACGCCGTCATCTACGAGCGCCGGCAGCCGGAGCCGCAGCGGTACGAGGCTTATCTGGAGGATATCCTGACCCAGCGCAATCTGATGGACATCTATGAGGCGCTCAATGCGTTCAACATCAGCCGCTTCGATCATCCCGCCGGAGCCGGCACCGGAGCCGTCGACCTCGTCGAGGCTCCGGTCCTGGCGGTCCGTGGGACGGAGGACAAGGTGATCAGCGAGGCGATGCATCGCGAGCTGATGGAGGATTTCCGAGGCAGAGCGGCCGAAGCGCTGCTGCCGGGCTGCGGCCATTCGCCGCTCATAGACGATCCCGAGCGGCTGCTGGATGTCGTACAATCGTTTTTGCAGGAGGGAGCATGAGCATGAGATTGGATGGAAAGACCGCGATCATCACCGGCGGAGCGGGCGGCATCGGCTGGGCCGCGGCCACGCTCTTCCTCGAGCAGGGAGCGCGGGTCGTCGTCGCTGACTACAACGAAGCCGCTGGGATGCAGCGGATCGCGTCGCTCGATCCGAAGCTGCAGGGGCAAGCCCGCTTCATCGCCGTCGACGTCTCGAGCGAGGAGCAGGTGGAGGCGATGGCCCACGCCGCGCTCGCCTGGCTGGGAGCGATCGACATCCTCGTCAACAATGCCGGCATCACGAGGGACGCGATGCTGTCGCGGATGACGACCGAGCAGTGGAAGCAGGTGCTGGACGTGAATCTGAGCGGCGTGTACTACTGCACGAAGCATGTTTCCCCGCATATGGCTGCCAGAGGCAAGGGCAAGATCATCAACACCAGCTCGATCGTAGGCGTGCAGGGCAATCTCGGCCAGACCAACTATGCGGCCGCCAAGGCAGGCGTCATCGGCATGACCCGCACCTGGGCGAAGGAGCTCGGCTACAAGGGCGTCTGCGTCAATGCGGTCGCTCCCGGCTTCATCGCGACGGACATGGTCGCGTCCATGCCGGAGCAGGCCATCGCCGCGATGAGCGAGCGGGTTCCGCTGCGCAGGCTCGGACAGCCGGAGGATGTCGCTCAGGCGTATCTGTACCTCGCGTCGGATGCCGCCGATTATGTGAACGGCACCGTGCTGGAGGTCAATGGCGGACTGAGCATCTAGCCTCCGTCGATAGAGAATGGCATCGGAATCGACGTTAATGCCATTTAGGGTTAACTTCATTAATGGATGAAAAAGCCGCATGCCACGCGGCTTTTTTGCTTTCCCGGAAAGCTCCATGCCGGCGGGCGACGCGGAGTCGATGGATGAAATAGGCAAATGCGGTTGACTTGCCAGGTACTTCGTGTTACTTTGTAGTGGTAGTAAGTGTCACAGGATACCTGTCTTACTGAATAGCAAGGAGTGGTCGTGCTGGAAAACTTGACGGAAATGCTCAAAGGCGTATTGGAGGGCTGCATCCTCGAAATCATCAGCCGCGAAGAAACCTATGGGTATGAAATTACGCGGCGGCTGAACGCGCTCGGCTTCAAGGATGTCGTAGAGGGGACGGTGTACACGATCCTGATCCGGCTGGAAAAAAACAAGCTGGTGGAAACGTTCAAGAAGCCGTCCGACGTTGGACCGCCGCGGAAATTCTATGCGATCAACGATGCGGGTCGCGCGGAGCTGCGGCGGTTCTGGGAAAAATGGCAGTTCGTCTCATCTAAGCTGCAGGAACTGAAGGAGGAAATGTCATGAACTTTTGGGAAAAGGTCACGGGCAGCGACATGAACAAGGAAATCCGGACATTTGAATCGAGAGTGAAGAAGCTGCCGGCGGATCATCAAGCGGCATGGGCCGCCATCCAGGCGAATCTTTGGCCGTATTCCGACTTCAGCGGCCGCAATCTCATCCCGATCCTGGACGGCGTCGTCGGCCTGCTGGAAGAAGCGGCCGCAGAAGGCCAGAGCGTCCAGGATGTCTTGGGCGATGACATCAAAGGCTTCTGCTCCGCGCTGGCGGGCGAAGAGGGCGCCAAGTCCTTCCGCGACAAGTGGCGCGAGCAGCTGAATGATGCGGTCGCCAGAAAACTGAAGAAGCAGGAGGGGAAATAAATGAACATCCGCGACATCATCGAAGGCAAAAAAGAATGGCGCGCGCATGTAGCCCGCGTCAAAGCGCTTCCGCAGGATTATCAGATCGTGTACAACGAGATGCAGAGGTATTTGTTCAAGGTCGGGCCGGTCGAGCTGACCGAGGGGAACGGCGTGCTCTCGGGAATCGTCGATCTTTTTGAAGAAGGCGCGGCATCGGGAAGAGGCGTGCTCGAGGTGACAGGCAGCGACGTCGCGGCTTTTTGCGACGATCTGATCCGCGATTCCAAAACCTACGCGGATCTCGTTCAGGAATCGGTACGCCAAAGCAAAAAAAAGTAAAGGGAGACGGTGGAAATGAAGAACGCCATAAAGGTAACCGGACTGCAAAAGTCGTTCAAGAACACGGAAGTGCTCAAGGGCGTCCATTTCGAAGTGCGGCCAGGCGAGATTTTCGCTTTGCTCGGCTCCAACGGCGCGGGCAAGACGACGATTGTCCGAATTCTCGCCACGCTGCTCAAGCCGGACGGAGGAGCCGCTGAGGTCGGCGGATTTGATGTCGCGACGCAGCCCGGGAAGGTCCGGCATGCGATCAGCCTGACCGGCCAGTTTGCCGCTGTGGATGAGATTTTGACCGGGCGGGAAAATCTGATCCTGATGGCGAAGCTGCGGCATCTGGATCAACCGCGTCAAGTCGCGGACGGCTTGCTGAAGCGCTTCGGCTTGACGGACGCGGCCGACCGCAAGCCATCGACGTATTCGGGCGGCATGCGCCGCAGGCTCGACATCGCCTTGAGCCTGGTCGGGCAGCCGCAGGTCATTTTTCTCGACGAGCCGACGACCGGGCTTGATCCGGAAGCGCGCATCGAGGTATGGAAGATCGTCAAGGAGCTCGCCGGCAGCGGCGCGACGGTATTCCTGACGACGCAGTATTTGGAGGAAGCCGAGCAGCTTGCCGACCGGATCGCCATTTTGCATGAGGGCCGCATCATCGCCAACGGCACGCTGGCGGAGCTGAAAAGCCTTTTCCCGCAAGCCAAGGTGGAGTATGTAGAGAAGCAGCCGACTTTAGAGGAAATATTCCTTGCCATCATCGGCAAGAAGGAGGTCGTGTAACATGGGAGAGGCCAAAACGTATTTCTTCCGCGACATGAGCGTCATGCTGGGGCGGTCCATGCGCCATATTTTCCGCAGCATGGATACCATGTTGACGGTTTGCATTACGCCGATCGCGATGATGCTGTTGTTTGTCTATGTATTCGGCGGCGCGATCGAAACGGGCACGGGCAATTATGTGAACTACCTGCTGCCGGGCATTCTGCTCATGGCCATCGCCAGCGGAGTCGCTTACGTCGCTTACCGCTTGTTCATCGACAAGCAGAGGGGCATCATGGAGCGGTTTCACTCGATGCCGATCGCCCGTTCCACCGTCCTATGGGGTCATGTCCTGACGTCGGTCGTCTCCAACGTCATCTCGATCGTCGTCATCATTCTCGTCGCGCTTCTGATGGGCTTCCGCTCGTCAGCAGGAGTCCTGTCTTGGCTCGCCGTAGCCGGCATCCTCGTCTTGTTCACCTTGGCCTTGACGTGGATCGCGGCGATCGCCGGACTGACGGGCAAAACGATGGAAGGAGCAAGCGCGTTTTCGTACCCCTTGATTTTCCTCCCGTTCATCAGCTCCGCCTTTGTGCCGACGGATTCGATGCCGCTTATCGTGCGGGTCTTTGCCGAAAACCAGCCGGTGACCTCGATCGTGGAAACGATCCGATCGCTGCTGTCGAATCAGCCGGTCGGCACGGAGATTTGGGTCGCTTTGGCATGGTGCCTGGGGATCATGCTCGTCGCTTATTTCTTTGCGGTGCGCGCTTATAATCGGATTGTCGCTTAAAAGAGCAATCGAGAAGAAATCCATCCAGCCGCAACATAGTAGACTATTCGTAGGCACCTGAAATCTTGATTACGAAGGGGATGGAGCGCTATGGCCAATATCGAGCACTTGCAGACGGTGAATGTTCCAGCATCGACGGTTTATGAAGCTTTGACGACTGCAAAAGGACTTTCCGAAATATGGACGAATGAACTCGTCGTCCACGATCAGGTCGGCCTCATCCATGAGTTCCGATTCGGCGGCGAAGGCCTGACGAAGATGAGGATCGACGAGCTTGTCGCCGATAAGAAGATTTTGTGGCATTGCGTGGATTCGGATCCAGAATGGATCGGGACGACGATATCTTTTGAGCTGTCGGAAAAAAACGGGCGGACTTCCATTGTCCTTCGTCAGATGGACTGGAAGGAAGTCACCGCATTTTATCGCTCCTGCAACTATAACTGGGCCATCTTTTTGTACAGCCTCAAGCAGTACTGCGAAGAAGGCGAAGGGCTTCCGTATCATAAACGAAAGTTCTAAGCTCGAGAGCGTTGAATCGTGACGATGCTCATAACGTTAGATGAAAAGACGTCCTGATACGGGATGGATGATACGGTTCAAAAACGGCGGCTCAATCGATGAGAGCCGTTTTTCTTTCTATACATCTTCACAAAACTCGTATTTTGTACAGATGTCAGTATGAAGACTCAAGGCTCTGTGCATCAAGACTTCTTGTCTAGACTTTACTTTCGTAATAAGTCTCGAATTCAGCAACAGAGTCAAACTGGTTTAATGATACACCTTCTGCTTTGAGGTGATTCTCTAACTTTGGTTCAAGAAGCCAAGCGACTTAAAAATGTTTGCCGCGATCTCTTGAGCCTGAGTTCGACAATAGACCAAGTCCTTGGAGGCTTGGGTAAGCCGCATTTTAGCCAAGTTGATGAGGCAATCCTTTAATACGGATTCGGCTTTGCTGATTAAGTCAGCTGCTTTGGACTCACTGCCCATGTTGGATATTATCTCACGGAGCCCCATGAACCTCGCAAGATCATCTTCTGATCGAACATATAACAGCTCACAGTCTGCAATAATCGTCGTGCTCCACTCCTCAGATCTTGCCATTCTTTCAGCACGATCCCATGCGATTGGCCAGAAATCAAAACTTATACCGTCGATAATAAACTGACACTCCACTTCTCTTCCTTTGGCCGTGGCCGGAATGAAAAAGAAATCCAAATCCGATCGTTCAGTCGCTCGACCCTGTAAATATGATCCTTAGTATCCGACAATAGCAATATCTTGAGGTAAATGGGTCTTAATATGTTTTACAATAATGTCAGCTACGGAAAAAACATCAACCATTAGAAAACCTCCTTGTTGTTCTATATGATTATATCAAATACAGTCCCTAATTTTGGCAGAAAAATTAAGTATAGCTATTCTGATCATTAACACAAAAAACTGCCAATCGTTCGCCGGCAGTCTCCGTTAATTGTATAGTATTTTGTACATATGTATGTAAGTTGAATTATGACTCCCAACGTTATCATAAATGACATTGACGATTTAAAGTCGACGGTTTATAATCGGAATCAAATAAACCATGTCATAATACATCACACAAATTCTTGTATAAGCTCATTAATCGGAGTGAGCGTCTCGACCAGGCAACCGTAATTGCCCCAGGCTACAAGAGGCCGCCAGATAGATTCTGTCTCCGTTCATTATCGGGACGCGACGGAATCCTTATCTCGCGCCTCTTAAGCTTGGGGCTTTATTGCGTTAATTCCAATTCCAGTAAGGAGTGTTCTAAATGACCCTTTCCAACGGCGTAGACGACACGCAAGTCCAACTTCCTCGCGATTGCACGTTCTCCCCCACCGATTGGCAGGTGCTGGCCAAGTATTGGTATCCCGTCGCGATCGCGGAAGAAATCAAAGATAAGCCCGTCGCGGTCAAGCTGCTTGACGTCAAACTGGTGTGCTATCGCAGCCATGGTCAAGTGGTCGTCGCACGCGACATGTGCTTTCATCGCGGTGCCCCGCTTAGCAAAGGATGGGTTGAAAATGAGGAGATCGTATGCCCTTACCATGGCTTCCGTTACAACTGCGAAGGCGTGTGCACCTCCGTCCCCGCCCATCCCGATGGGAAAATATCGCCCAAGCTCAAGCTTATTACGTATCCTTCCATCGAAAAATACGGCCTGATCTGGACGTCTATTGCCGGGACGGAAGTGAATATTCCCGACTTCCCCGGCTGGGAGGATCCTGACTACATTAATGTACTGCCTCCTAGCTTCGATATTGCCGGCTCCGCGGGACGTCAAATGGAAGGCTTCCTGGACGTCTCCCACTTCGCCTTTGTTCATACGGAGACGTTCGGGGATCGAAATAATACGGAGGTGCCGCAATACAAAGTGACGAGAGACGGCCATACTCTCCTTGCGGATTATTGGAGCACCGTCAGCAATTATGGCAAGGGTCAAGAGAATCCAGCTCCCGAGGGATTCATGTGGCTGCGCGCGTTCCGAGTGTTCGCTCCGTTTGCCGCTTCGCTGACGGTTCACTTCCCCTTCGACGGCAAGCTGATGATTTTGAACTGCGCCTCCCCCGTCTCGGCAAGATACACGAGACTCTTCAGCCCGATCTCGAGAAACTTCGATAAGAGCGTGCCGGCGGAGGATACCATCAAGTTTAACTTGCAGGTATTCCAAGAGGATGCCGATATGGTCGAGCTGCAGACTCCGGAGGATCTTCCTCTAGATCTATTGGCAGAAGCTCATATCCCCGCCGATCGGACGTCGATTGCCTACCGACAACTGCTTACAGATCTTGGATTAGGACGCAGCTATACCTCCTAAAGGAGTCATTACCACCGCAAAAATCCAATGCACCATAAAGAGTCCCATCTCTATTGCGGACGTGAAGCCATAATCGAGAAATGCTGGAACAAGCAAGCTGAAATTCCGATCACATTAAGCAAAGAGGCACTCCATAGGTGCCTCTTTGCTGTTCAACGCTTGAAACGATTATTTCCACTCCGTAAATCAACAGCGATCTCATCTATTTTTCTAACGACCGCCGTTTCTTCTCCCCTTATGCTCTCGCTTGCCATTTCCCTTAGCGCCGCGTGATCTCCTACACAAATCGAATGATGAGCGTATTGGAACATGGGAATATCATTGATGTCGTTCCCAAATGCGATGTATTCGCCTGGTTTAAGCCCTAGCGCTTGAAGTCCAACCCACTTGTCAATGCCGTCAGGACTTATGTCGATGATATCTTCCGTTCCGTGGGTATACATTCTGATCGGCAGCTTCTCTAGTTCATTTATCAGTTTGACTGAATCTTTACTGCTTAAGACAACAACTTTGACGATCTCTTTTAATTCATCGAATCGGACGTTTTTTGCACGAATTTCCGGATCCAAATTTTTGCGTATGGGATGTTCGGGATCTCCGGTATAGGAATAATCCCATAAGCTGTCCATTAAATAGGCTGCTTCATACTCCATAAGTAAATCGATGATTCGTTTGCCTATGGACGCCTCTAATTGAATTGAAGAGACAGGCTTGCCGCCTTTATATACGAAGCCGCCATTCCCTCCTATCATCGGAGCATGATGCAAGTGAACGGGCAGTATAGGCAGCAGATCGCGGATAGGTCTGGCGGAAGCAAAAATGACCTCATGACCTTCCATCGCTATCCGATCCAAGGCCTTGATGATCGGGTCGCTTAACGGATTTCCTTTAAAGCAAATTGTTCCATCCAAGTCAAATACGAATTTCATCTAAAATATCCTCCCTCGGTTTTTCTAATCGTAACAAAATGGTTTAAAATGAAAAGGACCGATGTCCGAATTGGAGGATACGAATGAAAGTCTCCTATGAGCTTAACGAAATACTTGAGTTTATCGCTCGCTTCGAGTTAGACACCATGTTTTCAGAACTGAATTCAATCCCTCTTCAGCTTCGCTCCTATAGGCAAAATGAAGTTGTCCTGCATGAAGGAGATGAACTGGAGGGCCTTTACCTGCTGCTGGAGGGTCAGGCTAAGGTGACGACAAGCGTCGAGAACGGAAAATCGCTCTTGCTTCGCTTTTGTCATCCTGTTTCCGTCTTCGGCGACATTGAGCTTATCCAAAAAGTAGATATCCAGTCTCAGGTCTTAGCGGTAGAGGACTCTCGTTTCCTATTTATTGATAAGGCTACCGTGGAGAATAAGCTGTTGCAGGATTATCGATTTTTAAACGAATTGTTGAAGCACCTGACTTATAAACTCCAGACTTGCACATCCGCCTCCAGAATAAACCTGCTCTCTTCCGTTGAAGAACGTTTGGCCATTTATCTATTGACCACGCGAGATCCAAACGAATTTGGCAAAGAAATTCAAACGGAGAATATTGCGGAAATCTCTTCTGTTATAGGCACTACGACTCGGCATTTAAACCGTACCATTCAAAAGCTGTCCGACTCCGGGGTCCTGATCAAAAAGCGGAACGGATTTCTTGTAAACGACTGGGATAAATTAGATGAAATAACGGGGGGATTGCGTTATCACTAATCGGCGATGTCGACGATCATGAACACCTTTGGCATCCTAGCGCGAGCTGACTCTTCAAAAAAGCATCCGCCGCATAAAAGAGCCCAAGCCGTAACCGGCTTGGGCTCCTTTATTTTTCGCATCCAATCGCCACGGCGGCCGGGCTCGGCAGCGGGCTGTGCATTCAGCTCCGCTTCAACCGCCGCTGGCCGCGAGCTCCCTTCCTACTGGATCTCTAGATAATCCAGGTAGACGTCCCAGGTTCCGTTGTCCGACGTGCACACGAGCTGGATCTCCTGATTGCCCGTGCCGTGGCTGACGTTCGAGATCGTGTAGACCGCGGGATTGCTGTCGCCGAAGTAGAACGTGCCCTTCGTGACGCCGCCGATCTTCAGGTCGACCCGCGCCATCGTCGAGTTGCTCGAAGCGCCTCTCAGCGAGAAGCTGTGCGTGCCGGTCGTAAAGTTCTGCGTATACTTCACCAGATCGTTGTTGGCATACAGCGCGACGCCGTTGAACGGCGAGCTGATGTTCGACGCGTACTGGCCGCCCTTGGTCATCGCCTCGGCCTCCACCTTCGTGGCGGTTCCCGGCGTGCCTCCGCCCCCGCCTCCGCCGCTGCCGCCGATCGTCAGCGTATGGCTTGTCACGTTGGCGCTGCCGCTGCTCTGGTAGCCTTCGACGGTCAGCGCGACTTCGTACATCTTGCCCATCGTCATGCCGAGGCTTTCCCATTTCTTGAAATGCTCGCTGACCGAGATCGTGCCTCCTGAGCGCTTCGACTGGCGTACGCTCCAGTACTGCTTGAACGTCGCCGTGCCGATGATCGACGGCTGGTTCACGCGCGTCGTCTCATAGATGTCGTAGGTCCCGCCGTCGACCGAGATCGTTCCCTTGAACGTGCCCGTCGGGCGGTACGTCCCCCAGTTGTCGACAATGTAGTACTCGACGAGCGGATCCTTCGTCCAGCCGTAGACGCACAGATAGGAGTTGCCGCCGGGATTGAACGTCGCGTTGTAGTTGATGGAAATGTTGCCGAGCTGGCCGTGCGTCTTGGTCGAGTCGAACTTTTTGCCTTTGCGGAACAAGGCGTTGTTGATGCCGCTCCACTGGGCGCTGAACGTGCCGCCGCTGTTCAGCGTCATGCTCGTCGTGCCGGAGTCCTTCCACAGCTCGTAGTCGTAGCCGTCCTGCGTTCCGGTCTGGTTGGACGTGATGGTCGTCGCCGCATGGGCGATGCTTGCGGGCAGCGCGAGCGCCAGGGAGAGCAGCAGCGTCAGGAATACCTTGGTCTTTCCGCGTTTCATTCGATCTTCCTCCTTTGAAATTGGGGTGCCTCCGTCCGGTTCGCTGTCCGTCCACAGCGAAAATTCGATCACGCCCTTTCCGTTCGATCTATTGTAAGCGGTTGCATAAATGATTTTAGCAGAGCCTTCTTTCGCCCGGCACCCGATTAAGTTTAGCTTTTACCCCAAAAAGTTTAGTCTTTTTCCAGAAAAATCCGTTCGACGAATCGCTCTTGCGGAAGACGGAAAGGAAATCCTTGAAATAGCTCATGGGCCGACTTCCTCTGCCGCAGGGCTTGGATGAAAGTCGTTTTCCGAAATCCAGCGGGCGAGCTTGCTCGAATCGGTGACAGCGGAACACAGCTTTTCTATCGTGGTCTTAAAGGAGAAATGCATGGATAACGACAGGCTCATTCCAAATCCGCTTCCTCAATTAGACACCTTTAGGTGTCGGTTTGAGTGTGGGGCACCGTTTGGAGTCCTGTCAATTAAAAAAATCCCTTTTTCAAGGGATTTTCATGGAGCGGCAGAAGGGCCGCCTGCGCTTTATTTGCGCCAGAACGTCGTGCAGTCGGCCTTGTCCTCGATGTTGAAGGCGATGATCCGTTCCAGCAGCGGATAATCGACCGGGCGGCCCCACTTGAAGCGGATCAAGCCCTTCGTATGATCATGCTTGGACTCGACGATCTCCTCCAGGAAGCGATTCATGGCCGCCTCCTCGGGAGCGACAGCCAGATGCTGCTTGGATGCGCTGAACCCGATGATGAACGTCTCGTGATCGGTGAACATCGGCTGGTTCCAGGCGATCTTCGGCTGCAGCTGCGGGAACGTTGCCGCCACCCAGGCCAGCGCCTCCTCCATCTGCTCCCGATGGTCCGGCCGGTCGATCCCCGCGATATAGGCCTCGAATGCTTCCAATCCGTTCTCCTCCCTCCGCTCCTTCATCCTTGCAAATACTTCCCGGTGATCGACCGTTCCTCCCGAACCATCGCGGCAGGCGGTCCTTCGAATACGACCTCCCCGCCCATGCTGCCTCCGTCCGGCCCCATGTCGACGATCCAGTCCGCCTGGCTGATCACTTCGAGGTTGTGCTCGATGACGATGACCGTATTGCCGGCATCGACAAGCCGATTCATGATGTCCAGCAGATGCCCGATATCGGACATGTGCAGTCCCGTCGTCGGCTCGTCCATCACATAGATGCTGCCTTTCTTATGCAGCTCGCTCGCCAGCTTGATCCGCTGGCATTCGCCGCCGGAGAGCGTGCTGAGCGGCTGACCGAGCGTGATGTAGCCGAGCCCGACGTCGCTCATGGCCCGCAGCTTCCGCACGACCTCCTTCAGCTGGAAAAACGCCAGCGCCTGCTCCACGGTCATCTCCAGCACGTCGGCGATCGACTTGCCGTCGAGCTTGTAGCCGAGCACCTCTTCCTTGAACCGCTTGCCGCCGCATGCCTCGCAAGGCAGCTTCACGCTGTCGAGGTAGGCGAGATCCGCATACACGACGCCGAGGCCCTGACAGTTCTCGCAGGCGCCTTTGGAGTTGAAGCTGAACAAGCCCGGGCTGACCTTGTTCGCGGAAGCGAACGCCTTGCGGACATCGTCCATGATGCCCGTATACGTCGCCGGATTCGAGCGGGTGGACACGCCGACCGCCGACTGGTCGATGATGATCGCATCCTCATGCTGCCGGAGAAAGACGTCATGGATGAGCGTGCTCTTGCCGGAGCCGGCGACGCCTGTGACGACCGTCAGCACGCCGGCGGGAATGTCGACGCTCACGTTTTTCAAATTATGAAGCGACGCCTGGCGCACAGGCAGCGCGCCCGACGGCTTGCGGACGTCCTGCTTCAGCCGGAGCGGCCGCTTCATGAACCGGCCGGTGAGCGTGCCCGATTCCAGGAGGCCGTCATAGCTGCCCTCGTAGACGATGCTGCCGCCTCGGCTGCCCGCGTGAGGGCCGACATCGACGATATGGTCGGCGATCCGGATCACGTCGGGATCATGCTCGACGACGAGGACGGTATTGCCTTTGTCGCGCAGCTTGCGCAGCAGCTCGTTCAGCCGATGCACGTCGCGCGGATGCAGGCCGACGCTCGGCTCGTCGAATATATACGTCACATCCACCAGGCTGCCGCTCAGATGCTTCACCATCTTGACGCGCTGCGACTCGCCGCCGGACAGCGTGTCCGTCTCGCGGTCGAGCGTCAAGTAGCCGAGTCCGATGTCCGTCAGATGCTGCAGGCGCTCCGCCAGCGCTCGCACGACGGGCGCGGCGGCAGGGTCGTCGATCTCCCGCACGACGCGGATGAGCCGGCTCGCTTCCATCGCGGACATCTCGGCGATGTTCAGCCCGTTGATCCGGCAGGCGAGCGCAGCCGCATTCAGCCTGGCGCCGCGGCAGCCGGAGCAGGGACCTTCCGCGATATACGGAGTCACCGCGCGCTGCGTGCGCTCGGACATTGTCTTGATGTCGCGCTTGATGTACTTGTTGGTGAATTTCTCGATGAAGCCTTCCACGGTCAAATTCATCGTCTTGCCGCCGAACTGCACCTCGACCTTC
Organism: Paenibacillus pasadenensis DSM 19293; assembly: GCF_000422485.1. Taxonomy (GTDB): domain Bacteria; phylum Bacillota; class Bacilli; order Paenibacillales; family Paenibacillaceae; genus Paenibacillus_O; species Paenibacillus_O pasadenensis. The sequence goes on from NZ_AULW01000030.1 coordinate 142,095, forward strand.
TTGGCCTTGCCGTACAGCAGCTGGTCCAGCTCCTCCGGCTCGTAGTCGTCCAGCTTTTTGTCGGGGTCGAACGAGCCGTATTGCAGCAGCATCGACCACTCCCAGCTGTCGACGGCGTAGTCGGGCAGTTGGATGGCGCCTTCCTTCAGCGATTTCGACATGTCGACCGCCTTGTCCATATCGACGCCGAGCTTGCGGCCGAGACCGCTGCATTCGGGACACATGCCTTGCGGATCGTTGAACGAGAACCGGTTGACCGGTCCGACATGAGGCTGTCCGATCCGCGAGAACAGCAGCCGGACGATCGGCGAGATGTCGGTGATCGTGCCCAGCGTGGAGTGGGAGCCGCCGCCGAGCCGCTTCTGGTCGACGATGACCGCCATGCTTAGATTTTGAATATCATCGGCGTCGGGTTGAGGGTACTTCGGAAGGAAGTTGCGCACGAACATGCTGAAGTTCTCGTTCAGCAAGCGCTGGGACTCGGAGGCGATCGTATCGAAAACGATCGAGGACTTGCCGGAGCCGGATACCCCGGTGAAAATGGTGATCTTTCGTTTGGGAATGCTGAGCGTGACGTTCTTGAGGTTGTTTTCGCGCGCGCCTGAGATGAGGATATGCTCCTGGCTCGGACTGTTCATGCATGACCGCCTTTCAATCGGGAATGGTAGCTGAGGCATCACCCCTTATCCTACCATCGCAGCGGCATCGAGGGAAGCCGTCCGAATCGAACCGAGCGCAAGCGCCGGCTTGCATCCGCATAAAAAATCCGGCGGAGCCGAGGGCTTCGCCGGATCTGGTCTTCTTGAGCTTGGCTGGCCCGCAGGCAGCCGGCCTTCAGGCAGGATCGGCGTCCGAGCCGTCGCCGGCCTTCGGCGCCGGCTTCGATGCCGGCTCCAGCAAGCCGTCCAGCTCCCGCTCGAGCCGCTCCATGAGCGCCCGGAATTCGGCGGTCGAGGCCGATTCCGGCTGCAGGCGGGCGCTTTGGTTCAACGCCGCCAGCTTCTGGATGACCGCCGGATGCTCGCCCATGAGCTCCCTCAGCGCCAGCTTGCCGCGCCTCGGTTCATGCCGCTCCCGATGCTCGAATTCCCGGCCGCCGCGTCCACGGTAGCTCCAGCCTTCGCCCTCGCGCGATTCCTCGCCGCCGCTTCTCTCGCGAAGCGCGGCCTCGCCCTGCTCCGTGATGTGGTACAGCTTCTTGCCGTCCGCATCGGTATAGCCTGCCAGCTGCATGTCCTCGAGCAGCTGCAGGTTCGGATAGATCGAGCCGGCGCTTGGGCTGTACAGCCCGCCGGTGCGCTCCTCCATCTCCTTGATCAGCTGGTAGCCGTGCTTCGGCCCGGTCTTCAGCAGCTCCAGCAACGCAAACTTGAACTCGCCCCGCTCGAAGAAGCGCCGCTTGCCCTCGCCCCGTCCGCCGCCGAAGCCGCCTCCATGCGGATGGAACGGATGGCCGCGGTGATGCCAGGCCCGCCCGCCGTGATCCTTGCCGCCGAAGCGGCCACGATGCCAGCCATGCCTGCCATGCTCATGTCGCATCCAAATCGCCTCCAATACGATATATCGTAACAACCTCAGTTTAATACGATATATCGCATTGTGTCAAGCGATCGCGGTCAGCCTTCTGTCCCGCCGATACGAAAAAGCCCGGCCAGGGCGGCAAGGTCATCGAGTCAAGCTTAACTTGATGACCTTGCCGAGGCGGCCGAGCTTTTTCGCATATCCAATGAGATTCTATTGCTTTTGAGTGACCTGGGCTTTTACCGATGAAGAATTTTCCTCAATACCGTATTCCCTTCGGCTCTGGGACCGAATACATCCGGGATGACCATTGTGGCCTGAAACTTTTCCATGAGGCAAGGTAGAGTTTGATTTTAATCAGGTCCGTCCGGCAGCCTTCATCGCGAGCCGAGCGTTCAGCCGCTCCGAGCAGAGCCACATCGCCGCCGCGGAGAGCAGCAGGTAGGCCGGCAGCAGGCTGACTGCGAACGTGCCGGCGATCAGGCCGAACAGCGGCGGCAGCAGCGTGCTGCCCGTGTAGGCGACGGCCATCTGGTAGCCGATGATCGTCTGCGCCGGTCCCGAGCCGAAGCGAGCCGGCGTCTCGTGCAGCATGCACGGGAAGATCGGCGCGAGGCCGAGGCCGATGACGATGAAGCCGGCGAGCGAAAAGACCGGCGGCAGCGGCGCGAGCAGCAGCAGCGTGCCGACGAGGGCGAGCGCCTGGCCGCCGCGGATGAGCGAGCGGTTGCTGATCCGCACCGTCAGGAAGCCGGTCAGGAAGCGGCCGACGGTAATGCCCCCATAATAGAAGGAAATCCATTTGGCCGCCTCGTCCGAGGCGAAGCCTTTCGTGCCGACGAGATAGCTGCTGCCCCATAGGCCGAGCGTCGCCTCCACCCCGCAGTAGAACAGGAACGAGCCGAGCGCGAGCTTGACGCCGGGCAGGCGGATCGGCTTCACGGCCGCTCCGGACGATACGGTCAAGTCGCTGGCTTCGTCGGCGCCTTCCCCCTGTCGGGAACGGGCGACTTTTTTCCAAAGCGGCAGCGAGGCGAGCAGCACGGCGACGAGACCAAGCTGCAGGTACGCGACATGGGCGTATCCGTCGCGCCAATCGCCGCCCTGGATCGCCTGCGCCATGATGACCGGGCCAAGCGTGGCGCCGACGCCCCAGAAGCTGTGCAGCCAGCTCATATGGCGCGCGGCGTAGTTGGCGGCGACATAGTGGTTCAGGCCGGCGTCGACCGCGCCTGCCCCGAGTCCGAGCGGTATTGCGAACAGCGCCAGCCAGCCCCAGCCGGGCGAAAAGGCGAAGCCGAGCAGCGCGAGCGCCGTCATCGCGACGCTGACCAGCGTGACAGCGCCTGTGCCGAAGCGGCCGATGAGCCGGCCCGTCGCCAGGCTCGAGAGGATCGTGCCGACCGTAATCGTCATGGACAGCAGGCCCGCCGCTCCGAGCGGCGCCCCGAGCGGACCGTGCATCGCCGGCCAGGCGGCGCCGAGCAGCGAGTCCGGCAGGCCGAGGCTGATGAACGCGAGATAGATGATGAGTAGAAAAAAGGTAGCCATGATGCGTTGTTCTCCTGTCGGCATAGGATCGTGAAGCTTTTTTCAGTTTGGACCTTCCCGCCCGGTTTGATCAAGCGTTTTTTGCCGATGCGCGCAAAAAAGCCGTTTCCGCTCGTGCGGAAACGGCTGCACCGGACGCGTACATCAGCCCTCCAGCAGCGCCTGTCCGATATACCGCCCCTCCCGGATGCCGCCTGGAATTGCGAACAGCGCCGATGCGGTATGCTGCGTGTACTCGTTCAAGCGGTCCCGCGACTGCATGAGGCGCAGCATCGGCACGAACTGCCGGCGCGGGCTTTGCTGGTAGCTGAGAAAGAGCAGCCCGGCGTCAAGCTGCCCGGTTCGAGGATCGACTGCTCCGGCGTAGGAGAATGCGCGTCGATGGATGAGCTGCCCGGACTGCTTCGCAAGCGCGACATGGGAGTCGGGAGGCAGCCGGTCGGACTGCGGTGGATCGAATTCGTCCGTGCTTCCATAGGCGGCGCCGGACGCCTTGAAGCGGCCGAACGTATCCTGCTGCGCCTGCAGCGAGCTGCGATCCCATACCTCCAGCAGCATGCGGATTTTGCGGTAAGCCAAGTACGTCCCTCCCTGCATCCATGCCGGCTCCCCCGCTCCGGCCCACACGACCTGGCGCCGCCCTTCCTCGCTGTCATGCAGCCGGTTCGCCGTGCCGTCCTTGAAGCCGAACAGGTTGCGCGGCGTGCCGCCTCCGGACGGAGAGCGCAGGAAGCCCTCCTCGATCCAGACGAGCGTGGCCGTGCCGGAAGCGAGGCGGATGAGATTGCGTACAGCATGGAAAGCGACCTGCGGGTCGTCGGCGCAAGCCTGGACGACAATGTCGCCGGCCTCGAATGCCGGATCGAGGTGATCGCCGGGCATGGACGGGATCGGTTCTAGCTCGGCGGGCCTGCGGGAGTCGAGGCCGAAGCGGTCCTTTCCGCCTTGAAGGAACAAAGTCGGTCCGAAGCCGAACGTCAGCGTCAGCCGGGCCAGATCCAGATCGAAAGCTTCCCCGGTATCTACGGGAGGCAGCTGATCGTTGCCGCTGTCCTGACGCCATCGTCCTGCCGTCCGCTGCGAGGCGAACTTCGTCCACTCCCGCAGCATCCGCGACAGCTCCTCCCTTCGGCTGGCGACGACGCGAAACGCAGCCAGCACGAGAAAGCTTTGCTGGGGCGTGACGATGCCGGACTGATGCTCGCCATAGAAAGGAAGCGGCTCGTCCGCTCCGGCGGTGCCGGAAGCCGCGCCCCTGCCGATCGCTCCCAAAACCGCGCCCGCTCCCCCGCCGCCGATCGCCAGCGCCGCACCCGCGACGGCCGACAGCTTGAGGAAGTCGCGGCGCGACAGCGGCTGTCGGTCGCCGGTCATCCGAGCAGGCCCGCCGTCTGCGTCATGGAGTCGGACAAGCCGCTCAGCTTGTCGCTGATCGCACGGATCTGCTCGGTCGTCAGCTTGTCGTAGGCGATGTAGCCGTCGCCTTCCCGATGCGAGAGGAGCAGAGCTTCCATGTCCTGGAACTGAGCGTCGAGCCTCGAGGCCAGCTCCGGATCATGCTCGTTGAGCGCAGGGATGATCGCCAGATAGACCGTCTTCGATCCGTTCACGTTCGCGGCCAGATCGACGAGATCGGTCTTCGAGTAGATCTCCTCCTCGCCGGTTATTTTCGAGGTGGCGGCTTCGTTGATCAGCTCGATGGAGCCGGCGACCATCGTCTTGGCGTCCAGCTTGATGGCCTTCACTTTTTCTGCGAGCTCCTTCGTATCGGCGACGAGCTGATCGGCGTAGACGCTCATGCCGTCTAGCGAGCCGTCGGCCCAGAGCGCTTTCTCGATCCGGTGGTAGCCGGTCCATTCGCTCTCGTCCTCGACATCGGCCAGCCTGGCGTCGATGCGCGGATCGAGATCGCCGAAGCTTTCCGCGACCGGCTCGATCGTCTCGAAATAGACGCGCGCCTTGACGTACTCCGCCTTGGCCCGCTCCATGTCGCCGGACTTGACTGCCTCCGCGAAAATGGCGGTCGCTGCGGCTAGAGCATCCGCCTGCTCCTTGACGAACGTCTCGTAGCCGGCAACCGCCTGATCGAGCAGCTCCGAGGAGGACGCTTTCGACGGCTCCGCCCGTTCCAGGCGGTCCAGCGCCTGCATCAGGCTGCGCGCCGACTGGCCGAGCTCGCCGAAGTCGATCTTGTCGTAGGCGGAGGCCGAGAAGACCGGCATTTCATATTTCTCCACCTCCGTGTACTCCAGCGGGAACGTCTGGCGAACCGCATTTTCGTAGGAAAGCCACTGATCGTTGATTTCCTTGCCGAGCCGCTTCGTTTCGTCCGCATTTCGGTCGTCGATCGCCTTTTGCAGCTTTTCGGTCTCGATCTTCAGCTTGGCGGTGCTGCTCTTAATCGAGTCGAGCGGTTCGACCGCTCCGCCGGCTTCGTTCTTGCCCCCATTGCCGGAGCAGGCGGACATCAGCAGCAGGCCGCCCAAGCAGAGAGCGGCCCAAGTACGGGAATGAGTAGACATGCAGCAATTCTCCTTTGAGTCGTATTGTTCGTTGGCGATTAGGACAACATCTGCTTGGCCGTCGATCGCGCGCGCCGGAGAGGCCGAAGCGCAAGCGCGACGAGCGCCGCAATGACAAGCGCAAGCTGCGGCCAGGTGCTGGTCCAGGACGGATACAGGCTGATCGAAGCCAGCTCCGGAAGCCGGCTGTCTGAGGCAAGCGGCAACATGCCTGCCATCTGGAGGCTGTGGATGCCGGAGCCGAGGAATTTGAAGCATAGGTAGAACACGACCGCGCTAGAAACCAAAAATAGAGGCCGCAGCGGCAGTCTCGTCCCTGCCAGCTTGATCGCTCCGGCGACCGCCGCGAGCATCGCCAAGCCTGCTGCGAGGCCTGCCAGCAGCATCGGCAGCGAAAGCTTGCCGGCGAGCCCGATGAGGAAGATCGCCGTCTCGACGCCCTCTCTGGCGACCGCCAGGAAGGCGAGCGCCGCGAAGCCGATCCCGCTGCCCGCCGAGCTTGTCCGGTCGGCTCGCGTCCGCAGCCGCGCGCCGCGCCGCCGGATGTCGGCTTGCCGATGGAGCCAGTAGCTGACATACAGGAGCATGACGCTTGACAGCAGGCCGGTCCAGCCGTTCAGCAGCATGCTGCTCGTGCCGGCGACGGCGCTCGTCAGCCAGATGGCGATGGCTGCGGCGGCTCCGATGCTGACGAGCAGTCCGACCGCAGTGCCGGCAGCGATCCATCGCTTGGGGCGTCTAGCGGAGGAGCGGTCGGCCGCGATGCCGAGCGCTCCGATGACGAGCACCGCCTCCATCCCCTCCCGAAACGGAATGAGCGCCGCGTCGAGCCATGTGAAGCCGGCATCGGCGAGCGGAGCGAGCGACTGCGCCATCCGGCCGAGCACCTCCGAGGCGAGCGGTCGTTGCTTCTCGTTCGTCAGATAGGCGTCCGCCAGCACGAGATCCCGCTCGGCGTCATGATAGACGGCTGCGGACTTGCCGACGACATCGCCTTCCACCGACAGCCACTCCTGCTGCAGACGCTTGACGAGCCGCGAAGCCTCGGCCCATTGCTGACGATCCGCCAGCGCCTTCGCCTCCAGCAGCTGCGTGGAATAGCGCGAGAGCGTCATGCCGGAGCTGCCTTGCGCATAAGCGCCATCTTCGTAGGCATGCAGGGAGAAGCGCAGCGAGGACGCGGCGTCGGCCGCCTTCTCCGCTTCGTTGCCGAGCAGCGCCAGCGACAAGGCCGCGATCTGCCGGTCGATCTCGAGCGCCAGATCGAGGGACTCCGACTTCACGCCTGCCTTATGGCCGGACCACCATTTTTTGAGCTCCTTCGCCGCACTCTGCGCCCCCGCTTCATCTTGCAGCTGCAGCTTGTCGTACAGCCGATCCGCGATGGCCGCGGCTCCTGCTTGCGTGCTTGTCGCCGCAGCCGCAGCGCTTGCCGCAGTCAAGATGGCGCACAGGCCTAGCACAAGAGTCAGCGCCAGAAGCATGGAGAAGCGACGCGGACGGCTTGCTTCATCGCTTCGGTCCATTGCGTCCCCCTCTTTCATTGATAACCATTATCATTTGACAGTTAAATCTTATAGTTGTGAATAGTTGATTGTCAATTAGAAATATCAAGTCCGGTTTTCGAGAACGAAAAAACCGGCCTCCCGATAGGGGAAGCCGGTTCGTGCCGCATCACTGCATCAGTTTTCCGTCGCCGGCTGCCAGCGCTTCACGCCGTCGTCCTCGACGATGCCGAGATTGACGTCGACGATGTTGGCATCGGCCAGCAGGCTGTCGCGCACCCGGTACTTGATGTCGTCCGCGTCCGCGAGCGACAGGCCGGAGACGAGCTCGATCGTGCCGTCGACATGATAATAGCGGCCTTCCTGAATGATCCGCAGCTGGAAGATGTCCGTCACCTGCGGATCGGCGACGATGATCGCGGCGACCCGCTCCTCCACGTCCTTCGGCGCGGCGACGCCGATCAGGCCGACCATGTTGTCGTAGCCGACGCGGAAGGCGACGCCGACCATGAGGAAGCCGATCAGGATCGAGGAGATGCCGTCGAGCAGGGCGAAGCTCGTCAGCGAGGTGACGACGACCGCGATGAGCGCGAGCAGCGCGCCCGTCGTGGCGACGAGGTCCTCGTAGAACACGAGGCGCGTCGGCGGCGCGGCGCGGCCGACGTTGCGGAACGCCGCCGACACGACGCCCATTCCTTTCGCCTCTACCCTCGCTTCATGCGTAATTTCCTTCATCGCCTTGATCAGCACAAACAGATCGACCGCGAGCGAGAGCAGCAGCACGCCGACATTGAGCCAGAAGCCGCTCGACTCCGACGGATGCTTCAATAAATGAAAGCCCTCGTGGATCGTCTCGTACGCCATGATCGTCACGACGAGCACGGCGATCATGCAGAAAATATTGATCACCCGTCCGAAGCCGGTCGGGAACCGCTTGGTCGGGCTTTTCTCCGCGAGCACGCTGCCTCCGAAGACGAACGCCTGGTTGATCGCATCGGCGATCGAGTGCATCATCGAGGCGAACATCGCTCCGCTTCCCGTCGTCGCGGCCGCGATTCCTTTTACGATCGCCAGGCCGGTATTGCCGACCGCCGCCGTGCCCGACGAGGTATTTCCTTTCTTGACTAGCTGCCAGAAGCCTGACTGTTCCGCAGAGCTGCTCATCGTTTCCTTTACCTCCCAAAATTTTCAGACTGAGCGATTATACGCCGGCTTGGCCCGATCGGGTTCATAAAATCGTCACAGATGATTTTAACCCGGATCGGCCGGTTTGGAACATCCTGGCTTCACCAGCGGTTAAACCATCCCGAACATGGACATAGTAGGCGCATCCTGCCGAATGTTTGAACAGAATGTGAACGCTTCGAAAAGATGGGAACAGAAGGCGGCCCTCGTTCGTAGAACGTCTTGGCTGCAGCCGACAGGCGCGGGCCTGTCCGAGCCGCATGCCGCTGCTTTTCATTTGAATGGGAGGTGAATCCCTCGCCCATGAGGGAAAGAACGTGGATGCTGTGACCGCCGTCAACCTATTGATTCTGGCCCTATTGATCGTTGCTACCGCCTTTTTTGTCGGCTCGGAATTCGCCGTCGTCAAAATCCGGATGTCCCGCCTCGACCAGCTGATCGCGGAAGGCCATCCGAAGGCGCCGATCGCCAAAAAAGTGGCAACCGATCTGGACTACTATCTGTCCGCCTGCCAGCTCGGCATCACCGTCACCGCGCTCGGACTCGGCGCGATCGGCAAGCCCGCCGTCGAGAGTCTGCTTATGCCGGTGTTCAACTGGCTGGACCTGTCGGCATCCGCCGCGTCCGCCGCTTCGTATGCGATCGCGTTCATGCTCGTGACGTTCCTGCACGTCGTCGTCGGCGAAATGGCGCCGAAGACGCTCGCGATCCAATTTTCCGAAAAAATGACGCTGCTGCTCGCCGGCCCACTTTATTGGTTCGGCAAGCTGATGTACCCGCTCATCTGGGCCTTGAACGGCACCTCCCGCCTGCTGCTGCGCAGCGTGGGCATCCGGCCCGCGGGACATGAGCAGGCTTATACGGAGGAGGAGCTCCGACTCGTCCTCGCCCAAAGCTCGGAAGGCGGCGAGATCCGCGCCGAGCAGCTCGATTACCTGGACAATGTGTTCTCGTTCGACGAGCGCACCGCCAAGGACGTCATGGTGCCCCGCACGTCGATCGTCGCGATCGACAGTAGCATGGAGGCCGAAGCGATCATCCGCCTGCTCGACGAATCGAACTATACCCGCTATCCCGTCGTCGAGGGAGGCAACCGCGACCGCATCCTCGGCGTCGTGAACGTGAAGCGCATGCTGCCGCATATCGTCGCCGGACGCCCGCTCGAGCTGCAGGCTTTCCTGCGGGACGTCCCGTCCGTGCTTGAAGTGACGCCTCTGCAGGAGGCGATGAAACGAATGCAGCAGGAGCGCATCCATATGGCCGTCGTCATCGACGAGTACGGCGGCACCTCCGGCATCCTGACGATGGAGGACATCCTCGAGGAGCTCGTCGGCGAGATCCGCGACGAGTTCGACGCCGACGAGATCGCCGACATCCGCTCCCTTGGGGACGCGGAATACGAAGTGAGCGGACTCGTGCTGCTCGACGAGCTCGAGCAGGAGTTCGGCCTGCGTTTCGAGGAGCAGGAAGACGTCGATACGATCGGCGGCTGGATCCGGCTGCATGCCGGAGAAGCTCCGGCCGTCGGCGACCGGATCGAAAAGGCCGGCGCCGTCTGGACGGTCGCCGAGACCGATCCGTTCCGCATCACGCGCGTCAAGCTGCAGCTGCCTGCCCGCACCGAAGCCGAATAAGTCTTTCAAGGGGTCCATCCAACATTTTGACGAAAATATACTCTAAGGATTTTTCTATATAAAAAAGCCAACGTTTCTTATACTTAAGGAATCACCGACTATTTGAGGTTGATCTTATTTCCGATTCTTTTCTCTTTTATATTCTTGGTAATCCCCCTAGCCCTTGCAAAGTAGGGAGGGTTTGCTTCTTTTGGATGGAATCATTTGGATAGATTGAGGCTAATAAATTTCAAGGTTTCTTAGCGTACGCTTTCCGCGTTTTGTTGGCAATACCCCGGTTGACTGTCCAGGGCAAGGGGAGCGAAAACCCGTCCTCCTGCATATATCAAACATAGGGTAGCTACACCTCCTTTGTCATGGACCT
>NZ_KE383855.1:0-89077 GCF_000422485.1 Paenibacillus pasadenensis DSM 19293
TGTTGTTTGGGTAATGTCACTACATTCATTCGGAGTCTTGACAAGAGTTAATCTCTTGTCATCTCAATCAGCAACAATTCTTACGAAAAGAGCCTTTCTTTTTATTTTTACGGGGGCAATGGGGGCGTTAGCCCCGCAGGCCTTGTCCCTCATGGTTTCGTCGCGCCCCCGTGCCATTGTTTTTCGGGGGTGAAGCCCCGGAATTTCGGGGCGGGAAATTCAGAGCTCTCCCAACAGTTCAAGTTCATCTGGTTCGGCGTTCCCCGCTCGAAGCTCTGCGCGAGTGTTATTTCCAGTCTTGTCCGTGGCCTTCTCGTGCAGTGCATCCACCCTCACCCAGAGCAATCTTTGCCGCTGGCCTTTGATGACCTTTTTCGCAAGGGAGTGTCGCCGCTCTTTGCCGTTCTCCTTCCCGTTTTCGGTCTTCGTTATGCCTGCGTTGGCCAGTTCCTTCCAAAGCGTAGCGGCTGAAACGGGGAATTGCTCCCCACGTTTGGACAGGAATTGGCTGATCTCGTTGTAGATCGGGTCTGGCAGAAAGTAATAGTATTTGTCATCCTGCCAGCCCACCAAAGTACTGCTCTTCGGTACACTCTCGGGAACCGGTTTCCGGAGGACGTGGTCGCAGTGAATGCTTCGGTTAGCCAGCAACTGAGAGACAATGGTTGTGAAGCGTGTCGATGGCTTAACCTCGGCAACCTTCTCTCCCTGCTCGCTGGCCGCATTGAGAAACACATTCCAGGCCGTTTCGAGCAGTTGACTTTTCCGATCTACTGTTATCGCTCCTACGCTTTCGGCGTACCCGAGCCCGGAGCGTAGACCGATGTACAGCAAGGCCGACGCGTCTACCAGTCTTCCGTGAACGCCGAGCCTGCCAGCCTCGTTCCTTTTTTCAAGGAAAAGCTCCTTAAGACTGCTGTCCAGAGGTGCGTTCATGGCTTTACCGAGCCATTGCAAGTAACCCGACATCGCTTCGCTCAGCCGAGGAGCTTCCCGCTGCGCTTCCGTTAGTTTGTCGAGGTCGACGTCCGCCTTTTGAAGTTCGGCAGGAAACAACCGGGCAGTACTGGATCCACCGCTTACCATATCTTCGGCAGTCGCTAAGGCTACTCCGCGTGGAATATAGTCCTTTCTGAGCGTCGTGTCCTGTTTCATCCGCCCTCGTGCAACTCGATCTCCATAACCTCTCAGAATTTTCTGTGCGACATTTTCCATGTCCTTCTTATCCTTCGGTGAGGCTGTCGGGTGGAAGTCGTCAATCAGAAGGAGTGAATCTTTCGTATCGTACGTCCGCTTCTCCACTGCGTTGGCCGTGTCCTTGAAGCTCGCGGGTGGAGATCCGAGCAGATCCCCAAAATGGCTGAGAAATAGCAGCGCTAGAGATGTCTTGCGTGTGCCGGTATGGCCGCTGAGCCAAACCAAAAATTTCGGCTCAAGGTGCATCTGTCTGAGGAGCTCGCACATTGGTGCAAGGTAGACCAGGCTCCACAGTACCAACGTCACCCGGTGCGGAGCTAGTTCCAGCAATTTGAGGCTGGCTTGCATCGCTCCCTTGGAATCGATGCAAGATGCGGGCAGCACGTAATTTTGCAGACGGTCATCCAGTTCTACCTTTATGTTCGAGAGGCCCAGCGCGCCTCCTGAGTGAAGGTACCTCCATACCCCGTCGATTTTTACCCAGCCAAGATGCGCAAAGACTCGCTCATTCTTTGCTTCGCTCGCAGTCGACTGAATGGCATGCCGAACAGTATCTTTAATCTGAGAGCCCGGTAGTATGTTCGGCTCCGGTCCCCACATGGAAGTCCATTTCATGTTATCGAATTCGTTCGCGAGAATGCGGATGACGGGTAGTTTCTTCTCAGATGTTATGATTGCGCCGTCGATTTCATACAGAGTGGTTTGTTCGGCTCCATCATCTTTGGTTATGGTTTTGGCGATTCGGGCCACGAAGTTGGCGAGCGGAATGTGGTCCAACCCACCATCTTTTTTGGCCCTTACTTGACAGAGATTTCCGTCGTTTATGCTGTACCTACCCTCCAGAAGTTTCGAGTAGGCATCCAGCCCCGTTTGTTTTGCGGAAACATTCCCCTTACCCCCGCTCAGAAGAAACGCGGCGGGGGAATTGGAGAGTTCCCCTGTTCGCCTATTTTTTCGGACAGAACCTTGGCAAGATGCAATTTGATCGGCGTCGCAGCCGAAGGTCGAACATCTGGTGGGGCCGTAGGCGGCGCTGTTACCCTCACTCTCCATTTGCCGAATTCGTCGCTCGCTGTGGCCGTCATGCTTTTTGCTCATCTTGGAAAAGGCGAGGGCGGTGTTCGGGAACCCGGCCCGGACGAGCATGGACGTTATCGCGTGCCAGCGATCCTCAGCGCAACCGCTGGCGGCTTGTTCGGCTACAGCTTCCCGAAGCACGCGGCATCTGTTCGTGAGCTTCCGCAGGTCAGAGTCGGGCATTCCTTTGGAGCCTTCCGAGGAAGCACCGGCTTTTCTTTCTAACTGCAATTTATCCAAAATCCCAGCTGAAAGCTCCGCCAAGGAAATGTCTCCGGGTCCCCTGCCAGAAACCCAAAGGTATTGGCCGCCATTTTGATGGCGCGAGGGAGGAATAACCGTCATTTGATTATCAGAGAGAAATGCCAATTCTTCATGAACGGCACCCTGTTTGGCATCCGTGTACTTTCGAAGGGGTCGCCCTTTCGGCACCCTGAAAAAGAACCGTTCTCCGCCTCCCGGCGTGGAGAACTGCCAAGTATCTGGAATAACGCCGTTGAAAAGCTCTTTCATTTTCTTACGCCCATACTCGCCGTCAACGTCGAATGCGACCACCCCAAACTCACCACCGAGTGTCATTCCCAAGTTTCGGTTAGAGTGGAGTCTGAACCATTTATTGATGACTGCAGGGTCGTCTGATGCTTTCATACGCCAATCGGCAATGGTTGGCCCTTTTCCTGGCCTTGCGCAGCTAGATTGGTGTTGCTCGGACACACCGTGGTGGTCTGGAGGGCAGACGGGAAGATATCTGAGACCTAGTTTGGCTCTGGCCATTGCCTTCGCTACTTCCCCCGTAGTCATCTTGTTCAGAGTTTCTGCTGAAAGATCCAAGTGATCTATGATTTCCGTCATGATAGTTCACCAATCGCAGGAATATCTTCGAACTCTTCCTCGAAGAAGTCATCAACGGACTGATCCTGAAGTTTTACCGGTCTGATTCGCTTGATGTTGGTAAATCTATTTTCGTTCAGGACTTCAATCTCAATGCGTTTACCAATGAGATCTGGAAGCCCAAAGTTTGTAGCCCCACGGCCAAGAGCAGCATCAATCAGGGCGTCGAAGGGACCATATTTATAAGGATCGTAATTGAACTTTTTTTCAAGAACTTCTCCGGATTGAAATCTCAGTTTGACGATAAACTTCATTTCATCGTCTTCGCGTGCCTCCAGGATTGTAACCGTGTGGGCACCGTCTGCAATGGTACGCTGGTTAGCGTACTTCTGAGCGCGATATTCAAAGAAATTCATTTATATCAACCCTTTCGAAGTTTGTTGAGATTCACCAGCCCGTTAACATCCGGGTAGTATTTAAGCCAAATTGCTCAAATAAGAAGGAATGGCTCCCCCAGATACAGGGGGGCCATTCTGGACTTAGGATATACGACCACGTTTATGTCTCGTGATCGCAAGTGGTTGGTAATCCTCGGAGGTGTCTCCTTCGGTTCCGGTATCGACGTAATCATCAGATTCGTCATCGTCATCGGGGTCCAGCTCGTCATCGGACCAACCGTCAGTGTCGAGAACCAGATCATCATCAGACTCATCATCCTCATCAGACTCGTCATCGGAATCGTCAGCGTCGGGGTCCGGCTCGTCATCGGGCTCGCCATCAGTGTCGAGAACCAGATCGTCATCTGACTCATCCTCGGCGTCGAATTCCGGCTCGACATCGTTATCAGGTCCCCGATCATCATCATTCGGGCTAGCCTGTTGCGTCATATCTATATAGGCGGCGGGCCTACCGGAGTACTCCAAGTACGTCACACCCTGAAATGAAATGGAAGTCTTGTTGCTGAAATCCAAGCCAAACAAACTTGTAATCTCTTCAGCGAGTTGGCTAGAGTAAATTACCGCTTTCTTTCCACTTGCCCGTAACGTAAAGCGGCAATCGCCTTTCAGACCCAGATTTTCGCCAAGGAGAATCCCTTCGTCATCGAACGCGATCTGAATACTAACCGGATCGCCGAGCTTTTTCTTCACTTCCTCCGCGACTGCAACTCTCTTGCCGCAGCGCTTCGTATTGATGATCGTGAGCATACTGGCAGGCAGCGCTTCTCTCGACTTATGGACGCTCGTCGAGGGCCTGAGCACCAATTTGGTAGGGTCCTGAAGTTTCTTTTTCATTTGAATTCCTCCTGTTTTTTTGATTGGTGGAAACAAGCTGCCTTTCAGCAGTCAGTTTCCGTATGCGGTTGTCAAGGAACGTACGTTGTCGGCTCTATGTAGAAGAATCTTAGTGCGGGAAATGAAGGCGTAATGCTGGGAGGCTCTGAAAAAACGCAAAAAAGCGCCAGCAAAACACCTGTTGATCTAGCATGTCATAGACACACTAGTACAGGTATTTTAAACTGGCGCTCATCGTTGAGAGCTTTTATCGTCACTTTTTGAATATTGAGGCTCAATATTATTTTATCGTGACGGCCTAGATTCCCTTTTGTCGTGGCTTTTCAAACACAATGTGTTTCTTCATCGCCCCGGCACAGTTGTATTCGGTTTTGTGATACGATTAGTAATCTAGCACACAAGAAATAGAGTTGTCAATAGTATTGTGGTATTTATTTTTTGAGAAATAGTAATATACCAAATATCCTGCTAATCAAAGATTACCTGTGTTCCTTCTATGTTCCTACGTGCCGCACGCCGAGCGTCTCGGCGTCATTCTAATTATAATATACATTTATTTCTGCGATTGAATGCGGGAAATCCGAAGTTCACTAACACAAGCAATGAGGTTGTTTTGAAAAAAAAGAAAGCCCACCGTAAGATTCAGGTAGGCGTGTGCCAGGCTTAGTAGTCGGCCAAGCCGAGGTAGTGCAGGGAGAACAGGCTTTCGAAGCCACACGCGGAATACATGCCTTCAAATCCGAACAAGAGCCGTGAGGTGTTCTTGTTGGCTACGGTCAGGGCCGCGTAGGCGGCGTCGGCTTCGAAAAAGCTCTGCAGGCGGGTCTTTCCGCCGCCGATCGCCTCGTAGTACTTGTAAACAAAGAAGAACGGATTATCCCACTCTAGATGCTCTTTGTCCACTGCGACGTAGTCGCTCCAGTCATCCCCCGTCTCACCCTCCGGCGTGGGAATGTTTAGCCACAAGTAATTATTAGCTCCTCTATTGAACGTCGGGATGGTATGGGCGATGGGGTTGATCATTTTCCCCATCGCTAGGCCGTCATGGACCACGCTGTCCGCACCCAGCCCCGTGGCGGCGTCGAAGCCCCAGAGGAAGGCCGTGTAATAGTTCGCGTTCAGACCGACGACGCTCTTGCGGTCAAAGAAGAGAACTTTGTTCTGTTCTGCCCCGTTCTTGTCACCCCGGCCGCCCACCACGAGGTCCATCACTCCGGCTTTGTTCTCCTTCGTCAGGCTCGCGGCGAGGTCCTTGTAGTAGATGCGCTGCTCGGTACCTTTGAATAAACTGAATTCCTTATCCTCTTTCAGGCGCTTCATGAAGAGAGCGATGTCATCCTGATAGATGTCATCCTGGATCTGGTAAGGGGCCGAAGCGGCGACGGTAGGAACGGATTTCCCCCCGATCTGCTTGCGGTAGGCATCGTAGTTGCCGATGTACTTGGCGATCTCTCCTTTCGTCAGCGGCAGGCGGGAGACGGGCCATTCCGGGATGACATTGATCGGAAGGTTCTGCTGCACAATGCCGTAGACGGAGACGTCCTTCAGGTACTTGCTGTCGTTCTTAAAGTTGGAGTACAGGTAATCGGATAAGTATTTGTGCTCTTTGTCTTCCTCGACCCCGTCCCATCCGGGTTTGGCCGGGAAAAACTTCATCTTGTGGACGTAGGTGAAGGAGGGCACGTCGCTGGCCAAGCCGAAAATCTGGATTCCGGCGATCTTGCCACCGCGCTTCTTCTGGTCGGCTTTCAGGGCGTCGTAGAGCTTGGGCGCTTCCTTGTATGGATTCGCATCGAACAGAACGTTATTGGTGTTCTTAAACTTAGCAACGTATTGCTTGACAGCCGCGAGATCCTTAGCGTCGACTTTCGAGCTGTTGTAGACAAAGTAATAATTGTCTTTTTTCGGAGCAACCCCGCTGGCGGCACTAACAGTGCCGAAAGGTAAAACGGTAAGTGCAATTATAATGACGATGCTTCTAAACCAATTAATTCTGTTTATCATGTAAGCCCTCCTGGATCATTCTTTGGTTATGTTACATCAATAGTAAAATTTTAGGAAGAGGGGGAATTGAGAAAGAAGATGAAGCAATCCACTTAATCTTCCTCAATCGGACTTGTTGAACGAAGTTCGTCAAGCCAGACATCTAGCTCGAATGCTCGTTGGATTTCGTTTCATCTGATTGAGACCCGCGTTTCCCGAGGGCGACGAGAATGAGGATGACCGCTACGGCAGCAATGAACCATCCGTAATGGTTAGCAATGAAAGTGAATCCCCAATTCACTACCGCAGCCGAAATCAGCAGGCAAATGATGAAAACGGTAGCCATTCCCTTTAGTCCGAAGTACGTAATGCGAAACATTTTGTTGAAGATTACGAAAAATACGATAGCGAATACAAACAGGAGTATCGTCTGAAACGTATCCATACTCATCACCTTTCATTAGCGGGAGTTAGTTGGTAATAATCACGATTGAATTTTGA
The DNA here is from genome assembly GCF_000422485.1 of Paenibacillus pasadenensis DSM 19293. GTDB lineage: Bacteria > Bacillota > Bacilli > Paenibacillales > Paenibacillaceae > Paenibacillus_O > Paenibacillus_O pasadenensis. The sequence goes on from NZ_KE383855.1 coordinate 6,882, forward strand.
GAAAGTGCAGGCCTGTCTCAAGTGCCGCGTCCGGTTCAAGGACACGAAGTTGATAATTAAACTCCATCTCCAACGGGGTGAGTTGCTCTCTGGCAAAGTTCAGCCTGAGGGCTGCGAGCAAAAGGTAGCCTGCGGCCTCCTGTTCGGTGAGAGTTTCCGTGTCCAGGGCTCTGTTACTTGCGATCATCTTCAGGACGTCTGTACCGACGGGTTTGCTTATCCGTGTCTTGGTCTTATTCCAGTTCAGTATTTCCTTGACTCCCAAGCCTTGCTTTCGAGCGAGATTCGAGCTGTTCAAGTAGGCGTCTTCGGCATCCTCTCTTTGCACTTCATCTAGGAGAAACAGAGCCTGAACGGCCAAGTTCTCGCCATGATGGCTGACCATTCCGAGTTCACGGCATGTGGCTAGCGTATACCCGAGAAATTCATGAATCGAGATCAGATCTTCACAAAGTGGATATTGTTTGATTAGTTCAAAACGAGTGGAAACCATTTCCTACCTTCCTTTCTGTCGAGCCCATCGAATTTTGTCATTTTCCTGGTATTCAGGCACTATTCGTTCGGCAATTCCTATTATAAGAACTTATAAGTATTATCGGCAATATTTTCTTATAGTTCAGTACTCTGTCTTCGTCCGTGCCAATTACCTACGCTTGAAGGTAAGAGGTGGTGGACATGCCCGATTTTTTGGCGCTCGTCGGCGCGAGAATCAAGCAACTGAGAATGCAAAAGGGACTGTCGCAGGCCAAGCTCGCAGAGCTGGCCGAGCTACAGGATTCCTATATAGGCGGCGTGGAGAGGGGCAAACGGAACATCTCCCTGAACTCGCTGCAAAAAATCATGTCGGCCTTGGGGGCCGAGCCCTTGGAGGCGCTCAAGTTTGGTCGATTGGACGAAGCGGAGGGCTGGGATGGGGAATTGGAAAAGCAGGACGTACTGGACATTCATTTGTCCTTGCTCCGCGACCGCAGCCTATCGGAAGTAAGGCTCGTCCAGCGAATGGTAAAGGACATGTTCGAAACGTACGACGGGGAAGAAGGGCGCAAGTGATAAATGGAGGCGAGCGGGCAGCGTAGGCTGCGGCGCTCGCTTTTCTATTTGTCCTCATGATTCAATCTCTCGTAGATCAATCGAAGCCTGCACTTCAACAGCTTGCGATCTGCCCGAGAAAATTGGCGATGGGCCTCCATCCCGACAGATTAGGCTATTAGCAGAGCTAAGGCTAGCGGCGTGTTTCTCGATGTGCAGGATGATAGCGGTAAGCAGGCTCTGGGCTTTTTTGACATGTTCGAGCAGGCGATCGGCCTGCTCGGATAGTCTGGCGATCCCGCCGGTATTGGGCATGGTGGGGCCTCCTAATCGGTAGAAATTGACGTTGCACAAGAATGTTTGTCATTTTAAAAAGTGTCGGTACCATCATTGGCGACGTCGGCGAAAATGATGCAACTCTGGAGTCAGGAACGGACGTACTTTGGACTGATCGTAATGGCGGCGTCTGCATGCTTGCGGTAGAAGCGCATGTCGCGGCTGGACTGGTTGGCCTGCTCGGTGAAGGCGACCTGTAGTTCAGCATTTTCGAACAAAAAGAAGTCGCGGCTTTTCTGTCCGCCGAACAGGGCGATCATGGCGTAGTGGTAGCTGCCGGGATTGCAGATGCCGCCGCTGCCAAGCGGGACGAGCTCTGCCACCCGCCCGACCGTGAGCCTTTCCCTGTGTTCTGGCTGTTCGTCCAACGCAAGAAGCAGACAAGCGAACAGCACGTCGGCGTTCGCCCGGCCCGCGATCTGTTCAAGGGCAAAGTGCTTGCAGGGCATGGCTTCCCAGTCCAGAGAGCGGATGGTAGGCTCGATGGTGGGCGGTGTTTTGCCTGCGATTTTGGCCAAGGCATGGCGGTTGCCGTACGCCTTCAGAAAGCGGTCGAGATGTATCTGTACCCGATCACCATGCTTGGCTTGCATCTTGGGGAGCAGCATTCGGAAAAAGTCGGTGTACTGCAGGAGCCCGTCCAAGCTGCTGTCAGCGTCCTGTTCCCCGTCTTCATGCCCGACCTCTCGGAGAAGATCCCGCATTGCTTCCAGCCGCTGAGTGTCCGCGAGTTCCAGCATGTCGGACCGGATCAGATGGGCGAGGAAGGCAGCGGTATCGAAAGCATGCGGACCATCACCGAGCCTGCCTGTCCAGAAGTCGAGTACCTGGGCGGGCTCGAAGGCATTCGTGTCAGAGAACTCCGCCCAGAATTTGATGACGGATAGGGCGGCCTGTCGCTGGGCGTAGGGAGCGTCTTTCCGATGCCAGAAGCCGCCGCGCCAGGACAGCGCTGCGCGAATCGTCTCCGGTTTAACTGCCTTCGGGTCGGCGAACTGCTCGCGCCACTGGTTGAGCGGTTCAGTTGGGTACTTGGCGTAGGGGAAGTGTGACATGTACTCGTCGAATTGATCGTTAATGTAAGCAACGAGGGACTTTTTCTTAGTCTCACTGATGGTTAGGGCCATTGTGGGCTCCTCCTTTTTCATTTTGAGAGCGAATTTGACGTAATCGACGAAATTCTTTTTGGTCAGAAGGGTAGGTCAAGGTCGTCGTCTATCATGCATCTGTCTTCTTTCCTGATCGTCCTTAAACTGTGGCTCGGCGTAGTCCTTGTCATGGCCGTTCAGGGCAATCCACTGCTCAGGTGTCAGGAACGGGTCCCTAAGCTGAATGTAGAAAGGTTCTGCGAGATCTCGTACCCATCGGAGTGCGTCGGGGATCGTCCCGCCATGAAAAATGGGAGGTCCCTCTGCCCAGAGGTCCTCCCACACGAAATCTGCTATCTGGTTTTCTTGGTCTAGCCTAATGTAGAGGTCTGTTCCGTCTACGTAGTCATTCGCACCTTCCTTATCTGTTGTGCGAAGTACAAGTCGAATGGTGTGGGTAGGTGTTTCTCTTCCTGGAGTACACCCCGCATGATGTTTAGCAAATGGAGAGGCGGCTGCGACCATGACCCAAATGTTTTGCTGGTAGGGGCCTGCGAGAGCATTTATTTCGAATTGTTTTTTTACCAACTGCAAGATTAGAGCATTATTGATAGACATTTTTCGGGATTCTCCTTTGATTAACAGGCTGTGTTCATGATAAACAACGCAGAGACGTAAAAATCAATTGCGAAAGTCTGTTCGCCTATGGTATTCTTATGTCAAAAACATTCCCCCTGGGAATATTTTTGACAGGGAGGCTGGATGACAATGAAAATATTCAAGGATACTGAATTTGCACACATAAGAGAGTCAATGGGTTACTCTGTCAAAGAGGTTGCAGGATTGCTCGGAAAAAGCGAACGCACCATCTACCGCTGGGAGAAAGGCGAATCAGCCCCTGAGGAAAACCTGCTTCGGGAACTTAAAGCCATCTACAATGTACGTTCAGGACAACACTCAGAAAATGCCAATTTCAGATTCATCGATCTTTTTGCTGGTATCGGAGGTTTACGTAAAGCATTTGAATCGATCGGTGGCAAATGTGTTTTTACAAGTGAGTGGGACTCGGCTTGCAGACAAACTTATCAAGCCAATTATGATTGTGATCATCCGGTGAATGGTGATATTCGTGATGTTGATTTGGACAAGATGCCTCAATATGATGTATTGGTTGCGGGCTTTCCTTGCCAGCCATTCTCTATTGCCGGTGTATCAAAGAAAAACTCACTGGGTCGTCCCCACGGGTTTCATGACGCTACACAGGGCACGCTGTTCTTTGACGTTGCACAAATGATAGAGCATCACAGACCAAAAGCATTTCTGCTTGAAAACGTGAAAAATCTGGTTAGCCATGACAAGGGAAACACCTTCAAGGTAATCATGAGAACGTTACAAGAGGAATTGGGCTATCATGTTGATTACCGGGTTATTGATGCAAAACATTTTGTCCCTCAGCACAGGGAGCGTATTTTTATTGTAGGATTCCGTGATGACGTCGGATTTGATTTCAAACACATGACTCTTCCAGAGGTTGGGCCCAGACTCGGTTCGATCCTCCATCAGGAAAACGGAGCGGAAGATCCTGAACCCCCCTACACAGAAGCACCTGAAGCCAAGGTGGCAGATAAGTACACATTAAGTGACCGACTTTGGGAATACCTTCAGAACTATGCGGAAAAACACAGGGCGAAGGGAAATGGCTTTGGTTATGGATTGTTTGGCCCTGAAGACGTAGCACGCACTCTATCTGCTCGATATTACAAGGATGGCTCCGAAATTTTGATCAGGCAGGAAGGAAAGAATCCACGGCGACTGACACCGCGTGAATGTGCGAGACTGATGGGGTTCGACAAGCCTGGACATCCCCCTTTCAAGATTCCTGTTTCCGACACTCAGGCATACAAGCAATTTGGAAATTCCGTTGCTGTACCTGTAGTTGAGGCTGTGGCAGCGCATATGCTTCCATATATCTTTAAGGTAATGAGAACGGCCAAGGATACCGAACAGGTTGAAATGCTTCTTGAAAAGGTTGAGGCCTATGGCTGATATCGTTTCACCTGAGAAAAGAAGTCGAATGATGTCCGGTATCAAGGGCAAAGATACGAAGCCTGAAATGATTCTCAGACAAGGCCTTCACAAGCTGGGCTTCAGGTATAAACTCCATGACCGGAACCTCCCGGGAAAACCTGACATGGTATTTCCCCGGTACAAGGCTGTCATTTTTGCAAACGGCTGTTTCTGGCATGGACATTCCTGTCATCTGTTCAAATGGCCATCTTCCAATGAGGAATTTTGGCGTAACAAGATAAATCGGAATATGGAAGTGGACAGTGAGAACCTGGTTCGCCTTCAGGAGATGGGATGGAGAGTGGGGATTGTATGGGAGTGTTCCCTGAAAGGGAAATACCGCATCGACAGCGAAGAAGTAATAGAGCTTTGTGCCCAATGGTTGCACACGACGGATATGGCATCGATAGAGATTGGTGGGCAATGCTGACAAACCATCATTTGTGAGGATGTTATCGTATGAAGAGAGGTTTTCTTTCGCAGTATTTTGAAGGGGTGGCAATAAAACGACTCCGTGCAGTCGAGGCGAACCGCTCCAAGTCTAATCAACATGAGTTTAACGGGGTCAGGCTCCTGAGGAATCTGTTGGGAGACGGGGAGAGATCATTCACGGCCCGATTTTTGTGGCTGTCCGGAGAAAATGAAGGAATCACTTCCGAGGGAAAAGTAACGTGGTATGACTCAAGAAAGAAACAAGCCCACAGGTCAGCCGAATACAGGTTATATTTTAACAGTAATCCCGTAATGGATAGTGCCAAAGAGGGCGATCTACTTATAGTTGCCAAAAGGCCCGATGAAGAGATTTATATCATTGTAGTTCCTGCAGAAAGTACCTTTGAGAACCAATTGTTGTGGCTGTTTGATGTTCAACTGATAGACAAGCAGTTCACGTATCAATCTTTTGAAGATGGCAAGGATCCGGAAGTTGATTTTGTTGTTCGCTATATTCTCGAGGAATTGGGTATCGAGGTATCAGATCCCGATGGCAGCTACCTAGACAGTATAATTGAACCTTATATAAATTCGGGATTCCCCAGTACGTCGGTTTTCTCGATGCTGGCCCGAAAGACGCTCAAGGATGTTTCCCCGATTGAGGAACCGGATCAAACCCTGTTGAAGTGGATTGAACATGAGGAAAAACTGTTCAAACGTCTTGAACGCCATATGGTTGCCAGAAGACTTGAAGATGGCTTCCGGGATGAAGGAACAACTGATGTTGAAGGATTTATCCAGTTTTCACTCAGTGTCCATAATCGCAGAAAATCACGTGTAGGCTACGCCTTGGAGAATCACCTGGAGGAAATTTTCAAAGTTCATAGTTTGACCTATTCCAGAACGCCAGTAACGGAAAACAAGTCCAAACCTGATTTTTTATTTCCACATATCGACAATTACCGAGATAAGTCGTTCCCTGAATCAAGATTGACTATGCTAGGCGTTAAATCCACTTGCAAGGACCGATGGCGGCAGGTGTTGGCTGAAGCTCAGCGGATTCAGAACAAGCATCTCTTTACACTCGAACCGGGAATCAGTGAGAACCAGACTGACGAAATGCAGGCGAGCAATCTGCAACTCATTTTGCCAAAACGGCTTCATGAAACATATAAACCCAATCAGCAGAGCTGGTTAATGGATTTAGGTTCATTTATCCAGCTTGCAAAAGAGAGGCAATAGTGGCGAAACAGAAGAGAGGCTGAAAATTCATTCAGCCTCTTTTGGGTGCGGATTTTTTACTTGTTGATGGTTTCTCTCCATTCCATCAAATCAAAGAGTATCTCTCGAAAATCCTTGTCAAAAGGATACCCTTCGGAAATCTTATCACTAAAATCGGCTTCGATCTTCTCCCATTGCTCACCCAGTTGAGACCATGCATGGATGGCTTCATCCAGTGCTTTCATAAAGTTCTCCAATCAGATTACCTCCTGAACAGTGTCATATTTCTTTATAATATCATTCAATAACTGGTTGGTACATGGCAACGAACGAACGTCAGAAGATTTCGCTCTATAAATGATACGGTGAACCGTATCATCGCTAATGGTAAAATATTAAGGGACTCCATCAAGTCCCTATATCCATTTTCTGCAGTTTTCTTCATGGAATCAAGCATCCATGGTTGAAGCGGTTCTACGTGATCTGCGTATACTTTGTGGAGAAGCTCATATGAGGTGTCGTGCAACGACTCAATAGTGAAATCAAAGTGAAGGTTAATACGTTTGATTCGTCTGCCGATGCCTCTGGGTGCTTCTTTAGTGATGAGAATTTCTTTGATAATAAGCCTATATAACGATTTCTGTTCATCTGGGTCGGCCATAGTTAGTGTTGTATGGAAATCGCTCAAGAGCTTCTCCAGTGAGTCATAATCAATCGGATGGGTATCATGGATGGACAGCTGTTCATTTAAGCCTTCCAGTCGGTCTTGAAGAGTCTTTTGTTCTTGTTGAATTTCAAGCAGCTTTGGCTTAAAGATCTGAACAAGCTCAGGGTCGATCATCATATTATCCATGATCTTGTTTTTGTTCGATTCCAACTTGGATAACTGACTTTGAATAAGTTTACGTTCTTCCTGAATCGGTTGGTCTGCCGATGCTCTATTTTGATTGATTTTTTTAAGTAGTTTTTTGAGTATGTAAGGTTCGTTTACAATACGGGATAATTCGTCGATGATGTGTTGTTCAGCCATATCTGCCCGAATGGAATGAGAACTGCAGATGGCTTTTCCCTTGTTGTGAAACTGTCCACAGATATAATACCGATATGATTTTCCTCCTGCTCCTTTAGAACGACCAGCAACCATTCCAGCACCGCATTGCGGACATTTAATAATACCGGAGAGGATAAAGGGCGTTTCTGAACGTACGGGCTTGTATGAGCGTTTGCGAATAATACGTTGTACATTCTCCCATTGAACATCACTAATAATTGGCTCGTGAACGCCGTCAACCAGAATATAATCAGGGTTTTTACCGCTGCGTCTTTTTTCAGACCAGTTCTCCAGTTGATTGAAACGTATTTTTCCGATGTACATTGGATTATTTAATATTGTTTTAACAGAGAGAGTAGAGAATGATTTTCCTTGCTTGGTTTTGTAGCTCATTTCATTTAGCCGACGAGTTATCGCTTTAAGCCCCATATCTTGCTCAGCGTAATCAAATATTTTCCTTACCAGCAAAGCTTCCTCATTATTGATGACAAGGTGTTTATCTACGCTGTCATAGCCGAGTACAAGTCCGCCATTATATTTGCCTTCTTTTGCTCTCTGCATCATTCCCATCTTAACGCGATCCACGATTGTGTTTCTTTCCAGTTCGGCAAAGGAACAAAGCATTTGAAATGCCGTTTTTCCAAACGCAGTCGATGTATCGAAGTTTTCATTCAAACTGATAAGCTTAACATTATGTTGTTCGAGCGTATCACTTATTTCTAATGCATCCTTCAGTTTTCTGGCAAGACGGTCAATTTTATAAACCATAACGGTATTGAACTTCTTTTCCTGTGCGTCTTTAAGCAGTCGTCTCATATACGGACGACCAGCTATGCTTTTGCCGCTCGCACCTTCATCAATATACCTCGCGACGATTTCTATGTTGTTGGCCTCTGCATACCGTTCAAGTTCACCTAGCTGAGCCTGTATACTGAATCCTTCTCTTACTTGTTCCTCTGTGCTCACACGTGCATAAATGGCTGCGGTTTTACTCATCTGAATCAACTCCTTTTCCCAGATTTTCAAATTTATTATTCAACCCCTCAAGGAATGCTGATATTTCTTTTCTTGTATTCGGTATTCCTTGAGCCTTGCTAGAAACTGAAATGGTTTCGATAATGTCCGGGAGTGTGTCATAAATAATTTTTTCATGAGCATTTCCTGCAATTGTTTTCAGTAGTGACAGCTTTTCTTCAAGCACATGCTTACGGCTTTCCTGATACAACAAGGTTGCTATCTCAAAGGCAGCATCATGTATTTTAGTGCTTTCTTGATTTAACGGCTGGATTGGTAAATTTGATTTAACCCATTGATCGTAAGGAATGGATAATTCAAATTTGTGGCACGTTTCAATCAGCTGGAGAAGAGTTTGTCTTAACTGCGATTGATAGGTCTCTATGATCATTTGTTTCAAATCCAGATCAAGTTCCTTGCTGAGATTTAGTGCATTTTCGAATGAAGGGGCATATTTGCCGTTCTCAACATCACGTATGTAAGTATGAGAAACTCCGGTGCGTTCTGATAATTCCCTTAAGCTAAGCCCTAATTGTTTGCGTCGCTGTTGTATCATTTCTGAAATGTTCATTTGTTTATCACCTCAATAACTATTATATATGTTAATACTTGACTTTACAACAAAATCTAATATATTATTTGAGTTATATTGGTTAAGTAAATATTTTGATTTACAAAATAGAGGTGATGATTATGTCGAACGATTTATTAAATGATCAATGCTGGCTGGTAATTGAGGATTGCAATATAAACTACAGTGATTATTACCAACAAAAGAATGACCAGAAAGATCAGTTTGTTAAAAAACTGGCCAACTTAGTAGAAGGAGTTCAGAAAAGGAAAGCTGATAGCAGTAATGCTCCGTATGACAATCACTAAAGTGAGACAAGGAAAGTGACCTAATGCCTTGTATGGCGAGGGTTTAGATCGAGTTTTATAAAGAGGTGATTAACATGTTCAAAAGATATTTAGGTGTGCAGGTAAATCTCCAGTTGAATTCCAACATATTCTTCTCAAACTTGGAAAAGAGTATTAGCCTGAATCGCAGTTTTCACTGTCCTTATGACGGGATAACATTTTGCATAGACAGACCACCGTCGCCGACATTCCTTAATCTTGTTTCCTCAGCCGAATACGATGATTACAATGTGATAGGCAAACGGCGGGTATATAAGCACTTATTGAAGCATCGATTATTTATTGTGCAGTGGGACCCATTACCACTCTTTAACAAAGCACCTTACACAAGCATAAAAATAAACCCGAATGTACAACAGATTACGCCGTCACAGTTACTTGCTCTAATCGAGTTTATTGGAGGGAATTATCATGATGCTCAGGTAATGAGGTTTGATGAGAAAGTCGATATTGATCAATATTCGACGACTGATGTTGCTAAAAGGATATACGTCGCCCACAAACGTACTTTCAATGACTTTCTTAAGAAAAACCAAACCTATTACATAGGTACAAGTAAAGGCGAGCAAGTGAAAGTGTATAATAAAGCAAAACAGTTACGTATGAAGAATTTAAGACTTGTCCGTATTGAGAGAACTGTAAAATACAGCAAAGTGGACAGGCCTTTAGTTACTACCTTTTTATTCAAAAGTCGCGATGATGCATTTGATAACGTAACGATTGCAAATATTAATAAGCTTCATCATAGATCGAAGTTAAGAAGGCTGATAGATCAAGAAGGCATGTTGATGAAGGCATATATATTGCTATCAAAAACTGAGAAGAAAGCCTTTAAGAGACATGCTGCATTCCTCAAGCCCTGCTTTGACTTGAAAAAAGCATTTCTAAAGGACTTGGTTGAGTGGATTAATACCTCACCAAATTTGGTACTAAAAATATGGTTGGATGAGATGATGAGATTATTAATGAGAAAACAAAGCATTGGAGCATCTAGTAGATTCACTAATCAATACCATATGGAGCTAGTTCCAGCTTATGCGTGCATACCTAATGAACCACACAAACCTCGAATATTGACTGGAGGCAGTAACTTACAAGGCATATTCTATGGGACGTTGCTCGATGCTAATAGAATTGTGGAACTGTGTTGAAGAAGCCTGTCAAGGCCGGGTGTTTACGAGTTCATTATAGCCTTGACGAGGCGTCTCCATTCGCTCATGTTCAGCAGCTTGTTGCGGCGTGCGACGGATTGCAAAGAGTGGCAATCCTTTGCGTAGGTTCTAATCAGAAGCAGTGTGATGATATAACGACATAATTCAATTTGATGATGAGTAATTTGTCACCATCATTGAAAGAACGACGCCGAACCATGTTTCAATTTAATTTCTTTATGACAAAATGGATGGATTCGATGTCGACCAAAGCCTCTCGTAGCTCAATGGGCAATTGTATCTCTAAATGAATGCCATCAAACCTTACCATAACTTCGATAGCAGTCAGAGGGAGGAGAGTATCAACCGACGCTAACAAATTGTAATTTGTAGTACGAAGTAAAAGCTCATTGCCATACGAAATAAGATCTACATAGTAATCCTCGGCAGACAGCTTGAATGATGCGGGTAACTGTAGCCCAGTTGTAGTTTGCTTGACAGAAACGGACTGATGATACGAAGCAAGCGGAAAATCGAAAGACAACTTCCCGATACTCTCTTGAAGCCTCTGTATGGCCGCAGACGTGCCGTTAATAAGTGCATCGGCAATCTGCCTTATCAATGTCATAAACTGCGTGATTCGTAAGCGTAGAAGGTCTCGGTGGATGTATGATATCCTTCGAACATTGTCGACCAAAAGGTTGGGAGTGCCACTCATGAATGATTCGAAAAACCTGATCTTCCATCCGGTTAGCCGTTCAAACCATTTCAACCAAAAGAATTGCATTGAGTCATATTTGTGGTTACTGATGACGATTACATAATTGTGTTCGCTGTCAGTCGCTTTCAGTTCAATGACTTCTTTACTGATGGATGTATGTCGGGTAGAAGTAGGTTTCATATTCACCAATTGTACCTCGTTGACTTCAATGATAACAGGCAGTTGATGCTTTTGCATTTTCCGGATCAATCCTTTCAGAATGTATTGTATAGGGCAGACGTCGCGGTCGGCCGAGGATACGAGGGATAGCAAGGCAACGCCTTAATACAGACAATCGCCTTTGCATATCCAGCTTCATAATTTAGAACAAAGGGATCCTGGTTTGAATCGTTACATCAATCCTTGCTCTTTCAAGCTTAAAAACCGATTATCGCCGATAATAATGTGATCCAGTACTTCAATTCCGATGATCTCACCAACTTCAACAAGCCTCTTGGTCAACTGCAAATCTTCCGGTGAAGGATCAACTACGCCGCTGGGATGATTATGACAAGCGATAATGGACGCCGCTGAGCGTTTGACGGCAGCCCGGAACAATTCTCGAGGGTGGACGATTGCAGCATTTAGAGTGCCGATGGAGATTGTCTCCGGCTGCCCGATTACATGATTCTTCGTATTGAGAAAGATGACAACAAAATGTTCCTGTTGCAGATAGTGTAGATGCGGCAAAAGAAGATCGGCAGCATCTTTTGGCGATCGAATGATACAAGGGGAACTGTGAAGAGGTTCATTCAATTTTCGAGCTAATTGTAGTACTGCAATGATTTGGCGGGCTCGCACTCGTCCGATGCCCTTAATCTCGGTGAGCTCCTGCTCAGTTACATTCATCAGATCAACTAGTGATGGGAAGCGTGCAAAGATTTCATTAACAACGTAGGAGCCTTCCCTCTCTGCCAATACTTCGGTAAAAAGAGTTTTGATTGACGGTAAGCTATATACATTCATATAAAATTCCTCCGTATAATGCAAAAAGGAGAAGCCACGGTGGCCTCTCCTATTGCGTGATGTGATAAAATTCGGTAAGATAAGTACAAGAGTTTTTTCTTAGTCGCTCCGTTATCGGGCGGCTTTTTCTTTTTTGAGTTGGTCAATCTCAATCTGAACCAGTGTAACTTTGACGAGTAGTTGGCAGTATGCTCTGCCTTCTTCGGTATTGAAGCTGGCTTCACGATCCATCATTTGCATGATCTCTGCAAGCCGATTCTTCATCATCAGCAATTCACGCAATCTCCCCACGCTGTCACCTCCTTTCGCGTCCATAAAAATAGCCTTCAAGTCGAATTACCAACAGTGGCTACAGCAGTAAATCTCATTATTCATTTGTTTCCGACGATTAGCGTCATCACTTAACTACGAACAAGCGATGCTTTAACGGAATAAGTGATTAGAACTGTGATCTTTGCATCCTGCAGTGCGATAATTGAATATTTTTCTTTGTCAACTTTAACACTGTAGATGAATCCTTTCTGTTTGCAGAACCCGAGATATTCCTTTTGACTGTTTTTCTTGAATGCTTCATAGTTCACCTCAGTTCACATCCCTCACAGATCATCATTTTACTTTTGATGCTGTTCGTTTCAGATGCGTTTGGAGCTGATTTGGGAATTCCCGATAGAAGTAAATCTGCATCCATCGAGCGGCTGTCTCATCATCTACCTGATAAGAGCGGCGGCAATATGAATGCAACAGTGTACCCGCAATACGGATACTTCCGTTCATTACGAGTTGCCTCAAAGTCGTTGCTAAATCCTCAGGCAATTCACGTTTTACACCCATGCGTTTTCACCTCCTTCAGTGCCGTACTCGCACTCCGGCAATTTTCTCTGTAAAGTCAAATAACCTTGTATTCCTCCCATGTTTTGTTTTCTTATTTCTTACGTTCCGAGTCCTCGCTGTCATAAAAGATGGCTAAACTAAAAAACTGCTGTCCGCTGAATAACAGCAGATAGCAGTCTTTATGCAACCGGGTGCGGCATGAAACGGTAGGCCCCCCTCGTGTTAAAAAAGCAGTGTGGTACCGGAAAAAAATATATGAATTTCTTACCCAAATAGGGGAAGCTAGGACTTCAATACTTGCGGCGTACATTCTATGGATTTTAATAGTTTCTGAAGTGGTGGCACACATTTTATTATAAGTTCAATGTTACAAAACTGATTATTAATCGCTTATTAAGAAGACTGCCCAGATTATTTATTTATACTGTACCCCCTATTTTCTTTTACTTGGGAATAATGGGCATTTCCACTGGTACATAACGAAAAAGAACAATATTGCTTCAAATGAAAACCATAATCGAATTCTTTGAAGATTTTCTAATTGGTACAGCGTACAACTAATGGTACGACATACCATTTCTTTCTGCCCAACAAGACGCCGGTAGGCGGTGTATCTAGCACTAGGATGAAAATACTATCAGGTACAAGGATATTGGATGATCGATGTCGAAAAGGAGATAGATTGCTAATAACGTAACAGTCGGCTTTAACAAGGGGTGTATCTATGGAAATCATCAATAACATCGACCAACTTCTTGGAGATGATCTGAAGCATACGCTACGTAAAGGAACGAAGTTGTCGATTGCGGCTTCCTGTTTTTCTGTCTATGCGTATGAAGCATTAATAAAGGAATTAAATCAGGTTGAGGAAGTGAGGTTTATTTTTACTTCCCCCACCTTTGTTGCTGATAGCATAAAAAAAGAAAAGCGTGAGTTCTATATCCCAAAGCTCAACCGGGAAAGGAGCTTGTACGGCACAGAATTCGAAATCCGCCTCAAGAACGAGATGACTCTAAAAGCAATCGCCAAAGAATGTAGCGACTGGATTCGGAAAAAGGTCACGTTCAAATCGAACCGTACATCTGGATCAATGCAGGGGATGCTCAATATGCATTCAGATAATGGAGAAGTCACCTATATGCCCGTTGATGGCTTTACAACCGTTGATCTTGGTTACGAGAAGGGCAATGCCTTATCCAAAATGGTGAACAAGTTTACCGAAGCTCCGTTTACTAAAATGTATTTTGATCTGTTCGATCAGGTATGGAACGATAAAAGTAAACTGGAAGACGTGACTCAACAAGTAGCAGATCACATCTCTTCTGTTTATAAAGAGAACTCACACGAATTCGTATACTACGTTATTTTGTACAACATCTTTAACGAGTTTCTTTCAGACATAACCGAAGATATACTACCAAACGAAGCAACGGGGTTCAAAGACACTGTCATCTGGAACCGACTATATCATTTTCAGAAAGATGCAGTGCTAGGTGCTATCAATAAGCTGGAGAAATACAATGGATGTATTCTTGCAGACAGTGTTGGTTTGGGGAAAACATTCAGTGCTTTAGGCATAATCAAATATTATGAACTCCGTAATAAGTCAGTGTTAGTACTTTGTCCGAAGAAGTTAGGAGACAACTGGCTGACCTATAAGCAGAATGTGACAAACAACATCCTGTATGCCGACCGATTGAGATACGATGTCCTTTACCACACAGATATTTCACGTGACAGAGGTAAATCCAATGATATCCCTTTAGACCGTCTAAATTGGGGTAACTATGATCTTCTTGTCATTGATGAATCTCACAACTTCCGCAACAATGAAGCAAAAAAGGATAAGGAAAACCGTTACCAGATGCTTATGCGGAAAGTAATAAAAAGCGGCGTTAAAACAAAAGTGTTAATGTTATCGGCTACACCAGTAAATAACAAGTTTATGGATCTACGCAATCAACTGGCATTGGCCTACGAAGGAAATGCTGACGAAATTAACAAGAAGCTTGGTACGGATCGAGGAATTAACGATATCTTTAAGCGAGCTCAATCTGCTTTTAACCAATGGTCTAAGCTAGATGCATCGAAGCGAACGACTGAAACATTACTAGACATGCTTGATTTCGATTTCTTTGAATTGCTGGATAGTCTTACAATTGCACGTTCACGTAAACATATTCAAAAATATTACAACTCTGAGGAAATTGGAGAATTCCCAAAGCGACTGCAACCCATATCAAAGTTCTGCAACATAACGGATCGAAGTGATGTGGTTGGCTACAATGAGATATTCACGGAATTGTCTAGAATCAACCTAGGGATCTATGCTCCGTTCAAGTACATTCAGCCTAGTAGATTACGTTTCTATGAAGAGATTTATGATACAAGAGTAAGAGGTGGAAGTGGGAGCTTCAAACAGATGGATCGTGAAGGTAGTTTACAATTGTTAATGAGGGTAAACTTATTGAAGCGTTTGGAAAGTTCTGTGGAATCATTCCGTTTAACACTGTCTAAGATAATATCCAAACTCAATCAAACACTTGAACAGATTGAAGCCTATGAGAATAATGGAAAATCAGACTCTGTAGGATATACAGATTATGAGGATACGAATTTAGACAATGATGATTGGTTAGATGACGACTTCAGCATAGGCAGTACGATAAAAATTAACTTATCTGATATGGACGTGCTTCGCTGGAAAGAGGACCTTACCCATGATAGGGACATTTTGTTTGGTCTGTTCGAAGAAATGCAGAAAGTAACGCCGGAGCATGATGAGAAGTTGAATACGTTGAAGCAGGTTATCGATTATAAGATTCAGCACCCAATCAATCCGGAAAATCGTAAGGTTATTATTTTTAGTGCATTTACAGATACAGCAGCGTACCTATACACGCATTTAAGTGAATATATGAGAGAGAAATACCATATCCATACCGCAAAGATTGTCGGCAGTGATGAAAATAAAAACACAGCTGGCTTACGGAATGACATTCACACCCTACTGACCTGCTTTTCGCCTCGCTCTAAAGAGAAGCATTTAACAATGCCTGATGTAAAAGGTACGATTGATCTCCTTATTGCGTCAGACTGTATTTCTGAAGGGCAGAACTTGCAGGATAGTGATTATCTCATCAACTACGATATCCATTGGAATCCAGTTCGGATTATTCAGCGTTTCGGACGAATTGACCGGATTGGTTCGAAAAATAAAGCGATTCAGCTAGTCAATTTTTGGCCGAATATGACGCTCGATGAATATATTCAACTGAAGCAACGTGTAGAAAATCGAATGGTGATTATGGATATGACAGCGACTGGTGATGACAATGTTCTCTTTAACCAATCCAGTGATTTGGAGTATCGAAAGCAACAACTGAATCGTTTACAGAAGGAAGTAGTCGACCTCGATGATATGGATACAGGCGTGTCTATAACTGACTTAGGACTTAATGACTTCCGAATGGATCTTGTGAATTATGTTAAAGAGAATGATGAGCTAGATACCGTTCCGAGCGGGTTGCACACTGTTGTGTCCGCAGATGTAGACAAAGGAGTAAAACCCGGCGTCATCTTTGTTTTACGTAACATCAACGATGAACTCAATCCAAATCAACAGAACAGGCTTCATCCTTTTTATTTAGTTTATATGGGCGATGATGGCGAAGTCATTACGAATCACATGGATGTGAAGAAGACTTTAGATATCCTGAGATCACTTTGCAGAGGACAATCCGAGCCGATAATGGAAGCATGCCGTGACTTTAATCTTGAAACGAAAGACGGCAGAAAGATGGGTAACTACTCTATGTTACTCGAAGAGACGATCCGATCCATTGTACAAGTCAAGGAAGAAAGCGACCTCGATAGTCTATTCAGCTCAGGAGGTACTTCAGCATTACTAGATTCTATCAAAGGTTTGGAGGACTTCGAACTGATTACCTTCGTTGTCATTCGGCAGGAGAATGCTTATGTTTAAGCTGCCGACAAGCACATTGGTGAACCGTAAAATCCCAAAAGTCAAATTTTACGAGAAGCTACAAGCAAATCATCAACTGAAGGATTTATTTACACACCAAGTGGATTCGATTGTCTGGAAGCATAAGTTGTCCAAAGAGACGATTCGATTAGAACCCAAAGACGAGATTGAAGAACTACAGGTGTTTGAGCTTCATTTGAAGGAGGAATCCTATTCCCTGGACCTACTCCGAAGTATAGACAAGTCAATTCCCTATCCGATTTTACACGTTCTGATGTATGAAGATCGGGTAAAGCTGGCTATTGCTTATAAGGAACGGAATCAGGCAAACGAAAATCGATCGGTCGTTCGTTCATATCATGAATCGAATTGGCAGCCTAAAGATGAACTGCAATTTGAAATTATCCTAGGACTTGATCTAAAGGCCGTCTACGAGAATATCATACGTAAACTACTGACAGTTAAAGCAAAACCAGAGATGGATCTCGTTGACGTCTTAGAGCGTCAATCTCAAATCGAAAAGTTAACACAAGAATGCCAGCGGCTAGAAGCTAAAATTCGCACTGAGAAGCAATTTAACAGAAAAGTCGATCTGAATATGACACTGCAACGGAAACGGAAAGAATTGAAACGGATGTTAAAACTTGATACGGAGGTAAATGATAGTTATGAATAAGTTGACGATGAAATCAAAAGATCTTACGCAGGAAAATATCGATAAAATCGCCGCTATATTTCCTAGTGTTGTTACAGAAGCGATGGATGGGCAAGGGAACATACAACGAAACATCGATTTTGATCTTCTGAAGCAGGAACTATCCGATGTCTTGGTTGAGGGTGAAAAGGAACGTTATCAATTGACATGGCCGGGTAAGAAAGAAGCAATTCTCGAAGGTAATAGACCTATAGACAAGACACTAAGACCAGTAATAAAAGATAGTCTAAACTGGGAAAAAACTCAAAATTTGTATATTGAAGGTGACAACCTCGAAGTATTGAAAATACTACAGGAGTCATATCTGAATAAAGTTAAGATGATTTATATTGATCCTCCGTACAATACAGGGAAGGATTTTCTTTATAAAGATAACTTTAGTGAAACAAATGAGGAATATTTAGACGAATCCGGTCAGATAGATGAGAATGGTAGTAGACTATTTCAGAACACTGAATCAAATGGTAGATTCCATAGTGATTGGTTAACGATGATGTATGCTAGGCTAAAAATAGCAAGAAATTTACTGAGGGACGACGGGGTTATTTTAATTAGTATCGATGATAATGAATCTCATAATTTAAGAGGGATTACTGACGAGATTTTTGGTGTTAACAACTTTCTTGCAACCTTTGTCTGGAAGTCAAGAAGAAAGCCTATAAATGTTGGAGAAGCAAAATTTAAACCACAACGATGTTCAGAGTATATATTAATGTACTCCAAGAATTCTGATAAAGTACAATTCATGCCAACATATTCTGGAGAAGAACGGTCATATCCTCATGAAGATTCAAAAGGTAAATATAGATTAACAACAATATTAAAATCAAATAGAGGTGGCAACGAAAGAGCAACAATGAGGTTTGAGATAAATGGGTATGTACCTCCCGAAGGCCAACGTTGGCAGGGAGGAGAAGACTTTATCCAAGACTTATTCAACAACGGATACATTGAGTTTAAGAATGGAGTACCATTTAGAAAGTACTATCAAAATGAAGAAGAAGCTGAGCATGATCCGTTATATACTTTTTTGTCCGAAGAAAAAACGGGTAGTTCTGAGTCTGGAAAAACTTACTTAAACAACATACTAGGAAACAACCACGGATTTGATACTGTAAAGCCTAAAGAAATTCTCAATATCTTTCTCACAACCCTTACAAACAACGGTGATTTAGTGATGGACTTTTTCTCTGGGTCAGGAACCACGGCAGATTCTGTTATGCAAACAAACGCAATTGATGGAAAAAGCCGAAAGTATATCATGGTTCAACTTCCTGTCGATATTGATAAGGACTCTCCAACCTACAAGGCAGGATATAAGAATATCTGCGAAATCGGAAAAGAACGCATCCGCCGTGCTGCCAAGAAGATCAAAGAAGAAACTGGAGCAGAAATCGATTACGGCTTCCGCGTATATCGAGTAGACTCCAGCAACATGAAAGATGTCTATTACACGCCTGACAAGCTAGGCCAGATGAATCTGGATGATATGGCGTCGAACATAAAAGAAGATCGTACTGGCGAGGACTTACTCATCCAAGTGATGCTGGAGTGTGGACTAGAGCTTTCATTGCCGATGGAATCCAAAGAAATCGAAGGCAAGACCGTCCACTACGTTGCAGGCAATTCCTTAATCGCTTGCTTTGATGACGAGGTGTCCGAGTCGGTTATCAAGAAGATCGCAGAGGATCAACCTCTTCGCGTTGTATTCCGTGACAGCTCCTTCCGGGATGATTCGGCTCGCATCAATGTTGAAGAACTGTTCAAGCTACTCTCCCCAAGCACTGAAATTCAAGTGCTGTAAGGAAGGTGAGCAGCGATGAAGATTAAATTCAAACACCAGCAGTTCCAATTGGATGCAGTAAAGAGCATTGTTGACGTATTTCAAGGGCAGCCCAACGAATCCTCTCGCTTCACGCTTGATAAAGGTCGGCGACAAAAGAGTGTGGAAGTCGGCGATCTCTTTCAACAAACAAGCGGTAATGATTCGGAATATGGGTTCAAGAACAATCCTATCAAGCTAGTCGATCATGAAGTTCTGAGCAATATTCAAGCGGTACAACGCCAGAATGGGCTGAAATTATCGGAGCGGCTTGAGGGCAAGTACAATCTGACGGTTGAAATGGAAACTGGTACGGGTAAAACCTATACGTATATTCGGACGATGTTTGAATTGTACAAAAAGTACGGTTGGAGCAAATTCATCATCGTTGTTCCGTCGATTGCGATCCGTGAAGGTGTTCTGAAGACGTTTCAGATTACCGAAGACCACTTCATGGCGGAGTATGGATCGAAGGCACGTTACTTCGTTTATAATTCCAAGCAACTGCATCATATCGAGAAGTTCGCAAGTGACGCTGGCATTAACGTGATGATTATTAACGCTCAGGCGTTTAATGCGAGAGGTAAGGATGCAAGAAGAATTACGATGGAGCTGGATGATTTTGCATCCCGTAAGCCAATCGATGTAATCGCAAGCACGAATCCCATACTCATCATCGATGAGCCACAATCCGTCGAAGGTCAGAAGACGAAAGAGGCATTGAAGGATTTCAAAGCGTTGTTTACACTGCGATATTCGGCAACTCATCGGGAAGACTACAACAAAGTCTATCGCCTTGATGCTCTGGATGCCTACAACATGAAACTGGTTAAGAAAATTAGCGTGAAAGGCATCTCAGTCAAAGGATCAAGTGGAACGAACAGTTACGTGTACCTCGAAGGCATTGATGTCAGCGACAAGCATGCTCCCGTAGCTAGACTTGAGTATGAAAAACGAACAAAAACCGGATTAACCAAAGTATCCAAGAAGATCGTCACAGGCGATGACCTCTATCAATTATCCGAGAATTTGGAGCAGTATAAAGGTTACAAGGTATCCGAGATTAACGGTCAGAATAACAGCATCAGCTTTATTAATGGAGTCACGCTGTTCGCCGGAGATGTGCAAGGTGATGTCAGCGAGCTTCATTTCCGGCGAATCCAGATTCGGGAGACGCTGAAATCTCACTTCGAGAAGGAGCGGGTGCTGTTTCATAAAGGAATTAAAGTACTCTCACTCTTCTTCATCGACGAAGTTGCTAAGTATCGACAATACGATAAAGATGGCAACGAACGGAACGGCGATTATGCAGATATCTTTGAAGAAGAGTACATGGAACTCCTGAACGAACAACTGTCATTGTTCGCGGATGACCCATATGTTCAATACTTGAATACCATTCGCGTAAAGGATACGCATAAAGGGTACTTCTCCATTGACAAAAAGAGCAATCGGTTCGTTGATTCCAAAGTGTCTGCCAGAGAAACCGACTCCGATGATGCGGATGCATACGACCTGATTATGCGACAGAAGGAGCAACTTCTCAGCTTTGAGGAACCAACGCGTTTTATTTTCTCTCACTCGGCGTTGAAGGAAGGCTGGGATAACCCGAACGTATTCCAGATTTGCACGCTCAAGCACAGTGATTCTACGATCAAGAAGCGGCAGGAAGTTGGGCGTGGATTGCGACTCTGCGTGAACAAGAATGGTGAACGGATCGATTCCAGTATTCCAGGCATTGACGTTCACGAGATCAATGCACTAACCGTTGTCGCAAGTGAATCCTATGAGCAATTTGCCAAGCAACTTCAGGGCGAGATTGCGGCGACATTGTCGGATCGCCCACGCAAGGCGGACAGTGGCTTCTTCTTGGAGAAAGTCCTTGTTAATGCCCGCGGCGAACAATTGAAGATCGATGAGAGACTTGCAACCAAGCTACAAAATGCGTTCATTCGTAACGGCTATACCGACGATGACTACAATCTGACGGATGTCTATTTTACAGCAGTAGAAGAACAAACCATTAAACTGCCCGACGAGCTGAACGCACATCAAGAGCAGCTTATTGAACTGGTTAAAACGATCTATGTTGAAGGCAAGTCGGATATGACGAACGATGACCGGAAAAATACAGTTCCGAATATCACGGTAAATAGCAACTTCCATAAGAAAGAATTCAAGGAATTCTGGAGCCGGATCAATAAGAGATCGGTTTACACGGTTCAGTTCGACTCGGAAGAATTGGTGCGGAAGAGCATCATGGCGATTGATATGAGCTTGGACGTTCCTTCTATCCGTTATTCCATCAAGCATGGGGAAATGAATGAGATCGAATCCCGTGAACAATTGAAGCAGGGAGAAGCGTTCAAAATTCGAGAGACGGACGCGGATTATGTTCATCAAGCTGTGGCGTCGAAGATCAAATACGACTTGATCGGCAAACTGATGGATGAAACGAAGCTCACCAGAAAAACGATTGTGGCCATTATGAAAGGTATCAAGCAAGCGAAGTTTATGCTATTCCAGAAGAATCCCGAGGAGTTTATACTTCGGGCGTCCAGACTGATCAATGAGCAGAAGGCGACGACGATCATTGAATCCATTACGTATGATTTGATCAATGATACGTTCGATACCGACGTGTTCACGAAGAACACGCTGAAGGGCCAGCTTGGACAAAACGCGATAGCGGTTGAGAAGCACATTTACGACTATGTGGTGACGGATTCCAAGATCGAGCGGGCTTTTGCGAAAGAGCTGGATACGAGCAATGAAGTACACATTTACGCTAAGCTGCCGCGTGGCTTCTACATCCCGACTCCAGTTGGTGATTACAACCCGGACTGGGCGATTGTTTTTAAAGAAGGCGGCGTCAAGCACATTTACTTTATTGCCGAGACGAAAGGCTCTCTGGATTCGATGGAGCTGCGTGAAGTCGAGAAGGCAAAGATTGAATGTGCAAGGAGGCATTTTGCTAAGCTGAACTCTGATCAACTGAAGTACGATGTGGTTAATAGCTACGAGAAGTTGATGGAAATCGTGAAAGGATAATACAATTTTGATATAATCATTTTACCTGTTGATGGTTCTATTTATTCATAGTAATGGACGGTGAAGCTGTTGGCCAGTACTGAAGAATTAGTAAAGCAATTGAATGATATCCTTGAAGGTAAAGATGAAGAAAAAGTGGCGAATTTTTTAACTTGGGCTGTAAAGAAAGCAGGGCTTGGATTTGGTGAAGATACTGAGAAGTTTGGTTTTCCAATATTCAGGAAGGGAATATATTGGGCTGAATATGGAGAGAATATTGGCAGCGAGGAGAATAAACACAGGCCGGTTGCTTTCCTCTGGACTTCACGTGAATCGCCAATTGCAATTGTTGTTCCGTTGACAACTCAGAGACTGGCTGACGATTATTTTTTTCATGTAGACTTGGAACACTTTAATAACACTGCTCTAGTTGAACAAATTCGAACAATAAGTTTGAGACGCATTACTGGCCCATTACGTAGAAAAGGTCGAGTTGCATCTTTAAGTGATAAGGACGTATCCAAGATCGATGAAGCTGTGAAAAAACTTTTAACAACAAGAACAAGTGTCTCTTGACAAGCTGAAACCACTTTGTCATAATAGGGTTACATTGAACCCGTGATTTATCACGTTGAAGAATTTGATCCCAAAAGGGCAGTCCTTGTGACTGCTCTTTTGTCATATTTTTTTATTGCTTGCATATAATAAAAACACATTGATCCCGCAGTTTATCTGCGTGCTAAAATGATCAAGGAGCCCAAGTTGTTAGGGCTCCTGTTTCATGTTGGTAAAGGTTTTAGTTTACCCTATCAATAGATACGGTGAGCCTTATCACAGCATAAGACCAGGATGGTATAATCCCTCTAGAGTGTTGGAACCAGGAGGGTGAGAGCCATGAGCGTCATACGGTTGGAGAACGTCACGAAGAAGTATGAGGACTCCGTGATTTTTCGCGATATCTATTTTAGGGTCATGCAAGGGGAACGTATCGGCCTGATCGGACGGAACGGTGCAGGCAAGTCTACGGTATTC
Organism: Paenibacillus pasadenensis DSM 19293; assembly: GCF_000422485.1. Lineage (GTDB taxonomy): Bacteria > Bacillota > Bacilli > Paenibacillales > Paenibacillaceae > Paenibacillus_O > Paenibacillus_O pasadenensis. The sequence goes on from NZ_KE383855.1 coordinate 30,330, forward strand.
AAGCTCATTATGGGCAAGGAAGAGCCGACGTCCGGCAGAGTAGAGATCGATCCTAAGGTGAAAATCGGATATTTCTCGCAATTCTCGGAATTAAGCGGAAGCCTGTCCGTTCAACAAGAACTGGAAATGTGCTTCGAGCAGGTTGCATGTATCGAACGAGAGCTGCAAGAGGTCGGAGAGAAGCTGGGCATGTCTCCAGACGATAACGAAACGGAGGAGCTGCTGGCGAGGCAGGCAGAGCTGTTCGAGCAAATGGATCATCTCGACGGCTGGAACGTGTCGATCGAGATCAACACCGTGCTCACGAAGCTAGGATTCAATGACCGATCCCGCAATCAGCCGATCGATGAGCTGTCGGGGGGATGGCGCAACCGCGCGGCGCTCGCCAAGATGCTCATTGAGCTGCCCGATGTCGTTCTGCTCGACGAGCCTACCAATTATTTGGATATAGAAGGCATTACATGGCTGGAGCAGTGGTTGTACCGGTTCAAGGGAGCCATGATTCTGGTGTCGCATGATCGGCAATTCATCGACAAGGTCGTCACGCGTACCATCGAGATTGAAAATTACCATTTTCAGCAATACGAAGGCAACTACACCGAATACGTCCGCAAGAAGAAGATGCGCAAGAAGGAGCTGGACCGCCAGTTCGAATGGGAGGAACAGCTGCTGCTCCTGGAGTCCGAGGAGATCGACAACCGCGCGAGCAGGAAAGCGGCTTCCAAGGATCGTCTTTCGCGCAAGCTGGCGGACAACAAGAAGCGGATCGAGCCGCATCCCGTCAACGTGCTGATTACCGATATCTACGAGAAACTGCGCTTCCCGGACAAGCTATGCGAAGTGAAGAAGATCGGGCAGACCTACGAAGGCAGGCAGATCTTCGAGAACGTCAGCTTCGATATTCAGAAGGAGGATCGCCTGGTCATCACCGGACCGAACGGAAGCGGGAAGTCCACGCTCATCAAGGTGCTCACGGGGACGGAGAAGCCGGAGTCAGGAGAGGTCATCTGGGAGAAGGGCGTCAGCTACGCCTACTTCAACCGAATGTGGGAGGAGCTTGACCCTAAGGATACCGTCAGCCACGCGGTGAATACGTATGGATTGGGACTGGATGCCCCTCGCAAAAAGGTGGCCAAATTCCTAGCCATGCTGCAATTCTCGGAGGCGGATCTGAGCAAAGCGATCGGCAATCTGTCCGGCGGACAGAAGGCTCGAGTGGCGCTTGCCAAGTGTTTGCTATCGGGTGCGGCGGTTATCGTCTTGGACGAGCCAACCAACCATCTGGATCTCATGAGCATTCAGGTCATGGAGCAGGCTCTGATCCATTTTCCCGGGGCCGTCATTACGGTAAGCCATGATCGCTTCTTCATCGATAAGATCGGGACGAAAATGCTGACCTTCGATCCGGCAGCGGGAGTGACGGAGCAGAGGTTGTAGAGGAGAATGGACAAATCCGTGACCAAGGGATGAGCATACTTCGCAGTTGAACATTGAAGGTGAGCATCTACCAAGAAAGGGCTGTCCCATAAGCAAATGGAGACACCCAAAATCTCGAAAAACAGCAAAGACCTCGAATGAAGCCAACTACCTCGGCTCCATTCGGGGTCTTTGCGCATCCACAGCTGCCATTGGAAGATGGAGTGAATCGCATTGCACCAGCGCTTTGCCATTAGAGTGATACAGAGAACGTAATCTACGAGTAACGGCAAGTTTTGATTTTATTAATTGTAATATTAAGCATTAGGGAGAACCCCATAAAGGTTTCTCCCTTCTATTCAGTAGGCAAAGAGGCTAAGTCTAATAATTCCTTTTTATCCTATAGACTTAACCAAATGAGGAATCCACGATCTACAACTTGTAGTCTTGAAGTGAAACGATCCCCGCCGAATTCAGGGATTAAATCATCCCAACGGCTGCATCTGCCGAGACCTTTCTTCGGAAAGGGATGTACATTATCCTGAAAGGAAAGCTTGCTATTGTTTTGCCAGAGAGCAATGTGAATTCGACGATCCATGGAACGATCTATGTCCGGCCCTTGTCTAATAGAGCGGAGGTGAAGAAATGGAGTCCCGCATGGAGTTTCAATATCTCATAAATACAGACAGCATGAGCGAGACGGAGCTCTGCCGTCTGATGACGACATACGGGGACGATGTGCGGAGATACGCGTACGCCATCACGCGGAACCAGGAGCAGGCCAAGGATATCGCGCAGGAGGTCTTTCTCAAAGCCTTCCATCATGTGGGCTCGTTCAGGGGGAACTCCTCCTTCAAGACGTGGCTGTTCGCCATCGCCAGGAACTTGGCCATCAACGAAATGAGGTCCAGCTATGTGCGCCGAATCGTGCTGTTCGAATGGGTCCATCCCCAGGCCAACGAGCGATCGGCGGAGTCGGACTATTTTGCCGAACAATCCGTGCAGGAGCTAAGAGGCATCATCCTGAGCTTGCCGGCGAAGCTGCGCGAGGCGCTGATCTTGACGCTGGAGCATGAATTGACGATGGCGGAAGCAGCTTCGTTGATGGGGGTATCGGAAGGAACGGTAAAGTCGCGGCTGCATCGGGCCCGCAAGATCATCAACAAAAAGTGGAAGGAGGCGGAGCGGTGAGCGAGCATTCGATGGAGTGGGAGGACAAGGTGAAGCAGGGACTTTTTGCAGAGGAGACCTTCTCGGAAGAAATGAAGCGTTCCGTACTGGACGCCGTGAACCGGCGCCACGCCAGATATAGGCTTCGCCCATGGAAGCAGCTCCTGGGGAGCGCCATGCTCGTTGCCGCCGCGTTGCTTGTAGCGATCCACTGGCCGTCGGACCCTGCCTCCAAGATGGCGGCCGGCTCGCCCGACAGCGTCTCCGGGCCAGCCTCCGGCTCGCCCGAGAGCGCTCCCTTGCCCGTCTCGTTCGAGCCGCTGGCGGCGAAAGACTGGGAACGGGGGCAGCCGACCTACGCGGAGGATCCGGACATTCTTCCGGGCCTGTCCAACAAGTTCAATCCGCTGAGCAACGAGTCCAATGAGCGCATCGATCAGATCCCGTTCAGCGACATTCAGCTGCTTGAGGAAAAGCCGATCGAAGGGTTCGGCACGGCCTTGCGCTACACCTTGAAGCCTGGCTCGACCGCTCCTCACGTTCTCCCGAACAACGGAGCCTACTTCGGCTTCACAGTAGACGGATCGACGGAGCCGGATACGCTTTACCATTATGGCACCGGGCATATGTACGATCTGAAGTTCAGCATGACGCGGCTGTTCGGTCAGGAAGCGCTGAAGATCGAACAGACGATTTGCAGGACGGATGGCGAGTCCTGCGTCTGGTATTTCCGCAAAGACGTGCACGGAGAAGTCTACTCCTTGATGAGGCTGGACGCCGCCAGCTATGAACGCGACTGGGATGGCGACGGCAAGGAAGAGGCGATCGTCGCGACGCACAAGCGGAATCAGATCTACGTCTTCAAGGAGCAGGACGGCCGGCTACTATGGACGAGCATAAGAGATGCGCTGCGGGCTGGGCGCGACGATGAGGTGCAGTATGACGATGGCCGCGGAGTGTTCCTTCTCCGTTCCGCCGGCGGCATGCTAGAGACGTACCGGCTGCAAGGGGAGCCGGACTCGTTGGTCCGGGTGGGCTAGCGGAGGCCCGCCGGCGAAAGCCTGATTGCCTCGTAATGGTGCCAATCCAGAGGTTATATCATCGGAACGGGTGCATCTGCCGTGACCTTTCTCCGGGAAGGGATGTACATTATCCTGAGCAGCGATGCAAAGGAGACAATGGGATGCGTGGAAAAGGCAGCGGGAGCATTTCCCTGAAGAATAAATGGATAAAGACAAAATGGCTGCAGTCCAACCGCGACTTGAAGCCGTTTGTTCCGGATACGAAGCTTTTTGATCGATCCGCGCTTGTCCAAATGACAGGCCGGTATGAACGGGTATATTTCAAGCCTACAACCGGGACAGGCGGCAACTGAATCGCGCGGATCGAGAAGGCCCCTTCGAAAACGTTCCGGTTGAAAATCAAGACGAGAACGGTTGCCGTCCGTTCGATGGATGATTTATTCCGCGAATTGAAAAAGACCGCCCGCGGCAGGAGCTACCTTCTTCAGAAGGGCATCTACCTGAAAACCTCGAACGGCAGGCCGTTCGACTTGCGTACGATGGTACAGAAGTCGAAACGGGGGAAGTGGGTCGCCACCGCCATATTCGTCAAGCTTGGTCTGAAGAATAAAGTGGTCACGAATTATCATCAAGGAGGACGCCTTGCTCTTGTAAAGCCGACGCTGCTCCGGGCAGGCTGCACGGCGGCGGAAATCGAGGACTATTTGCGAAGATTGAAGACGCTGGGTCTGAAGACGGCCCGATGCTTTGAAGGGAAAAGCCGGCGCTTCAAGGAGCTTGGTCTGGATGTGGCTCTCGACCGCAAAGGGCGGCTATGGATTCTGGAGGTCAACACACGTCCAAACTTTTACGGGCTGAAGACGCTGCCCGATAAAAGCCTGTACAGAACCGTCATTCGCTACGGCGCGGGATACGAAAGAACGAAATGAGCAGCAGGTAGACAAAGCATAGGGTCATCCTCCAGAGGATGGCCCTACTCCTGCTGCGTATCCAAGCCGCTCGTAACGGTAGCCGTCTTCTCTACGCAAAGATTGACCGTCCTCTCCTTGGACCAGGTCCGGTGCATGACGCCTTGCGGAATCGTGAACGACTCGCCTGGCTTCAGGCTCACCGTCTCTCCCTCCAGGTCGATGTAGAGCTCTCCCTCCAGCACGAGGAACAGCTCATCGCCTTCATCATGCTTATGCCAATGGAACGGCCCGTTCATGACCGCGATGCGCAGCGCATGGTCGTTCACCTCGCTGACCATCCAGTTCTTGTATTCCGACACGCCTCTCGTCAGCTCAAGCAGGTTGATCTTTTCAAGCTGTCCGGTTTTCATTTGCGTTCACCCTTTCGCATGAAGTCAGATCCAAGCAATCGCCGATCGGCCCGGTCCGGTCGGCCTTCCCCGGCTCGCAAGCTCGTCCGCCGTCTGGCCGATGAGCCGGATGCCCTGCTCGATCTGGTGTTCGTTCGTGCGGATGATGCTGAGGCGCCAGCTGTTCGAGCTTCCCGTGCCGGGCAGGTAGCAGGGCGTCGTGGGGAAGACGAGCACGTCCTTCTGGCGAAGAGCCGCGGCCAGCTCCTCTGCACCGGGATGCTCGGGCAGCTCGAGGCAGGCGAAGATGCCGCCTCCGGACGGGCTTAGCCGGAAGCCGCCGCTCAAGTGCCGGCCGCACGCCTCCTGCAGCGCCATCATCCGGCTGCGATAGCGATCCTTCACCATGGCGGCGTGGCGCTGAAACAATCCGCTGCCCAGGTGGATCTCCAATGCGGCCTGGGACAGGGCGGCCGTGCTCAGGTCGCTCATCGACTTGTACCTTCGGAACATGGGGACGAATGCCTCCGGCAGCACGGCGGCGCCGAGCCGCAGGCCGGGAAGCATCGTCTTGGAGAAGCTGCGGATGTAGATGACGCGGCCCGACCGGTCGTAGCTGAAGATTGGATCGGACTTGCGGTCCGTCTCCAGGTCGGCGAGGTAGTCGTCCTCCACGATGTACACGTCATGCCTGTCCGCCAGGTCGGCGAGGGCCTCTTTTTCGCGGCGGGACAGGCTGGTGCCGAGCGGGTTGTGGTAGCGGGGAACCGTATAGAAAAAGCGGATAGAATTGCTCCGGAAATGCCGCTCCACTTCCTCCAGGTCAAGGCCGGATTCCGTTCGGGGAATTCCGATCGCGGTCGCCCCGAGGAGATCCAGCGCCTTCAGCATCCCGGCATAGCAGGGCTGCTCGACCAATATCGTCGATTTCCCGTTCGGAAACGGCATGGACGCAAGCAAGTGCAGAGCCTGCTGGGAGCCGGAGACGACGCAGATCCGCTCAGGCCCGGCAAAAACCTGGGCGGCGGCCAGATGGCGGGACAGCGCTTCGCGCAGCGAGGGGAATCCAAACGGATCTCCGTAGGCGAACAGCTGGTCGCCGTACAGCTGCACCGCCCGATTCAGCCCATGCTGCAGCTCCTCGTACGGGATGAGGCCCGGATCGGGAGCGGCCGCGGCAAAATCGATCCGTCCTTGCGGCGGATCGTCGGACGGGGAGGAGCGGACGAGGACGTAGTGGCCGCTTTTGGGGACCGAGTAGATCAGATGCTCCTTCTCCAATTCGTCGACGGCCCGGATGACGGTGTTCTTGCTGCATGCCCACTGCAGGCTGAGCTCCCGGATGGACGGCAGCTTGGCTCCCGGCTTGATCGCTCCGCTGTTGATCTGCTGCTTCAGCCCGTCCCTTACCTTCGCATACTTCATGATCCTCCGCCCCGATCTGTATGGGTATAGAACTGTCCTAATTCCGTATTCGGCTTCAACTGGAACCATTATACTGAACCCATCTCGATCTTGAACAGGAGGAACTTGTCGATGGAATGGATTCCGGGCGATCTGCCTTACCGAATGAGCGACCGTACCGAGGAGCTGCAGCCGGACGTGGTTGTCGGCTTGCTGCAGGGCAGCTACTGGGCTGCGGATAGGTCGAAGGAGACGATCCTGGACAGCTGGCGGGACTCGCTTTGCTTCGGGGTTTACGGCGAGGACGGAGTCCAAGTCGCGTTCATGCGCGTCGTGACCGACGGAGCGACCTTTGCCTGGCTGTGCGATGTCATCGTCGTCCCGGAGCATCGGGGAAAAGGGCTCGGCAAATGGATGATGTCGGTTCTGATCGGCCATCCTCGCCTTCGCGGCACGGCGATTCATCTCGGCACGCGGGACGCGCATGGATTGTATGAGCAATACGGCTTTGAGCGAAGGGAAACGATGGTCCGCCGCGCGGTGCGATAAGCCGATTAAGGAGCCGCTCGCCGTTACTTAAACGCTTAGCAAATGAGCAACAAAAGATTCCACAGCCTCGTTTTACAGAATGGATGTCGCTGCCGATAGCGCCTTAATCCAGACGATATTCCAAATTCAAGGAGGCGAGGCTTGTGGGTAAAAAAAGACTTTTAAGCAGCTTAATAGGAGTTGCGATGCTAGCTGCAATGGGAAACAGCGCATTCGCAGCGGAAGCTCCTCTTCATCTCAACGTCAATGGAACGAAGCTTGCCGATCAAAAGCCGGTCATCATCGACCAATCGATCTTGGTGCCCATTCGGACGATTTCCCAGCTTCCTGGCTTTCATGTGGATTGGGACAACAAGAGTAAGACGGTATCCGTGACAAATGGAAGCACGCAGGACGTTCTCAAGCTGACCGTCGGCAAAACGAAGGCTGTTTTAGGGGCCAGCACCGTAACCGTCAGCGTTCCGCCCCGAAACATCGGCAGCTCCGTCTATGTGCCGCTGCGTTTCATTGCAGAATCGCTGAATGCTTATGCAGCATGGGACGCAGAATCCAGAACCGCCGTCGTATATCCCTTTCCCGCAAGCGAGGAGTACAAAAGCGAGGATCTTGCCGCCTCCCGGCAGGCCGTTTTGGGATTGCCGAAAATCAGCTTGAAGGACCATTTGGGCTTCACGCCGGATGTTCGTACAACCACGTATTATTTCCCTCAAAACCAGTCGCAAAAATTCTTCATTCAAGAAGGAGAGTACATCCGCTATTTCGAGGTGGAAAACGGCGCCGCGTGGCAGCGGTGGGAAGGGCAAGCAGGCGCCAAAAAAGCCGGCGAGCGCGATGCAGTGCCGAATTTAGTTCCAGCCGTAAAAGGCGAATGGGGAAAGCGTCCCGCTTACAGCGGCGCTTATGTTTATTTCATGCATGAATGGATGGCAGGGGAAGTAAGGTACGGGCTGCTCGATGAGACTGGAGAAGGTACGGAGCTCGGAAGTAAAGAAGGCGTATTCGACCAAGTGATAATTTTCCCGATCGATGGCGAAAAGGGAATGGAGTTGAGATGAATCAACAAAGGACACCTCTAGTCGGGTTCCTCCTCGCGAGGAGAACATGCTGGAGGTGTCTTATGGTTTAATCAATCTATTTACATACATACAGTATGTATGTTAATGTGAAAGCATTCCAAGCCGAAAGGGGCATTTCGCATGAAAGCATCCAGTTTCTATCCGGTCCTGTTGACGGATCAGGTTCGTTCTACGGCGTCGTTTTACGAGGAGCACTTCGGCTTCCAAAAAGTGTTCGAGGCGGACTGGTACGTCAGCCTAAAACTGTCCGGCGAGAAAGTTTCGTACGAGCTGGCCGTCCTGGAGGCGCATCCCACGATTCCGGAGCCGTACCGGAACCGTACGAACGGACTCATTCTGAACTTCGAAGTGGAGGATGTCGATGCCCAGTACGATCGCCTCATCCGCGATGCCGGGCTGCCGCTGGCGCTCGAGCTCCGGAGCGAGGACTTCGGCCAGCGGCACTTCATCACATCCGATCCGAACGGCGTGCTGATCGATGTCATCACCGTCATCCCTCCTTCGGACGGATACAGCGAGCAGTATTCCGAACAAATTTGGAACGAATAATAGAAAGAGGACTGCCTGTGAAAAGAAGCAAGGAAGAAGCGGCGGAAACGATCCGCAAGCTGATGGAGGTCGCCCGGAGCCATTTTGCCGAACATGGCTATGCGGAGGCGGCATTGGAGTCGATCGTGCAAGAGGCGGGCCTGACGCGCGGGGCGGTCTATCATCATTTTCGCAGCAAGAAGGATCTGTTCCGGGCGGTGCTCGCCGATGTCCAGCAAGACGTCGCGGAGAGGGTGGAGAGCGAGGCGGCGACCAGCGAGGAGATGGGGGAGCAGCTCTACTTGGGCTGCCGCGCGTTCATCCTGGCGGCGATCGAGGATCGCAACCGGCGCATCCTGCTGATCGACGGCCCGGCGATCGTGGGCTGGGAAGCATGGAGAGAGATGGACCGCCATCATTCCATGCGGCTGCTGAGAGAGCAGCTCGGCCTGATGCAGGAGCACGGCTATGTTCGGCCCATGCCCCTCGACGCTTTGGTCCACTTCATTTCGGGCGGCCTGAACGAGACGGCGCTGTGGCTTGCCGGTGCGTCGGTGGAGCCCGACGCCCAGGAGGAGACGATGAAGATGCTCGCATTCCTGCTGGATGGACTGAAAAAGCAAAGCTAGCGCCGATAGGACTACCCTCCCTGCACGAGACCTTCCAGATCCGGCTGCAGCTTTTTGCGCAGCGCATACAGCAGGATGGCTCCGACCAGGAATGCGGCCGCATCCGCGAAGACGAGCGACCAGACCACGCCATGGAAGCCATGCAGTCGGTCGGCGAAGTACAGCACGGGAATCAGGGTAATCCCCTGGATCACGGACATAATAAACGCTGCGGTTCCTTGCGCGGTCGCCTGGAAGATGCCGACGAACAGCGTGGTCAGGCCGGTGATGAACAGCGACAGGAACGTCACATGCAGGATGTAGCTGCCCATCTCGATCAGGTGCGGATCGTTCGTGAACCATCCGATCAGGTGGTCGGACACGAGGTAGACGATGACGCCGAACGAGGCGGCCAGCGCCAGGATCGTCTTGATCGTGAAGCCGATCGTCTGCTTCATGCGCCCTTTGTTCGCGGCGAATGAGAAGGCGATGAGCGGCACGACTCCTTCGCATAACCCCATCAGGATGAACTCGGGAAATTGCAGCAGCCGGGAGGAGATTCCGTAAGCGGCAACGGCCGGGTCGCCGTACTCCACGAGGTAATGGTTCAGGATGAGCGACATCGCCCCGAGGAAGACGCTCATGATGAAGACGGGAACGCCGATTTTGAATACGTTGGCCAGAATCTTTCGGCTCGCCTTGAACCAGCGGGCCGAGACGGTGAGGAACCGGCTCTTGACTCCGATATGATAGGCGTAGAACGCGCTCGCGACCCCGTTGGAAACGACGGTGGCGGACGCGACGCCGACTACGCCCCAGTCGAGCACGAAGACGGCGATCGCATCGAGCGCGATGTTGACGGCTACGCTCAGCATCATGCCGGCCATCGAGGTGACGGCCGCCCCCTCGGCGCGCACGATGTTCTCCAGCGTGAAGAACAGGACGACCAGCGGCGAGCCGATCAGCATGACCGTCACATAATCCTTGGTGAATCCGAAGGAATCCGGCGTCGCCCCGAGGCTATGGACGATCGGATCGATCAGCGGGAGGCCGATCGCCATGACGATCAGACCGAGGACGAGGCTGCTGTAAAAGGCGAAGGACGAGACCTGCTTCGCCTCGTCATAGCTCCTCTCGCCCAGCAGGCGGGAGATGAAGGTGCCGCTGCCCATCCCGATCAGGTTGCCCAGCGCCATGATGATCGCGAACAGCGGCAGCGTCAGCGCGAGCGCGGTCAGCATGGCCGTGTCGCGGAGCGTCCCGAGGAAGTAGGCGTTCAAGATGGAATAGATGACGCTCATCGACGTGCCGAGCATCATCGGGACGGCGAAGTGGGCGACGGCTTTGGCGATCGGGGCTTTCTCGAAATAGTGAAGGTTTTCTGCATCCATGCGGATCCCGGCTTTCTAGGTTTATTTTTTTGAGATCAATCTAACGGCGTTAGGTTGTGCCTTACAGTGTTAGATGATATCATGGCCTTATGAACCTGTAAAGCATAAACTTACACCGTTAGATAAAAGGCGGGTGCCAGATGAAAAAGCAGCAGCCTTCGATTTCGGAGGACAAGATTCTCGGGGCTTCTTGGGAGCTTCTCGGCGAGGAGGGCATCGAGAAGTTCAGCATGAGGCGGCTGGCCGAGCGGCTGGGCATTCAGGCGCCCTCGCTCTACTGGCATTTCAAGAGCAAGCAGCAGCTGTACCAGCGCCTGGCCAACCAGGTGTCGAAACGGATTCTGGAGGAGTTCCGCTCGGACGGGGACTGGAAGGAGCAGCTGGCGGCGCTGGCCGCCACGGTGCGGAGCGTGCTCGGCCGCTATCCCTGCTCGACGCAGCTCATGATGATGACGCTGCCCCACGAGCCGGACATCATCCGGTTCACCAACCGCATGCTGCTCTGCGTGGAAGAGACGCCGCTGGAGCAGGAGCAGAAGATGCAGGTCGTCACGACGCTGGTGAACTACGTCTTCTACTTCGTCCTGGACGACTATCAGCATGAGCGCAACGTCTCCGCCATCCTGAAGGACAAGGGAGCCGCTCCGGGCGACGAGATGGTCCGCCTGCTCGACTCCATGAACGATGCGGAAGCGGGACTGTTCCGACGGATGTTCACGAACGGGCTGTTCGAGCTGATGGGGACCGACCGCGCGTTCGAGTTCGGAGTGAAGCTCATTTTGCTCGGGATCGAGCAAGTCATGGAAGAGCAGGCGAAGCCATGAAGGCCGCATCCGGCAGGATCGACAAGCAACTGCGGCTGCGCGGCGAGCTGGTCGAGTGGATCGAGGCGATGCGCGAGTCGAGAAGACCGCGTTCATGGAGCCAGGCGGACCCGGAGGAAGCGGGACATGCGCGGAAGAAGCGGGTATAATAGCAGAAGGGCAAGCGGCACAGGCCCAGCAGAAGGAGCGAGCGCGCATGATCCAAATTACCATTCCAAAGCCAGACGTGACCCTATACAAGGAAAAGGATCCTCAGTCCAGCCATATTTACGGGTTTACGGATTTCCATCGGATCACCAGGGAAGAAGGCGGAATCTTCCTGTTCTACAACGACAAGGACGAGCTGCTGTTCGTCGGCAAGGCGCGGAAGCTGCGCCCCCGCATCAAGAAGCATTTCGAGGATGCTTCGTCCGTCATGAAGAACCATCGCAGCGAGGTCGCCAAGATCGAGGTGTGCCTGATCGAGGAGCCCATGCACCGGGAAATCTACGAGACGTACCTCATCAACCAGCTCAAGGCCAAGTACAACATCGAAAAGGTGTTCTATAAATAAGGACGGCAAAAAGGAAGGCCCCCCTCGGAGGGGGGCCTTCCACCGTTTTGCTGATTTTCAGCAAGCGCTTCGTTCATGTCAGGCTGCAGTGGATGACGGGCACGGGCCATGTCCCCGTAGCGGACCTGCGGCTCCCAGACAGCCATGCGGCCATGGATGAAAGTTTTTGTTTACATGTGCACACGGATGCATATAATTAAGGCAGGCGGTGAGAGGATGGGACTTGGCCACGATCCGAGCAGGTGCAAGAAGCTGATTGAAGACAATATCGATATTGAATTCTACCGAGCCGTTTTCGACCCGGTCCGAAGCGAGCTGCTGGTCTTCCTCTCCATCTACGGGGAGATGGCCATCGGGCAGATCGCCGAGCACTTTCCCCAGAACCGGTCCGTCATCTCTCGCCATCTGGACTACATGAACCGGTTCGATATCGTGCAGAGAAGGAAGGAAGGCCGGGAAATCTACTACAAAGCCAACCAGCACGTTGTCGTAGACAAGTTCGAGAAGACGGCGAGCAACATGAAAGCACTCCTGAACCTGCAGTCCTAGGGTGCTTTTCTTTTTGATCAATAGGTGCATATGTGTGCACAAAAACATGAAAAGAGGGACAACGAATGGAAAACCGTTCTCGAAAGTGGTGGGTTCTGATCATCGTCAGCCTGGCGGTGTTCATGGCCATGCTGGATCTCACCATCGTCAATGTCGCGCTGCCCGATATTCAACGAAGCTTCGCTTCCGATTTCTCGAGTTTGCAATGGGTGCTGAATGCTTATACGCTGGTTTATGCCGCCATGCTGCTGCCGATCTCCAAGCTGGGCGATGTCATAGGACGCAAAAAAGTCTTTCTGATGGGACTCGGCTTGTTTGTCATCGGCTCCTTGGCCAGCGGACTCGCGCCCAGCGATGTCTGGCTGAACCTGTTCCGAGGGTTGCAAGGCATCGGCGGCGCGGCGATGATGTCCCTGTCGCTGACCATCGTCACCGCTTCTTTCCCCGACAGGCAAAGGGGACTCGCGCTCGGCATCTGGAGCAGCGTGGTCGGTCTGGCGATCTCCGCCGGACCGCTTATCGGCGGCGCTCTGGTGGACAGCTGGGGCTGGCGATCGATCTTCCTGATCAATCTTCCGTTCGGCATCGCGGCTATTTGGGCAGGAATGTATTTCATTCAGGAGAGCGCTCGGAACCGCAAGGGGAAGATCGACTATCTGGGCTTCGCCTTCAGCACGGCGACGATCTTCACGATGGTGCTCGCCTTGATCCAGAAGGAAATGCACCCGGGTTATTCCTGGACAAACGGGCCTATCCTAGGCTTGTTCGGCGCATCGCTGCTCTTCTTCATCGCGTTTATCGTGACCGAGCGGAAAGTCGATCAGCCGATGATCGAATTGTCGATGTTCAAAAGCGCGTCGTTCAACGGCGCCAACATCGCGGCGTTCGCTTTGGGAGCGGGACTGTACGGGGGATTCACCTATCTCACGATTCTGATGCAGAATTATATGGGCTATTCCGCTTTTGAAACGGGAGCGAGGATGCTCTTGATCAGCGGATTCACCTTGGTGCTGGGGCCGGCGGCCGGAGTCCTATCCGGAAAAATCGGCAACCGGTGGCTGATCAGCGGAGCGCTGCTGATCGGGGCGATCGGAGTCCTTGTCATTCGCCAACGCATCCAGGTTCCGTTGGAATGGAGCCATCTTCTGGCGGGATTCATCCTTCTCGGCATCAGCAACGCTCTGGTCAATCCGCCCATCGCCAACGCCGCGATGAGCTCCGTCGACAAGAGCCAGGTCGGCATGGCGTCGGGCATGCTGAACGTCTTTCGGCAGGTCGGACTGTCCTTCGGCGTGGTCCTGCTCGGGATCAAGCTGACAGAAGGATATCGCGAGTCGCTGGGCAAGCAGGTTGCGAAGCTTCCGGACATCGACGTAGAATCAAAGAACAAGCTGCTCGAGCGGCTTCAGGAAGCGGGAGCTTTTGCCGGATCGCATCTTTTCGACCGCGGGCAAGCGGGGGCATTCCAGGCCCTGCCTGCTTTCCAGGACGCGAAGCCGATCGTGTTCCATGCGTTCAACGCCGGCATGAAAGAAGCGAGCCTGCTCATGGCCGTCTTCCTGCTGATCGGAACGGCGGCGAGCGCAGTTTTGATCCGCAAGCCCTCGCAGCGCGAGCAGGCTTTTGGGGATAAGCAGGAATCAACCGGTCGATCCTAACGCCTTGGTCAATCAGAATGGGAGGATATGTACATGACGCCTTATGAAAGAATGCACTCCGGCGGGCTCTACAACAGCGGGAACGAGGAGCTGCTGAGCGAGCAGCGCGAATGTCTGGAGCGGCTCTATGACTTCAATGCGACGCGTCCATCCGAGGGGGAGAAGCGCGCGCAGCTGATGAAGCGGATGTTCGCCGAGCTGGGCGAGGGCTGCTACATCGAGCCGCCGTTCCACGCCAACTGGGGCGGCAGGCACGTCCATTTCGGGAAGGGCGTCTATGCCAACTTCAACCTGACGATGGTGGACGACACCCATATCTATGTCGGAGATCACACGATGTTCGGTCCCAATGTCACGGTAGCGACGGCAGGCCATCCCATCGTGCCCCATCTTCGGGAGCAGGTGAGCCAGTTCAACCTGCCGGTCCGCATCGGCCGGAACGTGTGGGTCGGCGCCGGCGCGGTCATCCTCCCGGGAGTCGCGATCGGCGACAACACCGTCATCGGCGCCGGCAGCATCGTGACGAAGGACATCCCGGCGAACGTCGTTGCCGTCGGCAATCCGTGCCGCGTGCTCCGGGAGATCAACGACCGCGACAAGGAATTTTATTACAAGGACCGGAAGATCGACGCCTAGTGTGAGCCAGGCCGGAGGAAGACCCTATTAGGAGAGTGGATGCAATGGAATTCAGCGACGTCCTGCACGGACACCGATCGATCCGCCAGTATCAAGACCGCGAGGTGAGCCCGGAGCTGCTCGAGCAGATTCTGGACGCCGGCATCCGAGCCTCGTCCAGCGGCAACATGCAGTCCTATTCCATCATCGTCACGCGGGACAAGGAGCTGAGGCAGAAGCTGTACGCCGCCCACATGGAGCAGTCCATGGTCGTGGACGCCCCGGTGCTGCTGACCTTCTGCGCGGATTTCAACCGGATGCGGAAATGGCTGGCGATGAACGATGCGCCCGTCCATTTCGACAACTTCATGAGCTTCATGATCGGCGCCATCGACGCCACTCTGGCTTCGCAGAACTGTGCGCTGGCTGCGGAAAATGCCGGCCTCGGCCTCTGCTACATGGGCTCGACGCTGGCCAACTGCGACCAGATCGGCGAGCTGCTGAACCTCCCGCCGAATGTCGTGCCCGTCGTCGGGTACTCGCTGGGCTACCCGGCCGAGGATCCCGCCCGCCGCGACCGGCTGCCCCGGCATGGTCTCGTCCATGACGAGCAGTACCGGGACTACTCCGACGAGGACATCGTGGAGATTTACCGCGAGCGCAACGAAAAGGGCTGGAAGCGCTACATGGACGTTCCGAGCCTGAAGCGGATGACCGAGGAGATGGGACTGGAGAATCTCGCCCAGATCTACACCCGCGCGAAGTATACGAAGGAATCCCATTTGGAGTTTTCCCGGACAGTGCTGGATTACCTGGAGAAGCAGAACTTCATGAATCATCGGTAGGACGGCGCACGCCGGGCTGGAACTCGGAATCTCGCATGATGCCGTCCTCCCGGCATGGCGGGCGCTCGATTCCGGCCTTCCTTTTCGACGCATATCTATGCAGAAACGGGGAGTCGGTGGTATAGTGCTTATATAGTTAATTAACTTTACTAACTTAAAAGGAGGCTTAAGATGGCATACACTCCACAGTCGATGCGCACATCCAACGACAACGTCATTCTCGACGCTGTCATGGAGCGAGGAAGCCTGTCGCGCGCGGACATCAGCCGGTATACCGGGCTCAGCAAGCCTACGGTATCCGCTGCGGTCGAGCGTCTTATCGCTCGCCGGCTCGCGGTGGAGACGGGCCAGGCGGACAATGCGCAAGGCCGGAAAGCGACGCTTGTCAGCTTCAACGAGCGGGGGCATTACACCTGCGGCATCGACCTTGGAGCGACCCGGATCCGGATCGCCTTGTGCGATCTTAGCGGCAGGCTCCTCGGGTACGATGCCTGTCCGATGCCGGCGGACGCGACCGGCGAGGAGGCGCTCGCGCTCCTCAAGAGCAGGGCCGATTACCTGCTGTCCCTGAACGAAGTGACGTGGCAGCAGCTCAAGCATATTTGCGTCGGCGTGCCGGCAGTCGTGCTGCCGGACACAAGTCAGATCTCGCGCATCGTTGCGCCGCTCGCCGGTCTGCAGGAGTCGTTCGCTCTCGAATCGCTATCTGCGATATTCCCGTGCGAGGTCACGATCGAGAATGACGTCAATCTGGCCGCGCTCGGAGAACAAAAGCAAGGAGCCGCGCAGGGCGTGGGTCAATTTGCCTTTTTTTCGATCGGTGCGGGCACGGGCGGCGGGATCGTCGTTGACGGGCGCCTGTTGAAAGGCCATGACGGGCAAGCCGGCGAGTTCGCCGAGATGCTGCTGCCCGATGGCTCGCGGCTGGAGACGGCGTTGTCCGCGCAGGGCTTGATGACGCTCGCGGCGCGCGTGCTCGGCGAGCGGGACGACGAGGAAGCAAAGGCGCTTGCCCTTCATTTGTCGCCCGAAAAGCTGTTCTCGGCAGCAAGGCGAGGGGAAGCGGCGGCAGTGGAAACATTGGAGGCCTACGGCCGCCTGATCGCTTGGGCCGTTCATAATTTATGCGCCGTGCTGGCTCCTGAGATGGTCGTGCTTGGCGGCGGTATCGGGGGCAGGGGCGATCTGCTGCTGCCGATCTTGCATCGCCATCAGGCGGAGGGGCTGGCGAGGGGAACGAGGCTGGTCGCCTCCGGGCTGGGCGATCGGGCGGTCGTTATTGGCGCGTCGCTCTTGGCGCGGGAACGAGCGGTTGAATCGCTTCGTCTGGAGTTGTAATCGAACTAAGGGGGGAGGGCGATCCATGAGTACATTGGGCAAGGGAACGTTGGGGCAGGCAGAGGGGGAATGGCTTGCCGGCATCGATGTTGGAGGGACGAAGACGCTGATGATGCTGTCTCCGATCGCTTCCGGGGGGCCGACGATTCAACGCAAGATCGGAACCCGTACGAGCGGCTCGCCGGCGGAATTCATCGATTGGCTGTTCGCGGAATTAAAGCAGTTCGGAGAGGATTCGGGCATTCCCTATGCGCGCTTGGTCGGGGTCGGCATCGGATTCCCGGGCATCATCCAGGATGCGCGAGGCATCCTGCTGAACGCGCCGGCATTCCATTGGCCGCAGCTGGATATCCGGCCGCTGATACGCAAAGTCTACGCCGGCCGGATCTATCTGGACAATGACGTCAATCTGGCGGCGATCGGCGAGCATGCCGAAGGAGCGGCGCAGGGCTGCGACGACTTCGCGATGATCACGGTAGGGACGGGCATCGGCTGCGCGCTGTTTTTAGACGGCCGCCTATACGGCGGACACGAGGGCGGGGCGGGCGAGATCGGGCATCTGATCGTCGGCGATGCCGGACTCGAAGGCCGCGCAGGCTCCGATCCGAACGAGTTCGGCGTGCTCGAGCAGATGGCTTCGGGTACAGGCATAGCGCTTCAGGCCCGCAGGAGATTCTCCGAGCATGACGCCGATCCCTCTTCGGCTGTGCTCGAGCTGGCCGGGGGCGACCAGGCGCGCATCGAGGCCAGGCATGTGCTGGAGGCCGCCAAGGACGATGACCCTGAAGCCCTTCGCGTCATGGACAGGGCGCTAGGCTATATGGCCCGCTGCATCGCGAATATTGTCGGCCTGCTCAATCCGGCGTTGGTCATCCTCGGCGGAGGCGTGGCGGCCGCCGACCCGGATTATTATCTCGGCGGCATTGCCGAGCGGCTCGCCGGGCTTACGGCTGTGCCGGTAGCGCTCGCGCCTGCCCGCCTTGGCAACGAGGCTGGCGCAACGGGCGCGCTCGTCGCCGTCCGAGCCAAGCTGTCTGCACGCTGATTGACCGGCGCGCTAGCAAGAGCCGGATTCTGAGCCAACGGATGGAGTGGAGTTTAGGATGGGAAGCCTGCTAGCACCGGCTCGCCAAACAAAGATACGAGCCGATAAAAAAGCCAGAATCGTCTTGCTCAAGCTTCAGGGACTTTATCTGTTCATGGGGCTGGCCGGAGGGATCTTCAACCCTTACGTGAATCCACTACTCGTGAAACAGGGCTTTTCGAGCCAAGAAACCGGCCTCGTCATGGCCTTCGGCACACTCGTTTCGATTGTGCTGCAGCCGGCATGGGGGATGCTGGCGGACCGGTTCAAAATGACGCGATCGATTCTGATCGTCAGTCTTCTTGTCCCTTCGTTCGCCGCTTATTTCTATAATATCAAGTTGTATCTCTTCCTTATATTCATTTATACTCTTTGCACGATATTTCAAGTGACGCAGTATCCGGTAGCGGATTCCTATGCCGTAACCGCCGCGCGGGAAGCCCGCACCTCCTACGGCGTCATTCGGTTATTCGGAAGCATCGGCACCGGAGTAGGCGGTTATGCAGCGGGTCTGTATTTGTCGCAGTTCTCGATCCATATGCTGTGGCTGCCCTTTCTGGCGTTCAACGCGCTCAGCGCCGTTCTGGCCGCTGCGCTTCCGAGCCGGACCGACGTATCCGGGAGCTCGACCGCTTTTACCGCCGGACTGTGGGAGCTGCTTCGCAACCGGTCGTTTGCTTTGTTTTTGCTGGGCTGCTTTCTGGTCAATCAGACGCTTACCGCGTTCAATTCCTTTTTTGTCCTGTCCTTTCAGGCTGTGGGAGGCTCCTACGCGCTGACCGGCATCGGTCTGCTTCTCGCCTCGACGACGAACGTGCCCTCGATGCTGATGGCTTCATCCGTGCTGAGGAAGTGGGGATTCGAGCGTACGCTGCTTATCGCCTCGGTTGCGTATATGCTGCGTTGGGGAATTCAGTGGATATGGCCGACTCCCGGGGTGATGATCGGCGTGCAGGTGCTGCACGGCTTGTCCTTCGGCTTGTTCTATATCGCGGCGGTCGAGTACGTAGCCGCGATGACGAGCGCGGAGTCGCAAGCGACCGGGCAGAGCTTGTTCAATATGGTGTTCATGGGTCTTGGCGGCATTATAGGGAACATGCTGAACGGCTATCTGATGGACGCGGGAGGTCCGACGGCGATGTTCCTTGCCTGTACGATCAGCGCAGGGCTTGGCTCAGCCGTGTTGCATGCCGTCAGCAGGCGCGCGCGACGCAGCGGAGCGTACAGCTAGAGGATCGCGGAGGGAGGAGAGTTGAAGTTGAACATGAAGCGGAATTGGTACGCCCGGATGCTCTATTCGTATTTCCCTCTGTTCCTGCTGACCATCTCCGTCCTCGTCTTCCTGACTTTCTTGATTGTGAACGAGCTCTCGCGCAAGGAAACGCAAAAGGCCGATCTTGTTTCTACCCGCTATATCGCAGACACGATCGACCGGACGTTGGGCGATATCGAGCTGCGGCTGCTCGAAGAGATCGCTTCGGCCAAGCTGTACAATGATTTTCTCGAGCCGGGACCGGAGCAGCAGACCATTTCGTTTATCTATGATGCGGCAAGCGGACTTCGGAAAATGGTCGACCGTCAGGACAAGATCGCTTCGGTCTATCTCTATCGGGCCGCCGATTCCGAGGTGCTGACTACGAGAGGGATGACGTCGCTGATGGGCTTTGGAGACGCGGAGTACATCACCGAGTCTCTTCAGCGCCGCGGCGAGACCGGTTGGAGCGCCCCTCGCGACTACAAGGAAAGGTCGAGCGATTCGGCCGAAAAGGTCATCAGCATGAACAAGTGGCTGCCGTTGCCGTTCGGAGGGGAGGGGCTGCTCGTCGTCTCCGTGCGCATGTATGCGATTGAGCAGCAGATCGACAGCATGACGAATGATCAGCTGTCGTTCCTGAGACTATGGGATGATGAGCGCAATCTGCTGTACGTGGCCCACGGGCGCGAAGGCCTCAAGGGCCACACCTTGAACCGGCTCCGTTCCGAGAAGAGCGGGTGGACGTTCGAGAGCGGCATTCAATCCGGACAACTGTATGCTTGGGTATCGCTGATCTCTTATGTCTGGATCGGAATCGGCCTGCTGACCATCGTCGGCGCCATCATCGGCCTGCTCTACATCACGAAACGCAACTATCGCCCGATCCAGCTGATCCTGAACCGGATCCAGTCGATGCAGCTGCGCCCGGACGAGAACGAAGCCGCATCGTCCGTCAAGGACGAGCTGATGATCATCGATCGGGCGCTGGAGCGACTGATCTCGCAGACTGTCGACTACGAGCAGCGGCATCATGAGAATCTGCTCGTCCAGCGCAGGCAGCTGCTGCTTGATATCGTGGAGAGCGGGGAATCCAATTCGGCGCGAGCACGGCTGGGCCAGCTGATGCCGCTCGAAGAAGCGTACCTGGAGCCGCGCAGCCTGACGGTCATGATCGCCGAGTTGAACGGCGACGATCTGAAGCCGGATCAAAGCTTGTTGAAGCTGGCCATCATGAACGTCGTGAGCGAGATGGCGAACGGCGAGCAGATGGGCGGTTGGGCGGAATGGTTCAGCGGTCGGCGTCTCGTCGCCGCTATCGCTTCCGTCAACGAGGAGGCGCCCAGTCGGGAGAAGCTGTCGGAGCTGGCGAGGCAAGTGCGCGAATGGATTATCGAGCACTTCGGACTCTCGTTCACAGTGGCCGTCGGCCATACGGCTCCGAGCTGGGATGGCGCGGCCGGCTCCTACGCCGATGCGAATTCCGCCTTGCAGCGCAAGCTCACGACCGGTCGAGACATCCTGCTGATCGAGCGGATGCCCGGGGGCTCGGAGCTGCACGCGCATCCGTACCTGCAGCTGTTCGCGGATTTCGTCCGCGAATTCCGCTTGACGAGCGATAGCTGGCGGGAGCGGCTTGATGAGCTGTTCGCGGCGTTCGGCTCCGACCAGCTGAGGGATACCGAGATCCGCATGCTGCTGCAGGCGCTGATCCAGATGCTGGCCCGCGAATTCGGCGACCTGTCCGAGCGCCTGCACAGCCAGTTTGCCAAGGAAGTTCTCGCCCGTATGCTTGGAGAGATTCAACGGGCGGCGACGATGGCCGATGTGCAGGCTATTCTTCAGGAGTGGCTGAAGGAAGTGTACCGCAATTATGTGGCCATCAACGAGATGAAGAGCCACCGAGCGATGATCAGCGAAATGAGGACTTATATCGAAGAGAACTTCGATAACCCGGATTTATCGCTGAAGAGCCTTAGCGATCGGTTTCAGATTTCCGGCAAGTATGCCAGCTATCTGTTTAAGGAAGAATACAACATGAAGTTCGTGGACTTCCTTCTCCAACTGCGCGTCGAGCGGGCGTGCCGGCTGCTCGTAACGACCGACTGGACAGTGCAGGACATCGCGCTGAAGGTCGGCTATGCCAACTCGATTTCCTTTGGCCGCGTGTTCAAGCGGGTTACGGGAGTTACTCCCGGCGAATATCGCAAGAAGAAAGGACGGAGCGAATAAACCGAATGTCGTTCGTCCCGGCTGCGCAGCGCCCAGCCGCCCGTGAGGGCGGTTTTTTTGCGTACCGGCAAGGAAATCAGGACAGCTCAGCTTGAGCTTTCCCGATGACTTTCCCGATGAATGGATATGAAAATCGTTTAAGGCTTCGCGATTCCTGTTTATATGTTAGGTTTTATAACCATTTCCTCCGATGAAAAGCCATATGAAAATCGTTTATTGAGCAAACAAAAAAAGAGATGTAATAATTAGTGACATCCCGAGGCGCCGCTAGGCGGAGCTTGCGGGAGACGACTATCCATAGCAGGAGAGGGGAAGAGTCAAGATGAAATGGCTGCATAAAAGATCTGCAGGCAAGGCGCTGGCCGCAGCAACGGCGCTGACGCTGCTGTTGTCCGCCTGTTCTTCCGGAGACGATTCGTCATCCGGTTCCACAGGTTCCGCAGATGCCGGCTCGACGAAGAGGACAAAATTAAAAGTGGAGATCTTCGATCGCGGCAATACGCCGTCCGGCTACACGATCTCCGACAGCTACCTGACGCGGCTCGTGCAAGAGCGCTTCGGCGATCCGAACCATATCGACGTCGAGTTCGTGCCGGTCCCACGTTCCGAAGAGGTGCAGAAGCTGAACGTGCTCATGGCGAGCGGCTCGGAAGTTCCCGACATCGTTTTTACCTACGACTCGGGAACCTTCAACCGTTATGCGGAGCAAGGCGGCCTGACGGAGCTCTCTTCCCTTCTCGACCAATTCGGTCCGAATCTTAAAGCGTTTCTGGGCGAGGATACGCTGGCTTACGGTCAATACAAGGGCAAGCAGCTGGCCGTGCCCGGACGCCGTCTGGTGCTCGGCAAGTACGCCTCGTATATCCGCCAGGACTGGCTGGACAAGCTCGGCCTCCCCGCCCCGACTAACGCCGACGAGCTCTATGCGACGCTGAAGGCGTTCAAGGAAAAGGATCCAGGCGGCGTAGGCAGCAGCATCGTGCCGTTCGGCATGTCGATCGCCTCCGCTCAGTACGAGCCGCTCATCTGGTCGTTCATCAAGCCGCTGACCGAAGAACAGCGCTATACCCTGACCCAGCAGCTCGGTTCAAACGACTATCCGACCTTGCTGCCCGGCTTCAAGGACGCGCTTCAGTATATGAATAAGCTGTACAACGAAGGACTGATCAGCAAGGACTTCGGCCTGGACAAGGATAAGAAGAAGCTGTGGGAAGACATGCAGAGCGGCAAGGTCGGATTCTACAGCGAAGATGCGGGAGAGCTGTACTTCGTCGCCAACGGCTCCTACAAGAACTTGCAGACGAACGTGCCGGGCGCCGTCATGACTCCGATCGACGCCTTCAAGAACAGCGAAGGCAAATTCGCCAAGCCGGCCTATGCGCCTAACGCCATGTACGTCATGATTCCGAAGTCCAGCCAGAACGCGGAGGCAGCGGTCAAGTATCTGGATTGGATGGCTTCCGGCAAGAACCTCTTCGACATCCAGTTCGGCGTAGAGAACGAGAACTATACGATGGTCGACGGCGTGCCGGTCGTCAAGGAAGACGCCACCAAGGAAGCAAGCGACCGCATCTACAACTTCGGCGATATCGGGATCATCGTCAACGGCAAATACGCGGGCAGCGACGAGAAGAACGAAGCGGCCTACATCGCGCAGACGCCGAAGGAATATCAGGCCGACATGCGCAAGTCCGTCGAGATTTCGAACACCGACACGATCGCGCCGGTTCGGTTCGATCATCCGATCGAAGCCGAAGCCAAGTATGGCAGCAGCCTGAGCGACAAGTTCCAGGAATTCATCGTCAAGGCGACCATCGTCAAGCCGGCCAGCTTCGAGAGCGTGTACGAGAGCATGATGAAGGATTATATGGCGAGCGGCGGTCAGGCGATCCTGGACGAACGTACGGCAGCCTACAAGGAAATGTCCGGCAAGTAATCGTGTCATGCATGATTCAAACTACGTCGCCGTCCGCACGGATGCACGCCGATCCTGCGGACGCCGGCCCGTTTGAGAGGAGGATCCGCAGGTGGTATATATCCGAAGGTACTGGCAGCTGTACGCGCTGCTCCTATTGCCGATGGCTTACTTTTTGATTTTTCGCTACGGCCCGATGTACGGGACGCAGATCGCGTTCAAAGACTTCAATTTCTTCCAGGGAATATCCGGAAGTCCATGGATCGGCCTCGACGCCTTCCGCGAAGTGTTTGCGAACCGGGATTTCTTCGATGCGCTTCGCAACACGCTGATGCTTAACCTGCTCGATCTGGCCGTCTCCTTCCCGGCCCCGCTCCTTCTCGCGGTCATGCTGTACGAGATGCGCTCCGCCTGGTTCAAAAAGCTGGCGCAGACCGTATTATATGTCCCGCATTTCATCTCCTGGGTCATTATCGGCGGCATCGTGCTTCAGGTATTCGGCACGCAATCCGGGTTCATCAACAATATGCTGACGGGGCTGGGCTTCGACGCAGTGCCGTTCCTGTCGGACAAGAACTACTGGCTGATCACCTATCTCGCGGTCGGCGTCTGGCAGAGCGCGGGCTGGGGGACGATCCTGTACCTGGCTGCCATGATGGGCATCAACCGCGAGCTGTTCGAGGCGGCCGAGGTCGACGGCGCCAGCCGCATGCGCCGGATCTGGCATATCACGCTGCCCGGCATCAAGCCGACGGTCGTAACCCTCCTCATCATCAATTTAGGCAACATGGTCTCGATCGGTTTCGACCGGCCGTTCATCATCGGCAACGTTGCCGTCCGCGATTATTCGGACGTGCTCAGTACATTCGTTTACCGCGTCGGCCTCCAATCCGGGCAGATCACGCTCGCGACGGCAGTCGGCCTGTTCCAGGCGGTCGTCGGCCTGATCTTTCTGCTCGGAGCGAACTACGCTTCTCGCAAATTAACGGACGAGAGCATTCTCTGACCGTCCCGCAGACATAAGGAAAGGGGTCGTATTATAGTGGAACGCTCGCCTGGGCGGTTGTTCGATGCCGTCAACTATGTTCTCGTGCTGCTCGCGATCGTCGTATGCCTCGCTCCCTTCATTCATATCATCGCGATCTCGCTCAGCTCGGGCCGGGCGATCGGATCGGGCGAAGTCTCGTTCCTGCCCGTCGAGCTTACGTTCGAGGCGTACGTCAAGGTCTTTTCCGATCCATCCATGATTTCCTCGCTCGGCTTTACGGTTTTCTTGACGCTTCTCAGCACCGTTCTAAGCATGGCCGCGACGATCGCGGTCGCTTATCCGCTCTCGAAGCGCGCGCTCAAGGGCCGCAGATGGCTCATGCTCGTCATCGTCATTACGATGTTCTTCAGCGGGGGCATGATTCCCGAGTACATGCTCGTTCGCAATCTGCACCTGCTTGACGAGATTTGGGCGCTGGTGCTGCCTGCTCTTGTCAGTCCGTTCTACATGATCATTCTGATCTCGTTCTTCCGCGGCATCCCGGACAGTCTTGAGGAGGCCGCCGACATCGACGGCAGCACGCAGCTCGGGACGCTGGTGCGCATCATCCTGCCGTTGTCGCTGCCGGTTTTGGCCACGCTGAGCCTGTTCTATGCGGTAGGCCGATGGAACGGCTTTCAAGATGCGCTCATGTACATCACCAAGCCGGATTTGTATCCGCTTCAGCTGAAGCTTTACCAGATGATCCAGCAGAACCAGGTATCCGAGCTGATGCAAAACGAAGGCGTCGGCGCCGTCAAGATGCTGCCGGAGAGCTTGAAGGCCGCCAGCGTGATCTTCTCTTCGATTCCGATTCTGCTCGTCTACCCGTGGCTTCAACGCTATTTCGTGAGCGGGGTCATGGTCGGAGCGGTCAAGGGGTGACGGAGGATGGGAGATGACGCCACTAATCGCTTGGGCCGGGAGCAGGGGATGACGGAGCGCCAGCGGTTCTTGATCACGCAGTCCATGGCTCTCATGGATGGAGCGTACGATGAGCAGGCCAGGCTCATTCGCAGCTATGAGGAGCCGGAACGGCAAGACACCCGCGGCAGCGCGCATTATGCGCTTGGATTGCTGCTGCGCGACGAGGGGCAGGATCGGGAGCGGGCTTGCGCCGTGATCGGACGCGTTCTGGATCTGCAGTTCGATTATCCCGGGGAGATCTACCATGGGACGTTCCGGACGTCGCCGCAAGCGCCGCATCCGCCTGTCGGCGGCTACCCGTGGCAGCGGTTCGCTCCGGGCACCGCCTATTATCTGGACCGGACGCTGGAGGCGATCGCCGGCAAGCTCGCGGCGGCCGAGGCGGCTGATCCACGCAAGATGAAGCGTCTGTTCAAGTCGGCCGTATCCGAGGTGCTGCCTCCGGTATGGGATAGCTACGACCCGAACTGGCGGGAGTTCATCGCCAGCGCCTTTGCCGTGATCCTGTCCTTGTTCGAGGAGAAGCTGCCGCCCGACCTCGTCCGCCGCATGGACGAATCGATGGCGCGCGCGGTGCAGGGATCGATCGACCGCCGGCTGTCCGATGCGGTTCCGATGAATACCAACATTGAGCTGATGCATATTTTCATCACGCATTGCTACGGCTACAGGCTCGGGGAGACCGGATGGATTTCCCATGCGTACGCCCAGGCCGAAAGCTTTCTTGAACGGCATCGCGAATTCGGCACCTTCGCCGAGTTCAACACGACGACCTATTACGGCGTTGACTTGACCGTGCTGGGCCTATGGCGCCGGTTCGGCCGCAGCGATCGTCTGCTGCAGATCGGCCGCGAGCTTGAACGAGGACTGTGGGAGAACATGGCTCTTTATTACAACGCGAATCTTGAAAATCTGTGCGGGCCTTACGCCCGCGCCTACGATATGGAGATGCAGGAGCACAGCTCGATAGGCGTCTTCGTGTATTTGCTGCTTGGCGAGGGCTACGAGCATCTGACTCGCGTCAATTGCGAGACTTGCCATGACGTGATGATCGCTCTCGTCGGCGTTGACGCGCCAAGCGAGGTGATTCCGTACTTCGTCTCGCACCAGGGCGACCGGATGGTGAGGAAGCGGTTCGTCGAGCTGTGCGAGCGCGACGATCCGCAAGCGAATACGAATCTGTGCACGGCCAAAGCCTGGATCGGCGCGGACCGAATGATCGGAGCGATGTCGGGAAGCCGCAACACGAACGGCCAGCTGCATCCGGCGACGATGCACTGGCGGGACGAGAGGGGAGGCCGGTATACGATGCGCCTCCTTCGCCGAGAGGCGGGGGAGGGCTGGAATGCTCATCTTCGCGGCATTGCGTTCGAAGTCGACGCAACGCCGGATTCGCTGGAAATCGACGTGCGGCTCGAGGCGGACGTGCCGATCGACGTCTTCTTCGAAATCCGCGGCCCGGCGCTTCAAGAAGCTGTGATCGAGCCGACGCGCTGGCGGCTGCCGGGATTGGACTGCCGTGTCGAGGCCGATGCTCCCAAGCCGGACGTCGCGCTGTCCGAAGGCGTGGCCGAGGTCTCTTACCGCTATAGCCCATCTGCTGCAGACGGCGCGACGATGAAGTTCACGCTTCGCTTCGACTGAAGGCGGAGGGCGGCTTCGCTTCATAGAAGAGAGGAGGGCTCCGATGTTTGCCGACAAGCAAGACTACTCCTTTTCCACCTGCTGGAACATCAGGCGCCATTCGTTCGGAGCCGATATGATCGACGAGATCCGGGGCCTGGGCTTCAGGCGGGTGGAGCTCAACTACAACGTGACGGACGATCTGCTGCGCACGATAGAACCGATGATCGAACGCGGCGACATAGCGGTGTCCAGCGTCCACAATACGTTTCCGCATCTGGACGATCCGGACTACGGCACCGACTCTGTCCTGCTCGGATTCGAGGACGGACCGCGCCGGGACCGATCGATCGAGCTGCTCGTACGCTCGGCTGAGCATGCCCATCGTTATGGCGCGTCCGCGGTCGTCGTGCATCCCGGGGAGGTGCCGATCGAAGAGGAGCTCGACCGCGAGCTGAAGACGTTGTGGCGGCAGCATGGCCCGGACTCTGCGACATACCAGTCGCGGTGGAGCGAGCTGCTGGAACGCCGGGAGGCAGCTGCGCCCGCTTATTTGGCGCGTATCGGCGACAGTCTCGAGGCGGCATGCGAACAGATCGCCCGCCGCGGTTACCGGGTAAGGCTCGGTCTGGAAACGCGCTCGCGTTGCTATCAGATTCCGACGCTGCGGGAGGCGCGGCTGCTCTGCGATCGTTTGGCAGGCGCGCCCGTCGGGCTATGGTACGATATCGGCCACGGCATGATGATGGGGCGCATGGGGCTGTACGATCCTGTCGGCGAGGCTCTCGCCATGAAGAACGATATCGTCGGCGTGCATATTCACGAGACCGTAGGCCTTGCCGATCATTGGTGCCCGTACGTGCACAGCGGCGACCCCGACGGATTCGACGTCTTTTTGCCGCTCATCGCAGCCGCGCCGGTCCGCGTATACGAGCTGAAGGCGGCCTGCGCGCCTGACGAAATCGAACGCAGCCACCGTCTGATCGCGTCGAGGATCGCGGCGCTTGGACTGGACAAGGGGGAGCTGAAGCAATGAGCGATTATGAACGCCTCGTCATCCTGAACGACCAGTGGGCGGAGCAGATCGCCGCGCGGCAGATCGACGAGGCCGGCGGGGCGTCGGCCGGCGGAATCCTCGATCCGCTGACAGGCGCCGCTTGGCCGAATCATACGACGACGGCGGCGGCTATCGAGATGTGGGCGGGGGCGCTCGCCAATCCGGACTCGGCGAGATACCGCGATCCAGAGCTGGCCGACCGCCTGGAGATGGTCTGCCGCTTCATGCTGCGCTTTCAGCATGAGGACGGGACGATATCGCCTGGCTGGACCAATTATCACTCTCCGCCCGACACGGCCTTCGTCGTGTGCGCCCTCGCGCGCGTCGTCGATCTGTGCGACCGTACCGGCTGGGACGGCTTCGCCAACGTGCTGACGGATCTTCGTCTGTGGCTCCGGCGCTCGATCCCGGCGATGCTGACAGGCGGCTGCCACACGCCCAACCATCGCTGGGTGATGACGGCCGCGCTAGGCTATCTGCATCGGATGTTCGGCCTTCCCGAGCTGGAAGAGCGCGCGGAAGCCTGGCTCTCCGAAGGACTGGACGCGACGCCGGACGGAGAATGGACTGAACGAAGCAACGGCATCTACAACGCGGTCAGCGATACGATGCTCATTCATGCGTCTCAGCTGCTGGACAAGCCGGAGCTGCTGGATTCGGTCCGGCGCAATTTGAGGATGATGGTCTATCTCGTGCACCCGGACGGCGAGGTCGTCACGGATTACTCCAGTCGTCAGGATTTCGGCCGCCGCCATACGCTGGCCTATTACTATTGCGCCTACCGCCTTATGGAAGAGATCGACGGCGATCCGCTATATGCCGCAATGGCCGATCTGGCCGCCGAGGCGATCCTGGTGGACGACGTTCCGCCGAATCAGGCGATCATCGGCCATCTGCTGCATCCGCGGTGGCGCGAGCGGAGCGGCGAGCGTGCGGCCTTGCCGGAGTCGTACCGCATTGTTCTTAACCGCGGCTATGCCGCGACCCGCGCTGCCGATCTGGACCAGCTGGCGCGCAATCCGCAGCCGCAGCCGGCTCACGGCGGCCTTCATACGGAGTTCGGCTCCCGAGTCGCCCGGTATCGGCATGGCAAGACGAGCGTCACGGCGATGACGGAGGCGCCGTCGTTCTTTTCTCTTCGGCACGGCGCCGTTCGGCTGCTAGGGGTCCTGCTGGCCTCCACGTTCGATCCCGGAAGCATGCGGATGCAGGAGCTGGAAGAGGTGGGCGGAGGCTGCAGGCTGTCCGGCAGTACGGTGAAGGGCTACTACGGCCCGCTGCCGGCGAGCGAGTTGACGAGCAGCGGCGCCCCTTGGTATTTGCTTCCCCACGGGCAGCGGCCCATGACGCATGAGCAGCGCCATTCCGTCGAAGCGCTCGTAACGGAGGCGGATGGAGGCTGGGACATCTCGCTGAGCGCGGAGGGCCCGGAGAGAGTGCTCACGCAGGTGTTGTTTCTCTTCGGCGCGGAAGGCGAGCTGACGGCCGACCTGCCGCTCGCGGAAGACGGCGAGGGGAGGCTCGGCTGGCACGGGGGCGGTGTCCGGTACGCATGCGGCGGCGATTGGCTCCATCTCGAAGGGGGAGTCCAGCAACACGCTCTTTCGACGATCAGCCATATGGCGTATCCGTCGGACTGCATCGCGCTCGTCGCCAAACTTATGACGCCGTATGCGCATACGTTCAGGCTGCGGTTGTCATAGATGGAAAAAGGACGGCAAAAAAGGAAGGCGACCCTCCGCGGGTCGCCTTCCTTTTTCAGCTGCGGCTTGACGCGCCGGCCTGAGCCTCGCCGCTCAGCGTCAGCCGCGTCCTTGTCCGGCCGCTGCCGCATGATGCCGGCCTCTCGGCACGACGAGCGGCGTGCCGGATACAGGATCCTCGATGACGGTGCAGTCGAGGCCGAAGATGTCTTTGACGAGCGAGCCGGTGACGACGTCCGCCGGCTTGCCTTCGGCGACGAGCTTGCCCTCGTGCAGCGCGAAGATGTAGTCCGCGTACCGGGCGGACAGGTTGATGTCATGGAGCACCATGACGATCGTCGTGCCGTGGTCGCGGTTGAGGTCGGTGAGCAGGTCGAGGATCTCGACCTGATACGTGATGTCCAGGTACGTCGTCGGCTCGTCGAGGAACAGGATGTCGGTCTGCTGGGCGAGCGCCATCGCGATCCAGACGCGCTGGCGCTGCCCGCCCGACAGCTCGTCGATCGGCTTGTCCGCGAACTCGGTCACGCGCATCAGGTCCATCGCCTCGGCGACGGCCGCCGTATCTTTCTTGGACCAGCCGCCGAGCAGCGGCTGATGGGGATAGCGTCCGCGTCCGACCAGATCGGCGACGGAGATGCCCTCCGGCACGATCGGCGACTGCGGCAGGATGCCGACCGTCCGCGCGAGCTGCTTGGGAGCGATCGAGCCGATGGACCGTCCGTCCAGCGTCACCTGGCCGGCGGACGGCTTGATGAGCCGCGCCAGCGTCTTGAGCAGCGTCGACTTGCCGCAGCCGTTGGCTCCGATGATGACGCTGATCCGGCCGGACGGCACGACGAGGCTGACGCCGTCGACGACCGTCTTTTGGTCGTAGCCGGCCTCCAGCCGCTCGGCTTGGAACACAGGAGTCGGTTTCATGGTTACAATTCTCCCCTTCGATTCATGCGGACAAGCAGGAAGATCAGATACGGCGCGCCGAGCAGCCCGGTGACGATGCCGACCGGGAACCGGTACGCGAAGGCGAACTGGCCGATCAGATCGGACGCCAGTACGAGGCTGGCTCCGACGAGCCCGGCCGGCACGACGTTCGAGAAGCCGGCTCCGGCGAGCCGCTTGGCGATCGGTCCCGCCAGGAAGGAGACGAAGGCGATCGGTCCCGTCGTCGCCGTGGCGAGCGCGATCATGCAGACGGAGGCGAGGAACAGCGCGATCCGCGTCCGGTCGGCGCTGACGCCGAGCGACGTCGCGGACTGCTCGCCGAGCTCCAGCAGATGCAGCGGCTTGCCGAGCAGGATCAGGATCGGCGCGCAGATGAGCACGGACAGCGCCAGCGGCGGCAGCTCGTCCATGTGCGAGCCGTTGAGGCTGCCGGTCAGCCAGCGGACCGCCGCCGGCACGTCCTGCTCCGCGCTGACGAGCAGCAGGTACGAGATGACCGCGTCGAGCATCGCCTGGATGCCGATGCCGACGAGGATCAGCCGACCGATGGAGAACGACTTGCCGCGCGACAGCACGTAGATGACCGCCACGGTCGCCAGCCCGGCGATGACCGAGGCGACGTAGATGACGGCGCCGCTCGCCTGCAGGATGACGATGCCGAACACGGCCGCCGCGCTCGAGCCGGAGGTGATGCCGATGACGTTCGGATTGGCCAGCGGATTGCGCAGCAGCGTCTGGAAGATGTAGCCGCCCATGCCGAAGGCGAGTCCGGCCAGCAGGCCGGCGAGCATCCTCGGGAGCCGGATCGTGTTGACGGCGAAGGAGACGCCTTTGACCGACTCGCCCGTGAGCGCCCGGATGACGTCCTGCACCGGATAGATCGTGCTGCCGAGCAGCAGCATGGCGCAGCAGAGCGCGAGCGTCAGCAGGGCGAGCAGCGACGTGACGGCGATCCAGCGGCGGCGCCGGGCGCGGCGCCCCGCCGTGATGAGGGAGATCGAGGCCGCGCTCATAGGGAACGCACCTTCGCTTTCATCGCCAGCACGATCAGCAGCGGGGCGCCGATGAACGCCGTGACGACGCCGACCTCCAGCTCGCCGGGGTTGCCGGCCAGCCGGCCGACGATGTCGGACAGCGTCAGGATGACGGCGCCCGCGATCGCGGACATCGGGATGACGTACCGCAGGTCAGGACCGAGCACGAGCCGCATGAGATGGGTGGCCAGCAGCCCGATGAACCCGATCGGGCCGGCGAGCGCCGTCGTCGCTCCGCACAGCAGCACGCCGCCGAGCGCGGCGACGAACCGCAGGAAGCCGGTGCGGACGCCGAGGCCGGTCGCCGCGTCGTCTCCGAGCGCGAGCGCGTTGAGCGCCGGGGCGCACAGGATGGCGATGCCGATGCCCGCGAGCAGGAACGGCAGGAACGTGCCGATGCCGCTCCATGTCGCCGAGCCGACGCTGCCGACCTGCCAGAACCGGAACTGGTCCATGACGTAGGAGCGCGGGATCATGATCGCGGTGACGAGCGAGGCCAGCGCCGCGCTCGTCGCCGCTCCCGCCAGAACGAGCTTAAGGGGCGTGGCGCCGCCACGTCCCATAGACCCGATGCCGAAGACGAAGACGGCGGTGATCGCCGCTCCCGCCAGAGCGAGCCAGATGTACTGGCTCGCGGTGCTGATGTTCAGGAAAGCCAGCCCGCAGACGACGAACAGAGCGGCGCCGGTGTTGACGCCCAGGATGCTCGGATCGGCGATCGGATTGCGGGTGACGGCCTGCATGAGCGCCCCGGACACGCCGAGCGCTCCGCCGCAGCAGAGGGCGAAGACGGTGCGGGAGATCCGCTTGCGGACGACGTTCGCCCCGTAGGTGTCCACCTCCGGATGGAACAAGCCGTCCATCAGCTCGTTCCACCGCACGAAGCGGGCGCCGAAGGCGAGGGAGGCGACGACGCACAGCGCGAGCAGGACGAGCCCGAGGATCAGCACCTTCGCAAAATGCTTCGGAGCCGGCGAGCTGCCCGCCGCGTCCGGGATGGCCGCCGCCGGATTAGCCATTGCTCTTGTCGACGGCTTCTCCGATCAGCTTCAGATAGTCGTCGATCGTATAGGCGATGGACAGCGGATTCGGGTTGCCGGCTGCCGCGAGCGGCGTGCCGTTGCCGATGAAGACGACGGAGCCGCGCTGGATCGCGGCGATCTTGCCCAGCACCGGATCGGCCTTGACCGCTTCGTAGAGCGCTTCGTCGCCATAGCCGACCAGAATGTCGGCATCGCTCAGCGCTTCCGCGTTCTCGGCGCTCAGCTTGAGGGAGTAAGCCGTCGGATCGGTGATCTGGCTCGTGACGCTCTCCGGATACTCCATGCCGAGCGAGACGAGGAATTCGCCGCGCGGATCGGCCGGCGTGTACAGATGCAGCTGCGACATGTCCTTCGCGGAGAAGTTGACCCAGACGACCTTTTTGCCTTTGAACTGCGGATAAGCCGCGGCTTTTTCCTGAATGAGGGCTTCCGTGTCCTTGATGAGCTGCTCGCCCTCGGCCTTCATGCCCATGCCGGTCGCGTTGAGCAGCACCTGCTCGCGCCACGTCGTCGCCCATGGAGCCTTCTCGTACGGCACGACCGGAGCGATCTGGCTCAGCGTGTCGTAGTCTTCCTGCGTGATGCCGGAGTACGACGCGAGGATGACGTCCGGATCGGAGTCGGAGATCGCTTCGAAATCAAGGCCGTCCGTGTCCTGGTAGACGTTCGGCTTGTCCACGCCGAGCTCCTTGAGCTTCGCGGCGGTCCAAGGGAGCAGGCCGCTGTCGTCCTGTACGCCGTAGTTGGCTGCGGAGAAGCCGACCGGCACGACGCCGAGCGCGAGCACGACGTCGTGGTTCGCCCACTGGACCGTCGCGACGCGCTCCGGCTTGCTTTCGATGGTCGTTTCGCCGAAGGCGTGCTTGATGACGATCGGATAGTCGGCGGCCGGCGCAGCGGTCGCTGCGGCTGTAGGAGCGGCGCTCGGAGACGGACTCGGCGAGGAGGCCGGGGAGTTGTTGGACGTCGAGCTGGAGCAGCCGGCGAGCGCGAGCGTCAGCGCGGCGGCCAGGATCGGGAGACGGAGGGAGAAGCGGCGGTTCAAGGCATTCATCGTGGCATGACCCTTCCTTTGTCTGTAATTTTGAAAATGATGATAATGATTATCAGCATCAATGATAGCCCTCTTTTGAACAGCTTGTCAATAAAAACAGCTTGACGCGATCCGCGAATAGGCGCGGCGGCGCGGTTTCCGAGCGGATTTCCCTCACAAGCGCTGCGAGGTTTGCCGATGTACGTTTCAGCACTTGATAGCGGTATCGAAAGGGGAAATCACATGGACAGACATCCATGCGGACAGATCGGGCCTTGGCGCAGGCGCCTGAGCGGCCTGCTGGCGCTGCTGCTGCTGGCCGGCCTGCTGCAGCCGCCCGGGCCGGCCTATGCGTCGTCCGGGACCGAGATTCACGGGACGCTGCATGCGGATGAGGCGGGAATTCCCGCAGACGGGACGAGCCGGGCGACGGTGACCCTCGTGCTGAGGGACGGCAGCGGCGAGGCGGTGGAGCTGCCGCCGGAACAGATCCGGCTCCGGGCGACGCTCGGAGCCTGGGCGGGTCCGCCGGCAGCCCAGGGCGACGGCGAGTATGTCGCGGTGCTGACCGCGCCGACGACAGCCGGCATCAGCTACGTCAGCGCCGAGGCGGCGGGCGTGGCGGTGACGGATCTGGCGCGGGTCTATTTCAAGGCGGGACCGCCGTCGCCCGAGCGCTCGGTGCTGACGGCCAGCCGCATGAGCCTGCCGGCGGACGGCATCAGCCGGACGGTGCTGACGCTGCAGCTCAAGGACCGCTACGGCAACGACATCGCCGAGCCGGCAGCCTCGGTGCAGTTCGCCGCTACGGGCGGGGAGCTCGGCACGGTGACGCATGCCGCTTACGGCCGCTACGCGGCGAACCTCGTCTCGGCGGCCTACGGCCCGATCGGCAGCCTGACGAGCGCTGCCGACGCGCCGCTCGAGCTGCGCCAGCACTGGGACGACGGCGCGATCCCGCAGGAGGCGCCGAACGGAGAGCCGCTGCCGGTGTCGCTCACGTTCGCCTACGAAAGCTACGGCGCCTACCAGGCCGAGCTGACGGCGCCGACCGAGGAAGGCGGAGCGGAAATCACTGCGGCCATGAACGGCGTGACGGTGGCGTCGAGCGTGTACGTGGCTTTCTCGCACGAGACCCCGCCGCTTGAGCTCGCCTCGCTGCAGTTCGGACGCCCGGCTTATGACGTGGACGTCGGCGGGCAAGCGGAGCTCGAGGTGAGCGCGCTCTGGAGCGACCGCTCGGCGAGCCGCGTGACGGAGCTCGCCTCCTACCGGCTGGACGACGGCTCGATCGCCTCCGTGGACGCTAAGGGCGTCGTGCGCGGGCTGAAGCCCGGCCGGACGATGCTGACAGCCCAGTACGGAGGCTTGTCCGCAAGTGCCGAGCTTGTCGTGAACGCGCCGGCAGTCGAGCCGGAGCCGACGGCCTCTCCGGGCCTGCCGGAGCCGACCGCTCCGCCGGAGCCGCCTCCGATCCTGCCTCCCTCGCCGGGACCGTCGGCCCCGCCGGCGGAGCCGGATGCGGCGGTGCGGGCCGAGATCGTGTCGGCTGACGGGACGGCCGCGGCTGCGGCGATCCCGCTCGAGGCGATCCAAAACGGCGTCGTGCGGCTCGACCTGCCGGCTGCCGGAGGGGAGATCCGGCTGTCCGGCGCTGCGCTGCGCGAGATCGCGCGGCTGAACCCGCAGGCGAAGCTGCAGCTCCGCGAGGCGGGCGGAGCGACGCTGTCGGTGCCGATCTCCGAGCTGTCGGCCAAGCGGTACAGCGAGCGGTTCGGCGTGGCGGAGGATGCGGTCGGGTTTCATTTCAAGGCGCGCACTCCGGACGAGGCCATCGAGGCGGCGGTCTCTCAGGCGGCGGAAAGGCTTGGGGCGCGGAGGCTTTCGGCGGCAGCCTCGATCGACATCCAGGTGACGGGCGGCAACGGCAAAAGCGCGTTCCTGAGCGTGTTCGACCGCTACGCGGCGCGTACGGTTCCGCTGTCGGCAGACGCCGTCCCGGCGACGGCTGCGGGCGTCGCGTGGGATGCGGCGGCGAACCGCTTCCAGTTCGTGCCGACCCGGTTCGAACGGCAGGACGGCCGCTGGGTCGCGGTCATTGAGCGGCAGGGAGGCGGCATATTCACGGTCATCGACCGGCCGGCGACGTTCCGCGACGTGGAGCGGCACTGGGGCCGGGCCTCGATCGAGCAGCTTGCTTCCAGGCTGATCTTCGAGGGACGGGGCCAGGGCCTGTTCGCTCCGGATGCGCCGATTACGCGCGCGGAGGTCGCGGCGCTGCTCGTGCGGTCGCTCGGACTCGCCGATGCGGAGACGGGCAGTCCGTTCGCGGATACGGCCGGCGGCTGGTACGAGCAGGCGGTGAGCGCGGCCTATCAGGCAGGGCTCGTCTCCGGCTACGAGGACGGATCGTTCCGTCCCGGCCGATCCGTGACGCGCCAGGAGCTCGTGCGGATGGTCGTCGGAGCGATGGCGTACACGGGCGCGGAGACGGCCGGCTCGGCCCGGACAGCGACGCTCGCCGATGCAGGCGAGATTGCGGCCTGGGCGCAGGCCGCAGCGATCAAGGCCGCAGAGACGGGCATCATCGCGGACGGCGGCAAGTTCAGGCCGACCAGCTTGTCCACGCGTGCGGAGACGGCCGCCATGCTGGAGCGGATGCTGAAGCTCGTGCGGTTCATTTAACGAGAGAGAGGGTCATCATCGATGAAGATGCTGAAAAGCAAGATTGTCCTGGTGGCGGGCGCTTTGATGCTCGTCGTCCAGATTCCAGGAGCGTGGGCGACTTCCGCGCCGCTCGATTCCATCCAGATCTGCGTCAGCGGCACCGGCCAGATGAGCCTGCTCGCTCCAGGCAGCAGCTGCGCTTCGGGCCAGACGGCCTACAAGCTCAGCCTGAAAGGCGACCAGGGACCGGTCGGTCCAAGGGGAGCGCAAGGACCGGCGGGCGCGCAAGGAACGAAGGGCGAGACCGGGGATGCGGGACCTGCCGGCCCGCAAGGGCCGCAGGGCGAGAAGGGCGAGAAAGGTGAGAAAGGCGAGAAGGGCGAGCCGGGAGCGGCGGGAGAAGCCGGAGCGCAAGGCTTGCCGGGAGTAAAGGGAGAGCCGGGAGAGCCAGGTCCGCAAGGCGAGAAGGGGGAGCCAGGTCCGCAAGGGCTGCAGGGCGAGAAAGGCGAGCCGGGCGCCGCTGGAGCAGCCGGACCGGTTGGTCCGCAGGGGCCGAAAGGGGACGCCGGAGCGGCCGGGCTGACGGGACCGCAAGGGCCGCAAGGACCGGCCGGGGCGACGGGACCGCAAGGACCGCAAGGACCGCAAGGGCCGGCCGGCGACAGCGGCGCCTACGGCGACGGCTCGGCCGGAGCGCTGAACGTGCCCGCCGGCCAGTCGCTGGATTGGGTGAATTCTCCGGGCGCTTATGCGAGCGGCAACCTGCAGTTTACCAACGTCACGATTTCAGGGAATCTGCTCGTACCGAGCGGCACAATCATCCGCGCTACGGGGGACATCAAAATAACAGGCGCCATCACGGTGCAGACCGGAGCGGGCAACGCCAATCCGTACAGCCCTCATCCCGGCGTCTCGCTGTCGGCGGCAGGTCCTGGAGTCGGCGGCAAAGGGCTGTCCTCGATCGCTGCGGCCCGGATTACGCTGCCTGAGGCGGCGGCAGGTGGCGCGGGCAGCCGAAGCGCGGCGGCCAGCGGCGGCGAAGGAGGCGGAGCCATCGTCCTGATCGCCCAGGGGAGCCTGGATGTGGCGAGCGGCGCGGTCATCAACGCCAGCGGAGCCAACGGGATGAATCCAGGCGTCCCCGGCCAGGGCATCCCAGGGGGCGGCGGAGGAGCCGGAGGAATCGTCGTGCTCGGCTCGAAAGGCCTTTTGACCGTGAACGGCGTGATCTTGGCGAACGGAGGAGCCGGCGCTTCCGGCTTCGACGGCAACGGCGGCGACGCCGAAGGCGGCGGAGGAGGCGGGGGCGGCGGCATCGTGCACCTGATCTCGGCGAACCCGCTGGCCATTACGGGCCAAATCTACTGCAATGGCGGAGGGGCAGGAGCGATGGCGGGATCGTCGCCGTCTGTCAACGCCGGCGGAGGCGGCGGCGCGTCCGGCGGCAATGGCGGGGCCGGAGGCTCCACAAGCAGCTTCGCGGCGCGCAACGGCGACGCCGGGCGGCTGATTCAGACGGTCGTGCCTTCGCCGGAGAAACTGTTCTAAACGCGCGAAGGAGCGTGCCCGAATAGCAAAGGGGCAGCCCCCAGGTCCGATTCATCGGCCTTTGGGGCTGCCCTTTTTGCTGCTCGTACGAAATCTCTTCACCGTCGCCGCCGCTAGGCCAGCCGCCACTCGCAGGTCAGCTCCAGCTCGTCGCCTTCCATCCTGGCGCTCAGGGTGCCGCCCATCTTGACCATCAGCCCGCGGGCGATGGACAGGCCGAGGCCGGAGCTCGACCCGGAGCGGGACGCATCGGCCATGTAGAACCGGTTGAACAGCAGCTCCGGGTCGGTGCCGAGCAGCTGCGGCGCGCGGTTGCGGAGGCGGAGCGCCGCGACCCCTCCGTCTGCCGTCAGGGCGATCTCGATCCGTCCCGAGGCGTGCCGGATCATGTTCAGCGTCAGGTTCTCCATGACGCGGCGCACCGCGGACTCGTCCGCGCGGATGACGAGCGGCCGCTCGGTCAGCTCGAAGGCGGGCTCCAGCCCCTTTTCCTCCATCGCGTCGTAGAAGCCCATCAGAATCTCGGGGACGAGCGTGTCGAGCCGGAGCCGCTCCGGCTTCAGCGCATAGTCGGCGGAGTCGATCCTCGACAGCTCGTAGAAGTCATCCAGCAGCGACTTCAGCCGTACGGCGCGCTTGCGGATGATGGCGACCGCTTCCCGGCGCTCGTCCCCGCCGAGGCCCTCCCGCTCCAGCAGCTGGATGTAGCCGGATATGGACGTCAGCGGCGTGCGCAGGTCATGCGAGATGTTGGCGACGGCCTGGCGGAGCTCGTCCTCCGTGCGACGCCGCTCGGCATGCGCCTGGACGATGAGGCCGGTGTGGCGGTTGATCTCCGCGGCCAGCGCCTCCAGCGCGCGGTCCGGCCCGCCGATGACGGCTTGGCCGGACACCTCGCCGTCGTTGTAGCGGCGCAGATGGCGGGCGAGGGAACGCACTTCCTTGCGCATCCGCAGCAGCCGGAGCAGGCAGAGTGCGGCCAGGCCCAAGGACAGGGTGATCAGGACGGCCGTCATGAGCTGCCTCCTCCTTTTTATGAGCTAGCGGATTTCCTTGCGCTCGAAGACGGCGATGCCGATGCCGACGAAGGCGGCGGCGACGAGCAGCGGGACATAGATCGACTGCGCGAGCTGCGCGGAGCCCATCGCCGGATCGGCATAGGTGTTGATCAGATGGAAGATGGAGTGCCGGTACATCGTTTCGACGAACGGGATGAACTTGCCGATCATGCCATACAGGCCGTCCGCGAAGAAATAGAAGACGAACAGGGCGCCGATCGTCTTGCCGCTGTCGGTCAGCGCGGTCGCCACCGCTCCGGTCACGGCGGCGAACGCCGCGGACAGCGTGATCGTCACGAGCAGCGAGCGCCAGGCGTAGTCCGCCGCGGACGCTCCGCCCGGCAGCTCGCCGACGCCCATGAGCGCGGAGCCGAGCGCGAAGATGACCGCCGGAAAGATCAGCGAGACGAGCGCCGAGCCGCCGATGAAGACGAGCAGCTTGGCGGCGATGAAGCGGCTGCGGCCATAGCCGGAAGCGGCGCCGCGCTTGATCGTGCCGGCGCTGTATTCGCTGGAGATGAAAAATCCGGCCAGCACGCACAGCCCGATCTTGATGACGTAGTTGTTGCCTCCCATCGCCATGGCCAGCAGGTCGAGCCCGCTGACCGCGCTCAGCGTCCCGCCGCCGTTCGATTCGTCGTAGTACGCCATCAGGACGTAGGCGATGCCCGATGCGGCCAGCACGGCCGCGAGCAGCCAGAGGGAGCGGTTGCGGAGCAGCTTGTAGCTTTCGGAGCGCAGCAGGTTAAGCATGATTGCCGCCTCCGATCCGCGAGGCGAAGTAGCTTTCGAGATCCTCGCCTATCGGCATGAGCTGCTCGAGCTCCAGTCCGCCGGCGACGAGCGCCGAGGCGACGGCGGCCGGCCGGTCGAGATGCGCGTACAGCCGGATGCTGCCGTCCGCGGCCACCTCGAATTCCCGGGTCGCGAGCTCGCGCTCGAGCACGACGGCCGCGCGCTCCGGCAGATTTACTTTGATATGGATGAACTGGCGGCAGCGCTCCTGCAGCTCCCGGCTCGTCAGCTGCTCCAGCAGCCGGCCCTGGTGGATGATGCCGTAGTGCGTGGCCAGCAGATGGAGCTCGCTCAGGATGTGGCTGGAGATGAGGATCGTAATCCCGCTCTCCCGGTTCAGCCGCGTGAGCAGCTCGCGCATCTCGACGACGCCCATCGGATCGAGTCCGTTGGTCGGCTCGTCGAGGATGAGCAGCTCCGGCTGCCCGAGCAGCGCGACGCCGAGCGCCAGCCGCTGCTTCATGCCGAGCGAGAACGCCCGCGCCTTCTTGCGTCCGGTGCCGGACAGGCCGACCAGCTCGAGGGTGCGGCGGACGCTGTCCCGGCCGGGGACGCCCTGCTGCAGCCGGTGCGCCTCCAGATTCTCGGCGGCGGTGAGCTGCGGGTAGAGCGCGGGGCTCTCGATGGATACCCCCATGCGCCGGCGCGCCTGCACGAGCTCGGAGCCGCTCGCGGCTCCGAACAGCTCGACCGATCCGGATGTCGGGAACGCGAGTCCCGTCACGAGCTTCATGAGCGTCGACTTGCCGGCTCCGTTCTGCCCGATGAAGCCGTAGATCGCGCCTTTGCGGACCGTCATGTCCGCATGGTCGAGCGCGATCTGCTTGCCGTACTGCTTGGTCAATTGATGCGTCCTCAGGACGTATTCCTGCATGATTGCCTCAGCCTCCTGTTCCCTGATCGGGTCATAGCTCAAGCATAGAGGCCGTTTCGTAAGCGTTCGTAAAGCCGATCCATAAGAAAGGCTTAAGTTTTGAGCCGGTAGCCCATGCCCCAGATCGTCTCGATGTACTCTTCCTCCGGATTGCCCTTGGCCAGCTTGCTCCGCAGATGGCTGATATGCACGCCGACGACGTTGTCGCCTCCGCCGAGGAATTCCTCGCCCCAGACGCTTTCGAACAGGTTCGCCTTGGTGAAAAGCTTCCTTGGAGAAGCCATCAGCAGCGCGATGATGTCGAACTCGCGCGCCGTCAGCGCAAGCTCGGTCCCTCCCGCCGTCAGCGTCCGGGCCTCGGGGTCGAGCTCCAGGTCCTTATGCCGCAGCGGCGGCCGCGGGCCCGGCTGCTGCGGCAGGCGGCGATGGCGCCGGAGCACCGACTCGACGCGGGCCGATACCTCCTCGAGGTCGAACGGCTTGGTGATGTAGTCGTCCGCGCCGGTCCGCAGCGCGGAGATCTTGGGCTCGCGCCCGTCCCGCGCGGAGATGACGATGACGGGGCAGCCGTGCCGCGCGCTGATCGTCTCCAGCAGCTCCTCGCCCCGCTTGCCCGGCAGCATCAGGTCGAGCAGCACGAGCGCCCACGGCCGCTGCTCGAGGTACAGCAGCGCCTCCGTGCCGGAGTAGGCCGGCTGGGGGTCATGCCCGTCCTTGCGCAGCACGCCGCACAGCAGCCGGCTGATGTCGTCGTCGTCCTCGACGACGAGGATGGACAGCTTGTCCGCCATCGGTCTCCTCCTCTCATTCGAACTCGCGGAAATCGCCGCTCAGCACCGCCGTCAGCATCCGGTAGAACAGGCCGTAGTCGGCCTCCAGGCACACCTCGGCGCTTGTCCGCTCGCCGCCGGTCCAGGCCGGCGTATTTTCGGGCGCGGGCCGCGTATCGACGGCGCTGAAGCCGCGGTTCGCCTCGCTCTGGCACTCGATCTCCACCTGGCAGCGCTGCGAGCGCTGCATCAGCTCCGGACGGATCGCCATCGCCATCGTGACGGAGTCGGGATGGGTGACGCCGTCGAGGCCGT
The DNA here is from genome assembly GCF_000422485.1 of Paenibacillus pasadenensis DSM 19293. GTDB lineage: Bacteria > Bacillota > Bacilli > Paenibacillales > Paenibacillaceae > Paenibacillus_O > Paenibacillus_O pasadenensis. The sequence goes on from NZ_KE383855.1 coordinate 72,075, forward strand.
TGGCGCGGTTGAAGGCGAGCGCCTTGCGGTTGACCTGGCGGTAGAAGCGGGCGGTCGGCGTGTCGATCGCCTGCAGGCGGTCGAGATCCTCGCCGCCGACGAGCGCGTTGCGGCAGCAGATGTCCCAGCCGATCATGACGATCGGGAAGCCCGCCTGGAACACGATCCGGGCCGCCTCGGGATCAACGTAGAAATTGAATTCGGCCGTCGCCGTGATGTTGCCCCGGAAGTGGCAGCTGCCGCCCATGACCCACACCTTCTTGACCTTGCGGACGATGGACGGATCGAGCATATAAGCGACGGCGAGGTTCGTGAGCGGGCCGTGGGCGACGAGCTCCAGCTCGCCCGGATGCTCGCTGAGCAGCCGGACGATCGCGTTCGCGGCATGCTCGGCCTCGGCGCGATGCCGGGGCGGCGGAAAGCTCGACTCGCCCATGCCGTCCGCGCCGTGGACGTAGGCCGCCTGCACGAGCGGCCGCAGCAGCGGCCGGTCGCAGCCTTGGTAGACCGGCACCTCGCCGCCGCGGCCCGCCGTCTCGACTGTCGTCAGCGCGTTGGCCGTGCATTGCTCGACAGGGATGTTGCCCATGACGGTCGTGATCGCCTCGATGCGCACGCCGGGCCAGAGCAGGCCCATCAGCAGCGACGTGACGTCGTCGCCGGCGGTGTCGGTATCGACGATCAGTCGGAGATTCGGATTCATGAAGAGACCACCCTTTGCTTGTAGGTTGAAGCGGGCTTGCCTGGCCGGCCCGCCCGCAGGCGGCCGGAATCAGGGGGAAAGCCGCGCCTTCTTTCCACAAGGATACCATGCTTTGCGCTTCGGACCGAAACCTGCGGCGAGCGGCTCCTGCTCGATGAGCCGGAACCCGTCGCAGCTGGCGGCCCGCATGGCCGGCATGGCCGGAGGCGGGCGCTTCAGCTTGGCTGGCGGCTAGACGGCGGCGATCCCGGCTTGCCGGTCCGCAGCCCCGTCGAGAGCACGAAGCAGAGCAGCAGCACGACGCTCGCGAGCGCATACGGCATGGCGATATGGAGATCGAACAGCACGCCGGCGACGATCGGGCCGGCGATGTTGCCGAGGCTCGTGAAGGCCGAGTTCAAGCCGGCGACGTAGCCCTGCTCGGCGCCGGCGAGCTTGGACATCTGCGTGCTGATGGCCGGCCGCAGGATGTCGATCGCGAGGAAGACGACGAACGTCACGGCGAAGATGAGCCAGAACGTATGCACGAACAGCGTCAGCAGGATGAAGACGCCGGCGAACAGCAGGCAGGTTGAGATGACGCGCTTTTCGCCGAACCGGTTCAGGATCCAGCCGAAGGCGGTCACCTGCACGACGGCGCCGGCGATGGAGCCGAACGTGATGATGAAGGCGATGTCCTTCGGCTCGAAGCCGAACCGGTGGTCGACGAACAGGCCGAACACCGTCTCGAAGTTGGCGAGGCCGAACGACAACGTGAAGACGACGATCAGGCTGAAGAAGTACGGCTCGCGGTGGGACGTCAGCAGCTGGCCGGCGAGGCCGCGCCGGCGGCCGTAGGAGGCGTCCGGAAGCTGCGCCGCGTATGCGGCTGCGTCCGGCTGCGCCGGCTTCGACTCGCGCAGCACGAACAGCGTGAGCGCCGCGGCGATCAGGCCGGCGACGCCGGCCGCATAGAACGGCACGCGCAGGCCGAACTCGGCGATGTAGCCGCCGATGCCGGGCCCGATGATGAAGCCGGTCGTGATCGCGGCGTTGATGTAGCCCATCCCGGCCGCGCGCTCCTCCTTGGTCGTCACGTCCGCGGCGTAGGCCATGACCGCCGGCATGATGAGCGCGGCGCTGACGCCGCCGAGCAGGCGCGAGGCGAACAGCAGCCAAGGCTGCTCGGCGAAGCCGAACAGCGCTTCGGATACGGCGAAGACGGTCATGCCGATCACGATCAGCCGCTTGCGGCCGAACCGGTCGGAGAGCCGTCCCGCGAGCGGAGAGAACAGCAGCTGCGTCAGCGAGAAGGAAGCGACGAGCAGGCCGACGAGGCTGCCGGAGATGCCGAGCAGCTCCATGAATTTCGGCATGATCGGGATGACGAGGCCGATGCCGGTGAAGACGATAAACAGGTTGAGCATGAGGAGCAGGATCGCTCCGCGGTTGCGCAGTAGAAGCGTCATGATGATGGTACCCCCTGATGGATTGCGAAAATCCTGAATATTCGTTCTAGAATATGGCGAAAAAAAGCGCGGCTGTTACCGAGCCGCTCCGGCGATTCCGTACAGGAACGCATCCATTCCGGCCCGATAGGCCGCGAGAGCCTTTTCCCGCGTCATGCGCTTGGCATGCTGGCTGAGGCCGTAGAGCAGGCTGTCCAGCAGGAGAGCCGCCGTCTCCACGTCCTGGACCGCGAACTCTCCGCTGTCGACGCCCTTTTGCAGCAGCTGGCGGTTGAACGCCAGATAGCCTTCCACGATGCCGTGCATTCGCTCTTCGACGCCGCTCGTCTTGTCGGACAGGTTGAAAAACTCGTCGACCGCCTTGGCCAGCGGGTGGCTCCACTGGTCGAGCGCGAGATGCTCGGCCATGCCGTACAGCTTGTCGGCCGCCGTCTCGTAGCGGGCTTCCTCGGCGAGCCAGTTGTCTTCCCATTCGCGGTTCCACTCGTCGAGCAGATGGAGGATGAGCCCTTCCTTGCTCTTGAAATGGTAGTAGATGTTGCCGGCGCTGCAGCCGGTCGCCTGGACGATCTCGTCGATCGACGTCGCCTTGTAGCCCTTTTGCACGAACAACGTCCGTGCGGCGTCGGCGATCCGTTTTTTCGTCTGCTCCGTCTGCTGCTGCTTCTTGTTCAACTCGGCCTCACCCCGGTTTCCTAGCCTTGATCGTATCCTGAACGTATATTCAGTATTATAGCGAGGAATGCCGCCTTCCACAACCGCTTCCGCAGGGGGAACGGCTGGAAACGAAGCCGCTCGGCCTTCTGCCGCCGCTCTTGCCTATTCTCCCGTGCGAGCCTATACTTCATGCATCGAAGGGGGAACGGCAATGGGTTACGTGCTTGTGCTTCTGGCCACGCTGGCCTGGAGCTTCGTCGGCGTGCTGGTCAAGACCGCTTCGCCGATGCTGGACAGCTTCGCGATTTCGTTCGGCCGCTTTTTCTTCGGCGTGCTGTTTCTGGGAATCTATATGCTCGTGCGGGGCCGCGGGCTGCGGCTTCATCTGGCGCTCAAGTGGATCTGGATCGGCGGAGCGGCCAAAGCGGCCAACTACCTGTTCGAGAACGCCGCGATCACGCTCGGCTACTCGTACTCCAACATCCTGATCCCGCCGGTGCAGACGACGGCGATCCTGCTGTTCTCCGCCTGGCTGCTGCGCGAGCGCGTATCCGGCCGCGGCTGGACGGCCGCCGCGCTGCGCATGCTCGGCGTCGGCCTCATCGGCTGGAACGGCATGCCGCTGGAGCAGCTCGGCTCGGGCGGGCTGACGATGCTGCTGCTCGTGCTCGGAGGCACCGGGGCGGGGCTGCATGTCATCAGCCAGCGCCGCCTCGTCGGCGAGCTGGATTCCGGCAGCATGAACCTGTCGGCGTTCGCCGTCAGCGCGCTGCTGCTGGCGCCGTTGCCGCCGCTGCAGCCCGGCTGGGGCTTCGTCGGCGAGATGTCGCTTGCCGCATGGGCGGCGGTGCTCGCGCTCGGCCTCATTACCGGGCTCAGCTTTGTCTGGTTCGCGGAAGGGCTGAAGCGCGTGCCGCTCGCCGCGGCCGCGCTGCTCGGCAACGTGCAGGCGCTGTTCACGATGCTCTGGTCGGTGCTGTTCTTCGACGAGCCGATGACGATCTACGTCGGGATCGGAGCGGCCGTGTTCATCGGCGGTCGGCTCCCCGCGGGCGACGCAGGCGAAGCTGGCCTGCGGGCCACACGGGCCTCGCGGGCCATACAGGCGACGCTGGCCTCGCTGGCCACACGGGCGACGCAGGCGATGCTGGCCTCGCACGGGCCACCCGGGCGACGCAGGCGAAGCTGGCCTCGCGGGCCACACGGGCGACGCCGGCCTGCGGGCTTCAGGCCGCCATCCAGAAGCGGATTAGGCCCAGCGCGGCGAATCCGAGCAGGATCGTCCCGCAGCCGATGCCGGTCATCGCGCTCGAGGCGACGTTCAGCTTTCGCGCCAGCGGGACAGCGGCCAGGGCGACGGCGATCATGAGCGCCGCGAGCAGGTACAGCGCGGCATCGTCGAAGACGCTTTTCAGGCTGATGAAATGGACGCCGACGACGAGCGTGATCCACGGCGCCACGAAGGATGGCCGCTTGGCCCGGTACAGAAGCCAGGAGCCGATGCCGGCCAGCGCCAGCTCCGCATAAAAAGCGATCAGGTAAGCGCGGAAAGCGCTCGTCTCGTTCAGCGCCGAGGGCGCGTCCCAGTTCGTGATGCTCAAGTAGACGCCGGCGAGGCAGACGAGCAGCGCGGCTCCTGCCGCGATCCCGAGCCCGGCCCGCCATGACTCGCGCGGCTTTTCCTGGGCCCAGCCGAACCAGCTCATGCTGAACAAGCCGAATACGGACGCGTACATCGCATAATCTCTTACATATTCCTCCATCGGACATCTTCCTCCTCGGCAATCGTTTTCGGATAGGTAAACCATACCTTTTTTTCCATAGGGGGCATAGTCCAGAAAAAGATTGTTCGTCCGCTAAACAAAGTTTAAGCTAAGGGGAGCTGTCCTTGCAGCGAGGCATGCGAACGAAGCAGTGCAGCTAAAACCCAACTAGAGGAGGCAGATCCGATCATGTCATCTGCTGGCAAGAAAGTGGTCGTGACCGGAGGAAGCGGCATGCTGGGACGCTGGGTCGTCCGGCATTTCCTCGAGCAAGGCTATGAAGTGACGAATGTCGATACCCGCCACCCGGAGGAGCCGCTCTGCCCGACGCTCATCGTCGATCTGCAGGATCTCGGCCAGACTTACGGCGCGCTCGCCGGCGCAGACGCGGTCGTGCACCTGGCGGCGATCCCGAGAGCGGGCATGGTGCCGCCCGAGACGACGTTCCGCAACAACGTCATGTCCACCTACAACGTGCTGGAGGCCGCGGCGGGGCTCGGCATCCGCAAGGCCGTCGTCGCCTCGAGCGAGTCGAGCTACGGCATCTGCTTCGCCGTGCATCCGTTCGGCCCGCAGTATGTGCCGATGGACGAGGCGCATCCTCAGCTGCCGCAGGACAGTTACGGCCTGTCCAAGGTCGTCGGCGAGCTGACGGCCGATATGTTCCATCGGCGGACCGGCATGCAGGTCGTCTCGCTGCGGCTCGGCAACGTCATTCCGCCGGAGTGGTACGAGCAGTTCCCGTCCTGGATCGACAAGCCCGAGGAGCGGGAGCGCATCCTATGGAGCTACATCGACACGCGCGATGCCGCCGAGGCTTGCCGTCTGGCCGTCGAGGCGGAGGGGCTCGGCTCGGTCGCGCTGAACCTGGCGTCGGACGAGACGAGCATGGCGGTTCCGAGCCGCGAGCTGATGGCCGCGCGCTATCCCGAGGTGCAGGATTATCGCGCTCCGCTGGAAGGGCATGAGTCGCTGCTGAGCAGCGAAAAGGCGATGCGCCTGCTCGGCTGGCAGCCGAAGCGCCGCTGGCGGGAGCAGCTCGGCCTCTAGGCGAGCTGCACTGCGGGCGAGCGGCAGGACGATGCGGGACGGGCAAGGCGGACAAGGCAAGTCAGGTAAAGGTGGAACGAGGCGGACAGGGCAAGGCAGGTAGAGGCAGGGCGAGGCGGACAAGGCAAGGGCAGGTACAGCCAGGACGTACGAAGGTAGTCTGAACTCCTTCATCGCAGTCCGCCGTATGCAGCCATCCTCGCTTGCCCGGAACCGGTGAATCCAAGGCAGAAAACTGCCTTGGAGCCGGTCCGACGGCCGGAACCGGCGAATCCAAGGCAGAAAAGTGCCTTGGATCCGGCCCGTCGGCCGGAACCGGCGAATCCAAGGCAGAAAACTGCCTTGGATCCGGCCCGGACGGCCGGAACCGGTGGATCCAAGGCAGAAAACTGCCTTGGATGCGGCCCGTCGGCCGGAACCGGAAAATCCAAGGCAGAAAACTGCCTTGAATCCGTCCCGGCCGGCCGGAACCGGCAAATCCAAGGCAGAAATGTGCCTTGGACCCGGCCCGACCGGCCGGAACCGATGGATCCAAGGCAGAAAACTGCCTTGGATCCGGCCCGACGGCCGGAACCGGCGAATCCAAGGCAGAAAACTGCCTTGGATCCGGCCCGGACGGCCGGAACCGGTGGATCCAAGGCAGAAAAGTGCCTTGGATCCGGCCCGACCGGCCGGATCCGGCCCGTCGGCCGGAACCGGCGAATCCAAGGCAGAAAAGTGCCTTGGATCCGGCCCGACCGGCCGGAAACGCTGAACCCAAGGCAGAAATGTGCCTTGGATCCGGCCCGACGGCCGGAACCGGCAAATCCAAGGTAGAAATGTGCCTTGAATCCGTCCCAGCCAGCCGGAACCGATGGATTCAAGGCAGAAAACTGCCTTGAATCCGTCCCGTCCCGCCGGTTCCGGCGGTCCATCCGCCCATCGCCATCAACCGCAAAAAAGAGAAGGAGCCGAGCTTGCTCGGCTCCTTCTCTTTTTTGCGACTTGCCCGTCCGTCCGCGCCTTACAGCGTGAGCCCGCCGTCGGCGACGACAATCGAGCCGGTCATGTAGCTGGCGCGGTCCGAGGCCAGGAAGCAGGCCACCTCCGCGAGCTCGTCCGGCTGGGCGTAGCGGCCCATGCGCATGTTGCCGACTTCCTCCGGCACGTAGCCGCCGGACAGGAACGCCGCCTCGACGCCCTTCGTCAGCGCCGTCTCGACGCCGCCCGGGCAGATGGCGTTGACGCGAATGCCTTTTTTCACATATTCGATCGCCGCGCCCTTCGTCAAGCCAACGACCGCATGCTTGCTCGCGGAATAGGCCGACGCGCTATGCTCGCTCTTCACGCCCGCGGTGGAAGCCGTGTTCACGATCGAGCCGCCGCCCTGCTGCTCCATCACCTTCAGCACATACTTCATGCCGAGGAAGACGCCGCGCACGTTGACGCTCATGATGCGGTCGAACTCGCTCTCCTCGATGTCGGCGAGCCGGTTGAACTTCTGCACGATGCCGGCGTTGTTGAAAAAGACGTCGATCCGGCCGAAGGCGTCGACGGCCGCCTGCACATAGCGCTGCACGTCCTCGGCCTTGGAGACGTCGGCCTGGACGAAGATCGCCTCGCCGCCCTGCTCCTGGATCAGCCGGACCGTTTCCTGGCCTCCGGCCTCGTTGAAGTCGACGATGACGAGCTTGGCTCCGTAGCCGGCCATCTTCAGGCTCGTGGCGCGGCCGATGCCGCTGCCTCCGCCGGTGACGAGCGCGATTTTTTCGTTAAGCATATGGGATCATCCTTTCGGAGAGAGTGGGATCTGCTGCTCCTCCATTGTAGAGCGCTTACATCGGCGTTCCTTGTTCTTTTCTCCGATTTGTAGTACTTTTTTCACATCTTGAGATCGGCCGGCAGCCGAAGGGGGACGGACATGAACAAGCTGGAGCAGCTGAGGGAATTCGGAAGGCTTCTATACGACGCCCTGCAGGTGCCGGTCTTCATCGTCCATCCGGGGCGAAAAATCGAAGCGGAGCACGCCCCCGCCGCGCTCCGGACCAATCCGTTCTTCGCGGCCGTCCGCGACCAGGTCGCCGGCGCCGAATATGCGCTTGTGGCGGCCGACCAGCCGATCCGCTTCACGCGCTCGCGGCTGCAATACCTGTTCGTGAACGCGCTGGACGACGAGCGGCTCGCCGGCACGATCGTGCTCGGACCGTTCGCGCAGGAGCGGGATGCGGGCGACGGCCTGGACGAAGGACTGGCCGCGCTCCATGCCGGCAACCGGCGCCAGCTGCTCGAGCTGTACGAGGCGGTGCCGCTGCTGGAGTCGGAGCGGGCCGCCGCGATCGGCCTCATGGTCCACTTCGCGGTGCGCCGGACGCCGGTCGATCCGGCAGCCGGCCTGCTGGCCGAGGCTCCGCTGCAGGAGCCGGCCTCGGCGGAGAGGCGCGGCGCGGAGGCGGAGCTGTCGCGCAGCCGGCGCAGCGGGCTGCAGCATGCCAATCTGCCGCATGAGCGCGTCTTGCTGCACTACGTGCGCACCGGGGAAAAAGAACGGATGCGCGCGTTCGTCATGGAGTTCATCGTCGGCGAGGAGGAATTCGGCGTGCTCGCGCGCCGCAGCCGCCTGCGCAGCGAGAAGAACCTGATGATCACCGGCATCGCGCTCATCTGCCGGGCCGCCATCGAGGGCGGCCTGCCGGAGGAGACGGCTTTCACGCTCAGCGACTACTATATTCAGCAGCTCGAGGACCAGCCGTCGCTGCAGGAGGTCGGCGCGGTCATGACCAAGGCGCTGTTCGACTTCGTCGACCGGGTGGCGCAGGAGCGCCGCGGCCGCTTTTCTCCCGCCGTGCAGGACTGCCTCCATGAGATCGCCAGCGGGCTGTACGGAGAGCTGACGCTTCCCCGGCTCGCCGAGCGCGCCCACCTCAGCCCCAACTACCTGTCCGGCCTGTTCCGCCAGGAGGTCGGGCTGACGATCTCGGCCTACATCCAGCGCGAGCGGATCGAGGAGGCCAAGAAGCTGCTCTCGCTCACCGACTACCCGGTCGCGGACATCGCGGCGTGGCTGAGCTTTCACGATCAGAGCTACTTCATCAAGGTGTTCAAGAAATGGGAAGGCCAGACGCCCCGGGCGTACCGGCGCGCGGAGCGGCGTCCGGCGCGGAGGCTGCCGCAGGCTTGACGATCCCTCTGCCGAGTGGAACGATAAGGAGGAGATCGGCGCGGCCTAACCGTTAGGCTGCGCCGCCCGTGGGCGCTGGACCCATGCACGGATGCAGGGCTCGCGCGAAAAGAGCCGACGAGGGGGATGCGAGAATGGAACAGAAGATGCGGACGATGGCGCTGGAGGATGCGCCGCTGATCCGAGCGCATGGGAGGACAGGGCCGTCGCGCTCGCCGCTCGCGCTGTTCTGGACGGGCAGCGGCATCGAGCTGGTCGTGACGGGGACGGAGCTGTGGCTGGAGGTCGAGGCTTCGTTCGGACCGTATGAGCCATGGTTCAGCCTGCTGGTGAACGGGACTCCGGTCAGCCGCCAGATGGCTCAGGAGGGCCGACGCTGGGTGCCGGTGTTCCGCGGGATGGACCCGCGGACGGCCAAGCGCGTGCGTTTCGTCAAGGAAACGCAGGCAATGAGCGGAGATCCGGCCTGCGCGCTGCTGCTCCACGGCCTGCGCACGGACGGGGAGCTGCTGCCGGTGCCGGAGCGGGCGCGCCGGATCGAGTTCGTCGGGGACAGCATTACTTCCGGCGAAGGAGCGGTCGGGGCGCAGGCGGAAGAGGACTGGATCCCGATGTGGTTCAGCGCGCTCGACAGCTACGGCTGGCGGACGGCCGAGGCGCTGGACGCCGACTGCCGCATCCTGTCGCAGAGCGGCTGGGGGGTGCTCAGCGGCTGGGACAATGATCCGCGCTCGCGGATGCCGGCGGTGTACGAGCAGACATGCGGCCTGCTCGGCGGCGAGCGCAACGCGGCGCTCGGCGCGCTGGAGCCGCATGACTTCGGCTCCTGGCAGCCGGATGCGGTCGTCGTCAATCTCGGCACGAACGACAGCGGCGCGTTCCGCTCGCCGCAGTGGACCTGCGCGGAGACGGGGCAGACGTTCAAGCAGCGGCTGAAGGACGACGGCAGCTTTCACGAGGAGGATTTGCAGGCGTTCGAGGCGGCGGCTGAGCAATTCCTCGGACGGCTGCGCGCCTGCAATCCGCAGGCGTGGATCGTCTGGGCGTACGGCATGCTCGGCATCGAGATGATGCCGAGCCTCTATCGCGCCGTCGACGCCCATGCGAGGCGCACCGGCGACCGCCGCGTCGCCGTGTTCCAGCTGCCGGCGATGACGGCCCGCACGCAGGGCGCCCGCCAGCATCCCGGCGCCGAGGCGCATCGGCAGGCGGCGGAGGCGCTGGCGGAGCATTTGCGGGGGCTGCTGCACGAACGTTGACAGCCGACGGCCGAGCCCCGCGAGCTGCTGGCTGACCGCATGCCGCCGCAATTGGTCGGCGAGCTCTTTGCCGCCAGGGGCAAGGCGGCGGCGCTAGTTTTCGCCAGGCCTCGACGATTGGCAAAAGAAGCGTCCGTCCAAGCTCTTGCGAGCCGGAACGGACGCTTCTTTTTTTCTTTCCGGTGAAGCCTTCCTACCTCTTCGTCAGTCCGACCAGCTCTTTCAGCACCTCATGGTGGAATTCGTCCATGCCGCGGAAAAACGCCACGTAATGCCGGCCGCCGCTTTCCCAGATGTAGTAGGTGTGGGTGCGGTCATCGTTGTAGCCTTTATCGAATCCATATGGATTTGTTGCGGAATTGCTGTCTTTCACGACTAATAAATCCATGCCGTGCAAGCTTATGCGGCTTGGGGGAATCAGCTTGTCCGCCTCGACGAGGGGGCCGCTGCCTTGATAGAAGGATACCGTATCGTTCCGATCGCCTATGGGGGCATTGGAAGGCGCGCGGTAGGTGCTTTCCAGAGAATCGCTCACAATTAGCGACGGATAGCTAATATTCCGTCCACCCCGCTGAAGCATAACCGCATTATCAAGCGTCAGCTTCTCTGTCATGATCGTCTTCGGCAGCATTGGCTCGAAGCCGAGGATTTTTGTCGCAGCGTCCAGATCTTCGGTATCGTAAAGCGGAAATGGTTCGCCTGCTCCGCTGTAGTCCGTCGCCTTTACTTGATCCGGCCAGACGAACGAGCGGAGCACCTGATCACGCTGCGCGTCGCTGAGGTTCATCCAGTGCTGAGGCGTTCCTTCCTTCTGGCTATGGTTTTCGCTGAAATAATCGAGAGCGTACCAGACGTCTCCGTCCTTCCAAATGAATGTCTTGGCGTGCTCGGGAAGATGCCAGGCATAGTTCTGGACCTCCGTGACGAGCGTGCCTTGAATACCTGCGAATTCGGCCGGCTCGTGCCGGAACGCAATCGGCTCCGGTTTTCCCCTCATCGCCGGAGCGTTCGTCCAAAATTCCTCGCCTGGCTGCACGCGATACGTCTCTCGCAGATCGTTAAGCGAGGCCTTAAGCTCGAACCTCGGAACGTAGCCCGCTGCAGGGCTCATGGAGACGAACCCGACGGTGACGCGGTCTTTTTCCTCTTTTCGGACGGCCTGGTCGACGTTTAAGTAGCTCATCTTATACCCCTGCGGCAGATCGTCCGGCACTTTAAAGTCAAAGTTCGTATGGACGCGCAGCCGATCCAGACTGGAAAACCATTTGAAGTCATCCATGTTGCGGGTGATGCCGAGAGATCCAGGCCCGCGGCTGTCACCCTTCGCCGAGACCGTTTCGAGCGTCTTCGGCCCTTGAAGCGGGGCGGAGGCCATCATCAGCAGCACGGCGCTGGCGGCGAGCGCCAGTACGATAATCGGAAACGAAAGGCGATACGAGCCTTCGCGGAAGCGCGCGATCATGGCGATCCGCCGCTTCAGCTCACCGCGCTTCTGCGGGAACAGCGCGAACGGCAGTCCCGGCGCCGGGCGCGGGCCGGGGCGGCGGGCAAGCTGGAGCAGCGTCATGCCGTAGGAGGAGCCTTCCCGTTCGCCGAGCGCGTCCAGCACGCCGGCGTCGCAGGCGATCTCACGGTCGGCCTTCATGCTCCGCAGCGCCAGCCAGACGAACGGATTAAACCAGTAGATCGCGGCGACAGCGGCCCAGAGCGCGCCGACCCACATGTCCTTCCGCTTCACATGGATCAGCTCATGCAGCAGCACATGCGTCAGCTGCCGGGAATCGGCTTCGGCAGCGAACCCTGCGGGCATGTAGACGGCAGGCCTCATCCAGCCATGGATGAAAGGACCCGCTCGCCCGGGCAGCTCGTACAGCCCGATGCGGCGCCGGATGCCGAGCCGCTGCCGACACGCTTCCAGGGCGAAAAGGACGGAAGCCGCCTGGACCGGTACGGCATGCTTCAAGATACGGCGGAAGCGCAGCGCGGCAAAGAGGCCGATGATTCCAAGCGTCAGCAGGCCGGCCAGCCAGACGAGCGTGCCTAACGTCAGCCAGAGGCTGAGGGCGGAAGAAGGCGGCTCCGGCGCTGCAGCAGCAGTCGGCTTGTCTGAATTCGCTGTGCTGATTGCGCTGGCCTCGGCGCCAGGAGCCGCCGGCTGAGCTGCTGCCGGGAGGCTGGCCGGACCCGGTGCGGGCGACTCCGCAGGAGCTTCCGAGACGACGCTGGAAGCTTCCTGAACCAGCGCCGGGACGACCCGGAATAGATTGAACGGCGTTTCCGGCAGCGCCGGAACGAGCAGCTTGACGAGCACGAGCAGCCAGAGCAGCGGCATGACGCGCGGCAGCAGCCGCCCCTCGCGCCAGCGGCGAAGGAGCAGCATGAGCGCGATGAGCGCCGACGAGCCGATGGACGCCTGGAGCAGCAGCAGGAAGGTCGCCTCGAGCCCGCTCATGCGTCGCCGCCTTTCTTCTGCTTGTCCAGCAGCCGCTGCAGCTGCTCGATCTCTTGATCGGACAGCCTTTCTTCTTCCAGGAACTTGGCGCACATCATGCCGATCGCTCCGTCATAGACGCGGTTCAGGAACGAGCGGTTCTCCGATCTCAAGTACTCGTCGCGCGTGACGAGCGGATAGTAGAGATACGTGCGGCCGGACTTCTCGAAGCGGATCGCTTCTTTATTGAGCAGGCGGTTGAGAAAGGTCTTGATCGTCTGATCCGACCAATCCATCTGCCGCTGCAGGCGTTCGATGATCTCGCTGGCCGTGAGCGGCTCCTGCTCCCACAGCAGCTTCATCACCTCGCTCTCCGATTCGCTGATGCGGATGGGGGCGTTCATTCGAAATTCCTCCTTTTCCTTGAACATTTACACATGTAAACGATAGGTATAGATTACAGGTGTAAATGATGGAGGTCAAGAGAAATCTCGGAATGCGTGCGTGGAGCGGCGGTCGGCGGACAGGAGACGGGCTCAGGATGGAGGCAGGAACATTCTTTCGTCGACATCCGTCTATTCGTGAAGACCCCCACAAAAAGGAGACCCGACATGAAAAAGACTGCGCTCGCCGTTCTCGCGGCCGCCCTGTGGGCTGGCGCCGCGCTTGCTCCCGCCGATGCGGCGGACAGCGGAGCTCCGGCCTCGACGTCGCTGAAGCAGGCGTTCGACCGGACCGTCATCCTGCCCTACGACTTTCAGCAGAAGGCGTTCATTCGCGGACAGAAGACGGACCTGCACCTCGACTACAAGCTCGTGCAGCGCGAAAGCCGCGTCTTCGTGCCGATCCGCCTGCTGAGCTACTTGGCGGGAGAAGTGAACCGCTCCGGCGGCATCTGGGAAACGATTTGGGACGCCAAGCGGCCGAATGAGGTCGTGCTGACAAATGCCGCGCTCAAGAGGACGATCCGCTTTGCCGTGGGCAGCCGGACGATGGAAGTGAACGGCAAAGCCGTCGCGATCGACGTCGCTCCGTACAAGGTGAACGGCACGATCCTGCTGCCGCTGCGCAGCGCCTCGGACGCGCTGGAGAAGGAGATTCAATGGCTGGACGGGCTCATCCTCATCGGCGACGACAAGATCGATCCGAAGCTTGCCGATACGCGCTCGCTGATCGATCCGATCAAGCGGCAGCTGACGGACAAGCGTACGCGCGCCGAGGTGGAGAGCTCGACCGGGTTGCTGGCAAGGTCGGGTAACACTTCGTACTACTACCGTGCGTTCTATACCGCCACGGCGACGTCCGAGCTGCTGTACAAGCAAAAGGACGGCGGCAAGCCGGTCCGGATCGAGCTGCCGGGCAAGCCGGTCCTCAGCCAGGCGAAAGCGGCGGACGGCAAGGTCTACTTCGCGATGGACGTGGGGGGCAAGCCCGAGCTCCACGCTCTCGATCCGGAGACGGGCAAGACGGCCAAAGCCGCCCCGCTGAGCGACTGGAAGCCAAGCGACGGCTGGCTGGAGGCGGTGGTCAAGCTGGAGGGCCAGCTGCTGGTCAACCTGCATTCCGGCGATCTTACGATGGGCTCGGAGACGCTGTACCGGCTGGACGGCGGGACGCTCAAGGAAGTCGGAGGCGGCAAGAGCCTGATGGCCTATGCCCGCTCCGGCGACCGGCTGCTGTACACCAACTTTCACTTCATGACGATGCAGCCGGGCAACCTGAAGCAGGTCGACCTCCGTACCGGCAAGTTTTCCTCCATCGGCGACAGCGCCTTCACCTACGGCATCAATCGCACGGTCTCAGGCGGCAGCGTCGGCCATGTCGGCAGCGACAAGCTGTACGTCAAGGACGGCAGCGCCTATGCGCTCGCCTATGAAGAGGCGGACCAGACGGCGACGAGCGCCGTCTACCGGATTCCGCTGGACGGCGGCGCGCAGACGAGGCTGACTCCATCGGCCTCCGACTTCTGGCTGGAAGGCGCCTCCGTCTACTATGTGGACCGCGCGACCGGCAAGCTTGGCCAGGCCGGACTCGGCGGAGGCGCGAGCCGCATCGTCGTCGACCGTCCCGTCTTCGACGTCCGGCTGCATGGCGGCAGCCTGTACTACCGGGCGCAGCCGGTCGGGACCCGTCCGAGCGATCTGCATGCTCAGGCGGGCGATCTGTACCGCTACGATCTGGCGGCCGGGCGCGAGATCAAGCTGAGCGACAAGCCGGCCCATTCGTACGAGGTCGGACCGAAGGGCGTCTATTACGTCTCGAACGGCTATGAGCCGGGGCTGTTCAAGGTCGGAGCCGACGGCAAAAGCACGGCGATCGTCCGCGACAATGTCGCTGCGACGCTGCTGACGGACAGCGGCATCGTCTATACGCTCACATACAAAAGCGGCGTCTTCGCCGCCGGCGGTTGAGCGCAAGCATTTGTGCAGGGCGGCCTTCCTCGCGGGACGGCCGCCCTTTTTGCGCGTCAGCAGAACGATTGGAACTTATCGATTCCGTGTAAAAAGGGAATACAAAAGCGGAAGAGGTGATGCATCATGTCGGAAAAGCAGACGACCCATGAACAAGCGGTGGAGAAGGTGCGGGAGCTGATCGACGGCATCGAGACCGCGATGCTGACGACGATCGCGGAGGAAGGCCTTGTCTCGCGGCCGATGAAGACCCAGGAGATCGAGTTCGACGGCGACCTGTGGTTCGTCACGATGAAGGATACGGCGAAGTACGGGGAGCTGCGGCGCGATCCGCGGGTCAACGTCGCTTATGCGGGCAAGTCGTTCGTCTCGATCCGCGGCAAGGCGGAGTTCGTCGAGGATCTGGAGAAGAAGAAGGCGTTCTGGAACAAGGCGTACGAAAAGCTGCTCCATGCCTCCTACGACGACCCGAACGTCGTGCTCGTCAAGGTGAACGCCGAGGCGGCGGAGTATTGGGACACGGCGAATAAATTCGAGGCGGCCAAGCTCATGTTGCACCGGCTGACCGGCGCCGGCTCGGGCGACAGCAAGCTGAACGAGACGGTCGAGCTGCAATAGGCGGGGGTTCCGCCGCAGGACGAGCCCAGGAGCCGCTATTCAAGCGAGGCTTGAATAGCGGCTCTTTCGGCTGTCCGTCAGGCGGTCCGAAAAAGGAGGCCGCCCGAGGGCGAATGGCAGGCCCCGTCCCTCTTTTCGCAGCCGGGAAGGAAGCGCGAAGCGCCGGGTCGAACCCTTAGAGAGACCGAACATTTCAAGGCATCAGGGGGAGCTGAACCATGGACAAGATCCGGATGGCCGTCATCGGCCTGGGCAATATGGGCAAGGGCATGTCGCTGCGCACGCAGCCGAGGTTCGCGGAGCAATGCGAGCTGGTCGCGGCGAGCGAGCCGCGCGCGCAGACGCTGCGGGAGATCGGGGAGCAGCGGCCCGGAATCGCGCTGTACGAGGATTGGCGGCTCATGCTGGAGCGGGAGAAGCTCGACCTCGTCTACATCGCTGTCCCGCCGTCCCTGCATCGGGAGACGGCCGAGGCCGCGATGGCGAAGGGCATCCATGTCTTTTCCGAAAAGCCGCTGGCGAGCAGCCTCGAGGAGGCGGAGCGGATGCGCGCGGCTGCGGAGGCGGCCGGCGTCGTGAATGCCGTTCATTTCTCCTTCCCGCAGGACCCGGCCGTGAGGGAAATGCGCCGCCTGCTGCTGGAGGAGCGGACCGTCGGAGAGATCGAGAGCATGGAGCTCATCCTGGAGTTCCCGCAGTGGCCGCGCGCCTGGCAGCAGAACGATTGGATCACGACGCGCGCGGAAGGAGGCTTCCTGCTCGAGGTCGGCATCCACTGGATCCACATGATCCAGCAGCTGTTCGGCGACATCGTCGGGGTGCGCAGCCAGGTCGACTACGGCGACGGAGCGGAGGCGAGCGAGACGCAGGCCGAGGCGGAGCTGACGCTGGCGGACGGCAAGCGGATCCGGCTGACCGGGCGCACGCGCGGCGTAGCGGAGGAGCGGGTGTCGATGGTGATTCGCGGCCGAGACGGCGTCGTCGCGCTGGAGAACTGGCGGCAGCTGCTCGTCGGACGGGACGAGGCCTCGCTCGAGCCGGTGGAGGTCGCCGAGGACGAAGGACCGCTGCCGATGCTGAAGCAGGTGCTGCGCCGCATCCGCGGCGAAGAGGCGATCGTGTACGACTTCGCCGACGGGGTCAAGGCTCAGGCTGTGCTGGAGGCGCTGCATGACCCGGCTTATCGGGACGGCAAGGAGCTGCGCTAGAGCTCAGGCGCTCTACGCGCGGAAAAACCTCGCGAAGCGCTCGCCGCGCTAGCGCCCAGGCGCCCTACGCGCGGAAAAATCGCGTGTAGCGCACGCCGCGGAAGCGCCCAGGCGCCCTACGCGCGGAAAAACCGCGTGTAGCGCACGCCGCGCTAGCGCCCAGGCGCCCTACGCGCGGAAAAACCTCGCGAAGCGCACGCCGCGCTAGCGCCCAGGTGCCCTACGCGCGGAAAAACCTCGCGAAGCGCACGCCGCGGAAGCGCCCAGGCGCCCTACGCGCGGAAAAACCGCGTGTAGC
>NZ_KE383855.1:89590-148415 GCF_000422485.1 Paenibacillus pasadenensis DSM 19293
GCCCTACGCGCGGAAAAACCGCGTGTAGCGCACGCCGCCCGCGATGCCAATACAAAAAGCTGCCCGAACGATCCGGGCAGCATGGCCGTCCCCGGCGAGGGGGCGGCTTTTTTCTTTTGCCTGCGTCAAAAATCTACGCCTGCGCCGGCACCTGCGCCGGCTGCTCCGGAGCCTTGTGCCTGGCGATCGGCAGCATCGCCAGCGCGCCGAGCAGGAACAGCAGGCCCGAGCCGCTGTAGATGGCGACGAGCGGGAACGCGCTCTTCAGCACGCCGGCCAGCGACATCGACACGACCATCATGCCGATGAACAGCGGGTTGAGCACGCCGTTCACCCGCCCGACGATCGACGGCTGCGACCAGGTCAGGATCATCGTGCTGATGCCGATGTGGATGCACGGGAAGGCGAGGCCGTTGATGAACTGGGTGACGAGCGTCACCGGCACGCTCGTCGAGAAGCCGACGATGACCGTGCACACCGCGCTGAACAGCATGCCGGTGGCCAGCAGCAGCTGCGGAGGGATGCGCTTCGCGAACGCGGCGACGACGCCTCCGCCGATCAGCATCGCGACGCCGCTGACGACGAGCAGGTACTGGAGGAACTCTTTGTCCTGGCCGAGCCGCTCCGTCACGATGAACAGGTTGAGCGCCTGCGCCAGGCCGACGGCCAGGCCGGCGAGCAGGAAGGCGATGCCGAGCGTCCGCAGCACCGTGCTGCGCCAGACGTAGCGGAAGCCCTCGGCGAGCTCGCTCCAGAACTGTCCGCTCGCTCCGGCCTCGCGCGGCTGCACGAGATCCTTGGGCAGGCGGACGAGCACGAGCGCCGACAGCAGGAACGCCGTGCCCATGACGGCGATCGACGTCTCCAGGCCGAAGCGGCTGTAGACGAACGTGCCGAGCATCGGGCCGAGCACCATGAACGTCGCTTGCAGCGACTGGAACAGCGCCATGCCTTGCTGCATCTGGCTTTCCGGGACATGCTGCTTGAACAGACGCATGCCGGACGGCTGGGAAAACTGGGACAGGATGGCGGAGATGAAGGCGACCAGATAGATCGATTCCCAGCTGCCGTAATGGACGGCCAGCAGCACGACGAAGACGGATACGGCCGAGAGCAGGTCGCACCAGACCATCGTCCGCTTGGGCCGCCAGCGGTCGGCGAACGTGCCTCCGATGAACGAGAAGATGAAGATCGGGGCGAACTCGGCTACGCTGATGAGCGAGATGGCGATCGGATCGTCGTTGGTCTTTTCGGCGACGTAGAGCAGGATGGCGAAGTTGCGCACCCAGATGCCGATTTGCAGCGTCATGCTCGAGAGCAGGATCGTCTGCAGGAACCGGTTGCGGAAAAGGCTCGGCGAAGATGGTAGGTTCGTGGATGGAGCATCCATGGAATCAGCCCCTTTATGGATAGGAATGGGAAGAGGACGGCATGCGCCGGAGTCGATGCGAACCTCCGTTTCCCAGTATAACCTTATCGGGACTTCGCCTTTCAGGGGTAAAACATTTTTACCCAAACTATACCAGAAATGAAAAAAGGCGAGCTCATGGCGGGCTCGCCCGGCTGCATGCCGGAGCGCATCCTTGCGTCTGGTTCAGGTGCTCATCTCCCTGCTTGCGGAAGCTTGATCCATCATGCCTCCAGAGCGGCATTCTTTTAAAAACATTTATATGGAATATTTTTAAAAAAAACCGTAGATTAGGATAGGTTGGTGATTCGTAGAGGAGAGGCAGGACAGGGCGATGAAAAGAATAGTCACGAAGGGGTTAAGCGCATTCCTAGCGGCGGCAGTCCTATTGTCGGGAGGGGTTTCAGGACTCGGGGCAGCCGGCACGGCGCATGCCGAGAAAGCTCCGCAGGCAGAGGCATTGAAGCAGATCGGAACGATCCCGCTGGCAAACGAGCTGACGGACTGGGACTTGGACGAAGCGAGCGGAAAGCTGTATGCGGTCTCCAAGTCGACCAACACCTTGACCATTGTGGATACGGCCACGCAGAAGGTGGAAAAGGAGCTGACGGTCGGCTCCATGCCGTCGGATCTGGAGCGGTACGGCAACGAGCTGTATATCGCCTCCTCCGGAGCGACATCGATTCGGGTCGTAGACATGACGACGCAAACGCTCGCTTCGGTCATTGAAACGACGTACAGCCCTCTGCAGCTGGCTGTAACGTCGCAATATATATTCTATACAAGCGGCGGCTCGTGGAATACGGTCTATAAGCAGGACCGTTCCACGGGGGTTACGACCCGATTTGCAGAGTCGGTCTCCGACGCGGTCCTGAAGGCGGATGAGAGCCGTCGTCTGCTGTACATCGGCGAGACGGGGAGTACAGGCTCCAACCTGTCGTCCTATGAGTACGACACCGGAAGGAAGAGGAGCGAATCCACCTACAGAGGAGGGTATGGATTCGAGTTTCCAGCTCCGTACATCGGTCTTGACGGGGATGACGTCTTCTATGCAGGCTCGCGTCTGGATGCGCTCGACTTGACGTGGATCAAAGGCATGTACCCGAGATCAGGCAGCTACTCGTATCTGATGTCCAAGCTGTTGGACCAGAAAGGAGAGCTGATCCTGACCCAGCAAGGCCTGTACAGCCGGGATCGCTATCTGCAGCTGGCCGGATTCCCTGGAGACGTTTTCGCCGAGGCGGAGCGCGGACAGATCGGGGACGGCAGGATCTACGTGCAGAAAGGCCGGTGGGATGCCAAGAAAATTGAAGTCTACGAGCTGCCGGAGAAGCTGATGCAGCCTGAATTCAAGCTGCAGGCGGCATCCGGCTTCCACGCCGTGCCGAACGCCCCGCTGTCAAGCATCGTCTCGGACGAGACTTATCTCTATGGCGTGTCGAAGGACACAAACGAAGTCGTCAAGCTTTTGAAAAGCGACCTGTCGCTCGTGGAGAAGGCTTACGTCGGCTCCCAGCCCGCTCATCTGGAGCTGCAGGCCGGAAAGCTTTATGTGGCCTTCCATGGGGAAACCGCGATCGGCATCCTCGATGCATCTGCTCTTGGGAGCGGAGTGCAGCGGATCCGGACGTCGTCCAATCCGCAGCGGCTGCTTCCCGCAGGCTCCAAGCTTTTCTACTGGGGCGAGGAAATGAATGGAGAATTGCGCCTTGCAGGCAGCGGAACGAATCAGCCCGTCTTCGCCTATCCGAGCAATCCGTCCCAAGGCCAAGCGGTCTACGATGCGGCAAGCGGCAGCCTGTACGTCGCTACTTACAGCAAGATCAGCCGCTATGATGCAGCCACCCTGCAGGAGGTCTCCTCGACCTCCGTTGCTTTCTCCTCGGGCGACGGTCCCGTCCTGCAGGATGGGACGAGCCTCTATCTGGGCAACGTCAGGCGGAGCAAGAGCTCTCCTGCCCAGATTCTCGGAACCTATCCCGAACGGCCGCTTGCCGTGGGCAAGGAATTCGTCATCGGAAGAAAAGCGGTCTACGGCCGTGATTCGTACGCCAAGATCGCCGACCTGCCGTTCGAAGCCAAGGAAGCGCATGTCACTGCGGACGGAACGATCGTGCTGGCCACGGACAGCCGGACGTATCGGTTCGCGAATCTGGACGGGCTGGAAGAGTACGTCCAGACGATGCTCATGCCGAGCGATGTGCAGCTGGAGTACGGCTATTCCGACCCGACCGCATTCCAAGGCAAGCTGTATTTGACTCCTGGAAGAGATTCCGAGCTGGTGAGGGGCTATGCGGCGGAGCTGAGGGATGCATCCGGCAACACGCTGTCCTCCAACCTGTCGCTCTACTCGGAGGTCAAGCTGGAGGACGGCACGGTCGTCCTCAAGGCCAGCGTCCATGATGCTCCTGCTCAAGCGGTCTCCCTGGCCGTGTGGCCCCGCACGGACAACTATGACTGGAAGCCGCGCAAGCCGGTCG
The DNA here is from genome assembly GCF_000422485.1 of Paenibacillus pasadenensis DSM 19293. Taxonomy (GTDB): domain Bacteria; phylum Bacillota; class Bacilli; order Paenibacillales; family Paenibacillaceae; genus Paenibacillus_O; species Paenibacillus_O pasadenensis. Next base: position 93,479 of record NZ_KE383855.1, read on the forward strand.
TGCTGCCTTTCTGGAATTTCCCTGGGGCATTCGCCAAGGAGTTCTCGCTGGCGGAGCTGCCGGCAAAGGACGGGGAGCTGGAAGGCACGTTGACTTGGAAGCCTGGCGTGGAAAGAACCGCCATGACTTACAAGCTGTACTGGATGGGAGAGGACGATCTGCTCGGCGAGGCGATCGCTTCCGTTCCGGGAGGCAAAGCCTCCTATAGCCTGAAAGTCGGCCCTGTGCGGATTCCGGACAAGGCGGTCGGCCTGGCTCTGGTCCAGAGCGGCGCGGATGGCGAGGCGCCTTTATATCAGTACCTCGTCCTGAGTCGTTTTGAAAGCTCGCCGCCAGACGCGCGCGATATCTCTTTGTACAAGTATCTGTACGCGAGCGACCGGGTAGAGGTCAGGAATCTGGCGGCCGGCGACATGATCCGCGTCTATCATTCGAATTACGCGCTCCTTGCCTCCGGCAAGCCCTCCTCGGGAAGCAGCTCCGTTTCTTTGGATACAGGCGACATGGGATCGCCAGGAGGCACGGTCTTCATTACGCGGACGAGCCAAGGCAAGCTGGAAAGCGAGCCTGTCGCCATGACCATTCCGGCGATGATCATAGATACCCCTGGCGGCGGCGTCAAGCCGACTGCGCCCCCGGCCGGCGGAGGCGGGGGCGGAGGCGGAGGCGGAGGCGGCATGATCGGCGGCGGCGGAGCGCCGGCGCCGAGTCCTACGCCAGCGCCGGCGAAGCTCGATGTCAAGGAAGAGACCGACGCGAATGGAGTCGTGACGGCGGTCATCGGCTTGAATGCGGCCTATGCGGCCGGCCAGCTCGCAGGGTCATCGGACGTCCGGGCCAAGAGCGAAAGCAAAGCCGGACAAATTGTTTTCCAAATCGAATCGGGAGCGGTCCAATCGGCCGCGCAGAAAAACGGCCGTCTGATTCTGGAAACATCGGTCGGAACCTGGACCGTTCCTGCCTCAGCCCTAGCCTCGCGCATGCCGGAAGCGAGCTCGCTGCGGCTGTCCATTTTCGTCCAGGATGCCTCGCTTGGCGCGGAGCTGCGCACATCCAATAAAGGCGCAATGCTAGGCTCTGTCGTCAAATTCGATCTGGCGGCAGTTCAGAAAGACGGGTCCGTCCAGGACTTGAACGACTATGGGCAGTACGTGGGGCATACCATCCTCGTTTCCGGCAGCACGCCTGCTTCTCAGATCGGAGGCTACCGGCTCAACCCGGAAACGAACCGGTTTGAACCGGTTCCCGTACGAGTCGACTCCGCTTCAGGCGGTGCGAACGTCACGATGTACAGCCTGAAGGACGGATTGTTCGCGGTCGTCAAGAAAGCATCGTCCTTCAAGGATGCGACGGGAAATGCGGCGTACGACTCCAGCATCCTGACGTTGACTGCGCGCGGCGTCTTGAACGGCTATTCGGACGGGACGTTCCGGCCGGACGGCAAGGTGACGCGGGCCGAATTCGCCGTCATGCTGAGCAAGGCGCTGGGCTTGTCGCCGTCCGCGAGCGGCGAAGCGGCGGCGGCCTTCAAGGATGTCGCTGCAGGAAGCTGGTACAGCGATGCCGTCAAGCTGGTCGCAAAGGCAGGCATCATCAACGGATACAGCGACGGCGCGTTCAAGCCGAACCAGACTATCACGCATCAGGAAATGATGGTCATGCTTGTCAAAGCGATGCAGTTCAGCGGCTACAAGCCCATGTCCGTAGACATGATCGCCACGCCGAGCCTCTCGCCATGGGCTGTAGAGTCCTATCGCCAGGCGATCGGCTCGAAATTGATTGGAACGGCGAACGACCCGTTCCATTTCGAAAGGAACGCATCAAGCAGCCGCAAAGAGAGCGCCTTGCTGCTTCAGCGTCTGCTGGGAGAAATCCGCTTCCAGTCCTGATCCTCTCCAGAAGCTGCAGCACGAAGGGCCTTCTTCCACCGTTCATGGTGGGAGAAGGCCCTTTTTTCGTCATCCGCCCAACTGCATATAAAAGCTCGTCTCCGCGCCCGGGACGCTTTTCGCGTAGAGGCGCCCTTTGTGCTGCTCAACGATCGAGCGCGCGATGGCGAGGCCGAGGCCGTACCCGCCCTGCTTGCGGGAGCGCGAGGCGTCGACGCGGTAGAAACGGTCGAAGATGCGCTCAAGATGCTCCTCGGGGATGCCCTCGCCGGTGTTCGTCACCTGCACCAGGCAATGGTGATGCTGCTTCTTGAGCGAGATCGCGATCCGTCCTTGCGGGCCGGCGTACTTGATCGCGTTGTCGAGCAGGATGAGCACGACCTGGCGGATCTGCTCGGCGCTGCCGACGGCGGTCAGCCCAGGCTCGATGTCATAGTCCAGCTCCAGCCGCCGCTCGTAGACGACCGCTTCCATCGTCAGGATGACGCTCTCCACCGTATCGCTCAGGTCGAACGGCACCTGCAGCGGCTGCTCGCGCGCGTCCTCCATTTCCGTCAGGTAAAGGAGGTCGTTCGTGAGCGTCTTCATGCGCTCGGTCTCCGACTTGATGCGCTGCAGCCACTTGGCCTGGCTGTCGATCGTCTCGGAGCCGCTCGCCAGCAGCACGTCCGCGTTCGTGTTGATGACCGCAAGCGGCGTCTTGAGCTCATGCGAGGCGTCGGCGATGAAGCGCCGCTGCTTCTCGAACGCCTCCCGCACCGGCTCGATCGAGCGCCCGGCGAAATAGCGGCTGGCGAGGAAGATGGCGGCGAACATGACGAGCGCGACGGCGGTGAACGTGTAGATCAGATTCGTCAGGATCGTCTGCTGCGCGCTCACGTCGAGATAGACGATGGAGTAGCCTGTGCCGTCCGGGCGCTGCTGCACGCTGTACGCCCAGCGGGTCCCGTCGAGGGTGAAGCGGCCGTTTTCGACCGGATTCGCGACCGCTTCGTCCTTGGCCTGCTCGTAAAAGTCGTCCTCCATATCGAAGCGGGTCGACTTGGAGAGCAGGTTCCACTCGCTGTCGGTCTGCAGCGCGAACGAGACGGAGCGCTCCGGCGGCGGCTCCATGCGTCCGCCGGGCTGGAACGGCCGGAAGCCGCCGCCTTTTCCCCCGTCCTGATGCGGTCCGGCGCCTGGCCCGCCCAGATCGTTGCGGTAATAGTCCGCCACGCGCAGCAGCTCCAGGCGGATGTCCTGGTTGATGTTCTGCACGGTGATGCCGTAGATCGCGCCGAAGGCGGCGAGCATGAGGATCGAGAACAGGCCCAGGTTCAGCAGCAGGAACCGGTTGCGCAGCCGCCGGAACATCATGTCCCCTCCTCCAGCACGTAGCCGACGCCGCGGATCGTGGCGATGCGCGCCTTCGCCTTGAGGAAGGCCAGCTTCTTGCGCAGGAAGCTGACGTATACCTCGACGTTGTTCGGCTCTGCGTCGGAGTCGAAGCCCCACAGCTTCTCGATGATCTGCTCCTTGCTCGTGACCGCCGCGCGGCGCGTCATGAGCAGCTCCAGCAGCTCGCTTTCCTTCAAGATCAGCTTGAGCTCCTTGCCCCCGCAGCTCAGCTTGAGCGTCTGCGGGCTCAGCTCGATGTCGCCGAAGCGCAGCCCCTCCTCCGGCAAAACCTCGCCCTTGCGCCTCAGCGCCGCGCGGATGCGCGCGAGCAGCTCGCCGGTATCGAACGGCTTGGCGATATAGTCGTCGGCTCCCGTATCGAGGCCGGCGATCTTGTCGGCCGTCTCGCCCTTGGCCGTCAGCAGGATGACCGGCGTCGCGACGCCTTCGGCGCGGAGCGCCCGCAGCGCCGAGATTCCGTCGCGCTCCGGCAGCATGATGTCCAGCAGCACGAGATCGTAGATGCCGCTGAGCGCGTGGTCGAGACCTTCCTCGCCGTCATGCGCCAGATCGACCGAATAATGATGCTTGCGCAGCACCTGGGCGAGCGCTTCGGCGAGATTCGTCTCGTCCTCCACGATCAGAATCCTCATCGCAATCCCTCCTATCGCCTGCGGACCCGGACGCTCCCGGTCCCGCTTCGTTTCTCTTGTTCCCTTGCGCTTATTTTAAGAAGCGAACCTTTAGCCAACCTTAACCGGCGGCCTGCACGCCCTAAGTGTAGCATGTCCGGCGGGGTTTAAGCTTCGCTAAAGGTTGACCCTCTAAGCTGAAGCCAGCACGACGGGGACGCCCGCCGATACGACAGCCGAAAGGGGCGATGGGATCATGGCGATCGAGGTGTTCAACCGGTACGAGAACAAGTACCTGATGGATGCGAAAGCCTTCTATGACCTGTACAACCGCCTGATGGAGCATATGCAGCTGGACGAGTTCAACCGGAACGACAAGTTCTATGCCATCAGCAACCTGTATTACGACACGGAGCAGCACACGCTCATCCGCACGAGCCTGGCCAAGCCGAAGTACCGCGAGAAGCTGCGCATCCGCGCTTACGGCGTGCCGGGGCCGGACGCCAAGGTGTATCTGGAGCTGAAGAAAAAGGTGAGCGGACTCGTCAACAAGCGCCGGACTGCGATGCGGCTCGGCGAGGCGTACGGCTTCGCCCGGAGCGGCGTGCCGCCCGAGTGGCGCGAAGGCATGAACCGGCAGGTGATGAGCGAGATCGAATACTTTCTCAGCCGCTACGAGCTGCGGCCGATGGCCTATCTCGCCTACGACCGCATCGCGCTGTTCAGCAAGGAAAGCCGCGACCTGCGCATCACGTTCGACACGAACATCCGCTCCCGGCGGCATGACCTGCGGCTGGAGGCCGGCGATTACGGCGAGCCGCTGCTGGAGCGGGGACAATGGCTCATGGAAGTGAAGGCGGAGAAGACCGTTCCGGTCTGGCTGTCGCGGCTGCTCTCGGAGCTCGGCCTGTACCGGACCGGCTTCAGCAAGTACGGCAACGAATACAAGAAGAACATCCGCGGCGCAGGGGCGCCCGTCATCGAAAGGGAGAGAATCGTCCTATGATCGAATCCATCTTCGGCACCGCCGCTGCCGGCGAGTCCGCGCTCACGCTCGGCCATGCGCTGCTGACGCTCGGCGTCGCGATCGGGCTCGGCCTGCTCATCAGCCTGACCTATATGAGGACGCAGCCGGCGTACAGCCCGAGCTTCACGCTGACGATGATCGTGCTGCCGACGATCGTCGCCATCATCATCCTGCTCATCGGCAGCAACATCGCCCGGGCGTTCAGCCTGGCCGGAGCGTTCTCGATCATCCGCTTCCGCAGCGCCCCCGGCGACGCCAAGGACATTTCCTATGTGCTGTTCTCGATGGCGGCCGGCCTCGCCTGCGGCGTCGGGGCTTTCGGCTATGCGGTCCTGTTCACGATCGTGCTCTGCGTGCTGATGCTCGTGCTGAAGGCGGTCAAGTTCGGCGCGAGCCGCCCGGCGATGAAGACGCTCAAGGTGACGATACCCGAGAGCCTCGGCTATGAGGAGGCGTTCGCCGAGGTGTTCCGCCTGCATCAGGTCGGGTACGAGCTGAAGCGGGTGCGCACGACCGAGCTCGGCAGCTTGTATGAAGTGATGTACTCGGTCCAGATGGGGCCGCAGACGAACCAGAAGGAGTTTCTCGACGCGCTCCGCGTCCGCAACGGCAATCTCGACATTACGCTGACGATGAGTCCCGTCGTGCAGGAGTATTGAATTCAGAGAGAGGATGATGATGATGAAGACCAACCTATCGGCTAAAATGGCCGGCCTCGTCCTGCTGTCCGCCATCCTGGCGGCCGGCTGCAGCGACGGAGCGGCGGACACGGCTGCGGAGGCCGCAGCCACAGGGAGCGAGTCCGCGGCTGACGCCTCGGCGGAAAGCGCGGCGGCTGCCGCCAAGCTGGCGAGCGTCAAGCTGAGCGATATCGCGTCCTATGACGAGGATGACCTGGCGGTCGAGTGGGACGCTTCGGCCGCGACGACGATCACGCTGAGCGGCGCGGGCGCCAGCGTCGACGGTGCCGGGGCAAGCGTGGACGGCGGCATCGTCACGATCTCGGCCGCCGGCACCTATGCAGTCAGCGGCTCGCTGACGGACGGCCGCATCGTCGTGGACAGCGCGGACGAGGGCGCCGTGCGTCTCGTGCTGGGCGGAGCGGAGGTGTCGAGCTCCAGCGGTCCGGCGATCTGGGTCAAGCAGGCCGGCAAAACCGTGCTGACGCTGCAGGAGGGCACGTCGAACCGGCTGGCCGACGGCGCGGCCTATGCCGAGCAGGACGAGGACGGCGAGCCGTCGGGGGCGGTGTTCAGCAAGGACGACCTGACGATCAACGGCGCGGGCAAGCTGTCCGTGACGGCCCGTTTCAACGACGGCATCGTCGGCAAGGACGAGCTCAAGATCGTCAGCGGCACGATCGACGTGACCGCCAAGGACGACGGCATCGTCGGCCGCGACCTGCTGGCGGTGAAGGATGCCGTCCTGACGGTGAAAGCGGGCGGCGACGGCTTCAAGTCGACGAACGACGGCGAGGAAGGCAAAGGCTATGTGGCGCTGGAGGGCGGCACGTATGACGTGGCCTCGGGCAGCGACGGCTTCCAGGCGGCGAGCTCGCTGCTCGTCGGCGGCGGCACATACCGCATCGTCAGCGGAGGCGGCAGCGCCGAGGCGGAGCCGCATCAGGAGGAGGGCTTCGGCTTCGGCGGCATGGGGCAGCGCCAGCAAGGCGGAGCCGGAGAGGGTACGGGGAACGGGGCAGTCACAGGTACGGACACAGGCGTGCAAAATGGAACGGGCGACGCGGGCTCGGAGGGCGGCGGCTCGGCCGGCTCGGCCGTCGGCACGGAGACCGATGCGGAATCCGGCAGCGCCAAGGCGTTCAAGGCGACCGTCGGCATCTCCATCGCGGACGGCGACTTCGACATCGACGCCAAGGACGATGCGGTCCATAGCAATGGCGCGGTCGCAATTAGCGGCGGCCAGCTGGCGATCCGCACCGGCGACGACGCGGTCCATGCCGACGCCTCGCTCGCGATCAGCGGCGGCATGATCAACATCGCCGCCAGCTACGAAGGCTTGGAGAGCGCCGACATCGCCATCAGCGGCGGCGAGATCCATGTCGTCGCCAGCGACGACGGGGTCAATGCCTCGGAAGGCAGCGCGGAGGAGACGGCCGCATCACCGACAGGCACGGCGGGACAAGGTCAAGCGCCGGCTGAGGAGCAGGGCGCCGCCGATGGCGCATCCGGACAGGGCCAAGGCGGTCCGGGCGGCGAGCCAGGAGGCCAAGGTGGCGGCCCGGGCGGCGGCTTCGGCGCGGCGGGCAAGGCGCGGCTCGCGATCAGCGGCGGCTATCTCGTCGTCGACGCGGAAGGCGACGGACTCGATTCCAACGGCTCGATCGCGATGTCCGGCGGCACCGTCATCGTGAACGGCCCGACGAACGGCGGCAACGGCAGCTTGGATTACGACGGAACGTTCGAGCAATCGGGCGGACTGCTCATCGCCGCCGGCAGCTCCGGCATGGCGCAAGCTCCGTCGGACACCTCTTCCCAGCGCTCCGTATCGATGACGTTCCCGTCGGCTCTCGCGGCCGGCACGCTCGTGACGCTGGCGGATGAATCGGGCACGCCGCTGGTGAGCTTCGAGACGTCCAAGACGATCCAGAACATCGTCATCGCCTCGCCGAAGCTGGAGTCCGGCAGAACCTACAGCTTCTATACGGGCGGGACGTCCGGCGCCGCAGCGAAGGACGGCCTGTACGAGGGCGGCTCGCTCAGCGGCGGCATGGAGGTCGTAAGCTTCGAGCTCGGCGATTCGGCTGTCACCTATGTCGATGAATCGGGCGTCACGACCGGCGGCGGAGGCATGGGCGGAGGCCGCGGCGGCTTCGGCGGCCAAGGCGGAGGGCGCGGTCAAGGCGGCATGACGCCTCCCGATGGCCAAGGCTTCGCCCCGCCGGACGGTGCTCCAGGCGAGCCTCCTGCGCAGGGGGACGGTCCCGGCAGCACGACGCCGGGCGACAGCTCCGCTCCGGGCGCGGCCGGCTCGGCTTCCGGCGCGGCCGGCGCCGAGAGCGGCGCGTAGCCTCTTTCGCATCCGGAGCGTGCGAGCCTCCCTTGGAATTGGCGCGTGCGGCATGGAAGCCCCAGGCAGGCGATAGCCTGCCCGATCCAGCCAACTAAAAGGCCGGCGAAGCTCGATGCCAGGCATGCGGGAAGCCGCCCTCCACTACGTCGCAGGACGGGGTGGAGGGCGGCTCTGCTTTTGCTTAAACGTGCAAGAATCCCTCTTTTCCAATCGCAACGAAAGGTGTAAAGTAAAGAAGAATGGAAACAAAGAAAATGAGAAAAAAGGAAAATGGGGTATACTATGGCAATTGCAAATGAGGTGATGAACGGTATGGAATGGAAGCGTGCGCGAGTCTCGCCGAAGCGCCAAGTAACGATACCTCAAAAGTTGTTCGAACAGGCGGGCATCCAGGATGAAGTCGAATTCAGCATCAAAGGCAGCCACATCATCATTCGGCCCGTGCGTGAACAGGCTGGGAACGACTATTATGCCGATTTGATTCTTGCCGATCTCATTCAGGAAGGTTATGTCGGTTCCGAATTGCTCTCTAAATTCCGCGAGAAGCAGCAGGCTTTGAAAGCCGCCGTCAAAACCATGATTTCCGAATCCCAGGATGCCGCTCGCCACTTCGAAGGCTCCGACCGAACGGAAGCCATCTTCGGCGATGTGATGGAGGATTAGATGCTTCCCGTCATCTATCTTGGTCCTGCGGAACGCTACTTCAAAAAGCTCGTCGAGAAGCCGCTGAAGCGTGCGTACTTCGATGCGATTCTCGCCATTCGTCATGATCCATCAATCGGGGAACGAAAGACCGGGGATCTTTCGGGCTTATTCGGCTACGATGTCTCTTATAAGGAAACAAATTATGAGATCGCGTACCGTGTCGAAGAGAACGAGGAAGGAGAACTGGTCGTCATTATCCTGGCTGGTTCTAGGGAAAACTTTTACTATCAGCTGAAAAGATGCTTGAAGTAGGACAAACGAAAGGAGCCGTCTCTGAGACGGCTCCTTTTTTGATATCTTTTCAGGCTGCTGAGACTGTGGGAAAAATAGGATCATGGAAACGAACCTCTTAAAGCGGGTATTGCATGCGGCCGTAATGAATTCAAGCTGGCGGTGTGCGAGCGTTCGTCGGCATCAGCGCGTCCTAACGTCATTTTTGCCTTTAGGGAGCGCGGTTCGTCGGTATGAGCGCGTCCTAACGTCATTTTTGCCTTTAGGGAGCGCGGTTCGTCGGCATGAGCGCGTCCTAACGTCATTTTTGCCTTTAAGGAGCGCGGTTCGGGGGCCTTCGCTCTCTGCAGAAGCCAGAAGCGAAACGGAGTCCGTGTGGAAGAAGAAAGCGGCAGCGCTTTTTTCCTTGATGGACTTCGAATTCGCCTAGGAACAATATCCCCCCTAGGGCGTGTTTGCAAACCCGCTCAGGGGCATCTATCACCGCCTTTTTGCCCCCTGCTTCGTCACGCAGGGATCAAAAATTCGGCCCCATCTGCTTCCTTCGGGGTATGCAAACACGCCCTGGCGAATCCGCCTCCGGCCGCTACTTCATCCGCACGCGGAGCCCCGCGGCGGCGAAGGCGTCGAGCAGCGCGACCGCCGCGTCGACCTCGTCCGGGCCGTGGATCTCGAGCGTGTAGCATTCGTCCCGCACCAGCGTGACGGTGAGGCCGAGGATGCTTTTGACGTCGATGCAGCGGCCGCCCGCATGCAGCACGATGCTGGACTCGAAGCCCGACGCCGTACGGTTGATGTCGATAATTTCCTTCGTTCCGATTCCGCTCATGCTTCATTCCTCCTGATGGCCTCTCGGGCCGAGTAACGAGAACGTTTTATGCCGCCCGCCTCATCCAAACAGCTGCTGAGCGGCGAACACGGTCGCCGCCACGGTCAGCGAGCTGAGCAGCGTCGTCAGCAGCACCGCCTCGGCGGCGTAGTCGGGATCGTTGCCGTGCTCCATGGCGAACTGCGCCATATTGCGCGAGCATGGGAACGAGCCGGCGATGAGCAGCGCCTGCGCGGTCACGCCGTCCAGGCCGAGCGCGAGGATGAGCGCCAGCGCCAGCGCCGGAGAGATCAGCAGCCGGCCGGCCGCCGTCAGCAGCAGCGGCAGCGACGGGCGCCGCAGCCGCAGCCCGGCGATCTGGGCGCCGAGCGTGAACAGCGCCACCGCCAGAAAGGCGGACGCGACCGTGTCGATCGGCCGCCAGATGAAATCCGGCAGCCGCAGCCCCGTCGCCTGCAGCGCGATGCCGGCGAGCATCGCAAGCACGATCGGGTTCAGCGCCAGTCCGCGCAGCGCGCGCCAGCCCGGCGTTTCCACCCGCATCGCGTTGAACAGGCCGTACGTGTTCGTGACGAGCGTCTGGAACAGCGTGACGATGACCTGGATGGACATCCCGACCGGCTGCGTAGCGAAGACGAGCTGGCTGACCGGCAGGCCGAAGTTGCCCGAGTTGAACAGGACGATGCTGTTGCGGAACGTCGAGGCGGTGCGCGCCTCCAGCCGCAGCCAGCGCGCGGCCGCTTCCGCGGCGAGCATCAGCAGGCCGTTCTGCAGCAGCAGGAACAGCGCGACCTGCAGCACGAGCGCGGCCTCGAACCGCGCCTCGTACAGATTCGCGAACACGAGCGCCGGCAGCAGCACGCTGCCCGTCAGCCGCGACAGCGTGCGCGGATCGAAGCGCAGCCGGCGATGGAGCAGCGCGCCGAGACCGAGCAGCGCGAACACGGGGAAGATGACCTGCAGCAGGATGAGCAGAAAGACGCCCATGACGGCGGATCAGCGGAAGTCGCGCGGAATGCGGCGGGCGACGCCGGTGTCGATCGCCGCCTGGATGACGGCCGTCCGCACGCGCTGCACGACTTCCTCGTTGAACACGCTCGGGATGATGTAGGACTCGCTGAGCTCCTCCTCGCTGACGGAGCTTGCGATCGCCTCGGCCGCGGCCAGCTTCATCGGCTCGTTGATGGAGCGCGCCCGGCACTCCAGCGCCCCGCGGAAGATGCCGGGGAAGCAGAGCACGTTGTTGATCTGGTTCGGATAATCGCTCCGCCCGGTCGCCATGACGCGCACGTACGGCTCCGCCAGCTCCGGCTCGATCTCCGGCTCGGGGTTCGCCATCGCGAACACGATCGGATCGCGGGCCATCCGCTGCAGATGCTCCACCTTCAGCACGCCCGGTCCCGATACGCCGAGGAAGATGTCGGCGCCGGCGATGGCCTCGTCCAGCCCGCCGCTCTCGCCATGCGGATTGCTGTGCTCGGCGAGCCAGCTCCACATCGGATTGTCGTAGGCCTCGCCCGCGCGGATCGCCCCGTGCCGGTCGACGCAGACGACGTTGCGGAAGCCTGCGGCGAGCAGCATCTTGGCGCAGGCGACGCCCGCCGCGCCGATGCCGACGATGACCAGCTTGACGTCCTCGCGCCGCTTGCCGACGATCTTGAGCGCGTTGAGCATGCCCGCCAGCATGACGACGGCGGTGCCGTGCTGGTCGTCGTGGAACACGGGGATGTCGAGCTCCTCCTTGAGCCGCTCCTCGATCTCGAAGCAGCGCGGTGAGCTGATGTCCTCGAGGTTGATGCCGCCGAAGCCCGGCGCGATGTTCTTGATCGTGCGGATGATGTCCTCTGTGTCGGTCGTGTCCAGGCAGATCGGGAATCCGTCCACGCCGGCGAACTGCTTGAACAGCATCGCCTTGCCCTCCATGACCGGCATCGCGCCGTACGGCCCGATGTCGCCGAGGCCGAGCACCGCGGTGCCGTCGCTGACGATGGCGACCGTATTGCGCTTGATCGTCAGCGAGAACGCCTTGGACTCGTCCTCATGGATCGCCCGGCACACCTTGGCGACGCCCGGCGTGTACACATGGGACAGCTCCTCCCGGTTTTTGACCGCGATGCGGGGCGTCACCTCGATCTTGCCGCCGAGATGGACGAGGAACGTGCGGTCGGAGACGTTGACGACCTTGAGGCCCTGCAGCGAGGACAGATGGGAGACGAGCGCTTCGCGGCGCTCGTCCGGCACGTGGACGGTGATGTCGCGGATCGCCGTCTCCGGCGACGAGCGGATGACGTCGGTGGCGACGATGTCGCCGCCGCAGGCGCCGATCGTCACCGCCACCTCGCCGAACGAGATGGCGGACTTGCGGATTTCCAATCGGATGATGATGGTCGAGCTGGATGCCATGGCGGATCTTCCTTTCCGGTCGGACGGGGATGAGGAAAGGGAGCGTCGCCGCTCCCCTCCTTACGCTTCTTCGTTGATGATCACTTTTTTGCCGCGCAGCTTGAGCAGCAGCGGCACGAGCAGCCACAGGACGGCGACGAGGAGGAAGGCGAGCGAGATCGGCTTCGTCAGGAAGATGCTGAAGTCGCCGTTCGACGCCGTGAGCGCGCGCCGCATGTTGTTCTCGATCATCGGCCCGAGCACGAGGCCGAGCACGAGCGGAGCGAGCGGATAGTCGTTCTGCGCCAGGAAGTAGCCGGCGATGCCGCAGCCGATGAGCAGCAGCAGGTCGAACGTCGTGTACTGCACCGCGTAGACGCCGAACACGGAGATGGCGATGATGATCGGCAGCAGGTACTTCGGCGGCGTCTCGATGATCTTGGCGAACACCTTGACGAGCGGCATGTTGAGCACGAGCAGCATCAGGTTGCCGATGAACATGCTTGCGATCAGCCCCCAGGCGACGCCCGGATGGTCCTCGAACAGGAGCGGGCCCGGCTGCACGTTGTACATGATGAGCGCGCCCATGAGGATCGCGGTCGTGCCGGAGCCGGGGATGCCGAGCGTGAGCAGCGGGATCATCGCCCCGCCGGAGGCCGCGTTGTTGGCCGACTCGGGCGCGGCGACGCCGGCGATGGCGCCCTTGCCGAACTTCTCGGGATTGCGGCTGAGCTTCTTTTCCATGATGTAGCTGAAAAAGGAGGCGAGCGTCGCGCCGGCGCCCGGCAGCACGCCGATGAAAAAGCCGAGCAGCGAGCCGCGCGCGATCGGGCCTGCGCTTTCCTTGAGATCCTGGCGGGTCGGCAGCACGCGGCCGACCTTGATGATCTCGCCTCCGCCATAGTCGCGGTGCAGCACCGTCTTGAACACCTCGCCGAGAGCGAACAGGCCGACGGCTACGGTGAGGAATTCCAGCCCGGAGTACAGCACCGGCACGTTGTAGGTGAAGCGGGCGACGCCGGAGACGTTGTCCATGCCGATCGTCGCGAGCAGCAGGCCGAGCACGGTCATGATCAGCGCCTTGGTCATCGACTTGCCGGCGAGGCCGCTGACGGCGGCGAGGCCGAGCAGCATGAGCGAGAAATATTCCGCCGGACCGAACTTGATCGCCACCTCGGACAGCGGCTTCGCCAGCAGCACGAGCGCGACGAGCGCCACGATGCCGGCGACGAACGAGCCGATCGCCGCGATCGAGAGCGCCGCTCCCGCCCGGCCCTGGCGGGCCATCTGGTAGCCGTCGAGCGTCGTCACGACGGACGAGGACTCGCCCGGCGTGTTGAGCAGGATCGACGTCGTCGAGCCGCCGTACATCGCGCCGTAGTAGACGCCGGCGAGCAGGATGATCGCGCTCGTGGCGGCGGACGCCGGATCCTGCCCGCTCGTCAGCGTCGCCGTGACCGGGATGAGCAGCGCCACGCCGCTCATCGGGCCGATGCCGGGCAGGACGCCGACCGCCGTGCCGATGAGCACGCCGACGAAGGCGAACAGCAGGTTTTGCCATTGCAGGGCCGAAGCGAAGCCGTCGGCAAGGAATTGCAGCGTTTCCATGGGGACAGCCTCCTTCTACCCGAGATTCATCCAGGAGGGAAAGCCGGGCAGAGTGCCCTCCAGGACTTGGACGAACAAATAATAGACGCCGAACGAAAACAGCGCGGACACGAGCAGCGAGACGAGCCATCGGCCCCGCTCGATGACCTGGAAGCCGAGCAGGAGGAAGAGGAACGTGCCAAGCACGTATCCGATGTCCTCCAGGAAGTACGCGTACAGGAGCGCGGCGCCGACGAGGATGCCGAAGCGCTTGTAGTCGAGTCTCGGCTTCTCGCCGCTTGCCGCGTCCGTCATCCGGCCGCGGAGCGTCTCATAGAGCAGCCGCGCGCTCAGCAGGATGAGCAGGATGCCGAGCCCCATCGGAAAGATATCCGGACCGACGTTGCTGCCGTAGGAGCTCTCGCCGATCTTGCGGCTTTCCCAGACGAAGGCTGCGCCGACCAGCAGGAACGCGACGCCGGCGTACCGGTCGAAGATGCGGTTCATGATGCCTCACCTCGCAAGAATGGAATCGAAATCAATCGGAAATACTCGGTGTTACTTAGCCATGCCGAGCGCGGTCAGCAGCTCTTGAATCATCTTTTCCTGCTCGCCGAGGAACGCGGCGAAGTCGTCGGAGCCTTTGAATTCCGGCTCCCAGGCATTGGCCGCAAGCTCTTTCTTCCACGCGTCCGAGTCGTTCAGCGCCTGCAGCTTCTCGGCCCAGTACGCCTTCTGGTCGTCGGTCATTTCCTTCGGTCCGAACACGCCGCGCCAGATCGTGAACTCGGCGTCGATGCCGGACTCCTTGAGCGTCGGCACGTCCTTGAAGTCGCCGCCGAGGCGTTCCGGGGACGTGATGCCGAGCACGCGCACCTTGCCGGCCTTGAGGTACTCCGACGCGCTGGAGATGTCGGTGCCGATGGCGTCGGCGTTGCCGCCGAGCAGCGCCGCGATCGCTTCGCCGCCGCCGTCGTAGGAGACGTACTTGACCGCCTTCGGGTCGATGCCGGCCTTATAGGCGGGCAGCACCGTGATGAGATGGTCCATCGAGCCCGGAGCCGAGCCGCCGGCGACCGTCACCTTCGTTGGATCCGCTTTCAGATCGGCCATCAGCGACTGGATGTCGGCATGCTTGGAGTCGGCCCGCACGACGATCGCGCCGTAATCCTTGGTCAGCTGGGCGAGCGGCGTCGCGTCCTTGTAGCCGTAAGGGCTGTTGCCTTCCTTCTTGAGGTTGTTGATGAGGATCGGCGGCGAGCTGACGAACAGCCGATACGGGTTCTTCTTGTCCTGCGTGGCGTATTCGGCCATGAATACGGCGCCGCCGCCTCCGGGCTTGTTCTCGACGGTCATCGTCTTGTCGACGAGCTTGGTCTCGCCGAGCACCTTCGTCAGCGAGCGGGCGGTCTTGTCCCAGCCGCCTCCGGCTCCGGACGGAGCGACGACGACGATCGGCTTGGACGGATACGAGCCCGAGCCTCCGGAGCCGCCTCCCTCTCCGCATGCCGTCAGCGCGGACATTGCCGCTGCGGCCGCCAGCGCGGCGACGACCGGTTTCCATTTCCACGAATTGAATTTCATGACGCTTCCCCCTTGTGGTATAGTACGGATACTTCGATCTAGCGCCAATCTTTTATGGTAGCGTTTACAATTGTGACTGTATCATGAACACCGCCAGACGGGATACATTGCGTGCATACCTTGCATTTGCCGCATTTCAGCCATTTTGTTCATAAAAATCATGGAAAGGACGAGCCGACCGATGCGCCTGCAAACGAAGCTGACGCTGCTCCTCTGCGCGCTTACCTCCATCATCCTGCTGCTGCTGTCGCTCGCCTTTCGGGAGATGCTCCTCGACACGTACAAGAAACAGGAGGGCTCCAAGGCGCTCAATCTGGCGCAGATGGTCGCGGCCATTCCCGACGTCCGGGAAGCCTTTGCCGAGCCGGACCCGTCGCTCATCCTGCAGCCGATGGTCGAAGAGATCCGCCGCCGGACGGATGCCGAATTCATCGTCGTCGGCAATGCCGAGGGCATCCGCTACGCGCATCCCAATGCGAAGCTGATCGGCCAGCCGATGGTCGGCGGCGACAACGGTCCGGTGTTCGCCGGCCAGTCGATCGTGTCGGAGGCGACGGGCACGCTCGGCCCGTCGCTGCGCGGCAAGACGCCGGTATACGGCGCGGACGGAAGCATCATCGGCGTCGTGTCGGTCGGCATTCTGACCGAGGACATCGAGCGCAAGTCCCGCCGCTTCCTGCTGCCGATCGCCGCGCTCGCCTTGGCCGCGCTCGCTCTGAGCGCGCTTGGCGCGGCGCTCATCGCGCGCCATGTGAAGCGCGCCATCCACGGCCTCGAGCCGGAGGACATCGGACGGCTGTATCGCGAGCAGGAGGCGGTGCTCGAGTCGGTGCGCGAGGGCATCGTCGCCGTCAACAACCGGGGCGAGGCGACGCTGCTCAACCAGCAGGCGATGCGGATGCTTGGCCTCGAGGATCGCGCGCAGCTGCTCGGACGCCCGGCGCGCGGGATTTTGCCCGACGCGGCCTTTCCGCGGCCGGGTGAGTCCGAGGCCGCGGCCTACGGCGAGGAGGCGATCGTCGGCACGCGCGCGGTCATCGTCAGCCGCGTGCCCGTCAAGGATGCCGGCGGCCGCGTCGTCGGCGCCGTGTCGAGCTTCCGCGACCAGTCGGAGCTGTACCTGCTGACGCAGCAGCTGTCGCAGATGCAGCAGTACGCCGACGGCCTGCGCGCGCAGACGCATGAGTTTTCCAATAAGCTGCATACGATCTCGGGGCTGCTCCAGCTGGACCAGTACCGCGAGGCGGTCGCGTTCATCGCGCGGGAGTCCGACAGCCACAGCAGCCGTATCGGCACGATCCTCAAGGAGATTCCCGATCCCGTCATCGGCGGGCTGCTGCTCGGCAAGATCAACCGCGCGCAGGAGCTGCGGGTGGAGCTGGAGGTCGACGAGGACAGCACGTTCCGCGACGTGCCGCCGGAGCTTGACCGCTCGCAGCTCGTGACGATCCTCGGCAATCTGATCGACAACGCGCTGGAGGCGGTCAGCCACGACGGAGAGGGGCGCGTCGCCGTGCTGCTGACCGATCTCGGGCCGGATCTCGTGCTGGAGGTGGAGGACAACGGCTGCGGCATTCCGGAGGAGGCGGCCGAGCGCATCTTTGAGGTCGGCTATTCCACGAAAAGCAAGGAGAGAAGAGGCTACGGCCTGGCGCTCGTCCAGCGCTCGGTCCGCCAGCTCGGCGGCTGGCTCGAGTTCCAGCCGGGCGAACGCGGAGGCACGCGCTTCACGGTCGCCATCCCCAAGCAAAGGAGCGATTCGCCATGATTCAAGTGCTCATCGTCGAGGACGACGTGCGCAACGCCGAGATCCACCGCCGCTTCGTCGGCAAGGTGGACGGCTTCGAGGCGGCCGGCGTCGCCACAGACGGCCGCCAGGCGCTGGAGCTGCTGGACATCCTGCAGCCGGACCTCGTGCTGCTGGACCTGTTCCTGCCGCATGTCGACGGCTTGGAGCTGCTGCGCCGCATCCGCGCCGGCCATCCGCGCACCGGCGTCATCATGGTGACGGCGGCCAAGGAGCTGCATCGGGTGCGCGAGGCGATCGAGGGCGGCGTTTACGACTACCTGCTCAAGCCGGTCATCTTCGACCGGCTGCAGGAGACGCTGCTCGGGTACCGCTCCTATCGCGAGCGGATGGCGGCGCTCGAAGCCGAGGCGGCCGGCGCGCTCGGCCAGTCCGAGATCGACGCGCTGCTGCGGCTGCGCGAGCCGGGCGCGGAGCGGGGCCGCCCGAGCGGCTACCCCAAGGGCATCGACCAGCTCACCCTCGACAAAGTAAGCGGGCTGCTCGGCGAGGAAGAGGGGCCGCTCACCGCGCCGCTGCTGAGCGCGCGGCTCGGCATCAGCCGCTCGACCGCCCGCCGCTACCTCGAATATCTCGTCAGCGCGGGCCGCTTGCAGGCCGACCTGGCCTACGGCAGCGTCGGTCGGCCGGAGCGGGTGTATCGGCGCAAGGCCTAGCCGCTGCGCGCTCCTTAGCGGCAAGAACGGCCGGAACAACAAAGAGGGCTGTCCCATCGATCGGTTTCTCGACCGATCTTGGGACAGCCCTCTTGTCGTTGCGCCAGCACCAGCCGCCGCCCGGCTCAAATTCAATGCCGCGCCGTCAGCGCAGGCGCATCCGTGCGCGCATCAAGGCAGCACGTTGCCCGCAGCGCGGAAGATCGCGTACCATTCCTCGCGCGTCAGGCGGATGTCGGCCGCACGCACGCAGTCCGTGAGCCGCTCGATGTTCATCGTGCCGGTCACCGGCTGCATGTTCGCCGGATGGCGCAGCAGCCAGGCCATCGCGATCGTCGTCGCGCTGACGCCGTAGCTTTCCGCGACCTCGTCGATCTTGGCGTTCAGCTCGGGGAATTTGGCGCTGCCGAGGAACACGCCCTCGAAGAAGCCGTATTGGAAAGGAGACCAAGGCTGGATCGTGATGTCGTGCAGGCGGCAGAAGTCGAGCACGCTGCCGTCGCGGTTCACCGCCGATTCGTTTTCCAAGTTGACGTTGAAGCCCTGCGAGATCATCGTGCTGTTCGTAATGCTCAGCTGCAGCTGGTTCGCGACGAGCGGCTGCTTGACGAATTTTTGCAGCAGCTGGATCTGCATCGGGTTCTGGTTGGAGACGCCGAAGTGGCGCACCTTGCCGGAGCGCTCCAGCTGGTCGAACGCCTCGGCGACCTCTTCCGGCTCGACGAGCGTATCCGGGCGATGCAGCAGCAGCACGTCCAGATAGTCGGTGCGCAGCCGCTGCAGGATCTTGTCGACCGACCCGAGGATATGCTCCTTGGAAAAGTCGAACTGTCCCGAACGGATGCCGCATTTGGACTGAAGGATCAAGCTCTCGCGCACGCTCGGGCTCATGCCGACCGCCTCCGCGAAAATCTCCTCGCACTCGCCGGCGCCGTAGATGTCGGCATGGTCGAAGAAGTTGGCGCCGAGATCCAGCGCGCTGCGGACGAAGCGCTCCGCCCCCGGCTTGTCCAGCGAGTTGATGCGCATGCAGCCGACCGCGACCGCCGGCACCTCCAGGGCGCTTGCGCCTAGCTTGAATGTTCTCATGGATCGATAGCCTCCTTAGGCTGTTAAGGTAGGATGAATCCAGCGGATTCGAATCCGCGTCCTCCTTATTGTGGCACAGCGCAAGCAAGCGCTTCAACCTTTTTTAGAAACCGATTTCACAGTCAGCGCGGACCGGCTCGCGTACCAGGCCTGAACGACGACCGAGGCCGTCCCGTAACGGGACGGCCTCTTTGCTGTCCGGCGCTTCACCGATCGTCCTCCGGCACGACAACCTCGACATGGCCCGGCAGCAGCTGCAGCTCCAGCGGCAGGTCGGGGCCTTCTTCTCCGTCCACGTTCGTCCGCACGCGCTCGGACGAGCGCACGCTTACCTGGCGTGCCGTGAAGGCGACGACATCCTTGTGCTCCCGCAGGCTGCCTGCCCAGAGCGACCAGCCCGCCGTGAGCGTGCCGAGCCAGCCGATGTCCTTGAAAATGAAGCCGTGGATCAGGCCGTCGTCGACAGCCGCGTCCGGCACCATCTTTTCGAAGCCGGCGACCGAATTCGTCAGCGCGGCGACGAACAGCGGCGATTCGCCTTCCCAGACCTCTCCATCATATTCAATCCGCATCGGATAGGCTTTCTGCGAGACCAGCTCCTTGAGCCCTTCCTTGAGGTAGGCGAGCGAGCCCAGGCGGGACTTCTCCTCCGAGCTGACCGCCGCCACCGCTTCGGCGATGTTGCCGGCGGCGACGACGTTCGTGAACAGCCGGTCGTTGATCCGGCCCAGATCGACCGCCCGGACGCGGCTTGAAGCGAGCGCCGCGATCGCGGCTTGCGGATCGAGCGGGAGGCCGAGAGCCCGCGCGAAGTCGTTCACCGTGCCGAGCGGCACGATACCGAGCTGCGGCCGATGCTCCTGGCTCAGCAGGCCGTTGATCGTCTCGTTCAGCGTGCCGTCGCCGCCCGCCGAGACGACGAGGTCGCAGCGCATCCCGCAGGCGGAGCGGCAGAAGCGCGTCGCGTCCTGCTCGCCGGCGGTCTCGCGCAGCTCGACGTCGTAGCCTTTGGCGCGCAGCACGTCTTCGATGTCGCGCGCGTATTCGGCCGCCCTTTCCTTCCCGGAGGAAGGATTGAGGATGACCATCGCTTTGCGGGCCGGCTTTGCCTTTCCGATCTCGTTATCTACCGTGAATCCACTCATGACGACGCCTCCGTCCGCTGGTCCGGCCGCCTCCCGGCGCTGCCGTCGACCGCAAGTCATTACTACGGAATTACCACGAATGCTCCTTTTGCAAACCGCCCGGGAGGAGTCTGTTTTTTCCTATTGACAGGCAGGGGCGGCCCCCTTATAGTAATGAAGTCGCCACTGATAATCATTATCAATTACTTCATGAAACATATAAAAAGGGGTTCTTCATCATGAGAAAATGGCTTGCTCCGATCGCGCTGACGCTGGCGCTCGTCCTCAGCGCCTGCGGATCGAAAAACGACTCCAGCGGCGGCTCCGAGCCGACGGCTTCTCCGGCCGCGACCGGCACGATCACCTACCAGGCGGAATCCGGCCCGGTCGAGGTGCCGGCGAACCCGCAGCGCATCGTCGCGCTGGCCAGCGCGCCGAACGTGCTGTCCCTCGGCCTGCCGCTCGTCGGGGTCGACGAATGGACCGGCAAGAACCCGCTGTTCACGGATAAGCTGGCCGGCGTCGAGATCGTCTCCGAGGACAACCTCGAGAAGATCGTCGAGCTTGACCCGGATCTCATCATCGCCGGCACGCACAACAAGAACCTCGACAAGATGGCGGAGATCGCGCCGACCGTCGCCTACACCTGGGGCAAGCTCGACTACCTGCAGCAGCAGGTCGAGATCGGCAAGCTGCTGAACAAGGAAGCCGAAGCCCAGGCCTGGGTCGACGACTTCAAGACGCGCGCCGCCGAGGCGGGCGAGCAGATCAAGGCGAAGATCGGCGAGGACTCGACCGTATCCGTGTACGAGTATGACGCCAAGAACATCTATGTCTTCGGCAACAACTGGGCGCGCGGCACCGAGGTGCTGTACCAGGCGATGGGGCTCAAGATGCCGGAGAACGTCACCAAGGACGTGCTCGGACCGGGCTATTACGCGCTCTCGAGCGAAAAGCTCGGCGATTACGCCGGCGACTACATCGTCCTCAGCCAGACCAAGGGCATGTCCAACCCGGTCTTCGAAACGGAGACGTGGAAGGGCATCCCGGCCGTCAAAGCGGGCCGCGTCATCACGATCGACACGGAAGCGTCGACCTACAGCGATCCGACGACGCTCGACCACCTGCTGAAGCTGTTCACCGAGCAGTTCCTGGCGCTGCCTTGATCGCGCCCTGACGCGGCGCTCTTAGCGCCGCACCGACATCGTTTCCTCCACCCGCAAGCAGCCTTCGGGCTGCCTGCGGGTTTTTTTTGTTGCTTTAACGTTGACGTGAAGGTGAAGCGGTGGTACGATTGTCGCATAATATTTCAGTAATAAGATATATAGAAAAGAGAGAGTGGGCGCCATGTACAAGATCGAGGACATCGCGCAGATGACCGGGCTCACGAAGCGCACGATCCGCTATTACGAAGAGATCGGCCTGCTCGCCCCGGAGCGGAGCGACGGGGGGTACCGGCTGTACGGAGAGGAGCATGTCGCGCGGCTGCGCAAGCTGATCGATGCTCGGGACGCGCTCGGATTCTCCTTGCAGGAGCTGCAGCAGTATGTGGCGATCCATGAGGAGCTGACGCGGCTGCGGCAGGCGGTGCGGGAGGAGACGGGCGCGGAGAAGCGCGCCGCCGTGCTGCGGCTCGAGGACACGGTGCGGCAGCAGCTGGACGTGATCGACGCCAAGCTGGCCCAGATCGGACGCGTCCGCGACGAGTATCGGGAGCTGCAGGCGCGCATCGACGAGGCGAAGCAAGCATGGCGACAGGAACAGGAGTGACAACAGCGTGGCGAAATCGACTTTGACGGCAAAGGCCGTCCAGGAGGCGGCGCAGCCGTCGTCCAGCATCTTCAACCAGCCCCGGGCCGTATGGGCGGTCTTTTTTGCGGGCGTCATCTCGTTCATGGGCATCGGGCTCGTGGACCCTATCCTTCCGGCCATATCGGAAAAAATGAACGCGACCCCAAGCCAGACGACGCTGCTCTTCACGAGCTACAACGCCGTCATGGCGGTCGCGATGCTCGTGACCGGCCTGATCTCGAGCCGTCTCGGCATGAAGCGGACGCTGCTCGTCGGCGTCGTCATCGTAGCGCTGTTCTCCGGGCTCGGCGGCATCTCCAGCGGCATCTGGGAGCTCGTCGCCTATCGGGGCGGCTGGGGCTTCGGCAACGCGCTGTTCGTCGCGACCGCGCTGACCGCCATCGTGTCGATGTCGCGCGGCGGGGTCACCAAGGCGATCATCCTCTATGAAGCGGCCATCGGCATCGGCATCGCGGTCGGGCCGCTGCTCGGCGGCGAGCTCGGCACGCTGTCCTGGAGGGGACCCTTCCTCGGCGTCGCAGGCTGCATGCTCGCGGCCTTCGTCGCGCTGATCGCGTTCATGCCCAAGGAGCGCAAGGCCGCGGCCGGAACGGCTCCCGCGCGCCGCGCCTCCTTGCTGGATCCGATCCGGGCGCTCGTCCGCCACCGCTCGCTGCTCGTATTCGGCCTCACCGCCTGCCTGTACAACATCGGCTTCTTCACGCTGATGGCCTACGCCCCGTTCGTCATGGGGCTGGAAATCCGCGGCATCGGCTACGTGTTCCTCGGCTGGGGCGTCCTGCTTGCCCTGACGTCGGTGTTCATGGCGCCGCGCCTGCAGCGGGCGTACGGCACGGTCAAGACGATGGGCGCGATGCTGGCGCTGTTCGGGCTGACGCTGCTCGCGATGGCGGTCTGGACCGACGTCCAGTGGGTCGTCATCGCCAGCGTCGTGTTCGCCGGCGCGCTGCTCGGCAACAACAACACGCTCATCACGACCGGCGTCATGAACGCCGCTCCGGTCGAGCGCTCGACGGCTTCGGCCGCGTACAGCTTCCTGCGCTTCATCGGCGGCGCGATCGCGCCTTACATGGCCGGCAAGCTCGGCGAGCATTACGGCCATAGCGTGCCCTTTTATGTCGGCGCCGGCTTCGTGCTGCTGTCGGTGGCCTTCTTGGCCGCGAACCATAAGCATATCCGCCATGTGGACCAGGCCGAGGGCCACTAGCGCGCGGCCTCCGGGCGAATGGCGGGCCGCTTCTCCCGCAGGCTCCGATGCGGGCGGGAGCGGCTTTTTTTGCCTGACGGCCTGCGATCGGGCGCTGAGGCAGTATATTTCATTCGAAGCTTGCGTTATGATAGAAGGGAATATTCGCGGATTGCAGCTTACGGAGCCTACAAGTTCGACCATACCGTGAAAATAGATCATTCAAAACGATAGGAGACCCAATGAAATTCACTGAGTTGAAGCTGATTTCCCCCATTCTCAAAGCGCTTGAGAAAGAAAGCTACACCGAGCCGACGCCGATCCAGGCGCAGGCCATCCCGGCGGCCCTCGAAGGCCGCGACGTGCTCGGCTGCGCGCAGACCGGCACCGGCAAGACGGCCGCCTTTTCCATCCCGATCATCCAGCGGCTGACGAGCCAAGGCGGCAAAGCCCAAGGCAAGCGCCGCATCCGCTCGCTCATCCTGACGCCGACGCGCGAGCTGGCGATCCAGATCGAGGACAACATCCGGGCGTACAGCCAGTTCACCGACATCCGCTGCTTCTCGATCGTCGGCGGCGTGTCCCAGCGGGCGCAGGAGATCCAGCTGGCGCGCGGCATGGACATCCTGATCGCGACGCCGGGCCGCCTCATCGACCTCATCAACCAGAAGCACGCCGACCTGCAGCATGTCGAGATCCTCGTGCTCGACGAGGCCGACCGCATGCTCGACATGGGCTTCATCAACGACGTCAAGAAGATCATGGCGCGCATCCCGGCCAAAAAGCAGACGCTGTTCTTCTCCGCCACGATGCCGCCGGAGATCAGCCGGCTCGTCGAGTCGCTGCTGCATGACCCGGTCAAGGTCGAGATTACGCCGGTCTCCTCTACGGTCGACCGGATCGACCAGTCGGTCTACTTCGTCGACAAGGACAGCAAGCCGCAGCTGCTCATCCATCTGCTGCGCGACCGCTCGATCGAGTCGGTGCTCGTCTTCACCCGCACCAAGCATGGCGCGGACCGCGTCGTGCGCGTGCTGACCAAGGCCGGCATAACCGCGCAGGCGATCCACGGCAACAAGTCGCAGAACGCCCGCCAGGCGGCGCTCGGCAACTTCAAGAGCGGCGCGACGCGCGTGCTCGTGGCGACCGACATCGCGGCCCGCGGCATCGACATCGACGAGCTGGCGCATGTGATCCAGTTCAACCTGCCGAACATCCCGGAGACGTACGTGCACCGGATCGGCCGCACGGGCCGGGCCGGCAAGAGCGGCACGGCGATCGCGTTCTGCGAGGACGAGGAGGTTCCTTACCTCAAGGACATCGAGAAGCTGACGAAAAAGAAAGTGCCCGTCGTAAGCGACCATCCGTACCCGATGGCCGGCGGCGAGCCGGTGCTTCCGTCGCTGTCGCAAAGCCAGGGCGGCGGGAACGCGCGCCAGGGCGGCGGCTCCCAGCAGCGTGACGGTGGGAACGCGCGCCAAGGCGGCGGCTCCCAGCAGCAAGGAGGCGGGAACGCGCGCCAAGGCGGCGGCTCCCAGCAGCAAGGCGGCGGCAACGCGCGTCAAGGCGGGCGTCCGCAGCCGAGCGGCCAGCCGCAGCAGCGTCCCGCAGCCGGCGGCTCCGAAGCGCAGCAGCCGGGCGCAGCCGGCGCCGGCCGCAAGCGCAAGCGTCGCCGCGGCGGCTCCGGCCGCGGTCCAGTCTCCGCCGGAACGGCTCCGTCCGCGCAAGGCGCTCGTAGCGGCCAGCCTCGCGGCTAAGGCGGCTGGCAGCCGGCCTCCGTCATATCGGCGGCCTGGCGCCGCTGATATGACGGAGGAGGACCATTTCTCGTACGGTACGCAAAGAACCTTATCTCCGCAGATGCGGGCGAGATAAGGTTCTTTTTTTATCCCGTTTTTTTCATCTCGACTGATAATAAGAATCATTATTGGTTAATATAACAAAAGAGAAAGACGACCGCTGGCACGGCCGCCTTTCGGATGGATCACACTTTCGGTTCAAAGGTTTTGCAGTCGGTTTCGTCGGAATGGCTCGGCTTGCTGCTGCGGCTCACGACATAGATCGAAGAAGCGTTGCAGTGATTGCCGGCAGCCCAGTGCTTGCACGAGTTTACTTCACAGCGCACGTCTTTTGCCATGGATCTCACCTCCTTGGCATTAGGATGGTCGATCAGGATAGCTTTTTATACCTCCATTCGCTCGCCTTGAATCGTTGCAAGATTCGAGCGGGCTTTTTTTCGTTGCTTCGGTGAAGAAGCAATGTGTAAAAAGGCTAGACAGGAAAAGAATTTTTATTAATCCCATCATTCGTTTCGCGGAATACTGTGATTAATCGCTAACAACTTGGCCTTATCATGTCGAAATACATTCTATTCTGTTTTAGAAAGGATTATTTTCGCATGAAGATCAAGCTGAGGCACAAATTAATCGCCATTTTTGTTCTCGTCTCTCTTCTGTTCGGGCTGGCATCCGTCCTTTCCTATTTCAATGAGAAGTCGACACGGGCTTCGTACGCGTACATCACCGATGTGGCCGGGGAGCTCCGCTCCGACGCGCAGACGATCCAGATGCTGTCGGAACGGCAGGTAAGCCGGCTGAGGGCATTCCTGCTGTACGACGACCCGTCCTACAAGGAAGGGCTGTACGAGTCCAATGACGGGATCGACCAGACGATCGCGTCCGCGATGAAGCGGAGCGATGCCAAGGAGGTCCGGGAGCAGCTGGAGCGCATTCAAAAGGCGAACCATCAGTTCCGCCAGATGACCGTGCGCATCATGAACGCTTATCTCGTCAACAAACGGCAAGCCGCGCTGGAGGGGCAGAAGGACATCAAGCCGATCAGCGACGAGATCCGGGCCGAGAGCGACGCGCTGGCCACCTGGGTCGAGAAGGAAGTCATCGAGGTCGTCAAGCTGGAGGCGCAGCGTAAAGCCGAGAAGGGGCAGCTGTTCATCATGGTCATCTGCGGCCTGGCTTCGGCCGCGGCGATCGCCGCCGGCTGGTTCGCCGCGCGCATGATCAGCCGTCCGCTCGCCGGCCTGAACGGCGCCGCGCAGCGGATGGCCGACGGCGACCTGACGGGGGAGCAGCCGCAAGTGCGCGGCCGCGACGAGCTGCGGGAGCTGAGCGACTCGTTCCGCCGCATGTCGGACAACATACGCGGCATGGTCGGCGGCATCGCCGTTCACGCGGGCAGCCTCGGCTCTGCGGCGGAGCAGCTGAGCAGCGGCGCCGAGCAGTCGGCGCGGGCCGCGGAGTCCGTGGCGTCGGCGATCGAGGAGATGGCTGGCGGCGCGGAATGGACCGCCGCGCGGGTGGAGGAGAACCGGGAGACGCTGAAGGAATTCGCCCAAGGCGCGGAGCTGGTCGGATCGACGTCCGCCGAGGTGCTGGAGCTGTCTCGCCGGACGAGCCAGGAGGCGGAGCAGGGCGGACGCATCGTCGCCGAGAACCTGGAGCAGATGCAGACGATCCATGCTTCGATCGAACGCGCGAGCGGCGTCGTGCACTCGCTGTCGGAGCGCTCGCGGGAGATTCGCGGCATCCTGCAGGTGCTGGGCGAGCTGTCTCGCCAGACGAACCTGCTGGCGCTCAACGCCTCGATCGAGGCGGCCCGCGCCGGCGAGCATGGACGGGGCTTCGCCGTCGTGGCCGACGAGGTGCGCTCGCTCGCCGAGCAGTCGCATCGGTCGGCGGGCTCGATCGGCGCGCTGATCGGCGCGATCCTGCAGGAGACGGAGGAATCCGCCCGGCTCATGGAGGAAGCGATGCGCAGCGCGGAGGACGGCGTCGAGGTGTCGCGCCAGGCTTCCGACAAATTCGGCGTCATTCTCGGCGGCACCCGAGGCATTACTCCGCATATGGAGGAAATGGCGGCCGTGGCGCAGCAGATCCGCGTCCGCGCCGGGGAGATGACGGAGTCCGGCCGCCGCATGGCCGAGGTCGCGCAGTCGCATTCGGCGAGCGCCCAGGAGGTTGCGGCTTCGACGGAGGAGCAGCTCGCTTCGATGGAGCAGATGCGCGCCTCCGCCCGATCGCTCGCGGAGATGGCTGACGAGCTGCAGGGGCTGGTCAGCCGGTTCCGTACGTAGGCGGATGGAGCCTTGCCTAGCGGCGGCCAGGATGCCGCTTGCTCCATGCAGCGTCCCATGGGACGGGCTTTTGCCCTCCATGAGGCGTTTTTGCTTTGCCAAAAAACGTATAAAAGGGAGGCGGGAGGAAGAAGCTAGCAGGTGGAAAAAGGAGGAGAACAGAGCCTTGAAGCAGAGCAGGTGGAGAAAAACGGCTGCGATGGCCGTATTGGCGACGGGAATCGGCGCGACGCTGGGAGGCGGCTATCCCGGACCGGAAGCGGAGGCGGCCCCGGCCCCGGCGCTTGCGCCGAGCTTGATGGACATGGCGGCCCGAGCGCCGCATGCGCGGAACGAAATGGACGGAGCCGCGCCGTCGCCGCAAGCGTCGAATGCGACGGCGGGAAAGGCGGCGCGGCTGGATGCGCCGCATCAGGCAGCTGGAGCTGCGCCTGCGCCGAATGCGGCGCGCCGGGCGCCGGGCGCCGCCGCGCCAGGACAGGCAGGAAAGCCTGCGCCTCCTGGCGGCAAGAGCGGCCTCGCCGTCGCGGACGCGGCCGTCGGCCAGGCGATGGCGCGGCCGATCGCGTCGTCCGCCGAGGCGAGATGCCCGGCGCAGCCAACCAAGCCGGAGCGGCCGGGCGAAGCGTCCCAGACGGATGCGCCGTCGCGGCTCGTTTGCCTGGCGGTGGCGTTCGAGGCGACGCTGACGCCGCCGCAGCGGGAAGCGCTGCGGCTTCCTTTTACGGCCAAGCATGCCGTCAGCTGGAGCAACCGCCCCGTCGACGAGTTCCCGCGCAACGGCATCGCGCTCGGCACGCTCGGCGAGGACAGCCTGGAGGCGCTCAAGGCGCTGCTGCGGGAGGCGCTCAGCGAGGGCGGCTACGACACGGCCCGAGGCATCATCCTCGCTGACGACAAGATGTCGTCGGCCGCAGGCGGCAATCCGCGCTGGGGCTCGGCGCTGTACCATGTCGCGTTCCTCGGCGACCCGAGCAGCCGCGAGCCGTGGATGCTGCAGCTGAGCGGGCGCCATCTGGCGCTCAACCTCGCCAGCAACACGCGCGAGACCGGCGTGACGCCGATGTTCCTCGGCATCGAGCCGCGGCTGTTCTCCGCCGGCGGACGCGACTGGGCGGTCATGGAGCCGCGGCTGGAGAGCATGTACGCGATGCTGCGCTCGCTGCCGCCCGACCAGATGGCGGCGGCCCGGCTCGGCGACAGCCACGCCGACGTGCTGCTCGGCCCGGGCAAGGACGGGCACTTCCCCGAGGCGGAGGGCATCCCTTACTCCCATCTCGGGGAGCAGCAGAAGCAGCGGGTGCGCGCGTCGATCGCCGCCTGGGTGCGCACGGCGGCTCCGGCATCGGCGCAGGCGCTGCTCGCGGCCTACCTTTCGCCCGAAGCGCTGGAGCGCACGTACATCGGCTGGTCGGGCTCGACGGACGACCGCGTGCCTGGCTCGTACGTCCGGATCGACGGGCCTCGCCTATGGCTGGAGACGGTCACGCTGGCGGAGGAGGCGCTGCCCGGCCGCGGCCATGTGCATACGGTGTGGCGCGACCGCAAGGCCGATTACGGCGGCTGCTTCTTTTAGGACGTGCAAGGCATGTTTGCAGCCTAAGTCCGGCTCGGCGGCATTCCGGTCGGTGACGTCCTTTTCGCCCCCTTCGCGTCAATGGCCCGGAAGCGGGTATATCTTCAATAAAACGAAGGCGCGGAGGAGAAAGGGATGCGGACGCAAGGGAGAAGAGGCAGCGCGAACGTGGAGGACCGCCGGGGCAGAGGCATCGGCGGCAAGACGGTGGTTGGGGGCGGCATCGGCGGCATCATCCTGCTGATTCTCGTCACGCTGATGGGCGGCAATCCGGGCGACCTGCTCGGCGGCGTCATCGGCGGAGCGGGCACGGAGCAGTCGCAGCCGTACGAGGAGACGGCCGAGGAGGCGGAGCTGTCGCAGTTCGTGTCGGTCGTGCTGGCCGATACGGAGGAGATCTGGGGCGGCCTTTTCCAGCAGCAGGGACTGACGTATGAAAAGCCGACGCTCGTCCTGTACGACGATGCGGTCGAGTCGGCCTGCGGCACGCAGCAGTCGGCGGTGGGGCCGTTCTACTGTCCGGGCGACCGCAAGCTGTACATCGACCTCAGCTTTTATGACGAGCTGCGCCGGCAGTTCCAGGCTCCGGGCGACTTCGCCATGGCGTATGTGATCGCCCACGAGGTCGGGCATCATGTGCAGACGCTGCTCGGCACGTCGGACAAGATCATGCCGCTGCGCGAGCAGCTGAGCGAGGAGGAGTTCAACCGGTACCTCGTGCGCTTCGAGCTGCAGGCGGACTATTACGCCGGCGTCTGGTCGCATCATGCGCAGGGCAAGAGCCTGCTGGAGGAAGGCGACCTGGAGGAGGCGCTCACGGCCGCGAGCGCGGTCGGCGACGACCGCATCCAGGAGAAGGCGCGCGGCTACGCGGTGCCGGAGAGCTTCACGCACGGCACGTCGGAGCAGCGCAAGCGCTGGTTCTACAAGGGCTTCGAGTCCGGCACGCTCGAAGGCGGCGACACGTTCGGCGCGAAGAGCTTGTAGGCGCGGAGCAGCAGAGCATGCAAAAAGGTCCTCGGGGCATGAGCCCTGAGGACCTTTTTTTGGCTGGCGGCAGGAGCCGGCAATCGAATATTCGCAGCTTCCTTCCTCGGCGGTCAGCAAGCGGATCTCGCGGTCCATGGCATCCTTCCTCATCCCCTGATGGTGTCGTCGTTCCGGCGCGGCTACCGCTCGCCGTCCCACTCCAGCCGGAACTGCTCCAGGTAGCCGAGCATGAAGTCATGGCGCTGCTCGGCGATGCGCTTGGCCGCCGGCGTGTTGAGGCGGTCCTTGAGCTTCAGCAGCTTCTCGTGAAAATGGTTGATTGCCGTGCTTTTGTCCTTGCGGTATTCTTCGGACGTCAGCACGAGGCGGTCGCGCGGAGGCAGGCCGGGATCGTGGATCGGATGGCCGACGTGGCCGGCATAGGCGAACGTGCGCGCGACGGCGATCGCGCCGATCGCGTCCAGCCGGTCGGCGTCCTGGACGACGCGGCCCTCGGGCGTGCGCATCGGGGGATTCGCCCCGCCATTGTAAGACATCGTGCCGATGATCTCCAGCACATGCTCCCGGTCGCCGGGGGCCAGCTCTCGCGCCTCCAGCCAGGAGGCGACCTTGGCCATGCCCGCTTCCTTGGACGGGTTCAGCTTCTCGTCGGCGACGTCGTGCAGCAGCGCGGCGAGCACGCAAAGGAAGGCGTCGGCGCCTTCCTCCGCGGCCAGACGGCGGGCCATGTCGGCGACGCGCTGCACATGCCACCAGTCGTGGCCGCTCGTATCGCCGCCAAGCTCGGCGCGGGCGTAGGCTTCGGCATCGGCGAGCAGGGCGGCTGCGGACGGGCATGGCGGCGTCGGAGCCGCAGTCGGATCAGGATCAGGAGCCTGGGTCGGTTGCTCGTGGAGATTGGACACGGGGATCACAGCCTTTCGGGCAGGCGCTGGGCCTGGCGGGAATGGTTCATTCAGGAGGCGAAGCTCCTTCGGCAGCAAAGGATCGGGAGGGCGCGGACGAGCGGGCCTCCCTTGCGGCGGCTTCTGGCTCCAGTGCAGCAGGAGCTGTTCAGGCCGCCTCCCTTGCGGCGGGCTTCTGGCTCCAGTGTAGCACAGGAGCCGGGCGGCTCGTCTGCCCTTTTCGGGCGGCTTTCCGTGCCAGGACGGCCGGCTTTTGGTAGAATCAGGAGACAGAGGGCGGCCGAGGGCCGGGGAGGAGCGAGGACATGGAACAGGTGAAAGCGCTTGCCGATGCCGTTCGGACAAGCTTGGCGCAGACGATCGTAGGCAAGGGGGAGGAGGTGGAGCTGCTGCTGACGGCGCTGCTCGCCTCCGGGCATGTGCTGCTGGAGGACGTGCCGGGGACGGGCAAGACGCTGCTCGCGCAGTCGCTGGCGGCGGCGCTCGGGCTGGAGTTCCGCCGGGTGCAGTTCACGCCGGACCTGCTGCCGTCGGACCTGACGGGCATCCACTACTACAACCAGAAGGAAGGCGAGTTCCGCTTTCGCCCGGGCCCGCTGTTCACGCAGATTGTCCTCGCCGACGAGATCAACCGGGCGACGCCGCGCACGCAGTCGAGCCTGCTCGAGTGCATGGAGGAGCGCCAGATCAGCATCGAGGGCGAGACGATGGCGCTGCGGGAGCCTTTCCTCGTGCTCGCGACGCAGAATCCAATCGACAGCCAGGGCACGTTCCCGCTGCCGGAGGCGCAGATGGACCGGTTCATGATCCGCATGAAGCTCGGCTACCCGGATCGGGAGGAGGGCGTCGAGATTTTGCGGAGGACGGCGCTCGGGCAGCTGCAGCGGGGCGGGACTCCGGGTGGGGAAGGCTCCGCGGCGGCAGGCGGCCGCGCGGACGAAGGGAACCGGTCCCGAGAGGCGCAGCTGCTGGAGGCGCAGCGCCGCTGCCGCGAGGTCGCGGTCCACGCCGACCTGCTCGCCTATCTCGTCGAGCTGGCGGAGGCGACGCGCGAGCATCCGGACGCGCTGCTCGGCGTCAGCCCGCGCGGCACCCAGGCGTGGCTGCGCGCGGCGCAGGCGTACGCGGCGATGCAGGGGCGAGCGTATGTGCTGCCCGACGACATCAAGCGGCTGGCGGTGCCGGTATGCGCCCACCGCATCGTGCCGCGCCGCCGCCAGGAGCCGCAGGCGGCGGCCGCCGGGCGCATCGTGCAGGACGCGTTGGCGCGCGTGCCCGTGCCGAGCGAGGAGGCGCTGGCCGCGCTCGCCGCGAGCGCCGCGGGCGGGGCGGGCCTGGCTGGGTCGGCAGGCGGGACAGGCGGGAATAGCCGGGCTGTCGGGGCAGCCGGATCAGCTGGCGGGGTCGGGCCGGCCGGGACAAGCGGGGCAGGCCGATTTGCCGGGACAGCGGGCGAGCCGGGCGCTTCTTCGGGCGCCGGCGCGGGAGGCCGCTGATGGGGATGCTCGCGCTGCTGGCCGCGCTGGCGGCGGCGCTCGGCCTGCAGGGGCTGCTGCTCGGGCGCTGGGCGCTGCGCGGCGTGCGGGTGGAGCGCTCGTTCAGCGCGTCGGCTTGCCATGCGGGAGATGCCATCGAGATGGTCGAGACCATCGAGAACGGCAAGCGGCTGCCGGTGCCGTGGCTGCGGCTGGAGGCGATGCTGCCGGCGGGGCTTTTGTTTCGCGGGACGGGCCAGATGTCGATCAGCTCCGGCTCGATCTACCAGAACCACGCCAGCTTGTTCACGCTGCCGCCGCGGGTGCGGATCATTCGCCGCCATGCGGCCGTCTGCGCGAGCCGGGGCGTCTGGCATATGGGCACCGCGACGATGACGGGCGGCGATCTGTTCGGCCTGTTCGCGGCGTCGATCAAGGTCGAGCTGCCGTGGCGGCTCGTCGTCTATCCGGAGCTGGCCGGCCTCGAGCGGCTGCCGGAGTCGTGGCTGCGCTGGCAAGGCGAGCTGGAGGTGCGGCGCTGGGTGGCCGAGGATCCGTTCGTGACGAGCGGGGTGCGGGACTACGCGCCGGGCGACGCGATGAACCGCATCCACTGGAAAGCCTCGGCGCGCTCCGCCGGCCTGCAGGTGCATCGCTACGGCCACACGGCGAATCCGCGGGCGATGCTGCTGCTGAACGTCGAGGAGTCGGAGACGATGTGGGGCCGGGTGAACGACGCGGAGGGGCTGGAGGAAGCGCTGCGCTGCGCCGCCGCGAGCGCGGCCGAGCTGCTGCGCCGCGGCCTTGGCGCGGGCTTCGCGCATAACGCGATGCTGGCCGAGGAAGCGGCCGGCTTGCCGAACCGCGTGGAGCCCGGCTATGGCGGCCTCGCGCTGGAGCCGCTGCTGGAGGCGATGGCGGCGGTGGCGCCGCAGGCGCGGGTGCCGTTTCACGAGCTGCTGCGCCAGGAGGCGGATCGGCAGGAGCAGGGAGCCGGCGGCGAGCGGCTCGATTATCTGCTCATCACGGCGCATGAATCGGCCCGCGTGCGGGAGGCGGCGGAGCGGCTGTCCGCGCTCGGGCATGGCGTGACGATCGTGCGGCCGCCGTCCGCAGACGGGCGCAAGCGAAGGAGGGAGCCGGCATGAGCGGTCGGAAGCGGTTGGACGACGGCCCCAAAGGATGGCGGCAGGAGCCGGGAGAAGCGGATTCAGCCGCAGCGGGCGATCCGAAGAAGAGGGGCGCGGGCCGGCTGGAGGTCGGCGGCTCGGGCGGGTCGGGGCACGGGGGAGCGAGCGGTCCGGAGCATGTCGGAGCGAGCAGGTCGGGGCACGGGGAATCGAGCGGTCCGGAGCATGTCGGATCGAGCGGGTCGGGGCACGGGGGAGCGAGCGGTCCGGAGCAAGGCGGAGCGAGCGGGTCGGGGCACGGGGGAGCGAGCAGATCGGGGCACGGGGAATCGAGCGGCCCGGAGCGGGATGAGTCGGCGCTGGCGGCGGCGCAGCTGGCCGAGGATCGGCGAGGCCTGCTGCTGTGGGGCACGCTGCCGGAAACGGCGGCGCTCTACCCGGCGGCCGTGCTGGCCGCCGAATATGCCGCGCCGGCGCTGGCGGCGCCGCTGCTGTGGGCGCTCGGCGCGCTGCTGCACGGCCTCGGCGGCTGGAGCGGCCTGCGCGAGGCGCAGCGCGGCCGCTTGGGCGCCGGGCGCTGGCTGTCGGCGCTGGCCGCCGCGCTCGGCGCGGCGCTCGGCTGGGCGGCCGTGCCGGCCGGCGGTTCGGCCGCCGGCATCGCGGCCGCGGCGCTCGGCGCGCTCAGCGCTGCCGCCGCGATGCGCGGCCGGCAGCACGGCCGCCGCCGGTTATGGCTCGGCGGCGACGCGCGCCTGGCTCTGGCCGGGCTCGCGCTGGCGGCAGGGGTTTATTTCGCCGGCGCGGGGATCGAGCGGCTGCTGCCGTACCGGCAAAGCCTGCTGCTGTTCGCCTTCGCCGCCATCAGCTTGCTGCTGCTGCGCTGGAACGGCTGGCAGCTGCGCCGCGCGGCGCATGCGGAGGATAGCCGCCATGCGGTAACACCAAGCATTGCCATGCTCAATCGGCGTCTCACGCTCGGCGTCGTCGCCCTGCTCGGGCTCGGCGTCCTTTGGCTCGGCCCGCTGCAGGCGCTTCTGGACGGCTTGCGCTCGCTGCTGCGCCGCCTGCTGTCGGGCTCGACAGAGCCGCCTCCTCCCGCGACGGAGCCGCCGGCCGGCGCAACGGGGATGCCGCCGATGCCTCCATCCGAGCCGCCGCCGGCTTGGCTGGCGCTGCTCAGCGATTGGTTCGGCTACCTCACCGCTGCCGCCGCTGCCGTGCTCGCGCTGGTGCTGCTTTACCGGCTCGTGCGGCGCTGGCTGCCGGAGCGGCTGCGCCGGCTGCTCGGCCAGCTGCTGCGCTGGCTGCGGCTGTCGCGCGAGCTGCGCCGTCCGGGCGTCGAGACCGGCTACGTCGACGAGGTCGTCCGCCTGGAGCGGGTCGGCGACGCCCAGCGGCGCGGCCGCCGCAGCGCCGGCGGCGGCGATCCGGCCGCCGGGCCGGGCGGCGAAGCGCGCCGCCGATACCGGGCGCTGATCGCGCGCGAGATCGGCCGCGGCTACGCGTACCGCGCCGACCGCACGCCGGCGGAGCATGCGCGCGAGCTGGAACGGCGGCTCGGCGGCGACGCGTCCGGCGGTGGAGGAGGCGTTGGCAACGGCGTGGGATCCGCGTCCGGAGTTAGAGGAGACGCGGTCGGCAGCGCGAGATCCGCGTCCGGCGGTGGAGGAAGCGCTGGCAACGGCGGTGTGAAATCCGCGTCCGGGGTTAGAGGGGGCGCGGTCGGCAGGGTGGGATCCGCGTCCGGAGTTAGAGGAGGCGCGGGAGACGCCGAGCAGGCTGCTGCTCCAGGGCGTCCTGCTGCCGGACCGGCCGCGGCCTCTATACAGCGGGGCGCAGCTTCACGCTTGGCCCGCTGGTTCGGCGGCCGAGGCTCCGTGGACAGCGGTGCGGCTGCGCCCGCTGCGGACTCGGGCGCCGAGCTGCGCTCCGCGAACGAGCTGGCGGAGCTGCTCCGCCAGTACGAGGCGGAGCGGTACGGGGCGCCCGCTGAGGCGAATCGGCATCGGCCAGCGGCTATGGACGGGCCTGGCTCCGTTTCAATTGGGGGAGGAGCGTCAAGTTCCGGCGCTCTGGCCAGCGGTGACGACGATTCTAGCGATCTCCGCGACTAAGCTGGCGACCGCTTGAGCCCGGCAGGCACCCCAATTTGGGCCGCCGACTAAAATCCAAGGCACAAAAGTGCCTTGGATGCACCGAAACGGGCTGCCGACTAAAATCCAGGGCACAAAAGTGCCTTGGATGCACCGAAACGGGCCGCCGACAAAAATCCAGGGCACAAAAGTGCCTTGGATGCACCGAAACGGGCTGCCGACTAAAATCCAGGGCACAAAAGTGCCTTGGATCCTCCCAAACGGGCCGCCGACTAAAATCCAGGGCACAAAAGTGCCTTGGATGCACCGAAACGGGCCGCCGACAAAAATCCAGGGCACAAAAGTGCCTTGGATGCACCGAAACGGGCCGCCGAATGAAA
Organism: Paenibacillus pasadenensis DSM 19293; assembly: GCF_000422485.1. Taxonomy (GTDB): domain Bacteria; phylum Bacillota; class Bacilli; order Paenibacillales; family Paenibacillaceae; genus Paenibacillus_O; species Paenibacillus_O pasadenensis. Next base: position 129,068 of record NZ_KE383855.1, read on the forward strand.
TCCAAGGCACAAAAGTGCCTTGGACCCGCCGATGGGATCCATAAATTTGGACCGGTGGCTGCCGCTTCAGAGGCTTGGCCTGCGTGCCGCGTCCGGAGCCGTTCAATTGAAGCGCAGGCGGTCATTCCTGCCGCCCGTGCCTCTTCTTTCCTCTGCTGTTTCAAAGGGACGGGCGCGGCGGTACTCATGAAGAAAACCCTCGCGAAACGCGGGACTAGAAAGAGGCCTTCCATGAGCGCATCCCGCCCCAATGAACCGATTCCTCCATCCGACCTCGCGGACGCCGATCCATCCGATCCGCGTCGCCGCCAGCGGCCATCCGACCGCCGCCATGCAGCGAACCCGCTTCCGGCAAAAGCGGCACGCAGCGCGCCGGCCGCTGTACAGGGCGGGGATGAGCCCGCGCCCGCTCGGCCTGATTCGGGCGGAGCTTCAAGCCGTCCGCGCCGTTCTCGGCGCCCCCGCCGCCCCGGCCTGCGGCTCGTCCTGCTCCTGCTTTTCTTGCTCTTGTACGCCGGCGTCGTCCTCTATCAGGCGAACAAGCCGCTGCCGCCCGGCGTGTCGTTCGAGGGCGCGGTCCATCCTGTGCCGGCAAGCCGCATCGAGCTGCTGACCGACCTGACGTTCGAGGACGAGGACGGGGGCAAGACGACGGAGCAGGCCATTTTCTCGCGCATGCTCCGGGCGATCGGGGACGCCGAGCGGTTCGTCGTGCTTGACCTGTTTCTTTTCAACGGGTATTACAACGAGGACCAGTCGTTCCCGCCTCTGAGCCGGCCGGTCGCAGACGCCCTCATCGCCCGCAAAAAAGAGCTTCCGAATCTGAGCGTCACGGTCATCACGGATGACGTGAACACCTCCTACGGCTCGCATCCCGCTCCTGACCTGGAGCGGCTGCGGCAGGCCGGCATCGCCGTCGTCGTCACCGACGTCGATCCGCTGCGGGACTCGAATCCGCTTTATACGGCGGGCTGGCGGTTGACGGCGGGCTGGCTCGGCACCGAGGGCCGGGGCTGGCTGCCCAACAAGATGGCCAGCGGAGCCCCCGACATGACCGTCCGCTCCTACCTCAAGCTCGTCAACGCCAAAGCCAACCACCGCAAGACGCTCATCACCGAGGATACGCTCGTCGTCGCCAGCGCGAACGCGCATGACGCGAGCTTTTTCAACTCCAACAGCGGCTATGCCGTCACCGGCGTGCCGGAGCTGCTGGCCGAGGCGCTGCGAACCGAGCAAGCGGCGATCGACCTGTCCGGCTCGGACGTGCGGCTGCCGGGACCGGATCAGCTCGCTCCGACGCCAGCAACTGAAGCGCCGTCCTCCGCCGCATCCGATCCAGCCCTGGCATCCTCCGCGCCGTCCTCCGCCGCATCCGATCCAGCCTCGGCATCCTCGGGTCCGCCCTCCGCCGAGCAAGCTTCCGTGCAGCTGCTGACCGAAGGCCGCATCCGCGCGCATGTGCTGCGCGATCTGGACGCGGCGGACCGGATCTGGCTGGGCATGTTCTACCTGGCGGACCGCGACGTCGTGCAGGCGCTGGTCCGCGCTTCCGACCGCGGCGCGCAGGTGCGGCTCATCCTCGATCCGAACGAGGTCGCTTTCGGCAACTCCAAAATCGGCGTGCCCAACCGCCCCGTCGCCGCCGAGCTGCGGGACCGGACGGAGGGCCGCATCGAGGTGCGCTGGTACAACACGGACGAGGAGCAGTACCACGCCAAGCTCATGCTCGTCTCCGGCCCGGACGGCGCGGTTATCCATAACGGCTCGGCCAACTTCACGACGCGCAACCTGGACGACCTCAACCTGGAGACGAACCTGCGGGTGCAGGCCGCTCCGGACAGCCGTCCCGCCGCCGAGCTGGAGGCGTATTTCCGCAAGCTGTGGACGAACGACGGCGCCCGCTACACGCTCGACTACAGCGAGTACGAGGAGAAGACCGTCTGGCTCAAGCGGCTGATGTACCGCGTGCAGGACCGGCTCGGGTTCACGACGTTCTAGTCGGGACAGTCGAGCGCTTGGACTCGAATAAAGCCGCGCGTTCCGCAAGGAGCGGGCGGTTTTTCTGCTTCGGCACTCGCTTCGGGAGCTGCATCCGCACCGCACTCGCTTCGGCACCTGCTTCGGCAGCTGCACCCGCACCGCGCTCGCTTCGGCACTCGCTCCAACACCTGCATCCGTCTCCGCACTTGCTTCGGCACCTGCCTCCACACCCGCATCCGTCTCGCCCCCGCTCTCGCTCTACTCCCGCCTCGGCTTGACTATTCCGGCCGAACCTTCTTCAATGAGATTAGGAATCGAACTTGGGAACGGAGGAGACAGATGGCGCTGCTGCTGGCAGGAGAGAAGGGCTTCGAGGTGGAGGCGATCCTGTTCGACAAGGACGGGACGTTGATCGAATTCAGCTACACATGGGGAGTATGGACGCGGCATATGCAGGAGGCGTTCGCGGAGCGGCTGCGGGGAAAAGGGTTCCCGGACCTGCCGCGCGAGGAGCTCGGCCGGGAATGGGGCATCTCATTCGCGGAGAGCGGCATCGCCTCCGGCTATGACCGGAACGGTCCGCTCGCGGCCGGCACGCTGGCCGAGCTGCTCGCGCTGCTCGCGGCCAGCGGCTACCGGCGCGGCCTCGGCTGGAGCGAGGCGCGCGTCTTCGCCCAGGAAAGCCTGCATCTCGCCGAGAGCCGGATGCAGCAGGAGCGGCCCGCGCTGGCGCTGCCCGGCGTGCCGGAGCTGCTCGCGTCCTGCCGCGAGCTCGGGCTGCCGGCTGCGGTCGTGACCGCAGACGAGACGACATCGGCCGTGCAGCATCTGAGCTGGCTCGGGCTGGACGGCTATTTCGCCGAGATCATCGGCACCGACCAGGTCGACCGCGGCAAGCCATACGGCGACATGGTCGAGCTCGCCTGCCGCCGGCTCGGCGTCGATCCGGCGCGCGTCGCCGTCGTCGGCGATACGAACGGCGACATGCTCATGGCGCGCGCCGCCGGAGCGGGAGCCGCCATCGGCCTGGACGACGCGGACAAGGCGCAAGAGCTGCCGGACGCGGATGTCGTCGTGCCGTCCTGCGCGCAGCTGGAGCTGCAGCGCTAGGGCGTGTTTGCAGCCCCGCTCAAGCGGGCAGGGGAGAAGGGCGACGGTTCTCGGACCGTCGCCCTTCGATTTGACGCGCCCCTCCGATGACTGGATCGACGCCCGCCACGGGAACGCCATATCTGCCTCCGGGACGCCACGCATTCCTGTGATATTCTGGAAGAAAACGCAAAATTGGAGGCGCTTCCGAATGACCTCATGGAGGCAAGCGGTCCTGCTCGTCAGCGGACTGGGACTGTCCTATCTCGGCAACTGGGTCTACTTCGTCGCCATCAACCTGACGGTGCTGGACCTTAGCGGCGGCTCGGCGGCCGCCGTGGCGGTGTTGTTCGCGCTGCGCCCTGCGGCGCTGCTGCTGACGAACTTCTGGTCGGGCAGCATCGTCGACCGCGCCGACCCGCGGCGGCTGATGATCGCCTCCGATCTCGTGCGCGGCGCGCTGATGGCGGCCATTCCTTTCGTCTCCACGCTGTGGGGCATCTACGCGCTCGTGTTCCTGATCGGGCTTGCCGGCTCGTTTTTCGGTCCCAGCCAGCAGGTGTACATCGTCAAGCTCATCCCCGGACAGGAGCGAGCGCGCTTCAACTCCATCCTCGGCATGAGCAGCTCCGGCGCGTTCCTGCTCGGACCCGCCGTCTCGGGCCTGCTCATTCCGCTATGGGGCGCAGACTTCAGCATCTTCTTCAACGCCGCGACGTTCTTCGCTTGCGCCGGCATGATCGCGCGGCTGCCGTCCGTAGGCAAAGGCGCAGCGGGCGCGCCTGCGGCTCCCAAGGAGGCCGAGGCGGATCGGGGCGAGCCGGCCGCCGGTGCAGCCGAACGCTTGCCTCATCGCTTGAATTCCGCCAACGAACCGAGCCTCCCTTCCGGCTCCGCCCTGGCCGCGCCAGGGAAAGTCCGGATGCCGCGGCTGCGGGCATGGGCCGCAGACTGGCGGGAGGTCGGGCGCTTCGCCCGCTCGGCCAAGCCGTTCCTGCTCGTGTACGGCCTTTTCCAAGGCGCGATGCTGCTCGGAGCGGCGATCGACTCGCAGGAGGCGACGTTCATCCGCGAGCAGCTGGCGCTGTCCCCGGAGGCGTACGGCCTGCTCGTCAGCATGACCGGCATCGGGTCGCTGGCCGGCGCGTCGACGGCGGCGCTGCTCGCCCGGCGCGTGCCTTTCCTCTGGTACCTCGGCGGAGGCACGTTCATGACCTGCGTCTTCTACTTGCTCTTCTATCTGTCGGACGGGTTCTGGATGCCGTCGGCGGCGTTCATCGGGCTCGGGTTCGGCATGGCGTATGCGGGAGCGGGCTATGCGACGTACTTCCAGCAGCAGGTGCCGGCGCAGCTGATGGGCCGCGTCGCGAGCGCGTCGGACATGGCGCAGGGCGGGCTGCAGATCGCGCTCACGCTGCTCGTCGGCCTGCTGGCGGACCGGCTCGGCCTGCAGCCGGTATGCGTGGCCGTTGCCGCGCTCGCGGCCGGACTGGGGCTGGCGCTCTTTCTCCGCACGTCGCTGTTCAGGCGGTCGATGGGGGCAGGCGGGCCTTCTACGCTCGGAATGTGAGGCGCATGGCAACCTTTGGCAGGCGGCGGGCGTCAGGAAGGGCATAAGAGGCGTTCGGTCGAGCCGAAGCCGACCCGAGAAAGGGGAGCGTGCCATGCGAAAACCAGCCGTTCGGCAGCAGGAGGGAAATGTCCTCCGCGCGTCGTCGTACCCTTCCGCCGTCCCGCTTGTCCGTGCCGAAACCGCCGCAGTAAACCGCCGCCGTCCGGATCTAGAGAGGCTGGACAGCTCCAGGCTGAACCATCGCCGCCCGGTTCGGCAGGGGCCGGCAGCCACCGGCCTGCGCCATCGCCGCTTGCTTGGTCTGCTTGCCGCGCTCGCCCTGCTGGCCAGCGTGCTGGCGGGCTGCGGCTCAAGCGGCGACGCGGAGTCGCCGGCCGTCTCCACCGCTCTCCCGTGGATCGGACATGCCGTGCGCGTCGAGGAGGGGCGGTTCCTGTTCACTTCCTCCGCGCCCGGTTTGCCGAGCAACGAAGCGGTCTGGGTCGCGATCGGAGGCGAGCTGGAGCTGCCGCCGGTCGGACAGAAGGTATCCGTCGATTTTCAAGGCGGAGCGATCGCGACCAGCTATCCCGGACAGGGAACCGCCCGCGTCATCAAGCATCTGCAGGAGGAGGGAGAGCCGTTCGCAGGCGCGTCGCTGACGACGGCCGAGGCGATTCGCCGGGCGCTGGAGCAGCTGCCGGAGCTTGCCGTTCCGGTCGTGCAGGGAGTCGTCTATGCGGCGGACGATGCGAGCTGGACGGTGCGGCTGGAGGATGACCAGGCGAAGGACGAACGAGTTCAGGAGGTCCGGATTCCGGATGCAAAGACGCCCGCCGAACAAGGAGCGTCCATGACCGGACATGTCGTCCGCATCGACAAGGGCGGGTTCCTTCTCACCGGAGAGGGCGGCCCGTCGGGCAACGCCCTGTCCGTCACGAGCCCTGTTTCCGTCGAGCTCGGTCAGCAGGTGAGGGTCCGCATCGACGGAGGAATCAACGAGTCCTATCCGGCTCAGGCGAAGGCGGCGTCTGTCGAGCGGATCGACAGCGGCGACCCGCAGAAGCTGGTCCTGTCGCGGTCGGAGGCGATCCGCCGTGCTCTCAAGCAGACGCATGCGGCCGTGCCGGTCATCGTCGAAAGCTCGTACCAGGAAAACGGCGCGAGCTGGACCGTCGTCATCCAGGACGGCATGGATGCCGAGGCGGAGCCGGAAAGCATCGGCATCCGAGTCGATGCGTCGACCGCGCCGTGAACCCGGCGCTGGACACCATCGATTCGTCGATAGCGGCAGGAGCCGGCTCGTCTCGGGACGAATAACCTTTGCGATGAGCCTGGAGCTGTCTATCCGAGGAGGAGAAAGAGATGAGCCTAGAAGAGGCTGTAGGACAAAGCGGGGACGTCCGCGCCGAGCTGAAGCGCCGGCTGAACCTGAGGGAGCTTGGCGGCTTGCCGGCCGAGGGCGGCAGGCGGGTCAAGCCGGGACATCTGTACCGGTCGGGGGAGCTGACCGATCTGAGCGAAGGGGAGTTCCGCCTGCTGGAATCGCTCGGGCTGGCGTTCGTCTGCGACCTGCGCACGGCGGACAAAGGGGCCGAGGTGCCGACGCCGCGCATCGGCGAGGCGCCGTATCTGCAGCTGCCGGTGTTCGGCGGCAACTTCAGCTCCGGAGAGATTCCGAAGCTGCTCGGCCAGCTCGCGGCGGGCGGCCAGCTCGACAATCCGCTGCCCGGCATCTACCGGCAGTTCGTGACCGACGAGCATACCCGCGGCGCCTATGCCCGCCTAATGCGCGCGCTGGTGGAGGCGGAAGGCCGCCCGGTGCTGTGGCATTGCACGGTCGGCAAGGACCGCACGGGCTTCGCGGCCGCCGTCGTGCTGCTGGCGCTCGGCGCCTCGGAGGAGACGATCGCGGCCGACTACATGGCGACCGAGGGCACGCGGCCGGAAGCGACGGAGCGCATCCTCGCCCAGGTCGGCGCCGTGCTGCCGGACGAGCGGGTGCTCGGCTTTGTCCGCTCCGTGTTGGGCGTGTCGCCGGAGTACATCCATAGCGCGCTGGACGAGATGCGGCGCGTGTACGGCTCCACCGACGGCTACCTCGAGCAGGCGCTCGGCGTGAGCGCGGAGGAACGCCGCTTGCTTCGGGAGCGGTATTTGGAGTAAGGGGGCGCGGCTTCTAGAAGGCCCGCTCGATTGCCTGCGTGGAAAGGGAGAAGCAGGATGGCTTTCGCCTACGAAGGAATCGACCATGTGCAGCTGGCCGCGCCGGCGGGCTGCGAGGAGGAGGCTCGCCGCTTTTACGGCGGCTGCCTCCAGTGGGAGGAGCTGCCGAAGCCGCCCGAGCTGGCGAAGCGGGGCGGCGTCTGGTTCCGCTGCGGCCGGCATGAGGTCCATATCGGCGTGCAGGACGGCTTCGTGCCGGCTCGCAAAGCGCATCCGGCCTTTCTCGTGACGGGGCTGGAGGAGCTGCGCCGGACGCTGGACGAGGCAGGGATCGCGACGGCCGACGACGACGCAAGGCAAGAAGAAGGCATCTTGCGCTTCTACGCGCAGGATCCGTTCGGCAACCGGCTGGAGTTCATGGAGCGGGTGGCGGCAGCGCCATCGCTTGTAAAGCGGACTTTCGAGGGATTGCAAAAGAGGATAGAGCTTGGGGGCGGCCGCCTGTTTCTCCAGGACGATTCTGGCGAGGCAGGTCGCTACGCCTGTTCGTTTCAGCCGCCGGCGACAGCGGAAGAAATCCAGAGTCTCCTCGACTCCACCGGATTGGATATGCCGGGCAGCTATCTGGAGCTGCTTCAGCTGACGAACGGATGCTCCCTATTTGATCACGAGCTCTACGGAGGGGCAAGCTGCTTGATCGCGGCCGATCAGGCGGAGCATCTCTACGAAACGTACCAAGAGCCGGGGTATTTGATGATCGCGGTCGTTTTCGACGACCGGATCGTCATGGATTGCGAAAAATACGCGAGAGGCGAAGAAGACTATATGCTCGTCGGCACCAGCACGACGCCGGCGAAAGAGCTGACAAGCCTGGGGAGTGATTTCGAAACCTGGTTCAGTCGATTCGTCGTCAGCAACGGAGCCAAGTTCTGGACTTGGCGGTCCGCCGGCGCGATGCTCGGATTGAAATGAATTGAAACGGATTGACTCAGCCTTTCAGCGTCAAAATCCTGTCGGGGGTTTGCAGCGCAAGGGAGTAGGGAATCTTTGCGACGCATAATAGAACCGACTCATTTGTGCGATGAATCACACAAACATCGAGCTCGTGAAGAACATTTGAAGCGTTTTGTGTGATTTCTCATGCAAATTTGACAGTCCGGGGAATTTCGATTTGGGCTTTATATGATATATCGTACAAATGGCTCGGAATTGGGTTTGTCACGGATAATTTGTATGACATTTCATACAAAAATAGCCATACATCATGAGCCTGGAGACGGCCCTTCGGCGGCGGGGAAAGTCGAGCCATGAAAATGGAGGTGAGCACTTTGTGAGAAAGGATATCTCTATTCATCAAGTCATTACCACTATTTTGTTGCTTATCATCGCGGGGACGCTTGTATATATATCTACTTTCATGGACGACATGGTGCATCTTCTTAAGCTTATTTCCGAAGCTGCTGCTAATGGCTGAATGCAGGAACGGCTGTCTTTGAGCAGCGCAGGCAAATGGTGGTATCTCAACAGAAAACGAAACCCAAACAAGCGAGAAATTTTTCTCGCTTGTTTGGGTTCAATAGGCGATTACTTCTTCTCGCCGGTCAGGATCGACTCGATGCGCTCGACGATCTCGGCGTCGAGCTTCACGCCGGAAGCCTTGGCGTTCTCGACGACCTGCTCGGGACGGCTCGCGCCGACGAGGGCGCTGGCGACGTTCGGCTGGCGCAGGATCCAGGCGAGCGCCAGCTGGCCGACCGTCAGATCGAGCTCTGCCGCCACGTCCGCGAGCTGCTTGACCTTGCCGATCTTCTCCTCGGTGATGCCGTTCTTGACCCAGTCGAGCTTGGCCGCGCGGCTGTCCGCCGGGATGTCGGTCGCCGACGTGTACTTGCCGGTCAGCAGCCCTTGGGCCAGCGGCGAGAAGACGACTTGTCCGACGCCGCTGCGCTCGCAGTACGGGATGATCTCCGGCTCGATGTAGCGGTTGAACATGTTGTACTGCGGCTGGTTGACGACGATGCGGTCGAGCAGGTAGCGGTCGGCGATCGCATGCGCTTCCGCGATCTGCGACGCCGTCCACTCGCTCACGCCGACGTACAGCACCTTGCCGGCGCGCACGAGGTCGTCCAGCGTGCGGAGCGTCTCGTAGAGCGGCGTCTCCGGATCATGCCGGTGGCAGTACATGATGTCGACGTAATCCACGTCCAGCCGCTTCAGGCTCGCGTGGAACTGGTCGGTCAGATGCTTGCGCGAGAGGCCGCGGTCGTTGGGCAGGTCGCCCATCGGCCAGAACGCCTTGGTCGCCAGCACATAGGAGTGGCGCGGGAACGCCTTGATCGTCTCGCCGAGCAGCGTCTCGGCCGCTCCGCGCTCGTACACGTTCGCCGTATCGAAAAAGTTGATGCCCAGAGCGTATGCCGTATGGATCGCCTTGACGGCGTTCTCGCGTTCCACGTACCCTCCGTACGTCAGCCAGCTGCCCAGACTGATGTCGCTCACCTTGACGCCGGCGCTTCCCAGCCTGCGGTAATTCATGCTCATCGGGATATCCCTCCATTGGAATCGGATTTCGGAACAGCCTCTATTCTACGCATGTTTCTACCGCGATGGAAGTAGTGAAATATTCGTCACTTTATTATACAAGGGTTATCTACTATACTTGAGGTTACTAGCTTACGAGAAGGAGACGTTCGACTTGGCTGCCAACAACTATGTACCGAAAAAGCCCGAAGTGATCGACTGCAACATCGAAAAGACGCTGGACGTCATCGGCGGCAAATGGGCCTTCCTCGTCCTGCGGGAGCTGTTCGTCGGCACGCGCCGCTTCGGCGAGCTGCAGCGGCTCATCCCGGCCGTCAGCCCGCGCGCGCTCACGAGCACGCTTCGCCATATGGAGCAGAAGGGCGTGCTTGAACGCAAGGTATACCCGACCGTGCCGGTCACAGTCGAGTATACGCTGACGCCCAAGGGCGAGGATCTGCATCAGATCATCCGGGAAATGAAGCTCTGGGCTTCCAAATGGACGTGAGGCCGGCTGCGGCGGCCGCCGCGCTTGCGGAGCCCCGCTAGACGCGCCGGCCGCTCGAGCGCAGGCCGAGCCGCTTGCGCTGCAGGAACGCGGCGCCGTATTCGCCATGCGGATGGATGCGGGCATGCTCGATCTGCACGGTGGAGTGGGAGATGCCGAAGTTCTTTTGAAGCGTGTCGTTGATGGCTAGAATGATGCAGTGGGGCTGGATGCGCTCGTCGGCGAACACATGCGCGGTCAGGGAGTAGTGCTCGGTCGACACGGCCCACAGATGCATCTCGTGCACGTCCTCGACGCCTTCGACGGCGCGGATCGCCCGGCGGATCTCCTCGAGATCGAAGCCTCCCGGCACGGACTCCATCAGCACGAGGTACGCCTCGCGCGTGATGCGCGCGCCGCCGGCGAAGATGATGCCCGCGATGACGAGGCTGACGAGCGGGTCGAACCAGACGCGTCCGGTCCAGAGGATGAGCAGCGCGGAGGCGATGACGCCGATCGAGCTGAGCAGGTCGCCGATGAAGTGCCAGAGCGCGCTGCGCACGTTCAGGTTGTCTTCCTCCTTCATGCTGCGGCTGAGCACGATCGTCAGCACGATGTTGACGACGAGCCCGATCGAGGCGATGCCGAGCATGAGGCCGAAGTCGATCGGCTCCGGCCGCAGGAAGCGGCGGACGCCCTCGATCAGGATGCCGACGGAGATCGCGGCCAGCGCCAGCCCGTTCAGGAACGAGGCGATGATCTCGAAGCGCAGGTAGCCGAACGTATAGCGCGAGTCCGGCTGGCGCGACGCCATGTAGATGGCGGTCATGCTGAGGCCGAGCGCGATGACGTCGGAGATCATATGAGCGGAGTCGGAGAGCAGCGCGAGCGAGTTCGACAGCAGGCCGCCGACGATTTCCACGATCGTGAAGAAAAAGGTCAGCAGCAGCGTGATCCAGAGCGTGCGCTTGGACCGGGATTGCGTTTTGACATGCTCCAGGTGATGATAGTCTGGCATGGGGGTCGCGACCTTTCCGGATCCGGGGTGCGGAGCACGGTAGCAGCCGCTGTCCGGCGCCCTCGGATCTAAATTAGATTAATTATTATATTAACTCAATTCTTATATGGTTACAATTATTATAATTGACAATGATTGTCAGTCTCAGAAAAGAGGAATGAAACGATGACTTCCCTGTATGGATTCACCCAGGAAGGGCTGGAGGCTTGGCTCGGCGAGCGGGGACACCGCAAGTTTCACGCGATGCAGGCGTGGGAAAGCCTGTACCGCAAGCGGGTGCGCGACTTCGCGGGCATGGAGGCGGCCGGCGTCAAGCCGGAGGTCGTGCGGCTGCTGGAGGCGTCGTTTGCGATCGGCACGCTGGAGGAGCATACGCGCCAGGAGTCGGTGGACGGGACGGTGAAGTTCCTGTTCCGCCTGCAGGACGGCAACCTGATCGAGACGGTGCTGATGAAGCATAAGTTCGGCCTCAGCGTCTGCGTGACGACGCAGGTCGGCTGCAACATCGGCTGCAGCTTCTGCGCGAGCGGGCTGCTCGCCAAGAGCCGCGATCTGACGGCCGGCGAGATCGCCGAGCAGATCATGCGCGTGCAGCTGTTCCTCGACGATGCGGGGCATGGCCAGCGGGTGAGCCACATTGTCGTCATGGGCATCGGCGAGCCCTTCGACAACTACGCGCATCTGATGGACTTCCTCGCGATCGTCCAGCATCCGAAGGGGCTGGCCATCGGGCCGCGCCACATCACCGTATCGACGAGCGGCCTGACGGCCAAAATCCGCGAGTTCGCGGACAGCGGCGTGCCGGCGAACCTCGCCGTATCGCTTCACGCCCCCAATGACGAGCTGCGCACGCGCATCATGAAGATCAACAAGGCGTACCCGATCGCGAAGCTGCTCGACAGCATCGACTATTACCTCGAGCGCACGCGCCGCCGCATCACGCTGGAGTACATCCTGCTGGCGGACGTGAACGACCGCCGCGAGGAAGCGCAGCAGCTCGCCGAGCTCGTCCGCTCCCGCCCGCAGCTGCTCCGGCTGGCCAACGTCAACCTCATCCCATACAATCCGGTCGACGAACATAGCCAGTACCGGCGCAGCACGCAGGAGGCGATCGACGGCTTCTACGACGTGCTCAAGAAAAACGGCGTCAGCGTCAGCGTGCGGCTGGAGCACGGCGCCGACATCGACGCCGCCTGCGGCCAGCTGCGCAGCAAGCAGCTGCGCGGCGGCGAGGGCAAGGAGCCGGCCGCTGCCGGCGTGTAGGCGCATCACGGCCTCCAGGGCTGCCCCGAACGTCCTTTGCGGACGGGACGGGGCAGCCCTTCTTTGGCTATATCCGTTTCCTCCCTTTACCGGGCCTGCGGCAGGCTTCCATAATGGAGTCATCAAGGACGCCGACAGGCGGACAGGGACAGGGACAGGGACAGGGAGGAACGCCATTGATCGGGACGAAGATTCGGGCGCCAAGGCTGCCGGACGATTACGACGGCATGGCCGCGCTGTGGAACGAGTGGCTGGCGGAGCCGACGACGGCGGAGGGGCTGGCCGAGGAAGACCGCAAGATGTACGAACAGGGACAGCTGCATCGAAACGAGGAAGGCAAGCTCGCGGGCTACGATCGGCTGCGCCAGGTGGCCGAGGCGGAGGACGGACGGCTCGTCGGCTACTCGACGATCTGGCGCGCGCCCTGGACGCCGCCGGGCATGGTGAACCACTTCGTGCTCGTCGCCGCCGACGCGCATGGACAGGGCATCGGCGCGGAGCTGACCCGGAGCTCCCGCGAGTGGGCGCGAGAAGCCGGCGCGGACACGCTGCTCAGCGAATGCTGGGACGATGACGAGCGGGCGATTGCCTTCGCGCGCCGCGGAGGGTTCGAGACGGAGCGGCGCTCGTGGCAGTCGGTGCTCGATCTGACGGACGGCCAGGACCCTTCGCAGCCGGAGGACAGGATGATCATCGAGCGGCTGGAGGAGGAGGGCATCGCTTTTGCCTCGCTGGCGGACCTGCCTCCGGGAGAGGAGACGCTGCGGCGGCTGCATGAGCTGTGCACGTCGACCTATACGGACATCCCCGGCTTCCTCGGCGAGACGATGCCCTACGGGGAATGGCTCAAGTGGGGCCTGCAGGTGGAGGGCTACGCGCCGGCGCGGGTGCTCGTGGCGATGGACGGAGAGCGTCTCGTCGGCATCTGCAACGTCATCTACAACGAGGATTCCGGCGGCATGTACCACGAGTATACCGGCGTCGCGCGGGAATATCGCGGCCGCGGCATCGCCCGCGCGCTCAAGCTGCTGTCGATCCGCCTCGCGCTGCGCGCCGGGGCCCGCTATTTGCGGACGGACAACGACTCGCTCAACGTCCCGATGCTGGCGATCAACCGCCGCCTCGGCTACCGGCCGCTGCGAGGCCGCCATCGCCTGATCGCGACGCTGGAGCAAGGAGCTTCGACCCGGGAGGGCTCCGGCGCCGGCCGGACCGGAGCGCCGACGGCTTGAGGAAATTCGCCCGTCCTCTGCCGCGTCGGGGCCGCCGCTCAGCATGGTCCGGCTCGATTGTGATACACTAGAGGGCATATGCGACCCGATAGGAGAGAACGATCATGGCGAATGAAGAAATAATCCTGACGGCCGAGGGACTGGCCAAGCTGGAGGCGGAGCTGGAAGACCTGAAGGGTCCGAAGCGCCGCGAGCTGGCGCAGCGGATCAAGACGGCGATCAGCTACGGCGACCTCAAGGAGAACAGCGAGTACCACTCCGCCAAGGAAGACCAGGCATTCATGGAGACGCGCATTCTGCAGATCCAGGCGATGCTCAAGAAGGCGCGTGTCGCCGACAGCTCCGATACGTCCAAGGTGACCGTCGGCTCCCTCGTCTCGCTGCTCGATCAGGAGTTCGACGAGAAGCTGCAGTACCGCATCGTGGCGCCGGCCGAGGCCGACGTCATCGACGGCAAGATCTCGTACGAGAGCCCGCTCGGCAAGACGCTGATCGGCAAGCGGGTCGGCGATACCGTCGAGGTCGACGCGCCGATGGGCAAGATCCAATACAAGGTGCTGGAGATCAAGAGCGCCTGATTTCGCAAAAAAAGCGCATCGTTCCCGGAAGGGGACGATGCGCTTTTTTCGATATTAAAGAAAGGATATCTTTTCAGGCAATGGAGTGAGATTTTTCGATGAGAACCATCATTGGGAGCGATTCGTAGAGAAGAATCGAGACCGCATGCGGCCGTAATGAATTAGGTGTACGAGCGTTCGTCGACATGAGCGCGTGCTAACGTCATTTTTGCCTTTAGAGAGCGCGGTTCGTCGGCATCAGCGCGTGCTAACGTCATTTTTGCCTTTAGGGAGCGCGGTTCGACGGCATCAGCGCGTCCTAACGCCGTTGGAACCTTCGCTCTCTGCAGAAGCCAGAAGCGAGACGGAGTTCGTGGAAGATAACAAGTTAAAAAGGTTCAACTTGAAAAAGTAATCATCATAATGCCCATCGTTAGGATATAACAAACAATATATATTGATTGGCTTACTCAAATTGTCAAGAACCCCACGCTTTTCTTAAAAGCGTCGGATTTCTTTTTGTTGTTTGCTCCTTTTCAGGCCGAGTGAAATAGCATTCTACGCCGGTAGCCAACAGGGGCGTTTTGGATGCATTTCCTCTCTTGCTCCTATCGCCGCCTGCTTAGACGGCAGGAGCTCTCGCCCGCCTATTGCAGCTTCGAATCGACGGCGCGGGTGCCGTGGCCCTGGCGGGACACTTCGTCGAACAGCTCGGCCGGTCCGGCCGCCGCAGGCAGATGCTTCAGCAGCAGGTCCTCCAGGTCGCCGACGGTCGCCGGGCGCGCCCGGCGCGTCAGCTGGTAGCCGAGCAGGCCGTTCGGCTCCAGCGTCGCCCGCTCGATCTCGCTCAGGCTGGAGATGCCGAGGTTGCGCAGCTGCATCTCGATCTGATCGACGGAGTGGCGCAGCTTGCGCAGGTTCGCCTCGTGGATCTGGCCGTTCTCGATGATGATCTTGGAGCCGCCCCGGACGAGCCGCTCGAACCGGTTCGACTTGAGCTCCAGCCAGTCGACGGCCAGCAGCGTAAGGATGAACATCACGGCGGAGCCGATGGCGATCCAGAGGTGGTGGTTGGCGATCGGCTGCACGATCGTCGTGCCGATCGAGATCATGATGACGGCTGGCGCGATGCTCATCTGCGACAGCGGCTTGCGGCCGGCGGCACGCAGCAGGACGATGCCTACGAGCACGAGAAAAGCGGATTTCCAAACCCAGTCGAACGACATGCAAAGCCTCCTTTATGGCAGAACGAGGATATCCATAGGGTAGGCAGCGCAGCCGGGGATTATGTGGCCGAAGGAAAAAGCTCGCCAAAAAGCCCCGGCATTCGCTGCCGGGGCTTGGGATCGGGCTACTCTCGTTTACTCGAAGAAAGTCTTCAGCCGGTCTGCGATCGCGTCCGCGTCCGCCGGCGACAGCTCGACATACGTCGGGCGCTCGAACAGCTCCGCGATCTGCGGCGGGTACGTCTGCTCGATGCCGACCAGCCGGATCGACTCGTCGAACTTGGCCGGATGCGCCGTCGCCAGCGCGACGACCGGGCTCGCCGGAGCGATGCGGTCGGCGGCTGCGACGCCGCAGGCCGTATGCGGATCGAGCAGATAGCCGGTGTCGCGATGGTAGCGGGCGATCGTGTCGAGGCATTCCTCGTTGCCGACCGCATGGGCGGAGAAATCCGCCTGCACGGCGGCGAGCTTGTCGGCCGGAATCGAAAGGGAGCCTTGCTGCTTGAACTGCTCCATCAGCCCGGCGACGCTCGCGGCGTCCTCGCCATAGAGATAGAACAGGTAGCGCTCGAAGTTGCTCGCGACCTGGATGTCCATCGACGGGCTGTGCGTGCCGCGGAACTCGCCCGGCTGATACACGCCCTCGGCGACGAAGCGGGCGAGGATGTTGTTCTCGTTGGTCGCGAGGATGAGGCGGTCGACCGGCAGGCCCATGCGCTTGGCGAGGTAGCCGGCGAAGATGTCGCCGAAGTTGCCCGTCGGCACGCTGAAGCTGACCGGGCCGGCATGTCCGCGCTTCGCCAGCTGCAGGTAGGCGTAGAAGTAGTAGACCGTCTGCGCGAGGATGCGGGCGATGTTGATGGAGTTGATCGCGCGCAGGTGGTAGCGGTGCTTGAAGTCCACGTCGGCGAACAGCTCCTTGATGATGCGCTGGCCGTCGTCGAACGTGCCGTCGATCGCCAGGTTGAGCACGTTGGCGTCGTCGATCGTCGTCATCTGCAGCTCCTGCACCCGGCTGACCTTGCCGTGCGGATGGAGGATGCAGATGGAGATGCCTTCCTTGCCGCGCACGCCCTCGATCGCCGAGGCGCCGGTGTCGCCGGACGTCGCGCCGAGGATATGGATCGTCGAGCCGGTCTTGGCCGCGACGTAGCGGTACAGGTTGCCGAGGAACTGCAGCGCCACGTCCTTGAACGCGAACGTCGGGCCGTGGAACAGCTCCAGCACGTCCAGGCCGTCCCGCAGCCCGCGCACCGGCGTCACGTCCTCGTCGCGGAACGTGGCGTAGCTGTCGTCCACGAGCTGCTTGAGCTCCGCGCGCGGAATTTCGTCCCCGATGAACAGGGAGAAGATCTCAAGGGCGAGCTCTTGGTAGCGAAGCTCCTGCCACTGCTTGAGCGCAGCCTCGGACAGCTGCGGCAGGCGGGCCGGCACCAGCAGGCCGCCGTCGTCGGCCAGTCCCATCAGGATGGCGTCGACGAAGCCGACCCCGGACACTTTCCCTCTCGTGCTGATGTACTCCATATCGATCCCCTACTCTGAGTGAATTTTTCGTTATTGTATCAGAAAAGCCCCCTCTTACCCACCCCTCGCGGGTAAAATAAAGGCAGATTCATGGCAGATCGGAGAAGGAGAGGACGCGCATGGAATGGATGCCGGTCGATCAGGACTTTTTCCGCCGGCCGACGCTTGCGCTGGCGCGGGCGCTCATCGGCATGGCGCTCGTCAAGGAGACGCCGGAGGGGAGGGCGGCCGGCTGGATCGTCGAGACGGAAGCCTATTGCGGCCCGGACGACCGGGCGGCGCACAGCTACGGCGGCCGCCGTACGAAGCGCACGGAGGTCATGTTCGGCGAGCCGGGACATGCTTATGCGCATGTGATGCACACGCATTGCCTGCTCAACATCGTCAGCGAGCAGGCGGGATGTCCGCAAGGCGTGCTCATCCGGGCGCTGGAGCCGTGCGAGGGGCTGGAGCTGATGGCGCGCAGGCGCGGCCTCGGCCTCCGGCCGCATGAGCTGGCCAGCGGACCGGGCAAGCTGTCGCGGGCGCTCGGCATTACGATGGCCGATTACGGCCATGCGATGTGGGTGCGGCCGCTGTTCGTCGCGGCCGGGCGCGAGCCGGGAGAGATCGTGGCCGGCCCGCGGGTCGGCATCGGCAATAGCGGCGAGGCGCGGGACTATCCGTGGCGCTTCCGCGAGGCGGGTAACCGGAATGTGTCGCGGCCGCGATAGCGCGTTTGGCAAAACTAGAAATTGCATTTTTTTGGAATGAATGCTGTAGTAGAGTAGAGAAAGCATTCATTATGATCCATGGGGGAATCTGATTGTGATATTGTTGCCGATGCCGGCGCTCCTGCGCCGAACGCTTGTCCTGGCGATGGCCGTATTGATCGCGCTGGGGGGCGGGCTGCTGCCTGCGCCGCCAAAGGCCAATGCCGCTTCTGGAATCGAGCCGATGCTCGGGCAGGTCGCGCTGTTCGCGACTGATTTCGCGCCGCGAGGCTGGACGTATTGCGATGGCCGGCTGTTGAGCATACAGTCGAATACCGCTTTGTTCAGCTTGCTGGGGACTAATTATGGAGGCGACGGGAAATCGACATTCGCGCTCCCGGATCTTCGGGACGAGGATCCGATGGGCGGAGTGGGTTATTATATCGCCGTGAGAGGCGCTTTCCCCAATCGCGATGAAACGGCGGATATGCCGGGTCAGATCGGAGTGAACATCGGCGAGGCCGTTCTATTCGCCGGCAGCTTCGCCCCGGGGGGCTTTCTCAGCGCCAATGGCGGCACGCTGGCCATACGCGAGCACTCCGCCCTGTACTCGCTTGTCGGCACGACCTACGGAGGGGACGGCAGCTCGACGTTCGCTCTTCCGAATGTGGCGGATGTCGATGGAGTGAAGGTGCTGGTCGCTCACAAGGGCGGCTTTCCCGACCCGCAAGTTTCTACGTATCCGCAGGAGTTAGCCTACATGGGCATGGTGTCGATGCATGCCGGCGCTGCCAGATGGCCGCAGGCCGTCGGGCAGACAATTCAGATATCGGAAAACGAGGCGCTCTTTTCCGTGCTGTACGCCCGCTTCGGAGGCGACGGCATCCGGATCTTCCAGCTTCCTGACCTGAGAGGCAAGCTGCCGTTTCCGGCTTACCTGGCGGAGACGGGCATTTATCCGGTTCGCGAGGGGGGGCTCCGCGCCGCTGGCGGCAGGAGACAGCTTCAGCTTTAGAGCGGCGCCGGCCTTTGCGTCCAGCGTCAGCGTGCTCGCCAATGACAGCGGAGCCAACCGGGCGGCGGTGAGCAAGCCTCCATCGAACGGAACGCTGACGCTGCGCCCCGACGGAACCTTCATCTATCAGCCGAGGATGGGCTTTGTCGGAGGGGACTCATTCCTTTACCGCGCCTCCAACTCGGAAGGCAGCAGCACGGATGCGCTCGTCCAGCTGAACGTAAGTGCGGAGCCGGCGCCGGTCGTGACCGGCGTGACGAACGGCGCCTCGTACAGCCGGCCCGTGACGATTGCGTTCGACAGCGGTACGGCGACGCTAGACGGCCGGCAGATTCCGAACGGCCATGTGGAGTCGGGCGAAGGCTCCCATGTGCTGGATGTGCGTTCGCTGCATGGAACGTCGCAGACCAGGCTCACCTTCAGCATCGACATGACGCCTCCAATCGTGACAGGCGTGAAGGATGGGGGCTCCTACAACGTCCCGGTGACGCCGGTGTTCACGGAAGGCACGGCGACGCTCAACGGGGCGCTCTGGACGAGCGGCCAGCCGGTGTCGGCAGATGGGACGTATACGCTCGTCGTGACCGACGCGGTCGGCAACGCGGCGACGATCACCTTCCGCATCGAAACAAGCGCGGTCGTGGCTTTCGACAGCCATGGAGGCAGTACGGTCGCATCGCAGACGGTGCCGGCCGGAGGGAAAGCCGTGAAGCCGAGCGACCCTACGCGGACGGGCTATACGTTCGGGGGCTGGTACACGGACGCGGAGCTGAAGCAGGCGTATGATTTTAATGCGGCAGTGACGGGCCCGCTGGAGCTGCATGCGAAGTGGACGCTGAATCAGTATGCGGTGAGCTTCGACAGCCATGGAGGCAGCGCGGTTCCGGCGCTGGACGTGGATCATGGCGCCAAAGCCGCGAAGCCAAGCGATCCGACGCGAACGGGTTACACGTTCGGCGGCTGGTACACGGAGGCGGAACTGAAGCAGGCGTATGATTTTGACGCCGAGGTGACGGGTGCGCTGGAG
>NZ_KE383856.1:0-16047 GCF_000422485.1 Paenibacillus pasadenensis DSM 19293
CGACGCCGGAGGAGCTGGAGCGCTTCCTCGCCCCGCTGAGCGCCGCCGGAGTCGATGTGTTCCACGCCTCGACGCGCCGCTTCTGGGAGCCGGAGTTCGAGGGCTCTGCGCTCAACCTGGCCGGCTGGACGCGCCGCATCACCGGCAAGCCGGTCATTACGGTCGGCTCGGTCGGCCTGGATGCCGCGTTTGCGAGCGTGTCCCCCGATGGCAAGGGCGGCGAGGAGCCGCGTATCGAGGAGCTGATCAAGCGGCTGGACAACGAAGAATTCGATCTCGTCGGCGTCGGCCGCGCGCTGCTGACCGATCCGGCCTGGGCGGAGAAGATCCGCGACGGCCGCGTGTCGGAGCTGCAGCCGTTCTCGCGCGAGGCGCTCGGCAGCCTAAGCTGAGCCTTGCCGAGCGGCGCTTGAGCGGCGCCTGCGCCGCCGTCTCGAAGCACGAACCTGCAAAGCCGCTTCGCCGGTCACGATGACCGGCGAGGCGGCTTTTTTGCTGCAGGCATTGTCCGACGGAAGTCGCATTCCCGTTGGGAGGCTTGGGAAATAACGATATATTGATACCATTCTTCTGAGCAAAAGTTACTAAGCCGAAAGAACTGTTTTCAAACGAAAAAAAACGGTTTATATACACGAGAACAGGAAAAAAGAAGAAATTCCCGATCGTTTTGGCACTAGAGTTACAAAAAGAAAGTTAATTGAAAAACCGTCCGCGCCAAAAGCCTTATTTACTTGGCAAAACTTTTTTTGACACAATGGGTGGCATTAGAAGGAAGGGATCCGATTTTGAGCGGCTGGCTATATGTGCCTTTGGGACTGCTGCTGGCATACAGCGTCGCGACCGACCTCGCCGTACGGAAAATCTACGATCATGCCACGATCCCGGCGCTGCTGTACTTCGTCGCGCTCCATGCGGTCCATCCGGCGGGAGCAGGCATTCTCGCCGCGCTCGGCGGAGCGGCGGGGCTGCTGGCCGCCGGGCTGCTCGTCGCCTTCCTCTCCCGAGGCTTGTTCGGAGGGGGAGACATCAAGCTGCTGGCCGCCATCGGCGCGGCGCTCGGAGCCTTGGGCGGCTTGGCCGCCATGACGGCGGGATTTCTCGCGGCAGGGCTGCTGGCTTGGCCGCTGCTGCTTCTGCGCAGGCTCATGCCCCGCCGCGTCAGCGCGGCAGAGCTGCCGATGGCGCCGTTTTTCGCCGTCGGCGCCGGCGCCGTGATGCTGGCGGCGTGGGCGGGCTGAGCCCGGCTGCCTGCCGCATCCGGATGCCGCCCGCATCCGATTCCGAACGTCCGCCCAGCGCGGCATGGCTCCCATCCGCCCGGATCTGGGCTCCGACGATTCACCGCATTGCCCCTACATCATCGACCAAGAGGTGTTCAGACGATGTTCGAATCCAAGCGGCGCGCGCTGCTGCTGCTGCTGCTCTCGCTAGCCTTCGGAGCGGCGGCCGTCATTCTCTTCTCCAGCTACATGCAGGAAACGAAAGACAGTCTCGGCGAGCTGGTCACCGTGCAGGTGGCGGGCAGCGACATTCCGGCCGGCAGGGTGATCGACGAGACCTTGCTCGAGGAGCAGGAGCTGCCTCGGAAATACATGCTCGACAGCCTGATCGAATCGCCCGCCGATCTGATCGGCCGCGTCTCGATGGTTCCGATCGTCAAAGGAGCCGTCATCACGCAGGCGATGCTGCGCGACAACAGCCTCGTCTCGGGCGACTTCCGCCAAGTGCTGCTGCGCGCCCCGCTGGCGGTGTTCGACGATCAGATCGACGCTTACGATCAGGTCGACCTGCTCATCTCCTACGAGCAGGACGGCGAGGGCGGCCAGACGGCCGGAGCCGACCGGCGCACGACGCAGGTGCTGCTCAAGGGCGTTACCGTCAGCAGCGTGCACAAGACCGGCGACGAGATTACGGCCGTCGGCGTCATGGTCAAGCTCGCGGATGCCAAGAGCGTCGTGTGGGCGCTCAACTACGGCAAGGAGGTGCGGCTGCTCAAGACCGGGAACGCCAAGGCCGCGCAGGAAAAAGGGTCCCTGCCGGACGCAGCCGCGCCGAGCGCTTCGCCGCCCGCGTCTCCGGTCCCGTCGGCCTCGCCGGCAGCGGGCGCCGCATCCGGCGCCGCATCCAGCTCCGGCGCTGCCGGGACCGCGCCGGATTCCGGCACGGCCGGCGCCGCGCCGGGCTCCGGCTCGGCCGCCAAGACGCAGGCTGCCCCGGACTCCGCCGCCAAGCCAAGCCCGTCCGTGAAGCCGTCTCCGTCCGCTTCGCCGGCGAAGGGAGGACAATGACATGAGCGACAACGCCAAGCTCGCCCTCATTACCGACGACAGCCGGCTCATGCAGCAGCTGCGGCAGAACGTGACGTTCCTCAACTTCACGATCGGCGAGCAGATCGCCAAGCCGCGCGAGGCCTACATGGAGCTGAGCCCGGCGGAGCCGCGCGTCGTCCTGCTGGCGGAGCCGCTGGAGGCGATCGACCTGACGGCGGTCGTGCAGCAGCTCAAGAAGGTCAACGAATCGGCGCCGATCCTCTATCTGAGCCGCAGCGGCGACTTCGCCCAGATCCGCGAGCTGTACCGCGCCGGCATCGCCGACGTGCTGCGCATCCCCGACGAGCTCGACCAGCTGGAGGCGTCGGTGCAAAAGGCGCAGCGCCTCGTCCGCGCCTACCGGGGCGGACCTGCGGGGCGCGCGAGCCGCGCGTCCGGCGGCCGCATCTATGCCCTGTACAGCGCGTCCGGCGGCTCCGGGACGACGACCGCCGCGCTTCATTTGTCCCAGATGCTGGCGATGAAGCCCGGCGCGCGCGTGCTGCTCGTCGACCTCAACATGCAGTACGGCGGCCTGCAGCACTACCTGGACATCCAGGCCGAGCGGGATCTCGGCGACCTCAAGTCGGTGCTGCAGGAGCTGACGTACAGCCAGCTGAGCAATGTCCTGTACAAGCTGGACCCGTCCGGCGTCCAGGTGCTGCTGTCCCCGGCGCATCCGCAGGAGGCGGAGACGTTCGGCGGCAGCGACATGGAGCTGCTGTTCAGCGCTTGCCGCCAGCATTTCGACTACATCGTGCTCGATCTGCCCAAGCCGCTCGACGAGGTGTCGATCGCGGCGCTCGGCAACGCCGACCGCGTGCTGTACCTGCTCGCCGTCGACCGTCCGTCGATTGTGCGGATGAAGCATGCGCTGGACATCATCGACCGCTACCATCTGACCGATCCGGAGCAGCTGTCGATCGTCGTCAACCGCCACAGCAAAAAGGCCGACGTGACGCTGGACGATCTCGCCAAGATGGTGTCGGTGCCGGTCATCGGGGTCATCCCGGAGGACGTCAAGCGCGGCCTGCAGACCCGGATGAATGTCGGCAAGCCGCTGCATGTCGAGCCCGGCATGAAGATCAAGCGGATGCGCGGCCCGCTCAAGGAATACGCCGAGCTGGCGAAGCGGCTGCTCCAGGAAGAAGGAGGCGAGGTCCATGTCGATCTTCCAGCGGCTCAGCAGCAGCTTGGACGACAGGCCGGCTTCTGAGAAGCCGCAGGACTTTCTGGACGGACTGTTCAACCACTACAAGGAGCGGCTGCTCAAGGAGACGAACCTCGACCAGCTGATCCGGCTCCCGACCTACCAGAAGCGCAAGACGATCGAGAAGCTGATCACGGAGATGATGGAGCAGGAGAAGGTCATCATCACGCAGATGGACAAGACGCGCCTGCTCGACATGATCCTCGACGATTCCGTCGGCTACGGGCCGCTCGAGCCGCTGCTGCAGGACGACGAGATTACGGAGATCATGGTCAACGGCCCGAGCGAGATCTACATCGAGAAAAAGGGCCGGATCAGCCAGGCGAGCGTCCAGTTCAAGAACCAGGACCATATCCGGCACATCATCGACCGCATCGTCGCCCCGATCGGACGGCGGGTGGACGAGAGCTCGCCGCTCGTCGACGGACGGCTCGAGGACGGCAGCCGCGTCAACGCCGCGATCCCGCCGATCGCCTTGCACGGCCCCGTGCTGACGATCCGCAAGTTCAAGAAGGATCCGTACGGCATGAAGGACCTGCTCGGCTTCGGCTCGCTCTCCGAAAAGATGGCGCGGTTCCTCGAGGCGGCGGTCGCCGGCAAGATGAACCTGCTCATCTCGGGCGGCACGGGCAGCGGCAAGACGACGCTGCTCAACATCGTCTCCGCGGCGATCCCGGTCGGCGAGCGGGTCATCACGATCGAGGACATGGCCGAGCTGCGGCTCGGCCGCAAAAACTGCGTCTCGCTCGAGGCTCGCCCCGCCAACATGGAGGGGACGGGCGAGATCACGATCCGCCATCTCGTCAAGAACGCGCTGCGCATGCGCCCCGACCGCATCATCGTCGGCGAGGTGCGCGGCGGCGAGGCGCTCGACATGCTGCAGGCGATGAACACCGGCCATGAGGGCTCGCTCACGACGATCCACGCCAACTCGCCCAAGGATGCGATGAGCCGGCTCGAGGCGATGATCCTCATGTCCAACGCCTCGATGACGGCGGATGTCGTCCGCCCGTTCATCAGCGCGGCGATCCAGCTCGTCGTGCAGACGCTGCGCCTGCCGGACGGCACGCGCAAGATCGTCTCGATCGCGGAGGCGGCGGACGAGGACGGACAGCTGAAGCTGAAGGAGCTGTTCCGCTACCGGCGGACCGGGACGGACAAAAACGGGCTCGGCATCGGCCATTTCGAGACGACGGGCTACGTGCCGGAGTGCCACGGCAAGATCGCCGCGCTCGGCTACGACCTCGGCCTCGACTTCTACTTGCCGGACCGCGAGGGGGAGATGAGCCATGCCGGAGCATAGCCTGTTCCTGCTGACCGTGTTCGCCGCGGCCGCGCTCGGCCTGTACGGCATGATCGAGCTCGTGCAGGCGCGGCGGGGCATGAACGCGCTCAGCCGCAAGCTGACGCCGCTGCATACCGAGGAGGCGCGCGCGAGCCGCAGCGCCGTCCGCCGGCTGTCGCTGCGGCTCGACGCCTCCGACTACGGGCGAGG
Source organism: Paenibacillus pasadenensis DSM 19293 (assembly GCF_000422485.1). Classification (GTDB taxonomy): domain Bacteria; phylum Bacillota; class Bacilli; order Paenibacillales; family Paenibacillaceae; genus Paenibacillus_O; species Paenibacillus_O pasadenensis. The sequence goes on from NZ_KE383856.1 coordinate 5,015, forward strand.
CTGGGCGGACCGCCTCCAGGCGGCGCATATCAAGCTGACGCCGCTGCAGTGGCTGTCGCTGCTGAGCGGCGCATGGGCCGTCATCAGCCTGCTGATCGCGAGCCTGCTCAGCCTCGGCTTTCCGTACAACCTGCTCATCGCCTATCTGGCGGTCAACCTCGGCTCCAAGCAGATTCTCAAGAGCCGCCGGCAGAAGTTCGGCGAGCAGATCAACCGGCAGCTGCCGGAAATCTGCCGCATGCTCTCGAGCTGCGTGCGCGCCGGCATGAGCATCCAGCAGGGCATCGATATGGTCGCGCGCGAGATCAAGCCTCCGGCCGGCTTCCTGTTCCAGACGATGTCGCGCGAGCTGCAGATGGGCACCGGCGTCGGCGACGTGCTGGAGCGGGTGCATGAGCGCTTCACGAGCAAGGACATCCGGCTCATGACGCAGACGATCCTCGTGCAGCGGCAGGCGGGCGGCAACCTCGGCGCGGCGCTCGACCATCTGGCGCGCACGCTCGAGGAGCGCGAGCGGGTGAACCGCGAGATCAGCAACCAGACGGCGGAGTCCCGCTACATCGCGGTGACGCTGGCGCTCATGCCGGTCTTTCTCGTGTTCGTGTTCAACATGGTGTTCAAAGGCTTCATCACCCCGATCTTCACGCTGCCGGGCCTGATCCTGCTGGCGGCGGTCGTCGTGCTGATGGCGATCGGCTTCGTGCTGATCCAGAAAGTATCCCGGATAAAGGCGTGATGCAGATGGAATGGCCGGTCAGGCTGCTCTACGCGGCCCTCGGACTGTGGACGCTGTCGATGGCGCTGTTCGGCTGGTTCTGGATCAAGCGGATCTCGCTGATGCAGCGGCTTGGACTCATCGAAAAGGAAAAGAAGAAGAAGGACCGGCTGCCGGCCCGGATCGCCGCCCTCGTCTTCCGCTGGTCCGAGGGGCTGACGCCGCTCGGGCGCAGGTTCAAGCTGTTCGCCAGCGACGAGCTGCTGGAGCGGCGGCTGGCGCTGGCCGGGCACCCGCACGGGCTGACGCTGGACACGTTCTACGGCTTCCGCTTCCTTTGCCTGTTCGCGGGCCTGCTCGTCGGCACGATGCTCTCGCTCATCGGCTTCAGCTCGATCTTCGTGCTGCTGCTGTTCGGCCTCGGCCTCGTCTGGCCGTCGCTCTGGCTGCGCTCGGCCGCAACAGGCCGGCAGGAGCAGATCGGCGTCGACCTGCCGGACTTCATGGACGCGATGAGCGTGACGCTGCAGGCGGGCGTGCCGCTCGATCCGGCGATGAAGCAGATCGTGCGCACGATGGAGGGGCCGCTGCGCGAGGAGCTGAGCCGCTTCCAGCAGGAGCTGGACATCGGCGTGCCGCGCGAGCAGGCCTACATGCGGCTCATGGACCGCAACCAGTCCAAGCCGCTCGAGATGCTCATCCTGTCGCTCCTCCAGGGCAGCCGGCTCGGCGTGCCGATCTCGAGCACGTTCAAGACGCTCGCCGAGGACATGCGCGATGTGCGCGTCTCGGCCGTCAAGGAGCGGGCCGCCAAGGCGGGGCCGAAGGTGACGCTGATCACGACGTTTGTCATCCTGCCCGGCGTCATCCTGTTCATCGTCGGCATGCTGGTGCTCAACTTCATCTACAACCCGGAAGGCATCGGCTTCAGCTGGGACGGGCTGAACGGGCTGTAAGCGGACGGGATTCCCGCTTCCGCAGGCCGCATTCGACTTGAGAGGAGGTGACTTCCCAATGATCCGGACTCTTGGCATTCATCTGTACGCAAAAGCACAGCAAGCGCGCAGCTATCTGAGCAACCAGCGCGGAGCGCAGGCGATCGAGTACATCGGCATCGCGGCCGTAGCCGTCGTGCTGATCATCGCGTTACTCTCAATGTTTGGGGATGGTGGCATTGCTTCGAAGCTCAAGGAGAAAATCGAAGGCTTCATCGACAAGATCAAGATCTAAGGGCGCTTCGGGCGGACGGCAAGCGGTCCGCCCGCTTTTCCGTTCGCTGCGCGACGAGCGCGGGGCGCAGGCGATCGAGTTCGTCGGCATCGTCCCGCTGTTCCTGCTCATGGTGCTCGTCGTCGTGCAGTTCGCGCTCGTCGGCATGACGGCCGTCGTGGCCAAGCAGGCCGCGATGGAAGGCGCTCGCGCCGCGATGGTCGCGGACGGCGCCGGCCCCCATTATGAACAAGCGGTCCGCAACACGGCGGGCAGCTACGGCATCCGTGAAATCTCCCGCTCCGAGAGCGGTGAATATGTGACCGTGCGCGTCGTGCTGGAGTCGCCGATGGTGACAGGCTCGCTGTTCGGCTCCGGCTGGGCGGTGCCGATAAGCACGCAAGTGACGGTCATGAAGGAAAAAGCGAACGAATAGGTTCATGGAGGTGAGACCGATTCGAATCCGCAGCTGGACGCGCGCCCTGATCCTGCTGATGCTGCTGCTGGGCGGCGCGGCGCATGCCGCCGTGCCGGCTCTGGCGGAGGCGGACAGCGGCATCGGCACCGGGCTGGACTCCTATGAGATACCCGACAAAGGCGCGGAGAAGCCGGCCTCCTCGATCGAGGTCGCGGTGCCGGACGGCTCGACCGGCAGGCCGGACTACGACGCCGGCGATGCCGCCTCGCCGGGACCGCCCGATCCGGGGTCGACCGGCGACAGCGACGATACGGACCCGGGATCGGCGGATCCGGGCGAGGTCGATCCCGGCCAGACCGATCCGGGCGGGGCGGATCCCGGCGTCACGGATCCCGGCGGGGCAGATCCGGACGGGGCGGATCCGGATGGAACGACCGATCCGGGCCGCGTCGATGGCGGGAATACCGACACGGACGGGACGACCGACAGGGACGGCACGACCGACACGGACGGCACGACTGATCCGGACGGGACGACTGATCCGGATGGTACAACCGATCCCGGCAGCACCGATGGCGGCGACACCGAGCCCGGTGATACTGACTCTGGCGACACCGACTCCGGCGACACTGACTCCGGCGACACCGATCCCGGAGACATCGATCCAGGCACTTCCGATCCCGGAAAGTCCGATCCTGGCGGCGCCGACACCGACGGCGGCAAGCCGTGGTATGAGAAGCTGTGGGACAATACCGTGCAGTTTGCCAAAGGCGCCGGCGGAGGCTTGCTCGGCGCAGCGATCGTCGTCGGCGTCGTCGTCGGGGTGGCGGCAATCATCGGCATCACGTTCGCGGCGCCGGTCATCATCGCGGCGCTCGTCGTCGGCGCGATCGCGGGCGGCATCTACGCGCTCGTCGCCGGAGACAGCTTCAGCTTCGTCAAGGCGATGGGCATCGGCGGGCTGGCGGCAGGAACCGTGCTGACGCTCGGCCACGCCGGCGTGTTCGGAGCGGTGCGCGGAGGCATCCAGCTCGTCCGCTCTGCCGGCCTCAAGAGCGCGCTGCGCACGGCAGGCTCCCGCATGGCCAGCTTTGCCAAGTCCGCCATGGGCAATCTCAAGAGCGGCTTCCTGAACATGGCGAAGCATCCGGTGGCGGCGTTGAAAAGCACGCTGACGTCGAAGACGTTCCAGTTCAGCACGGCCGTCAACATGGTCATGAACATGGGCATCAAGATGACGTTTGAAGGCAAGCTGCCGACAGTAGGCGAAGTCGGCCTGATGGCCGTCGAAAGCTTCGTCGGCGCGCTTGTCTTCGACCGGGTCGGCGACGCTCTCGGAGCGGCGGCGCGCAGCCCGCTCGGCAAGCGGGTGGCGGCGACCTTTTCCCAGACGTTCGAGAACGTCATGGTCGCGCTGGCGAAGCCCAAGGAAAAGCTGGATCCCGAGACAGCCGCGGCGTCCGGCTTCTTCAAAGGCTTCGTGCTGCAAAGCCTGTTCGGCGGCCGCTTGAACCGGCTGCGCTCCGAGCAGGACATCGGCACCTCATTCTCCGATCTGGGCGGGCGGACCGTCGAAACGGTCGTTCCGAACCGCAACCGGACGATCACCAACATTGAGCTCAATCGGATCTGGAACGACACGGCGAACGCGAACAACATCAGCCGCTGGGACGATAGCGGCAATCGCGTGACCCAGCGACAGCTCGACCAGCTGCAGCGGAATCAGGACGCGCTCGACCGGCTGCAGAGCCGCGAAGGATCGCTGCAGGAAGCGGTGGAGGTCGGCGGCGACGAGGCGATCAAGCAAGGCAAGCCGCTGCTGGACAAGAATTGACTCGGAAAGGAAGCTTTCCATGATCGAAAAAATCAGACGCATGGATGAAAAGAAGCTGACCAAGGCGATGACGGCGGCCAATATCTTCTTCATCGCAGGCTGCTTCCTGATCGCGTATCTCGGCGGCAACCATGACTATATTACCTTCGAGACGGGCATCTGGCTCTTCCTGTTGTTTTTCCTGCCCGCGCTGGCCGTCATGATCCTGATGTACATCCGGGGCGACGCGCAGACGCGGCGCTCCTACCTCATCCGGATCGTGCTGGCGGTCGTCGTGTTCGGCGGGCTCAACCTGTATCGCTTCTATATGAATTGACTCTGTGACTCTACTACCCGGCTGCGCAAGCCGGAAAAAAGGCTGTGAATCGATGAAGCCCTCTTCTACGAGCAAGGCCGCGGCCTTGCTGCTGCTCACCGGCATGGTCGCCGCAGCCTGCTCCGGCGGCAACGCCGAGCAGCCGTCGCCCAAACCGTCGGCGGCCGCTTCGCCGTCCGCGACCGAAGGACCGGTCGGCACGCCGGTCCCGACCGCATCCGCGGCGCCGGCATCCGTCGTCGTCACGGATATCGGCGATCACAAGTTCCGCGAGCAGATCGTCAAGCTGCTCGAGAGCGGGATCGCGACGCCCTCTTCAGGAGGCTTGTTCGAGCCTTCCGCGCCGGTCACGAAGGGCGATTTCCTGCGCTGGATGACCGCTTACGACGACAAAGGCCTGGAGGACGCAGACCTGTCGAAGCCGCCGATGTATCCCGATCTCGAAGCGGACAGTCCCGATTACGGCTGGATCCATGGACTGGTCGAGGCAGGCCGGCTCGGGGCCGAGCCGGGCAAGCCGCTGCAGCTGGACGGGCCGCTGCAGCGCGGCGAGCTGGCGCGGCTGTGGGCCTGGTACCAGGACCGCGCGTCGATCAAGGAGTCCGATCGGGACCGTCTTTCATCCGAGGTGGTGATCATGAGCCGCGAGGACCGCAAGGAGATTCCCGAGCCTTACATTCGCGCGGTCGCGCACTATGTATCCGTGGCAGACGGGAAGCCGTATCTCCGGACGTTCGGCGACACGTCCCGCCTGGCGGCAGAGGCGCTCGTCAGCCGCTCGCAGGCCGCGTACTGGATCGTCGAGAACGCGGGCGAGGAGTCGGGCGGAGACGGCTTCTCGCCTCCCGCGCCTAAGGTGCAGGTCGAGGTCCAAGGCATCGAGGAGGCCGCCCCCGCTGCCGCCCCGTCCGACATCGCCGGCCACAAGCGCGAAGCCGCCGTCGCCAAGCTGGCCGGACAGGTCGCCGGCGTGCTGGACGGCTCGGGGGCTTTCCGCCCGGACGAGCCGATCCTGCGCTTCGAGTTCATCCGCTGGATGGCGGCGTATGACGACAAGGGCGTCATTCCTTTCCGCGCGCCGGAGCCGACCTACTCCGACGTCAAGCAGCAGGACGAAGGCTACGAGCTGGTGGAGGGCCTGACGCAGGCCGGCATCATCTCGGGCTTCCCCGACGGCACGATGCGGCTGTCCGAGCCGCTCACCCGCGAGCAGCTGACCGTGCTGTGGGGCTGGTACCAGCGCTACGGCCTCGTCGTCAAGCCTTTGGCGGCGGAGGTATCCGAGGTCAATCTGCGCAACTTCGAGGATCGGGACAAGGTCGGCAAGATCTTTCTCGGCGGCGTTCAAGCCTACGTCAGCTCGAACTGGGACACGCCGCCGTACCTCGATACGTTCGGAGCGGACAAGAAGCTCGAGCCGCAAAAGCCGGTCACGCGCGCCGAGGCGGCCTACTGGATCACGCAGAATGCCGAAGTCGAGGCGGAGGACTGAGATGGACGCGCTCGACGGAGCGAGGCGCGGCCGGCTGGCGCGGCTGCTGCGCGACGAACGCGGAGGCATGTCGCTGCTCGGCATCGGCATGATGGCGATGTTCATTCTGCTCGCGATCTATCTGTTCTACTTCTACACGGTGTTCATCGAGAAGCGCCAGGCGCAGAACGTCGCGGACGCGGCGGCGCTGGCGGCGGTGGAGACGATCAAGGAGCTGTACGAGGAAGCGCTGGAGCAGGAGGCGGGCGTCCAGGCGCGCAAGCTGCATGAAGGCGAGCAGGAGGCGCGGAGGACGCCGGAGCCGACTCCTACGCCCGTGCCGACGCCGACGCCGAGCTCGCCGGCGGGAGAGCTGCCGGACGCGACCGCCACGCCGACGCCGAGCGCTCTGCCATCCGAGCGGGGCGAATTCGACGACGAGCGCCTCTATGACGAGATCGTCGAGGAAGAGCGGTTTCGCGATGCCGGCTGGCTGTCGGACAACTGGATGCGCATCGTCCGGGAACGGTATTTCGCCGACTCCTTCACCGCCACGCGCAACGGCGATCTGCTCTACGACACGGTCAAGCGCCAGTCGGGCCGCATCAGCGCGGCCGCCCGCGAGACGGCCCGGCGCAACGAAGGCTTGCCGAACGGCGGACTGGAGTTCCCGTACGAGCGCAAGCCGAAGTTCCTGCTGGAGTCGGGCCGTACGATCACCCTCGAGACGATCGGCATTCGGAGCGACTTGACGGCCAAGGCGGCGGCGGCGCTCGGCTCCAAGGAGATTCCGATCGACGTCAGCAGCAAGGTGCCGATGATGATTTACTGGTAGGCAAGGCAGCAGGGCTAGGCCGGCTCTTCCGAGCGGGCAGCGAAACCGACAAGCGCCATGGAGGCGGCTTAGGCGCCTCCCTGGCGCTTTTTTTGGGCTTGGAGAGATCGGGCCAAGCGCAGCCATCCATGTGAAATAATGGGAATCGACCTGAAATCCGATGCCTAGGAACGGTTGTCCCGTCCTGCTACGCTGGAGGAGAGAGGAGCTGATGGCGACAAAATATGAAAGCGTTTCCTTATCGGCTTGATCTCCATCCCATTTCCCAAGGAGGACCATGATGAACAAACGAATCGCCTGGCTGCTGCTGCTCAGCCTGCTCGCCGCGGTCGCCGTCCCGGCCGGAGCGGCTACCGCCTATAGCGGCGAGGTCGCGCTCGGCGCGGGCTCGTACTCGACGGTGCTGCCGCCCGGAGCGGTCAACGTGCAAAGCCAGATCTACAAGACGGGCAACGTCACCGGCGCGATGCCGACCAACGACTGGTGGAGCAACCTCGCCTGGGACACGTACTCGGAAGCCCAGTATCCGCATCCGCTGGCGATGAAAAACGGCTCCGGCGGCATCCGCATCTACTATCCGGGCAACCGGATCACGGCCAACTCGAGCTGCGTCTGCGGCTGGATCAACGACATCCACGACTTCACGGTCGGCCACTCGGCCGTCGCGAGCTTCCCGGATGCCAAGGTCGACGGCTTCAGCGACTGGTTCGTCAAAGCCCAGTACAAGAGCGGCGCGAGCGAGATGAACGTCAGCTACGGCCACGGCTCGCCGTATGTGTATTTCACCTACGCGGGCGGCAGCCCGAAAATCAGCTTCTATGACACGCCGACGATCTGGTCGGGCAGCGCCTCGACGCCGGTGCTCGGCATCACGGTCGCGGGCGCGCATTACGGCCTGTTCGGCGCCAGCGGCACGACGTGGAGCGGCATCGGCGGCAAGACGCTGACGAACAGCGGCACGAGCTACTTCTCCGTCGCGGCGCTGCCGGACAACTCCGCGGCGACGCTGTCGAAGTTCGCCCAGTACGCCTACTCGCATGTGACGGGCACGACGGCCAGCTATTCGTACAACGCCTCCGCCAGCGAGGTGACGACGACGTACGCGTTCACGACTCAGGCCAAGCAGGGCACGCAGACGGGCACGCTGTTCGCGCTCTATCCGCATCAGTGGAAGACCAGCAGCACGGCGCTGACTTCTTACGCCTACAACTCCGTGCGCGGCCAGATGAAGGTGGGGGAAGGAAGCTCCTTCCAGACGAAGATGAAGTATTACGGAGTATTGCCTAGCCTGCCGGACAAAGGCTCGTACAACCGCCAGCAGCTGCAGCAGTACGTCGACCAGGCGGAAGCCGAGACGTACACGGGCGACGGCGACACGTACTGGATCGGCAAGCGCCTCGGCAAGCTCGCCTCGCTCGCCCCGATCGCCGACCAGGTCGGCGACACGACGGCGGCGAACAAATTCCGCAGCGAGATCAAGACGATTTTGCAAAGCTGGTTCAAGTCGAGCGACAGCGCCGGCAATCTGAAATCGTCGCAGGTGTTCTACTACAACAACACCTGGGGAACGGTCATCGGCTACCCGGCCAGCTACGGCTCGAACAACGAGCTGAACGACCATCATTTCCACTATGGCTACTTCATCAAGGCGGCCGCCGAGATCGCCCGCGTGGACAAAGCCTGGGCGACGCAGTGGGGACCGATGGTCAACCTGCTCATCCGCGACATCGCGAGCAGCAGCCGCAGCGACTCGATGTTCCCGTACCTGCGCAACTTCGATCCGTACGCGGGCCACTCCTGGGCGGCCGGCCATGCGCGCTTCGGCGACGGCAACAACAACGAATCCTCCTCCGAGGGCATGAACGCCTGGGCGGGCATGATCCTGTGGGGCCAGGCGACCGGCGACACCGCCGCGCGCGACACGGGCATCTACCTGTACACGACGGAGATGAACGCGATCAACGAATACTGGTTCGACGTCAACAACCAGAACCGACCGGCCGGCTTCACGCGCTCCACGGCGAGCATGGTATGGGGCGGCAAGACCGTCGGCGACGGCACCTGGTGGACCGGCAACCCGGAGGAAGTGCACGGCATCAACTGGCTGCCCTTCACCGGCGCCTCGCTCTACCTGACGCAGTACCCGGACTACACGACGCGCAACTACAACGCGCTGGTGTCGGAGAACGGCGGCACGAGCTTTGACGCGTGGGAGGACCTGATCTACATGTACCGCGCGATCTCGAACCCCGGCGAAGCCAAAAGCTTCTGGACCTCGCGCGGCGGCGCGCTGTCGGCAGAAGCGGGCAATTCCAAAGCGTTCGCGTACCACTGGATCTACAATCTCGACGCGATCGGCAACCAGGACCGCACGGTCACGGCCAATACGCCGGCCTATGCCGTGTTCAACAAAAACGGCGTGAAGACCTACACCGCCTACAACCTGACGAACTCGGCGATCACGGTGACGTTCTCCGACGGCAAGACGATGAGCGTGCCGGCGAACGGCTCGGCGACAGAAGGCGCGGGCGGCAGCAATCCGACGCCAACACCGACGCCAACACCGACGCCAACACCGACGCCGACCCCGACGCCAACGGCCACGCCGACCCCGACGCCGCCGGCTGGCCAGACCTACACGCATGCGGACTTCACCGCCACCGTGACGAAGAGCGGCTCCTCGGAGTCGATCGCGTTCACGCCCAGCACCGCCGCGGCCTATGTGGACGTCCACTATCTCGTGAACGGAGCGAACCAGCAGAACGTGCGTATGGTCAAGAGCGGCTCGACCTGGACGCACACGATCCAGGGGCTGACCTCCGGGCAGTCGATCGAGCTGTGGTTCACCTACGAGAAAAGCGGCCCGCAGTATGATTCGCCGCATTATACGTATACGCATTAGCGATTAGACAGGCGACGTAGGAGCAACGACTGAAGGAGTGTCCGTACCGTTCTAACGAGCGGTTCGGACGCTTTTTCGGTTGGAACCCGTTATAGTCGTTTTGGCTCCGCCTTGAAGCTCCCGGCGGTGTTAGGATGAATGAGAAGACATCATTCGATGGCCGATAGGGGGCAGATTCATGGAAAATCATGTTTCATCTAGCGGGGAGGATCAGCTCTTCCAGCTCGACGGGGAGCACATCATGCTGAGAGAGTTCATCGCCGAGGATCTGGATCGTTTTCACTCCTTGACCTGGCAGCCGGAGATTCATTCCTGCTTGCCGGGATGGAACGTATCCAAGGATACGCGCAAGGAGTGGCTGCTCCAATATGAGATTCCGGAGACCAAGCGGTTTCTGCAGGCGGTCAAGCAAAAAGAGGACGTCGGCGAGCTGCGTCTTCGGATGGGGATTATTTTGAAGGAGACGGGGGAGCTGATCGGCTGGTGCTGCTCTGGAATCAAGGATGAGCTGCCCTGGCCGAACCGCGAGATCATGTACGCCGTCTCCAAGGATCATCGGGGCAGAGGTTATGCGGCTCAAGCGGCACAAGCGATGATACGCTATTTGTTTGATCAGGCCGATGTCGAGGCTCTGTGCGCGGTCGCGCTTGTCCGCAACCTGCCGTCCAATCGAGTCCTCGAAAAATGCGGGTTTGATTTTCAGGGCAGGCTGGAGATCGAGCAGGATGAGTACAACTCTTATGTTCTCCGAAGGAGCAATGGGGAGAAGGCGATGACGGAATAGACATGAGGAAAATTCTTGTTGGAATCTCGGACACTTGCCTAGCTGACTTGGATTAAGCTTTGGCTGCGGGAAGAATACAAAACAGGTAAGCGCGGCAGCATGTCGCGTTTACCTGTTTTTCTCGTTGTCGTGGATTGGGGGAGTGCGGGGAAGGGCAAGGTGTGGCAGGCGTTAATCGATTGAGCTCGGGCATTTCTTCCTGCTTCCCGTGTAGGGAGCGACGTTAGGATGTTATTGTGCCATACGTAGCCATGTTTAGTCCATGGGGGGATTAACCCAAAGCCCCTTTCTGGCCCCGAGCCCTCCTAACCGTTTCAACCCATACTCCCCGTACGGGGAGCAACCTTGATGAAGTACATGCCGATCAGCGTCGAGTTCTCGTTTCAATCCACGCTCCCCATGCGGGGAGCGACGATGATCGGAAACGTGCTGGCGATGGTCTACGAAGTTTCAATCCACGCTTCCCATGCGGGGAGCGACGCCGGCCCGGGCGATCTTGTGCGTGCCTTGATTGCGTTTCAATCCACGCTCCCCACACGGGGAGCGACC
>NZ_KE383856.1:18567-136655 GCF_000422485.1 Paenibacillus pasadenensis DSM 19293
GCAGGTATGTAACCATCCTCTTTTCCTACTTCAATCAACTTAAAAAGTATGACCACATTCTTGACGGAATCAAGAAAGTATGATTTTAGGTTCGATTCGACAAATTTCGAGGTGCGAATCCCCCGGGGTTTTCATGGGAGCTTGGCATTCGCACCAAGCATCCGCTCTACTTTCAATCATACTTGATCTTCATTACGCTGCCAATGTCTTCCTTATCGGGCCGGAAGTGCCGTGCTTCCATCGCCTCCAACCTGCCTCCACGCGAAGCCGTCTGAAAGCCAAGCAGGGCTGCCCCCGCGCCGTGAGACGGCGTCGGGAACAGCCCTGCGTTCATTCCATAGATCCTACTCCATCTTCTCCTGGTTGTTGATGTCGATCTGGCCTTCGAACACGTAGGCGTTGTTCAGCATCATGACGTCGCGGAAGAACTGCAGCGGCACGTACGTCTTGCCGTCGACGAGCGCCGGAGCGGCGCCGAGCTCGATTGGAGCCATCTTGTTGTAGACGTAGTAGTCCTTGCCGATCGTCAGCGTCGTGGCGAGGCCGATGCGGCTCGACTTGGTGGACGCGTCCCATGTCAGCTTCTGGCCGAGCGCCTCGACGACGGCGCGCAGCGGCACCATGACCGTGCCGTCCTTGCTCGTATACGGCGATGGACCGGCCAGCTTCTTGCCTTCGACGACGATCGGGAAGCCCGATACGTCAGGCGTGTCGGCTATCGGCTCCTCCAGCGTACCCGGCTGCTCAGGCAGCGTGCCGATCGGCGGCACGGCTTCCTCGAACAGCACGACGATCTGCTCCGGCGACGTCTGCGGCGGCAAGCTGCGCGTCGTCACGCTGTATTTGACCGCCAGGGCGCGGCCCTTCAGGTCGCCGGTGAACGCCGTGCCGTCCTCAAGCACGAGCGGGGTCTGCTCGGAAACGTTGAGCACGAGCTGGCCGTCCTCGCTGATCAGCTGTCCGGCGTCGCCTTCCGCAGCCTTGAAGCGGTCGACTTTCCACGAAGCAGTTTCTTCGACCGGCACGAGCACCTCGGCCTCGAACTGCGGCGGGTAGATCATGAGCATCGGCTTCTTGGCGTCGTAGTAGGCGTTCCACTTCGTGCCCGCCTGCAGCTTGTCCGGGGCGGCGACGTAGGTGTCGCCGGAGACGGTCACGTTGGCGATGATCTCGCCTTTGTCATCCTGGAGGGAGACGGTCTTGGCGCCTTCCTTCGTCTTGCTGTCGGAGATTTCCTTCACCGTTCCGGTGACGCTCATATAGTTCGGCACGGCCGGCTGCTGCTGCTCGTTCTGGACGCTCGAGTCCGGCAGCGGCGCGGAGATCGGCACGATCGCTCCCGCCGGGCTGGCGGCGATGACGGAAGATGCGGCAAGGGACAGGGCTGCGACGGACAGCAGGGCTGGAATCGTCTTGGTCGGTTTTTTCATTGCTTTAGTCACTCCTGTTCGGTTATGGGGGTCTGGATACGAGTTATTACCCGTCTTCCTTCTCCCAAACGCGCCGCTGCGTCGGAAGGTTGCATGCCCAAGGCGGAAAAAAACCTGATTTTACCGCAACCTTTCGGGTTGCTGCTGCGTCAGGCGATGCTATTCTCTTCCAGTTGCGACGCGTTCGCCTGTCGACAATCAACACAAATTCGATTATAATCTAATTAGATTGTAATCGAAGGAGTGATGGCATGACGGGGCTTTCGAAGCGGCCGCCTAAGCTGATTCCCGCCTGTTGGAGCACGGAGCGCCTGACGGTTCGGGAGGTGTCGCCGGAGGACGAGACGGCGGCGAGCCGTCTGTTCGTCGAGGCGGGTCCGCTGCCGGAATGGACCGGCCGTTCGGCCGAAGAAGGCTATGTCGGTCGGGTGCTGAAAGGGAATCCCGATGTGCCCCCTGGCGGCAGCGCGGATCGGGTCCGCCTGCAGCTCGCCTGGCTGCGGGAGGAGGACGGCGCCGCGCGGCCGGCCGCCATCCTGGAGCTGTACCACGGTTATCCGGGCGAGGAGGATTTGTACATCGGTTATTTTGGCGTCGACGCTTCGTTGCGGGGGACTGGCATCGGGCGCGAGCTCGTCGAGGGCATCGCCGCGCAGGCCGAAGCTCTCGGCTTTCGCAGGATAAGGGCGGCGGTTGATTTGAAAAATTGGACCGGACTCCGCTTTTGGGTTACGCTGGGATTCGCCGAGGCGGTCAAGGTGGTCGGCGACGCCGTGCTCAGCGCTTCGACGTTCGGGCAGATCGAGCTGGCGCGCCGGCTCGGCTAGCGCAGCCGGTTTCGGGCGAAACAACGACCAAGGCCCCCGTCCCGATCAGGGACGAGGGCCTTGGCAGACCGCCGGAGGACGCTGCTCAGCCGAGCTTGGCCAGCTCGCGCCGCACGATCGGGGCGACCTTCGTACCGAGCAGCTCGATCGAGCGCAGCACGTCGCGATGCGGCACGGCGCTGACGTCGACATGATGGAAGAAGCGCGTCACGCCGAGGTTCTTGTGAAGCAGCAGGATCTTTTCCGCGACGTACTCCGGATCGCCGACGTACAGCGCGCCGCGCGGATCGCAGGCGGCGTCGAACGCCCGGCGGTCGAAGCTCGCCTGCCAGCCGCGCTCGGCGCCGATCTTGTTCATCTGCGCGCGGTACGGCTCATACAGCAGGTCGGCCGCAGCCTGCTTCGTGTCGGCGAGGAAGCCGTGGGAGTGCGTCGCGATCTGCAGCTTGGACACGTCATGTCCGGCTTGGGCGGCGGCGCGCTTGTACAGGTCGACGAGCGGCGCGAAGCTCTCCGGCATGCCGCCGATGATCGCATAGGCGACAGGCAGGCCGAGCAGGCCGGCGCGGATCGTCGACTGAGAGTTGCCGCCGGTGGCGATCCAGACCGGCAGCGGATCCTGCACCGCGCGCGGATAGACGCCGCGGTCCTCGATCGCCGGGCGCAGGCCGCCGCGCCAGCTTACCTTTTCCGACTTGGCGATGTCGAGCAGCAGCTCGAGCTTCTCGTCGAACAGCTCGTTGTAATCGTCGAGGCTATAGCCGAACAAAGGGAACGACTCGATGAACGAGCCCCGTCCCGCCATGATCTCGGCGCGTCCGTTCGAGATGCCGTCGAGCGTCGCGAACTGCTGGTACACGCGCACGGGATCGTCGGACGACAGCACCGTCACGGCGCTCGTCAGGCGGATATGCTTGGTCTGCGCGGCCGCGGCCGCCAAAATGACCGCCGGCGCGGAGCCGGCGTAGTCCGGGCGGTGATGCTCGCCGATGCCGTAGACGTCGAGCCCGACCTGATCGGCGAGCACGATCTCCTCGACCGCCTCGCGCAGCCGCTCGGCGTGATTTTTCGGCTGGCCCGTCCCCGGATGCGGCGCCGCCTCTAGGAACGTGCTGATGCCGATTTCCATCGATGCCATATCGTTCATCTCCAATCTGGATGCTTCATGGCTTCATAATACTATAAAATATAATGTTTCTCAACTATAGTAAGTTAAAAGGGGGAGCTGGAATGCGGAAGACCGATGTCCGTCCGTGGACGCCGCAATGGCGGGAGCGGGCGGAGACGGAGATGGCTTGGCTCGAGGCGATGCTTGGCGGCGAGCTGCTGGAGCTTCATCACATCGGCAGCACGTCGGTCGAGGCGATCGGCTGGGCCAAGCCGGTCGTCGACCTGCTCGCCGTCGTGCGCAGCGTGCAGGCGCTGGACGCGCTGGAGGACGCCTTTGCGCAGCTCGGGTACGAGGCGAAGGGAGAGAACGGAATTCCCGGACGTCGCTTTTATGCTCAGGGAGGCGACCGGCGAACCGCGCATCTGCATGCGTTCGAGGCGGGAGCGCCGCAGATCGGCGTCCACCTGCGGTTCCGCGACTATCTGGAGGCGCATCCGGAGCGCGCGCGAGCGTACGGCGAGCATAAGCGCGAGCTGGCGGAGCGGTTCCCGGACGATACGCATGCATACCAGGAGGCCAAGCAGCCGTTCGTGCAGCGGCTCGTGCAGGAGGCGGAGGCATGGGCGGAGGCGGCGGAAAGGATGGCGGCTGAAGATGCCGAGGCGCGGAAGCTGGAAAGCGAGTCCGGAGAAGGCTCCGCTCGCCCGCCGCGCCGTTCCGAGGACGAGATGATGGCGCTCATCCTCGGCGTCGCCCGGGCGGACGAGCGCGTCCGCGCCGTCTGCCTGAACGGCTCGCGCGTCAACCCGCTGGCGCCGCGAGACAAGCTCCAGGACTTCGACGTCGTCTACCTCGTGACGGAGCTGGACGCATACCTCGCCGACGACAGCTGGATCGACGTGTACGGCGAGCGCGTCATCCTGCAGATGCCGGAGCGCATGGGGCTGATCCCCCTGGACGGCGGCGGGCGCTTCGCCTATCTGATGCAGCTCGCGGACGGCAACCGGATCGACCTGCGGCTCATCCCGCTGGAGCAGACGGACGCATACTTGGCCGAGGACCGGCTGACCCGCATCCTGCTCGACAAGGACGGCAGGCTGCCGGAGCTGCCGGAGCCGAGCGACGCGGACTTCCATGTCCGGCCGCCGCGCGGAAGCGAGTTCGCCGACTGCGCCAACGAGTTCTGGTGGGTGTCGACCTACGTCGCCAAGGGGCTGTGGCGCGACGAGCCGCTGTACGCGCTCGACCATCTGAACGGCCCGGTGCGGGCGATGCTGCTGCAGATGCTGGACTGGCAGGCTGGAGCTCGGCACGGCTTCGCCGTCAGCACGGGCAAAAGCGGCAAGTACCTGGACCGCTGGCTGCCGGCCGAATCGTGGCAGGCGCTGCTCGCGACCTACCCGTCCGCGGACCGCGAGTCGGTCTGGACGGCGCTGCTGCGCATGGCCGAGCTGTTCGGCTCGTCGGCGCGCGATGTCGCCGCCCGGCTGGGCCTGGCGTATGACGAGGAGGAGGAGCGCCGCGTGCGCCGCTATCTGCTCGAGGTGAAAAGCGATACGGGACAGCGCTAGCGCCCCGGCCGGCCGGCTTCAAGGCTCCGCCCGGCACCGCGGCGGCCGCGCTCCAGCCCGCGCCCGAGGCGCGTCCGAGGCGTGTCTGCCGCATGGCCGACGCGCCTCTCTTTGCGAGACGGGAACCTTTTCTCCATGCAGCGCGTCCGTAGGAAGGAAGAGGAGGGAAAGTCATGAAACGAATGCTGCACCCGAAAGCGCTGGTCGCGCTGCTGCTCGCCGGCCTGCTGGCGGGCGGCTGCTCGTCCGGGCCGGAGCTGCCGTCCGGCAGCGGAGCTCAGGCCTCGTCCGGGAGCCCCGCTCCGGCTGAGTCGCAGGCAGAAGCCGGAGCGCTGCCCGAGCAAGGACGGGCGGCCGTCGTCAGCCGTTCGCTCGGCTTCGGCGAGGTCAACCCGGCTCCGCTCGCGCTGTTCGAGGAGAGCGCGGAGATCGAGCCTTTCGAGGAAGCGATCCGCTCCAGCGAGCGGATCGAGGGCATCCTGGACGTGGCCGAGCCCGACCTCGACCTCGTGCTGCAGAGCGAGAGCGGCGCGAGGAAGGCGTATCATCTGTGGCTTCCGCTCGGCGGTCCCCGGACGGAAGGGATGAAGGGCATGGCGATGGAGGTCGCAAATACCCATACCGGGTACACGATCTCTGCGGCGGCGGCGAAGCAGCTGGCGGAGCTTGTCTTGAGCAAGGGCTACACGTCCGAGCAAGCTGTCAAGAACGGCGACGTCGTTTTCGGCCTCCGAGGGCAGTTCAACGCGGACGTCTGGCAGGCGTTCGCCGAGAAGGTCGGGCGGGGCGAGGAGGCGGCCGTCCAGATCACGTCGTATACGATCGAGGGGGCTCCGATCTTCGAGAACCTGTCGCTTGAAGACGGCACGATCCGCTACCGGAGAGACGACCGCTTCGACGGCTATGCCGCCAAGGAGCATCCCCGGATCTACTTCTGCAAGCGGCTGGAGGAAGGGGAGGCCGGCGAGGACACGGTCTATTCGCTGGCGGAGTGCGGGGAGGAAGCCTCGCCGTTCCTGCTGCGGCTGAGCGGCACGGGCGGCGGGAGCTAGATGAAAAAGGAGGAGAAGCCCATGATGGAGCATCTCGTATCGTTCAAATTCAACCGGCCGCTGGAGGCGGCCGAGCAGGAGGAGCTGCTCGCGCTGCTGCGCGGGCTGCGGGGGCAGGTGCCGGGCATCATCGAGCTGACCTGCGGCTTCAATGAGACGGAGGAGACGGACAACATCCACGGCTTCACGCTCGGCCTGCGCGTCACGTTCACGGATCGGGAGGCGTTGCGCGACTACGGTCCGCATCCGGCGCATCAGGCGTTCGTCGCGCGGCTGGACGGGCTCGTGGAGCAGGTCGTCGTCGTCGACTACCCGTTCGGATGAGCCCGGCCGAGGACAAGACGATCTACCTGATCCGCCACGCCCGCGCGTCCGGCCAGGAACCGCAGGCCGAGCTGACGGCGGAGGGAGCGGTCCAGGCGGAGCGCCTGGCGGAGTTTCTCGCCGGCCGCGGCATCGAGCGCATCGTCTCGAGCCCGTACTTGCGGGCGCTGGATACGATCGCGCCGTTCGCGGCGGCGGCGGGACTGCCGGTCGAGGAGGACGCGCGGCTGGCCGAGCGCGTGCTGTCCGCCGCGCCGCTGCCGGATTGGGAGGAGCGGCTGCGCGCCTCCTTCCTCGATCCGGAGCTGCGGCTGGAGGGCGGCGAAAGCGGGCGCGAGGCGCTGGAGCGAGGCCAGGCCGCGATCGCGGAGCTGGAGCGGAGCGTGGGCGCTGGCAAGGCCGGGGCGGCGGTATCGCACGGCAACCTGCTGGCGCTGCTCGTCGGGGCGTTCGACCCGTCGTTCGGCTATGACGGGTGGCGCGCGATGCGTAATCCCGATGTGTTCGAGCTCGCGATCGGCGAGGGCGGAGCCCGGATCAGGCCGATCCGGGACGGCAAGTAACGATGGACCGGCAGCGGGGCTGCCGGTTTTTTTCGCCTCCGGCGGGCATGCGTGTGACGGAATTCACGGTATCATCCGCCCGGATCGGGTAAGGAAGGAGAGGACGGCGCCGAATGGAGGGAACGCGCATGAGCACGAGCCAGGCATGGCGCCGGCAGCGTGCATGACGGCGCAGCTGCCCCATGCTGCAGGATCTAACGACGAATCAGCTCGCTAGAGCCTCTTTTTCACGTCTCCCCGGAATCTAACGACGCGCCAGACGCTAAGAAAGCCAAATTCCTCTGAAAACGAGGAATTTCAGCCGTTTTTCAGCGGTTAAGCGTCTCACGCGTCGTTAGCTTCGCCAACAGGCGGTTTTCTGCTGTCTAACGAGCTCAGGCGTCGTAAGCCTCGAAGCAAGCATGCGCATCGGACTGCCCCGCAACGAATCGGTCCCATGGCGCGTCTAACCGATGTTCATATCGATATCTGGATTGTGAAAGGAGAGGCGCCCATGACGATATCCCCCTGGCTCTGGCCCTTGCCCGTGCTGGCTGTGCTGGCGCTGGCCTTCATCTATAGCCGCCGCAAGGAGCAGGAGCGCCATCTGCTCTGGAAGCTGCTCGGCTATCTGCTGCTCGGCGCCTTCATGCTGCGTCTGAACGGCTTCCCGCTGCCGCTCGGCTATGCGCTGTTCCTGCTGCTGCTCCAGGCGAAGCCCAAGCCGAACCGCGCCGCCAAGCACAGCGCCGCGTTCGCGGGCTTGCTGCTGTTTTTCCTGACGCTTGCCTTGCCGGCAGCCGAGCAGGGCTGGCTCGAACGCGAGCGCAGCTATCCGGTGGAGGCGGCCCAGATCTCGCAGCTGTCCCTGCAGGATGATTGGGAGCGGTTCAAGGGAGAAGACGCCGCGAGCTCCGAGGATCGGCTGGAGCGCTTCGAGTTCGTCTATGACCGGAGCGGGGCGGTGATCCAGTTGAACTATGCGGTCAACGTCTGGAGCGGGAACGGCTCGTATCGCTACCAGGTCGAGTACGCGCCGGAGAAAGGCCATGCGGTCGTGCAGCGGCTCGGCCGAGATGGCGGAGGCTCGCCTCCCGATGGGTTAAGCGCCGAACTGGTGCTGGAGCGCCTGCGGCCGGAAGTTCTGGCCGAGCTTGCTCCCGCGCCGGAGAGGGCGGATGCGGACCGGCTGCGGCTGGAGGTGCCGACGATGTGGTTCGCCAACGGTACGGCGTCATTGGATCCGAAGGGCTTCCAGCCCGCCTTCCGGATCGGCCACGACGGCGAGGTAGAGCCGCTGCCGAACGTAGCGGAGCCGTACGAGACAACCGCTGCGGTCGTCGTGTACGGCTGCCGCGATCCGGAGCTGTTCGAGGGCTGCTCCGCGCCCGCATACTACTTGTTCTAAAGCGGCCGGCCACGACAGGCGAGCGCGTGATTCCAAGCATCGGCCGCTGCGTCCGCGGCAGGCGGATGCCGGCCTTCACCGGATTTTTCGGCCATCTGGCGTTCGCCCGTCCTCGCCGATTCCGCTCCTCGCGCGCCCGGCCTCCCGCTCGCCTCTCCGCCTCACCCCTTGCGCCCTGAACCTCCGGCTCGCCCGCTCCGCCGAATTCCGCTCCTCGCGCGCCCAGCCTCCCGCTCGCCCCTCCGACTCGCCCCTTGGGCCCAGAACCTCCGGCTCGCCCGCTCCGCCTTTCCGCTCCGCCGTCCCGCCCCGCCGTCCCGTTCCGCCGTCCCGTTCCGCCCTCCGGCCCTCCCCCTGGACGGGCCTCGGCCCGTCCTTTTTGTCCGCGGCGACATGGGAGCGCTTCACCGGCCATAAGCTGGAGGAAGGCGTCTCAGGCAACTCCACCCGAGGAGGCGAGGCTCATGCTCGGTTCGGTGCTTATGCTGTTCTGGCTGCTGGTGGCGATCGTCATTCTGGCTTCCTTGTATGCCCAGCGGGAGCGCGAGGAGGAATGGCTCTTCCTCAAGCTGATCGGCTGCTACCTGCTCGGAGGCTTCGTGCTGTTCCTCTCCGTGCTGCCGGTGCCGCTCGGATTCATCCTCTACTGGCTGCTGCTTCACGGCAAGATGCGATCCAACCGGGCCGTCAAGGAAAGCGCGGCGTTCTGGGGCCTCGGCGTGCTTCTCATTCGGCTGGTGGTCGGACTGATCTTCTGACGTCCGAGGCCCGATGAGTCCGGTATGGAAGCAGATTCCTTCTTCCCGTCCTCCGGCTTTTTCTCTATGATGGAAAAAGTAGAAAGGAGTGGGATTGTTGGTTCCAGCTTGGGTGGAATGGGTTCCGACGCTGCTGGCAGCGGCGGGGCTCGTCTGGCTGTACCGGAAGAGCAGCCCCGACGAGCCGCACCGAGGGTGGAAGCTCATCGGCTATGCGGCGCTCGGGGCGTTCTCCTTCCGCTTCCCTGAGTTCTCGTTCCCGCTCGGCTTTTTGATCTGCCTGATGCTCCTTGCTCGGGCCAAGCCTAACGTCCGGGCCAAAAGAGGCGCGGCGATCGCCGGGCTGGCGATTTTCGCCGCCGGAATCGCCATTCCGTCGCTCGATCAGCGCCTGTTCGAGCGGGAGCGCAGCTTCGCCGTCCAGTCCGGACAGGCGGAGCGGCTCGATCTGGCCGGCGACTGGCGGCGCATCGCGGGAGGCGGCGAGTCGACGGACGAGCGGCTCGACCGGTTCCAGCTCGTGCAGGAGCCGGACGGCCGTATCCGCAGCCTGCAGTACCAAGTCACGGCCCGCGACAGCAAGGGAGACTATACGATCGAGGTGCGCTATGAGCCGGAGAGCGGCCAAGCCATCGTCGAGCGGACGAGGCTCGGTTCTCTGAACGAAGAAGCCGCGTTTTCGTTCGCCAGCGGCTCCTCCGGCGTGTACCGGATCGATCCGGAGCGATTCCTGCAGCTTTTGTCGCCGGACAATCTGGAGAGGATGACGATGGAGGCGGCGAGCGGCCCGGCCAAGCTGCGTGAGCTCGAGCTCCTCTTGTTCAACGGCCCGGCGGGGCCGGTCGAGCCTTCTCCGATCCGGCGCCTGCTGCAGGCGGACGGCATCAAGCCGGCCGGCGAGGAGCCGGTTCACGGCTACATCCTGCAGGCGCGCGGCAAGACGGATTCCGAGCAGGGCAAGGAGGACAAGTTCGTCTGGCATGTCATTCCGACGCAGGACGTCCAGCCGGGCTGACTTGTCCCCGTCCGGTCCGGCTGCCTGCTCTTTTATTTGCTGCCGCGGCTCTGCTTCAGGAGCCGACTCTTGACGCTTGGAGGTTCATGACCATGCTGTTCCTGCTGATCTACCGCCGTGCCGGTCATCATCGCGCTCGTGCTGCTGAACGGCCGCCAGGAGGACGAGAACTTCCTCTTCCTCAAGCTGTTCGGCTATCTGTTTCTGGCGACCCTCGGCCTGCGGCTGATCTTTCTTCCGATTCCGCTCGGCTTCCTGCTGTTCTATTTCCTGCTTCGTCCGAAGTCCAAGCTCAACGAGGACCAGAAGCATGCCGCCGCCTGGTGGGGGCTCGGGCTGTACGTCGTCAGCCTGCTGATCTCCATCATGCCGTGAACAGCTTCCGCTTGAACGGCCGGGTCGTCCATGGCGCCGCGATTGGCGCCTTTTTCATGCCCAATTCCGAAAATATTCTCCAGAAAATAAAAATAATATGGAGAAAAATACTTCCCAATGCTGGAAACCGCTGTTATACTAGCGGTGACTTAACGAAATCTCCATAGCCTCATCCTTCCTTTGCGACCGCATGGATTGGCCGGCATCATCGATTCGCTCCGTGGCTTCTGCAGAACTTGTCCAAACAAGTCTCAAGAAATCAAGAGAGGGTGGCTCATGACATGGTGAAACCGTTCCGCAGCTCCGCAACATCCGGCTTGGCCCCTGCTTCCTCCGACCCGACGAACCGCAGTAATTCGAGCGCTTCAACCGCCCATCGCTCCACGATTCCGCCGACAGCCGTCCTTCGCGCCTCCCGAAGCTCCCGTCCGCTCCATCCGATCCGTCTCGCCTCGACCGGCGCGCTCGCGGCGCTGATGCTGCTGGCAGCCGCCTGCGGCAACGGCGGCTCGAACGGCCCCGGCTCCGCGCCGACGGCCAGCCCGGGCGCCAGTCCCGGCGACAGCGCCAGCCCCGCTCCTTCCGTGCAGGAAGCGAAGCTGGAGTTCTGGACGATCTCGCTTCAGCCGACGTTCAACGACTACATCAACGGACTCATCGACGAGTATCAAAAAGCCCATCCCGGCGTGACGGTCGATTGGAAGGACTATCCGTACGACGCGATCACGACCAAGCTGCTTGCCACGGCCGGCGGCAAAAACGCGCCGGATGTCGTCAACCTCAACACCGAGTTCGCGAGCCAGCTCGCGACGAAGGGGGCGCTGGCCGATCTCGGCGCACTCATCTCGGACGAGACGAAGAGCAGCTTTTTCCCCGGCATCTTCGATTCCACCGTGTTCGACGGCAAGCCGTACGCGCTGCCCTGGTATACCGGCACCCAGGTGCTCTACATGAACAAGGAGCTCGTCGAAAAGGCCGGGCTCGATCCGGCCAACCCGCCGAAGACGAAGGAGGAGCTGTACGAGTGGTCGCGCCAGGTCAAGGAAAAGACCGGCGCCGCCGGCTACGCGACGCAGTTCGGGGCGAACCTGCTGCCGAGCGACGGCGTGCCGATCCTCGATGACGAGCGCAAGAGCGCCGCGTTCAACACGGACGCCGGCATCGCGGTCGTCGAGCAGCTGAAAAAGCTCGTCGACGAGGGCGTCATCGTCAAGGACGACGCCAACTTCCAGAAGCAGGTCGAATACTACTCCAGCGAGCAGGTCGCCTTCGAGCTGTCGGGACCGACATTCATCAACAAGCTCAAGTCGGCGGCGCCCGACGTGTACGCCAAGACGATCGCCGTGCCGCTGCCGACCGGCAAGGCCGACCTGATCTATTCCAACTCGATGAACCTCGTCGTGCCGAAAAACGCCAAGAACCCGCAGGCCGCCGCCGACTTCGCCGTCTTCGTCACCAACGCGGCCAACCAGACGGCCTTCGCCAAGTTCGCGAACACGCTGCCGTCGACCAAGGCGTCGATCGAGGATCCGTTCTTCACGGAATCCGACAATACGCTCGAGTCGCAGGCGAAGATCGCGTCGGTGAAAAGCCTCGACAAGGCGCAGGAGTACTACCTCGGCATCCCGGCCGCCGGCGACATCAACTCGGCGATCGCCCGCCAGCTGCAGGAGATCATCCTGAACGGCGGCGACGTCAAGGCGGGCGTCGAGGCTGCCGCCGCCAAGGTGAACGAGGCGATCGCTCCGAAATAACGTCAAGGACGGTGAGATTCCGATGCGCAGAAGAACGCTTGCTTCCGACGCGCTGCCGGCCTGGAGCTTCATGGCTCCGGGCCTTCTCGTCATCGGCGTGTTCGTGCTTTTCCCGATCGTGTACAGCATCCCGCTCGCCCTGACCGACTACTCGGTGCTGGGGGAGACGAAGTTCATCGGACTGGACAACTTCCGCCGGGCGTTCGCCGACGACAGCTTCCTCGTCTCGCTCTGGAACTCCGTGCTCTACATCATCGTCGTGCCGGTGCTGCAGATCCTGTCCATCCTGATCGCGATCCTCGTCAACAGCCGCATCCCGGGCATCCAGGCGTTCCGGGCGGCCTACTACATCCCGGTCGTGACGTCGATGGTCGCCGTCGCCCTCATGTGGAACTGGCTGCTCAGCCAGAACGGCGTCGTCAACTACATCCTCATCACCCTCGGCATCACCGACCAGAAGATCGGCTGGCTGTCGACCAGCTCGACGGCGCTGTACGTGCTCATGTTCATCACCTTGTGGAAAGGGCTCGGCTACTACATGATGCTGTATCTCGCCGGCCTGCAGTCGATCCCGGCCGACCTCTACGAGGCGGCGATCGTCGACGGGGCTTCGCGCGCGCAGCGCGTCCGCCTGATCACGATCCCGCTGCTGCGGCCGTACATCTTCTTCTGCAGCCTCATCTCGCTCATGGGCGCGATCCGCGTCTTCGACGAGATGTTCGTGCTGACGCAGGGCGGCCCCGGCACGTCGACGCTGACGAGCAGCCTGTACATCTACGAGCAGGGCCTGGAGCAGCTGAACTTCGGCTACGCCTCCGCGCTCGGCCTCATCGTCAGCGTCATCGTCGGCGTGCTGAGCGTCATCGTGTTCCGGTTCAACCGGCAGGGAGGGGTGAATCCTTACGGATGATGAACTTATCTGAAGGCGGCGGCCCGGCGGTAGCGGGAAGCAAGGCGGACGCTCCGGGCGGCACGCCAGGAGCGGATCCGCTTCGCGGCGGCCTGACGGCAGGCGCCGGTCCGGGCCGCCGCGGCACGGAGCCGGCGGGCTCAGGCCGAAGCCGGGGCTGGCGGCTCGTCCGCCGCATCCCGGGGCTGCTGGTCGGCTACGCGCTGCTGCTGGCGCTCGCGCTGTTCATGATGGGGCCGTTCCTGTGGCTGCTCAGCGTCTCGCTCATGCCGGGCACCAACGTGTTCAAGTTTCCCCCGGCGATCTTCCCGACGTTCATCAAGCTCGACAACTATACGCAGGTGTGGAGCTTCATCGACTTTCCCAAGTACATCGGCAACACGCTCATCATCACCGGCCTCGGCCTCGTGCTGAACATCCTGCTCTCGCTGTCGACGGCGTATCCGCTCGCCAAGATGCGCTTCAAGGGACGCTCGCTCGTGTTCGGCGTGCTCGTCGCGACGATGATCATCCCTTCTGCGACGGCGCTTGTCGTGCATTATCTGACGATCACCTGGTTCGGGCTGCTCGGCTCGTTTTTCGGCGTCGTGCTTCCTTCGGCGGTATCGGTGTTCAACATCTTCCTCATGCGGCAGACGTTCCTCGGCGTGCCCGACGACATCCGCGACTCCGGCAAGGTCGACGGCGCGTCGGAGCTGCGCATCTGGTGGCGGCTGATGGTCCCGATGGTCAAGCCGGGCATCGCGGTGATCGCGCTGCTGGAGTTCATGTCGTACTGGAACAGCTTCCTCTGGCCGATCGTCGTGCTGGACGACCCGGCCCAGTATCCGCTCGCGTCGGCGCTGACCTACCTGAACGGCCAGTTCGCGTACAACTTCGGCTGGATCGCCGCGGGCACGATCCTGTCGGTGCTGCCGATCATCGTGGTGTTCCTGTTTACGCAGCGCTATTACATGGAGGGCATTTCCGGGGCGGTGAAAGGGTAGCTTTCGGCGGGGTTCGCGACGAATGAGTTGGAGTCCGCTGAGCCGAAGCCTTTGCTGGGTGAGCCGTGGTGGAGGCTCGCGGAGCCGAAGCCGGTTTCTGGCGAGCCGTGCGGGAAGCTTGCCGAGCTCGCTGTGCGCGCCGAACCGTGCTGGAGTCCGCCAACCCCGCTGCGCGCTGAATCGTGCTGGAATCCGCCAAACCTGCTACGCGCGCTGAACCGTGCTGGAGTCCGCCAAACCCGCTGCGCGCTCTCCATTGTCCTTCCGATCCGCTCTTGTCGTCGGATTCCTTGATTTCCCTGCCTCTGACGAGGAGGGAATCCGCCGACAAATGCGACCGCTGCCGCTTCTACAGGACAACGGAGGCGCTCCGCTCTGGCGGGAACGCAGCAAGCGGGGCGAGCCCGGCCGCAGTCGCAGCCGAAAGGCTTTTGCCAACCGCCGGCTGCGCCCGCTCTGGCGAAGCTCCAGGCTTCTATATTTAATAGAAGTTGCTGCGTCGAGCTCGCGTTAACTGTTCGCTCTGCTGAACGTTAACGACGCAGACCTTCTACTCGCTGAAGAAGATACGGGCACAACCTTAAAGCAACACGCACGAAGATCGGTGTTACGCGGAAAAACCGAGTAACTCGGGTACGAGAAGGCCCCAACGGTCGGAGTAACGCGGAAAAACCGAGTAACTCGGGGGCAAGAAGGCTCGGACGGTCGGAGTTGCGCGGAAAAACCGAGTAACTCGGGTATGAGAAGGCCCAAACGGGCAGAGATGCGCGGAAAAACCGAGTAACTCGGGGGCAAGAAGGCCCAAATGGTCGGAGTTGCGCGGTAAAACCGAGTAACTCGGGTGCGAGAAGGCCCCAACGGTCGGAGTAACGCGGAAAAACCGAGTAACTCGGGTGCGAGAAGGCGCCAACGGTCGGAGTAACGCGGAAAAACCGAGTAACTCGGGTGCGATCCACGAGGCCAATCGGGTTACTAGGGTTCGAGGTAGGCGTCCGGCGAGCAATAGCTCGAAAAAATCGAGTTACTGGGGTTCGAGGAGAGCGCCCTGCAGGCAATAACCCGAAAAAGTCCGGTTACAGGTGTCCAGAAAAGCGATTCGAGAGGTGTAGCCCGAAAAAGTCCGGTTACAGGTGTCCAGAAAAGCGATTCGAGAGGTATAGCCCGAAAAAGTCCGGTTACAGGTGTCCGGAAGCGCGGTCCGGGTGATGCAACCCGAAAAAGTCCGGCTACAGGTATCCAGAAGCGCGGTCGGTGAGATGCAACCCGAAAAAAACTGGTTGCAGGTGAACAAACCTTGAGTTACTCGGGGTTCGAGGTGCGCGTTCAGATGGTGATTCGAGAGCAGGAGCGGAGGGGACGGAAACCTCTTGGAGAAGCGGCAGCGGTTCCCTTGAAGGCCGGATTCCTTCCGTTTCGGAAGGGGAGATCAGAGGAATCTGGGCTTCAGCGGAATCGGAAAGAGGTTCCGTCCGCGGAGCGGCGTCAGAGGCCAGTCGAACCCGAGGTTCCGTCCCCGGAGCGGCGCCAGCGGCCAGTCGAACCGGAGGCTCCGGTCCCGGAGCGGCGTCAGAGGCCAGTCGAACCAGAGGTTCCGTCCCCGGAGCGGCGTCAGCGGAAAGGGCGAACCAGAGGTTCCGTCCCAGGAGCGGCGCCAGCGGCCAGTCGAACCCGAGGTTCCGTCCCCGGAGCGGCGACAGCGGCCAGTCGAACCGGAGGCTCCGGTCCCGGAGCGGCTTCGACCGCCGCCCGGCCGCCAAGCGACGAAAGGAGGCAAGGAGGAGCATGGACAATCCGAAGCGGGGCAAGGTGGTGTATCTGCCGCTGGACGAGCGGCCCTGCAACTATGACTTTCCCTGGCTGCTCGCCAGGGACACTGAGCTCGAGCTGGTCCGGCCGCCGCTTGAGTGGATGGGGCGCAAGAAGCGCCTCGGCCGCATCGCCGAGCTCGGCGACTGGCTGGAGCGCGAGGCCGAGGACGCCGAGGCGGCGATCGTGTCGATCGACACGCTGCTGTACGGCGGCATCGTCCCGTCGCGGCTGCATCGGCTCGGCGAGCATGAGGCGGCGCGTCCGCTCGAGCGGCTGCGCCGCATCCGCGAGCGCAGGCCGGACATCCGGCTGTACGCGTTCCACCTCATCATGCGCTGTCCGCAATATTCGAGCAGCGACGAGGAGCCGGACTATTACGCCGACTGGGGGCGGGAGCTGTTCCGGCTCGGCTACCTCGGCCACCGCGAGCAGCTCGGCCTCGCCATCGCCGAGGAGCAGCATGAGCTGAGCCGCATCCGCATGCGGCTGCCGGAGGACGTGCGCGACGATTACTTAGAAAGACGGGCCGTCAACGCCTCCGCCAATCGCGCCTCGCTCGAGCTGGCGGCCGACGGCACGATCGACTTCCTCGCGCTGCCGCAGGACGACGCGGCGCCGTACGGCTGGACCGCGCTCGACCAGCAGGCCGTCCGCCAGCGCATCCGCGAGCTCGGCGCCGAGACGCGCACGCTCATGTATCCCGGCGCGGACGAGGCCGGCTGCACGCTGCTCGCCCGGCTCGCGGTCGAGCGGACCAACCAATCGCGCCCGCTCGTCTACGCCCGCTACGCCAGCACGCTCGGGCCGCAAGTCGTGCCGCTCTACGAGGACCGTCCGCTCGGCGAAAGCGTCAAGGCGCAGCTGCTGGCGGCAGGAGCGCTGCTCGCCGAGAGCGCGGCCGACGCGCAGCTCGTGCTGCTCGTCAATTCGCCAGGCGGCCCGATGGCGGAGTCGA
Organism: Paenibacillus pasadenensis DSM 19293; assembly: GCF_000422485.1. GTDB lineage: Bacteria > Bacillota > Bacilli > Paenibacillales > Paenibacillaceae > Paenibacillus_O > Paenibacillus_O pasadenensis. The sequence goes on from NZ_KE383856.1 coordinate 35,395, forward strand.
ACGACCAGCTGCGGCCCAATGCCGCCTACGACGTGCAGCGCAGCGTGCAGGAGCTGGCGGAATACGCCGAGCATGCGGTCCGCACGCTCGGCAAGCCCGCGGCGCTCGCCGACGTCGCTTATGCGAACGGCGGCGACCTGCAGCTGCTGAGGCTGCTCCAGGCCAGGGGCCTGCTCCCCGAGCTGGCCGGCATCGCCGGCTGGAACACGAGCGGCAATACGCTCGGCACGGCGATCGCGCAGCTGCTGCTGCATGCGCGCTGCGGCCGCACGCCGGCGCAGCTCGACTTCCTCGGGCTGCGCATCGCCGAGGACTACGGCTACTGCGCCGCCGTCCGCCGGCCGCTGGCGGACGGCGCCATCCGGGAGCGGGGCATGGACTATTTCAACGTCGACGGCGAGCGCGGCGAAGCGGCGCGGCTCGTGCGGGAGGCGCTGGAGCTTTTTCTGGAACGGGAGGGGTTCAAGGACGGGCCGCTTCGCATCCGCATCGAGGACTGCCGCCTGCCGTGGAGCCGCATGTTCGAGGTCGGACTGCGGGTGGAGGCGACGGCAGGCGAGGCGGGAACGCCGACGATCAGCGAAGACAGGGAGTGAAGACATGGCGACCCTATGGGAGCAAGTGAGAGGGGGACTGATCGTCTCCTGCCAGGCGCTGCCGGAGGAGCCGCTCCACGGAGCGGACATCATGGCGCGCATGGCGCTCGCCGCGAAGCAGGGCGGGGCGGCGGCGATCCGGGCCAACGGAGCGGCGGACGTGCGCAGCATCAAGGAGGCGACGGGGCTGCCGGTCATCGGCATCGTCAAGCGGGACTATCCGGGCAGCCCGGTCTACATCACGCCGACTTTGCGGGAGGTGGAGGAGCTGCTGGACGCCGGAGCGGACATGATCGCCTTTGACGCGACGCTGCGCGCGCGGCCGGGCGGCTGCTCTGCGGCGGAGCTCGTCCGGCGGATGCACGGCAGCGGAGCGCTGGCGATGGCCGATGTGAGCACGCTGGAGGAGGCGATCGAGGCGCAGCGGATCGGAGCGGACTGCGTGTCCACGACGCTGTCGGGCTACACGCCGTACTCGGTCAGCCGCACCGGCCCCGACTATGCGCTCGTCGAGCGCGCGGCGCAGCGGCTGGACGTGCCGGTGTTCGCCGAAGGCCGGGTCACCGAGCCGTCGCAGATTCCGGCGCTGCTGGCGAGAGGGGCGCATGCGGTCGTCGTCGGTTCGGCGATTACGCGGCCGCAGCTCATTACGGAACGTTTTGCCGCGGCAGCGGCGGGGGGGAAGGGAGCGATTCGATGGATCTGAAGTTGAAAGTCAGCTCGTACTATCCGTCGCTCACGAAGTCCGAGCAGAAGGTCGCCGACTACGTGCTCGGCGCTCCGGAGTCGATCATGTACCGCTCCGTCACGGAGCTGGCGGATCTGTCGGGCGTGGGCGAGACGACGGTGATGCGCTTCTGCCGGGCGATCGGGTTCAAAGGATACCAGGACTTCAAGCTGGCGCTGGCCCAGGACTACAGCACGCGCCGCCAGCGGGGGGAAGGCTCGCCCGAGGCGGGCGAGGAGGACGGCGACTACCCGTCGCTCGTTCACCGCGAGCTGGCTTCGATTCTCGCCGACACGATGAACCTGCTCGACCGGACCAAGCTGGAAGAGGCGGTGCGGCGCATCCATGAGGCGGGGTACGTGCAGCTGTTCGGCGTCGGCACGTCCGGGCTGACGGCGCTCGACGCCAAAAACCGCCTGCTCCGCATCGGCCTCCGGGCCGAAGCGGCGACCGACGCCCATATCCAGGCGATGATGGCGGTGACGATGGGGCCGGGCGACGTCGCCGTCGGCATCAGCCTGAGCGGCAGCACGCTCGACACGGTCGACCTGCTGTCCAAGGCGCGCCAGCAAGGCGCGTACATCATCGCGATCACGAACTATGCCAAGTCGCCGATCACGGCGGAGGCCGATCTCGTGCTGCTGACCGCAGGCAAGGAGTCCCCGCTCGAGGGCGGGTCCATCGGCGCCAAGATGTCGCAGCTGCTCGTCATCGACCTCATCTGCGAGGGTCTGGCCCGTCACGACCTGCCACGCACTCGCGAGATGCGCGAGCGCATGGCCAAGGCGGTCATCGAGCGGATCTATTGAGACGGGAGGGGGGAGCGGGCATGAGCCGGGAAAAAGAAGCTGTCGGCCCTGCTGGCGGCGGCATCGCCAGGGAAGGCTCGGCGGAAGGCCGCCGTGAAACCGGCGTCGCCAGGGAAGGCTCGGCGGACGAACGCCGCAGAATCGGCATCGCCGGCGAGGGCCCGGCGGACGGCCGCCGCAGAGCCGGCAGCGCCGTGGACGAACGCCGCAGAATCGGCATCGCCGTGGACGGACCCGTGGACGAACGCCGCAGAGCCGGCGTCGTCCGGGAAGGCCCGGCGGACGGCCGCCAACCCGGCGTCGCCCGAGACAAGCCGGTCCTCGGCATCGACATCGGCGGCACCGGCATCAAGGGAGCCGTGCTCTCGCCGAGCGGGCGGCTGCTCGCGCAGGCTTCTCTCCCGACCGAGGCGGCGCGCGGCCGGGAGGCGGTGCTGCGGACCGCGGAGGCGCTCGTCCTCGAGCTGCTGGAGCGCTGCCCGGACGCGGCCGCGCTCGGCATCGCCAGCGCCGGGCGCATCGACGCGGAGCGCGGCGCGGTCGTGTACGCGACCGCCAATCTGCCCGGCTGGACCGGGCTGCGCCTGGCCGATTGGGCCGAGCGCAGCTTCGGCTTGCCGGCCTGCGCCGACAACGACGCCAACGCCGCGCTGCTCGGCGAGGCGCGGCTCGGGGCCGCGCGCGGCCTGAGCGACGCCGTCCTGCTGACGCTCGGCACCGGCGTCGGCGGCGCCAATCTCGTCGGCGGCCGGATTGTCCGCGGCGCCGGTTGGAGCGGCGGCGAATGGGGCCACGCCGTGCTCGTGCCGGGCGGGCGGCCCTGCAACTGCGGCCGCCGCGGCTGCGCGGAGACGTATCTGTCCGGCTCCGCTCTGATGCACGGCGCGGCGCGTCGCTTGGGCCGGCCGGGCCTGTCGCCTGCGGAGCTGGAGCGGCTGCTGTTCGAGCGCGACGGCGCGGCGCAGGATGCGATGCGGGAGTACGCGGCTCGGCTGGCGCTTTTTCTCGCCAACCTGCAGGCGGGGCTCGATCCTGCGGCCGTCGTGCTCGGCGGCGGCGGAGCCGAGTCGCTGGCCGCCTGGCGGCCGCTGCTGGACGAGGCGCTGGCGGCGGAGGGCGCGGCCAGGCTGACCGTCGTCCCGGCGCAGCTCGGTCCGCTCGCCGGCTGCATCGGCGCGGCGCTGATGGCGGCCGAGCGGCTGGACGGCGGCCTGGCCCGCTCCGGCGCCGACGAAGGCGGCATCGACAGCAGCAACGAAGCCGGCCTTGAGCCCGGCATCACGAAGGAGGAATCGTCATGAACGAACCGACAAGCCAGAGGGGCGGCAAGCGTCCGGACGAGCGTCTGGAGGCGGACATCGTCATCATCGGAGGCGGCCTTGGCGGCACGGCGGCCGCGCTGGCCGCGGCGCGCGCCGGCAAAAGCGTCATCCTGACGGAGGAGACCGACTGGATCGGCGGTCAGCTCACCTCGCAGGCGGTGCCGCCCGACGAGCACCGCTGGATCGAGACGGAGGGCTGCACGGCGTCATTCCGCGAGCTGCGCGAGCGCATCCGCGACTACTACCGCGACAGCTATCCGCTCACCGAGCAGGCGCGGGCCAACCCGATCCTCAACCCCGGCAGCGGCTGGGTGAGCCGTCTCGCGCATGAGCCGCGCGTCGCGCTCGCCGTGCTGCAGGCGATGCTCGCGCCGTATGTGAACAGCGGACGGCTGCGCGTGCTCTATCATGCCTCTCCCGCCTCGGCGCAGGTCGAAGGGGACGAGGTGCGCTCGGTGACGGTGAGCGTGCGCGGCGGCAGCCGCCGGATCGAGCTCGCCGGAGCCTATGTGCTCGATGCGACGGAGACCGGCGAGCTGCTGCCGCTGACCGGCACGGAATACCGGATCGGAGCGGAGTCGCGCGCCGAGACCGGGGAGCCGCATGCGCCGGAGGAGGCTTTGCCGGACGACGTGCAGGCGTTCACCCATGTCGGCGCGATGGAGTACGTGCCGGGAGCCGATTTCACGATGGAGCGGCCGCCGGAGATGTACGGCTACTGGAGCCGGCTCGTGCCGCCTTTCAGCCCGTATCCGCTGCTGAGCTGGTTCGCCACCGACGCGAACGATACGACCAAGAAGAAGGAGTTCACGCTGCTGCCGAACGGCCAGGGCGTCACCTCGCTGTGGGACTACCGCCGCATCATCGACCCGCGCCATCTGGCCGTCCCGCTCTACCCCGGCGAGCAGTCGCTGCTCAACTGGGCGCAGAACGACTATTATCTCGGCTCCATCATGGACGTGCCGGACGACGTGCGCCGCGACCGGCTGTACGCCGCGCGCCAGCTGACGCTGTCCGTCGTGTACTGGCTGCAGACGGACGCGCCGCGGCTGGACGGGGGCAAGGGCTGGCCCGGCCTGCGGCTGCGCGGCGACATCGTCGGCACGGAGGACGGCCTCGCCAAGTCGGTCTATATCCGCGAGTCGCGGCGCATCCGCGCGCTGCAGACGGTGACCGAGGCGGACGTGAGCCAGGAGCTGCGCGGCGCGGAGGGCATCCGGCGGTACGAGGACAGCGTCGGCGTCGGCAGCTACCATCTGGACCTGCATCATACGACCGTCACGCATCGCAGCTTCTACATCCCGAGCTATCCGTACGAAATTCCGCTCGGCGCGCTCATCCCGGTCCGCACGGCCAATCTGCTGCCCGCATGCAAGAACATCGGCGTCACCCAGATCTCCAACGGCTGCTACCGGCTCCATCCGACCGAGTGGAACGTCGGCGAGGCGGCCGGGCTGCTCGCGGCGTACTGCCTCGACGTCTCGCGCCGTCCGCGCGAGGTGCACGGCGACGCGGCGCTGAGGACGGGCTACCAGGAGCGGCTGAGCGCGCATGGCGTGCAGCTGCACTGGTCGGATCGGGTCGCGCAGGAGGTCGTGGAAGCGCCGAAGTAAGCCAGCCGCAACTCTCGAAGGAGGTGGTGGCCGCTCCGAAGCGAAGCGGAAGGACGGCATGCTTCAGGCATGCCGGGACGCCGGGTCGGGAATGATCATTTTGGAGGAGGGATAGGTTGAGAAGAAGATGGAACGGGAAAAAGCTGCTGCCGGCCGTACTGGCCGCAGCGCTGCTGGCAAGCGGATCGGCGATGGCCTCGCCGCAGGCGGGGCTCGGTCCGGCGGAGCCGGAGGGCGGCAGCGCCGCCGCGCTGCGCGCCGCGGACGGGACGCCGCTGCCGGAACGGGACGCCTCCGCGGCCGCCGGGCTCGGAGGCGGGAGCGCGTCCGGCTCGGCCTCGCTGCAGGCGGCGGCGCTGGCCACGCCGAACCTCATCGTGCCGATCGAGACGCTGAAGCCGGCCGTCGCCTTGAGCAAGCCGGCGCTCTCGCCTGCCGGCGGACCGCTCATCCTGAGCGATTCGCCGGAGTCGCCGACGACTCCGGGAGGCTTTTACCGGGATACGGTCAGCGGCTCGTTCCGGGTGTTCTACCACCACTACAACAAGACCGGCGCGGAGCTGCAGGTCGCCGTCGCCGTCACGAACACGAGCGGCTACAAGGTCAAGCTCTACGAGGAAGGAGCCGGGGCCGGGGTCGATTACTACCCGGACATCGCCGGCCAGCTCGGCCTCGAGGCGTTCCTGGCCGACCGCGGCTCGCGCCGTCCGGTCGCCGTGCTGCTGCCGGGGCAGAGCTACTGGGTGTCGCATGCGGTGCCGGTCACGTACACGGCGAGCGGCTTCCTGCAGCTGCGCGCCGAAGCGCCCGGCGGCGGCAGCGCGCCGGTCACGGTGACGACGCTCGGCTACGCCGGCGCGCGTCCCGATCCGCTGGCGGAGCCGATCCTGCCGCGCGACAAGCATGTGCGGGGCACGTTCCCCCATTATGACCGCACGGGCACGCTCGTCTACGACACCTCGCTGGGCAATGCGCTCATCCGCGTCTCGTCCGCGCCGTCGGGCCAGTGGGCCGACTTCATGCCAGGCGAGTACGAGCCTGGCGTCGACGCGACGACCGGCGAGAGCGTCGTCAACAGCGGCAACTACGGCGTCATCTACGATTTCAACGTGCAGATCGACAACAAGAGCGAGGGCAAGCGCACGGTCGACGTCTACCTCAACCCGTCCGGCGGCTCGGGCCACTATACGCTCGGCTGGGCGAACAAGCGGCTCAGCTCGGGCTACCTGAACTACACCCAGGCATGGCAGTTCGCCGAGCTCAAGGTCGGCAAGAAGGGCAAGACGGTGCCGTCGCGGCTCAGCCTGACCGGCGGCTCGTCCGGGCCGCAGGTGCTGTACTTTACGAACAAGTAGGCCGATTCCGGCGTCGGGCCGGCTCGGCACGCGCAGCAAGGGGAAGAAATGCCCTTGTTCGCAGGCGCGGCAAGAGATCGGCGCGCAGCAAGGGAACCAGTTCCCTTGTCCGCCTTGCTCGCAGGCGCTTTGCCTTGCATGCGCCTAGGCCGCATGAACGCCAAAAACCAGGAAGAAGCGGAGCCGGCTCCGCTTCTTCCTGGTTTTTCTTGTTGCCCGCCTATTCCTCCTCTTCCGTAATCGTCACCTGCGCCCGGTTGGACACGGCGCGCGTCGTAATCGCGCGGCCCGACGGCGAGCGCACGCCGAACGTGACGACAGCCTGGTTGAAGAGGGTGCCGCTCGCCGCGTCTCCGGCGGCGGCGTCGGCTGAGACGCCCGACAGCGGCGCCGATGCCGTCAGCCGATTTTCTAGGATGGACGCCGGGGGCGGCGACGGGATGACATAGCTTAGCTCGCGGGTGATGGAGGCGCCGGGCGCGAGGCTCTCGATCGTCTCGTTCAGCAGCGCCGCTCCCGGCGGATCGAGCGCGTCCAGCACCTGGATCTGGCTGAGCAGCGTGTTGCCGATATTCGTGACGCGCAGCTGGAAGAACACTGTATCTCCCGGCATCGCCGTCACTGATTCGAGGCCGGTGACCGTTTTTTTCGCCAGGATCGCGGGAGTGCGATTGAACTTCGGCACGTCGACGATGCCGATGGACTGGTCGCCGACCGGCACGGACGCGACGATCCGGTTCGACTGGCGGTCGATGACCGAGACGACGTTCGTGCGCGTGCTCACATACAGGTAGTGGGTGCTGGCGTCGATCAAAACGATGGTGCGCAACATGCTCCGGCACTTGCTATCCAGAAACTTCCTCGTCTTTTCGGTCATAAGCATACAGGCCAAGGAGTTTCCCCGCTCGCCCGCTTCAAGAATCAGCTAATCGTCAAGGCTGAGCGAACGAGAAAGTGAAGGCAATCGACAATAGGGATGTTGATTCGACTGCTCTTCCATAATGCCACAGAAATGAAGAAGAAGATGATTCTAGTCGAGATCATCTTCTTTGTTTTGGTGAATATAGGTATTAAAAAAATTGCTAATATGAACTAAAGAATTTAGTAACCAACATGCGAACTAAATGTGACACTAGCAAAATATTGCGGATAGTTAAACAACATGTTACGAGCATTCTCTTGATGTTGACATGCAACTCTACTTAAATTTAAATTATGGCCTGTGGCATAACCTGCACTAGTAAAATCTCTGAAAACGTCAATTGCAGCAATTACAGTTAATGTTATGGCCACCCAACCAGCTGGCCCACCTGCAATTCCAGACACAAGAGAGACAAGACCCGCGATTGAAAAGAACCACGTGAAAATATCTTCCCATACATTATATTTCATTTGTTCAATCATGACATCTTCAAAACTATCAATGTACCCTTGAAATTTCTGTAGTGAAGTTGAATTTTTTGTGCTATTCAAGGTGCTTCCAGATAAGCGGATGTAGTTATGGGGTACAGCCGATAACGCTTGAACAGTAAAGTTACCCGTTGTGTAATAATAATTATACCAATTGTCATAAGCGCCAGCACAAGAATACGTGCCACAACTCCCTAACGTTGTAATCCCGTCTTTAGGGATAATTTTAATTTTTTGTCCTGAAGGAGCAGAAGGATCCACTTCCAAAGTATACTTCTCTTTTATATCCTCAATATCTCTTTTAATCTCGTCAATATCCTCTTTTTTAAATCCATTAACTTTTACAATCGGATTCTTGGAAATCTCATTAGTTAAAATGTCAACATTATTTTTAATAACAGACTCATTATATTCTTGTTCTTTCTCTGTCAATCTCAATTTATCTTCACTTTCAAAACTCACAGTTTTCTTAACACTAAATCTCTCTTCCGATTTAGTCTGATTCGCCTCTCCAGTATCATAGTCGTTCTGAAATTCCTGTTCTGAAACAAGGGAGTACTGAAAAGCGCCGTTCAAATCGTAATAATCCTCAACAGTTTGAAGTTTAGTATGAGTAACACTATCAACTTTATAAAAGCTAGTTACAGAATTAACATTTTTATGTCCTGTTTCGACATAGAAGCCATCTTTGTTTTTTGTATCAGAGAGCGTTTCAATTGAATAGCTTTCAATATTAGTTTGAATGAGGGGAGGTTGTGCTTCTGCTTTGGCAACTGGAATAGAAGAGTTCAGAACAAGCATAGCGCCAATAAAAATTGAAACCATTTTTTTCTTATGATATAATTTAATCAATAAATTTCACATCCTTTTATTTTTGATATTTTAAATATGTCATATTAATGAAGGGATGTAAATAGGAGGAATCAAATTTGAGAAAAATAAGTAAAAAGACTTGGTCTATTGTAATGATAATTAGTTCTTCCCTCATGTTTATATTTGCCTTTTTAAGTCTAATGACCCAATTGTATGTTCCGGAAACAGGTGTAATTGGAGAGTTGCCACCTAAAACTCAAATTTTCAAGGAATTTTTATGGCGATGCATTCTCTCTTCAGTACTGTTAGCGATAGGTATTTTTAGATATAGGAAGAACAGAGACAAATAGTCCATCCTATAGATAGACTGAAGAGAACTCTTTCGGCATCCCTATAGCATTTAAAAAAATTCACTATTATATTCAACACCAATCGCAAGAAGGGGCTGTTTCGGTCGTAACGAGCGGGAGCAGCCCCTTCTTCATTTGAGACACAGCCTACTTTACGAACAAGTAGGCCGATTCCGGCGTCGGGCCGGCTCGGCACTCGCAGCAAGGGAACCAGTTCCCTTGTCCGCCTTGCTCGCAGGCGCTTTGCCTTGCATGCGCCTAGGCCGCATGAACGCCAAAAACCAGGAAGAAGCGGAGCCGGCTCCGCTTCTTCCTGGTTTTTCTTGTTGCCCGCCTATTCCTCCTCTTCCGTAATCGTCACCTGCGCCCGGTTGGACACGGCGCGCGTCGTAATCGCGCGGCCCGACGGCGAGCGCACGCCGAACGTGACGACAGCCTGGTTGAAGAGGGTGCCGCTCGCCGCATCTCCGGCGGCGGCGTCGCTCCGCGGAATCGAGAGCACGCGCGATGCGAATTCGACGACGACCCGCTGTCCCGGCGCGATCGTGCCGAGCGGCACGCCGCCGGACAGCGCCCGTCCCGGCTGCGGGACGCCGCCGACGACGAGGCTGCCGGGCACGAAGGCCAGCGACGGCGGCAGCGCGTCCGTCAGGACGGCGTTCGTTGCCGTAAAGGCGCTGTCGTTCGCGACATGGACGGAGAAGCGGAGGACGGCGCCGATGTAGCTGTCGCGAGCGTCCGCCTTTTTGGTCACGTCGAGCACGCGCAGCACCTGCACCGACGCTGAGGCGGAGGTCCCGATGCCGGGCGGCACGCTTTCGGCCCGCACGGTGTTCGTGATGATCGTGCCGTTCGCCGTCTCGACCGGAATCGCATACGGCTGCGAGATCAGCACCCGTCCTCGGTAGAGCATCGTGCCGGGACCGACGGTGATGCCGAGCAGAGGATCCGTCAGGATGCCGTTCAAAGTCGTATTGCCGACATTCTCGCCGAGGATGCGGAACCGGATCGTCTCTCCGGCGATCGCCTGCGGCGTGCTGACGCTCTTTTCCAGCCGGAGCGCCGGGACGGCCAGGACGATGATGAGGATCGGCGCGGTTTGGATCGGCGTCTGATCCGTCTCAAGGGTGGCGACGCTCGGGAATTCCGTCCCGGCCCGCGTCCCGGGCGGAATCGCGACGAGGCGCTCCAGCGTGATGACGCCTCCGGGCAGGAGCCTCGGGAAGACGCTGTTCGTGCCGGTGAGCTCGTTGATGACGACGAGATTCGTCAGCGTCGTCTCCGAGCGGTTCGTGACGACGATCGTCACGGGCACGCTCTGGCCGGGACGCGCGTAGGCGGGCAGCGGAGAAGCGACGATCTCTACGTCCGGAGGCGGGAGGACGACCACGCCGGCGCTGTCCTGCGCGGGCGGCAGCTGGTCCGTCTGCACGGTGACGGTGTTGGTCAGCGTCGTTCCCGGCTCGACGCCGAGCGGCAGCTTCAGCGAGAAGAGCTGGCTCTGGGACTCGCCCGGCAGCAAATACTGGATGACGACCGTCGCCGACAACACCGAGTCGGTCAGCACGAGATTCGTCAGCGTCGTATTGCCCGTGTTGACCAGCGTCACCTCGTAGGTCACCAGGCTGCCGGCCGGGGCGCTCTCGACGCTCGGCGTCTTGACGACCGAGAGAGCCGGCGCCGCCGCGACCGTCACGCTCGCCTCGGCGCTGAAGGTCAGCGCCCCCGGCACGGAGACGGTGGAGACGTTGCTGATGACCGACCCGGCCGGCGCGTCTGCCGGCACGACGTAGACGGCCTGGAACGTCGCCTGGCCGCCGGGGGGCAGGCTCGCGATCGTCTCGGAGAAGCCGAGCAGGTCGTCGGCGACGGTCGCGCCGGCGACGGTCCCCGTCGTCGGATTGGAGACGACGATCGTATAGGCGATCGTCTCGCCGGGCGCCGCGATCGCCCGGTCGGCCGTCTTGGCGATGTTCAGCACCGGAGCGGGCGTAACGATGACCGAGGCGCCGCTCTGCGCCGGAGGCGTCAGGGAGGACGTCGCCGTCGACGTGTTCCCGACGATCGTGCCTCCCGGAGTGCCGGGCGGGATCGTATAGGTGCCGGTCAGCGTCAGGCTCTCGCCGATCGCGAGCGGAGCCGGAGGTGTGGCGATGCCGAGCAGCGGATCGGAGACCGCTACGTCCGGCAGCGGCACGTTGCCGGTGTTGGTCGCGACGATCGTATAGGCGACGACGTCGCCTGGAGCGACGGCCGTTTCGGACGCCGTCTTGCGCAGCGCCAGCCCCGGCACTGCGGCGATGACGACGGCGGCGGAGGCTTCGGCCGAGACGAACGCGTTGGAGACGACGGACGTATTGGCGACGACCGTGCCGCCCGGCTCGTAGGGCGCGATGTAGGAGAGCGTGAACAGCAGCGACTGTCCGATCTCCAGCTCGAGGATGTCGACGGTGAAGCCGAGCTCCTCGTCGGTCAGCACGAGATTGCTCAGCGCGGCATTGCCGGTATTCTCCACCGCGAGCGTGTAGTTGATCCGGTCGCCCGGCCTCGCCTCGGCGCGATCGGCGATCTTGCTCAGCGCGATCGCCTCGCGGATGACGAACAGGTCGGCCTCGTCCTCGTCGCTGACGGTCGCCGTGGAGCTTTTTCCCTCGGCGATCGCGACGTTGACGATCGTCTCCGGCGCGTCCTCGGGGACGACGTAGAGCACCGTTCCCGTTTGGCTCTCGCCCGGATCGAGATCGGGCAGGTTTTGCGTCAGCCGCGCCTGCGGATCCTCCATCAGCGCTGACGTCAGGACGGTGTTGCCCGTATTCGTGACGACGAGCGTGTAGGCGACCGTCTCTCCCGGCCGCGCGCTTTCCGGCGAGACGGTCTTGACGAGAAGGATGTCGGGCACCTCCGTCACGGTCACGGTGGCGCCTTGCTCGATGAGCGGCGTCTGGTCGGTGACGACGGAGGCGGTATTGGGGATGACGGTGCCGGCGAGCGCGCCCTCCGGAATCGTATACGTTTCCGTGAACGAGACGCGCGCTCCCGGCACGAGGCTGTCGACGACCTGATCGAGGCCGAGGAAGGGATCCCGGACCCGTACGTTCGTCAGCACGGCGGTTCCGGCGTTGATGACCGTAATCGTGTAGACGACCGTCTCTCCCGGCGCCGCCTGCGTCGGAGAGGCCGACTTGTTGAGGATGATGCGGGCGGTAGGCGCGATCTCGACCGAGTCGGAGGCGCTCGCCTGCACGCCTTCCCGGCTCGTCGCCGTCGCCGTGTTGACGAACAGGCCGGGCCGCGTCCCCTCGGGCAGGACGAAGTCGGCTTCCCGCACGGCGGCGGCACCGACCTGGAGGCTGTCGATCGTGAAGGAGACGCCGATGCCGGGGTCGGAGATGACGAGTCCCGTCAGCGGCACGTTGCCGGTGTTGACGACGCGGAACGTGTAGTGGATGCTCTCTCCCGCGACGGCGGTGGCGGGATCGGCTTCCTTGGCGAATGCGAGCGCAGGGACGGCGGCGACGACGACGGAGAAGCTGTCCTCGGCGCTCGTGCCGTCCGATGCCGATGCCGTCGCCGTGTTGACCAGCTCGAGACCGGCCTCCGTCCCTGGCGGCACGACGAAGCCGTACTGCAGCTGCAAGCTCTCGCCGGCGGGAAGCAGGCTGATCGTCTGGTCGAAGCCGACCAGCGGATCGGCGATGAGGATGTCCGTCAGGTCCGTCGTGCCGGTATTGGTCACGGTGACCGTATAGATGACGGTGTCGCCGGGAGCCGCTTCCGTCCGGTCGCCGGCCTTGACGACGGACAAGCCGGGCTGCTGCGTCTCGACGAGGATGGAGGCGGCGGCTTCGGCCGAGACGCCCGACAGCGGCGCCGATGCCGTCAGCCGATTTTCCAGGATGGACGCCGGGGGCGGCGTCGGGATGACATAGCTCAGCTCGCGGGTGATGGAGGCGCCGGGCGCGAGGCTCTCGATCGTCTCGTTCAGCAGCGCCGCTCCCGGCGGATCGAGCGCGTCCAGCACCTGGATCTGGCTGAGCAGCGTGTTGCCGATATTCGTGACGCGCAGCTGGAAGAACACTGTATCTCCCGGCATCGCCGTCACCGATTCGAGGCCGGTGACCGTTTTTTCCGCCAGGATCGCGGGAGTGCGATTGAACTTCGGCACGACGACGATGCCGATGGACTGGTCGCCGACCGGCACGGACGCGACGATCCGGTTCGACTGGCGGTCGATGACCGAGACGACGTTCGTGCGCGTGCTCACATACAGGTAGCGGGTGCTGGCGTCGATGGCGATGTACTGCGGAAAGGCGTTCGTCGCGATCGTCGAGACGAGCTGGTTGGAGATCGGATTGATGACCGAGACCGAGCCGGACACCTCGTTCGCCACGAACACCTGGACGCCGTCTGTCGCCACGCCGATCGGCGCGATGCCCGTCGGCAGCGTGCCGACGACCGTATTGCTCGTCACGGAGATGATGTCGACGACGCCGAGCGCCCGGGTCGTCACATAGACGTAGGCGCCGCCCGGAGCGACGCGCACGCCGATCGGCGTCACGTCCACCGGGATCGTGGCGACGATCGCGTAGTCCGACGTGCGGATGACGGACACCGTGTTCGAGATCTGGTTGGCGACGTAGACGAACTGATTGTTCGGCGTGACGTCGACGCCGACCGGATTGATGCCGACGCGAACGGTCGCGATCACCGTGTCGGACGTCAGGTCCAGCACCGAGACAGTGCCGTCGGTCGAGTTGGTCACATAGCCCCGCGCGCCGGTCCGATCGATGACGATGCCGTTCGGCCCGCCTCCGACCGCGATCGTGCCGACGATGGCGTTGGCGGCGGTATCGATGACGGATACCGTCCCGTTCGCCAGGTTGGCGACATAGACGCGGGTTCCGTCGGGGGTGGCGTCCAGCTGCTGGGGGGTGAAAAAGCCGGGAATCGTCGCGACGACGCTGTTCGTCGTCTGGTCGATGGCCGACACGGTGTTGGAGCCGCTGTTGGCGACATAAACGCTCATGCTATGGACTGGCCTCCTTCTTCGCCATAGGCGCGCTAGGCTTACCCTATGACGGGAAGGAATGTCCGTATGCGGGAACTCTCTTGCGGGACGCCGGACGGCTCAGCCGAGCGACGGCTCCGCCGTCCGAGGGTCAGCCGCGCCCTTGGCCGTCCGCCGCAGCGCGCGGCCGGCGTCCCGCGCCTCTGCCCGTCATCGTCCGCTTCGGCGCGGGGCTTTGACGATCAGCCCGATGCTGAAGCCGACGACGGTCTGCACGATCAGCGCCAGCCGCAGCGCTTCCGCGGGCGAGCGGGGAAGATCGTCGGCCTGGATGCTTTTGAGCGAGAAGACGAGCAGGTTGCTGAACAGCAAGCACCAGAGCACGTTCCGGCCCAGCGCTTCGAGCGGCGCGAACGGGCGCGGACAGCGCTCCATCAGCCGGGAGAGCAGATAATAGCCGTACAGCGCCAGCGCCGGCCCGGCGATCCACCCGATGGACGGCGGGAACCGCTCGGGCAGTCCGCCTGCATCGAGGACGAGCCAGACGAACAGGCCGGAGGCCGCGAGCGAGCCCGCTAGCACGCCGGGATGCCAGCCGATGCGCCAGCGGGCGAACAGCATGCCGAGCAAGTAGTACGGGAAATACTGCAGCACCGGGAACGAGGCGAACTGCCGCGTGCCGAGGAGCGGTCCGAGCGGCGTCGATGTCACCGCCTCGTAGGGCAGGAACGTCGTCAGCAGCAGCAGGGCGGCGGCCGGGAAGGCGAGCCGCGGCTTTTCCGCCAGCCTTTGCAGAGGGACGAACAGGATCAGGCCGGCCAGCGTCAAGTAGGTGAACGACAGCAGGAACTCCGACCAGCCCGGCATGTCCTGCAGCAGCAGGATCGGCTTCAGCGTCTCCCAATCCGGCGGCCGCCGGTCGATGAAGAGGCGGAACGCCAGCCCGGAGATGTAGAAGGCGAGCAGCGTCTTGAGCGCGGCCAGCAGCATCCGCGGAGCGGCTCTCCGCAGCGGCTTGGCGTAATAGGCCAGCCGCGACACGTAGCCGAAGCTGAAGACGAAGCCGGAAAACGTGATCAGGTTGACGGCGTCGATGATCCGGCCGGCCGCGGGAAAGATCGCCGGATCGCTGAAGAACTGCAGGACATGGCCATAGACCATGCCGATGACGAGGAGGCCCTTGAACCGGTCGATCGCCCGCTCGCGGGGCGGCTGCAGGGAGGCGCTCATCCTTTGATGCCCGACAGGCTGACCCCTTTGATGATCTGCTTCTCGAAGACGAGGAACAGCAGGAAGATCGGCAGCGAGGAGATCGTGTTGATGACCATCGGCTTGACGTAGTCGACCGTGTACTGGCTCATCAGCGTCGGGATGCCCATCGGCAGCGTGAACAGATTGTCGTCGGTGACGGACATGAACGGCCAGAGGAAGTTGTTCCACGAGCCGATGAACGTCAGGATCGCCATCGAGGCGACGGCCGGCCGGGTGAGCGGCAGCATGATGCTGAAGAAGATCCGCCAGTTGCCGCCGCCGTCGATCTGCACGCTTTCGAGCAGGTCGTTCGGGACGCCGTCGAAGAAGCTCTTGAGCACGATGATGGCGATCGGCGAGGCCAGCGAAGGCAGGATGAGTCCGAGGTAGGTGTTCAGCAGGCCCATGTCCTTGGCCACCTGGTAGAGCGGGATGAGGATCGCCTCGCCGGGAATGAGCAGGCCGGCCAGCACGGCGAAAAAGACGGCCGCCTTCATCCGGAACTTGATCTTGGACAGCGCGAAGCCGGCCATCGCCGCGATCACGATCGTCAGCGCGGTGACGCAGACGGCGATGAAGAAGCTGTTCCAAACCCACAGCGGCAGCTTCGTCGCCTGCAGCACCTCGCCGTAGACGGCGAGCGAGTAGGGAGGCTTCACCCAGTCCAGCACGGTGACGATCGGCATGCCCTCCTCTTTGACCGAGACGGTCAGCATCCAGAGGATCGGCAGCAGGAACACGGCCGCGACCAGCAGCGACACGATGCGATAGATCCATTTCATGCGGCTAGTCCGCCTCCTTCCGTCGATTGAAGCCGTATTGCAGCGCCGACAGCGCGAGCAGGATGAAAAACAGCACGTACGACATCGCCGAAGCGTAGCCGAGGTCGTTCTGGCGGAATCCGGTCTGCCAGATGTACTGGATGACCGGCCTCGTCTTGTCGAGCGGGCCGCCGCCCGTCATGATGTAGATCTGCAGGAACACCTTGAACGAGGCGATGATCTGCAGCATCATGATCATGCGGGTGATCGGGGCGAGCAGCGGCAGCGTGATGCGGCGGAAGATCTGGCCGTTCGTCGCGCCGTCGAGCCGCGCCGCCTCGTACAGCTCCTCCGGCATCTCCTGCAGCGCCGAGAGGTACAGCACGAAGTTGAAGCCGACCGTCCACCAGAGCGTCAGCGCCGTGATCGCGATCCACGACAGCGACACCTCCGACAGCCAGAAGATCTCCTGCTCGGCCGGCAGCAGCCGGACCAGATGCAGGAGCGAGTTCAGCAGGCCCGTATAGGGCTGGAAGATGAACAGGCCGAGGAAGGAGGCGACGGCCACCGACATGACGCTCGGCATGAAAAAGGAAATGCGGTACAGCTTGCGCAGCCGCGAATGGCGGTTCGCGATCAGCGCGAGCCCGAGCGACAGCGCCAGCATGAGCGGCGTCGTGAGCAGCACGAAGATCGTCGAATGCCAGACCGACGCCCAGAACTCCGCATCCTGCATCAGCTTGCTGAAGTTGCCGAGGCCTACATATTCCATCTTGCGGATCAGCGTCCATTTGAAAAAGCTGATCTGCACGCCCTTGAGCATCGGCCATATCGTGAACAGCACATAAACGGCGAAAAAGGGCGCGAGGAACACGAACGCCTGCGCGCCCGCCCAGCGTCTTTTGCGCTTGGCGCCGGCAGGCGCCAGCTCCGCCTTCGCCCCTGGACCGATTGCCACTCTTCATCCCCTCCTTGTGTGCGCGCATCCGGCGGGCGAGCCGGCCGAATGCCTGGACTCGCCCGCCGGATGCGGCCTTGAAACGCAGCTTCGCTTGCCGGCTGAGCCCGGACGGACCGGATCGCCCGCCGGCAGGCGGCTATTGCTTCAGCACCTTGTCGATTTCGGCCTGGATCTTCACGGCCGCGTCGGCAGGGCTCATCTTGTTCGCCCACACCTCGTTCAGGAACTTGAACATCGCCAGGTCGCGGATCTGCCAGTTTTTCTCCGACGGCTTGTTGAAGGCGACGGTGCTCGCCACGGAGACGTAGTCGCTCCGGTACGGCAGCGCCTTGAACTCCGCGCTGTCAAAGATGGCCGGCTTCGCCGGGATATGGCCCGCCTTCGCCCACAGGGCGCCTTTTTGCGCCAGGTAGTCGGCGAAGATCGCGGCCGCCTTGCGCTTCTCGGGATCCTCCTTTTTCGTGACCGGGAGGATGACGGTGTGGGAGTCGCCCCAGGTCGCTTCCTTGTCGAAGATTTTCGGAATCGGCATCGCGCCGAATTCCAGGCCCTTGGTCGATTCCCAGACGCCGGTCGTCCAGACGCCCGTCATGATGATCGCCGCCGTGCCGCTCTGGAAGCTCTTCACGAAGTCCGGGTCGTTCAGGCGGATGACCTTGTGCTTGTGGAACAGGTCCTGCACGTACTGCATCGCCTGGACCGCCTTGCCGCTGTCCAGGGCGGCCGACTTCAGGTCGTCGCTGATGACGTCGTTGCCGCCGAGCTGATGGTACAGCGCCCACCAGAGGCGGAACACGTCGTCGTTGGCGCTCGGCAGCGCGAGCGGCATGGCGTTTTTCGGCAGCTTCTCCTTCAGCGCCGTCAGCAGCTGCACGAAGCCGTCGGCCGTATTGTCGAACACCGGCTTGCCGTCCTCGCCGAGGAGCCCGGCTTCCTTCAGCAGCTTCTTGTTGTAGTACATGACGAACGGATGCGTGTCGATCGGCACGGCATAATGCTTGCCGTCCACAACCGTCGCGCCGAGGATGTTCGGGTTGAACGTCGACCAGTCGATGCCGGCCGCCTCGGCCGCGTCGTCCATGCTGGACACGACGCCCTGGTTGATCAGATCGGGCAGCCGGGACGTGTGGGAGATGCCGATGTCGGGACCGTTGCCGTTGCCGACCGCCGTAATCAGCTTCGTGTAATACTCGCCCCACTCGAGCACCGTGTTCTCGACCTTGATGTCGGGATGCTCGCTGTTGAACGCGTCGATCATCGCCTGCATGTTGTCGCCGTCGCCGCCGCTGAACAGCGTCCACGACGACAGCGTCACCTTGCCGCCTTTTCCGTCGCCGCTGCCGCCCCCGTCGTCGCCGGTTCCTTGGCCGCCTTCATTGCCTCCGCTGCAGGCGCTCGCCGCCAGCGCGAGCGAGAGCAGCAGAGCGGTCGTCCATCTACGTCTTGAGTTCATGTCGAGCCTCCCTTTTCATCGTTCTTCCTCAAAGGCACAAGGACAACAATTATGTTTTATTACACGAAATATGTACCTTTAAGCCGAATATAAAGCTGAAAACGGGCTTTGTCAACGCTTTCATGCGGAAATACGAAAATAAATAAAATAAAGAGGCCTATGCTACAGATATCTTGTAGCAAACGCCTCTTTATCATTACAGCCGATTCATGGAAGGAGATGAACCGGCGGTTTTGGTGTTTTGGAGCGAACGTATGTGCTATAATATCAAAAAAACATCCAGGAGGTGTGTGGCATGTTGGTGCATAAGGCGTACAAGTACCGGATCTACCCGTCAGAGTCGCAACAACAGCTCATCGGGCAGATGTTCGGCTGTTGCCGGTTTGTCTTCAATTATTTCCTGAGCCTGTGGAACGCACGGTATGAGGAAACCGGCAACGGGCTGTCCTACAATGCCTGTGCCACACAGCTGCCTGCCTTGAAAGGCGAGCATGAATGGCTCAAAGCGGTCGACAGCATTGCCTTGCAATCGGCCGTTCGACACGTGGCGGACAGCTTTGACCGCTTTTTCAACCGTCAGAATCGACAGCCACGGTTCAAGAGCCGCAAAAATCCGGTGCAGAGCTATACCACTCGGCAGACGAATGGCAACATTGCGGTGAACGGCAATCAGCTCAAACTGCCCAAGCTCGGCTGGATCCGCTTTGCGGCATCCAGACCGCTGGAAGGCCGCATCCTGTCGGCCACGGTCCGTCGGAATGCGGCAGGCAAATTCTTTGTCGCCATCGTCTGTGAGGTCGACGTCCAGCCCTTGCCGCAGGCGAATAAGACCGTCGGCATCGACCTGGGGCTGAAGGAATTTGCCGTCTGCTCGGACGGCTTCCGTGTCGAGAACCCCAGGGCGTTCCGCCGCTACGAGCGCAAGCTGGCCATGTGGCAACGCCGCATGGCTCGCCGCACGAAGGACGGAGCCAACTGGAAGAAGGCCAAGCGCCAGGTGGCGCTCATCTACGAAAAGATGGCCCACGTTCGCCATGACTTCCTGCACAAGCTGACGACGAAGCTGGTTCGTGAAAACCAAACGATCCACATCGAAGGCTTGCGGGTGGAGAACATGCTGCAGAGCCCTCGTCTGGCCAAGTCGATCGCCGATGCGTCCTGGAGCGAGTTTCGGCGACAGATAACCTACAAGTCGGAGTGGTATGGTCGCCAGCTGAAGGTGGCCGACTCCTTTGCGCCGACGAGTCAGACGTGCCACGTGTGCGGCCACGTTCACCCGGAGGTCAAGAACCTGTCCGTTCGGAAGTGGACCTGTCCCGTCTGCCAGACGCTGCATGATCGGGACGAGAACGCCGCACACAACATCGAACAGATGGCTGTCTAACGGCCTTGCCCTATGAACTGCGGGAACCGCAGGGATCGCTTGGTGAACTCTGCTTCGATAGAAGCAACTACCCAAGAATCCCCCGCCTCTTTAGGTGGAGGAGTGTTCAATCCGGATCGGCAAGAACGTAATGCACTTTCATGACGATATCCTGCGGATAGTCGCCGAATTGACGCCCGAACAGGTTGATGCCGCCCTTGTGCAGCGCGTCGGACTTGATGCCGATCCGCAGCTTCAGATGGTGGCGGCCCTCCAGCGCCAGATCGGCGAGCGAGACGTCGGACACCTTGTCCATGTCGATCGTCGTCCGTTCCTTGTCGACGCGCCAGGTTTTGAGCAGGCCGTACTGCGTCGCCCAGTCGATCCACCAGTCGGGGTTCAGCTTGCCGCGCCGGTCGCCGAAATCTCCGGGACTCGTCCACGTGCCGATCTCGACGTCGTTGATCCAGAGCGTGATGTCCGAGGGCCAGTCGTTGTCGAAGTTCGGCGCCTCCGAGCACAGCTCCATGGAGAACTCGATCGCCTCGGGGCGGGCGCTTTTCGGCAGCTCGAGCGGCAGCAGGTAGTCCAGGTAGCCTTTGCGGAACCAGATGAGCTGCGCGCCGACATGGTTCGGGTGATAAAAGCTGGCCGGCTCGTCCTCGCGGATGAGCATGCCCTCGGCGCTGGCCTGGCCGCAGGTCGGATGCACCTCGCAGTTGCTGTACTGGCCGATCGGCAGCTCGACCTCGTAGACGGACACGTCGTCCTTGGACCAGTGGACCGATGTATTGAGCGTGATCAGGATGTCGTCGTAGCTGCGGCTGCATACCTTCATCGCGCCTCGCGTCGCCGGCAGCAGCTCGGTGTGGATGAGCTTGGCGGCTTCCAGCAGCTTCACGTGGTTGGCCACGGTCGATACCGGCAGCTGCAGCGCCTCCGAGATCTCGATGACGTTCAGGCTCTTCGCGTTCAGCAGCCGGAGGATGTCGACCCTGGCCCGGGTCGACAACGCATGCGCGATCTGCACCAGCCGATCGGGCTCATTGATGGTGATGTCCAGCATAGGGGCTCGGCTCCTCCGCTTCCGTCTTCATTCGGGATGATTCTTCCAAGCCCATTCATTTTACTATTCCGGCGTGAATCAAATCAAGATTCTTGGAATGAAAGCTCGAAGGGCATGAAATCACTCGAACAGCAGTCGAAGCGCGTCTTCGCCGAGACCTAGCGCCTGCAGCTCGTCGGCGAGCAGCGCCGCGAGGGCGGGGGAAAGTCCGTGATGCTGGAGCAGGCGGATCGCCGCCAGCCTGGCATGACGCGGCGCTTGGCGCAGCCACGGCTCCAGCTCGCTTTCATCCGGGGATGTGTCGCGGCCGAGCGGAGGGAGCGTCCCGTTCCAGCCCGGCTCGGCAGGCTCGATGACGCCCAGGCTGTCGGTGGTCGGGATGGAGCGCCGCTCCGCCCGCTCCAGACGGACGGCCTGCAGGTTCGTCCAGCCGTCGGCCATCGCGCTGAGGCCGGCCTCCGCCAGGAATTGCTTGC
This sequence comes from Paenibacillus pasadenensis DSM 19293, assembly GCF_000422485.1. Classification (GTDB taxonomy): domain Bacteria; phylum Bacillota; class Bacilli; order Paenibacillales; family Paenibacillaceae; genus Paenibacillus_O; species Paenibacillus_O pasadenensis. The sequence continues at coordinate 56,729 of NZ_KE383856.1, forward strand.
GGAGCGCGCCGAGCCGGCTTTCCTCCTCGTCGCTCCTTCGCCATTGCGATTCGGCCTGCTCTCGGGCGGACTTCTCCTGGAAGCTTCTCCATTGCCGCTCATCGGCAAAAACGTTGTAGAACAGCGCCCAATCCTGCTCCCCGTAGGAGAGGAACTCCCTTAGATTGCGCGCGATGACGGTGCTCGGATCGTCGAATTCCATGGGCGACACACAGATGACCGGCGCTTGCTCCAGATCGGCCGAGCGGCCGAAGTCCGTCAGCAGCGCGAAGTGAATGCCGTCCATGCCCGTCGAGCCGAATACGACCGCATCGCAGGGCGTATTCGCATATCTGAAGCCGCCGGTCTGCAAGTAAAATCCGAAAAGGCCGTAAAAGGTCTCGGAGTCGCCGAGCGATTCGTTCCACCGCTGCAGCAGGCGCAGCGTCGGAGGCAGCGCGAGCGAGCCGAAGTTGATCGTAAGAGGCCGATAAAGCTCGGCTTCTTCCGGGCGGCCCGCAGCTGGCTCGGTGCTTGGAGGCGAGCCTGCTCCGCCTCGAGACAGCATGTTGCCTGCTCCGTCATGGAGGACAACGTTTGCGGACCGGAGTTTTGAGCTTATCCGGCGAGCCTTTGCTTTCATCGGCCTGGTTCCTCCTTGCGGTCATTTGTTTTTGGTTGATCGCCCGCCGTCGCTTTCAATAAATGCCGTCCTCCGCCCACTCCTGCGGAAGAGGGATGTCCGGCAGGCTCGGCAGGCGGAGCGCCCGCACCGCCTCCTGCAGATAGGACGGCCGGAACGCCGGCGGAGACGCCGCCTCCTGCATGGCTCTGCGCAGCGCCTCGCCGCGGTCCGGCGCGTCTGCGCCGGCCGCGCGGGCCGCCGGCTCGAGCCGGTCGAGCGTCGCGAGGTCGCGGCTCGACACGCTGGCATCCCAGCGGATGGAGCCGAGGACGGAGGCGACGACCTCGAGCGGAAAGCCGCTTTCCTCCCCGATCAGCACGGCGGCGGCTCCGGGATCGCGGCGCATGAGCGCATGGGCCCGCAGATGCGCCTTGAGATAGGCGACCGCAGCGGACTGCTGGGCCTCGGCCCAGCCGGCATCCGCCATGATGCCGGTCAGGTAGTCGCCGCCGCCGCTCTCTCCCTCCAAGGCGACGCCCGCTCCGATCCTCCGCACCCACGTCAGATACGGCTCCCACAGCATCGCCGCCTCGGTCCGTCCGTCCAGCAGTCCGCCGAGGCAATCGGCCATCCGTCCGTGATGCAGCACCGGCGTGCCGTCGAGGCGGCCGCGCCGCAGCACTTCCTGCAGCCGGCGAGAGGCGCTGGAGCGCCCGACCGTCGAGATGAGCGAGGAGCCGAGCTGCTCCTCCCGGCGCATGCCGCTGCCGGCGCGGACGACGAGCGAGATGCCGGAGCCGCCCTCGCTCTTGCCGTCGAAGGCGAGCATCTGCGGCCGGAAGCGCGGCAGCAGCCGCCCGAGCTCGCGGCTCGCGGCGATCGGGTAGTCGCCGACGGAGGCGATCTGCACGCGTCCGGCGATCAGCTCCTCCACCAGCTCCATGCCGCTGTCGGCATGCCGCCAGGAGACGCGCCACCGCGCATGCGGCTCGAGCAGAGCCAGCTCCTCCTCGAACCAGCCGAGGCGCTTGACGACGAGCGCGCTCCAGAGCAGGGCGGCGCCGCTCTGATAGCCGACCGTGATGAAGCGCTCTGTCCGCGCGGCAGCCGCGAACCCGGCAAAGCTCGGAAAAGTGCCGGCTGCCGGGGGCAGCTCCGCTCGGAGCGGACTTGAGGCCCCGTCGACGTCCGGGGACGGTACCGCCCCGGCAAACCGGCCGGCGTCCGGCGGCGGCCCCATCCCGGCAAACCGGCCGGCGTCCGGCGGCGGCCCCATCCCGGCAATCCGGTCGGCGTCCGGCGACGGCTCCGCCCCGGCAAACCGGCCGGCGTCCGTCCCGGCGAGCCCGCCGCGCGCGCGCACCCACTGCTCCAGCTGCGAGCGGTCGACCCACACCTCCTTGCCGAGCTTGACGACAGGCAGCTGCCGCTCCTTGCGCCAGCGGTCGATCGTAGCCCGGCTGACGCCGAGCAGCTGCATCGCTTCCTGAAGCGGAATCAGATTGAACGCTTGCATGGGCAGGTCTCCTCCTTGGGCAGCACATCGGCAGATGGTCGAGCGATCCATTTATCCAAGTTCACAGGTGGGAATTATATAAGATTCACTTTAGCGGACGGAGGTGCAAAGATCAATCCCCGCCGTGCCGCGGCATTCTCGTTGTTCCTCGTTTCTCCTCATTCGTCCTCGCAGCTCCTCTATTTCCCTCCTTTTATTGACATCTTCTTATAGCGGTGATAATTTTCGATTATTCAAAGTTGATTAGTTGGAATTGACATCGGATGGAGTGGATGAAGATGAGAGAACGATCATGGCGCCAAGCCGCCGGCCTGCTGCTGAGCGGGGCGCTTCTGCTGGCTGCCGCGGCATGCGGCAGCGCCGATGAGCCGGCGAGCGGTGGAAGCTCCGACCCGACCTCAAAAGGCGGCGTCATCCATATCGGCTACCAGAAGTACGGCAGCGTCAACCTGCTCAAGGGCAAGGGCGGGCTCGACGAGAAGCTGGCGGAGATCGGCTACAAGGCCGAATGGACGCTGTTCCCCGGCGGCCCGCAGCTGCTCGAGGCGATGAACGTCGGCAGCGTGGACATCGGCCACACCGGCGAGGCGCCGCCGATTTTCGCGCAGGCGGCCGGCACGCCGCTCGTCTACCTGGCCCGCTCGCCCGCAAGTCCCAAGGCGGAGGCGATCCTCGTGCCGGAGAACTCCGAGGTCCAGTCCGTCGCCGACCTGAAGGGCAAGAAGGTCGCGCTCAACAAAGGCTCGAACGTGCATTACCTGCTCGTGAAGGCGCTGGAGCAGGCCGGCGTCCCGTACGGCGACATCGAGACGGTGTTCCTGCCGCCGGCAGACGCGAGGGCCGCGTTCGAGAGCGGCAGCGTCGACGCCTGGGTCATCTGGGAGCCGTTCTACTCGGCGGCGCAGCTCGCGACCAAGGCGAGGGTGCTCGCCGACGGGGAGGGCCTCGTCAAGAACTATGAGTTCGTGCTCGCCTCGCGCTCGTTCGCGGATAAGCATGCCGAGGCGGTAGAGGTCGTGCTGGACGCCTTGAAGGAAGCCGACGTGTGGGCGGAGGAGGATCCGAAGCGCGCGGCGGAGCTGCTGTCGCCGGAGCTCGGCATCGACGTGCCGTCCCTGGAGCAGGCGATGGGCCATCGCGCCTTCGGCATCGAGGAGATCGACGACGGGACGCTTGCCGAGCAGCAGCGCATCGCCGACGCGTTCCTGGAGCTGAAGCTCATCCCCGAGAAGCTCGACGTGAAGGAAGCCGCCTGGAAGAAGCCCTGAGGAGGAGAAAACAATGGAATTGTTCTGGTTCATCCCGCTGCATGGAGACGGCCGCTATCTCGGCACGAGCGACGGCGCCCGCGCCGTCGACTACGACTATATGAAGCAGATCGCCGTGGCGGCCGACCGGCTCGGCTACGGCGGCGTGCTGCTGCCGACGGGCCGCTCCTGCGAGGACGCCTGGGTCGCCGCCTCGGCGCTCATCCCGGCGACGCAGCGGCTCAAGTATCTGGTGGCGATCCGCCCCGGCATGATGGCGCCGGCGACGGCGGCGCGCATGGCGTCCACGTTCGACCGGCTGTCCGGCGGGCGGCTGCTCGTGAACATCGTGACGGGCGGCGATCCGGAGGAGCTCGCCGGAGACGGCCTGTTCCTGCCGCATGGCGAGCGCTATGAGCTGACCGATGAGTTCCTGAGCATCTATCGGCAGTTCCTGTCCGGCGAAAAGGTGCATTTCCAAGGCAAGCATCTGCGAAGCGACGGCGGGCAGCTGCTCTATCCGCCGCTGCAGCAGCCGTATCCGCCGCTTTACTTCGGCGGCTCGTCGCCGGCGGGCCAGGAGGTCGCCGCGGGCCATGCCGACGTCTACCTGACCTGGGGCGAGCCTCCGGCCGACGTCGCCGCCAAGCTCGACCAGGCGCGCGGGGCGGCCGCCGCCCGCGGGCGCAAGCTGCGCTTCGGCATCCGGCTGCATGTCATCGTGCGCGAGACGAACGAGCAGGCGTGGCAGGCGGCCGACGAGCTCATCCGCCATGTGGACGACCGCACGATCGCCGAGGCGCAAAAGGTGTTCGCCCGCTACGACTCGGTCGGCCAGCAGCGGATGGCCCGGCTGCACGGCGGCGACCGCTCCAAGCTGGAGATCTCGCCGAACCTGTGGGCCGGCGTCGGCCTCGTGCGCGGCGGAGCCGGCACGGCGCTCGTCGGCGATCCGCAGACGGTCGCCGAGCGCATCCGCGAATACGAGTCGCTCGGCATCGACACGTTCATCCTGTCCGGCTATCCGCATCTGGAGGAAGCCTACCGCACCGCCGAGCTGCTGTTCCCGCTGCTCGACCTGAAGCCGCAGGCCGAGCCGATCCGCACGCGCCTGCGGGCGTCCGGCGAGATCGTCGCTAACGACCTGCTGCCGGACGCGGTCGCCTCCGGCGGACGCTAGGCCCGTCATTCGAGGGCAGAAGGAGGAGGTACCCATCGAAAGGTCCGCATCCAAACGTTCCTGGACGGACAGCCGCCTGACCCCGTTCCTGGTGCCGGCGGCCATCCTGGTCGCCTGGCAGCTGCTCGGGCATTACGGCGCCGTGTCCTCGCGCACGCTTCCTACGCCGCTCAAGGTGGCGGAAGCGGGCATCCAGCTCGCCCGCACCGGCGAGCTGCTGCGCTACATCTGGAGCAGCACCCAGCGGGCGCTGCTCGGCTTCCTCATCGGCGGCGGCATCGGCTTCGCGCTGGGACTGCTGAACGGCCTGTCCCACAGCGCCAACCGGCTGCTCGACAGCACGATCCAGATGGTGCGCAACGTGCCCCATCTGGCGCTGATCCCGCTCGTCATCCTCTGGTTCGGCATCGGCGAGACGGCCAAGGTGTTTCTCGTCGTGCTGGGCGTGTTCTTCCCGATCTACCTCAACACGCTGCACGGCATCCGCTCGATCGATCCCGGCCTGCTGGAGATGGCGCGCGTGTACAAGATCCGCGGCGCGGCGCTGTACCGGCATGTCGTCCTGCCGGGAGCGCTCGCCTCGATCCTCGTCGGCGTGCGCTACGCGCTCGGTCTCATGTGGCTGACGCTGATCGTCTCCGAGACGATCAGCGCCAACAGCGGCATCGGCTACATGGCGATGAACGCCCGCGAGTTCATGCGGCTCGACATCGTCGTGCTGGCGATCCTGCTTTATGCGGCGCTCGGCAAGCTGTCCGACCTCGCGGCCAAGGCGCTGGAGGAGCGGCTGCTGCAATGGAATCCCAACTATGCGGTCGACAGGAAAGGAGGCGGGCGGCGTGGGCGCAGAGCAGAGGCGGGCGGCATCCGGAGCGAGGCTGCAGATCCGGCAGGCGGCAAAGTGGTTCGGGGATAAGCAGGTGCTGCATGAAGTGGAGCTCGACGTGCCGGCGGGCCAGTTCGTCGCCATCGTCGGACGCAGCGGCTGCGGCAAGAGCACGCTGCTGCGGCTGATCGCGGGGCTGGACGCCCCGAGCTCGGGCAGCGTCAGCCTCGACGGCGAGCCGGTAGCGGGCATCGGCGACCGGACGCGGATGCTGTTCCAGGACGCGCGGCTGCTGCCGTGGAAAAGCGCCCTCGACAACGTGCGCGTCGCCAGCGGCGGGACCGACCGCGCCCAGGCGCAACGCGCGCTGGAGCAGGTCGGCCTCGGCGACCGGGCGGACGAGTGGCCGGGCGTGCTGTCCGGCGGACAGCGGCAGCGGGTCGCGCTTGCCCGCGCGCTCGGCGGGCAGCCCGGCCTGCTGCTGCTCGACGAGCCGCTCGGCGCGCTGGACGCGCTGACGCGCATCGAGATGCAGCAGCTGATCGAGCGGCTGTGGCGCGAGCAGGGCTTCACCGCCGTGCTCGTCACGCATGATGTGAGCGAGGCGGTGGCGCTGGCCGACCGGGTCATCCTGATCGAGGAGGGGCGCATCGGGCTCGACCTCGACATCCGGCTCGACCGCCCGCGAGAGCATGACAGCTCGTTCGCGCATTACGAGCGGACGATTCTCGACCGCATCCTCGAACGGGATGCGGAGGCGGATCGGCGGCGAGAGCAGGTGTATACGATTTAACGGCATCGGCTTCCTTCGGAGGCTGCATATATACACGCTAGCCTTCCGTCCCTCCCGCGCCATAGGCGCTGGGAGGGACGCCTTTGCTTTTCTTGAACGCCTTGCTGAAGGAATAGACGTCCTCGAAGCCGACGAGGCGGCCGATCTCGCCGACGCGAAGCGTCGTCGTCCGCAGCAGCTCGCAGGCGCGGTCGATGCGCACCTTGTTGGCGTACTGCGCGATCGGCATGCCGGCGAGCTGGCGGAACGAGCGGTTCAGGGCGTCGAAGCTGCAGCCGAGCTCGCGCTCGATCCGTTCGCCCGTCCATTTGCCGGCATCGTCCTGGTGGATGCGGTCGAGCAGCTCATGCGCGGCCAGGTCGAGTCGGGACGTCCGCTTGCGGCTGCGCTGCAGCTGCGCCAGCATATGCTCGCGCGACAGCCAGACGAACAGCTCCGCCAGCTTCAGCGAGGCTAGGACGCGGTTGTACTGCTTGCGCCGCTGCAGCTGGATGAGCTCGCTCAGGACGCCGGCGGCCGGAGAGCGGGAGAACAGGGCGGGGATGTGGAACTGCTTCGGGAAGCGGCAGCGGCTGTCCGCCTCCTCCTCTTCTTCACGGAAGAAGGAGGAGACGAGCGGCTCCGTCTCGCCGGACGGCAGGCGGATCAGCTCCGGGTGCCTGAAGTGGATGTAGTAATAGTCGCAGGCATGGGCGGCCGTTCCTTCATGCTCCAGTCCGTCCTCGAGCAGGAGGGCGTCGCCGCTGCGCAGGACATGCGGCTGCCCGTCCTCGAGCAGATGCAGCTCGCCGCTTTTGACGAGGTAGAGGATGGGCTCGTCGGAGACGCGCCTGAAATGCATCCAGGGGCTGCCGTAGGAGATGAAGCCGACCAGAGCCACCTGCGGAGCGAATTCCAGATTGATCGAGATCACGAGGAAGCGTGCTCCCCTTTCAGCATAAAAGTCGGAATTGGATAAATGATGCCCGAAACGGCCATGTTCATCCCGTCCATCCTATCCTATGCTGGGAGTGGAGTTCAATCCCAATGGACAACAGAGGTGAGATGAAATGGCGGCCTTGAAAATCGGATTCATTGGAGTCGGAGGAATAGCCTCCTTTTATGCGGACGGACTGAAGAAGATTCCCGATGCGGAAATCTGGTCGATCTGCGACAGCAGCCCGGAGCCGCTCGAGCGGCGCAGGGTCGAGTGGGGGCTGCCGGCAGCGCGCGTGTACGAGGAGCCCGAGGCGATGCTGCGCGATCCCGAGCTGGACGCGGTCATGATCGGCACGCCGAACGAGAGCCACTGCGGGCTGGCCAAGCTGGCGATCGCGAGCGGCAAGGCGTTTGCGCTGGAGAAGCCGGTGGCGATGGACGCGGCGGAAGCGGCGGAGCTGGCGCAGCTTTTGAAAGCGTCTCCCGTTCCGCATCTGATCTGTTTTTCCTACCGCTACAAAAAAGCCGCCCGGTACGCGAGGCAGCTCATCAACGAGGGGCGGCTGGGCAGGATCCTGCATGTCCACAGCCAGTACATGCAGGGCTGGGCGATGGACGAGCGCATTCCGCTCGTCTGGAGGTTCCGCAAGGAGAAGACGGGATCGGGCGCGATCGGCGATCTGGGCAGCCACATTCTGGACCTGACCCGCTTCCTGATCGGCGGCACCGAGCGCGTCGTCGCCGATGCCGGCACGATCGTGCCGCAGCGCGACCTGCTGGACGGCTCCGGGCAAGGCGAGGTCGACGTCGACGACTTTTGCCATGTGCTCTCCCGCCTCGAGGGCGGCATCTCGTCAACGATGGCGATCTCCCGCTTCGCGAGCGGTCGCGGCAATTACCAGCGGATCGAGATTTACGGCACGAAGGGCGCGCTCGTCTACCGGCTGGAGGAGGACGATACGCTCCGCATCCGACTGGACGGCGACGAGGCGTTCCGCTCGGTCGACATCCCGGAGGCGTTCCATGCTGATCAAATGCGATCCTTCATCGAGCTGCTGCAGGGCGGCGGAGACGGGCTCGACGCGACAATCGAGGATGGGCTGGCGAATCAGCGGGCGGTGGACGCCATCGTAGAGTCGTTCGAGCAGCGGCGATGGGTAACGATTGAATAGGAGGAGATCAGCATGGCAGCGATCCGAGTCACCGTATGGAATGAATATCGGCATGAGAAGACCAATCCCCGGGTAGCGGAAATCTACCCGGAAGGCATCCACGGCGCGATCGCCGCCCATCTGCGTAGGGCAGGTTCGTTCGAGGTACGGACCGCGACGCTGGACGAACCGGAGCATGGCTTGACCGAAGAGGTGCTGGAGCAGACCGACGTGCTGCTCTGGTGGGGCCATCTGGCCCATGACGAGGTGAGCGACCAGATCGCGAGCCGCGTGCAGGACCGCGTGCTGCAGGGCATGGGCCTGATCGTGCTCCACTCCGGACATGGCTCCAAAGTGTTCGGTCGCCTGCTCGGAACGCGCACAGGCGCGCTGAAGTGGCGGGATGACGGCGAGCGGGAGCGCCTCTGGGTGATCGAGCACGGCCATCCGATTGCCGACGGGCTTGGAGAATTTATCGAGATTCCCAAGGAGGAGATGTACGGCGAGCGGTTCGAGATTCCGGCGCCGGACGAGCTCGTGTTCATCTCCTGGTTCGAGGGCGGCGAGGTGTTCCGCAGCGGCTGCTGCTACCGGCGCGGCAAGGGCAGGCTGTTCTATTTCCGTCCGGGACATGAGACGTTCCCCGTCTACCATCATCCGGACGTGCTGCAGGTCATCGGCAACGCCGTGCGCTGGGCGGCGCCGACTCCGGGAGCTCCGGCCGTCTACGGACGGATGGCGCCGATCGAGCCGATCGGCCGGTGATTGACGGACTGGCGGCCGGCTCCTATACTTGACGTAACCGGTTACGTTACGGGCAACAACCTATAGGAGGCGGCGAATGCTTACGATCCGCGATGTAGCCCGCGAGGCCGGGGTGTCGGTGGCGACGGTGTCCCGCGTGCTGAACGGCCTCGCCGGCTACTCGGACAAGACGAAGCGAAAGGTGCTCCAGACGATTGAAGAGCTGGGCTACCACCCGAACGCGGTCGCCCGCTCGCTGACGAACAAGCGGACGCGGACGATCGGCGTGCTGTTCCCGATGCTCTCCAGCGAGTTCGCCGCAGGCCTGCTGCAGGGCATCGAGAGCTATGCCCATGCGTGCGGCTACAGCGTGCTCGTCTGCAATACGGACGAGGACGGCAAGCGCACGCTCGACTACCTGCAGACGCTGCGCGAGAAGCAGGCCGACGGCATCCTGTTCGTCAGCGAGGCGCTGACGGAGCCGTATCTCGCGGCGCTCCGCCGAATGGACGTGCCTGTCGTGCTCATCAACTCGGAGACGGCCGACCCCCGATTCCCCCATGTCAAGGTGGATGACGCCCAAGCCGCTTACGATGCCGCATCCTACTTGATCGCGCAGGGCCATCGCGACATCGCGATGATCGCCGGCACCGAGAAGGATCCGGTCGCCGGCGCGCCGAGAGTGCAGGGCTGCCGGCAAGCTCTCCTCGATCACGGCCTGCCATGGGTACCGGAGCGGGTCGTCTACGGCGACTTCTTCTATGAGAGCGGCGCCGTCGCCATGCGGCGGCTGCTGGAGAGAGGCCTCCCTTTCACGGCGGTATTCGCCGCCAGCGACGAGATGGCGGCCGGCGCGATGCATCATGCGCTCGCGGCGGGCATCCGGGTGCCGGAGGAGCTGTCGGTCATCGGCTACGACGACATCCGCCTGGCGCGGATGGTGCATCCGCCGCTCACGACCGTGCATCAGCCGCTGGCGGAGCTGGGGCGGACGGCCGTCGAGAAGCTTATCGCCATGGCCGAGACGGGGCAGCCGGGAGAGTCCGTCCGGATCGCCCATCGGATTGTCGAGCGGCAGAGCGTTCGGAGCCTTTCCACATGAGCATGAACGACGAAAGGAAGAGGACAAATGGCAGACAAGTGGTGGAAAGACAGCGTCGTATACCAGATCTACCCGCGCAGCTTCATGGACAGCGACGGAGACGGAATCGGAGACATCCCCGGCATCCTCTCGAAGCTCGACTATCTGAAGCGGCTCGGCGTCGACGTCATCTGGCTCTGTCCGGTCTATGAATCGCCCAACGACGACAACGGCTACGACATCAGCGACTACCGGTCGATCCTGAGCGAGTTCGGCACGATCGCGGACTGGGAGGAGCTGCTGGCCCAGATCCACGCGCGCGGCATGAAGCTCATCATGGACCTGGTCGTCAACCACAGCTCCGACGAGCATGCCTGGTTCGTCGAGTCGCGCAAGTCCAAGGACAATCCGTACCGCGACTACTATATTTGGCGTCCGGGGGCGGACGGCGGCGAGCCGAACGACTGGGGCTCCTTCTTCAGCGGCTCCGCCTGGCAGTACGACGAGCGGACGGAAGAATATTTCCTGCATCTCTTCTCCAAGAAGCAGCCGGACCTCAACTGGGAAAATCCGAAGCTGCGGCAGGACGTGTACGACATGATGGCCTGGTGGCTTGACAAGGGCATCGACGGCTTCCGGATGGACGTCATCAACCTCATCTCCAAGAACCCCGCTCTCCCGCGGGTCGAGCAAGGCGAAGGCTGGCGCTTTGGCGGCGAGCATTTCATGAACGGCCCCCGCGTGCATGAATACCTGCAGGAGATGAACCGAGAGGTGCTGTCCAAGTACGACATCATGACGGTGGGGGAGACGATCGGCGTGACGCCGGAGGATGCCGCGCTGTACGTCGGCGAGGAGCGGAACGAGCTGAACATGGTGTTCCACTTCGAGCTCATGGACGTCGACTCCGGCCCGCACGGCAAATGGGATCTCAAGCCCTGGGACCTGCGCGACATCAAGCGGATCATCGCCAAGTGGCAGACCGGGCTCGAGGGCAAGGGCTGGAACAGCCTCTACCTCAACAACCACGACCAGCCGCGCATGCTGTCGCGCTTCGGCGACGACCGGACTTACCGCAAGGAATCCGGCAAGATGCTGGCGACGCTGCTGCATACGCTGCAGGGCACGCCGTACATCTATCAGGGCGAGGAGCTCGGCATGACGAACGTTAGGTTCGCCTCGATCGAGAGCTACAAGGACATCGAGACGCTCAACATGTTCGCGGAGCAGCTTGCGGCGGGACGCGACGAGGCGGACATCATGAACGCCATCTACGCCAAAGGCCGGGACAACGGGCGGACGCCGATGCAGTGGGACGGATCGGAGCATGCGGGATTCACAACCGGCACGCCTTGGATCGCCGTCAATCCGAACTATCCCGACATCAACGCCGAGCAGGCAGTGAACGACCCGGATTCGATCTTCCACTACTATCGGCAGCTGATCGCGCTTCGCCGCGAGCATGACGTAACCGGTTACTCCGGGTTCCGCCTGATCGGGGAGGAGGATGAGCGCGTCTTCGCCTACGTCCGCTCCCGAGGGGAAGAGTCGCTGCTCGTCGTACTCAATTTCTTCGGAGATCAGGCCGAGTTCCGGCTCCCCGAGGAGATCGGGTTCAGCCGCGCAGAACGGCTGATCGGCAACTATGACCCGCCCGCGAATCTGCGCCGCGCCCTCTTGCGGCCGTACGAAGCTCAAGTCTACCGGCTGTTCGCCTGATCGGCCGAACCGGCGCGGGCCGATCTGCCGCAAGGCAGGTCTGCCCGCGTTTTTTCCCATTTTCTTCCCCGGAGGCGCTTCCTCATGATCCACAAGACCCGGACGAAAAGGCTCGGCACGCGCTTCATCGCGCTGTTTCTCGCCGCTACGCTGCCCTTGCTGCTTTTGCTGCTGGCGGCGGGCCACTACGCACAGTCGGTCGTGCTCGCGCAGGTTGCCAGCTCCTACCGGAATCTGGTCGACTCCAACCTGCAGATGATCGAGAGGAGCCTCGGCGACATTACGACCAACATGGTCTTCATCGCCGAGCATGACGAGAACTTCCGCAAGTTCGGCGCGGCAGGACTGTCGGATTCGGACGCTTTTTTCGCAGAGATGGAGCTGCTCCAGCGGAACACGGCCTATCGCTCCTACTATCATACCGTCGACATGTTCTACATCTACTCCCGAGCCAGCGGCCGGCTCGCCGCGACCAACGTCATTCCCGGCTCCGACCATGACCAGGTGGGAAGCTGGATCACCGGCTCCTTGAACGACCCGGAGAGGAGCAAGGCGCTCCTGTACAAGTGGTCGACGGTGCGTATCGGCAGCCAGTCCTTCCTCCATCGCGCCGTCAGCGACGAGATGGGCGCGGGTACGTTCATCGGCGCTCTGATCAACGTCAATACGCTCCGCATCCCGCTGTCGGGGCTGGACCTGAGCCAGGGCGGCGACCTGCTGCTCGCCTCGCCCGACGGGACCGTCCTGACCGACCGGTCCGCCGAGCTGAGTCCGGCGTTCCGCCTCCCGCCGGAGCGGCTGGCGCAGGACGCTTCCTTTTCCTATGCCGATGGCGGGCGCAAGCTGTTCGTCGTGACGAGCCGCTCGGAGACGGCCGGCCTCAGCATGGCGGTCGTGCTGCCCTCGTCCGAGCTGCTGCGAGGATTAAAGGGATTCCAGACGCTTGTCAGCCTGCTGCCGCTGTTCGTCCTCGTCATCCTGCTCGCCTATCTCGTCATGCTGCGCCGGATCATCTACCGCCCGATCCTGCAGCTGCTCGGCGCGATCCGGCGGACGAAGGACGGGGACATGGAGATGAAGCTGCCGGGCTCGCCGATCGCCGAGTTCGACATCATCTACCGCACCTTCAACGGCATGGTGAAGGAGATCAAGGAGCTCAAGATCGACGTCTACGAGGAGCGGCTCCAGGCGCAGAAGGCGGAGCTCAAGCATCTGCAGCTGCAGATCAATCCCCATTTTTTCCTCAATACGATGAACATCATCTACCAGCTGGCCAACACCGGACGCGACGAGCTCGTCAAGAAGACGGTCCGGCACATGGTCCGGTACTTCCGCTTCATGCTCGGCTCGAGCCGCGAGACGATTCCGATGGCGGAGGAGCTGGAGCATATCCGCAACTACCTGGAGATCCAGAAGCTGCGCTACCAGGAAAGCTTCGCGTTCCGGATCGACATCGATCCGGAGCTGCTGGAGGCGCGCGTGCCGTCGCTGATCGTGCAGCCGTTCGTCGAGAACGCGATGCTGCACGGCATGAGCGTGCGGAAGGGAGAACCGTTCGAGCTGGCAATCTTCGTCTCGAAGGAGGACGGGGGGGAGAGGATGGCGGTCGAAGTGCGGGATAACGGCAAGGGAATGTCCCCGGAGCAGCGGCAGCTCCTCTCCTCGGACGGCCACGGACCGGGGGCGGACGACGCCCATATCGGCATCTGGAACGTCCGCAGGCGGCTGTCGATCCGCTACGGAGAGCGGGCTTCGCTGACTTTCCGGGCAGCGGAGCCGAGAGGACTGCGGGCCTGCCTGGCGCTGCCGCTGGAGACGGAGGCGGCTGACGGGGGAGCGGACATGATTCAAAAAAGGAGCGTGAGGCCTCATGACGGAGCTGCTGATCGTTGATGACGAGCGGTTCGCGGTGGAGGGGATTCTGGCATGCGTCGACTGGCAGGCGCTCGGCATCGAGCGCGTGCACGCGGCCCTGCATGCGGACGAGGCGAAATCGCTGCTGAGCGAGCGCCGCGTCGGCATTCTCATCTGCGATATTGAGATGCCGGACGAGGACGGGCTGTCGCTCGTGCGCTGGACTAAGGAGCATTCCCCGCATACGCAAACGCTGTTCCTGACCTGCCACTCGGAGTTCTCGTTCGCCAAGCAGGCGATGCAGCTGGGCAGCTCCGACTACCTGCTCAAGCCGGTTGACAGCGAGGAGCTCGAGCAGGTCGTAGGCCGGATGCTGGGGACGATCCGGGAACGGGAGGAGGCGCTTCTGCGGGACGAGCAGTACCGGAACGACAGGGAGTGGTGGAGAAAGCAGCGTCCGCTGCTGGCCGAACGCTTCTGGCAGGATCTGCTGTCGCGTCGCATTCTCTCGTTCGGCGATTTTCTGGAGCGCTCGCTGAAGGACGCGCAGCTGGAGCTCGCGCCCTCCTCCCGCGCAATGCCGATTCTCGTCAGCATCGAGGAGTGGCTGAAGCCGCTCGAGGGCCGCGACGAGGACATCATGGAATACGCCGTGCGCAAGGCGGCCGGGGAGATCCTGCTGGACGGGCTGGACGGCCACGTCGCCCAGGATCGCAGCGGCGTGCTGATCGCCATCGCCTGCTCCGGCGAGGAGCTCGCGGCGGAGCGCTGGCGAAACGCGGCGTACAAGCTGATCGCCGTATGCGAAGCTCATTTCTACTGCAGGGCATCCTGCTACATCGGGCGGTTCGTGCCGCTGCCGGAGCTTCCGCGATGCGCCGAGCAGCTGCGCGGACTGGAGCGCACCCGTCTCGGACCGAAAGGATCGGTCGTCGTCTATGAGCCGCAGCCATCCCGCCTTCCGGGCGGGGATCATTCCGACAGCCTCGACGCGCCGCTGCTAGCGTCGCTCTTGCTGGCGGGGGACGGCGCGGGAGCTTCGGAGCTGATCCTGCGAAGCGTCGAGCCGCTAGGGGCGAGTCCCGCGCTCCAGCTGCGGCAGATCGAGCGGTACTGCCAGGACACGCTGCACGCTGTCTACAGCTTCCTGCAGGCCAAGGGCATCCCGGCCGCGGCGGTGCCGCAGTTCTCGCTCTGGGAATCGGCACGGATCCGCAGCCTGACGCAGTACCGGAGCTGGGCGGAAAATATCGTCTTCGCCGTTCTGGAAGCCGCCTTCTCGCCCAAGGAGGAGGACGGAGCCGTGCGCAAGGCGGTCCAGTTCATACACGAGAACGTCGAGGAGGATATTTCACGGGACGACGTAGCGGCGCATGTGCATCTGAACCCGGCTTATCTGTCCCGGCTGTTCAAGAAGCAAACGGGCTCGAGCCTGATCGACTGCCTGATTGCAGCCAAGTTGGACCGGGCCCGGCAGCTGCTCGGCGATCCGTCGATCACGGTAGCGGCCGCCGCCCAGCAGGTCGGATACAGCAACTTTTCCCATTTCACCAAAATGTTCAAGAAGCAGTTCGGCGTCAATCCGCAGGAATACCGGATGTCACGAAACGACTAGGGAGAGGTATCAAAAACGGCGGAGCGCCGTTGTCTGCCTCTCTATACTAAGGTCATGGAAACCAAACCGACAAGAAGGTGGACGAAGTGGCTGCAGTAGATTTCGCGCAACAAACTCAAGAAGAGCTGCCCGAGCCAAGGGCGAAGGCGCGTCCGAGGCGGGGGCTGAAGCAGGCCTGGCAGTACCGGGCGCTCATCGTCCTGGCTCTGCCGGCGATCCTCATGCTCTTCATCAACAACTATTTGCCGATGTTCGGCATTTTCCTCGCCTTCAAGGATCTGAACTATACCGAGGGCATCTGGGGCAGCGCCTGGGTCGGGCTCAAGAACTTCGAGTTCCTGTTCGCCTCCAACGACGTGTGGCGCATCATCAAGCATACGCTGCTGTACAACCTCGCCTTCCTCGTCTTGGGCACCGTTCTGGCCGTGCTGCTGGCGATCGTGCTCAACGAGGTGCGAAGCCGCATCCTGTCCAGGTTTTTCCAGAGCGCGGCAATCCTGCCGAACTTCGTTTCGATGGTCATCGTCGGCTACCTCGTATTCGGCTTCCTCAATCCGGATCTCGGCTTCGTGAACAAGTCGATCCTGGAGCCGATGGGCAAAGATCCGGTCGCCTGGTACGCCTCGCCGGAATACTGGCCTTACATCCTCCTCCTCGTCAATACGTGGAAGACGGTCGGCTACTCGGCCATCGTCTATCTGGCGGCGATCGTCGGACTCGACCAGGAATACTACGAGGCGGCGCGCATCGACGGAGCGAGCCGCTGGCAGCAGATGACCAAGATTACCGTGCCGCTCATCACGCCGGTCATCATCATCCTGACGCTGCTCGCGATCGGACGCATCTTCAATGCCGACTTCGGCCTGTTCTACCAGGCGACGATGGCGTCCTCGATGCTCAAGGAAACGACCGAGGTCATCGATACCTACGTCTACAACGCCCTGCTCGTCACGGGCGATACCGGTCTGGCCTCGTCCGCAGGCCTGATGCAGTCGATCGTCGGCTTCGTGCTCGTCCTCACCGTCAACTACGTCGTGCGCAAAATCAGCAAAGAGAACGCGCTGTTCTAAGGAGGATGCGGCATCTTGGACAATAAACGAACGAATCCCTTCATCATCATCGGGCTGAGCCTGTTCAGCCTCGCCTGCATCCTGCCATTCTGGCTCGTGTTCACGATCTCGATCTCCAATGAAACGGACGTGACGAAGCACGGATACAGCTTCTGGCCGAAGCAGATCGACCTGGTCGCCTACCGCTATCTGCTGCAGGACTCCGCGTCGATCCTGCGGGCGTACGGCGTGACGATCCTCGTCACGATCATCGGCGTCGCGGTCAGCCTGTTCATTACCTCGGCGCTCGCCTACACGCTGTCCCGCAAGGATTTTCCTTACCGGGGCGCGCTCAGTTTCTATGTTTTCTTCACGATGCTGTTCTCGGGCGGCCTGCTTCCCTGGTATCTGGTGTACACCCGCTTCCTCGGCGTCCAGGATACGCTGCTGGCGCTCATTCTGCCCGGCCTGATCGGCGGCTTCAACGTGCTGATCATGCGGACGTTCTTCACGAACAGCATCCCCCCGTCCCTCATCGACTCCGCACAGATCGACGGGGCGAGCGAGTACCGCACCTATTTCAGCATCATCCTGCCGCTGTCGCTGCCGGTCATGGCGACGATCGGGCTGTTCACCATCGTCGCGTACTGGAACGACTGGTTCACCAGCCTTGTGTTCATCAACAACGAGAAGCTGTACTCGCTGCAGTACCTGCTCAACAAGACGCTGATGAACGCGGCGTTCCTGCAGGCGATCGCCGACAAGGCGTACAGCAATACCGCGACCGTCGCGCAGCCGCTGGAATCGATCCGGATGGCAATGGCGATGGTGGCGATCGGGCCGCTCGTGCTCGTGTTCCCCTTCCTGCAGAAATACTTCGTCAAAGGCTTGACGGTAGGGGCAGTCAAAGGCTGATTCCGGCTCCGGCCGGTTGAGCACATAGAAGAAAACAGGCATTCAAGGGGAGGCAATATTCATGAAACGATGGAAGAAACGCTCCACGATGCTGACCGCGCTGCTGCTTACGGCGGCGCTCGGTGCGGCAGGCTGCTCCGGCGGCAACGGCGGCGAAGGCCAGAACGGCGCGGCCGGCATCTCGCCGGCTCCTTCGTCCGACGGAACGAAAGCGCTTGCGCCATACGAGGTCGTCATGGTGTATCCGGACGGACCGCAGAACGATCTCGGCACGGTCCAAAGCGCGATGAACGATTACCTGAAGCAGACCTATCCCGAGATGAACGTGTCGGTCAAGCTGAATCCGATCGACTGGGGCGCCTGGAGCGACAAGACGAACCTGATGATGGCGTCCAGCGAGAAGTTCGACCTGATCTTTACGGCAGACTGGCTTGGCTTCAACCAGCAGGTGACCAAGGGCGGCCTGCTGCCGCTGGACGATCTGCTCGCCAAGTACGGACCGGACATCGAGGCGGTCGAGAAGGACTTCCATGACCCGGCCAAGCGCGGCGGCAAGCTGTACGGCATCCATACGCATCAGGAGCTCGGCGGCACGCAGGGCGTCTATGTCGACAAGGCGCTGGCGGAGAAGCATGGCTTCGATCTCAGCGTGTTCAAGGAAGGCAAAGTCGAAGCGCTGGAGCCGATGCTCGCGGCGATCAAGGACAAGGAGCCGGGCGTCACGCCGCTCGTCGCGCCGAGCTTCCCGCTCGAGGCCTACTACGGCTCGGGCACGACGGATGCGATCGCCAGCGTCGCCGTCCTGAACGTGCTGAATACGGACCCGGACGACTTCACGGTCGTCAATACGTTCACGACGCCGCGCTACATGGAGCTGGCCAAGCTGACCCACAAGTGGTTCAAGGCGGGCTACATCAACAAGGACGCGCTGACGCCGGGACTGGACGTGTGGAAGAAGTTCCAGGCCGGCAAGGCGTTCGCGTTCGTCGGCGACATGGACATCATCGCCGACATGTCGATCGGCTCCGTGGCGACATCGCCGAACGGCACGCTCAAGGCGGGACGGGAAGTGCTGCAGATTCCGCTCAACATCGACCGCCTCCAGACCGGCAAGATGACGGCGACGATGCAGGCGATCTCCAAGACGAGCAAGGACCCGGCCCGCGCCATGATGCTGCTGAACCTGTTCTACAAGGACAAAGAACTGCTCACGCTGTTCAACTTCGGCGTCGAGGGCAAGCACTATGTGCTGCAGGACGGCCAGATCGCGCTGCCGGAAGGCAAGACGAGCAGCGATGTCGGCTACAGCCACGACATCATGTGGCAGATCGGCAACCAGATGCTCAACTACACCCGCGTCGGCGAAGATCCGAACAAATACGAGAACTACAAGAAGTTCAACGAGGCGATCTCGCAAAATCCTTCCCGCATCTTCGGCTTCATCTTTGATCCGGAGCCGGTCAAGAACGAGATGATCGCGATCGACACGGCCATCAAGCCTTATGTCGACGGCATCAAGTCCGGCCAGCTCGATCCGGAGGAGAACGTCCCGAAAATGCTGGACAAGATGAAGGCGGCTGGCTCCGATAAAGTGATCGCCGAAGCGCAGAAGCAGCTGGACGCCTGGAGACAGGCCAACGGCAAGTAGGAAGAGAGACAGCAGGTTTGAGCAAGGGCATGCCGGTTCGCGGGATGCCCTTGCTTTGCATCCATAGCCTCACCCCTATCCATGCTTGATCAAGGAGGAACATGATGAGACCTATCGTCAAACATGCCGCTCGCGCCATGGCGGCCGCGCTTGCCCTGCAAGCGGTCCTGCCGGGAGCGATTTCCTGGAACGCGGCACGAGCCGCTGCGGCGGCGCAGATTGCCGGTCCCGCAGCATCCGTTCCGGCGTCGCCGATCGAATCGCTGGCTGTAGGCAAAGCCCGCTATGCTCCGGGCGAGGCGGCGCAGCTGACGCTGCGCTTCCGCGACGAGCAGCCTTGGCAAGGCCAGCTGCATGTCGAGATCCACCATCTGAACCGGCTGATTGCCCAAGGAACGAAAACAATCCAGGCGCAGCCGGGACAAGGAGAGCTGTCCTTCAGCTGGAACCCGCCGGACAGGGACTTCACCGGTTATCTGGTCAAGGCTTGGCTGAAAGGCAGGGAAGAGGAGGCAGTTACGGCGGCCATTGACGTTTCGAGCGATTGGAAGCGCTTCCCCCGATATGGCTATGTGAGCGAGTTCCCGAGAGAGACGGCGGCCGAAAGCGACGCCAAGCTGAAACAGCTCTCGCAGGAGTATTACTTGAACGGCTACCAGTTCTACGACTGGATGTGGCGCCACGATGTCAGCGTCTATTCCAAAACCGATGCCAGCGGCAAGCCGGTCCGGGACGAGCAAGGGAATTTCGTCACGGAAGCCATTACGCCCGAGGCGCATTATGCCGATCTGCTCGGGCGGGACTTGTATCCGCTCTCGATCAAGCAGCAGGTGGCGGCGGCGCAAAAGTACGGCTCTGCTGCGATGGCCTATCAGATGAACTATGCGGCCCGCGAGAACTACGAGGACTTCGGCGTGTCGCCGAGATGGGGCCTGTTCAAGGCCAAGCCGGATCCCGCCGAGCCGCAGAAGAGCCAGGACGGCTTCACTTTCGACGTGAACGGCAAGACGACCTCGTTGTTCCTGCAGGATCCGGGCAACCCGGAATGGCAGCGGTACATCGCCGGACAGTTCGTCCGGGCAGCGAACGAGTTCGGCTTCGACGGAATGCATCTGGACCAGTGGGGGGCGAACGACAAGAACTTCCTCTACGGGTATGACGGCAGCCAGCGCTACTACTCGCTCGACTACGACAAGATCATCAACGCGACCAAGGACGCGTTGGCCGCCAACGATCCGGCGAAAAGCGACGTCACCTTCAACATGGTCGGAGGCAACGCCGAGTACAGCGCGGTGCCGAATCCGGCGACCAAGACCGATTTCGACTACAGCGAGATCTGGAGCGACCGCAACCATTACCGTGACCTGCAGAAGGTCGTCGAGGATACCCGGTCCAAAAACGGCGGCAAGGCGATGGTCATCGCCGGCTACATGAACTACAAGATGGCGACCGGGGTCAAGACCCGCGGCACGGCTGCCCGGGACGTGCCGGCTGCAGCCGAGTCCCCGTCAAGGATCGCGAAGGCCCATGGCTGGGTCGGCAACTTCGGCCGCAAGGATACGGACGCGGTGACGTTCCGCGTCACGGTTCCTGCGGCCGGAAGCTATCGGCTCAAGCTCGGCTACGGCCATGGCAACGACGGAGGAGCTCCGGAAGGAAGGCTGGCCGTCAACGGCGCGACGGCCGCAGCCGCGATTCCGTTCCCGGAGAAGACCGGATGGGGCGAGCCGACGGCGGAAGCGGTCGTCGAGGCCGCGCTTGTCAAAGGCGAGAACGAGGTCAGGCTGACGCTGAACACAAACGGGCTCTGGCTCAACCTGGCCAGCCTGACCGTCAGCGGCCACGGCTCCGACAAGCGGTACGACGCCGCGGACGCCGAGCTGGACAACGTCATCGTGGACCAGTACAGCCATGTGTACGGCTTCGAGACGAAGGGCGACACGATCCGCTTCGAGGTCGAAGCGCCGCAAGCGGGCGACTATCCGCTGTCGTTCACCTATGCGTCCGACTGGCAGGAAGCATCTCGCGAGCTGAGGGTCGACGGGGAGCGGCAGGCAGACGTCGTATTCCCGGCGGCGGGCGGCTGGGAGTCGTTCGTCCCGTCCGGCGTGCTGGCCCAGGCGCGTCTCAAGGCCGGCAAGAACATCGTCGAGCTGCGCGCTCCGGCGGACGATCTGGGCATCAAGCTGCGGGACATGACGGTCGGAGACCAGAAGCTGCCCGCCTATTTCGCGGAAATACCTCCGGCCGCGAGCATCGTCCTGACGCCTTCGAGCACGGACAATTTCGGCCAGGCGGGACAGAGCGTCACCTACCGGGTCTATGCCGACCGAGCCGTGGATTCTATCGGCGTGCTCTACCGCACGGACAACGAGCCCGCCCTCTCCGTGAAGGTCGACGGCCAGCCTGCGCCTCAGGCGCAGCAGGTGCCGTTCTCCCGCACGCCGGGCGGCTGGGGCGGAGACATGCAGCTCAAGCTGCTGCCGCTCCGCCTGGAAGCCGGAGCGCATGAGGTGCGGCTGGAAATGGCGACTTCGGGCCAGTACGCGAACGTAGCCGGCATCGTAGCAGACGGACGGCTGTACAGCTCCGGCGGCGCGGCGCCGGAGGGCGGCGTCCAGCCTGTCGTCGGGTACGCTTCCGGCTTCGACAACGTGAACGACCGCGTCGCCTTCGAGGTGCAGGCGCCGGAGGACGGCCTCTACGATCTCGACTGGATCTACCGCGCCCAAGGACAGGCAGCCGCGGTCCGCAGCGTGTCGGTGAACGGCAGCGCCGCCGGCGAGCTGACGCTCGATCCGGCCGCAGCGTGGACGGACAAGCGCCAGGCGGGCGTCGCGCTTCGCCAGGGCAGCAACGTCGTCGTCATCAGTCAGGAGGCCGGGCAGGCAGGCTCGATCCAGCTGGACCGGCTGGACGTACGGCCGGCGCAAGGCTCCGGTGCCGTTCGGAGCTATGAGGCGGAAAACCCGCGAAGTGACACGAGCTTCGCTCTCGTCAAGGACACGGTCGTGAACTTCGGCGAGGTCGGGCAGCAGGTCACGTACCCGCTCGAAGTGCCGGCCGCGGGCGAGCAGAGCCTCATCTTCACCTACGCCAACGCGGGCGCCTTCACGACCCGCTCGGTCTATATCGACGGCGAGCGGGCCAAGGATGCGGGCGGCAATCCGCTCAAGATCGGACTCGACGGCACGAAGGGCAAGGACGCGTTCAGCGGCGACGGCTATGTGATCCTGCCGCATCTCGGAGCGGGAGCGCATCAGGTGACGCTGAAAATGGAAGCCGACGACGTGCCGGGATCGATCCAGCTGCGCGGCGTGACGGTCGGGTATTTCGACGAGCCTTCGGTGCGTCTGATGGACGCGGCGCTGGCATCGATGGGTGCGACCCACATCGAGCTCGGGACGGCGGAGCAGATCGGCGAGGGGCCGAACATGCTGGCGCACGAGTATTACCCGAACCGCAGCAAGAAGATGACCGAGAGCACGAAGGAGGCGATGAAGGACTACTACAAGTTCTTCGCCGCCTACGAGAACCTGCTGTTCGACAGCAAGGCGGATGCGGATGCGGCGGTCGAGGCGTTCGACGCTTCGGGGCAGGCGCTGCCGACGAGCCGGGACGGCTCGGAGCGGACGCTTTGGACGACCGTCCGCACCAACGCCGGCAATGAGGGGTATGCCGACTACGACGTCATCCATCTGATCAACCTGCTGGACAACGACTCCAACTGGCGGAACGAGGCGCGGCAGCCGAAGGCGGCGCACGATCTTGCGGTCCGCTATGCGATCGGCGGCCCGGCGGCGGAGCGGCCGGAGCTGAAGGTGTACGCGGCCACGCCGGACAGCCGCGAGGGCGCCATGCAGGAGCTCGACTATGTCTGGGACGGCGATTCCATCGTGATCCAGGTGCCGGAGCTCGACTACTGGACGATGCTCGTCATCGACCGGCAGCCGCAGTCGCCGGAGCCGCAGGCGTTGTTCGGCGGAGACGGCTCCGAGACGAGCCCGACGCCGTCCCCAAGCGCAAGCCCGACGTCGCCTCCGGCCGAGCCGCCGGCGTCCGGCGCAGCGGCATCGGCCGCTCCTTCGCCATCCGCATCGCCAGCGCCGGCAGTCCGCGTCATCGGCGAGAGTGAGCTGTCGGGCGAAGGCGCGGCAGGCCGGATCGACTTGCGTCTCGAGGCTGGAACCGGCCGGGCGCGGATTCCGGTGGCAGCCGCGGGCAAGATTTCGGCCAAGGAAGTCCGGATCGGACACGATGGGGCAGCAGCCGTTTGGAAAAGCTCCGCGCTGAACGCCTTGCTGGCTGCCGCCGCCAAGGATGGAGCGGCCTGGCTTGAGCTGGAGCTGCGGCCGGCAGGGGAGGCCAAGGCTCCGCACGCGGCGTGGACGCCGAGGAGCGCAGTCTATGAAGCCCGCTTGAGCGCAGTCGGCTCCGACGGAACAGCGGTGGGCAGCGCGGCGCTGTACCCTCAAGGCCAGCTGGAATTCCGGGTGCAGGCTCCGCTGCTCGGAGGCAAGACGCTCGGCCTGTACCGGGCGGGCGCAACGGACGCCGAGTGGAGCTACGCCGGCGGCGTTTATAGGCCGGGAGAGCGCGTCCTGCGTGCGGATTGGACCGAATCCGGCTCCTACGCTGTCATGGATCATCTCAAGACGTTCGCGGACGTGCCGCCCAGCCACTGGGGCTACGAAGCGATCGCGTCGCTGGCCGCCAAGCAGATTGTGACCGGCATGACGGAGAGCCGCTTCGAGCCGTCGGCGACGGCCACCAGAGCCCAGCTCGCGGCGCTGCTCGTCCGGACGCTTGGCCTCTCATCCGGCGGCAAGCCATCCGCTTTCCCTGATATTCCGGCAGGCGCATGGCATGCCGATGCGGTCTCCTCCGCCGTCTCGGCCGGCTTGATCCTCGGACGGGAGGATGGCCGGTTCGATCCTGATGCCGCTGTCTCGAGACAGGAGCTGGCGGTGATGCTGGATCGCACGCTCGACTACCTGGGCGGGCAGAAGCAGGCGCCGGCAGCCGCCGCGTCCTCTTCCTTCTCGGATCGCGCGCTGATCGCGGCCTGGGCTCAGGCGGCGGTGAGCCGCCTGGAGCAGGCCGGGCTGCTGCTCGGCGACGCCCGGGGACAATTCCGGCCGCAGGCCGCCAGCACGCGGGCCGAGATTGCGGCCGTGCTGGACCGGCTGCTGGAGCGGACGGCCGCGGCGGACTGACGCCGTCCTGGCGAGGACGGCACGAGATGGCGCAGGCAAGGGGCGGAGGGCTGCAAGTGTGGCTTTCCGCCCCTTTTTTCCATCCAGCGGAAGGGAGGCGATGTCCTGGAATCCGGACGATGCTGGATTCCATGCGCAAGCGACAAGCGATGAACAAAACGAGGAGGAACGATCATGACCAGCAAGCTCTTGCCTGTGTTCGGCCTGGTTGTCCTGCTGCTCGGCCTGGCTGGGATGGCGCCGGAACAAGCTTCGGCCGGCACCGCGCCGCTCCTGCAGCGGGTCAATACCGACAAGGCCCGCTACAATCCGGGCGAGCAAGCCGCCATCTATTTGGATTTGAAAAACGGGACCGGGTCCAGCTTCGCCGGCTCGGTGACGCTTTATTTCCGCCATCTAGGAGCGGAGGCAGGCCCGGACCAGACCCGGACCGTGTCCCTCGGCGCGGGACAAGCGACAACGCTGACGTATGCCTGGACGCCCCCGTCGACCGACTATCGGGGGTATCTGGTGGAGGCATGGGTCCGGGACCAGAGCGGCGCGGTCGTCGACTCCGGATCGACGGCGATCGACGTCTCGAGCAACTGGACCAGATTTCCGCGGTACGGCTATGTGAGCGAGTTCGCGGATACGGTCGATACGGCGAACTCGACGTGGCAGCTGAAAAACTACCATATCAACGCGCTGCAATTTTATGACTGGCACTGGCAGCACCATCGTCCGAACCCGGATCCGCAGTCCCCGTCCTGGCAGGATATCGCCAACCGCCGGGTGGCGCGCTCGACGGTGAACGGCTACATAAGCAGCGCTCACCACTACGGCATGAAGGCGATGAACTACAATCTGATCAACGGCGCCTTCGACAACTATTGGAACGACGGGGTGCAGGTCGCATGGGGACTGTTCAAGGACAGCGGCGGCAGCTACGACCCGAGCCGCCAGGATCTTCACGGGCTTCCGGGCGGCTGGGCAGGCGGGGGAGGAAAGATCTATCTGTTCAATCCCGCGAACCCCGGCTGGCGGAACTACATCTTCACGAGGGAAGAGGAGGTGTTCCAGAACTTCGCATTCGACGGGTGGCACATGGATACGCTCGGTCCTCGGGGCACGCTCTACGACTGGAACCGCAATGCGGTCCAGCTGGACTCGACGTATGCCGGATTCATCAATGCCGCGAAGGCGCGCCTTCAGAAAGAGGTCGTCTTCAACAGCGTCCTGGCCTACGGACAGGATCAGGTGTCCGCGGACTCGAGCGCGGAATTCGTCTACACGGAGCTGTGGGATGACGACGAATCGAACGACGACTACATCGATCTGCTGCGTCTGGTGGAGCGCTCCAAGGCGCGCAGCGACAAGGCCGTCGTATTCGCCGCGTACATGAATTACAAGCATTCGCAGGAGACTCCAGGAGGAACGCAGCGACTGTTCAACGAAGCGTCGGTCAGGCTGGCGGATGCCGCCATGTTCGCTGCAGGCGCCTCGCACATCGAGCTCGGCGACGGCGGAAGCATGCTGTCGAACGAGTATTTCCCGAACAAGAATCTGGTCATGAGCGACAGCCTCAAGGCGGCGATGAAGAATTACTACGGGTTCCTGACAGCCTATCAGAACCTGCTGAGGGACGGCGTCGTCAGCGGGTCGAGCCGGATCGAGCTGACAGGCTTGCCGTCGAGCACGGAGGGCGATGCGGGAGCGGTGTGGAAGTTCTCGAAGTCGAAGGACGGCTACGACATCATCCACCTCATCAACCTGGAAAACAACGTCTCGACCCGCTGGCGCGATGAGAACGCAGCCTACGCGGCGCCGGATCAATTCGCCGCTGTTCCGGCGAAGATCTACTACGAGGGAACGCTGCGCCCGAACGCCAAGGTCTGGGTGGCGTCGCCGGACTACGACCATGGCAAGGCGTACAGCCTGAGCTACTCGACCGGATCGGATGCCGGTGGCAGCTATGTCTCGCTGACGGTGCCCAAGCTGCACTACTGGGTCATGATCTGGATCGAGAAAGGCTCGAATGAAAGCGGCACGGCGCTTTCGGAAACGTTCGAGGACGCATCGGTCGAATCTATGCCGGCCGGCTGGCAGAACGTCAGCGGCTCCTGGCAGGTGTCCCAGCCTGCCGGAGCGACCAAAGAGCTCAAGGCCGCCGCGGCCAACAGCGTCGTGAACTACATTCGCGGCTTCAATACCGGGGACTACAGCGTCGAAGGCCATGTCTACCTGCCGAACACGGCCCATAATGCCGCTGTTCTGGCCCGGATGCAGAAAAGCGGAGGCTTCTATCAGCTGGAGCTGAGGGACGGAGCCTCCTGGAAGCTATATAAATTCGACGGCCGATCCACCTGGACGGAGCTGGCGTCAGGCGCGCACGTCTATTCGCCGGGAAGCTACCATTATTTGAAGCTGACCTGCCGAGGGAACCGCCTGACGGTTGAAGTCGATCTTCAGCAGAAGGCGACGATCACCGACCTGAACCAGCCTTTCCTGAAAGGGACGGTCGGCTTGCGGGCGGAGTCCGCGGACTACCGGTTCGACAACATCATCGTAACCGGACTGGCTGGCTGAGCGCTCTTGAAAAAAGCCCTCCTTTCGTTGCCAAAGGAGGGCTTTCGTGCGTCTGATCCGCCATGGAGCTGACGCGGCAATCGAGGCTGGACAGACCCGGCCCTTCTTCTCTTCCCCTTCAAGTCAGACCGGCTCTTCGCCGCGTGCCGCCCTCGCTCTGGAGGCCTGTCTGGCCCGGTACTCGGACGGAGAGCAGCTCATCTCCTTGCGGAACACCTTGGAGAAGTGGTTGGTGTCCGGAAAGCCGACCTGCGCGGCGATGTCCTTGATGCTGAGTCCGCCGGCCTCCAGCAGGGCGCGAGCGCGCTGCATGCGCTTGCGGTTCAGGTACTTGAGCGGAGAGACGGCGAGATGCTTGTTGAAGTAGCGCACGAGATAGTTGGGATGCAGATGGACATGCCGGGACAGGTCGTCCAGCGTAAGCGCCTCGGACAAGCGCTCTTCGATGAAGGAGTCGATCTGCCGCAGGCGTTCGATCTCGTCTCGCTTGCCGGGGGTGATCCGCAGCTGCGGGTTCGACTCGGCGAGGAAAAAGCCGATGACTTCGAGCAGGACTGCTTTCTCCCGGATCCGCGCCAGCCAGCCGCCGTCGGCATGCAGCTCCGCAAGCTCGCGGAACAGCCGGGTCAGCGAATCCAGCCGGTCCGGCGGAACGTTCAGCAGCGGCGGGACGTCGATCCATTGAAACAGATCCAGCCCTCCCAGCGCTGCGGTGAAATGACACCAATACTTGCGGTAGGGGCGGTCGCTTATGGCGGAGTAGGACTGGCGGACATGCGCCGGCATATGGCAGAGCTGGCCCGCGACGGGGGCATAGGAGCGGCCGTCGATGTCGATCCAGCCCTCGCCGCCGCAGATCAGATAGAACTTATTGTAAGACGGCACATAATCAAGCTCGCGCCACTCGGGCGAGCACTCCGTGTAGTAGGCTTCGACCAGGCTGACTTGAAGATGCTGGAGCATCGCGCCCGGCATGGCGTCATGGTCGTGCATCCGCATCCCTCGTTCAATTGGTTAATTTCATCCCCGCAGGAAGCTAACTTGCTGCCTATAGCTTATCACAATTCATTGCTAGACTTGGGCTATACCGAACATGGGGAGGCGCTAGGGCATGAATGAGTTGATCAGGCAACGTACCGAACGGACGGAGTGGTTCCGACATGACCGCTTCGGCATGTTCATCCATTGGGGAATCTATGCGATTCCGGCACGGGGCGAATGGGTGCGCAGCTTCGAGAGGATGAGCGACCAGGACTATCAGACTTATGTGGACGAGTTCAACCCGGAGCGGTACGATCCGAAAGCGTGGGCGAAGGCGGCCAAGGATGCGGGCATGACCTATACGGTGCTGACGGCCAAGCATCATGACGGCTTCTGCCTGTTCGACAGCAAGCATACGACGTACAAGTCGACGAACACGCCATGCGGAAGGGACCTCGTCCGCGAGTTCCTCGATGCGTTCCGCGAGGAAGGGCTGAAGGTCGGCCTCTACTTCTCGCTCATCGATTGGCATCATCCGGATTTCCCGGCGTACGGAGACCGCATCCATCCGATGCGCGACGACGAGAGCTTCCGGCGCGATCCGGAGCGCTTCGACGCCTACCTGGACGACATGCATGCGCAGGTGCGCGAGCTGCTCACCGGGTACGGCAAGCTGGACATCATGTGGTTCGACTTCTCTTACGACGACATGAGAGGGGAAAAATGGCGGGCGACCGAGCTGATGACGATGATCCGCGAGTTCCAGCCGCAGATCATCGTCGACAACCGGCTCGAGGCGAGCGGAGAAGAAGGGGGCTCGATCTATTCCCGGACCCCGAGCTTCTTTTCGGGCGATTTCGCTTCGCCGGAGCAGATCATCCCTCCGCAGGGCATTACGGACGAGGACGGACGACCCATCCCCTGGGAAGCCTGCATGACGCTGAACAACAACTGGGGCTATGCGGCGAACGACCATGCGTACAAGTCGGCGAAAACCGTCATCCGCAAGCTGGTCGAGTGCGTGAGCAAAAACGGCAATCTGCTGCTTAATGTCGGACCGGACGCGAAGGGAGAGATTCCGCGGCGATCGCTGAGCGTCCTGACGGAGGTAGGAGCCTGGATGCGCCGCAACGGGGAAAGCATCTACGGCTGCGGGGAAGCGGGCCTCGACAAGCCGGAGTGGGGCCGCTACACGCGCAAGGGCGACAAGCTGTATGCGCATATCTTTGAAGAAAGCGTCGGTCCGGTTAATCTGTCCGGTCTGGGCGGCCAGGTGAAAAAAGCGAGGCTGCTGGAAGACGGCTCGGAGCTGTTCGTCTCCCGTCCGTGGAATGCCAAGCTGTATCCGAACGACGAATTTTTCAATTTCGCGCAGCCGGAGCACTTCACCTATCCGCTGCCGGATGAGCTGGATACCGTCGTCGAGATCACGCTGGACGATCCGCATGGGAAATCGGGAAGCCAGGGGAGGCCGTAAGGGCTTGCCGGCACGGCGGCCTCTCCCGCGCCGCATCGCCTGAACAAGCGTCCGCCAACCGGCGAAGCACTCGTTGCTTCGCCGGTTCGCTTTTTATGGCGCGAATCCCCACGGGGCAGGGGGCCGTCTCCCGCCCCGATCTTGACCTTACTTGAATCGATCCCCATAGAAAAGAGCCGCAGCAGCGAGAATGGGCGCGATTCATTTCGATGATTGCGCTTTCTTTGACTTCCGGGCTTGTCGCCTGCTTTTCCTAAAAGCCTTATAATGCTCGGTTAGAAGAGGTGCATCGGAAATTCCGCTCATCAGGAGGGTACATTCGTCTTGAACCGCATATCCCGCTGGAAGCAGGAGTGGCTCCCGAATCCGGGAACGAACATCCTGTCCGGCATCACTGTCGCTTTGGCGCTCATTCCCGAGACGCTGGCCTTTTCGATCATCGCGGGCGTCAGCCCGATGGTCGGGCTCATCACGTCCTGCATGATCGCCATCATCATCTCGTTCGCCGGCGGCCGTCCGGCGATGATCTCCGCCGCCACCGGCGCGCTCGCGCTGCTCATGGTCGGCCTCGTCCGCGATCACGGCGTGGAATACCTGTTCGCCGCGACGATCCTGACCGGCATCATCCAGCTCGTCATCGGCTGGCTGAAGCTCGGCAGCCTGATCCGCTTCGTGCCGCATTCGGTCATGAACGGCTTCGTGAACGCGCTGGCGATCATGATCTTCATGGCCCAGCTCGTGCACTTCCAGGGCCAGGGCTGGACGATGTACGCGCTCGTCGGCCTCGCGCTCGCTATCGTGTTCGGGCTGCCGAAGCTGACCCGCGCGTTCCCGTCCGCGCTCGCCGCGATCATCGTCGTGTCCGCCGTCGCCATGATCTTCAAGCTCGACGCGCTGACCGTCGGCGACATCGCCGACTTCTCCGGCACGCTGCCGATGCTGCATCTGCCGGACTTCGTTCCGAACCTGGACAATCTGCTCATCATCCTGCCCTACTCGGCCTCGATGGCGCTCGTCGGGCTGCTGGAGTCGCTGCTGACGTCCAACATCCTCGACGAGATCACCGATACGCCGAGCGACAAAAACCGCGAGGTCAAAGGCCAGGGCATCGCCAACTTCGCTACCGGCTTCTTCGGCGGCATGGCGGGCTGCGCGATGATCGGCCAATCGGTCATCAACGTGCGCTCCGGCGGACGCACGCGGCTGTCGACGCTGACGGCGGGCGTCGTCCTGCTGCTGCTGATCCTGTTCCTCAGTCCGGTCGTCAAGCAGATCCCGATGGCGGCGCTCGTCGGCGTCATGTTCATGGTCGCGATCGGCTCGTTCAACTGGAAGTCGCTCGGCGAGCTGAAGCGCGCCCCGATCGGCGACTCGATCGTCATGCTGGCGACCGTCGGCGTCGTCCTGTACACGCATAACCTCGGCCTCGGCGTCATCGTCGGCGTGCTGCTGAGCGCGGTCATCTTCGCCCGGCGCATCTCGCGCATCGCCGTGAAGGCGCAGCCGCAGCCGGACGGCAGCCTGCGCTATGCGGTGAGCGGCCAGCTGTTTTTCGCGACGGCGACCGATTTCGGCGACGCCTTCGACTCGGCCGGCGATCCCGAGCTCGTAACGATCGACTTTTCGGACGCCCATGTGTGGGATCACTCCGGCGTCAATGCGATCGCCCGCATCCGGGGCAAGTACCTGGAGGCCGGCAAAAGCTGCGACGTTGTCGGGCTCAACGAGGAGAGCGGCCGGCTCGTCGAGAAGATGGGCTTGGAATCGTACGGCACGCTGTAGAGGAAGACGCATCGCGCAGCCAACAAAGGATGGGAGGAAGCAGCCGCTTCCTTCCATCCTTTTTTGCATGCGCTCCTTTTGAATTAATGTAATATTATGTAATTTGACATGGGCAAGTCAGGGGATGTTGAAGAAGAAAACAATGAATTTACCCGGATAAAACCAGGTTGAAACCGGTTTAAAAAAATAAAAAATAAAGCAAAAAAGAGTCATCCAAACGGATCCGGCCTGCGTTCCACTCCATGAAAGCAGCTCAAGCCGACCGCCGGGCATCATCCCCGGACGGAGCCAGCCACGGCAATCCGCATTGACCCCATACCCGAAGGAGTGACTGTTCATGAAGATCACGAAAGCGCTCGCCCCTGTCCTGACCCTCGCCCTCGCCATCCCAGCCGGATGGGCTGCGGCCGTCCCCGCCCCGGCCGCGGCGCCTACGGCCGTGACGCCGGCCGCCGATCTGCGCGCCAGCCTCGACCATCTGCTCTCGGAGCACTTCGCGCTCGCCGTCGCGGCGATGACCAAAGCGTATGACGGCTCCAAGGATGCGGCGGCCGCCCTCAAGGCGCTCGACCAGAACGCGCTCGACATGCTGCCGGCGATCGAGATGCTGTACGGCAAAGCCGGAGCGGACGAGTTCGGCCGCATCTTCCGTTCGCACAACGCTTCCACCGACGAGCTGGCCAAGGCCAAGAAGATGAACAACGCCGACGCGGTAAAAGCGGCGGAAGCGAAGGTGCAGGGCTTCGTGGACGAATTCTCCACGTTCCTCGCCGCGGCGACCGCGAACAACCTCCCGAAGGCAGCCGCCATGGACGCGCTGAAGCTGCATGAGGCGCAGGTGCAGACCGTATTCGATGAGTATGTGCAGGGCGACTACGCCGATGCGTACAAAGCGTATCGCGAAGGCTACAAGACGATGTTCACGATCAGCAAGGCGCTGTCCGGCGCGATCGTCAAGCAGATGCCGGATAAGTTCGGCGGCTCCTCCGTCGATACGAAGGCCGCCGATTTGCGCTCGACGCTGAATAGGCTCGTGTCCGAGCATGTGGCGCTGTCGGTGCTGCAGATGCAGAAGCAGTTCGACGGAGC
Source organism: Paenibacillus pasadenensis DSM 19293 (assembly GCF_000422485.1). Taxonomy (GTDB): domain Bacteria; phylum Bacillota; class Bacilli; order Paenibacillales; family Paenibacillaceae; genus Paenibacillus_O; species Paenibacillus_O pasadenensis. The sequence continues at coordinate 88,699 of NZ_KE383856.1, forward strand.
GAAGGACGCCTCCGCGCTCGTCGGCGCCGAGGCGATGAACACCGCCGACTGGAAAGCGGCGATCGCGTCCCTGTACGGCAGCGCCGGAGCCGACGCGTTCGAGAAGCTGTGGACCGGCGACCACATCAACGCCCAGTCGGACTACGTGAACGCCGTGAAGGCCGGCGACATGGCCGCCAAGCAGGCCGTTCAAGCGCGCTTCAACACGTTCTCGAAGGACTTCGGCTCGTTCCTCGGCACCGCCACCGAAGGCAAGCTGCCGGCTGCCGCCGCTACCGAAGCGCTTCTGAAGCATGAGAGCCAGATCCAGATGGCGTTCGACAGCTACGCCGCCGGCAATTACGATGCGGCTTACGCGACGGACCGCGAAGGCTTCAAGTTCGTCTTCGGCGTCGGCCAAGGCCTCGGCGACGCGATCGTCAGGCAGAAGCCGTCGATGTTCGCCGAAGCGACGCCAGCGCCGACACCGACGCCGACTCCGGTCGAGCCGTCCATGACGACGGTCTGGATGAAGCTGAACAGCATGCAGCTGAACATCAACGGCGGCACGACCCAGATGGATACGACGCCGGTCATGTGGAACGGCATGACGTACATCCCGCTTCGCTTCCTGAGCGAGGGCATCGGCGCGACGGTCAGCTTCGACGGCAAGGCCAAGGCAGTCTGGATCAGCGCCGGCTCCGACAAGCTCGGCTTCTGGGTGAACCAGAAAACGTACTCGGTCAACGGCCAAAGCATGACGGCTCCGGCCGCTCCGGTCATCGACAAGAACGGCCGCACGCTCGTGCCGCTGCGCTTCATCGCCGAGCTGCTGGACTGGAACGTCGCTTTCGCCGCCAAGGACGGCTCCATCACGCTGACGAGGATGAACTGATCCGTGCCGAGCGCGAGGGCGCTCGCAGCGCCATCGCCGACGAGCCGGACAACGCCGGCATCGCGGCCCGCATCATCCGTGAAGCTCCCGCCCATGGGCGGGAGCTTTTTTGCGTTCCCAGCTGGACTTTAGTCGGGTTTTGCGCCAGCGGGCAACTTATCCAAGCCCCCGCTCGTTGTAGGGATTGGAGGTGTCACTTCATATGAACAAACGTACATCACGGTCAAAAACGAGGCTGCTGTCTCTATCCGGAGCCGTGCTGCTGCTGGCGCTGGCCGGCTGCTCCGGCTCGAACGAGTCGCTGCAGGGGGCATCCCCGTCGCCGCTGCCTAGCGTCAGCCCTTCGCCCTCCGCGGCTCCTTCTCCTTCGCCAAGCCCGCCGGCACCGTCGGCATCGCCTTCGGAAGAGCCTGCGCCATCCGCCGCTCCGTCCGAGCCGGAAGCCAAAAAAGGCGAAGGCAAGTTCAGCGGCCTGGCCGATTCGCATACGATCGAGATCGAGATGGACGGCCGGCATGAGTCGTTCCAGCTTGGCGAAGGAACGGCCGAAGCGGCCTTCGAGCTGGAGCCGGGCGATCTCGTCTCGTTCGAGTATACCGAGCAGCCGGTCGAGGGCGACCCTCAGGCGAAGCAGCTGATGCTGACGTCGCTGGCCAAGGCCGAGCCTCCGGCGAGCTTATCGTCCATCCCCAGCCCTTCGGCCCCGAAGCCGGCATCCGCGTTTTGTCGCGGAGCCGGCTTTTTGCTTTATGCACAGAATTATCCCCACTATGAACAGCCGCTATGCCCAGGAAAGTTAAGCTTGTGAAAAGGTTGCACAGTTATCCACATGAAAAGTTATGCACATGTAAATTAAACGTCGTAACGGATTCCCCTCGGCTTATGCATAAGCGGCCGCCGTTTGCGGCAAAACAAAGCAGAGCGCGCATCATGAAAGCGGGAGGGGAACAGAATGGCGAAACGTTGGTGGCAAGCCGCCGGAGCGGCTGTGCTGATCGCGGGAGCGGTCGCAAGCGCGGGGCTGCCGCTCGGCCGGGCGGCGGCGGAGCCGGCTCCGCCGTCAGCGGATGCGGCTCCTGCCGCAGGCTGGAGCAAGGCGTACCATTTCGGCTTCAAGAAAAGCAAAAACGGCGAGCTGCCGTCGATCGCGGAGGAAGGCTTCCAGCCGATGCTGGAGAAGCATGGCGCCGTATTCCTCGGCGACACGTCCCGCAAGGAGCTGTACCTGACGTTCGACAACGGCTACGAGAAGGACGGGCTGACGGGGACGATCCTCGACGTGCTCAAGGAGAAGAACGTGCCGGCGATTTTCTTCATCACCGGGCATTACGTCAAGACGGAGCCGGAGCTTGTCAAGCGGATGGCGGCGGAGGGCCATCTGATCGGCAACCATTCGTGGAGCCACCCGGACATGAGCACGCTGCCGCCGGAGAAGATCAGGCAGGAGCTGGCCGATGTGAAAAAGGCGGTCGCCGAGCTGACCGGCGTCCAGAAGATGGATTATCTGCGCGCCCCGCGCGGCATTTTTTCGGAGCCGATGCTCGCCGCCAGCGGAGCCGAGGGCTACCGCAACGTCTTCTGGTCGGTCGCCTACAAGGACTGGGACACGTCCGCGCAGCGCGGAGCGGATTACGCTTACCGCAACGTGATGGAGCAGCTGCATCCGGGCGCGGTGCTGCTGCTGCATGCGGTGTCGAGCGACAATACGCAGGCGCTGGGCCGGATCATCGACGGCGCGCGCGCGCAAGGCTATGAGTTCAAAAGCCTCGACGGAATGGAGAAGCGGACTTACCGCTGAGCGCCGCAAGAGGGAAGCGGAGCTGGCAGTCGGCGGTCTCCGTCCCGCCGGGATTGCTAAAAAGGATACCATATGGTATCCTTTTTCTATGTTCAACGAACTCAAGGAGGAATTATGATGCCATCGTCATCCGACCGCCAGCTGCCGGAAATCCGTCAGGTGCAGGTGCTTCGAGCGCCGATCGAAAAAGTATGGGAAGCAGCCGCCACCTCGGCGGGCATTGAGGCCTGGTTCATGCCGAATACGTTCGTCGCCGAGGAGGGCGCCGAATTCATTCTGCATGCCGGGCCGTTCGGCGACTCGCGCTGCCGCGTGACCGAGCTGTCCCCGCCGCATCGCCTGAGCTTCGACTGGGGCGAGCAGTGGAGCGTCGCGTTCGAGCTGAAGGAGCTGGAGCCCGGCGTGACCGAGTTCACCGTCATCCACGGCGGCTGGTCGGAGGACGGCGTGACCGAGTTCGGCCAGTCCCACCGCGAGGTGCGCGAGCGGATGAACGGAGGCTGGGCCGGCATCGTGAAGAAGCTGGCCGCCGTGCTGGAGGGCTGAGCCCGTGCCGCTGCGGGAGCCAAGCGCGGATGTCTATCAGGCGATCGCCGACCCGAGCCGTCGCCGCATGCTGCAGCTGCTTCAGGACGCGGGGGAGCTGCCGCTCAAGGAAGTGACGCCGCATTTCGACATGACCCGAGCCGCCGTCTCCAAGCATCTGCGCATCCTCGCCGATGCCGGGCTCGTGCATGAGCGCAGGACCGGCCGCGAGACGCGCTACCGCATGGACGCCGATCCGCTGCGCGAGCTGAAGCGCTGGCTGGCCTACTTCGACCGCTACTGGGAAAACAAGCTGCAGGCGCTCCGGCTGCATGTGGAAGGGCCGGAGCCGGCGGAGGCAGGCGGCCCGGCGGAGGATCAGCCGGCTGGCGAAGGCGGAGGCTCGTAGCCGGCGGCAAGGCCGCGCGCCGCGAGCCTGCCGGCCGTACGTTTGCCCGCGGGCGATGTCGTATGATACCATGTAACCAATATGGTTACAGTTCAAAGGCGGCTGCAGCCGCCGGAAAGCGGGTATGACGATGAAGGTTGAAATTTGGTCGGACTACGCCTGTCCGTTCTGTTTTATCGGCAAGAGGAGATTCCAGGAGGCGCTCGAAGCGTTCGAGCACAAGGACGGCATCGAGGTCGTCTACCGCAGCTTCGAGCTCGACCCGTCGGCCGTGCACGAGCCGGGCCGCAGCATTCATGAGCTGCTCGCCGCCAAGTACGGCATGTCGGTTGAGAAGGCGCGCCAGAGCAACGAGAATCTCGGCCAGCAGGCGGCGCAGCTTGGCCTCAAGTTCGACTTCGAGGCGATGAAGCCGGGCAATACGTTCGACGCGCATCGCCTCATGGCGTGGGCCAAGGAGCAAGGCAAGGGCGACGCGATGGCCGAGCGGCTGTTCAAGGCCTACTTCACCGACGGCCTGCTGCTCGAGGACCGCAAGGTGCTGGAGGCGCTGGCGGAAGAAGCGGGGCTGCCGCGCGCGGAGGCGTCCGCGGTGCTGGAGTCGGACCGCTACTTCGAGCAGGTGAGGGCGGAGGAGCAGGACGGGGCGCAGCTCGGCATCCAGGGCGTGCCGTTCTACGTGCTCGACCGCAAATACGGCGTCTCGGGCGCGCAGCATCCCGACGCCTTCCTGCAGGTGCTCCGCCAGGCCTGGGACGAGCGCCAGGCGGAAGCCGCCGGTCCGGCCCCCGAGTCTGCCGGCGATGCGGGCGCGGCCTGCGCTCCGGGCGACGAGGCTTGCGAGCTGCCGGAACGGAGCTAGCAGGCCGGCATTACACGCACCTGCGTCTAAAAGGAAAAAGGCTGGCTCCACAGGTCTCGGAAGAGGGACCTGTGGGGCCAGCTTTTTTGTTCGCAGCAACTTTATCGGCTTGAACCGCGTTCATGCAGGTGAAATCATTTTAGAACGGGGGGATGCGGATGGCGGTCATTCTTTTTTGCCTCGTTTTTCTGTTCGGCTCCGCAGCTGCTTTCAAATGGGCGGGGGTTCCGTTGCCGTACGCAAAGGGCATGCTCCTTGCCCTCTTGCTCTGCTTCCTTGCGACTATCTGTCTGGCGCAAAATTACACGCACAACCTGATTCCAGGAGCAAGCGACGGAATTGCTCCCTCCAATTTCGTTGCCCGTTGGGTTTTCGGGGAAGACGGATGGACGATGCAAAAGTTCAGGAGCTCCTTCGAGTTCTCCACAACCCTCGCCGTTCTTTTTCTCCTGGCCTATCCTGTCGTTGTCGCAATCGAGTCGAAATGGGCAAAAAAATAAAGCAAGGAGCCCCCTCCTCCGTCAGGAAGAAGGGGGTTTCTTGCTTCAGGGCCGACATCGCCCCGCCTTACCCGAGCGAATGCGTCATCGCGATCATCGTCAGCAGGCCGATGATGAACGAGAACGTCGCCACGCGCTCGTTGCCGTCGCCGTGGCTCTCGGGGATGAGCTCCTTGTAGACGACGAACAGCATCGCGCCGGCGGCGAAGGCGAGTCCGTAAGGGACGACCGTCTCGATCGCCGCCACGAAGCTGACGCCGACAAGCGCGGCGATCAGCTCGAGCACACCGGTGCCGATGGCCATGAGCACGGCGTAGCCGCGGCGCATCCCTTGGGTAATGAGGAACAGCGCCGTCAGGAAGCCCTCCGGAATGTTTTGCAGGCCGATGCTGATCGCGACGATCGGACCGAGCTGGGCTTCGCTGCTGCCGTAGCTGACTCCGACCGACAGCCCCTCCGGCAGGTTGTGCAGCGCCATCGCCGTCAAGAACAGCATCGAGCTGCGGTCCATGCCGAGCCAGCCGCGCCGCGCCGCGGCCGAGCCGGGCGACAGGTCGAGGTCGGAGTCATGCGAAGGATCGGTATGGGGCAGGATGAGCTCCAGCAGCATGAGCACGATCGATCGTGCCGAGCAGGATGCCGATCGCGACCGCCGGCAGCCCGGACAGCTTGAGCGCGCTCGGGATGAGCCCGTACGTCGAGGCGGCGACCATGATGCCGGCCGTGAAGGCGAGCAGGATGTCCTTGCCGCGGTGAGTGATATTCGTAATGAACAGGGCGGGCAGCGCGCCGATGACCGTGCACACCGCCGTCGCGATGCTGCCGAGCAGGATGGGATTCATAGACTCTCCTTCGTGCCGGCCGGCTGGCCGGTAGGTTCGTTTTGTAGGATATGCCGATCAAGGGATAATATGCCGCGTCCGAGGCTTCCTTCCGCGCCAGGCACGGAGTACAATGAAGCCGATAGCCCAAGGAGCTTCCGGCCGCGCCGGCTCCTGCGGAAGGAGTCCATGCCACATGCTTGACCAATTGATGTCTTATATGACGGAAGAACGGCTGCTGGAGCTGCTCGAGCGGTACCGATCCTATGGTCCGCTGCCCGGCATCCTGCTTCCTTTCCTCAAATCCTTCGTGCCCCCGCTGCCGACGCTGCTGCTCATCGGCACGAATGCCGCGGCGTACGGCCTCTGGGCCGGGTTCCTCTACTCCTGGCTCGGCCTCGTCGCCGGCTGCATGACGACGTTCCTGGCCGTGCGGGCCGCCTCCGGCCACCGCCTCGCCCGCCGCTGGGCGGACAAGCCCAAGGTGAAGGCGAGCATGAGCTGGATCCGGCGCAACGCGTTCAGCTACGTGTTCGTCCTCAGCCTGTTCCCGGTCGGACCGTTCGTGCTCGTCAACATGGCGGCCGCGGTGTCGCGCATGCCGATCGGCCGCTTTTTCGCGGCGGTCGGCGTCGGCAAGGGGATCATGGCGCTGGTCGTCTCCTATGTCGGCCACGACGTCGGGCGCTTCTACCGCGACCCGCTGCAGCTCGCCTTCGTCGCGCTGCTCCTGTTCCTTTCGTGGGCGGCCTGCAAGGCGATCGAGAAAAAATTCATGAAGCCGGCGTCGGAGGAAGAGGCTTCCGCACCTGCGTCCACCCCCTGACAGGCAGCTGTCAGGGGATTTGCTTTAGAATAAAAATATCGCCGGGGACATCCGTCTGCGGGCTGATTTTGCGGACGGCTGCCGTGGCTATAATGATGAAGGACGCGTCCCGGCCAAAGGGACGCAAGCAGGAAAGGAAGAGGATCAGCAAATGAAACAAGCCACCCGCAATCCCGTTGGGCTGGTCATTGCCGGGCTGCTGCTCGGCATGCTCATGGCCTCGATGGATCAGACGATCGTGTCGACGGCTATGGGAACCATTGTAGGCGAGCTCGGCGGACTCGACAAGTTCGTCTGGGTCACCTCGGCGTACATGGTCGCCGAAATGGCCGGCATGCCGATTTTCGGCAAGCTGTCCGACATGTACGGGCGCAAGCGGTTTTTCGTGTTCGGACTCATCGTCTTCATGATCGGATCGGCCCTTTGCGGCACGGCCGCCTCGATCGAGCAGCTGGCGCTGTACCGGGCGATCCAGGGCCTCGGCGGCGGCGCGATGATTCCGGTCGCCTTCACGATCATGTTCGACGCGGTTCCGGCGGAGCAGCGCGGCAAGCTCGGCGGCCTGTTCGGAGCGGTGTTCGGCCTCTCCAGCATCTTCGGGCCGCTGCTCGGAGCGTACATTACGGATTACATCCACTGGAACTGGATCTTCTACATCAATCTGCCGCTCGGACTGATCTCGCTGATCTTCGTCTGGGGCTTCTATCGCGAGTCGCAGAAGCATAGCCGCCAGATCATCGACTGGGGCGGAGCGGCGACGCTCGTCGGGGCGGTCATCTGCCTTATCTTCGCGCTCGAGCTCGGCGGCAAGACGATCGGCGGCACGACGTACGGCTGGGACTCCGCGCTCATCCTCGGGCTGTTCGGCGGCTTCGCCGTGCTGACGGTGCTGTTCGTGCTGTTCGAGCTGCGGGCCAAGGAGCCGATCATCACGTTCCGCATGTTCCGCAGCCGCGTCTACGCCTCGAGCAATCTCGTCGGCATCTTCGCCGGCGCGGCGTTCATCTCCGCCTCGATGTACATTCCGATCTTCATCTCCGGCGTCATGGGCGGCAAGGCGACCAACTCCGGCCTCGTGCTGCTGCCGATGATGGTCGGCTCGGTCGTCACGGCGACGCTCGGCGGCTTCCTCATGACCAAGTTCAAGTACCGCACGCTGATGATTCCGACGCTCGCGCTGCTCGTGGTCGGCCTCGCGCTGCTGACGACGATCGGCGCCGGCACGAACATCTGGGTGATGCGCCTGTTCATGGTGCTCGTCGGCCTCGGCATCGGCGCTTCGTTCTCCGTGCTGAGCAACGCCTGCATGTTCTCGGTGCCGGTCCAGGACCGCGGCGCGGCGAGCTCGACGCTGAGCTTCCTGCGCACGCTCGGCATGGCGGTCGGCATCACGGTGTTCGGCATCATCCAGAGCCATCTGTTCACGCGCAAGCTGGAATCGGCGCTTGGCGGAGCGGCCGGCGGCGCCCAGCCGGGGGCGGCTGCCGGCGCCGACGCGGCGGGAGCCGCGGGCACGGCGGGCGGAGCGGTCGCGGGCGCGGCCGACGGAGCGGGCCTTCCCGGCTTCACGCTGCATGATCCGCGCGAGCTGATGGACCCCGCCCTGCGCGCCCAGATTCCGCCGGATCTGCTCGAGCGGATTACGGGCGGCCTGTCGTCGTCGATCGTGCAGACGTTCGCTTGGGCGATCGTGCCGGCGGCGCTGGCGCTGCTATGCGCCTTCTTCATGGGCAACGGCAAGATGGACCCCGCGGCCGTCGCCGAGCAGGAGCGCGAGTACGCTTCGGCCCATTGAGCTCATGCATGCGTTCCCCGGACCGGGGGCTGCAGGGATTTTCCTGCGGCCTCCGGTTTTTTTGCGCAGGCCAGCCCCTCGGCTGTGGTATGCTGGGTAGACGCGCTTCCCATGTCCGACGCCACGATCCGCATGCGCGCGAATTTCCGTGAAAGAGGCTTGACCATCCGATGCGCCAAGGAACGTCCACTCTCAAGGCCTACAACTTCCTCTATTTCTCCCTGCTCGCCATGTTCGTCTCGTTCATGCCCGTCTATCTGGATCAAAAGGGACTGACCCCGATGCAGATCGGGCTCATCACCGGCACCGGCGGCTTCGTCACGATCATCGCCCAGCCGCTCTGGGGCATGATCAGCGACCGGCTGCGCACGGTGCGCAAGATCATGCTGCTGCTCACCGTCTGCTCGGCGGTCATCGGGTATTTCCTTTACGGCACGGCCAGCTTCCCGCTGCTGCTCGGCCTGGCGATGCTGCTGTACTTCTGCTTGATGCCGATCGACCCTCTGCTGGAAAGCCTGAACTTCCGCACGGCGGAGAGCCGCGGCGTCAGCTACGGCTCGATCCGCACCTACGGCGCGTTCGGCTATGCCGTCATGTCGCTGGCGGTCGGCTACATCATGTCCGGCTTCGGCGCTTCCAGCCTCGGCCTCACATTCGCCGCCGTCGGCGCGCTATGCCTGCTGGCCGGATTCCTCATGCCGGATGCCGACGCTTCCGGGGAGCCCGTGCGGCTTGCCAGCCTGGCCGGCTTCCTGCGGAACCGGCAGACGGCGCTGTTCCTGCTGCTGATCTTCATCAGCGCCGTCCCGCAGCGCGTGAACGACACGTTCCTCGGCGTCTACATCGGCTCGCTCGGAGGCGGGCCAGAGCTGCTCGGCCAAGCCTGGTTCCTCGCGGCGGGCAGCGAGATCGCCGTATTCGCGCTCAGCTTCTGGTGGCTGCGCCGCGGCCGCGAGCTGCTGCTCATCTCCATCGCCGGCTTCTTCTACTTCATCCGCTTCTTCCTGAGCGCATGGATCACGGAGCCGTTCGGGCTCGTCCTGCTGCAGCTGCTGCAGATCATCACGTTCCCGGTATTCTACTCGGCGGCGATCCAGTACCTGTACCGGATCGTGCCGCAGGAGTGGAGGGCGACCGGCCAGACGGTGCTGGCGCTGCTGTTCTTCGGCGTGTCCGGCATCGTCGCTTCCTACGCCGGCGGCTGGCTGTTCGACCGCTTCGGCGGCCAGACGATGTATGTGACGATGTCGGGCCTGTCGCTGCTCGGGCTGCTGCTCGGCCTGGCGCTGGCCCGCAGCCGTTCCTCCCGGGCTCTTTCGGACGAAGGACGTTGATTGAATTCGAGCGCAAGGCCCCTTCGGGGGCCTTTTTCGGTTGGATTCCCTGATCCAATTCGGCTTTTCATTTAACAAAGCGCGTCTAGATCGGCGGTGAGGAGCGTGCTTATAATCATAGATGTCAGACAGCTTCAAAAAATAACGCTCGATTTGAAATGGAGGAGCAAGGAATGTGGAAGAAACTGGCTCTGGTCGGATCGGTACTGGCGGCATCGTTGTTGGGAGGCGCAGGCGGGACGAGCCATGCGGCGCCGAGCTATGCGGATCTGGCGGCTCATTGGGCGCCGCAAATTTATCAGGACGTCAACGCAGACCTCGACGCGAGGGCGGACTTCATCTCCAGCTTCAACTATGACGGGGATTATTTGCCGCTCAACAACTGGGACAATCTGCACAACTACGAGCAGAAAGCGTATGTGTACTACAAGGTCGCGGAGACGCTGACGCATTATTTCATCGAGTACGATTTGTTCCATCCTCGGGACGACGCCTATACGAGACCGCTCGACGCGCATGAGAACGACCTGGAAGGCATCATCGTCGTCATCCGCAAGGACGGCTCCGAGTACGGCAAGTTCCATCTGATGGAGACGATGGCGCATAACCAGTGGTATGACTACACGAACGATCCGACCATCACCTCCGGCTCGGACAACGTGGACGGCGGCGTGCTGTTCAACGGAAGCCATCCGAAGGTGTTCAGTCAGGCGAACGGCCAAAGCCCGAGCGGCGGGCACGGCATCAAAGCCTATGACGGGTCGAGCGCGCCTGGCGGCGACGGCATCGTATACGACTATACGGGCACGGCGGAGTTCCCGACGAACGCCACCGGCAGCTACGTCCATCACTACGGCTATGCGCTCCTGGAGTGGGGCGACCTGTGGGCAAAAAGGCATGATTCCTCGATTTTCTCGTCCTGGGGAACGATCCGAGGCGACAACTACACGTCCAATTCCGCCAATGCGCCTTGGGGCTGGGACGACAGCGACGACGGTCCTGCGCTGCAAGGCATGAACTGGTCCGATCCGGCCCATCATGTCGACGTGCATCTGAACGGTCTCGGCGCGTTTTCGCATCAGTATGTGCACAACCCGTATTACTCGCACAAGATCGTGCTCGAGAGCGTGCAGAGCCTGGAGGACCGGGATCCTTTCGGCGGCAAGAGCGACATCTTCATCAAGGCGTACGTCAACGGCCAGGGGCAGACGGATGCGAGGTTCTGGAAAAAGAACGACGCTCCGAAATTGCAGGACTACCGGATCGTATTCGGCGCCAACGATGCGGAATTCGGACCTCAATTCTCCGACAGCTACAATGCCGTCTATGTCGCCAAGCCGTCGAATACGAATGTCGAGATCCACGTGTATGATTCCGACGGAACGTCGGGAGACGACGACATGGGCTATGTGTCCGCCGTCGTGGCGCCAGGGACGACCGCGTCCTGGGTCAATGCCGTGACCAGCAACGGCCAAGCCAAGCTGACCGCATCCGTCGAAGCGAAATAAAGACCGGCGCCGCTCGGCGCTCCGGCATTGCGTTGCCTTCCCTTTTGCGGAATAATGAGGGTATTCTAGCCAAAGACAAAGGGAAACCCGCCAAATGGAAAAGAAACCTCGTTATATCCTGGTCAAAGAAGAAATCGAGCGCAGAATTCAGTCCGGGGAGCTCGAGCCGGGCGACAAGCTTCCGTCCGAGCCGGCGCTCGCCAAGCAATTCGACGTGAGCCGCCCCACTTTGCGGGAGGCGCTGAAGATGCTGCAGAGGGAAGGCGTCCTGCTCAGCCGGAACGGCGTCGGCACCTATGTGAACGAACGGCCTTTTTCGATCGAGAATTCGTTGAACAAGCTGCGCAGTCTCGGCGAGATGATCCAGAGCGTAGGCTACAAGGTGAGCGAGGCGGACGTCAGCGTGTATACGCGCGAGGCCGAGCCGGAATGGATGGAGAAGCTGCGGACGGACGAGCCGGTCGTGGTGCTGGAGCGGATTCGGACGGCGGACGGGCAGAAGGTGGCGTTCTACTACAACATCTTTCCCCGGGAGATCGCAGGCGGTCATTTCGACGAAGGCTTCTCCGGCGCCATATTCGACTTTTTAGACCGCAAGCTCGGCATCCGCATCGCCTATGCGCTGACCGAGATCAGCGCGGTCGGCACGGCCAGCGAACGGGATCGGAAGGCGGCCGAGGTGCTCGGCGGCGAGCTGATCCTGCTGAAGCAGCTGCATGTCGACGAGAACGACCGTCCCGTGTTCTACTCCTTGGATTATTTGAAAAGCAGCGCGTTCAAGCTCGTCGTCCGGCGAGACTGAACGATTTCTCCCCGGCTGCATGAGCATGAATCAGGAAGCATGAAGCATGAAGCATCCGCCTTAATGGCGGATGCTTTTTTTTTCTTAAAAAAGGGTTCACAAAATGCTGACATGGGGCAAATCATTCTCCGTTATTCTAAAGCTGTCAGACAGCTTGGGAGAGATAAAAGGAGGATCTGGCATGGAGTGGAGATGGGGTAAAACGAGAAAAGGCATGATTCTGGCGACTGCGCTTGCCGCGACATTGACGGTGACGGCTTGCGGCCAGAACGGCGGCTCCGCCGGAGAAGCGAATTCCGGGTCGGGCTCTGCGCAAGCGGAGGCCGGAGCCGAGCCGTCGCCGAGCGCGCCGGCGTCGAAAAAGCTGGTCGTCTACTCGGCGTTGAACGAGGATGACGTCATCCAGCTCAAGGACCAGTTCAAGAAAGATACCGGCATCGAGATCGAATCGCTCAACCTCGGCAGCGCTGGCGAGGCGAGCACTCGGGTCCAGGCCGAGAAGGATGCTCCCAAAGCGGACATCCTGGTCGGCGGATCGGTCGAGTTCTACCAGCCGCTGGCCGAGCAAGGACTGCTGGAGAAGTATACGTCGGCCAACGCCAGCCAGATCGATGCCAAGTTCAACGATCCGAACGGCTACTGGCAGGGCTGGTATATGGGCGTCCTCGGCATCGTGCTGAACACGGAGCGCTTCGAGAAGGAGCTTGCGCCCAAGGGCGTGCAGGAGCCGAAAACATGGGACGACCTGCTGGATGAGTCGTACAAGAGGCAGTTCATCACGTCCAATCCGGCGACCGCGGGCGGCGGCTACATCTTCGTCGCGGACCAGCTGTTCCGCCTCGGCGAGCAGCAGGGCTGGGAATACCTCGAGAAGCTGAACGGCAACGTCCATCACTACACGCAAAAGGCCGGCGACGGAATCAACCTGACCGCGACGGGCGAATTCATCGCGGGCATGTCCTGGGCGCACGACATCGTCAAGACGATGAAGCAAGGCTATCCGATCAAGGCGATCGTGCCGGAGCAGACCGCATTTGAAATCGGCGGCGTCGGCATCGTCAAGGGCGGGGCCAATGTCGACAACGCCAAAGCGTTCGTGGACTGGCTGCTGACCAAAGAAGCCGGAGAGCTGAACACGAAGCTGTCGAACCGCTACTCCGTCCGGGCCGATGTGGCGCCTCCGGAGGGCATGCCGAAAATCGAGGAGATCAGCCTCGTCGAGTACGACCGCGAAAAGGCTGCCGCCATGAAGGAAGAAGTCGTGAAGCGGTTCGTCGGAATGACCGGCACGAACTGAAACGCCGAAGTCAGCCTGCTCCGCCGTCTCGCTCCGCTCCGAACCCGGGCGGAGAGCGGCGTCGGAGCAGGTAGTTTTTTCTGAAACGGGGTAGATGGCCATCAAGAAGCTCAAGCGCGAGCCCGTCCTTTTCCTTGTCCTCGCCGCCGTCCTGGCGACTGCCTGCGTATTTGTGCTGTGGCCGGTCGTCAAGGTCGTCAGCTATCCTGGCGCGGCCGATTATTTGCAGCTGCTGACCAACGAGCGCTGGATGCGCGCCGGCTTGAACAGCTTGTTCATGACGGTGCTGTCGACCGCATCCTGCACCGCGCTCGCGTTCCTTTTCGCTTATTCCATCGTCAGGCTCGACATCCCGCTGAAAGGCTTTTTCCGGTTCATTACGCTGCTTCCGGTCGTCTCGCCGCCTTTCATCGTGGCGCTTTCCTATATCCTGCTGTTCGGCAGGCAAGGACTCGTATCCAAGCATCTGCTTCATCTGAACCTCGACATTTACGGCTGGCAGGGGTTATGGCTCGTGCAGACGATCACCTTTTTCCCTTACGCCTTCACGGTCATCCACGGCGTGATGCAGGCCGCGGCCGCTCATCTGGAGCATGCGGCGCATAATCTGGGCGCCTCGCGCTGGCAGGCGTTCCGGCATGTCTTTCTGCCGCTCTGCCGTCCGGGCATTGCCGGAGGCGCGCTGATCGCCGCGATGAACGTGCTCGCGGACTTCGGCAATCCGATGATCATCGCGGGCAACTTCGCCTTGCTTCCTACGGAAGCCTACATGCAGATGTCCGGCTGGTTCGACCTGTCGGCGGCGTCCGTGCTGTCGACCGCCCTGCTCGTGCCCGCGCTTGTCCTCTTTCTCGTCAATCGGCTGTGGGTGGGGAAGCGCTCGTACGTGACCGTCACGGGCAAGGAATCGAGCCTCAAGGCTTATCCCGCGCCGCCGGCGCTCAAATGGAGCCTGTTCGCCTGCTGCCTGTTCGTCTCGCTCTTCGTGCTCGCCGTATACGGCGTACTGGTCTACGGGGCGTTCGCCCGGACATGGGGCTATGACTGGAGCCTCACCTTGCAGAACATGAAGTATGTGACCGCCAAAGGCAGCGAGCTATGGAACAGCATCCGCTTCGCGGCCGTCTCCTCTCTCGGCGCCGTCGCGCTGGCTATGCTGCTCGCTTATCTCGTCCAGCGCAAGCAGGTCGGCATCAACCGGCTGCTCGACGTCCTGGCGATTCTGCCCGGCGCCGTTCCCGGCGTCTTTCTCGGCCTCGGCTTCGCGATGGCGTTCAACGGGCCGCCCTTCGAGCTGGCAGGCACGTCCGCGATCATGGTGCTGGCGCTGCTGTTCTGGAACTTGCCGACCTGCTACAGCGCATGCCTCGCAGGCCTGCAGCAGATCGGAAGATCGCTGGAGGAGGCGTCGCTGAACCTTGGCGGAGGCACCCTCCGCACGCTGCGAAGCGTCCTGCTGCCGCTGCTGAGAGGCCCGATCCTCTCCGGCTTCACGCTCTCGTTCCTGCGTTCGGTCACCTGTCTGAGCGTCATCATCTTCCTGTATTCGTCGTCCACATCCGTCGGCACGATCTCCATCCTGAGCCTCGTCCAAAGCGGCGTCTGGGGAGGCGCGTCGGCGCTCACCGTCACGCTCATCCTGATCGCCTTTGCCCTGCTGGCCGCCTCGCGGCTGATCCTGTTCGCCTACGATCGGAGGAAATCATGAACAACGCTGCTCAGCCGCATATTCGAATCGACGACGTGACCAAGTCGTTCGGCGCCTTCTCCGCCCTGCGGAGCGTCACGCTGGACGTTCCGCGAGGCAGCTTCACGACGCTGCTCGGGCCGAGCGGCTGCGGCAAGACGACCTTGCTGCGGCTGCTCGCCGGCTTCGACGAGCCGGACAGCGGAAGCATCCGCATCGACGGAGCCGAGATGAACGGAGTTCCGGCATTCCGCCGCAAGACGCCGCTCGTTTTCCAGGACTATGCGCTGTTTCCCCATATGACGGTGCAGGAGAATATCGCCTACGGCCTGAAGCTGCAAAAAGCCCGCAAGGCCGAAACGGCCGCGCGGGTCGGCGAGATGATGGACCTGTTCGGCCTGCAGGGGCTGGAAAAGCGGCTGCCGAAGCAGCTCAGCGGCGGGCAGCAGCAGCGGGTGGCGTTCGCTAGGGCGCTCGTCACCGGCCGTGACATCCTGCTGATGGACGAGCCGCTGAGCAATCTCGACGCCAAGATGCGGGTCGAGGTCCGCCGCGAGCTGCGCGAGCTGCAGCGGCGCGCCGGCATTACCGCCGTATTCGTCACCCACGACCAGGACGAGGCGCTGTCCTTGTCCGACTATGTCGCGGTGTTCGAAAAAGGGCGCATTCGCCAGGCCGGCACGCCCTGGGAGGTCTACTACGAGCCGGCCAATGCGTTTGTGGCCGACTTTGTCGGAACGGCCAACCTGCTGGCCGGCATCGTGGAGGACGTGCGGGACGGAGTCCTGCTCGTCCGCTGCCGGGACGTGCTGCTGCGCGCCTCCTCTGCCGGGAGGACGTTCCGGCCGGGCGACAGGGCGACGCTGATGATCCGGCCCGAATGCCTCCGCATCGGAGCGGACGAGGGCGATGCGGAGCCGGAGAACCGCTGGATGGGGGCGATATCCGGCAGCAGCTTCCTGGGGCGCCAGGTCCGGTATGAGGTGCAGTGCGGGGAGACGACGCTGATCGTGGACGATGCCGATCCGAGCGTCACCGGCGTGCTGGACGGCACGGTCCGCCTGTCGTGCGCCGCCGACAAGATCCATGTCCTGTCGGATGAGGCGGATTCCGAAAGAAAGGAAGGCGAGACGCATGAACGCATCCGTCCACTTTCTGAACGTCGGCTGGGGTGACGCCCATTTCATCCGGCTGCCGTCCGGGGCGTTGACGCTGATCGATGGCGGAGACGGCTCGCTCGCCGAGGGGCGGGACCATCCGCTTCGCTGGATGGAGCGCCGCGGGTTGCGCCGGCTGGACGCCATGATCGTGACGCATCTGCATGAGGATCATCTGAACGGCTTGCTCGACGTCGTCCGCAGCGTCGAGGTCGCGCTCGCGATTTTGCCGTACGGGCTTCCCGAGCGGGCCGTCCGCTTCCGTCCGGAGCTGGAGCGGGAGGCTTCGGAGCTGACCAGGCGCGTTTGCGGCATCCTGGAGACGTATCGGGAGCTGATCCGGCTGCTGGAGGCTCGGGGAACCGAGATCCGCTGGAGATCTCGGCACGCATCGGCGGAGAGCTCCGTCGTCTGGGAGGAGCACGGCTTCCGGCTGGAGCATCTGTACCCGTGGCAGGACGATCCGCTCCCCGCGCTTGAGGTTCTCCACAGCGTTTTCGATGCGGACGGACGTCCCGAGGAGGAGCGGCTGGCCGAGCTGGCCGGCTTTTTCGACAAGTCGAACGACGACAGCTCGGTCTACCGGCTGACGGCGGATGGCGACGAAACGGTCGGCGTGCTGTTCGGCGGCGATCTGATGGAGGGGGGCTGGACGCGTCTGGCGCGAAGGAGCCGACTGGCGAGCCGGATATGGAAGGCGCCGCATCACGGGCTGGAGGACAGCTTTCAGGCTTGGCTGCTGGAGCTGGTGCGGCCGGAGGCATGCGTCATCCCGATCTGCGCGGAGCGGGCGGAGCCGCTGGCAGAGCGCTGGAACGGAATGCTTCGCGGCTCCGGGAGCAGGCTGTGCCTGACGGGATCGGTGCCGCCGGGGGAGAGCCTCCTGCTGGCGCGCGGACGGATCCACGCGGAGATCGGCGGCTGAAAGGCGGCGCTCCGCGATTCTAGGCCAAGAAAGGGAGTTTCCGGATTCAATGAATAGAGACCAAGAAGGCGGAGAAGCGATGCTGGCTTCGGCGATCCGTTATGCCAAAGAGGCGGGCGACCAGATTCTGCGAGGCATGAGCGAGCCCTACCGGATCCGCGACAAAGCGAACCACGCCGACCTGGTGACCGAGGTCGATCTGCGCAGCGAGCAGCTGCTGCGGCAGGCGATCGCGCGAGACTATCCGGACCACTGGATCCTGTCGGAGGAGACGGACGGCGCGGGCGATCCGTTCCGCTTCATGGAGCAGCCGCTGCCGGGCTGCGGCTGGATCGTCGATCCGATCGACGGAACGATCAATTTCGTGCACGGAATCGAGCATTTCGCCGTGTCGATCGGCATCATGAAGGACGGCTGCCTGCTGCATGGCGTCGTCTACAATCCTTCGACGGGGGAGCTGTACCATGCTTCCGCCGGCAAAGGCGCTTATCGGAACGGCCAGCCGATCCGGGTCAGCGAGGAGCGGTCCTTGCCCGACGCGACGCTCGCGACCGGCTTTCAGGCATCCGACTGGCGCGAAGGCTCGCGAGCGATCGCGCAAATGAACCGCATCGCCGGCACGGCGCGCACGGTCCGGATCTTCGGCGCCGCCAGCCTCGATCTATGCCTCGTGGCCTGCGGCAGGCTGAGCGGATTTTGGCATGACGGGCTGTATCCATGGGATGTCGCGGCCGGGCTGATCATCCTGCTCGAGGCGGGCGGCGCGGCGACGACCGCCTCCGCCGGCCCTTACCGCTTGAGCGAGCGCAGTCTTGTCGCCTCGAACCCGGCCCTGCAGAGCGGGCTTCTGGACGCGTTGAGGCTGAAGGGAGACGAGGCGCGGGCCGGCAGCGTTTGAACGGGCCGGCGGGGAGGGCGTCCGTCGGCGGCAGAGGAGAAAAACCGAGCGGGAACGGGGGGCCGCAGCGCGATCGGAGGGGTCGGATTGACGATGAAAGGGATGGTTCTCGGGGCGGATTTAAGGTATAATCGGGGACAGGTCTTATTCGAATCCCGATTCCAGTTAGCGAAGGAGAACATTGACATGAGCAAAGTACTTGTTTTCGGCCATAAAAATCCCGACACGGACACGATCTGCTCGGCGATCGCCTATGCGGAGCTCAAGAACCAGATCGGCGTCGAAGCGGAAGCGATCCGCCTCGGCGCGGTCGGCAGCGAGACGCAGTATGCGCTGGACCAGTTCGGCGTCGCCGCTCCCCGTCTCGTCGAAGCCGTAGCCGCCGAAGCGAAGCAAGTCATCCTCGTCGACCACAACGAGCGCCAGCAGAGCGCGGCCGACATCGACGAAGTGACGGTCATCGAGGTCATCGACCATCACCGCATCGCCAACTTCGAGACCAAGGCTCCGCTGTACTACCGCGCCGAGCCGGTCGGCTGCACGGCGACGATCCTGCTCAAGCTGTACAAGGAGCACGGCGTGCCGGTCAAAAAGGAAATCGCGGGCCTCATGCTGTCGGCGATCATCTCCGACTCGCTGCTGTTCAAGTCCCCGACCTGCACGGAGCAGGACGTGGCGGCCGCTCGCGAGCTCGCCGAGATCGCCGGCGTGAACGCCGACGAGTACGGCCTGAACATGCTCAAGGCCGGCGCTGACCTGAGCGACAAAACCGTCGCCGAGCTGATCAGCCTCGACTCCAAGGAGTTCTCGATGGGCTCCGCCAAGGTCGAGATCGCGCAAGTGAACGCGGTCGACCTGAACGACGTGTTCTCCCGCCAGGCCGAGGTCGAAGCGGCGCTGAACGACATCATCGCCTCCAAAGGGCTGGACCTGTTCGTCTTCGTCACGACGGACATCCTCAACAACGACTCCGTCGCGATCGCGCTCGGCAAGCATACGGCCGCGTTCGAGGAAGCGTTCGGCGTCAAGCTCGACGACAACAAGGCGACGCTGAAGGGCATCGTGTCCCGCAAGTCGCAGGTCGTTCCGGTTCTGACGGACATCCTGTCCAAAAAATAAAGGGACCAGGGGGGGGGGCCGAAAGGCCGATCCTGCTCCTCGTTGCGGTTGCGCAAGATCAAAATCGGCCCTGGCGACAGGGCTGATTTTTTGCGTGAAAGGACTGCTTTGAGCGGGCCTTCGGAACGAGCGGGAGCAGCCGGTTTATGGGACAAGGAGGCCGCTGCGCAGGCCAAGGGGAACTGCCTCCCGCATACCCGGGAGACGGCAGTCTTAGTCGAAATCGAGCTGGCAGGTGCTTGGAGGCGCGAAGTCGAGCCAGCAAGTCGAAGAAATCGAGTTGGTTGGAGTGCGCTGTCGGCGGAACGGGCGGAGTTGCGCGGAAAAACCGAGTAACTCAGGTGTGCAGTAGGGGAACCGGGCGGAGTTGCGCGGAAAAACCGAGTAACTCGGGTGCGCAGCAGGGGAAACGGGCGGAGTTGCGCGGAAAAACCGAGTAACTCGGGTGTGCAATATGGGAAAGGGGCGGAGTTGCGCGGAAAAACCGAGTAACTCAGGTGTGCAGTAGGGGAACCGGGCGGAGTTGCGCGGAAAAACCGAGTAACTCGGGTGCGCAGCAGGGGAAACGGGCGGAGTTGCGCGGAAAAACCGAGTAACTCGGGTGTGCAATATGGGAAAGGGGCGGAGTTGCGCGGAAAAACCGAGTAACTCGGGTGCGCAGTAGGGGAAACGGGAGGAGTTGCGCGGAAACACCGAGTAACTCGGGTGTGCAGACAGTTGGAGAATTAGGGAGCAATGGTCAGCGGAGCGCTTGGATGTGAGTCCGATTTCAGTAATCGGAGGCTCCCCCGCGAAGCGGTGCATGTTCAAGGACCAGCAGCGAAGAGCACGGGGACTCGTGGAGAAGCAGCAGCGGTTCCCTTGGAGGCCGAATTCCCCCCTGCAGGGGAGTGGGTTCAATGGAATCTGGGCAGCAGGGAGATCGGAGCGAGTCCCTGCTCCGCGAAGCGGTTTGCCGGTTTCGATGCCCGCTCTGAAAAGCGGGGCCTTTTCGGTCCCGCTTTCCGGTCGTCTACCCCATTTTATTCACGTTTGAGGACATCTGCTTTGCGGGCGGCTCCGCTCTCCGGAGAGCCCGCAACCCGATTTTATCGGGTTGCAGCACTGGAACCGAGCTGCCGAGAGCCTGCAACCCGATTTTATCGGGTTACAGCACTGGAACTGAGCTGCGGATAGCCTGCAACCCGATTTTATCGGGTTGCAGCACTGGAACCGAGCTGCCGAGAGCCCGCAACCCGATTTTATCGGGTTGCAGCACTGGAACTGAGCTGCGGAGAGCCCGCAACCCGATTTTATCGGGCTGCAGCACTGGAACTGGGCTGCCGAGAGCCTGCAACCCGATTTTATCGGGTTGCAGCATTGGAACTGAGCTGCGGGGAGTCCCTAACCCGATATTATCGGGTTGCAGCACTGGAACCGAGCTGCGGAGAGCCCGCAACCCGATTTTATCGGGTTGCAGCACTGGAATCGAGCTGCGGTCTCCCCGGACTGCAGCCTGTTTTTTGTACGGAAGAGCCCGCCTGCCGTCCCGACCTACCGGTCGTGGCCGTCGGCTCGGGCATCGGCCATGGCCCTCCGCCTGCCGTCGCCGCCTGCCATCCCGGCCGATAGGCCGTCCCGTCCTGCCCGCCGCTCTCCCGGCTTCCGCTACGAGCGGTTGCCGTACCATTTGTACGTCATCGCGGACTTGCCGGGCACGCTGACGTTGAAAGACTGGCTGCCCCACTGGACCTTGACGTTCCGGGCCGAGCTGGACGAGTTGTAGGCGACGACGACTTTGGAGCCGTCCGGATTGCGGAACGCGACGCTTTTGATCTCGCTGCCGGTATTGCTCTGCACGCGGTACGCGCCGGGCACGACGAACTTGCTGAAATGGCCGAGCAGATAATACTGCTTGTGATACGTCACGACGTTCTCCGGCGCGTCGTTGCGGTTGTCGGAGTTGCGGATCGTAATCATGCCCTTGTTGGTGTTGTTGGCCGCGAGCAGCGCCGGGCCGTCCTTCTGGTCGAGCGCGGCGTTCCAGAGGATGATCGTCTTCGACCAGTTGCGGGTGATATTGATGAACTCGTTCATCATGTTGTCGAAGCCCTGTGACGTGCCGTTCTGCGGATCGTTCCAGTTGCCGAAGCCGCCCTCGGTGAACCAGATGCCCTTGTCCGGATGGTTGTTCCGCAGCTGCGTCATCGTGGAGCCGTCGCCGCTGTCGTAGTGATGGAACGCGCTGCCGTCGATGTAGCCGCCCTTGCCGGAGCTTTTCAGGCTGTTGATGACGGTGTTCGGGAAGCTCCAGTCCAGGAAGTTGTGGTCGAATGCGATGATCTTCGTGTTGATGCCGGCGCCGCGCAGCGTCGGGCCGAGATAGTCGCCGATGAAGCCGATCTCGTCTTGCGTGTTCATGCCCATCGAAGGGTAATGCGTCGGCTCGTACAGCGGCTCGTTCTGCACGGTGACGGCGTAGATCGGGATGCCTTGGGCCTGGTAGGCCTGAATGTATTTCTTGAAATAGTTCGCGTACGTGCCGTAATGCTCCGCGCGCAGCTTGCCGCCGTTGAGCGTATTGGAATACTTCATCCAGGCGGGAGCGCTCCAAGGGGAGCCGAACACCTTGATGTTCGGGTTTTTGGCGATCGCCTGCTTGACCATCGGCACGATGTAGGGCAGATCCCTTCCGATGGAAAACTGGTTCAGCGCCGTGTCATTGGCCGTATCGGCATACGTATAGGCGGACCAGGCGAAGTCGGAGCTGCCGATCGGCTGGCGCAGCACGCTGAGGCCGATGCCGGTCTGTCCGAACAGCCGCTCCATCACCTCGGCGCGTTTGTTCGCGTCCAGCTTGTAGTTCATCAGCCATGCCGACGAATCGGTCATGGAGACGCCGAAGCCGTCCATCTGCTGGAACGTCGTGTTCTCATCGACGCTGATCGTGAAGTCGGCGCTTCCGGCGCTCGTACTGAAGCTTTTGTCGCCGATGCGCGTCAGGCGGGCGCTCGGGCTGAGGCCGACGGCGGGCTCACTGTTCGGATCGGACGTGGAAATCCACACTTCGACCTGCTCTCCTGCGGCTTTGGCGGGCGGGGCGGAATAAGTGCCTCCGGCGGAGACGAGGGCAGCGGCGAGCGCGACGGCGGCGGTTTTTTTCTTCCAGTCGGACATGATCGGGTTCTCCTTTCGGGGATGGGGTCGGGATGAGAAGAATTGATGCGGACAGGCACGGACAGCTCTGCAGCCGGCCGCGGATGGCTGCCTCACCTCGATTCAGAAGCATGAATTTGTAATCGATTACAAACTTCCATTGAAAAAAACTCGCCCGAAAACGGCTTGCATTGATGCAGCTTCTGGAAGCGTTTCCTGCGGAGTGGGAATATCGTACTCGATGAATGGGCCGGAAATCAACCCCTTTTTTTCAGGTGCGCGCGGCAGGTCGCTTTCTCGTGCGCGCTCGGCAAAAACAGGTCGGGCCATGGGAGAAATCGCGCACCGGCGCCACGAGGGAGTCGAAAGTGCCTTGGTTGGCGGGAACCCGGCGCGGCGACGCGGCGAGGGAGTCGAAAGTGCCTTGGATGGCGGAAACCCGGCGCACCGGCGCGGCGAGGGAGTCAAGAGTGCCTTGGTTGGCGGAAACCCGGCACATCAGCGCGGCGAGGGACTCGAAAGTGCCTTGGTTGGCGGAAATCCGGCGCAACAGCGCGGCGAGGGAGTCAAGAGTGCCTTGGTTGGCGGGAATCCGGCACATCGACGCCACGAGGAAGTCGAGAGTGCCTTGGTTGGCGGAAACCCGGCGCACCGGCGCAACGAGGGAGTCGAGAGTACCTTGGATGGAGGGAACCCGGCACATCAGCGCGGCGAGGGAGTCGAAAGTGCCTTGGTTGGTGGAGACCCGGCGCGGCGACGCGCCGAGGGAGTCGAGAGTGCCTTGGATGGAGGGAACCCGGCGCACCGGCGTGACGAGGGAGTCGAGAGTACCTTGGATGGCGGGAACCCGGCGCAACGGCGCGACAGGGGAATCGAAAGTGCCTTGGTTGGCGGAAACCCAACGCGGCGACGCGCCGAGGGAGTCGAAAGTGCCTTGGATGGCGGGAATCCGGCGCACCGGCGCGGCGAGGGAGTAGAGAGTGCCTTGGTTGGCGGAAACCCGGCACATCAGCGCGCAGAGGGAGTCGAGAGTGCCTTGGATGGCGGAAACCCGGCACATCAGCGTGACGAGGGAATCGAAAGTGTTTTGGATGGCGGGAATCCGGCGCACCGGCGCGGCGAGGGAGTAGAGAGTGCCTTGGTTGGCGGAAACCCGGCACATCAGCGCGGCGAGGGACTCGAAAGTGCCTTGGTTGGCGGGAACCCGGCACATCGACGCCACGAGGGAGTCGAGAGTACCTTGGATGGCGGAAACCCGCCTCGGCAGGCGGCTGAGAGTCAGGCTAGCCTTCCCGTCGGAAGGACGAGCTGCCGCGCACGAGCAGCTCGGAGTCGACCTTGAACACGCGCTTGTCGCCGAACTGGTCCTCGTTCATGGAGTCGATCAGCTTCTCGACGAGCAGCGCGCCCATCGTGTACTTCGGCTGGTTGACCGTGCTGAGCGACGGCGAGATGTACTTGCTGATCCGGTTGTTGTCGACGCCGACGACGGCGATATCCTCGGGGATGCGGAGGCCGCGCTCGCGGCAGCATTTGTAGACGCCGAGCGCCATCTCGTCGTTGGCCGCATAGACGGCGGTCACGGAGCCGCCGGAGCGGTCGAGCAGCCGGCCCATCGCCTCGTAGCCGCCGCTCTCGCTGAAGCCGCCGCTGTCGATGAGCTCCGGCCGGAACGGCAGGCGCTGCTCCTTGAGCGCCTTCATGTAGCCCTCGAGCCGCTCGTAGCTGTCGATGGAGTCGGCGAAGCCGCTCAAGAACGCGATGTCGCGGTGGCCCATCTCGGCCAGATGGCGGACGACCTCGAGCGAGAACTTGACGTTGTCCGTATAGATGCACGGAATCTGCTCATGCCCGATATGCCGGCCGATGACGGCGATCGAGTAGCCGCGCTCCGCGATCTCGGCGAGCTGCTCGTCGCCGACGAGCGGCGAGACGAGGATGGCCGCGTCGACCGTGCGGTTCATGAGCAGGTTGAGGTACTCCAGCTCCTTGGCCGCCTGGTTTTCCGAGTCGCAGATGAGCACCTTGTAGTGCTTGACGTACGCCATATTTTCAATCCCCTTCACGATCTCGGTGAAGTAGGAGACGTTGATGTCCTGGACGATGACGGCGATCGTCTTCGTTTTCTGCACGCGCAGGTTTTTGGCGACCGCGTTGGGATGATAGCCGAGCTCCCGCACGGCGGATTCGACGCGGCTGCGCGTCTTCGGCGTGACGCCGGGGCTCCCGTTCAGCACGCGCGACACGGTTGCGGTGGAGACGCCGGCAGCGCGGGCGACATCGATGATTTTCACGTCCATCGTAGACTCGACCTTCTTTGCGGAGTAATCGTTTTCAGACCAACTTTCATTTTAGCCGACATTCGCAGCCCGAGGCAACCGGAAAAAAAGTTGTTGAAATCGATTACAAATTGCTGATATATTCGGCTTACCGGATGAAGAAGCGCCGGATGCGAGCCGGTTCGGACCGCAGGAGCGCTTTCGGGGCCGCTTGGCTTCGTCCGATGTAATCGATACCAATCGGGTTCGGGAGAGAAAGGGATGCCATTTGCCATCACGCAAGCCGGATGCCACGATTGTAGACGTGGCGCGGACGGCCGGCGTGTCGGCGGCGACGGTGTCGCGGGTGCTGAACGGCAGCGGTCCCGTCAGTCCGTCGGCGCGCGGCCGGGTCGAGGAGGCCGTCCGGCGGCTCCGCTACATGCCCAACGCCTCGGCCAAGAGCCTGCGCCACCTGAAGACGTCGACCTTGGCCGTCATCGTCTCGGACATCCTGGTCTCCTATTATGCCGAGATCATCAAGGGCATCGAGAACACGGCCGGCGCGCTCCGCTACAAGATCCTCATCTGCGACGCGCAGAACCAGCGGGAGAAGGAAGCCGACTACATGACGCTGGCGATGGACCGCACCGTCGACGGCATCATCCTGATCGCGCCGATGCTCGGCGACGCGGAGCTGGCCGCCTATGCCGACCGCGGCTACGCGCTCGGCGTGATCGGCCGCCGGATCGACCATCCGGCCATCCCGTGCGTCTATACCGACAACGTCGGCGCGGCGACAGAGGCGGTGACGCATCTGATCGCGCAAGGGCATGAGCGGATCGCCTTCCTGAGCGGCTTCGCGGACGCGACCGACAGCTACGAGCGGCTCGAGGGCTACATGAAGGCGCTGCGCCAGGCGTCGCTGCCGTTCCGCCCGGAGCTGATCGACAGCGGCGGCTTCAGCGAGCCAGGAGGCTACGAGGCGTTCCTGCGGCTGCGCGAACGATCGTCCGCGTTCACGGCCGTCTTCGCCGCCAACGACGAGATGGCGCTCGGCATCTACCGCGCCTGCGCGGAGCTCGGCATCCCGATCCCCGCGGGCATGGCCGTCGTCGGCGTCGACAACAACCGCGTCGGCAGGCATGTCGATCCGGCGCTCAGCACGGTCGATCCGCCCAAGCATGCGATGGGCGCGCTGCTCGCCGAGAAGCTCATCGACCAGCTCGGCGAGGGCCGCTGCCCTGGCACGCGCTGCTTCGAGGTCGGCTCGCGGCTGCTCGTTCGGGGCTCGTCCATTTTCAATAATAAGTAATCGATTACACAAATTCGGAGGTGCTCTGATGCAAGGCTTCTTGAGGGAATGGTCGCGCAACCGGATGCTGTTCCTCATGATCGCGCCAACGCTGCTGTTCTTCGTCGTCTTCTCCTACCTGCCGATGATCGGCGTCTACTACGCGTTCACCAACTTCAGCTTCGACGGAGGGCTGTTCGGCAGCGAGTTCGTCGGGATGCAGAACTTCCGCTTCCTGTACGAGTCGGGCGTGCTCTGGACGCTGACCAAAAACACCGTGCTCTACAACCTGGCGTTCATCCTGCTCGGCAACGCGCTGCAGCTGATCTGCGCCATCTTCCTCAGCGAGCTGCCCGGCAAGTGGTTCCGCAAGATCACGCAGTCGGTCATGTTCCTGCCGTTCTTCGTCTCGTTCGTGCTCGTCGGCGCGTTCGTGTTCAACCTGTTCAACTCCAGCAACGGGCTCGTGAACACGGTGCTCGTGCAGCTCGGCTTCCAGCCGTACGACTTCTACCTGAACACGGCGCCGTGGAAGTACATCATCGTCTTTTTCAACCTGTGGAAAGGACTCGGCTACGGCACGATCATCTACCTCGCCGCGATCATGAGCATCAGCGACGAATACCACGAGGCGGCCAAGATCGACGGGGCGAACATCTTCCAGCGCATCCGCCACATCACGCTGCCGCTGCTCGTGCCGACGTTCATCCTGCTCATACTGCTCAGCCTCGGCGGCATCCTCAAGGGGCAGTTCGACCTGTTCTACCAGATCATCGGCAACAACGGCGTGCTGTTCAACTCGACGGACATCATCGACACGTACGTGTACCGGTCGCTGGCCGTCAACTTCGACATCGGCATGGGCACCGCGGCGGGCCTGTACCAGAGCTTCTTCGGCCTCATCCTCGTGCTGGCCGTCAACTACGTCATTCGCAAGACGCGCGAAGACTACGCCCTGTTCTAGGAGGAATGAAAAGGTGAAGATCCGTACCGAACGCTCGACCGTACTGTTCAACACGATCGGCTATGTCCTCATCAGCCTGTTCGCGCTGCTCTGCCTGCTGCCGTTCCTGCTCGTGCTGTCCGGCTCGTTCTCGTCCGAGCAGGAAATCATCGCCGAGGGCTTCAAGCTCATCCCCGACCAATGGTCGCTCGAAGCGTACCGCGCCGTCTTCAGCAATCCGGAGCAGATCTTCGACGCTTACCGCGTCACGATCCTGCTGACGCTCGCCGGCACCGCGCTGGGGCTGTTCCTCACCTCGATGGCGGGCTACGTGCTGAGCCGCCAGGAGTTCAAGTACCGCAACAGCTTGAGCTTCTTCATCTACTTCACGACGCTGTTCAGCGGCGGCCTCATCCCGTGGTACATCCTCATCGTCAACTACCTGCAGCTCAAGGACAGCTACCTGGCGCTGCTCGTGCCGGTGCTGGTGAGCGCGTGGAACATCATCCTGATGAAAAACTTCATGAAGTCGATCCCCGAGTCGATCCCGGAATCGGCCAAGATCGACGGCGCCGGCGAGTTCACGATCTACCTGAAGCTGATCCTGCCGCTGTCCGCGCCGAGCCTGGCGACGATCGGGCTGTTCATGGCGCTCGGCTTCTGGAACGACTGGTTCATGGCCAATCTGTTCATCACGACCGAGTCCAAGTACCCGCTGCAGTTCCTGCTGTACAAGATCCTCGCCAGCGCCGCCGTGCTCAAGACGAGCATCGCCGGCAACCTGTCGCCGGACTTCAAGCCGCCGGCGGAGACGCTCAAGATGGCCGCGGCGATCATCGTGACGGGGCCGATCGTGTTCCTGTATCCGTTCGTCCAGCGCTTCTTCGTGAAGGGACTGACGATCGGGGCGGTGAAAGGCTGACCGAAAGCGGGCCTCTCCGCGTCCGTGCCGGAGCCGGATCAGGCGCGGACGGCCGGGTCCGATCGGGCCCGGCGAAGCGACTGTCTCTGCCGAGGCAGCCGCTTCGCCGGGCTCGACCGGACGGCGGAGGACTTTTTCAAAGCATAGGGATGAACCTAGAGGAGGAGTCAACGTGAGCAAAAAAACAATCGGCCTGCTGATGACGACGGCGCTGCTGGCGACGGCGCTCGCCGGCTGCAGCGGCAACGGCAATGGAAACGGCAGCGGAGGCAGCGAGGCGAACGCGAACGCGGGGGCGGCGGCGAACAGCGGCTCCGGCGAAGCGAAGGCGATCGACACGTCCAAGAAGGTCGAGCTCGTCTGGTACGTGCTCGGGGACGGCCATGCCGACAGCCCGAAGATCCAGGACCAGATCAACGCGATGCTGGAGAAGGACATCAATGCGACGATCAAGCTGAACTTCACGACGTGGAACGACTGGCAGACGAAGTACAACCTGCTGCTGACGTCCGGCGAGAAGGTCGACATGGTGTTCGCCTCGACATGGGCCGACTACTACAAGTTCGCGGACCAGGGGGCGTTCAAGGAGCTGAACGACCTGCTCCCGACCTACATGCCCGAGACGTGGAAGGCGGTGCCCAAGCAGGACTGGGACGAGGCGACCGTCAACGGCAAGATCTACGCCGTGCCGAGCACGTACCCCGAGTACACGCCGGACGGCCTCGTCTATCGGGAGGACTGGCGCAAGGAGCTGAACGTGCCGGAGATCAAGGATCTCGACTCGATCGAGGCGTACCTGGACGCGGTCAAGACGCAGAAGAAGGTGACGCCGATCAACGGCAAGGCGTGGAACGAGGTGTTCACGCTGTTCAAGGCATACCACGGCTACGAGCAGATTGGCGGAGACAGCGGCGTCATCGTCGCCAAGTCGTATGATGCGCCGCGCGACATCGTCAACTACGCGGAGACGCCGGAGTTCGAGCAGTTCGTGAAGCGGATGAAGACCTGGTCGCAAAAAGGCTTCTGGACCTCCGATACGCTGAGCTCGCAGAAGGAAGCCGGCGATGCCCTGAAGGCCGGCACCGGCGGCGCCTACTGGCGCAACGCGCCGGGCGCGGGCGGCTTCATCGTCGACGCCGAGAAGACGAACAAAGGCACCGACTACGCCTACTTCCCGTTCACGCGCTTCCATGGCTACGCGATGCCGACGCTGTCGGTCAACAACGCGATGGCCGTGCCGAAAAGCTCCAAAAACGCCGAGCGCTCGCTGATGGCGCTGGAGAAGATCCGCACGGACTCCCGCTACTTCGACCTGCTGACGTACGGCATCCAGGACACGCATTACTCGCTTAGCGACGATGGCAAGCTCGCCATCTCGCCGCCGAAGGGCAAGGAGAACGACAAGAACTTCAAGGGCTACGGCATCACGAGCTGGGGCTGGCGCGTCACGAGCCTCGCCAAGGAGCAGCAGGCGGGCGGCTGGACGGAGTTCCCGGCGCTCATGGAGGAGTTCAAGGCCGAGAGCAAGCCGAACATCTTCGCGCCGATCATCATGGACTATAAGCCGGTCAAATCGCAGCAGGCGGCCGTCAACCAGGTCATCCAGCAGTACGGCATGCCGCTGATGATGGGCCTCGTGCCGGACGTCGACAAGGCGCTCGAGACGTACCGCAAGCAGCTCAAGGCGGCCGGTGTCGATCAAGTGCTCGCCTATGTGCAGGAGCAGGCGAACGCCTACTTCGACGAGAAGGGCATCCAGTAGGAGCGGCGGTACGGCGCCGTCAGGCAGCTGAACCCTGTCGGCAAACCAAACACGCCCCGGTCCACATCAGGACCTTGGGGCGTGTTTTGGCGCGTCGATGAACTCTTTCTTATCCTTCACTTTTCCTATAATAGTCTACCTTATGAAATGATTTGAGGGGAGACCTTTCATCCCGTGAACGGTCAACGTCAGCAAGGAGCGGCTGCGGAAGCCGCGACGAGCGGCACCGCCTTGGCTCGCTTTGACCAGAGGCGGTCATGCGTCTGCAGCAGGCGCGGCCGCAGCGGGCTGCGCGGGGAGTTGACGGAGCGGCGCAGCAGGACGGGAACCGCTGAGCTGCCGACGAAAACGGCGACGCGGGTGAAGTCGTTCTCCTCCATCACCCATCCGCAAAGCGAGCTGGCGCCGAAGTCGCACCAGAGGAACTGATGGATGGAGTACCTCGGCACGATGACGAGGATCATCCGCTTGCGGAGCAAGCGCTGGAGCACGGCGGTTCGCCTCCCTTCCGGACGCGGATGCGGAGTGTCTGCGCCTCAGTGTATGCCGGCGAGGAATTGTCCCATGATGGAGAGTTGAACAAAGCCTGCCCGAATCTCGGGCAGGCTTTGCAACGTCTCACGCCTTCTCCAGACGCAGCGAGATCATGTGATGGAACCCGGCTCTGCGGGCCTGCTTGGGGGATAGGGACTTGCGCTTGTATTCCGTGAACCCCAGCTTCTCATACAGGCGCATGGCCGGAACATTGGTATCCGCGACCTCTTCGATCAGATAGGTGCGGTACGGCAGATGATCCAGCATATGTCGAATCACCGCCGAAGCCGCTCCTTGGCCGCGGAAGGACAAGGCGGTGCCGATGAACTCGACCGACCCCGTTTCCGCCGGCGGGTCGACAAAGGGCTTTTGGAATTCCCTCTTCAGAATGAGAGCGGCCATCGAGCCCTTGAACCAGCCCAGATGCCGGCGGAGAGGCGCGCTCTGAAGGTTTACGGAGAAGCGGCGACAGTCGGTGCAGGCGCCGAAGGCCGCCACGCGATCGCCGGCGAGCGCCACATAAAATTGATCCAGCACGAACATATGGGCGAATGCCTTTGCGATGATATCCCGGTCCTTGGAAAAAAACGAGAGCCACTGCGAGAAGCCTTCGGCGAAAATCTCCGCCATTTGGTTCCTGGCCTCTGGGCCCGCGCGGTCGGCCCGAACAACTTCAAAGGCGTCGGAATGCTTCATGACGATTCCCCTTCCTTTTTGAAAACCAAGGTCAAGAGCGGTCTCGACGGCATCGAAAATCCTTCCCCCAGCATCACCTTCATCGTCGCCAGTCCCTGAATCGAGGAAAAGAAATAGAGCGCCATCTCGAGAGCATTGCCATTGCGAATCTGGCCTTGACGCTGTCCTTGAACGATGAGCGCGGCAGTCGCTTGCAGAAGATCGGCATTGATCTGCATGAGAGCCGCTTTCCGATCGGCCGTCTCCGCGGAGAAGAAGGATTGCGTCATCAACAGCATGAGGTGTCCCAAGTCATCGCCGGAAGACAGATCCGAATACACCTCGTCCGCGAACCGTGCCAGTTCCTCAGCAGGCTTGTCGCAGGTCTGAAATCTGGCGATCAGCGTCTCCAATCCGGAGATGGCGAACTGCAGCAGCTCCTCGAAAAGCTGCTCCTTTGTCTTGTAATGACGGTACATCAGACCCGTGCTGATGCCCGCTTGATCGGCAATATGCTGAACATTGGTGGAACCGTATCCTTGACGAACGAACAGCTGCATCGCCGCTGTCTGGATTTTGACTCGGGTTGCAAGGCGCATGGCCTCATATTGTTCCGGTGTACGGGGCACTTCACCCTCCCCTTTAATGAATGAAATTTTATTCATTATAAAATCAATGAAGCAGACTGTCAACGTGCACCGTCAAGGCGCATCGCCGCGAGCCGACTCGGCGAGTACGGTCCGAATCGGCTGATTTCGCCGGCTTACGGCCGGCCGCTGCGGAACCGGTCCGGCGTATCGCCGGTCAGCCTGCGGAACGTGGCGATGAAATGGCTGACGTCGCGGAAGCCGCTGTCCTGGGCGATCGCCCGCAGCGGAGCGCCGGGGCGGCTGAGCAGCAGCTCGCGCGCCCGGCGGATGCGCAGCCGCAGCAGATAGGCGTAGGGCGAGAGGCCGAACAAGCTGCGGAACAGCGTGTTCAGCCGCCGGCCGGATACGCCGGCCTGCGCCGCCATGTCGTCCAGGCCGACGGCCGGCCGGTGCAGGTTCGCCTCGAGCCAGGCGAGCAGCGGCTCCAGCTGGCGCAGCTGCTGCATGACGGCGGTGCCGGCGTCGGCGCTGGCGTACGTGCCGAGCGCGAGCAGGAAGCGGTACGCCTGCTGCGACGCTTCCAGGCCGAGCGGATCGGACGCGGCCTCGAGCTGGCCGAGCGAGCCGAGCAGCAGCGAGCCGAGCGGAGATTCCTCCTCCCAGCGGTACAGCCCCGGCGCGGCGAGGCCGAGCGAGGCGAGCAGCGCCGCGGCCTCGCCGCCGCTGAACGTCATGTAGACCGTTTTCCAGATCGAGTCGTCCGCGCTCCGGTACCGGTGGGGCGCTCCCGGAGGCAGCAGCAGGCCGCTTCCGGAGCGGAGCGTCTCCGAGCGTCCGCCCCATTCGATCCGGCCTTCTCCGGAGACGGTCTGCAGCCAGTGGTAGACGGAATAGCCGTCCGGACGATGGAACGGCTCCTGGTCCGGATTGAAGCCGAGGCTTTCCAGCCGGAGCGGAAGCGGCCTTTCCTTGAGCTCGACGGCGACGATGCGGCGATGACGCGGTCCGGGCTGCTGCATGCGGCTCTCTCCTTTCGACAGTTCCATATTGTTATATTAGATGTCCATATCCTTGGATATCAAGGGAATTGGGGAAGGGATACAATGGGGATATCCTTATATCCCATTCGAAAGAGGGGCTTCTGATGATCTCGAACAAGCTGCCTAAGATCTGGTATGGAGGCGATTACAATCCCGAGCAGTGGGACGCCGAGACATGGTCCGAGGACCATCGGATGTTCAAGCTCGCCGGCATCGACGTCGCCACGATCAACGTGTTCTCGTGGGCGCTCGACCAGCCGGACGAGGACACGTACGACTTCGCCTGGCTCGACGAGCAGTTCGAGCTGCTGCACGGCCAAGGCATCGGCATCTGCCTGGCGACCGGCACGGGGGCGCATCCGGCGTGGATGGCGCGCCGCCATCCCGACGTGCTGCGCGTCGATTTCGACGGGCGCAAGCGGCGCTTCGGCGGCCGCCACAACTCCTGCCCGAACAGCCCGGCCTACCGCAAGTTCAGCGCCGCGCTGGCGACGAAGCTGGCCGAGCGCTACGGCAGCCATCCGGCGCTGCTCATCTGGCATGTGAGCAACGAGTACGGCGGCTACTGCTACTGCGACAACTGCGCCGCGGGCTTCCGCTCCTGGCTGCAGCAGCGCTACGGCTCGCTCGAGGAGCTGAACCGCTCCTGGAACACCCGTTTCTGGGGCCATACGTTCTATGATTGGGAAGAGGTCGTGCCGCCGAACGCGCTGAGCGAGGAGTGGGGCGGCAGCCGCACGAACTTCCAGGGCATCTCGCTCGACTACCGCCGCTTCCAGTCGGACAGCCTGCTGGACTGCTTCAAGCTGGAGCGCGATGCGGTGAAGGCGCTTACCCCGGACATTCCGGTGACGACGAACCTGATGGGATTTTACCCCGAACTCGACTACTTCAAATGGGCCAAGGAAATGGACGTCGTCTCCTGGGACAACTACCCGTCGATCGACACCCCGCACAGCCTGACCGCCATGGCCCATGACCTGATGCGCGGCCTGAAGGACGGCCAGCCGTTCATGCTCATGGAGCAGACGCCGAGCCAGCAGAACTGGCAGGCGTACAACTCGCTCAAGCGGCCCGGCGTCATGCGGCTGTGGAGCTGGCAGGCGGTCGCGCACGGCGCGGACACGGTCATGTTCTTCCAGCTGCGCCGCTCGATCGGCGCCTGCGAGAAGTACCACGGCGCGGTCATCGAGCATGTCGGGCATGAGCATACGCGCGTGTTCCGCGAGGTGGCGGAGCTCGGCGGCGAGCTGCAGGCGGTCGGCGGCGAGCTGCTGGACGCGCGCGGCGACGCCGCGGTCGGCATCGTCTTCGACTGGGAGAACCGCTGGGCGATCGATCTCAGCAGCGGTCCGACCGTGGCGCTCGATTATGTGAAAGAAGCCCACAAGTACTACGACGCTCTCGCCAAGCAGCAGGTTGCGGCCGACATGATCGGCGTGGACGCGGACTTCTCGCGCTACCGCGTCGTCATCGCGCCCGTCATGTACATGGTGAAGCCGGGCTTCGCCGCGGCGGTCGAGCGGTTCGTCGAGGCCGGCGGCACGTTCATCACGACGTTTTTCAGCGGCATCGTCGACGAGCGGGACATCGTGCGTACGGGCGGCTACCCGGGCGAGCTGCGCCAGGTGCTCGGCATCTGGTCGGAGGAGATCGACGCGCTGCTGCCGGAGCAGCGGAACCGCATCGTGCTGAGCTCGGCTTGGAGCGGCGGCGCGGAGGATGCAGCTGCCGAGGCGCAGCGGCAGACCGCGGCGGGCTCGGAGCATGCCGGCACGGCGGCGGCAGGGACGTCCGCGCGGATAGCTGGCGGCGCGTCCGGGCTCGCCGAGTACGAGTGCGGCCTGCTGTGCGACCTCATCCATAGCGAGGGTGCCGAGGTGAAGGCCGTGTATGGCGACGACTTCTATGCGGGCATGCCGGCGCTGACCGTCAACCGCTTCGGAGCCGGACGGGCGTGGTACGTCGCGACGAGCCCGGACGAGGCGTTCCTCGGCGACTTCCTGCGCGAGGTGTGCGCGGAGAACGGCATCGAGCCGCTCGTCGCCGAGGCGTCGGCGGAGCTGGAGACGGCGGCGCGCGTGAAGGACGGCCAGCGCTACCTGTTCCTGCTCAACCATGCGGCCGAGGAAGGCTGGGCCGAGCTGAGCTCGGGCGGCGACGACCTGCTCGGCGGCGGCGCGAGCGTGGCGGCCGGACGCGTCAGCGTGCCGGCGCGCGGCGTGCGGATCATCCGCCAGCGGGCATAGCGCCGGCGCGCGGCGTGCGAAGCCAGCTCTTTATAATTGAAGCCGCTCCGAACGTCCGTATGGACGCTCGGAGCGGCTTGTTTTTCGTGGAGGACATGAGACTCCCTCGAGGCGTCGCCGCGCCGGGATATCCGCCAGCCAAGGCACTTTCGACTCCCTCGTGGAGTCGCCGCGCCGGGTTTCCGCCAACCAAGGCACTCTCGACTCCCTCGTCGCGTCGATATGCCGGGTATCCGCCAGCCAAGGCACTTTCGACTCCCTCGTGGAGTCGCCGCGCCGGGTTTCCGCCAACCGAGGCGCTCTCGACTCCCTCGTCGAGTTGCCGCGCCGGGTTTCCGCCAGCCAAGGCCCTCTCGACTCCCTCGTAGCGTCGATGGGCCGGGTTTTCACCAACCAAGGCCCTCTCGACTCCCTCGTGGCGTCGATATGCCGGGTTTTCACCAACCAAGGCGCTCTCGACTCCCTCGTCGCATCGCCGCGCCGGATATCCGCCAACCGAGGCACTCTAGACTCCCTCGTCGCGCCGAAGTGCTGGGTTTCCGCCAACCAAGGCACTTTCGATTCCCTCGTGGAGTCGCCGCGCCGGATATCCGCCAACCAAGGCACTCTAGACTCCCTCGTCGCGCCGAAGTACTGGGTTTCCGCCCACCAAGGCACTTTCGACTCCCTCGTCGCATCGATATGACGGGTTTCCGCCAACCAAGGCCCTCTCGACTCCCTCGTGGCGTCGATGGGCCGGGTTTTCACCAACCAAGGTACTCTCGACTCCCTCGTGGAGTCGCCGCGCCGGGTTTCCGCCAAGCGAGGCACTCTAGACTCCCTCGTCGCGCCGAAGTGCTGGGTTTCCGCCAACCAAGGCACTTTCGACTCCCTCGTGGAGTCGTCGCGCTGGGTTCCCACCAACCAAGGCCCTCTCGACTCCCTCGTGGAGTCGCCGCGCCGGGTTTTCACTAATCAAGGCACTCTCGACTCCCTCGTCGCGTCGCCGCGCCGAATCATGCTGGCGCCGTTCTGCTAGCCGAGCTCCGAGAAAAGATAGAACGAGTAGGAGGCAACACTCCCGGAGAGTCCCATGAAAGCGCAAGATTCGGCTATGGACAACTTGGGCGCGAGAAAGGTAGAGTCAGGGAATGACAGGAGGGAGGAAGCAGCATGGAAACGACCGATAGAAACGGAGCGGCGCAGGAAGAGGCGAGCCGCCTGCGGATTGAGTTGCCGGAGCTGTTCAGCTGGCCGGCGGTGCTGGGCTACTTGGCGAGATCGAGCGACGAGGCGCTGTACCGGGTCGACGGCAGCGAGGTGACGAAGCTGTTCGAGCGGGAGGGCGAGCTGGCGCTGGTCCGCTTCCGTTGCCGGGACGATGTCCATGCGCTCGAGGCGGAATTCGTGCCGATCGGCACGGATGCGAGCGAGCCCGAGCCCGCCGCTCCAGCCGCGGGGCGCGCCGGGCCAACGTCCGCCCGATCAATCGGCGGCCTCCCGGCAACCGCCTCCGCCGCCGACTCGTCGCCGTCCGCAGCGCCGTCCGCCGCCGCGGCTGCACCCGCAGCGCTCTCGGCCGCTCACCCAGCGAGCGAGCCCGCGCCTGAAGACCCGGCGAGCGGTCTCCCGCCCGCCGCTCCAGTCGCGCCAACGTCCGCCGCTGAGCCCTCGGCCGCTCGCCCGGCGCTCGAGCCCGCCGACCCGCCCGCGCCTGCCGCCGCCCGGCCTTCCCCGGCGATGCAGGCGCATGTGCGGCGCTACGCCGAGGAGTGGTTCGACCTGGACCGCGACCTGGCGCCGTTCTACCGGCTGGCGGCCGCCGACCCGCTGCTGAAAGAGGCGGCGGAGACGTTCCGCGGCCTGCGGATGGTCGGCATCCCCGATCTGTTCGAGGCCGCCTGCTGGGGCATCATCGGCCAGCAGATCAACCTGCCGTTCGCCTATGCGCTCAAGAAGCGCTTCACGGAGTCGTTCGGCCGCTCGGTCCGCCACGGCGGCTGGACGTACTGGTGCTTCCCGAAGCCTGCGGCGGTCGCCGCGCTGGAGCCGTCCGACATCGCGGCGCTGCAGATGACGACGCGCAAGTCGGAGTATCTGATCGGCGTCGCGCGTCATGTCGCGGCCGGCGAGCTGGACAAGAGGGAGCTGGCGGCGGCCGGCTGGTCGGCTGCGGAAAAAAGGCTGACGGCGGTCCGCGGCATCGGGCCGTGGACCGCGCATTACGTCATGATGCGCTGCCTGCGCATGGCCGAGGCGCTGCCCGCCGCCGACGTCGGCCTGCAGCATGCGATCCGCGTCCAGGCCGGCTTGGAGCGCAAGCCGACCGAGCCCGAAGTGCGCGAGCATGCCCGCGCCTGGGCAGGCTGGGAGGCCTATGCGACTTTTTATTTGTGGCGGACGCTGTATTAGGTCTAGGGCGTGCTTGCAAACCCGCTCAGGGGCAT
This sequence comes from Paenibacillus pasadenensis DSM 19293, assembly GCF_000422485.1. Taxonomy (GTDB): domain Bacteria; phylum Bacillota; class Bacilli; order Paenibacillales; family Paenibacillaceae; genus Paenibacillus_O; species Paenibacillus_O pasadenensis. The sequence continues at coordinate 125,664 of NZ_KE383856.1, forward strand.
CTATCCCCGCCTTTTTGCCCCCTGCTTCGTCACGCAGGCTTGACGTACCCCCGGTACGCCTTCGCCTACGTTCCTCGCAGGGATCAAAAATTCGGTCACATCTGCTTCCTTCGGGGCATGCAAACACGCCCTAGCGAACGATGGCGCGAGAGACGGAGGCTGCGGCCTTCCGTCTCTCTTTTTTTTGCTTTCCTGCGGCAGCGGCCGAGCGCCCGGAAGCCGCCTCGGAACGGCCCTTCCGCCTGCCGAAAGCCGCTTCCGCGCAACGCCCGCCGCTGGAGAAAGCGATGCGCTGCGCGGATTTCCAAGCGATTCCATTTCTCGTAGAGCGACCATTAACGAGAAATATTTCAATAACCGATAATAATCGACAGCAACTGACATTAGTGCGATGGTACTATATGGGGAGCGTTTATACGAGTGCAGGCCTATTGGTGAAGCCGATCAAATCGAGGATGCTAGAGGAGGAGAAGGAAGCTTGGAGAAAAGGCTGCCGAAAGTTGTCATATTGGGCGGCGGAGTCGCGGGAATGAGCGCAGCCCATGAGCTGGCCGAACGCGGTTTCGAGGTGTCCGTCTACGAGGCGAGAGAGGTTCCCGGCGGCAAGGCCCGCAGCATGGAGGCCAAGGGCACGGGCATCGACGGAAGGAAGGATCTGCCGGGAGAGCACGGGTTCCGCTTCTTCCCGAAGTTCTACCAGCATGTGACCGACACGATGAAGAGGATCCCGCTCCAAAGCGGCGCGCGCGGCGGCGTGCTCGACCAGCTGCTCGGAAACGGACGCAAGAGCGTGTTCGACAACCTGGTCGAGGGCACGCGGCTCGGGCTCGCCTTCGACGACCGCGACATGCTCCCGTTCATTACGGAGTTCCCCGAATCGATCTCCGATCTGAAGGTGCTGTTCACGTCGCTGTTCGAAAACCATCTCGGCCTGACGGCGGAGGAGGCGGCGCTGTACGGCGCGAAGCTGTTCGAGCTCGCCTCCAGCAGCAAGCTGCGCCGCTACCTCGACTACCAGCGGGTGTCGTGGTGGGACTTCATCGAGGCGGACAAGCAGTCGGAGCAGTTCAAGCGCATCTTCGTCGGCCTCTCCCGCATCCTCGTCGCGGCCAAGGCGCAGGAAGCGAACGCCTGCACGATCGGCACGGTCGGCGCGACGCTCATGCTCGACATGGTGACGCCGGGCGGCAGCGCCGACCGGCTGCTGAACGGGCCGACCAACGAGGCTTGGCTGTTCCCCTGGTACGATCATCTCGAATCGCTGGGCGTAAAATTCTACCGAGGCGCGCCGGTCAAGGCGATCCATTGCGAGAAGGGCTCCATCGTCGGAGCGACCGTGCTGCTGGACGGACAGGAGCAGCTTGTCGTCGGCGACTGCTACATCGCGGCGCTGCCGGTCGAGGTGATGGCGGGCCTGCTCACCGACGAGCTGGTGCAGGCCGATCCGCTGCTCGGCAGCATCAAGCCGCTGAGCGAGTCGGTCGAGTGGATGAACGGCATCCAGTTCTATCTGAACGAGGACGTCGAGCTGATCCACGGTCATATCATCTGCATGGACAGCCCGTGGGCGCTGACGCTCGTCTCCCAGAAGCAGTTCTGGCCGGGCGTCGATCTGTCCGAATACGGCAACGGCAAGGTCAAGGGCATCCTCTCGGTCGACGTCTCCGACTGGGAGTCCAAGGGCGTCCTGTTCGGCAAGCCGGCGATGCAATGCTCGGCCGAGGAGATCAAGCAGGAAGTATGGCAGCAGCTCAAGGACCATTTCAACCATAGCGGCGACGTGCTCCATGACGGGCTGCTGGAGGCGTGGTTCCTCGACGAGGACATCCAGTTTCCGAATCCGCACGGGGCGACCAACATGGAGCCTCTGCTCGTGAACCGGGTCCATACGTGGGATCTGCGGCCGAACGCCTACACCGCGATCCCCAATTTCTACCTCGCCTCCGACTATGTCCGCACCAATACGGACCTGGCGACGATGGAGGGAGCCAACGAGGCGGCCAGGCGGGCCGTCAACGCCATTATAGATCATTATGAGATCAAGGCCGACAAATGCCGGATCTGGGACATGTACGCGTTCGAGCTGCTCGGGCTGTGGCAGCGCAACGACAAGTCCCGATGGGAAGACGGCCTTCCCTGGAACGGCAAGATTGTCGGCTAGCTGATCGGAAGGAAAGCCTTGCCGTGATCGAATACATTCTTGCGCGCGAATTTCAGGGGTTGATGTACTATCTGACCGCCTGCCTGCTGTTCCTCATCATCACGCCGCGGGTGTCCTTCATGCGCTTCGGACGCAAGCTGCTGTTCGTCGGCATCCTGGCGCTGATGTCCTACTTCTATCTGGGCTACGAGGAGATCGATCCGCTCGTCTATGCCTTCCACCTGGTGCCGGTATGCGTCGCGCTGATCGCCATCTACGAGGGCTGGATCCCGGGAGTGGCGACAGCGGCCGCGTTCATCTGGGGCAACATCTTCATCGCGGGCAACGAATGGGCGCCGGGAACGATCTCCGCGACGATCGTCGCGGCGGCCGGCATCGCCTACCACTACCGGATGCCGTCGCCGGAGACGGTGAGGCGCATGCTGACGATGCACTTCCTGCTCGTCAGCGGCTACATGGCGCTGTTCGTCGGCGTGTCGCTGGCGACCTCCGAGACGATGGACCATCAGCGGATGCTGGCGACCGGCATCGGCACGCTGCTGTCGTCTCCGCTCGTCGCCTACACCTACTATCTGGTCAAGCACCAGGAGCGGCTGACGGAGGAGCTTTTCAACGCTGAGAAATATCATCTCATCGGCCAGCTGACCGCCTCGATCTCGCATGAGATCCGCAATCCGCTGACGACGGCGCGCGGCTTCCTGCAGCTGATGGGCCGCTCCGGCCTCGACTCGGCGACGCTCGAGCGCTACCGGACGAACGCGCTGGAGGGCATCGACGGAGCGAACGCCATCATCACCGACTACCTCAACTACAGCAAGCCGTCCGTGGACGAGCCCCGGCTGCTCGACGTCCGCCAGGAGCTGGCGAGCGTCGAGCAGTGGGTCAAGCCGCTGTGCGTCATGACCGGGGTGGAGCTCGTGTCGAGGCATGGCGTCCACGACGAGCTGCCGGTCGTCGGCGACTCCAAGAAGCTGCAGCAATGCCTGCTCAACATCATGAAAAACGCCGTCGAGTCGATGCCGGAGGGCGGCGTGCTGACGGTCAGCTCCCGCAAGGAGAACGGCAAGGTGCTCATCTTCATCCGCGATACCGGCATCGGCATGAACGAGCAGCAGCTCAAGCGGATCGGCATGCCGTTCTACACGACCAAGGAAAAAGGAACCGGACTCGGCCTGATGGTCGTCACCAATCTGATCCAGGCGATGGGCGGAAGGCTCTACTTCCGCAGCAAGCCGGGTCAAGGCACGATCTGCGAGGTGCATCTGCCGCTCAAGCCGGAGGACGAGCCGGTCATCCCCCTACCCGCTCCATAGTCAGCTCCCACAGCCTGCCTGCCGCAGGCGGAGCGGCGCCGCGCGGCAGCGGGAGCGGAAAGGAGCGGTCCTCGAGCTTCAGCAGGCAGCCCGCGGGCAGCCGGGCGAGCAGCCAGCCCGATACGCGGCCGTCCTCGGGCGGATCGTACAGCATGCCGGCGAGCAGGCTGCCGCCGACCGTCAGGCAGGGCAGCGGCGCCGTGCCGGCGAAGCCCTCGGCCGTGACGCGGATCAGATAGACGCCGCCGGCGGCGACATGGATCGCGACGCCTTCGCTCTTCGGAGCGGAGGCGTCTTTGCGTTGTTTTTTCGGGCCGGCCGGCGAGGAGGGGGCGGCGTCGGCGGCCGGAGCTTCCAGGCGGACTCGGACCTGATGGCGGCAGACGAGACGCGACGGGCGTCTGGGGCGGGCGGGCATGGGCCGTCCTCCTTTCCTTCCGGCAGCCGCTACAGGCAGCGGCTAGCGGGCAGCAGCTACTACCGACAGCGGCTATCGGCAGCGGCTACCGATAACGGATACCGGCAGCGGCGCGGATTCCTCTGCCTTAGCTTATGCGGTGCGGCCGCTTTTTTGGAAAGTTGATTAAAATTAAAATTTGTTGACATAAAGTTTAGGTAAAACTATAATTTCGTTGAATTATAGGAAACGCTGCCAATCCGTTCGCCTAACAAGCTCGGAAGGGAGGGCAAGTCAAACCGCTTGGCCGCAGTTCGGGCAACTCACAATCACATTCGGGAGGCATGAGCTTCATGAACAAGCATCATCCGCAATCCATTATGAAAGCGTTTTTATGCTGGCTTCTCATCCTGGCCCTGGCCGCTCCGGCAGGAGGCATCGGCTCGGCTGCGGCTGCTGCGCCTGCCGGCCAGCCGGACGAGCCGACGGCCGCCGAGGCCGTGTACGGGCTCGCGGAGCCGTCGGCCTTCCAGACCTACATCACCGTAGACGGCGACAGGCTGATGGACGGCGAGCAGGAGTTCCGCTTCGCCTCGCTCAACTATCCCGGCGCGCTCGGCGATCCCGAGTTCGCGCAGGACGACGCGCTGCGCACGATTTCCGCGATGGGCGGCAAAGTCACACGCTCCTACGTGCCGTCGGTGCTGCGCTATGACGGCTCCAACGCCGGCTCGGCGTTCATCCTCGGTCCGGACGCGGACGGCGTCATGCAGTTCAGCGAGGAGGGCTTCCGCAAGATGGACCGGATGCTTGCCCTGGCGAACCGCACCGGCGTGCGGGTCATCGTGCCGTTCGTCGACCAGTGGCAGTGGGTCGGCGGCATCGAGAGCTTCGTGAACTTCGTTTATCCCGGCACGATCACCGGCGACGCGGCGACGGACCCGGACGGCTGGAAGTTCTACACGGATGACAAGGTCATCGATCTGTTCAAGCAGACGGTCGCCTACATGCTCAACCGGACGAACACGATCACCGGCGTGAAATACAAGGACGACAAGGCGATCCTCGCCTGGGAGACCGGCAACGAGCTCGGCGGCTACAACCAGGACAAGTTCCCGCAGGCGTGGACGACGGAGATCGCCCGCTACATCAAGGAGGAGCTGCAGCCGAAGCAGCTGCTGCTCGACGGGCGGTTCGCGATCCATCCGGATTCGCTGACGGACCCGAACATCGACGTCGTCGGCAACCATTTCTACACCGGCAACTTCATCGACAAGGTGAACGGGGACCGGGCCGTCTCCAAAGGAAAGAAGCCGTACATCCTCGGGGAGTTCGGCCTTTACACGGACAAGGAGCCGGTCGACGCGCTGTTCGACGCGGCGCTGCAGAACGGCACCTCCGGCGCGCTCATCTGGTCGCTGCGCCCGCACAAGGAGGACGGCGGCTTCTACTGGCATGACGAGAACCCGGGCAACTGGGCGTCCTACCACTGGCCGGGCTTCTCGGCCGGCGATTATTACGGCGAGACCGGCATCATCCGCACGGTATACAAGTACGCGCATTATATGGACAAGCTCGACGCGGCCAAGACGACGGCGGTGCCGCCGATTCCGGCTCCGGACGGCGCGCCGAAGCTGCTGCCGATCGAGTCGGTCGCGGACATCCGCTGGCAAGGCTCGGTCGGGGCGTCCGGCTACGAGGTGCAGCGCTCCGAGGACAGCGAGACGTGGGAGACGGTCGTCGAAAGCTTTTCGGACGGCGGACGCGCCGGGACGAAGGCGTTCCATGACGAGCGGGCCATCACCGGCGTCAGCTACCAGTACCGGGTGCGCGGCGTGAACGAGAGCGGCCAGTCCGCCTGGTCGAACGTCGTCGCCGTCGAGGCGGCGCGCCATCTCATCGCCGATGAGATGAGCCTGCTGCAGAGCCCGCTCGAAACCCGCAGCACCTATGCGTTCGACCATACGTCCAACGTGACGAACGCGGCGGACAGCTGGAACGAGCTCGGCATCGGCTTCAAGGCTCATGTCGGCAGCGAGTCCGGCGGCACGATCACGTATGCTTCCCCGGTCGCGCTGAAGCGCGCCGCGGCGAAGGTCGAAGGCTCCGGCCAGGTCCGCTGGTTCGCGTCGAGCGAGCCGTACGCGGGGTATGCCGAGGTCGCGGCGGACGTGCAGGACGGCTGGTCGACGGCCGGCAGCCTGCCGGCGGACACCCGCTTCGTCAAGCTGCTGCTCGAGGGCGGCGCGCGGGTCAAGGTCGACCGCGTCGAGCTGGAATACGACTATGCCGGCACGGGCTGGCAGGCGGTGCCGGAGCGCAGCCGCAAGGGCTTCGTCGTCGACCGCGAGTTCGCGGAGCTGCCGGCGTCCAAGTCGGACGCGCTGGAGCGGCGGGACGGCAGCGAGGCGACCGGCGGCCAGGCGGTGCTGGCGAATGCGGGATCCGCAGAGGCGTCGCTCGTCTATTCGGTGCCGGCCGATCTGAGCTCCTACCGGTTCGTCGCCTATGCGCCGGAAGGCAGCGCGGGGCTGAAGCTGGAGGCGTCCATCGACGGCATCGCCTACGTTCCGCTGCAGCCTGCCCTGACGAAGGAAGCGGCCGCCGAGGGCTGGAGCAAGCTCGCCTATTCGAGCTTCGATCTGCCGGCGTCGGTGCGCTATGTCCGCGCGCTGTTCCCGGACGGGGCGGACGGAATCGGGCTGGCCCGCGTCGAGCTCGGCTACGGCAGCAGCCTCGTGCCGCTGACGGAGGCTCCTCCGGCGAATGTGATGGAGGACGGCGAGTACGACTTCGGCCGCGACGACTCGATCGCCGCCCGGTATGAGCGCAATGAGAACGGAGACGGAATCTCGATCGCGCTGGACGGCGAGTCCCGCTTCAAGGGCAGCTACGGCGTCCGGCTCGGCTACGAGCTCGGCTCGGCAGGATATGCCGGCTTGTCCCGCCCGCTCGGCGGAGCGGATCTGAGCGGCTTCGACGCGCTGCATGCCTGGGTGAAGCCGGACGGCAGCGGCAACAAGCTGAGCTTCCAGCTGACGGCCGGCGATGGGCGCGTCTGGGAAGCGCCGGTCGCGCTGTCCGGGACGGCGGCTCGCGTCGTGGAGATCAAGCTGGCGGACTTCGTCCAGCCGGAGTGGAGCAAAGACGCCGCCGGCGAAGGGGCGATGGACCTGAGCTCGGTCCAGCGGTTCGCGCTGATCGTGAGCGGGGGCGAGTCGGCATCGGCTTCGTCCGGGTCGATCGCAATCGACGAAGTGAAGCTTGCGAACGCGTCCAAGCTGGACAACTTCGAGGGCTACGGCGGCTACAACGCGCTTGTGCAGAAGGCGTTCGCCCGCAATGCCGGCGGCGGCCTGCTCGACGTGTCGCTCGACGCCTCGCGCAAGTCCGAAGGCGGCTACGGCCTGCGCATGGACTATGACTTCAGCGGGCCGGGCTATGCCGGAGGCAGCTTCTCGCCGGACTACCTGCGCCTGAGCGGCTATGACGGCTTCAGCTTCTGGCTGCAGCCGGACGGCGCGGGCAACGAGCTGGCGATCCAGTTCTCGGACGACGACGGCAAGTTCTGGGAAACGAAAATGATCATGCGCGGCAGCGATCCGCGGCTCGTGCAGGTGCCGTTCGACGCGTTCCGCCATCCGGGCTGGTACGGCGGCAGCGCCGACGCTCGTCCGGATTCGAGCCGGCTGATCAAGACGTTCTCGCTTTATCTCGGCGGATTGCCGGACTCGCGGTCGAGCGCGGGCACGATCTACATCGACGACATCCAGGGCGCGAATTTCCTCGAGGAGCTGGAGGGCGCGCAGGTGGCGATCGACAAGTCCGTCTCCGAGGTGAAGACGCTGCCGACGACGCTGCGCGGGACGGCGAGCGGCGTGAAGGACGTGCTCCTGAGCATCGGCAAGGACCGCTTCTATGCGCCGGTCGGAGCGGATGGACGCTGGTCGTACTCGACCTCGCGCATCGCCAACGGCGAGAAGGAGGTCGTCGCGGCGGCGGAGCGCTTCGACGGCACGGCCTTAGCCACGGACAAGCTCGTCCTGAAGGTCGACGTGCCGGGCAACACGTATGACGACGGCGCCGAGCCGGTCGTGAAGAACCTGCTGCTCAATCCGGGCTTCGAGGAAGCCGTCGACGAGGCGGCCTGGCCGGTGCTGCCGAAGCATTGGGGCAGCAAGGACGCGGCCGGAGCCGACGTGACGGGCGGCATCGTCAAGCTCGAGGGCGGAGCCCGCACGGACAAGTTCTCGCTCGTCCACTGGAACGACACGGCCTATGAAGTCACGACCTCGCAGGAGGTGGCAGGGCTCGAGCCGGGCGTCTACGAGGTTCGCGCCTGGACGAAGTCCAAGGGCGGCCAGCTCGCCGCGGAGGTGATCGCGGTCGGAGATGGCGGCGCTGCGAAGGCTGCCGCGATTCCGAAAGGCGAGGCGAGCTGGGCGAGCGTCCGCCTGAGCGGCCTCGAGGTGCGCGAGGGCAAGCTGACCGTTGCTATCCATTCCAAGGATCTCGGCGGCAACTGGATCAAGGTCGATGACCTGACCTTGGTCAAGACGGGCGTGCTTGAAGGAGGTGGCAGCGAGCCGACGCCGAAGCCGAGCGAGAACCCGACGCCGACGCCGAAGCCGAGCGGAGATCCGACGTCGACGCCAGCGCCGAGCGAGAACCCGACGCCGACGCCAGGCGGAGGCGAGACGCCAAGCCCGACGTCAACGCCAGGCGGAGGCGAGACGCCAAGCCCGACGTCAACGCCGATCCCAAGCGTGACGCCGAGCGCTTCGCCGAGCGTCGCGCCGCAGCCGACGGCCGGCCCGACGGCATCTCCGTCTCCGACGTCGAGCCCGATCCCGGCGTTCCGCGATCTGGATGGTGCTCCATGGGCGCGCGACGCGATCGCCGAGCTGACGGCCAAGGGCATTTTGCGCGGCACGGCTCCGGGCGTCTTCGAGCCGGGCAAGCCGGTCACGCGCGCCGAATTCATCACGATGCTGCATCGCGTCTTCGGCTTGGCGTCCACGGGGACGGATAGCGGATTCGGCGATGTGAAGGCGGACGCATGGTATGCGGAGGCGGTCGCGGCCGCGGCCGAGCTGGGGCTCGTCAGCGGCTCCGGCGGCGGACGCTTCGAGCCGGGACGCGAGATCACCCGCGAGGAGATGGCTGTGCTGGCGGCGCGCTATCTGCGTCATGCCGGGGTTTCCCCGGCGGGCGACGCTTCCGCGCTGAGCGGCTTCCGCGACGCCGGCCGAGCGGCGGCGTATGCCCGCGGCGCGCTCGCGGAGCTCGTCGCCGCCGGCATCATGAACGGCACTGGAGCGGATACGCTGCAGCCGAAAGGCCAAGCGACCCGCGCCCAGGCCGCGGTCATCCTGCAGCGGCTGCTGAAGCTGCTGCCGTAAGGCGGGCTGTTGCTTTCTCCTAAGGAAGCTCGCGGCGGCAGGTACCTTTAGGCGGCGTTAGATGATGCGCTGACGGGGCCGGACCGCCGTCATGGGGCGTACGGGTGATGCGAGGCGGCGTCGATTGGGTCCAGACCGCCGTCATGGGGCTTGCGGAAGTTTTCAAAGAACGCGGGTCGCTCGACAGGTCCTAACGACGCGTCAAACGCTTAGAGGCCGTTTTCTCCGTTTCCCGATCCGCTAACGACGCCTCAGACGCTTACACGTCTCCAATCTCGTTCTTTCCGCCCATTTGACGCTTTTTTTCAACTCTAAGCGTCTCACGAGTCGTTACGTTTTGGCCAGGGTTGAATTCGGCCTCGTAACGAGCTGATTCGTCGTTAGGCTTCAACCGCCGACGCTCCGTCCAGCAATAACCCCCTCGCTTTCTCTAATCCCGAGCGGCCCGCCCATTCCATAGAATAGGCGGGCCGTTTGTTATGGAAAAGACTTACAAGGGAAGCGCTTCTCTGCTAGGATAAATCTCACGGAGGACAAGGAGGAGGCGGCGGATGAGCAGGACGCTGAAAGAGAGAAGAGCTTGGAGCTGGCAACAAATCGTAATCCGCCTCGGACTGGCGACGATCCTCGTACTCGGCTTCCTGGCCAATGCGAATCTTCCTTGGCGGACGACGCTGGAAAAGCAGGGAATCGATCCGGGGGGAGCGGGCCAACTCGATCGGATCTATGTCATGAGGTGGGATGAACAGGCAGAGGAAACCTCAATCAAGACCGACAGCATGGCGCGCATGACCGCGCTGCTCGAGGCGCTCGCTCCGATGAAGCTGGCACGCGGGCCGTTCAGTCCTGAGCCGGCGATCGACGGCATTTTGAATACCTACTCCGTCTCGATCTATGAAAAAGGCAAGCTAGACGATCCGACGATGGTAACGCTGAGATCCCAAAGCGTCACGATCGGCAAGCGCGATGCTAGCGAGAGCTACACCATTATCGGAGGCTTCGACCGCGCCGAGTTCGATCGGCTGATCGACGCTATGAAAGGGGAATGAGCCAATGGAGTGCAAACGAATCGTGCCTGTGCTGAGGATGCTCGATGTCGAAAAGACGAGGGAGTTCTACCTGGACTTCCTCGGGGCGGAGCTGCTCGGCGAGCATCGGCACGAGCCGTCGATGCCGCTTTACCTGTTCCTGTCGCTGGGCGGCTGCGAGCTGCATCTGTCGGAGCACTTCGGCGACGGGATCCCGGGGGCGAATGTGCGGATCGAGACCGGCGGCGTGAAAGCCTACCAGCAGTCCCTGCTGGCGAAAGCTTACCGCTACGCGAGGCCTGGCCTCGAAAAGCCGCCCTGGGGCGGACTGGAAATGACGGTGCAGGACCCTAACGGCAATCGTCTGACATTCTTCGAGCGGGAGAGCTAGGGCGTGTTTTCATCCCCCGAAGGAAGCAGATGGGGTCGGATTTTTGATCCCTGCGTGACGAAGAAGCAGGGGGAAAAGGGGATAGATGCCCCTAAGCGTGTTTGCAAACACGCCTAGCGTCCCTCGCCTTGCTGGAGAGGAAATGTCGTTCGGAAACGTCCGGACTGCCGTCGTGCGGCTGAGATTGACTCGCTCGGCTGGGGAGAGGCGGTTAAGCGAGGGAAAACTGCGCGTAGCACGCGAGTGCGGCTGGGGAGAGGCGGCTACGCGAGGAAAAACTGCGCGTAGCACGCGAGTGCG
>NZ_KE383856.1:136840-145082 GCF_000422485.1 Paenibacillus pasadenensis DSM 19293
AAGAGGCGGCTAGGCGAGGAAAAACTGCGCGTAGCACGCGAGTACGGATGGCAAGCGGCGGCTACGCGAGGAAAAACTGCGCGTAGCACGCGAGTCGGGGAGCGGGACAGCCGACTCGAGCAGGAACGTTCCATCATGAAACAGGGAGAAGCCAGGATATCCTTGCCGCGTTGGATGGCCGGGCAAGAACGGCTATACCCGGATCGGGCCTGTCCTTTCGGCGCCGCGCTTGTTAGGCTGGAGGAAACGCTTCAAGACGGGAGTACGATATCGCATGACGCTCATCATCGAACCTTGCGGCCTCGACCGCAAGCCGATTCTCATGAACCTGTACCCGCTCTATCTCCATGATCTGGCGGGCATCCGCGGCGTGCGGCCGAACCGGCACGGCGTCTTCGAGGAGGAAGACGACATTCGGACGCTGCAGGAGCAGCAGGCGGAGTTCGCCATCTGGTGGGAAAAAGAGGGGCTGCTGTTCCCTTACCTCATCGTCGAGGACGGCTTGCCGGCGGGCTTCGCGCTCGTCGCTTCGGGCCCGTACGCGGTCGACGGCAGCGAGTTCACGCTGCAGGAATTTTTCCTGCTGCGGCCTTACCGGGGACAAGGCCGTGCCGAACGGGCCGCCTGCGAAGTGTTCCGCCGCCATCCGGGCCGCTGGGCGCTGTTCACGACGGCGTCGGAGCGCAACGCGGGAGCGGTCTCGTTCTGGCGCAGGACGCTGCTCGGCGCGGCCGGAGACGGCGGTTATGAGGAGACGGACGAGGACATGGAGTACTACGGCTTCGGCAAGCTGTTCCGCTTCCGCAGCGGCGAGGCGCTCAGCCGCGCATCGGCGCCGCCCGCCGCCCGCGCCGCCGATGCCGCCCGGCGCGCCGGCTCGCCGCCGGCCTCCGGCTTCGCCGTGCGCCCGGCCGTCCCGGCCGATCTCGACGCGCTGGCGGAGCTTGACGCGCTCGTCGTCGGCCACGGCGGCCGCCGGGAAGCGCTCGCCGCCTACGCGGCGGCCGGCTGCTGCCTCGTCGCCGAGCGGGAGGGCCGGCTGTCCGGCTGCGCCGCCTGGGACCGCAGCTTTTTCGGACGGCCGTTCCTGCAGCTGCTGATCGTGCATCCCGGCGAGCGGCGCGCCGGCATCGGCCGCCGGCTGCTGCAGAGCTGGCTGGAGCGCGGCCCCGGCGAGCGCGCCTTCACCTCGACGAACCGCTCCAACGAGCCGATGCGGGCGCTGCTGGAGGCGGCGGGCTTCGAGCCGAGCGGCATCGTCGACCATCTGGACGTGGGCGATCCGGAGCTCATTTTCAGCAGGATGGTTGCCTCGGACGATCCGGTCTGATACGGTAAGGGATGCACAAGCTTCCGCCGATGGGGCTGCAAGCACGCCCCAAGGAAGCGGGATCGGGAGGAATGGACATGGACAGCAAGGAACGCTTCTCCAGCCGAGTGGAGGACTACGTCAAGTTCCGGCCGGGGTATCCGGCGGAGGCGATCGACGCCATCCTGGAGCAGGGAGGACTGGCGCCGGAGTCGGCGGTGGCCGACATCGGGGCGGGCACGGGCATTTTTTCGGGCCTCCTGATGGAAAGGGGACTGCGCGTCATGGCGATCGAGCCGAACGCCGACATGGCCCGCGCGGCTTGGGCGGCGCATGGCCCGAACGAGCTGTTCGGCATCATGCTGGCGCCGGCGGAGGATACGGGGCTGGCGAGCGAGTCGCTCGACGCGATCGTCTGCGCGCAGTCGTTCCACTGGTTCGACCAGCAGGCGGCCAAGGCGGAGTTCGCGCGCATCCTGCGGCCGGGCAAGCGCGTCTTTCTCGTATGGAATTCGCGGCTGACGTCCGGCACGCCGTTCCTCGAGCGCTACGAGGCGCTGCTGCACGAGCACGGCACCGACTACGCCCGCGTCAACCATCGCAACATCTCGCCGGAGCAGCTGCAGGCGTTTTTCCGCGAAGGCACGATGACGCGCCGCGCGTTCCCGAACCGCCAGCGGTTCGACTACGAGGGCGTCAAAGGGCGGCTGCTCTCCTCGTCCTACGCGCCGCAAGCCGGCGATCCGCGGCATGAGCCGATGCTGGCGGAGCTGCGCCGCATCTTCGACGAGACGCAGCAGGACGGGACGGTCGACTTCGACTATGAGACCGAGGTGTTCAGCGGCGAGGTCTAGGGCGGCGCGGCAGCGGATTGACAAGCGCCGCGCCATTCGCTAAAGTGAGAGCGAACAAGCATAGAAGCGTGGAAGGGAAGCAGTAGCGGAGCGAATCTGCGGATCAGAGAGCCGGCGGTTGGTGCGAGCCGGAGCGACAGCCGCCCGCGAATTACATCCTGGAGCTTGCGCGTCCGAACCTGCCCCCGGGCAGAAGGGCGCGGACGGCAGCCGGCCGTTATCCGGCAGAGCGGAGCCCCGCTCCGGGCTTGCCTTCTGAGGCAGCCTGCGCCGCGGCTCAACTCAGGGTGGTACCGCGATGACTCGTCCCTGTCTTTGGACAGGGAGGGGTCTTTTCTTTTTCCACCTTTCCACGAACGACCATAATGGAGGGATACGAGATGACAACGCACCAAGCGGCCGTGAACGCGGCGCTGCTCGAAGATCTGGAGTACAGGGGCCTGGTCTACCAGGTCACGAACCGCGAGGAGCTGGAAAAAGCGCTGGCGGAAGGGCCGATCACGCTGTACTGCGGCTTCGACCCGACGGCCGACAGCCTGCACATCGGCAGCCTGCTGCCGATCCTGATGCTGCGCCGCTTCCAGCTGGCGGGCCACAACTCGATCGCGCTCGTCGGCGGCGGCACCGGCCTGATCGGCGATCCGAGCGGCCGCTCCACGGAGCGCTCGCTCAACACGGACGAGACGGTCGCCGGCTGGACGCAGGCGCTCGGCAAGCAGCTGTCGCGCTTCCTCGACTTCGAGACGCCGAGCAATCCGGCCCGCCTCGTCAGCAACTACGACTGGCTGGCGCCGCTCGACATCATTACGTTCCTGCGCGACATCGGCAAGAACTTCACCGTCAACTACATGCTAGCCAAGGACTCGGTCGACTCGCGGCTGGCCAACGGCATCTCGTTCACGGAGTTCAGCTACATGATCCTGCAGGCGTACGACTTCTACAAGCTGAACCAGGACCACGGCGTGCGGCTGCAGCTCGGCGGCAGCGACCAGTGGGGCAACATCACGGCGGGCCTTGACCTGATCGGCAAGACCGGCGGCAGCGGGGCGTACGGCATCACGATGCCGCTCGTGACCAAGAGCGACGGCAAGAAGTTCGGCAAGTCCGAGTCCGGCGCGATCTGGCTCGACCGCTCCAAGACGAGCGCGTACGCGTTCTACCAGTTCTGGATCAACACCGACGACGCGGACGTCATCCGCTTCCTCAAGTACTTCACGTTCCTGACGCGCGAGGAGATCGCGAGCTTCGAGGCGCTCGTCGCCTCGCAGCCGGAGAAGCGCGAGGCGCAGCGCGAGCTCGCCCGCCAGGTGACGCGCATCGTGCACGGCGAGCAGGCGGTGGAGAGCGCAGAGAAGATCACGGCCGCGCTGTTCTCCGGCGACGTCACGCAGCTGAGCGAGGACGAGCTCGTCGAGGCGCTGTCGGACATGCCGACGACCGTGCTCGCGGACGCCGAGTCGACCGGCCTGATCGACCTGCTCGTCGAGACGAAGGCCGCTCCGTCGCGCCGCCAGGCCAAGCAGGACATCGAGAGCGGAGCGGTAGCCGTGAACGGCGTCAAGCAGACGGGCATCGACACGGCGCTGACGGCGGAGCATCGCCTGCATGGCCGCTACCTCGTGCTGCGCCGCGGCAAGAAGAACTACTACCTCGTGAAGTTCGGATCGTAGCCGGACAAAAGCGGGATGAAGCCGAGCAGCGCTCGGCCTCGTCCCGCTTTTTTTTCGGTTCATTCCGTCGTCCGGACGACGATTTCCTTGGCCAGCTTGAAGTCTTCCTCGACGATCTCGGCGTTCTCCTGGACAAGAAGGGACTTGAAGCGCCGGAACAGATCGCCTATTTCCGGCTCCTCGTCGATGAGGCGGATCGCTTCGGCGTAGCTTTCTTCGGAGTCATACGTCGTGATTTCGATCCATCTCGTCTCGTCTTCCATGCTGTTCAAAAAGAGCGTGCGGAACGAAGCATGCCGGCCATAAACCTCGGCGGCTTGGCGCTGAAGGTCGAGGTACTCGTCCCGCTTTTGTTTTTGGACATGGTAGGCATGCAGCTTGACGTACTTCATCGGATCGGAATCAGGCCCTTGCCGATGAGGTTGGCCGACACCGGCTTCAGCCCGAGCTCCCGCGCCCAGATGGACAACTGCCCGATATGGTGGATCTCATGGGCCAGCACATGCCGCATGACCTCGCCCCAGGCGTGCTGCTCGACGTGTCCGTCGGAGGCGACGTCCTCCATCGGGCGCGTCTCCATGGAGTCGTCCCAGCCGAGGATGAACGGCTCGATGTCGGACCGGTATTGACGGTCCAGCTCCCTCACCTCGGCGAGCGTGGCGAGCCACGGAACCGGCTCGGAGGCGAAGTCGGCTTCCCGGAGCTGCTGGATCCAGCTCCATTCCACGTCGAGGATGTGCTGAAGCGTCTTGAGGATGCTCCCCATGCCGCCGATCCTTTCCCGAACAAGCTCCTCCTCCGGCAGCTGGGCGCACCATTCGTACCATTGGTCGCGAACGATCCAGTTGTACTTGAACCATACCTGCATGGCGATTCCTCCTTGAGCGGCATTCTTTGCCTGCCTCTATCGTAAAGGAAGAAGAGGGAGATGAGAAGCTCGTCCTGCCGCATAAAGAATTGAAAAAAGTTGAAAAAAGACTTTCCAGACGTTATGCTGAAAGGAGCAAATTCTTGCTCCGATGCCGAAGGGATGGGCTTCATGAAAAAAGTAACGCTGCAAATGATCGCCGATAAATTGAACGTCTCCAAAGCGCTTGTATCCAAGGCGCTGTCCGGGGACAGCGCCGTGAACGAGGTGACGCGCGAGATCATCTGGAAAACCGCCGAGGAGGAGGGCTACCGGATCAAGGGCCGCAAGCCGGGCTCGGCTCCGGGCACGGGCAATCTGGCCGTGCTCATGCCGCGGGCTTATCTGGACGATCCCGAGTACTGGGGCAAGATCATCAAGGGCATTGACGCCGAGCTGGCCAAGCAGGGCTACAGCATGCTGCTGTCGAGCATCGACGTGACGATGAAGGTGAAGGACGGCATGCCCCTCGGCATCACCGAGCGCAAGGTGGACGGCGTCGTCGTGCTCGGCCAGCTGCCGGAAGCCTACACCGACCAGCTGACGAAGCGCAAGCTGCCGTTCGTGCTCGTCGATCCGGACGCTCAGCATCCCGACCTGGATCTGGTCATGGCCAACAACTATCTCGGCGCGAGCCAGGCCGCTCAGCTGCTGCTGCGCGAAGGCCACCGCCGCCTGGCGTTTGTCGGCGACGCCCATACGACGTGGAGCTTCTCCGAGCGCCGCCGCGGGTTCGAGGACGCCATCGCCGCGCACAACCGCAAGCGTCCCAAGGATGCGGCGGAGCTGGCGGTCGTCGGGGGGATGGGCGTAAGCGGCAGCGGCATGTACACCAAGCCGGAGTTCGCGGCTTCGCTGGAGCGGGAGCTGCGGGCGGAGCGCCCGGTCACGGCGATGTTCTGCGCCAACGACCTGATCGCCTTCGACGCGCTCAAAGTGCTGCAGCCGCTCGGGCTGGAGTGCCCGGCCGACGTCTCGCTCGTCGGCTTCGACGATCTGACGCTGGCGGAGCTGAACCAGCCGGGCTTGACGACGGTCAAGGTGCCCAAGGAAGAGATGGGCTCGCGCGCGGTGCAGATCGTGCTCGGCCGCATCGCCGAGCCGGAGAAGCTGCCGGAGCTGGTCATGCTGTCGACGGCGCTGGTGAAGCGGGCCTCGACCGTTCCGGCGGCAGGCGCCGGGGGCGGAGACACGGAGGCGGAGAGCGCGGCTACGGCCGGAGCTTGAAGGGTTGCCGGCGGGGGGAGGCGAAGCAAGGGCGAGAATGCCCTTGGCGGAGCGCCGCCTGCGGCGGAGCCGCAAAGCAAGGGCGCGAATGCCCTTGGCGGAGCGCCGACTGCGGCGGAGCCGTGAAGCAAGGGCGAGAATGCCCTTGGCGGAGCGCCGTTCGCGGCAATGCCGGGCCGCCACCAAACCAGCTTCTTTTCCTCCCACAACCAGCAGCAGGCTGCCCGCGCCCCGTTGCCGTTTTCTCCAGCCTCCCCAGCAGGATGCATTCCATCAAGCCTCGTCAAAATGGCTAACGAACCTCAGAAGCGCTATTTCGTTCAAAACGCCTCGACAAAAAGGCTAACGAACCTCAAAAGCGCTATTTGGCTTAACAAGCGGCTGAATCGACGAAAAACTCCCCCATAGCGATTCGCTGTATCGTTAGAAGCTCCAACCCCCCTCTTTTCAACCCAATAGCGTCTCTCCGTTTCGTTAGCGCAGCTGGTCCCTCACCGCCCCATTGCCCTTAGCGCCGACTTTCTCCCCCGTCTCACGGAAAGGAGCTGCCCCAATCAGCCAACCGTACGAGGGACTCCTTGGAGCCGCTTCTTTTCCTCTCGAAAAATTCAACTAATGAAACTTAACTATAATAAGTTAAAATAAGTTGAAATCATGATCCGCAAATGCTATTCTTGTCATGGCAACACTATGAAACCAAGGACGTAAGGCGGGGATCGATCATGAGGAGCAACGGGTTTGTTGCCCGCACAGGCAGCCGGCTGGAGCTGAACGGCGAGCCGTTCCGGTTCGCGGGACCGAATGTCTACTGGCTCGGGCTCGACGAGAATGTCGAGGGAGTGGCTTGGCCGACGGAGTTCCGCGTCCGCGACGCGCTGGACACGGCGCTGGAGATGGGGGCGACCGTCGTTCGCTCGCATACGCTTGGCGCGTCTCAAGGGCATCCGCTTTCGATCATGCCGGAGCCGGATCGCTTCAACGAAGAGGCGCTGCGCCGGGTGGACTTCGCGGTCCGCGAGGCGGCGGCGCGAGGACTGCGGCTGATCGTGCCGTTCGTCTGCAACTGGTCCTACTACCACGGCGGACGCTCCACCTTCGCGGGCTGGAGAGGACTGGAGGATCCGCGGGCCTTTTATTCCGATCCGGAGATCAAGGAAGTGTTCAAGCGCTACATCGCCATGCTGCTCACTCGGGTGAATGCGCTTACAGGAGTGGCGTACCGCGACGATCCGACGATTCTGGCGTGGGAGCTCGGCAACGAGCTGAACGATGCGCCGGCGGAGTGGGTCAAGGAAATGGCCGCTTACATCAAAAGCCTCGACGGCAACCATCTCGTCGCGCACGGCAAGCAGTTCGAGCTGGACCGCGACAAGCTCGGCATCGAGGAGCTGGACATCCTCGACGTTCACTATTATCCCGCGAACGCGGAGGCTCTGGCGCGCGACGCGGCGGAGACGGCAGCCGCCGGCAAGGTATATATCTGCGGCGAATTCGGCTGGACGGAGGACGGGCTGGAGGCGTTTCTGGAGCGGGCGGAAGCAGACGGCAGCGTCTCCGGCACGCTGTTCTGGTCGCTGTTTCCCCATGCGGATGACGCCGGCTATGTTCCCCACTACGACGGCTTCTCCCTGCACTATCCCGGTACGGGCGTAAGCGGGGACTATGAGCGGCGCTGTCTCGAGCTGCGCAGCCATGCCTTTCGGATGAGCGGACGCGAAGTGTCCTCGTGCCTGGTGCCGGATGCGCCGACGGTCTCCTCGGCGGCCGAGCGCGTCGTCTTTCGCGGCGTCGTCGGAGCGGCTCGCTACACGGTTGAAAAGAGCACGCGCGGAGCGGCCGGACCGTGGACGGCCGTCTTCGACGCCCGACCGGCGGACCACGACATGCCATGGCAGGACCCGACCCGCGCTCACGGGACGAGGACCTGGTACCGCGTGCAGGCGATCGCGCCCGACGGCGCGGCCGGACCGTGGTCGGAGCCGTTCGAGTCGGAGCCGTTCACGCCAGTCAGCTGAGCCGTCTACGCCGCGCGCAGATGCGATTGTGGCGTGAAGCCGCCTCGTCGAAGGAGCGTGGCGGCGACATTGGGCGGGGCATGCGCAATTGACCTTGGCCTGGCTGCAGCTCGCGAGAGGTGCAGATGGCGCGAAAAAGCTGTCCCTGGAGCCAGGCAATGGACTCCATGGGACAGCTTTTTTGATGTCGGGCCTGGTCGGGCCTGGTTGGGCCTGGTCGGCGGAACCAAGGCAGAAAAGTGCCTTGGATTTAATTTTTC
>NZ_AULW01000036.1 GCF_000422485.1 Paenibacillus pasadenensis DSM 19293
CTCGGCGGCGTGCCGCGAGTCCAGCTGCCGGACGGCCTGCGGAGCCGGCGGCCGCGGAGCCGCCCGCGCCGGCTTCGCCAAGCTGGGCCGGCGGCCGGAGGGAGCGGCTGCGCCGCAAGGGCCGGCTGCGCCGCGGCAAGTCCGGCCGCGCGCGGCGAGCCCGGCTCGGCGAGCGCAGCCGCCCGGCCAGGCGCGGGCGTGCCGGCGGCGCCTCGCGCCGCCGCAAGAGCGGCTCTGCCGGCCGCAGAGCCGGCAGGAAGAAGCGCTAGAGCATCTATTTTCAACCCGAAAGGCGGAATGGACGAATGCGAGTGATGACCGTGCTCGGCACGCGGCCGGAGATCATCCGGCTCAGCCTCATCATCGGCAAGCTCGACCGGCTGGCGGACCGGCACATCCTCGTGCATACGGGACAGAACTATACCGATTCGCTGAACGACGTGTTCTTTCGCGAGCTGGGCGTGCGCCGTCCCGACCATGTGATGGCGGGCGGCAGCCACACGCTCGGCGGCCAGCTGTCCGTCATGTTCGGCGAGATGGAGCGGCTGCTGCGCGAGGAGCGGCCGGACATCGTGCTGCTGCTCGGCGATACGAACAGCGCGCTGTGCGCGATCGTAGCGGAGCGGATGGGCATCCCGGTCGCGCATATGGAGGCCGGCAACCGCTGCTACGACCTGACCGTGCCGGAGGAGAAGAACCGCCGCATCATCGACGCCGTGGCGACGATCAACATGCCGTATACCGAGTACAGCAAGCAGAACCTGCTGCGCGAGGGCTTTCCGGCGAACCGAATCGTGCGCACCGGCAACCCGATCGGCGAGGTGATGGCGCAGTACAAGGACCGCATCGACGCCAGCGGCGTGCTGGAGCGGCTCGGCCTGCAGGAGCGGAACTATGTGCTCGTGACGACGCACCGCGCCGAGAACGTCGACGTGCCGGCCCATCTGGACGGCATCCTCGGCGGACTGAACCGGATCGCGGAGCGGCACGGCAAGCGGATCGTCTGCAGCATCCACCCGCGCACCCGCTCGCGCATCGACGCCGGCGGCACGGCGGTGCAGCCGCATCCGCTGGTCGAGTTTCATGAGCCGTTCGGCTTCTTCGACTTCGTGCGGCTGGAGCGGGACGCCTGGTGCGCGGTCAGCGACAGCGGCACGGTGCAGGAGGAATGCTGCCTGCTCGGCGTGCCGACGGTGACGATCCGCAACACGACGGAGCGTCCCGAGACGGTCGACTGCGGCAGCAACGTCGTGAGCGGCTTGCGGGCGGGCAATATCGCGGATGCGGTCGACGTCATGACGGCGCTGCCGGCAAGCTGGGGCATCCCGGCGGGATACGAGGCTTTGGACGTTTCGGACATCGTAGTGAAATATGTGCTTGGAGGGAAATGGAATGTTTGAAAACTCTCGCATCCTTGTCACCGGCGGAACCGGTTCCTGGGGGCATGAGCTGATTCGGCAGCTGTTGCCGCAAAATCCGAAGGAAATCATCGTATTCTCGCGCAGCGAGTCGGCGCAGGTGACGATGAGCCGCATGTTCGAGGATGCGCGGCTCACGTTCCGCATCGGCGACATCCGCGACCTGGAGGCGCTGACGAAGGCGACGCAAGGCGTGGACTACGTGTTCCACCTCGCCGCGCTCAAGCATGTGCCGGTGTGCGAGGAGCATCCGTACGAGGCGCTCAAGACGAACGTGCTCGGCACGCAGAACGTCATCGAGGCCGCCAACCTGAACAAGGTGAAGCGCGTCATCTACATCTCGACCGACAAGGCGGCGAACCCGTCGAACTTCTACGGCATGACCAAGGCGATCGGCGAGAAGCTGATCGTGTACGCGAACCTCGTAAGCACGGACACGAAGTTCGTCTGCGTGCGCGGCGGCAACGTGCTCGGCACGAACGGCAGCGTCATCCACCTGTTCACGAACCAGATCAAGACGAAGGGCCAGGTGCGGCTGACGGACCGCGGCATGACGCGTTTCTTCCTGACGCTGCATGACGCGATCAGCCTGCTGTTCAAGGCGTCGGAGGAAAGCCTCGGCGGCGAGATCTTCGTCATGACGATGCCGACCTGTCGCATCGAGGATTTGGCCGAGGTGCTCATGGAGGACATCGGCGTGCAGGCGGAGGTCGTCGAGACGGGCATCCGCCCCGGCGAGAAGCTGCACGAGATTCTGCTGACCGAGTTCGAGAGCAAGAGCACGGTCATTTACGACAAGGAATACCTGGTCATCCTGCCGCCGCTCGACATCCCGGGGCTTCAGCAGCGGTACAGCACGTATGACGCGGTCGACTTCGACAGCTTCTGCTCGAGCGAGAACCTGATGGACAAAGAGCAGATCCGCGACATGCTGAGGAGGGGCGGGTTCCTGCAATGAGGCTGCTCGTCCTCGGAGGGGGCGGCATGGCCGGCTCCATGATGGTCGATTACTTTCGCGGCCGGGACGGCTTCGAGCTCAGCTGGACGACGCGCGGCGGCGGGGACGGATCCCTGCCGCTCGACGCCTCCGACCTGGAGGCGGTGCGGCGCACGGTGGCGGCGGTCCGTCCCGAGCTGATCGTCAACTGCATCGGCAAGCTCAACGCCGACGCCGAGGCGCATCCGCTGGAGGCGTACGCGGTCAACGGCCTGCTGCCGCACTGGCTGGCTTTCGCCGCCGGCGAGATCGGCGCTCGGCTCATCCACATCAGCTCGGACTGCGTCTTCCTCGGCGACCGCGGCGGCTATACGGAGCTCGACCGGCCGGACGGCATCACCGTCTACGCGCGCTCCAAAGCGCTCGGCGAGGTGAACGATCCGCGCCATCTGACGATCCGCACGTCGATCATCGGGCCCGACGCCAGCCCCAAGGGCATCGGCCTGCTGCGCTGGTTCCTGGCTCAGACGGGCGAGGTGTCCGGCTACAGCCGCGTCTACTGGAACGGCGTGACGACGCTGGAGCTGGCCAAGGCGGTCGAGCATGCGGCGGCGCATCCGGAGATCGGCGGGCTCGTGCATCTGCTGGCGGCGGCTCCGGCAAGCAAGCTGGAAATGCTGGAGTGGTTCAAGGAGGCGTACGGCCGCGATGATGTTGCGATCGTGCCGGCGGCAGAGCCGGAGATCGACCGCACGCTGAGCGCGGTGCGGACCGATTGGATTTACCGGGCGCCAAGCATCCCGGACATGGTGCGCGAGCTGGCGGCATGGGAGCGGCGCGGGGGCTGATGGCCTAGTGGCGGCAACAGCCCGGCGAGGTTTGGACCGGCTTCGGCATGTCGCCGCAGCCGGTCCTTTTCCTGCTCCCTTTTTGCTTTTTCGGCGAAGGGGCAGTCCAGCGCAATCCCGCACGACATTCACAGCGGTAAAATCTCAGCGGAAAATCATGTCGGGGGCCTGCAGCGCAAGTGGAGGGGACTCTCGGTGACGATTTGCGAATAGAATCATTCCCTTTGTGTGATTAATCACACAAACTTTGATCGATTGGAAGACATTGGAGCAGTTTATATGATTTTTCATATAAACTCAACCTTCCTAAAATGTCAGGTGAGGATTTTGTGTAATTTATCGTACAAAGGGGTCGGAATTGATCAGTGAGCGGAGAATTTGTACGATCTTTCGTACAAAGCAGTCATGGATCATAGACCAGAGCAGTCAAGGTTCATCGATCAAAGCAGCCACGGAACATCGACGCTCGGTGCTGGCTTCTTCTCCACGTCAACCGGAGCCGTGGATGGCCGATAGTCCCCGTTTTGGAGAGGGCGATAAGCTGGCGGCGGCAAAAAAAGGATGCAACTAGCATGTTTTCGACGCATTCCGCATTTTTAGATACATCAGCGTATGGGCGGTCTTCAGCTCCAGAAGTCGTTTGCTGCACGAGCCTTCATTCAAAGGAGCGGGCCGGGCAAGCAGCGTTATGAAGCAAATGATGCGGGTCGGGAGGGGAGAGGCACAATGGCAGGGAAAGGAACGAACAGGCGGGAAAGAAGCGAATCCGGATCGTCCAGCCGCAGCATCGGGGGAACGAGCGGGCCAAAGGGAGCCGAAGCCTCCAATTGGAGAAGGTCGTCCAGCCGAAGGCTGGAAAAGGAAACGGGCGGTCACGAGACCGGCGGATCGGCAGGATGCAGGCTGGAAGAAGGCGCAGCCGGCGAGCGGAGCGAAGCGGAATCGTCCGGCCGTCGGAAGCGGCTGCTCGTCACCGGAGCGGGCGGCTTTTGCGGCTCGCATGCGGTGAGGCATTTCGCACGGGCGGGCTGGGAGATCGTCGCCTGCGTCCGTCCGGGATCGACGCCGTTCTGGGCGGATCCGGCGAAACGTCCTGACTGGTTCGTCGCTGCGGATGCCGTGGATGCGACGGATGCCATGAATGTCATGGATGCCGTGGGTGCTGCGGATGCCGTAGATGAGATGGAAGCCGTGGATGCGACGGATGCGGTGGATGCCGTGAATGCCGCCGATAGCCTGGATGCCCCAGGAGCCGAGACTGGCGTGGATTCCTCGGATGTTTTGAATGCCTCGGATGTCTCGAATTCCTTGGACGCCCCGGACGCCCCGGACGCTTCGAATGCCGTCGATCACGCCGATGCCTCGGATGACGGCGCTCCCGGCTCATCCTCTCTCGCCTTCGCGAGCCGGCCGGCCCGCGATGAGCCGGAGTGGCTGTCTCTCGTCCGACTCGAGGCGCTCGACCTGTCGGAGCCCGGCTCGGACAGCCTGTCCGAGCTGCTGCGCCGGACGCGTCCGGACGCCGTCCTTCATCTGGCGGGGCTCAACGCCGCCGGACCTTCCTGGGCCGATCCATCCGGTTATCTGGACCTCAATCTGATGGGCACCGTCCGGCTGCTGGAGGCGGTCCGCGCTTCCGGGCATCCTTGCCGGATCGTCGTGGCCGGCTCGATGCTCGGCGGCTCGGCGGACGGTCCGCCGCCTGTCAAGCCTTTGCATCCGTACGCGCTGAGCAAAGCGATGCAGGCTCAGGCGGCGCTGGGCTGGCATGCGCTGTACGGGCTCGACGTGCTTGTCGCAATTCCTTCCAACCTCGTCGGCCCCGGCCCCTCCGCCGGCTTGAGCCGGCTGCTCGCCCGCTACGCGGCCGCTTGCGAGCGGACGGCAGCGCAGGCTGGAGATCCGGCGCAAGCCGCGCCTGCCGCCAATCCATCCCTGCCAGGCCGGAGCGATGCCGCCAATCCATCCCTGTCAGGCCGCAGCGATGCTGTCGCCGATCCCGCTCCATCTGCAGCGGCTGAGACGCAGGCTCCGCCTCCGTTCCGTCTGTCCTCTGCCACCGAAGCGCGCGATTTTCTCGACGTGCGGGACGCCATGACAGGCTACGAGATGCTGCTGGAGCGGGGGACCGCAGGCCGCAGCTACGCCATGGCGAGCGGCAGGATGACGCCGCTCGGCGAGCTGGCGGAGCTGTACCGGGAGCTGGCCGCCGTGCCGCTGCCGATGGAGATCGGCGGCAGCACGGCGGCTTCGCCGGAGCCGATCGACGCCAGCGCGCTGCGCGCTCTCGGCTGGGCACCGCGCATCCCGCTTCGCCAGTCGGCGCAGGATACGCTGGAGGACTGCCGCGCCGCCGGCAGCGCCTGAGCGCCAGCGGCGCAGGCTGCCGCCGAGACTGTTTCAAACGAGCGTGGGCGGCAGAACCGAGAATTTCCTTTGGCTCGCCGGAATCCGGCCCGAAAAAAATCCAAGGCATAAATCTGCCTTGGATTCCTTTGCTAAACCGGCTCCGTCCCGGCCGCCCCCGCCTCCGGACTTTGCGGAGGCTTCTTTTCCTTGGACAGGAACCAGCCGCCGATCGCGATCGCCAGCAGCACGCCCCAGAATACGATTTTCCAGCCGAGGCTTTTAGGGAACTTCTCGGACAGCACGCCGACATCGGGGTGGGACAGCGTATATACCGCCAGCTTGATGCCGACCCATCCGACGATGGCGAACGCCGCGGTCTCGAGGCCCGGCCTGCGCTCCAGCAGCCGGCCGAAGTACGTGGCGGCGAAGCGCATGATGACGAGCCCGATGATGCCGCCCGCCAGGATGACGCTGAACTGCCCGCCGTCGAGGCCGCCGATGCGGGGGAGCGTCGTCGGCGGCAGCGTGATCGCCAGGGCCACCGCGGCGAGGATGGCGTCGATGGCGAAGGCGATGTCCGCCAGCTCGACCTTGAGGACGGTCACCCAGAAGTTTTCCTGCTTCTTCTCGGCTTCCTTCTTGTGCTGCTTCTGCTTGACGAACAGCCGCTTGGCCATGTGGCTGATCGAGATGTAGAGCAGGTACGCGGCTCCGATCGCCTGCACGTACCAGACGTCGGCGAGGAACGAGATGAGGAACAGCGAGGCGAAGCGGAAGACGAAGGCGCCCGCCAAGCCGTAGAACAGCGCCTTCTTGCGCTGCTTTTCGGGCAGATGCTTGACCATGATCGAGATGACCAGCGCGTTGTCCGCCGCGAGGATGCCCTCCAGGCCAATCAGCACCGCCAGCACCCACAGATATTCCAGAAGTACGGCCGAGCTCATGGACGTCCCGCTCCTTCCGCCGCGCGTCAAGCGCGGCATTTTCGGCTAGCTTTCGCAGAGCAGGGAATTCCTATGCAAGGGATTGCCCGGGAAATGATTCTTCCTTTCGCGCCAAGGGATTGAAATCCGCCCCGTTCCGGTCCATAATCGGGGTACTTGCGAACGCGCACGGAGGACGCCCGCTCATGTTGAATCCGCTTACGAGGCAGAGCGTCAAGCTGCAGCTCATCCTTCTGTTCCTGTTCATGGCGCTGCCCATCCTCGGCCTGTTCGCCTACGGCAACATGAAGGCCGAGACGATCATGAAGGACAACGTCACCGGCGCCTACGCCGAGCTCAACAAGCAGAACCTGCTCATGATCAACAAGGAAATGGACAGCATCAACCGCATCACGACGACGATCATCCAGAATCCGGTGACGCAGCGCATCGTGCCGGGAAGGCGGGAGCCGGTGCTGGACCGGGTCAAGAAATACGCCGAGATGGACAAGCTGCTGCGAGCCTACTCGACCGGCACGGACGGCGAGACGCCGGTGTACTACTCCCTGTATGTCTACGATCCTTCAGGCGAATTCTTCTTCGCTCCTTCCATCCAGATGACGCAGAACGGCGTCTACTTCCTCACGGCCAAGACCAAGCCGGACTGGTTCGACAAGGCCGTGCGGCTCAAGGGGCTCGGCTTCGTCCAGGTGACGGCCACCAACACGGCGTTCGACAAGAGCTCGACGCTCGCCTACGTCCGCGCCGTCAACAACATCGCCGAGGGCAGCGGCGTCATCGGCGTGCTCGTCGCCTACAAGCTGGAGCACAAGCTCGTCGGCACGATGCGCTCGGTCAGCCTGCCGGGAGGCGACATCAGCCTCGTCGACGAGGCTGGCACGGTCATGAGCAGCACGCTGCCGGACCGTCTCGGCACGCGGCTGCAGCTGCCGCCGGCGCTCGCGGAGCAGGCGGCCCATGCGCGCTCGAACCTGCCGGTCCACCTCATCGAGGGGGAACGGATCTACATGGCGAGCGGCGAGAACAGCCTTCGTCTGCGGCTCATCTACGAAATCCCGCTGCAGGCGATGCTGCAGCAGCAAAGCGAGCTCAAGAACGTCATCCTGCTCATCTCCGCCGCCTACGTCGCGGTCGGCTGCATCATCATGATCTATTTCTGGCGCTCGCTCATGACGCCGCTGCAGCGGCTGTCGCTGTTCGTCCGCAAGTACGAGCCGGGCAGGCTGGTGCCGGAGACGCCGGGCCAGTCGCGCAGCGACGAGGTCGGCGTGCTCATCTCGGCCGTGTACGGCATGGCGCGCCGGCTCAACAGCCTGATCGCCGACAAGTACCAGGCGGACATCCGGCAGAAGGAAGCGCAGCTGCAGATCCTGTACCACCAGATCAACCCGCATCTGCTGTACAACACGCTGGAGAGCATCTATTGGAAAAGCTCGCTCGAGGGCCACTCCGAATCCGCGGAAATGATCAAGGACCTGTCCAAGCTGATGAAGATCAGCCTGAGCCGCGGGCGCGAGCTGATCACGCTCGCGGAGGAGAGCGAGCACGCCGCCGCCTACGTGGCGCTGCAGCGCCGGCGCTACGAGGCGGAGCTGCGCGTGCGCTGGGACATCCCGGAGGAGCTCGGCTCGGCACTCATCCCCAAGATCACGCTGCAGCCGCTGATCGAGAACGCGATCGTCCACGGCATCAAGCACATGGGCGAAGACGGCGAGATCGTCGTCGCGGCGCATGCGGACGAGGGCGGAGGCCTGATCGTGACGGTCGGCGACAA
Source organism: Paenibacillus pasadenensis DSM 19293 (assembly GCF_000422485.1). GTDB lineage: Bacteria > Bacillota > Bacilli > Paenibacillales > Paenibacillaceae > Paenibacillus_O > Paenibacillus_O pasadenensis. The sequence goes on from NZ_AULW01000036.1 coordinate 8,271, forward strand.
CGGCTACAAGGCGGTCGACTACGCCTCCATCCAGAGCTGGCTGGCCGAGCCGGACAGCTCGCCGTCGATCGGCTACGGCATCCGCAACATCGACCAGCGCATCCGGCTGCAGTTCGGTCCGCGCTATGGACTGGCGATCGGCCCGAGAGCGGGCGGAGGCACCGAGGTGCGTTTGCAGCTGCCGCTGCTGGACGAGAACTCGACATCTGGACCACCGAGAGGAGAATGAACATGCACCGCATCCTGATCGTCGACGACGAGCCGCTCATCTGCAAGGGGCTGTCCAGCCTGCTGGCCGGAGCCGGGCTCGGCATCGAGGACATCCACACCGCGAGCAACGGCTTCGAGGCGCTCGACTATCTCCGGCTGGAGGAGGTCGACCTGATGATCACCGACATCGGCATGCCGGGCATGAACGGCATCGAGCTGATGCATCAGGCCCGGCTCATCAAGCCGTGGGTGCAGACGATCGTCGTCTCCGCGCACGAGACGTTCCAGTACGCGCAGATGGCGATGCGGCTCGGCGCGCGCGACTACCTCATCAAGCCGCTGAACGCGGCGCAGCTGCTCGACAGCGTGCGCAACGCGCTGCTGCAGGCCGAGCGCCCGGCCGAGAGCGAGCCCGACTATGCGGCGAGCCTCGGCGGCCGCTTCGCGCTGCAGGCGCCGGACGGCGAGCCGCGCCGGGCGCTCGAGCGGCTGCTCGCCGGATCGCCCGCCTCGCCGGCGCAGGCCGCAGAGCTGGCCGACGCCGCCGGACTGCGGGAGACGGGACCCTATTTTGCCGTCATCCGCATCCATCCGGAGTTCGACGCGCGCCCGGACCTGTCGCCGCGGGACAAGGATCTGCTCGGCTACGCCGTCATGAACCTCTCCACGGAGCTGCTCGGCAAGGACTGGAATCCGGTTCCGATCGCGCTGCCGGACGGGGAGGTCGGCCTCGTCATCGGCTGGAGCGAGGAGCGCTACGACGACGGGACGGTCAGCAAGATCAACCAGCTCGACATGATCGGACGGAGCCTGCATCATCATGCCGACTCGTTCCTGCGGCTCCCGGTGCTCGTCGGCATCAGCCAGATCGCCCGCGGGCCGGATTTCCTCCACTTGCTGGCGGATCAGTCAAGGCGGGCGCTGGAGTGGCGGATGCGGCATCCGGGGCAGAAGGTATTCTACTACGGCGACTTCAGCTGGAGCGAGGCGGAGGGCGGCTCGGCGAAGCAGCCCGGCGAGGAGGAGGCTTCCGCCCAGACGAACCGGATCGTCGAGCGCTCCCTGCGCTACATCGAGGACAATTACGCGCAGAAGGGACTGACGCTGCACGAGGTGTCCCAGCGCGGACATGTCAGTCCCAACTACCTCAGCTATCTGTTCAAGAAGAATACCGGCTACAACCTGTGGGAATACGTCATCAAGCTGCGGATGGAGGAAGGACGCCGGCTGCTGCTGACGACCGATCTGAGGCGATACGAGGTGGCGGAGCGGGTCGGCTACGAATCGCCGGAGCATTTCAGCAAGATCTTCAAGAAGTACTACGGCTACAGCCCGAGCGAGCTGAAAAAGGAAAGCCAAGGCAAGTAACCGAGCAAGGCAAAAAAGGGGGGGGGCTGCGCATGCGCAAGTCGACCGCGCTCATCAGCTGCCTGATGGCGGCGGCGCTGCTGTCCGGCTGCAGCGGAGACAATGCCGCCAGCGGCGGCTCCGGCCATGCCGCGACGGGCGGCAGCGGAGGAGGAACGGCGGTGCGGCAGCCGCATGCGAGCGGCGGCGGCGCCCCGGCGCCGGCCGAAGAGGACATCAAAGACAAGAAGATCACGATCAGCATCTACTATCCGCTGCCGGACCAAGCGGAGAAGCGCAAGGCCGAAGACGACAAGATCGCCCGCTTCCAGCGGGAATATCCGAACGTCACGATCAACAAGAGCGACTGGCACTACAATGTCGACGAGATCGGCGTGAAGATGGCGGCCAGCGAGGCGCCGACGTTCTTCAACACGTTCGCGACGGAAGCCGGCTTCCTCGTGCAGCGCGGCTGGGCGGCGGACATCACCGAGCTGTGGCATGGCTACGAGCGCAAGGACGACATCAATCCGACGCTGCAAAGCCAGTTCATCCAGGACGGCAAGGTGTTCGGCATCGTGCAGAACGGCTATTCCACCTCGACCATCGTCAACAAGAAGCTGCTCGCCGACAAAAGCGTGGCCGCCCCGTCGTATGACTGGACTTGGGACGACATGCTGAACACGGCCGAGGCGGTGGCGGATCCGGGGAAAGGCATCTCGGGAATCGCCCTGATGGGCAAAGGCAACGAATCCGGCTGGAACTGGACCAACTTCCTGTTCGAAGCCGGCGGCCAGATCCAGGCCGTCGAAGGCGGCAAGGTGACGGCGGCGTTCAACTCCGATTCCGCCGTGAGGGCGCTGCAGTTCTATCAGAAGCTGCGCTGGGAAGCGAACGCCATTCCGAAGGACTGGGCGCTCGGCTGGGACGACGCGGTCGGCGCGTTCGCGCAGGGACGAACCGCGATGGTCATCGCCGGCGCGGAAGGCGTGCTCGACCAGGCGCTCAACCAGGGCGGGCTCAAGCCGGGCGACGTGGCTACCTATCCCATGCCGGCGGCCCAGGCCGGAGGCAAGCATACGGGCGTCATGGGCGGCGACTATCTGGTCATCAACCCCAACGCCAGCAAGGACGAGCAGGAGATGGCGTTCCGCTACATCACGTACGACTATTTCTCCGACAACTATCTGACCGCCGTCGAGAAGGACATCCAGGCGCGCCGGGCGGAAGGCAAGTACTACATTCCCCCGCAGATGAGCTACTACAAGAACGATTCGGAATACGGCCGGAAGCTCAAGTCGATCTACGACAACTACGACAACGTGTACAAGTACGATCCGGAGTCGACGAAGCGGATGGACGGCAAGCCGGAAGCCCAGTACAACACGCAGGAATACTACGGCGCGATGACCGGCATCATCCAGGAGGTGTTCTCCCAAAAGGACGTCGACCTGAAGGCGAAGCTGGACGAGGCGGCCGCGATGATGCAGGCCAAGTATTACGACGCCATCCATGTCCGCTGATCGCCGGGGGCCGGGTCTGCACAGGAGCAGATCGGGCTTCTTTTTTCGGCCGATCGGCCGCTTCGCATCGACAGCGCGGCCTGCATCGGTAATAATGTAGAGAAGCCTGGCGCGCATCGCGGCCTACCCGGTCCTGACGCGATGCGCGCCAGCACGAGAACCTTCACGTAAAAGAGGGAAGTCATGGAATCGTTGCGCGCTTTTTTTGCTGCACCTGCCGTCCGCAGGATCGTCGTCCTGCTGCTGCTCGTCGGACTGCTCTACAGCCTCCGGCACATGCTCAATCTGATCCTGCTGCTGTTTCTCGTCACGTATGTGATGAACCGGCTGCAAGGACTCGTCACCCGATGGATCAACAAGGCGGTGCCCGTGCATCCGATCGTCGTCGCGGTGCTGCTGTACGTGCTCCTGCTCTCCGGTCTCGCCTGGGGCATCTCCAACTATGTGCCGCAGCTCGTCACCCAGGGCCGGGACATGATCAATACGATCATCCGCTTCCTCAACTCCACGGAGGGCAACGACATCTCGAAGCGCTTGTCCGAGGAGCTGGAGAAGATCGACTACAAGACGTATGTCGACCAGGCGTTCCTGTATCTCGGCAAGATCGGCAAGATGCTGGAGCTCGTGCTGATCGTCATCCTGCTCAGCTTCTTCTTCCTGCTGCAAAAGACCAAGATCCGCGCGTTCACGCAAAAGTTCCAGAAGAGCAAGATCGGTTGGATCTACGACGAGATCGCCTATTTCTCCGAGCGCTTCGTCTCCTCGTTCGGCAAGGTCATCGAGGTCCAGCTCGTCATCGCGCTGTTCAACACCGTGTTCACGATGCTCGGCCTGTGGATCATGGGCTATCCGTACCTGTTCGCGCTGACGATCATCGTGTTCCTGCTGAGCCTCGTTCCGGTGGCGGGCGTCATCATCTCGTTCGTGCCGATCAGCATCATCGGCTATCAGGCAGGAGGCATCACGCTCGTGTTGTGGGTCATCGTCATGATCCTGCTCATCCACGCGCTGGAGGCGTACGTCCTCAATCCGAGGCTGATGGCGTCCAAGACGAAGCTGCCGATGTTCTATACGTTCGTCATCCTCGTCTTCTCGCAGCATTACTTCGGCATCTGGGGGCTCATCATCGGCATCCCGGTCTTCATGTTCGTGCTGGATATCCTGCATGTTCCGCTCGGCGAGGAGAAGAACAAAGAAGCGTGACAGCCGGAACAAGCGGCTTCTCGCAAGCCCGGCCGATTGGAATGGAAAGCCTGTCCGACTTCGTTCGGATGGGCTTTTTTTGTCGTTCTAGATCAAGGGAAGCGTAGGAAATCAAGAGGCGGAACAACGTTCGGCGGGGGAAATATCTTATCGAAAAAGGGGGAGATTTTCCCTCCTTTTTTTCACTATTCGCAATCGTTTGATACTTTCCCACTTTTTCTGATAGATACGCGCTGATTCTAGGAAATGGGAAGGAAATAGCGGAAAAAGATGCGAAAATGGACCTCGTATCCAGCTCGAGAGACAAGGGAGGGACAGGCACGGGCAAGGCGCAGACAGGCAAGTCGCGAATTCATTCTTCCCCCAATCTTCCGCAGAGGTGATCGAGGTTGAACAGACGATGGAAACAGAACGTTGCCGCAAAGCTAGCCTCTCTTTTATGCTTGACCTTGCTCGCAGGGCTCATCTCCCTGCCGGCATCCGCAACCGCGGCCGAAGGCCCGCCTCCGCCGCCGACGAATCTGCAGGTGTCGGAAATTACAGGACGGACCGCCATGCTGAGCTGGGATCTCAACGACCGGCATGATCCAGACAAGGGGTATGACATCTATGTGACCAAAGACAAGACAAGGCCGGACGGCGGCTTCGGCTACCAAGGCTGGTTCGCAGCTCCGCCGGTCAAGCTCGGCGGACTGGAGCCCGAAACCGAGTACACGTTCTACATCCGGCAGGCAAGCGTTTCCGGCTCCAGTGTGCCGAGCGAGCGGATCACCTTCACGACGGCAGCCGATACGGCGACCGTTCCGCCTGCTCCGCTCAAAAAGCCTCATCAGCCGAGAGTGACGGAAGTCACGTACGAGTCGCTGACGGTTAAGTTTGAAAACGTTCCCGGAGCGGACGGATATGACGTCTACAGCCGTACGAGCTGGCTGGGAGGCATCTGGAACGGCTCCGGCACCTACAAGCTGGACGCCTCGACGCTGACGGTCGGGCAAGAAGTCTATTTGCAGGTCGCCGCGCAGGATTCGACGAAAGCTCGGCCGAACTCTCCGAAAAGCGATCCGGTTCGATTGATCTGGGGCCAGCTGGACGCTCCGAAGGACGTGCAGGTCGTCACGGCGACGAAGTCCGAGGTCACGCTCGGCTGGGCGACCGTGACAGGCGCGACGTATTATGAAATTTTCGAAGGCGGCAACCTTCTCGGCACCTCGGCGGAGCCGCGCTATCTGGCGACGGGGCTGAAGACGAGCCAGCCGTACTCCTTCACGGTCGTGGCCAAAAATGATCTGTGGACTTCTCCGACGAGCGCCCAAGTCAAGGCGACGCCGGGCCACAACTACAATCTCGTCTACTACTATGCTTCGTGGGCTCGCGGCGAAAGCGGCCGCAACTTCCAGCCATCCGACATCGATACGAGCCAGCTGACGCATATCAATTACGCGTTCGCGGACGTCTGCTGGGGCGGATACGGCGAAAGCGGCAGGGAATGCCGGAATCCGGAAATCGCCGACCAATCCGGCTATGTGTTCGACGGCAGCATGGTGCTCGGCGCGCCGGCCGACGACATGCCGAACTTCGCCGAACTCCGGACGATGAAGCAGCAGAACCCGGACTTCAAGCTGATGGTTTCCGCCGGCGGCTGGAGCTGGTCCAAGTATTTCTCCAAGCTCGCCGCTACGGAAGAGACCCGTCTGACGTTCGCTCAAACCGCGCTGCAATACCTGCGCAGCTACGGCTTCGACGGACTCGACATCGACTGGGAATACCCGGTCGAGGGCGGGGAGGACGACAACTACCGAAGCCCCGATGATCCCCAGAACTTCACGCTGCTCATGAAGACGCTGCGCGAGACGCTGGACGCCGCCGGGCAGAAGGACGGCAAATACTATCTGCTGACCATCGCCTCGGGACAAGGCGACAACTTCACGCGCAACGCCGACTTCACGAATTCCGTGCGCTACCTCGACTTCGTCAACATCATGGCCTACGACTACAGCGGCGGCTGGCACAGCTCCGCCTACCACAACGCGCCGCTCTACTATGATCCGGCCAACAAGCAATCGACCGCTCCGCGCAACAATGTGGCGGGCGGAATATCCGGACATTTGAACAACGGCGTGCCGAACTACAAGCTCGTTATGGGCGTGCCGTCCTATGGCAACGGCTGGATCGGCTGCGCGGGCGAGTACGGAGCATGCGCCTCTCCGTCCACGGACGGTACATGGGAAGCGGGCAAGTTCGATTTCACCGATCTGGAAGAGAATTACGTAACCAAGTCCACCTACAAGCGGCATTGGAACGACAAGGCCAAAGTGCCTTATCTGTTCAACGAAGAAACAGGCGCCTTCATCTCCTATGACGACGAGGAATCCATCACGTACAAGGCGATCCATGTGCGGGCGCAAAACCTGGCCGGCATGATGAACTGGGAGATATCCGGCGACCGCAACCGGACGCTGACGACACGGATCTTCGAGGAGCTGCCGATCTACGGCAATCCGAGCCAGGCTCATCCGGAGCCGACGCCGACGCCTGAGCCAACGTCGACACCGACACCGACGCCAACGCCAACGTCGACCGCGACGCCGACGCCTGAGCCAACGTCGACCACGACACCGACGCCAACGTCGACCGCGACGCCGACGCCTGAGCCAACGTCGACGCCAACGCCAACGCCAACGTCGACCACGACTCCAGCGCCGCCGATTTACTGGACGCCGACGCCGACTCCGACTCCGTCGTCTTCGCCGAGCGCAACTCCAGCTCCAAGCGCAACTCCGGCGCCAAGCGCGACACCGTCTCCGACGCCAGCCGTCGAGACGCCTAAGGATGCCGTCGGCCACTGGGCACAGAACGATATCGTCAAAGCCATCCAGCTCGGCATCTTCCAGGGCTACCCGGACGGGACATTCCAGCCGGACGGCAAGACGACCCGCGCCATGCTGGCCGTCATGCTGAGCCGCCTGCTGCCTCCTCCAAGCGCAGCCGCGCCGGCGCCGTTCAAGGATGCCGCGTCCTTCCCGGCCTGGTCGGCCGATGCGATCGCCCAGATCAAGGCCCTTGGCCTGATCCAAGGCTATGAAGACGGGACGTTCCGCCCGAATCGAGAGATTACGAGAGCGGAGCTGCTGACGCTGCTCGCTCGCGCCGCCGACCTGAAAGCCGCAGCGGCAAGCAAGACCTCCTTCGCGGACGACAGCCTGATTCCGATGTGGGCCAAGCCGGCCGTCCAAGCCGCAGCCGAACATGGCCTGCTGACCGGACGGGACGGCAACAAGTTCGATCCGAACGCCGTCGCGACGCGCGCGGAAACGGCCGCGCTCGTGCTCCGGTTCCTGAGCGAGCTGACGAAATAAGATCATGAACGTGAAAGGGACGAGGCCTCGACAGGGGCTCTCGTCCTTTTCGCTCTACCAAGCGGGTTCCCGGCGGCGAAACGGCCGCCTGCCGCTTTTTTTCCTCCGTGACGCCGATAAATTTCCCCTTGCGCCCGGCCTTCCTCTCCTGCAAAGGTGAAAGAGATCGAATCCGCTCGGAAGCTGCGTCTTTTGAGGGTGTCGCAAGCGGGTCCGGTATGCTAATCTGGTAGAAGTCATGCAGCCAGGAGAGGATGGTAGGACGAAGTGAAGCTTACATACATACGCCCGGCATTGGCGATCCTGCTGGTCGCCGTCATGGCGCTGGCCGGACGTCCGGCAGCCTTTGCGGCGACGGAGCTCGTCGTCAACGGCGGCTTCGAGGCGTCCCAGGACGGGCTGCCGCAAGGCTGGACCAAAGACGGCTACAAGCTCGACGAATCGGTGACGGCATGGACGCTGGAGCAGGGCAGCGGCTCCGATCCCGCGCATTACGTCCGGGTCGCGAGCCAGCAGCCGAACGACGCCCGCTGGCTGCAAAAGGTCGCGGTCAAGCCGGACACGCTGTACAAGCTCAGCGGCATGATCCGCGCATCCGGCGTGCCGTCCGGCTCGGCCGGCGCGAACCTGTCCGTGCTCGGCGTGCTGGACACGTCCGCGCCGGCATTCGATACCGCGGGCGTCTGGCAGCAGGTCGAGCTGTACGGACGGACCGGTCCCGAGCAGCAGGAGCTCGACGTCGCCCTTCGTCTCGGCGGCTACGGCAGCGAGACGACCGGCACGGCCGATTTCGCCGCCGTGTCGCTCGTCGAGGTCGAGGGAGAAGCGGCGGCGAACGCCGTTTCGTTCGATCCGTCGACCGTAGCGCCGGGCTCGGGCGGCGACTCCTCCGCCGGAGCCGGCGCGCCGGGCTTCCTCATGCCGCTGGCGATCTTCGGCGGCATCGCCTTCGCGGCGGCGCTGTACATCGGCTGGAGCGCGATCTTCGGCCGCCGCGTCTCCGCCGGCTTGGCCGCGGAGCTGCGGCGGCAGCCGGAGCCGGGCCGCTCCGGCCGCGCGATCTGGCTCGTGCTGGGAGCCGGCCTGCTGCTGCGGCTGCTGCTCGCGCCGACGATGCAGGGCCATCCCGTCGACTACACCGACTTCAGCCTATGGGCGCAGCGGGCGTACGAGACGGGCTTGAACGGATTTTTCGAGGACGGCGTGTTCGCGGATTATCCGCCGGGCTACATCTACGTCCTGTGGGTGCTGGGGATGCTCAAGAGCGCGCTGGGACTCGGCTTCGGAGCCGGACCCGAGATCCTGCTCGTCAAGCTGCCGGCGCTGCTCGCGGATCTCGCCGCCGGCTGGCTGCTGTACGATCTGGCCCGCCGCCGCTTCGGCACGAGGCTGAGCGCGTTTCTGGCGGCGCTGTACGTGTTCAGCCCGGCCGTCTGGCTCGACTCCGCGCTGTGGGCGCAGGTCGATTCCGTCATGGCGCTGCTCGTGCTGCTGGCCGTGCGGGCGCTGACGTCGAGCCGCTACGCCGCCGGCGCGGCCTGGCTCGCCGTCGCCGTGCTCGTCAAGCCGCAAGCGGTGCTGTTCCTGCCGCTGCTGCTGTTCGCGCTGCTCTCGAGCCGCCGGCCGGCCGATTGGCTCAAGGCCGCCGGAGCCGGCATCGGCAGCGCGCTGCTGCTGCTCCTGCCGTTCGCGATCGGCAGGGAGCCGGGCTGGATCATCGAGCATTACGGCAACATGTTCGCGTCCTACCCGTACGCCACGCTCAACGCCTTCAACCTGTACGGGCTGCTCGGCTACAACGGCATCGAGACGACCCGCACCTGGCTCGGCCTGGAGCTCTCGGCATGGGGCAACGTCGGGGCGCTCGCCGCGCTCGTGGCGATGGGGCTGATCTGCTGGAAAAAAGGCCGCGAAGGGCTTTATCTGGCGGCCTTCGCCGGAGCCCTGCTCGTCTTCCTGCTGAAGACCGGCATGCATGAGCGCTACCTATATCCCGCGCTCGCGTTCGCGCTGGCGGCGTTCATCGTCTCCGGCAGCAAGCGGCTGCTCGCGTTGTACGGCGCGCTGACGCTCACGGTGCTGGCGAATACGGCGCCGGTGCTGCGGGACGCGATCGAGCAGAGCTTCTACCGGGCCAACGGCGACGGCCTCATGGTGACGGTATCGCTGCTCCAGCTGCTCGCCGGCGCGGCGCTCGTCCATCTGGTCGTCCAGCTCGTCCGCGGCCGCTCGTACGGATCGCTGGCGCTGGCCGCCGGCGGCGCGTGGAAGCTGCCGGACGCGCCTGCGCCACAGCGGGCAGCCGGCTCCGCGGCTTCCGCGAACGAGCCGTCCGGTCCCGAGCCGTACGAGGACACGACCCGCATATCACGGCGCAAGGAATGGCTGCCGATCGCGGGCCTGGTCGCCGTCTACGCCATCCTCATGTTCTGGCAGCTCGGCGACGCCAAGGCGCCGTCCACGCCGTGGGCGCCGACGCAGGCCAGCCATGAGGTGACGGTGCAGCTCGAGGGAGGTCCGCAGCCGGCCGATCATGTCATGCTGTACGCCGGCATCGGCAGCGGCACGGTGCAGGTCGCCTTGTCCGCGGACGGCACGACGTTCGGCGCTCCGGCCGAGCAGAAGCTCGACGGCGGCACCGTCTTCCAGTGGAAGTCGATCGGCATCGGCGGACAGACGATCCAGGCGGTGCGCATCACCGGCACGCCGGGCGTCGTCCTGTACGAAGCGGGAGTGATCGACGCCGACGGCCGGACGATGCCGCTGCTGGATACGGGCGGCTCGCCGCTGTTCGACGAGCAGTCGCTCGTGCCGGCAAAGCCTTCGTACAAGAACAGCATGTACTTCGACGAGATCTACCACGCGCGCACGGCGTTCGAGCATCTGCATCGGATCGAGCCGTACGAGACGACGCATCCGCCGCTCGGCAAGGTCATCATCATGGCGGGCGTCTCGATCTTCGGCATGAACCCGTTCGGCTGGCGGGTGATGGGAGGACTGGCGGGGCTGCTGCTCATCCCGGCGATGTACGCGCTGGCGCGGGGCCTGTTCAACTCGCGCAAGGCCGGCCTGCTGGCCGCCTCGCTCATCCTGCTCGACTTCATGCCGCTCGTGCAGTCGCGGATCGGCACGGTCGATACGTACGCCGTCCTGTTCATCCTTCTCAGCTACCACTTCATGAACCGGTTCCTGCAGCGCAACGTCGTCGGAGCGAGGCTGTGGCCGGCGCTGCAGGCGTTCGCGCTGTCCGGCGTCTTCTTCGGGCTCGGAGCGTCGGTCAAATGGGTCGGCGTCTACTCCGGCGCAGGCCTGGCCGTCCTGTTCTTCGGCTCGATATACCGGCGGTGGAAGGCTTCGCGCGAGGGAGCGCCAGGCGTGTCCGGGGCTTCGCGCGGAGCGGACGCGGCTCGCGGCGGCGCAGGAATTCCGCGCGGAGCGGAGGCGGCGGCCGCGGAAAGCCGCGTGCCGGCGAAGCTGATCGGCGCGGGCTTCCTGTTCTTCGTCGCCGTGCCCGCCGTCGTCTACGCGCTGACGTACATCCCGTTCATGCTCGTGCCGGGGCCGGGCCACGGCCTGCGCAACGTCATCGAGTTCCAGAAGTTCATGTACGACTACCATTCCAAGCTCGTGGCGACGCATCCGTTCGCCTCGACCTGGTGGGAGTGGCCGATCATCCGCCGGCCGATCTGGTACTATGGCGGCTCCGGCCTAGCCGAGGGCCAGATCGCCAGCATCATGAGCCTCGGCAACCCGCTCATCTGGTGGGCCGGCATTCCGTGCGCGCTCGCTGCCTTCGCGGCCGCCTGGAAAAGACGCAGCCGCGCGCTGCTCGTCATTACGATCGGGCTGCTCTCGCAGTACCTGCCGTGGGTCGGCATTCCGCGCCTGACGTTCATCTACCACTACTACGCGACGGTGCCGTTCCTCATCCTGTGCATCGTGTACGTGCTGATCCGCCTGCCGGAGAAGATGGACCGAAGCTCGGCGAACCTGGCGACGGGACTTTATGTGGGAATTGCGGCCGCGCTGCTGGCGATGTTCTATCCGGTGCTGACCGGCCTCACGATCAGCCGCAGCTACGCGGAGCATTTCCTCAAGTGGTTCGGCAGCTGGACGTTCTTCTCCTGACGGGGAGAGGACTCCGCCGACAAGGCAAAAGGCAAAAGGACGAAGCGCCTGCCGCTTCGTCCTTTTGCCTTTTGCTGCGATTGATACAGAAAGGAAGGGAATGGCCATGACCAAGCCGCTCGCGGCCGCGCTCGTAACGCTCAGCCTCATTTGGGGAGGCTCGTTTTTCTTCATCAAGATTCTGCTGGAGGAGGCCGGGCCGTGGATGATCGCCTTCCTCCGCGCCGGCGCAGGGCTCGTCGCCATCACCGCCGTCATGCTTGCGCTGCGGCAGCCGTTCTCGCTGCGCTCGCTGCCTTGGCTGCCGATGGCCGTCATGGCGACGTTCAACACGACGGTGCCGTGGGCGCTCATCCCGCTCAGCGAGACGAGGCTGACGAGCAGCGTCGCCTCGGTGCTCAACGCGACGACGCCGCTTTGGACGCTCGTCGTCGGGGCGCTTTTTTTCGCCGGCAAGCCGGGGCCGAAGCAGTGGGGAGGCATCCTCGTCTCGCTCGCCGGCATCCTCGTGCTGCTCGGCGTCAATCCGGCGACGATCATTTCGGTCGACGGCTTCGGCTTCCTGTGCATGATGGGCGCGACGCTCTGCTACGGCATCGGCTCGCAGCTGTCCAAGCGGCTGAGCGGACTGACGATGTACCAGTCGACCTTCGGCACGCTGCTCGTGGCGACCGTCTCCTGCGGCGCGATCGCGCTCGTCCGCGATCCGCTGCCGGTGGAAGCGCTCGGGTCGGGACCGTTCCTCGGGGCGCTCGTCGGCCTCGGCGTATTCGGCTCCGGGATCGCCTACATCCTGTTCTATTACCTGATCCAAAAAGGAAGCCCGGAGCTCGCCACGATGGTCACCTATCTAGTGCCGGCGACCGCGATCCTGTGGGGCTTCCTGCTGCTCGGCGAGGAGCTGCGCTGGAACTTGCTCGCCGGGCTCGCGATCATCCTCGCCGGCGTATTCCTGGCGACGAGGCCTTCCCGTCCGGCGTCAGCGCCGGCTCGAAGCGGCGTCGACGGGGCGCAGCGGGAGTAGCTGGAAGATAAGGAGTCATAGGGACAGAGCCAAGGTCTATGAAAAGATCTTGGCTCCGTCCTTTTTTCTTGCACTCGTACCGTGCGGCGTGCAGGCGGTGCGAGGAGGCGATGACGGGGTCGAGAGTACCGTCGTGCGGCGTGCAGGCGGTGCGAGGAGGCGATGACGGGGTCGAGAGTACCGTCGTGCGGCGTGCAGGTGGTGCGAGGAGACGACGACGGGGTCGAGAGTACCGTCGTGCGGCGTGCAGGTGGTGCGAGGAGATGACGCCCACGCGCAGAAAAACCGCGCGTAGCCCGCGCGGCCGGCGCGCCAGCGAAGCCTACGCGCGTGAAAACCGCGCGTAGCCCGCGCGACCGTCGCGCCAGCGAAGCCTACGCGCGTGAAAACCGCGCGTAGCCCGCGCGACCGGCGCGCAAGCGAAGCCTACGCGCGTAAAAACCGCGCGTAGCCCGCGCGGCCGGCGCGCAAGCGAAGCCTACGCGCGTGAAAACCGCGCGTAGCCCGCGCGGCCGGCGCGGTCGGCGCACGCTCCCATGCAAAAAGGCCAGCGCACGGATGCCGTGTGCTGGCCTTTTTGCTTGGAACGATTACGACGACGTCAGCTTCACCGGCACCCAGATCTCGGTCACGGCGTCCGTATCGGGACCGCCGTCCTCCAGGTACAGCTCCAGCTCCGGGCCGCCCGCGTGCTCGTAGCCGGTGGACGGGAACCACTCCGAGAAGATGCGCTTCGTGACGCTCTGCACCGACTCCGGCAGCGGCCCGGCCGCGGTGAAGACGGCCCACGTGGAGGCGGGCACCTCGCGCTCGACGAACTCGGCGCCGGCATGCTCGAACGGCGCCGGCACCGTCCCGGCAGGAGCTTCCACGGCGATCATGTAGCGGAACCGCTCCGTCTCGTCCTTGTCGCTAGCCGTGCCGTCGATCATGCGGAAGTCCGTGCAGGCGCCGATCAGCGGCTGGCCCGGCTGGAGCTTCAGCACACGATCGATCGTGCCGTTCGGCCCGCTCTCTTGCCAGAACTGCGGGATGCGCCGGAAGTTCTCGCCGTTCTCGCAGCTGACGACGATCGATGCTCCGGCAATCGTGAAGCGGTCTCTTTTCTCGATCCGATAGTTCATTTCCATTTCTCCCTTCAGCGATAGATGGAAGCGCAGCTTCGGAAAGGCGACCAGGCGGCAGCCGGGCTGGCGGGCCATCGTCGGCGTGACGCCATGCGTCTTGCGGAACGCCTTGGCGAACGCCTCCGGCGACTCGTAGCCGTACTTGAGCGCGACATCGACGACCTTGATCCCGCTCGCGGCCAGCTCCTGCGCCGCTCTCGTGAGCCGCCGGCGCCGCACGTACTCGCCCAGCGGATAGCCGGTCAGAGCATGGAACATGCGCTGAAAGTGAAACGGCGACGAGTAGGCGTCCCGCGCCAGCGCCTCCACGTCGAGGCGTCCGTCCAGCAGCCGTTCGATCCGGTCGAGCGTGTCGTTCATTCGGGTCAGCCAATCCACGGCTTCGCGCCTCCTTCCTTGCTGATTGTATCGGGTTTCGCCGCCGTCAGCCTGTCTTAGACTGCTCCTCGCGGACCGATGCTCACAGCCCGAGCAGCCGGCGGTACAGCTTGATGACGCTCATGTGCAGCCCTTCGTGGTAAAGGGCGAGCGAGAGGAATTCGCGCGGCGTCGTCAGCAGGATGCCGGTCGACGTCGTATACGGCTCGACCGGTTCGTCGAGGCGGCCGGCGAGCGCGCCTTGCACCCGTCCGGGCTGCTCGCGCAGCAGCTCCAGCAGCTCCTCGAGCGCCGGCACGGGCTCATCCTGGTCCATCCAGGATGCCGGCGAGCTGCCGAAGTCGAACTGCGTGCGGAACGAAGCCGGCAGCGGAGACGGCAGCGCCGGCGCCTTGAAGGCGAAGCGCTCCAGCACGGCGACGAGATGGCCGGCGTTCCAGCGGATGGAGTTGCGGAAGCCGGACGGGATGAGGTCGCCCTGCAGCGGCGTCAGATCCTCGAGCTGCCGGACGGTGAGCGATCGCACGGCGTCGAGCTGGGCGAAGATTGCGGAATCGGATCGGGTCATAGGTTCAGTCTCCTTTTTATCGAGAAATGAGTCGGATGGGGCGCGAGACGGAGCGTCCTCGGGCTAAAGCGCCGGCAAGCTCCACTCCCGCACGAATACGGCGGAGCCGCGGATCTCGACCTCCCGCTCGCCGCCGCGCGGGACGACTCTGACATGGACCTTGCCGTCGCGGCCGACTTCTCGGCCTTGCTCGACGGTCAAGCGCAGCCCTTCCGGCGGCGCCGCGGCGATGCAGCGGTCCCAGTAAGCGCCGAGCACGCCGGAGGCGGTGCCGGTGACGGGATCCTCGACCGTGCCGGAGTACGGGGAGGAGAAGTGGCGGGCGTGGAGGCGGGCGTCCGCATGGACGGTCTCCAGGCAGAACGGATGGAGCGAGGCGCGCGGGAGCTCGGCCAGCAGCTCCGGGAACCGGCGGTTGTCCGGCCGCATGCGGGCGCAGGCGGCCAGTCCGCGCACAGGCACGCACAGCGTCCAGATGCCCGTGCTGCCGTAGACGATCGGCAGATCGGGATGCAGGTCCTGCTCCGCCAGCCCGATGGCGTCCGCAAGCTCCGCGCGCGAGCCGCCGAACGGCCGGAACTGCGGCGCGGCTTGGCGCATGACGAAGCTCGGCCTGCCGCTGCCGGCATCGCGCTCGACGCGGATCGGGAGCACGCCGGCCAGCGTCTCGACGGTGAGCGTGTCCAGGCCGTCCAGACGGCCGGCGGCTGCCAGCGCGGCGAGACAGGCCATCGTGCCGTGGCCGCATAGATCCATCTCATGTCCGGGCGTGAAGTAGCGGATGCGGAAGTCGGCGCGCTCCGAGGGCAGCACGAAGCAGGTCTCGTTGAAGCCGACGCGCGCGGCCAGATCGAGCATCTGCTCGTCGGTCAAGGCTTCGGCTTGGAGCACGACGCCTCCGGGATTGCCTTTGCCGGGCTCGTCGGCAAAAGCGTCGTAATGAAGAAAGGCCGTTTCGGCGATCATGACGTCCCTCCTTTTTCCCGCATTATAGCACGGCGGCTGGAGGAGCAAGGAAGATTCGTAGAAAAACACCTGCTTGCGATAAAAGCGCACCTCGAACATGGAAGCGGTTGCACCCTACACTGAAAGAGAATCTGTGGACAATCAAGGGGGTCAATCGATGAATCGAACGAGGTGGAAGCCGGTCGCGATGTCGCTGCTGGCGCTGCTGCTCTGGATCGGCAGCCTGCCGGCGCTGGCGGGAGCCGCGATGGCGGCGGACAGCGCGCAGCCGGAGCTGCCGCAGGGCAAGGTGCGCATCAAGAACCTGTGGAAAAGCAACTATCTGTACGAGGGCTCGGACGGCAAGGTGCGCTACGGCAAGACGAATCCGTCCGACGAGTCCTCGCACTGGACGGTCGAATGGCAGGAAGGCGGCGCTCTGCTGCGCAACGTCCGCACCGGCCACGTCGTCACGGCGGCGGGAGCGGGCGAGCTCGGCGCCGCGCTGCAGGCGAAGGAGACCGGCGCGCCGGGAGCGGAGGAGCGCTGGCGCATCGTGCCGACCGCGACGCGAGACTACTACAACCTCGTCAGCGCGGCGGACCCGGCGGGCAAGCGCGCGATCCACGAGGAGCGGCAGCTCGGCTGGGCGGAGCTCGGCTCGGACGTGAACCTCGGCTTCGACAGCCCGAAGTGGACGTTCGTGCCGCTGGACGCGCCGCAGCCGGTGCAGCTGGAGTCCCGCAGCCATCCGGGACAGGTCATGGTGGAATATGCGGCGAAGGACGGGGAGCCGACCGTCGGCTTCGCGGCGCGGCCGGCGACGGACCGGGCCTCCCAGTGGATGCTGGAGCCGGATGCGGCCAGCGGCGCGGTCGCGATCCGCAACGTCGGCTCCGGGCGCTATATCGTGCAGCGCGATCCGGACTGGGCGGCCGTGCGGACGGGCGAGCGGGACGGCGCGTCGCCCGGCCTGACGCTCTGGAAGCAGGAGGCCGCGGACGACGGCTGGTTCACGCTGGAGAACGTCCAGGCGTCCGGCAGCCTGCTGAACGCGCAGTTTCCGGACGATACGGACGTGCGCTCGAACGGCTGGCCGGGCGGCAAGGGCAATCCGACTGCGCATTGGCGGGCGGTCCCGCTCAGCGAGATCGAGCCGGTGCGTCTCGCGGCCTACACGGACGCGCAGCGGCCGACGGACTTCCTCTATGAGCAGGGCGGCGAGCTGAAGCATGGAGCCGTATCGGAGGCGCTCGGCAACGAAGCCGCCTCGCTGTGGCTCGTCGAGGACTACGACGGCGCGAAGCGGCTGCGGAGCGCGGCCAGCGGGCGCTACATCGTTCGCGGCGGCGCGTCCGGCGTGTCGCTCGCGGCGCAGGCGGCTCCTGGAGACGGCTCGACATGGGCGTTCACGGAGTCCGACGAGTACGACGACTACGTGACGATCGGCAGCGCCTCGGGCGAGGCGGCCTATGTGGCCGGCGGGGCGGACGGCATGGCGGCGATCAGCGGCGACGCCGCCTCGCTCGGCTCGCAGTGGCAGCTGGCCGATCCGAATACGCTGCCGGCGGGCGACGGACCGGTCTACCTCCGCATCCAGAACGCCTGGGGGCCGGACAACCGCTTTTACCTGTACGAATCGGAGGACGGCCTGCTCAAGTACGGCAACGCGCGCACGGACGGCCGGGATCAGTGGGTCGTCCACAAGTTCGAGGGGCGCAAGCTGATCGAGAACCGGGCGACCGGCCATCATGTCCGTCTCGGCGCCGAATACGGCGGCCGGATCGGGCTGGCGGCGCTGACGCCGGGCGAGGAGCGCTCCGGCGGCTACGTCTGGACGATCCGCAATGCCGGCGAAGGCGACATGCTCGTGAGCAGCGTGCGGGACAAGCATCCCGGCGAGCGGCCGCTGAAGTACATGTCCATCCAGAACTTGACGAAATACGCCGAGTACGGCGTCATCAACCCCGGCTGGTCGAGCCCGCGCTGGCGCTTCGTGCCGGTCGTGCCGGACAAGCAGCGGCTGTTCCGGTTCCGCATCGCCGGCACGGACGATCAGTATCTGCTCGATGTCCAGGCCGGAGCGGATGCTGCCGTCGGCACGGCGACGTACGGGCCGGCGGACGCTGCGGACCCGGCCTCGATCTGGTATCTGGAGGACGCCGGCGCCGCAGGCGTCGTGCGGCTCAAAAATCAGGGCAGCGGCCGTTATGCGGCGCTGGAGAACATCGCGGGCCATGAGGCCGACGACGAGCCGGCGGAATCGCCGCAGACGCTCGCTTCCGTCGGCTCCGACTGGGCCAGCGTCAAATGGGCGGTCGGCACCGTCGCGGATACCGTCTACTCCACGATCCAGAGCCGCTGGGCCGGGCATTATCTGCTCGCCGGACAGGCGGCGGACGGCTCGCCGGCGATCCGGCTGAGCAAGGCGGCCGGCGCCGGCGAGCGGGACGCGGCGCGCTTCATCGCCGAGCCGGCGGCCAGCGGGCCGAAGCAGCCGCCGCAGGAGCCGGTGCGCATCCGCTCGGCGTCCGGCCAAGGCTGGCTGTACGAGAATCCGTCCGGCATCGTGCTGTACGGCAGTCCGAGCGAGCGGGACGGCTCGTCGCATTGGACGCTCGAGCGTCGGGAGAGCGGCGGCTGGAGCATCCGCAACCGGGCGAGCGGCCATCTGCTCCGCTTGAACGCCGACTATCCGTTCCTGGAAAGCCTCGCCGCAGGGGAGGCGGCTCCGGAAGCGGCCGCCTGGGCGGCCGAGCAGACGGCCGACGGCGGCGCTTGGCTGCTGCGCAGCCTGTACGGCGAGTTCAGCGACGAATTCGTGCATGTCGGCAGCGGGGCCGGGTATGCGGAGCATGGACTGGCGCTCGATTCGGCGTCGACGGCGCGCTGGCAGCTCGAGCCGGCGCCGGCGGAGATGGATGCGCCTGCGGCCGCGGAGCCGCGCCGCGCGGACACGTCGACGCCGATGCTGGAGGCGGCGAACGCGGTCACGATCGCGCCGTCCGGCGCGCCCGGCCTGAAGCTCGCCGATCGCGGCGGCAAGCCGCAGCTCCTGGCTGCGGACGAGGAGGATGCCTCGGCGCGCTGGCGGCAGGTGGACACGAACGGCCGCCAGCTGCTGCGCAACGAGGCGACCGGCTCGTATCTGGCGATGACGGCGGCAGGCGTGCCGGAGCTGCTGCCTGCCGGCGGCCTGCGCACGGCGGCGGGCGGACTCGCTGCGGAAGCGCAGTGGAGCATGGAGGAGCGGCTCGGCTACCGCATCCTGCGCTCGATTCAGGGGGACGGCTATCTGGCCGCTGCGGGCGGGGACTCGCTCGCCCGATCCGGCGAGGCCGGCGACGCCGCTGTGCGGTGGAGGCTGGAGCCGGCGCGGGCGGATATCGTCTATCCCGCCGAAAAGGCGTTCAAGGCGGACGGCATGTATCGGTTCGCCGTGACGGCTCCAGAGGCAGGCGCGTATGCGATCCGCCTCGCGTGGGACGGAGCGGCGCCTGCCGCCGCCCAGCCGAAGGCGGCGGTGAACGGCTTGCCGGCTGCGGGCATCGCTGCCCGGGCGGGCTGGACGGCCGAGCTGCGGCAAGGCGTCAACGTCATCTCCGTGGCGGACGCCGGCAAGCTTCGCTCGCTGGTCGTGTCGGACAGCATCGCGCCGGACGATCGCGGCGCGACGGCGGCCTACGTCTCCTATGAAGCGGAGCACATGGATGTGAAAGGGGAGCGGATCGGCCCGTCGCGGCTGCATCGCACGCTCGCCTCGGAGGCTTCCGGCCGCGAGGCCGTGCAGCTCCGCCAGCAAGGCGACTATGTCGAGTTCGCCGCCGCAGAGGCGGCCGACGCGCTCGTGCTGCGTTACTCCATTCCGGATACGCTGGACGGCTCCGAGCAGGAGCGCACGCTGTCCTTGTACGTGGATGGCCAGTTCCGGCAGAAGCTGACGCTGACGAACCGGAACTCCTGGGTGTACGGCAGCTATCCGTGGTCGAACGATCCAGCCCAGGGCAGCGGCCACCGCTTCTATGACGATGTCCGCGCCCGGATCGGCGACGTTCCGGCCGGCTCGGTCATCCGGCTGCAAAAGGATGGCGGCGACGACGCGGCGTCCTACACGCTGGACGCCGTCGACCTGGAGCGGGCGGACGCGGCCTACGCCAAGCCGGACGGCTTCGTATCCGTGACGGATTACGGCGCGGTGTCCGGCGACGGACAGGACGATACGGCGGCGCTCAAAGCCGCCCTGCAAGCGGCTGGCGGCGCGGACGGCGGCGTCTGGTTCCCGGCGGGAAGCTTTGATTTTACAGAGGAGGTGCTGGATCTCGGGAACGCGGTCATCCGCGGAGCGGGAGTCTGGCATACGGAGCTGAACGGCGCGCGCTTCTACGGCCACGGCGGCAAGGTCGGCGTCTATGACCTGTTCATCGACGGCAACGTGGCGGATCGCGACGACGAGGCGTTCGACAATGCGTTCCACGGCGCGTTCGGTCCCGGCTCGGTCATTCAGAACGTCTGGGTCGAGCATGCCAAGGCGGGGCTCTGGCTGACCCAGCCGATCGGCGAGAAGGTCCGCACGAAAGGGCTGTACATGGCCGGGCTGAGGCTGCGCAACCTGCTGGCGGACGGCATCAACTTCGCGGTAGGCACCTCGGACAGCCTGATGGAGCAGAGCGAGGTCCGCTATCCGGGCGACGACGGCATCGCGATGTGGTCGTTCACCGATCCCAAGCTGGCCGAGCCGAACGGAGCGGAGCGTACGCCGAGCGTGAACAACGCGGCTCGCTTCAATACGGTGTCGCTGCCGTGGCTGGCGGACAACATCGCGGTGTTCGGCGGCGGGGGCAACCGGATCCAGGACAACCTGCTCCGGGATACGGTCGTTAACGGAGCGGGCATCGCCGTCTCCACTCGCTTCGCGGCGGAGCCGTTCGCCGGGGAGACGATCGTCGAGCGCAATACGCTCGTGCGCACCGGCAGCTACGACACCGGCTACGGCATTCCGCTGGGGGCGATCTGGCTGTTCGCCGGTGAGTCCGACCTGGCCGGCGGCGGGGGCAGCGTCGTCGTGCGCGGCAACGTGGCGCTGGACAGCGCGTATGCGGGCATCACGGTCCACGGCTCGCATGAGCTGGGCTCCGTGCTGCTGCAGGACAACGTGCTGGACGGCATGGGGACGAACGGCCTGGAAGCGGCGAAGACGAAGACGGACAACGAGCAGGGCTATCCGACCGGCAGCGTTCGGATCGACAACCTGATCGTGCGCGGCGAGCGGATGAAGGACGCCTTCGCCGGTCCGCCGGGAAGGCTGACGTTCGAGGAATGGAACGAAGGGTTCGCTTCGCGCGTCAAGCCGTTCTCGGTCAGGCTGGAGGACGGACAGGATTCGCGGTTCGTCCTGACGGGCGGAGCATCGTCGGCCCTGGCCGTGCGGGATGCGGCCGGGACGGACCGGACGGCCGATGCGGCCGTCACCGTCCAGCCGCCGTCGGCAGCCTCGTATGCGGACGGCCGCCTGAACGCGCTGGCGGCCGGTCAAGCGGCGGTGACGGTCCGTCTCGGCGGCGCCGAGCGGAAGTATACGCTGACCGTGAGGGAGGCGGATGCGGCAGCGACGCCGACGCCGGATACGGGAGTGACGCCGACGCCGGATACGGGAGCGGGTCCGTCCGCGACGCCGACGCCGAGCGCGACGCCGACGCCGACGTCGGCACCGGCGCATGCGGCGGAACAGGCGCTGCTGGCCGCCATCGCGGACGGCAAAGCGGAGGTGCTGCTGCCGCTCGGCGCGGACGGCCGCCTGCGGCTGAGCCTGGATGCGCTGGCCCGCGCGGCCGCGGCCAAGCCGCAGCCGCAGCTGCTCGTGCAGGCGGGAGGCGCCGAGCTGCGCCTGCAGCCGGACGCTCTGCTGCGCGCGCTGCGCACGACGGCGGCGGCAGCGGGCGCGAAGCCGGAGCTGGAGCTGCGGCTCGGCTCGGCGGATGAAGCCGCGGCATCGGCGCTTCGCCGCGCCGCGCAGGCGGCCGGGTTCCGCCTGGCGGGCACGGCGGTGGAGGCGAGCATCGACGCCGTCTGGGCAGGCGGCTCGCAGCCGCTGGCGTTCCGCCCGGCCGACCGGCCGCGGCTGAGCATCGGCGCGGAGGCTGGCGCGAGCGCGCTGCTGCGGCTCGCCTCGGCGGACGGCGCAGCGGCGGGGCTGCCGGCCCGCTTCGCAGGCGGCAAGGCGTCGGCGGCTCCGGCCGGCGGAGGCGCGTTCGCCGCCGCCGTCCGCTCGGCCGCGGCGTTCGCCGACACGGCCGGCCACTGGGCTGCGGCCGACATCGCCCGCCTGGCCGGGCTCGGCCTGGCGCAGGGCGCGGGCGGCCGCTATGAGCCGGCGCGCTCCATTACGCGCGCGGAGCTGACGGCGCTGCTCGTCCGCGCGCTGCAGCTGCCGGCCGGCGACAGCGCGAGCGCGCCGCGCGACGTAGCGGCAGGCGCCTGGCATGCCGCGGCGGTGCGCGCGGCGCTGGCCGCCGGCCTCGCGCAGGGCGATGCGGACGGACGCTTCCGTCCGAGCGCGCCGGTGAGCCGCCAGGAGCTGGCGGCGCTCGCCTCGCGGGCTGCAAGCCAGCTTGGCGTGGCGGCTAGGGCTGCGGGCGCGGCATCGGCGGCTTATGCCGACGCGGACGCCATCGCGCGCTGGGCGGCGGAGCCGGTCGCCGACGCGGCCCGCCTCGGCCTGATGGCCGGCGATGGCGGGCGGTTCGAGCCGGCCCGCGCCGTCACCCGCGCGGAAGCGGCGGCGGTGCTCGTCCGCCTGCTGCGGCTGGCGGAGCTGATCTAGCTCGACGCCGGGCTTGCGCCCGGCCCGCAGCGAGCGCAATCAAGAACGGGATCAAGCGGAGAACATCCCGCTTGATCCCGTTTTGCTTGCCGATGCGAAGCTTTATACTAGAGATCACGACATTTCGAACAAGGGAGGGAACGCCATGATGCCGATCAAGCTGCCGCTGGAGCAGAAAAAGGAGCTGGCGGAAAGCCTGCAAGACTTCGCGGACCGCGAGCTCGACTTGCCGCTCGGAAGCATCGCCGCGGAGGCGCTGCTCGACCATATGATCGCCGCGCTGGCTCCGCATCTGTACAACAAGGGCGTCGACGACGCGATGAAGCTGCTCGGACAGCGGATGCTGCAGGTCGAGGACGACCTGCATGCGCTCAAGCGGACGATCCGCTGAGCGGCCGGCTGCCGGAATCCGCAGGCATGCTCGGACGAACGCTCGAACGAACGCCATCCGCAGCTCGAACCAGCCGCGAGCATGCCGAAAAGGGACCCGACAGCCTGAGCTGCCGCGTCCCTTTTTGGCATGCGTCTTGTTGTCGGAGACTCATGAGCCGATCCGGCCGGACCGAATCAATGAGGGCGCGGGCGGCATCTCGGTCCAGCTCCGCTTGCGTACCGCTCGAATTCCGCTTCTCCTCCAGCTCCGCTCGCGTACCGCTCCGAGTTCCGCTTTCGGATCCAGCTCCGCTCGCGCTCCGCTTCCGCTCTGCTTGCAGTCAGCCCGGCATGCGGGCCAGCTTCGTCCGGAGCATCGGCGCATAATAGGCTTTGAGCGACTCGAACTCGGGCATGATGCGCGCCAGATGCTGGACGGTGCCCATGCCGGCATGGCGGCGGTACAGCGTGAGCGGCTCGTTCAGGTAGTGCATGCCGACGTCATGCAGCGCGATCCGCGCCCACAGGTCGTAGTCATGCGCGTAGGGCAGGCCGGGGTTGAACCATCCGACGTTCTGAATCAGGCTTCGCAGCATCATGACGGTGCAGCCGTTGACCGGGCAGAAGTCGAGCATGGAGGCGACGAACGCTTTTTCCGTCGGGAACTTGACCATGCTGCACAGCTGCGTGATTTGTCCGGTCTCGTTGATCGTATTGAAGTCCGTGAAGCAGAACTGGGCGCGCTTCTCCAGCATGTAGGACACCTGGTTCAGCACCTTGTCGCGGGTGAACAGATCGTCGGAGCTGAGCCAGGCGACGTACTGGCCGGTCGCGCATTGCATGCCGTAGTTGAGCGCGGTGGCCGTTCCGCCGTTGGCCTTGCTCAGGTAGACGATGCGATGACGGTACGGATCGAGCAGATGCTGGTTCGAGGTCGAGCCGTCGTCGACGACGATGATCTCGATCGACGGGTAGGACTGATCGAGCACGCTCTGGATCGCTTGCGGAATGTACGGGCAGTTGTAGAACGGTATGACAACCGTGACTAACGGCAGCATAGCGGGCATCACCTCATCGGATAAGCTGTCACCTCTATCCTATGAGCCTCTCGGCGCCGGCGATAGGGACAGCTGACGCGAGGCGGCAGCCCAAGTTGCCGTTTTTTCCCCATTGGCCGCTTGAAGGAAGTCTCGACCCCGTCAACGCGCCGTCCTCCTATCCCGCCGCGCCTGATGCCGCCGCAGGAAGGGAACGCCTGGCCTGCTTGGCTACAGCGTCCAGCGGAGCAGCAGCCCCGCCTGCGTGAGCCCGCCGCCGAAGCCGTACAGCAGCACGAGCTGGCCCGGACGCAGCCGTCCGTCGGCGGCCGCTTCGCGGAGCGCGATCGGGATGGACGCGGCGGAGGTGTTGCCGGTACGCGCGAGCGTCGTGACCGTCCGCTCCAGCGGAATGCCGGTGCGCTCGCTCATCGCCTCCAGGATGCGCATGTTCGGGTTGTGCGGCACGAACCAGTCGATCTCCTCCGGCGACACGCCCGCTTCGCCCAGGAAGGCTCCGATCTCCTCCGGCACGCGGGAGACCGCCCAGCGGTAGACGGCCCGGCCGTTCTGCACGAGCTTGCCGCCGATCTCCACGGCCTGCCCGCCGATCCGATCGGCGGTCGCCGCGCGGTACAGCTGATGGCCGTCCAGGCCGTCGGTAGCGGCGTGGGCGGCGAGCCAGCTGCGCTCCTCGTCCGCCTCGCCGGCCTCGACGAGCACGGCGCCCGCACCGTCGCCGAACAGGATGCAGGTCGTGCGGTCGGTATAGTCCGTGATGCGGGACAGCGTCTCCGCCCCGAGCACGAGAATCTTGCGGAAGGCCCCGCCGGCGATGAGTCCGCCCGCCATATGGAGCGCCGACACGAAGCCGGCGCAGGCGGCCGACAGGTCCGCCGTTCCGGCTCTCCGCATGCCGAACTCCGCCTGCACGAGCGCGGCTGTCGAAGGGAAGCTCATGTCCGGCGTCGCCGTAGCGACGAGGATGTAGTCCACATCGTCGATCGCCCTCGG
Source organism: Paenibacillus pasadenensis DSM 19293 (assembly GCF_000422485.1). GTDB lineage: Bacteria > Bacillota > Bacilli > Paenibacillales > Paenibacillaceae > Paenibacillus_O > Paenibacillus_O pasadenensis. The sequence goes on from NZ_AULW01000036.1 coordinate 33,323, forward strand.
ATAGCGCCGCAGAAGATCGCGCACGGCCTCGATGCAGAGCGAGCTCGTGAACTGGCCGTCGGCGGCGATGCGCCTCTCGGAGATGCCGGTGCGCTGCACGATCCATTCGTCGTTCGTATCGACCATGCGCTCCAGATCGGCGTTGCTCAGCACCTGATCGGGGACGTAGGAGCCGATGGCGGTAATCCTTGCGGGGGTGGACAGCGCGCCGGCTGGACGGGTTCGATTCATGAGGATGCCTCCTTTGAGTGATGGATTGCCAACAGATATTAGTATCTGGTACTAGTACCTACCATAACTTCATCGGCGGCATCCGTCAAGGAGCGAAGAACCTCCGTTCCCAACGCAATCGCGATCGAAGCACGACAGCTCGGCGTCGGCGGCGACGACAGCTGGGGAGCCCCGGTCCATCCGCAGTTTCGCATTTCGTCCGATCAGGACTACGCTTTCGAGTTCATCCTCGGGCCAAGCCAGGCCTGGCGGCCAGCAGCAGCCCTCCGCTTCATGGAGGGCTTTTTTTCGTTGCCGGCAGCCGGCCGCATTCCTGCCAGCGATTGCTCCGCATACGGCCGCCTGCCCGGGGCGACACTACTACAGCCGTTCCCGCGAGCGGAGCGGACGCCCATGACATGGAGGTTTTCGAATGAAGCATCCCTGGAAAGTGCTTGCGGCCGGCGTCGTCCTGACTACAGCTCTGGCGGGCTGCGGCACGCATCATGGCGAGCTCGGCAACAAGAACATCCGGAACAGCAACATCGGCAACTACCGCCTGCTGGACAAGCGCTTCGCCGACGACAACATGAACGAGATGAACCGCGTCGACGGCCGCCAGCTCAACGGCAACAACATCATCGGCAATCATCGCAACTATCATCTGAAGTCCAATCGGCAGATCGCCGGAACGGTCAAGAAGATCGACGGCGTGCGCGACGCCTACGTCATGACGACCAACGACAACGCTTATGTCGCGATCGGGCTCAAGGGCGAGAGCATCGTCGGCAGCACCACTACCCGCTCGGGAACCCAGATGGGCTATTCCAGCTCCAACACGGGCCCGATCGCCTCGAACGACGGCCGGATGACGGCCAGAAGCGGCGGCATGGGCATGGAGAGCGGCATGGACATGGAGCGCGGCAAGAGCCGTCTGAACGGCAGCATGGACCGCATGAACGAGCGGCTGGGCCAAGGCATGGGCCAGGCGTTCGACAACACGATCGACCAATACGGCCGGATGGGCGAGAAGCGCGAGAACAACGGGTACAGCTCGCGGTCCAACGGCTCCAACGGCTACGGAGGCGCCTCGGCGACGAACCGCCGCGGGCATAGGATGGACGGCCTCGCCGACAACAACAACATCTACATGGCCCGGAGCCTGAACGATGGGTTCAAGACGCAAGTCGCCAACGCGGTCCGCAAGAGCATGCCGAGCATCGACAAGGTGTTCGTCTCCTCCAACCCGGACTTCTTCAGCCGCATGCAGGGTTACGACAACGACGCGAAGCAGGGCCATCCGATCCAGCCGTACCTCGCGGAGTTCAATGCCATGGTGGAGCGGGTGTTCCCGAACGTGGACGACGGCAGCGCCGGCACGCAGAAGAAGCTCAGCGGCCTGGACGCGCATATTTTCAAATAAAAGCAGCGAAAGCGGCCGCAGCCGATGCGGCGAGCGCCTTCAGTCGCCCCCGAGAAGGGCGGCTTTTTTTTGCAGCATTGACAAAAACGGGCGGCGCGATCACTATGTGTACATATTCGATCAAGCAGCAGGAGGCGCCAGACATGTACAAGCTGATTCTGGCGGATGACGAACCGATCGTCCGCGAAGGGCTGATGAATACGATCGACTGGGCCAGCCATGGCTTCGAGCTCGCAGGCGATTACGCCAACGGCCGGGACGCGCTGGAGGCGGTCGAGCGCATCCGGCCCGATCTGGTGCTCACCGACATCAACATGCCGTTCATGGACGGCCTCGAGCTGAGCGCGCGCATCTCGGCCAGCCACCCGGCCGTCAAGATCATCATCCTGACGGGCTACGACCAGTTCGAGTACGCCCAGCAGGCGCTGCGCATGAAGGTATACGACTTCATCCTCAAGCCGATCACCGCGAGCGAGACGCGGGAGCTGCTCGATCGGCTGCGCGCGGAGCTCGACGAGGAGAAGCGGCGCAAGGAAGACGTGGACAGGCTGCGCAGCCAGCTGACCCAAAGCCTGCCGCTGCTGCGGGAGCGGTATTTGGACCGGCTTGCCGCCACCGGTGCAGGCTCCCAGGACGCGGAGGAGCGGCTGGCTTATTTCGGCCTGCCGCCGCTGCAGCCGCCGCTGGTCGCGCTGCTGCTCGACTACGACGGCGGTCCGGCCGCCGGCACGGAGCCGGATCGGGAGCTGCTGCGCTTCGCCGGCTACAACATCGCCGAGGAGATCGCCGTCCGCGAAGGAGCGATCTGCTTCCGCACCCGCGAAGAAAGGATCGCCGTGCTGCTGTCGGGCAAGCCGCCGGCAGAGCTGTACGAGCAGGCCTCGCGTATCGCCTGGTCGATCCGCAGGGAGATCGAGCACTATCTCGGCTACGCGGTGTCGGCCGCGTTCGGCCGGGCTGCGGACCGTCTCGAGGAGCTGCCCGAGGCGTACCGAAGCGCGCTTGCGGCGCTTGACTACCGCTTCCATTATGGCCGCGACCGGGTGCTCAGCATCGTCGAGCTCGAGGGCGCATCGGCTCCGCCGGCCGCCAGCGAGGACTGGTCCGGCAGTCTCGGAGCGGCGCTGCGGACCGGCTCGCCGGCCGAGCTGCGCCAGCTGTTCGGCGATTTTGCGGAGCGGCTCAAGCAGTCCCGGGCGCCGTTCGTCTCCTGCCAGCTGGAGATCCAGCGTGCGCTCGTCACGATGCTCAGCGTCCTGCAGGAGATGGGCGTCGACGAAAGCGGCCTGGGCGACAGTCCCGGCAGCCTGTTCGCCGAGGCGCATCGGCTCCCGACGCTGGATGAAGTCGGGGAATGGCTGACGGAGCTCGCGGTGCGGGGCGCCAAAGCCGCTGCGGACGGCCGCAGCCGGCTCGGGCGCAGCCAGATCGGGCAAGCGCTGCTGTACATCGAGCAGAATTTCGCCGACGAGCGGCTCAGCCTGTCGGATATTTCGCGGCAGGCACTGATGAGCACGAGCTATTTCAGCCAGATGTTCAAGCAGGAGACCGGCGAGACGTTCGTGGAATACCTGACGCGAATCCGCATGGCCAAAGCCAAGGAGCTGCTGGAGAACACGCCGCTGAAGCTGTACGAGATCGCGGCGCGGGTCGGCTACTCCGATCCGAACTACTTCAGCCTCGCCTTCAAGAAGCATGCCGGCCTGTCGCCGCGCGAATACCGCGAGCAGGCGAGAGGGCAGGCATGACGAGGCTGCGGCCTCCCGACTGGCTGAAGCGCGGGCTGCGGCCGCTCCGCACGATCCACGGCACGATCTCGGCCGCGTTCTCGATCCTGATCCTCGCGGCGATCGGCATCACGAGCCTCAACAGCTACAAGCTGTCGGAAGAGGCGGTGCTGAGCAATTCCCAGGCTTATCTGGGCGAGGTCATCCAGCAGGTCGGCCAGAACATCCAGTCGTATATCGACAACATGGAGAACATCTCGCTGCTTATCTTCACCAACAAGGACGTCAAGTATTATCTGTCGGACAATCCCTTCCTCAGCCGGGAGGAGATCCGCACCTACGAGAAAAGCATCTCCGACCTGTTCCAATCGCTGCTGTACACCCGCAAGGACATCGCCTCGATCATGGTGTTCGGCTATAACGGCCGCAACGTATCCGACCGCAGGCTGACGACGCTCAATCCGTACGTGCAGCTGCGCGAGCAGGATTGGTATGTCAAAGCGGCGCGCGCCGGCGGACGCTCGGTCATCTCGGCGCCGCATGTGCAGAACGTCGTCTCCGGCGATTACGAATGGGTCGTCTCGCTCAGCCGCGAGCTGAAGAACAGCAACGGAATGACCGGCCAAGGCATCGCGCTCGTCGACCTCAAGCTCAACGTCATCAACGACATCTGCCGAAGCGTCAAGCTCGGCTCGCGCGGCTACGTGTTCATCGTCGACAGCGCCGGCAACATCGTGTACCACCCCCAGCAGCAGCTGCTGTACAGCAAGCTGCGCGAGGAGCCGATCGAGCGCATCCTCTCCGCGGGTCAAAGCAGCTTCCTCGTCGATGACGGCGCCGGCGAGAGGCTGTATTCCGTGCAGGACAGCAACTTCGGCTGGAAAATCGTCGGCGTCGCCTATCGCAGCGAGCTGATCGCCGAACCGGACGCGATGCGAAACTCCTTCCTGCTCTGGGCCGCGGCCGCGCTGGCGGGAACGCTGCTCATCAGCCTGCTGCTGAGCCATCGCATCACCCGCCCGATCCGCAGGCTGCAAGCGGCGATGCGCCAGGTCGAGCGAGGCAACTTCGAGGTGCGCGCCGAGGTGGAGCAGCAGAGCGAGATCGGACAGCTGGAGCGGACGTTCAACATGATGGTCGGCCAGACGCAGCGCCTCATGGACGAGCGCATCCAGACCGAGGAGACGAAGCGCCGGACGGAGCTTCGGCTGCTGCAATCGCAGATCAATCCGCATTTTCTTTACAACACGCTCGATTCGATCATCTGGATGGCGGAGCAGCGCAAGAACGAGGAGGTCGTGCGGATGACCTCGGCGCTGGCCAAGCTGTTCCGCGCCAGCATCGCCAAGGACGACGAGCTCGTGCCGATCCGCATCGAGCAGGAGCATATCGCCAGCTACCTGCAGATTCAAAAGATGCGCTATCGGGACATGCTGGACTACGAGATCGACATCCCGCGCGAGCTGCACCTGTACAAGTCGCCCCGCATCCTGCTTCAGCCGTTCGTGGAAAACGCGATCTATCACGGCATCAAGAACATGCCGGAAGGCGGAGTGGTGCAGATTGCCGCCGAGGTGGACGGAGACTCCATCCGATTCACGGTGAGGGACAACGGCAAGGGCATGGACGAGGAGACGGTGCAGGCGGTCCTGAACGCGAGCGCTCGCGACAACGACGGACGCGACCATATCGGAGTCAGCAACGTCAACGAGCGGATCGTCCTCACGTTCGGAGCCGGCTACGGCGTGTCGATCGAGAGCGAGCCCGGCGAAGGAACCTGCGTCGCCGTCACGATACCGAAGGTCCGTTGAAGGAGGTCATGCCGATGGGAAGCAAGAAGCTGTGGCTGCCGCTCCTGCTGCTGCTGTTCGCCGCGCTCGTCGTCTGGAACGGCTTGAAGCGCTCGGAGCCTGCCGATGCCGGAGGCGGCATCATCGTCATCCTGCAGACGAAGGACGTCAACAGCTCTTACTGGCAGACGGTGCGCTCGGGCGCGATGGCGGCGGCCAAGGAGCTGAACGTGGCGCTCGAGCTGCTCGGTCCGACCGGAGCGGAGGCGGCGGAGGAGCAGAAGGAGCTGCTGCGCGGGGCGATCGCGGCCCGGCCGGAGGCCATCGTGCTCGCGCCGATAGCCGAGGAGCGGCTGTCGGAGGAGCTGGACGCCTGCCGCAAGGCCGGCATCAAGCTCATCGTCATCGATACGCCGCTGCTGAGCCATCCGTATGACAGCTACGTCTCCAGCGATCATGTCGAGGAAGGCCGCGTCGCGGCGGACATGCTCGCTCCCGACAAGCGCAAGAAGCCCGTTTACGCCTTCATCACAAGCGACGACGACTCCGTCGTGGCGAGCCAGCGCCGCCAGGGCGTGCTGGAGAAGCTCCCGCCGGGAGAGGCGTTCAGCCTCGGGACGATCGACGTCGGCAAGTCCGAGGAGCAGGCGTATCGGACGGTCAAGTCGCTTACGGTCGCCTATCCCGGCATGAACGGCATCGTCGCCTTGACCGATGTCGGGGTGAGCGGCGCGGCTCGCGCCCTGGAGGATCAGGGACTGTCTCATAGCGTCAAGCTGATCGGCTTCGACAGCTCGCTGCCGGAGATCCAGCTGCTCGAACGGGGACGGATGCATGCGCTGATCGTTCAGAACCCGTTCAACATGGGGTATCTCGGCGTCGAGACGGCTAGCGCCGTCATGCAGGGCAGGAAGCGTCCGCAGTGGGTGGACATCCCGTCCGCGACGGTCACGTCGGCCAACATGTACGAGCCCGAGAATCAGAAGCTGCTGTTTCCGTTCGTTTCTTGAATCCATCGTCCGTTGAAAAGGAGGCGCTATGCCATGACGAATGACGTCGCCGGCAAAGCATCGCCGCGGTCCGCGCGCCCGCAGCGTCCCGAACATGCGCCGAAGCGGCAGGCGGGTGCTGCCGCTCCGCGGCGGACGACGGCCCGGCGGCGGAGCGAGCGGACCGCCTGGGCGCTCGCTCTGGCCGCGCTCTTGGCAGGCTGCTCCTCGTCCTCTCCCGCGCCCAAGGTGACCGAGCCGGAGCCGCAGCAAGCGCTCATCAAGTTCGTCGCTTCCGAATACAGCACGGAGACGAAGCCGCTGCTCGAGGATATCGTAAGCGGCTTCGAGTCGCTCCATCCCGACATCCGCGTCGAGCTCCAGGTCGTCAATTGGGACATTCTTGACGGCGTCTACACGAACATGCTCGCGCAGGGCGAGCCGCCCGATTTGCTGAACGCCAATTTCTACGCGCATTTCGCGGCGGACGGGCTGCTGAACGATCTGGGAGAAATCCTGCCGGACTCGTTCCTCGACAACCTGCAGCCTTCGCTGCTCTCCCGCGACACCTACAAAGGACAGCTGGCCGCGCTTCCGTACGTCGCCTCGGTCCGCAGCCTGTACTACAATCAGGATCTGCTCGAGCAAGCCGGCATCGCGGGACCGCCTCGCACCTGGTCGGAGCTCGTCGAGGACGCGCGGCTCGTCCGGGAGGGCGGGCACGGAGAGGGCTTCGGCATCGACATGACCGACAACGAGATCCACTCCTACCTGAGCTATTTCTTTTACGGAGCGGGCGGCGGCTGGATCAAGAACGGCCGGTGGGCGATCGACCAGCCGGCCAACGTGGAGGGGCTGGAGCTGCTCAAGTCGATGTACGACGCCGGCCTCACCGATGCCGAACCGTGGCTGAAGACGCGGGACGAGAAGCAGCGGATCCTTGGCGGCGGCGGGCTCGCGATGATGATCTCGGGCAATTATTTCAGCTCCGTCGTGCCCAAGGAATTCCCGGGACTGCGATGGGGCAGGGGACCGATTCCGGTCAAGGACGGCCAGCCGCCGATGACGTTCGGCGTGCAGGACGTGCTCGTCTCGTTCAAGACGGGCCATACCGACCCGGCCGCGCTGTCCGCCTTCATCCAGTATCTGTACGAGGACGAGCGTTATGCCGACATGGTGCGCCAGGAAGGGTTCCTGCCGGTGACGCTGTCGGCGGGAAGGCTGCTGTCCGAAGCCGATGCGGAGATGCGCGCCAACCTGGACGACCTTGACGGCGCGCGCTTCGTGCCGATCGAGCAGCCGCGCTGGAGCAACGTGATGGACGCGGCCCGCAAGCTCGGCAGCGCCGTGCTCCAAGGGCGATACTCGCCGCAATCGGCGCTGGAGGAGCTTCAAACGATCGCGGTGAAGCAGGACGTGGATTGAGCGAAGGCAGGAAAGAGCCGCTTCCGGCAACGGAAGCGGCTTTTTCTGTTGCGTCGGGAAAGACGGCGGCTGCTTATGTGCATAAAATGACATTTCCTATCAAAACGATGAAACTAAAAATCATAAAATACTAAAGATTTTATGGAAGATATTCCATAGAGCGCGCAAGCGATCCCCTTTACGATACATATAGGCCGTGGCTCTACCGGCAAGCCGTCGGAAAAGCGAGCATCGGCCAAAACAGATCCAATCGGGAGGGTTATGCCAAGATGACGTTTACCGTAAAGAAAACAGCAGCGGGCGCCATGGCGATCGCGATGTCGCTGGCCGTGCTTGCAGGCTGCGGCGGCAACAACGGCAACAGCGGCAACAACGGGGGAGCGGCCAACGAGCCGGCTGCGAACTCGGCAACGAACGCAGCGGCGGAAAACACCGCGGGCACGGGCGGCGAGACGAAGCTGAGCGGAGACTTCACGGTCCAATACTTCGTCGGCGGCTACGGCGACAAGTGGTGGAAACAAGTCATCGCCGACTTCAAGGCGGCCAATCCGGACCTGAACATCAAGGAAGAGGCTGGTCCTCAGATCAATACGCAGAACAAGCCGAAGTGGATCGCGGGCAACCCGCCTGACTTCGTGTACATCGACGGTCCGGAGCTCAACGACCGCCAGATGGCCGAAGACGGCCAGCTGGAGGACCTGACCGACTGGCTGCAGACGGCGACCAACGTCGACGGCGTGAAGATTCTCGATCTGCTCGCGCAGCAGCCTCCGCAATACGGCGGCAAGATCTACAACGTGCCGCTCGTCCTGAACTCATGGGGCATTTTCTACAACAAGGCGCTGTTCGAGAAGAACGGCTGGACCGAACCGAAGGACTGGGATACGTTCCTCAGCTCCTCCGAGGCGATCAAGGCGGCCGGTACGACGCCGTTCATCCACACCGGCAAATACCCGTACTACATCAACAGCTCCTTCCTGTTCCCGGCGATCGTCTCCGCCAACGGCAACGACTACAAGCTGCTGCAGGACATGGGCGACAGCAAGGTCGAGGCGTTCAAGTCGCCGCAGGTGCTCGAAGCGCTGGGCAAGATCGTCGAGCTGCGCGACAAGGGCTTCATCGACAAGGCCTCCGTCTCCATCAACCATACGGACTCGCAGATGCTGTTCCTGCAGAACAAGGACGCGTACATCCCGAACGGCCTGTGGCTGCCGAACGAGATGAGCAAGGACGTTCCGGCCGACTTCAAATTCGGCTTCATCCCTTCCGTCACGCAAAAAGCGGGAGACAAGGTCGTCGCCAACACGTCGACGTCCACGGTCGCCATCGCCAAGAACGCGAAAAACAAGGACGCCGCGAAAGCGTTCCTGCAGTTCATCTTCTCCGAGAGCCAGGCGTCCAAGTTCGCCGAGCTGAGCGGCGCTCCGTCCAACATCAAGGGCGACATCAGCAGCTCCGCCGCGCCGGACTTCGTCAAGCAGGCAGCGGCCTTCCTGACCGCCGATACAACGGTCGTCGTGCCTACGGTCACGTTCAACCAGGACGTGGACAAAGCGATGCAGGACGCGACGGTCGCGCTGACGATCGGCAAGATCGATGCGCAAGGCTGGGTCGACCGCGTCGTCAAAGTCGTCGAAAAAGTCGCGAAGTAATCGATCGGCTGTCCAAGACCAAGATAGAACCAGCAAAGGCCATCCTCGGGAGCGGAAGCTCCCGGGGATGCTCTCTGATGGCAGAACGAACGGGGCGGTGAGCTTGAGATGAAACTGGGAGGAGCCAAACTGCAGCGCAAGCTGTTCATTGCGGCGTTTATCATTCCGACATTCCTCTATTTTTGCTTGTTCACGATCTATCCGATCGTTCAAGCTTTATACAACTCCTTTTACGACTGGTCCGGCATGTCCCAGAACAAGGATTTCGTCGGGCTGCAGAACTTCAAGGACCTGCTGCAGGACCCGATCATGCTTACGGCCATCGGCAACGATTATTTCCTAGTCGCCGGCAAGATGATCGGCATCATGGTCATCGCGACCTTCTTCGCCGTGGCGCTGACGCGCCTGCGCATCAAGGGCGCCGGGTTTTTCCGCTCCATCTTCTTCATCCCCAACGTACTGTCCGTCGTCGTCGTCGGCATTCTGTGGGGCTTCATCTACAACCCGCAGATCGGCTTCCTGAACGGCTTCCTGTCGCTGTTCACCAAGGAGCCCGTCACGATCAACTGGCTCGGCTTCGAAAGCCATTCGATCTGGATGCTGCTGCCTCCCACCATCTGGGCGGGCATCGGATTCTACATGATCCTGCTGATCGCCGCAATCACGAATATTCCGGAGTCGCTTTACGAAGCCGCCGACATAGAAGGTGCCGGACAGTGGCATCAATTCCGGCACATCACGCTGCCCCTCGTCTGGGAGCAGATGAAGATTTCCGTCATCAACATCATGATGACGACGCTGAACGGCTCGTTCGTCATCGTGACGATCATGACGGCAGGCGGACCGGACAACTCGACGCAGGTCATGGGCTCGTACCTGTATCAGCAGGCGTTCAAGCAGGCTCACTTCGGGTACGGAGCCGCCATCGGCATCGCGATTCTGACCACCTCGCTCATCACCACGCTCTTCCTGCAGTGGCTTCTGCGCAAGGATCAGGTGGAAGTCAGCTAAAGCAAGACAGATAAGGAAGGAGAGAAGCGAGTATGGTTCAACGCACCGTTCATCCTGTCGTCAAAGGATTTTTCATGCTGCTGCTCATCCTTTGGGGCATCTCGGTCCTGTATCCGCTCCTGTGGACCTTCTTGGATTCCCTTAAGGACAACCAGCAGTTCTATTTCAACATGCCGTGGGCGCTGCCGGAGCTGCCGCTGCAATGGTCGAACTTCAGCTACGTCTGGAACAACTACAATTTCGGCAGCTACTTCTTCAACTCGATTCTCGTTACGACGGGCGGCACGCTGCTCGGCCTCGTGCTCGCGTCGATGACGGCGTACACGATCGGCCGCTACACCTTTTTCGGCAGCAAGGCGCTGTTCCTGATCTACATCTCGTCGATGATGGTTCCGTTCAGCCTCGCGCTCATCCCGCTGTTCTTCCTCATGAACGATCTCGGGCTGACCAACAAGCCGCTGGGCCTCATCATCGTCTACGCCTCCAATACGCTCGCTTTCGGCATCTTCGTGCTCATCGGCTTCTTCAAGACGCTGCCCAAGGAGCTGGAGGAGGCGGCCGCGATCGACGGCGCCGGCTACTTCGGCACGTTCTTCCGCGTCATGCTGCCGCTGTCTCGCTCCGGCCTCATCAGCGTCGGCATCATCAACGTGCTGGACATCTGGAACGAGTTCATCGTCGGCACGATCCTCGTCAACGACCCGTCCAAGTACACGCTGCCGATCGGCCTTGCCGCGATGCAGGTCGAGATGCAGTACAAGACCGAGTGGGGGCCGCTGTTCGCCGGCCTGCTGTTCACGATCGTCCCGGTGCTGATCGTTTACATGTTCGCGCAGCGCCACATCGTGTCCGGCCTCGTCGCCGGCGCGGTGAAATGACGTTTCGACCGGCGCCGGCGGGGGAGCGATCGCGCTCCCTCCCGAGTTTGCCCGAAGAAGGCCTCGCATTCCTCTAATGAGGAATCGAGGCCTTTTTTGATTTGAATGTAAGAGCCTTGACCGATGAAGGGTGGCGGTCGGCCAGCGGGCTCCGCAGCGGCGGGCCAACGGCATACGGTTGGCCTGAGATCGGACGGAAAGGTCGTCGCTGGCGGCGACAACGACGACGGCCCGTGCGAGGTCGGCGGCTGGAGCGGCATCGGGCTGCCTGGATCGGTCGTCTCACGGCTTCTGAATCGCCGGTTCCTGCTGTTCCGCGGGACTCATGCACTCACCATCCGTTGCCAACGACTCCTCAGACGCTTAGAATCCCTTTTTCCGAGTCTCCCGAAATCTAACGACGAGTCAGACGCTTAGAGCCGTCTTTTGCATGCCTCCACACGTTTTTTCGGCCTTTTTGCATGGCTAAGCTCCTCACGCGTCGTTAGATTTTTTTGCTGCCCGATTTGGGGGCTTTTAACGATCTGATTCGTCGTTGGCAGCCCTGGTTGTTGTCAAAGGGGATCGCGGCATCGTAAATAAACCGGAGAACGGTGTCTTTGTCAAAACGGAGCCGGATCGCCAGAGCATTACGTTGGAAATATAGAAGCTGCGAACCAGAACACAGAAGAAGAGCCTCTGACCGGCTGAATTCCGGACAGAAGCTCTACGTTACTGCTATACTTTAATGTCGATACTATTCTTGGGCATCGTAAGCGCGCTCTTCTGCTGTTGATCCATATTCAGAGAAGAAATGAAGCTGTTCCAGTCCTCTAAATTCGCATCTCGTACCTGGTTGGCAAATTCAAGCTTGGCCTTTGGACCTACATCCCCTTCCATACTCGGTGCGGATATGAGGCTGTGATGCAGTCTATTGAAGGAGTCCATCAGGCCGCTGAGAAGATGCTCCGGCTTCTGATTCAATAATTCCTTCATGCCCTCCCACATGATCGTTCCTACAGACTTCTTGGCATTAGGGTCTTGTAGATGGTCGCTGTACATTCGCTTTATTTCCAAGGACATTTCTTGATGTGAAGCAAATTGCTTGCGGAAGGAAGGCGTTGAGACAAGAGAGGATTTATAGTCTTCATATTCTGCGATTCCCATTTTGGTACTCATTGCCTTATCTACGGACTGAGTGAGCTGCTCCTTTATCGCCGACGACATAGGCGATTGCTGCAAATAAAGTTCCAGCTTGAGACGTGCGGTCCCTAAATTGTTCGCCATCCATTCCGTATCAAAAGTAGACGTGTTCATAGCTTTAGCTGTTGTGTGTACAAGTGCATCGAATACTCCTGCTACATCACGGTAACTAATATCTTGAAAAGAGGTCGATTCTCCTCCAGAGGCTTTACTTGCCTCCTCCTTCAGTAAATCCCGAAAGTCTGTAATCCCCTTGCCGCCTTGTTCCATGACCTGCTTCCATTGGTCCCCCTGCTCCTCCTGCAACTTGTCCAGAATCCGGGACTGTTCCTGCAGCATATTCTTGATGCGATCGGTCAACTCATTTTTGTCGAAGAGCGGCTTATAGGCGGAGAGGAACTCTCCTTGCGTCTCCTTGCTGCCTCCAAAAATAGAATCATTTTCAAAATTCAAATAGTGAGACAAAGTGCTCGCTGTTGTCTGCGCGATATCCTCTAGCTTGAGTTGAACTTGCTTATCGTATTGCTCAAGCTGCTGATTCAATTCGTCTCCTGCGTAACGCTGAAGCAGGAGATCACGCTCATAGGCGCTTTTTACCAGAAACCCGCTTACATCATCCAGAAAATTCTTTGAGTAGTCCGTACCTTGCACGGATGTAAATTCCCTTCCAACAATCCACTGGCCTCCCAGTGCACGAAGCCCTTGTTGTCCTTCATCAATCACACTCGGGGTGTACGTTTCTACGGCATCAGAAGCATGGCTGCTTGCAGGTACGGACACTTTAGCAGCAAGTGGGTTATTCTTTGCTGCTATAGCGCTCGGAGTTGATGATGCGTAAATGCCATTCGTTTGCATCGCGGACCTCTTTCTTCATTGAAATAGTTGTTATTTGTAATATATCGGCGTAATAAGTAAATAGTTGACTAATTCCTCTCCGGTATTATGTATGACGGATTGTATATGAAGTGCGACACCTAGAAAAAAAAGCCCATGTGGGCTTCGTGTAAAATGGAGGTTACCACATCGATTCTTACTTAGCGGCTTCTTGATCGATGATCTTCACGATGGCTTCGTTGAACGACCGGACCTGATGGAGCAGGTGGGCCACATCATCTTTTGAGAAAGACACGGTGGCGCTATAGTCAGCTTCTGCTCGATGATCCATCAACCGCCTTGCCTTTCATGACTTCGGCAGCCTTAAGGTATCGCAATGACAATGCCCTCCTCGACAATATTGTCTTTCAAGGGGAGCCCAATGGACGTTTCCTCTGACCGCCAGTCATCCGCATTTTCCAAGATGCACGTCAAATGGGTGCCGTATTGCAGGTTCAGTTCATAAACAATATCGGAAAGCAGCTCGCGGTTTCGCCAATTTTTTTCGTCTTCGACGAGAACCAATACATCCAGATCAGACCATTCGTCATGGTCTCCCCTTGCCTTGGAGCCGAAAAGGATCAGTTCAATCAGTCGAAAGCTAGCAGCAAGTCTTTGCTTCAGACGAACTAAGCTTTGCTTCTCTTGAGAAGTGAGCGAGCTTATTTCCGAAGGAGCATTCGTGCGCATAGGCTTGTTCCACCTTCGTCAAGTATTTTGCCTTAAATGTACCATAACTCTTCCAGTCCCTGCACGATTCCATGGAGGGTTCCGACATCGGGAGCTAAGCTTTTCGGGGCATGGTTTATGTAGCTTAAAAAGCCTTCCCGCCGCATGCGCCGAAGCGGATGCGGAGCGGGAAGGCTTATCAAGAGCGCCGACCAGGCGGATCAGATCGTCAGTTCTCCAAGCTTGATCAGTTCGACGACAGCCTGCGAGCGGCCTTTCACGTTCAACTTCTGCATAACGTTGGAGATATGGTTGCGGACGGTCTTTTCGCTGATGAACAGCTGCCCGGCGATATCCCTCGTCGTTTTGTCTTGGACCAGCAGCTCGAAGACTTCACGTTCCCGGTGAGTCAGCAGAAACTTGTTTTTGTGGTCAGAGCCCTTCAATTTCGTCCCCCCTCCTTGCACGGGTTTTTGTGGGTTACAACAAGGTTAAGGGATACAGTCAACGTATCTTATGAATCCGCCTCTTCATGGGTGCGGTCATTTCTTCATTTGGGCGCGGGTCAAGAGGAATAATGCCGGCGGCTCCGGGACAGCCCTTCCAGACACCTCCATCAATTCCGTTTTCACCCTTGTTTTCATGTGCTAAAATAGGAGCGTCCATTTTATTAGAGATTGGAGCCGCTATCATGAAAATCGCGCTTTTGTTCGGCCTCCTTTGGACGCTGCTCGGCAACCCGTTTCTCGCCCTGCTCGTCCTGCTGGCCGTCCTTTACTTCCTTGACCGCCGCTTCGTCGGCCTGACCCCGAGCTTCACCAAGCCGCTGCGCCGCCGCAGCCGCATCGCGGCGCTGCGGCGGGAGCTGGACGCGAACCCGAGCAACAGCGGCTCCCGCCTGGAGCTGGCTCGCCTGCAGCTGGAGCGCAAGCGCTATGCGGAAGCGCGCAGCACGCTGGAGCCGCTGCGCGAATCGCTGCTGATGGAGGATTCGGCCGAATTCTGGGACGACTACGGCACGAGCCTGCTCCATACCGGCCGCGAGGAGGAGGGGGAGGCGGCGATCCGCAAGGCGCTGGCTCTCAACCCGCGCGTCAAATACGGCGCGCCGCATCTGCGGCTGGCCGCGCTCAAGGCAAAGAGCGACAAGACGCAAGCGCTTGCCGAGCTGGAGGCATTCTCCCGCATCCAGTCCTCCTCCTGCGAAGGTTACTACCGCATGGGCAAGCTGCTGCAGGGGCTCGACCGCAAGGCCGATGCGAAGGCCGCCTTCGAGGAAGGGCTGCGGCTGTATCGCCAGCTGCCCAAATACAAGCGCCGTCAGGAGCGGCGCTGGGCGCTGCTTTGCTCGCTCGGCAAAAACGCTTCCTGATCGTTCCGGCTGCGCGTGGAAGGACGCCGCTCCATCCGTCCTCGCGCCTGTTTCGAACCTTTATTCCGCGCAGCGGGGCAGCTCCGTTCGGCCAGCAGCTTTTGGCCGGGAGCAGCCCCGTTTTCCGTTTTCGGAGCGAGCCCATGCATTTTTATAAGGCGAGGCAGGACGGTTTCCGTTTTTATTTGGTATAATGATAAGAATGCCGAAACAGAAAAGCGGGGGACAGCCATGCGAGCGGACGGGATCTCGGAAACGTTGCTGAACGATATCGAGCGGAAGATCTCCGACTACACGCGGAAAGACATCATCGCGCGCGGCTGGGATTACTACGCCCAAGGACGAGTGAAGTCGGTGCAGGAGGCCGGCTCGCGGCTGCTGGCCGCCGTCAAGGGCACGGAGCCCTACCACGTCGTGCTCGGCGCGCAATTCGACGACAACACATGCGACTGCCCGTATTCGGGCTGGTGCAAGCATATAGTGGCCTCGTACTTCGCCGCGCTGGAGCTGCAGGGCGGCGAGCCGAAGCGGGCGCTCGAGCGGCTGACGGGCGCCGGGCCGGTGACGGTCAGCCGGCTGGAAAGAGAAGCGCCCGCCGAGCAGGCCGAATCGCCGGCGCAAGCGGCGGCGGGAGGCATCGACGAGCAGTCGAGCCCGCAGGAATGGATGGAATGGATGGAGCGCCGGTTCGGCCGCACCTGGCAAGGCTGCCGGCATACGCTGCATCCGCTGCAGCCGGTGCTGTCGGCGCTCAAGGGGGCGGCGCGCGACTGGCCCAAGCCGCTCCAGGCGATGCATTGGATGTACAGCATTCTGTTCATCCTGGAGCAGGCGGAGCGGGCGATCAAGCTGACGGATCCGTTCAGCCGCTATTATCAGGAAATGAGCTTCGCCCGGATGGCGGAGCCGTGGATCGAGCATTACTACTCGCTCGCCGAGCGCCAGGCGGCGGAGCCTGCCGGTCAAGCAGGCCTGGCTTGGCAGGCGGAGCTGGCCTCCTACCTGCGGGGCCAAGCCGCGTCGGCCGAGCCGAAGCTGTTCCGCTGGGATCAGCTTTATCTCGGCTTCATCTCGCCGCTGCTGGCCGATCCGGCCTGGCTGCAGGGCGAGCGCGCGGAGCTGGAGCGGATGCTTTTGGAGGCGGGCTCCGCGCGGCAAGCGGCGGCGCAATCGGAGCCTGCCGGCGAAGCGGGCGCTCCTGCGGCGGCGGATCTCGAACGCGGCTTCGCTTTCGCGAACGCGGCGCTCGCCTGCCTCGACGCCGCCCAGGGAGAGGACGCGAAGGCGGTGGAGCGGCTGCGGCAGGCGGCGCCGGACGCGGTCGCCAGCCTCGCGCTGGATTATGCCCGCATCCGCCTGGAGCAGCGCGGCTGGAATGATTTCGCCATCTGGATGGACTTCCTTGATCCGATCGCCGGTAGCAAGCGGGGCAATCTGCTGACCTCGTACCTGCAGCTGTGCCGCGACGCCGATCTCGCCCGGCCGGACGATCCGTCCTGGCAGCGGCGCATGGCCGACAAGCTGCCTTACTCGTACATGTCGCTGGCCGACCTGCTGCTGGAAAAGGGCTGCTTCGAGGAATGGGCGGACCTGCAGCTGGCGATGGGGCTGCGGCCCGACGAGCTCGATCCGGCGGACCTGCGGCTCGTCTCGAAACGCGCGCCGTCCGTCATGATTCCGCTGTACCATCAGGCGGTGGAGGGCTGGATCGCGATGCGCAACCGGCAGAGCTACCGGATGGCGGTCAAGCAGCTCAAGAAGCTGGAGAAGCTGTACGCGGCCGAGAAGCGGACCGCGGAGTGGAAGCTGTACCTCGACCGGACCGTCTCCAAGTACCAGCGGATGCGGGCATTCCAGGAAGAACTGCGGAAAGGAACCATGCTGAAATGATGAAGGGATTCTCTGCCGCGCGACCGATCGTCGTGGACGGCTATTGGAACGGCAGCGGCATCGTGCTTCAAGCCGAGGACGCAGGCGAGCTCGAAGCCCGGCTCAAGGATCTGCTGTTCGCCTGGCATGTGCCTTCCTGGTACGGCGCCGACATCGACTACGTCGAGTCCGACCCGACGCGCAAGGCGAAGCCGATGCTGCTGCGGCCGCTGACGGCGCTCGACTACCTGCTGTCGCCGCGGCCGGTGCGCATGCTCGCGCTCGGCTGGTCCAGCCAGGCGCAGGAGCTTCGCGCCGGCGCGATCCGCATCCGCGAAGCGCTCGAGAGCGGCGGCTTCGAGCCGGACTGGAGCCGCTGGACGGACGGAGCGCGCGGCTGGCGCTTCCGCGACGAAGCGGGCCGGACGGCGGAGGCTCCGTCGTGGCTGTCCGCCTGGCTCGGCGCCTGCGTCGAGCAGCTGCTCGACGAGGATGCGGGCGCGCAGGCGGCCTGGAGCGGCCTCGCCCGGGCGCTCGGCCCGGCGCTGGAGCGCCGGTCGCCGGACGAGGAGGACTGGTACATCGGCCTCGGGCTCAAGCAGGACCGGTTCCCGTTCCGCATCGCGCTGCAGCTCGCTGAGCCCGGCGATGACGGCGTCTGGCGGCTGCGAGCCGCGCTGCGCGGACGCGCGGCGGACGCCGGCTGGATCCCGCTGGAGCGCGGCGCCAGACCGGGCAGCTGGCGTCCGGCCGCAGGCTCGGAGCTGAGCCTGCCGGAGGAATGGCTGCCGCTGCTGGAGGAGCGCCTCGCCAAGGAAGAAGGCAAGTGGCGCACGGCGCTGCCGGATTGGAGCGGCGACGACGAGATGGTCAAGCGCGAGCTGGCGGACGAGGAGGCGTGGCGCTTCCTGGAGCAGGCGAGCCTGCAGCTGCTCGATGCCGGAGCGGCGGTGCTGCTGCCCGGCTGGTGGGAATCGGTGCGCAAGCGCCGCGTGCGGCTCAAGGCGAAGCTGCGCTCCGCCGCCGGCTCGGCGGAGCAGCCGATGTTCGGCCTGTCGCAGATCGTGCAGTTCGACTGGAAGCTGGCTCTCGGCGGCGCCGACCTTTCGGAGGAGGAGTTCATGCAGCTCGCGGCGCAGAACAAGCGGCTCATGAAGATCGACGGCGAGTGGGTCCATCTCCATCCGGAGGACATCACCCGCATCCGCAGCTGGATCAAGAAGAACGGCGGCAAGAAAGGTCTCAGCTTCCGCGAGATCATGCAGATGCATCTGCAGGGCGGGATCGTCCTGAACGAGGAGGCCGAGGAAGGCGAGGAGCTGCTCAAGGCGGAGGTGGAGCTGAACGCCCATCTGGAGCAGCTGATGAACCGGCTGCAGGACACGTCCGAGCTGCCGCTCGTCGACGTGCCCGACTCGTTCCGCGGGCAGCTTCGGCCGTATCAGCACCAAGGCGTGTCGTGGCTCGCGTTCCTGCGGCGGTTCGGCCTCGGCGCGACGCTGGCGGACGATATGGGCCTGGGCAAGACGATCCAGTTCACCGCCTATCTGCTTCATGTCAAGGAATCCGGCGCCGCGGCCGGAGAGCCGGCGCGGCCGTCGCTGCTCATCTGTCCGACGTCGGTCATCGGCAACTGGGAAAAGGAGCTGCAGCGCTTCGCGCCGGGACTCGAGGTGCGGCTGCATTACGGTCCGCGCCGCGCGCGCGGCAAGGAAGCCTTCCAGGAGTTCGCGGCCGGCGCCGATCTCGTCATCACGTCCTACGCGCTGACGTCGCTCGACGAGGAGGAGCTGAGCGGCTTCGAATGGGAGAGCCTCTGCCTCGACGAGGCGCAGAACATCAAGAACGTCTATACGAAGCAGTCGTCGGCGATCCGCGGCTTGCCGAGCCGCCACCGCATCGCGCTGACCGGCACGCCGATGGAGAACCGGCTGAGCGAGCTGTGGTCGATCTACGATTTTGCCAATCCGGGCTATCTCGGCACGCTGCCGGAGTTCCGGCGAGCCGTCATCCTGCCGATCGAGAGGGACCGCGACGCGGAGCGCATCGCCTCGCTGCAGCGGCGGATCAAGCCGTTCATGCTGCGCCGGCTCAAGAAGGACCCGGCGATCCAGCTGTCGCTGCCGGAGAAGAACGAAGGCCAGGTGTACGTGACGCTGACGGCCGAGCAAGGCGCGCTGTACGAGACGATCGTCTCCGAGCTGCTCGAGAAGCTCGACACGCTCGCGCCGATGCAGCGCCGCGGCCTGATCCTCGCCTCGATCACGAGGCTCAAGCAGGTGTGCGACCATCCGGCGCTGCTGCTCGGAGAGGACGCGGCGACCGGGGACTGGTCGCCGGAGCGCTCCGCCAAGCTGATGCGGCTGGTCGAGATGTGCGAGGAGATCGCCGCCGAGGGCGAGCGCGCGCTCATCTTCACGCAGTTCGTCGACATGGGCGCGGCGCTGCAGCGGCTGCTGGAAAAGCGGCTCGCCCTGCCGGTGCCGTATCTGCATGGCGGCGTGCCCAAGGCGCGGCGCGACGAGATGATCGAGGCGTTCCAGGATCCGGAGCGGCCGCATGGAGCGTTCGTGCTCTCGCTCAAGGCCGGGGGCACTGGCCTCAATCTGACGGAGGCGAACCATGTATTCCACTTCGACCGCTGGTGGAATCCCGCCGTCGAGAACCAGGCGACGGATCGCGCGTTCCGGATCGGCCAGCGGCGCCAGGTGCAGGTGCATAAGTTCGTCGCGCTGGGCACGCTTGAGGAGCGAATCCACGAGATGATCGAGCGCAAGCAGTCGCTGAGCGAGCAGGTCGTCAGCCAGTCCGAGCAATGGATCACCGAGCTGTCGAACGAGGAGCTGCGGGAAATTTTCACGCTCCGCAAGGAGTGGCTCGAGAGCTGAGCAGCGGCCAGAGGAGGGGGGCAGCATGATGGAAGACGAACTCGATCCGCGTCCGGGCCGTCCCGCTCCGATGCAGGACGGAGCCGGGCCGGACGCGCAGGCGCAGCCGGCGGCGGCCGAAGCGCTTCCCCCCGAGTGGGAGGCGTTCTACGAGGCGGTCCGCCAGGCGGCGCGCCGCCTCGGGCAGCGCTAGCGCGCAGGACTGCAATAAGGCTTCGAATGCCGGCTGAGCCGGCGTTCGAGGCCTTTTTTACAATACAAATCTATCCCTTGACAGTCTATTTTTCATCCTGCAAGCCGCTTGCCGTTCGCCTATAATGAAAACAAGACATAGACTGTCACGCGGTCAGACAAGGGGAGGTCTGTCTATGGGCAAAAAAGGGCTGCAAGCGCTGCTGGCGCTCGTTCTGCTGCTCGGTCCGGCCGGCTGCTTCGGCGGCGGAGCGGGCGAGTCCGCCAATCAAGCCGAAGGCGGAGAAGGTTCGGCGGAGGGCGGCGCGTCGCATGTCAATCTGACGATCCGCCATACGCAGATCAAGCAGTCGGTCAAAGCCCGGCTGAAGATTCTGCAGGACGTGCTCGACGAGACGGAACGGCAAAATCCGGGCCTCAAGTTCCAGCTCGAGGGCATCGACGAGATCATCAATCGCGATCAGAAGCTGAAGGCGGAGATGGCGACGGGCTCTACGCCGGACATCTTCGAGGTGTTCGGCGGCTCGGACCTGCGGCTGTACGTCAAGGCGCAGCGCCTGCTCGACCTGACGCCGATCATCGAGGAGCTCGGCATCGGCCAGCAGTTCCAAAGCCTCGAGGAGTTCACGGTCGACGGCCGCGTCTACGGCTTGCCGTTCGGCGGCTACAGCGAGGCGATCTACTACAACAAGCGGATCTTCCGCGAGCTCGGGCTCGCCGTTCCGGCGACGTGGGAGCAGCTGATGGAGGCGTGCGAGCGCATCCGGCAGGCCGGCTACAGTCCGTTCGCGCTGTCGGCCAAGGATCCTTGGCTGGCCGGCATGATGTGGAACACGATCATGGACCGGCATGCGGGCACGGACAAGCTGCGGGCGATCGCCTCCGGCAAGGCCAAGTGGACCGATCCCGACGTGCTCGCCGGCTTCCAGGCGTATGCCGAGATCGTGGACAAGAGGTATTTCCCGGCCGACGCGCTCAGCCAGGAGGAGAAGCAGCAGGCCAAGGACCTGCTGACCGGCAAGGCGGCGATGCTGTTCACCGGCACCTGGGATCTCGCCGGCTTGACCGACGACAACGCCGGGCCGTACAAAAACGACATCGGCTACTTCAGCTTCCCTTCGGTGACGGGGGGCAAGGGCGATCCCGGCGCGCTCAACGCCGGCTACTCCAACGGCTTCGGCTTCTCGTCGAGCTTGAGCGGGGACCAGCGGCAGATGGTCAAAAGCTTCATCCGCAATTATTTCAACGAGCAGGTGCAGAAGCGGATCCTGCTGGAGGACAAGACGCTGCCGTCGATGAAGCTGAGCGACTACGCGGGCATCGATCCGCTCATCTCGGAGGTGCTGCAGGTCGTGGGCAACGCGAGCCGCTCGTTCCCGGCGTTCGACTCCATCTTTTCCCCGCGCATGAACGCGGAGATCGGCATCGGGCTGCAGGAGCTGATCGGGCAGGTCAAGACGCCGGAGCAGGTCGCCAAGGACCTGCAGCAGCTGCAGGAGAGCGAGCCTTCGCCCGGCGGCGGCAGCTGACGAACACCTTAGAGAGGAGCTGGAGAGGCCGTGAACCTGAGACCGAAGCTGCTGCTCGCCTTCATCCTGCTCATCGTCGTGCCGGTTGCAGCGTCGGGCGTCGTGTCCTTCCTGTATTACGAGCATCTGATCGAGAAAAAATACAACGAGCAGACAGAGCTGACGATGAATGCGGTCGGCCGCAACATCACGAACTTTTTCGACGAAATGAACCGCTTGACGGACGTGAACCTGACCAGCTCGGTCGTCCAGCATACGCTTAAGATCAACGCCGATCCGGACGGAGGAGCCAGCTCTCTGATCGCGATCGGCATGGCCGAGAAGGAGATGGGACCGCTGCTGTTCCAGAATCCGGCCATCAGCTATATCGCCCTCTACGCCAACAACGGCGCGCTGTTCCGCTCGACGCGGAACGATCCGACGACGTTCAAGCCGATCGCCTACGACAAGCTGAGGCTCCATCCCTCCTATGAGGAGGCGGTCAAGCTCAACGCCAAGCCGCTCTGGATCGGCCCCTACGAGCAGGAGGAGCTGACGGGCAAGGAGTTCACGCTGTTCACTCAGATGCGCCTCGTCAAGGACCGGGAAAGCCTGAGCGATCTGGGCATCATGGTCACCCAGTTCAAGTCGTCGGGCGTGGACGAGATCCTCACCGACTTCAAGGGCAGCGAGGACGACGGCTCGCGCTATTACATCCTCAACCGCAACGGGCTCGTGCTGCTCGACAGCGAGACGGATATGGAGGGCAGCTACATCAGCAGCTCCAGCTACGCGTCGGCGAGCCCCGGCACGCCTTATGTGAGCGGGCGGGCGGAGTTCCTCCATACCGACAGCCTCGTCTCCTCGTACTGGCTCGGCATCAACGACTGGATGCTCGTGTCGGCCAAGCCGTGGAGCTCGCTCATGAGCGAGAACGTCGCCTTTGTCAAATGGATCAGCCTGCTGACGGGCCTCAGCCTGCTGTCCGCGGTGCTGTTCAACGTCTTTTTCGTCAACCGGGTCGCCAAGTCGATCATCCGCGTCGTGCGCAAGATGCGGCTCGTCGAGCAGGGCCTGCTCGACATCCGGGTGCCGGTGCAGGGCAAGGACGAGACGGTGCTGCTCGGCAACAGCTTCAACAGCATGACCGAGCGGCTCGGCCGGCTGCTGACCGAGGTGCGGGAGGAGCAGATCCGCAAGCAGCGGGCGGAAATGATGCTCATGCAGGCGCAGATCAAGCCGCATTTCCTGTTCAACACGCTGGAGTCGATCAACGCGCTGGCCGCGCAGAACGAAGGCGGCAAGATCATGCTCATGGTGCGCCGGCTCAGCCAGCTGCTGCGCACGAGCATGCATCAGAAGGAAGAGATCACCGTGCACGAGGAGCTCGAGCATGTCCGCAGCTACCTCGAGATCCAGAAATACCGGTTCGAGGATCTGTTCTCGTACGGGATGGAAGTCGACGAGGACGCGCGCGAATATCGCATCCTCAAGCTGACGCTGCAGCCGCTCGTGGAGAACAGCATCCAGCACGGCTTCGACGGGCTGGAGCGTCCCGGCGTCATCTCGGTGCGGGTCGAGCTGCGTCCGAACGCCATCGTGCTGACGGTCGAGGACAACGGAATCGGCATGGACGGACCGACGCTGCGGCGCGTGGCCGAGGGCAAGAAGGACGAGAAGTGGAGCCCGATGGAAGACGGGGAGCGGGGCGGACTCGGCCTGCGCAACGTGGCGGACCGGCTGCGGATCCACTACGGCCCTTCCTACGGCATGATGATCTGCAGCAGCCCCGGCGAGGGGACGATCATCCGCTGTACGATACCGCGCAATAAGGGGGATCTCGAATGACGGGCAAGGTCATGATTGTCGACGACGAGCCGCATATTACGCGCAACCTCGAGAAGGTCATCCCCTGGGAGATGCTCGGCCTCGAGGTGGCGGCTACGGCCAAGAACGGTAGGGAGGCGCTGGAGGCGCTGCAGGGCGGCGAGATCGACCTGCTGCTCTGCGACATCCGGATGCCGGTCATGGACGGCATGACGCTGGTCAAGACGATCCGCGATGCCGGCATGGATCTGGACATCATCATGCTGTCGGGCTACCAGGATTTCAGCTACACGCGCACGGCGATCCAGTACGGCGTGCAGGATTATATCCTCAAGCCGATCCCGTACGACGAGCTGACCGGCGTCATCGCCCGCGTCATGAGCCAGCGGCGGGCCCGGCAGCGGCAGCAGCAGGACGAGCGCGTGCGGATGAACGCCGTGCTCGACCTCGCCAACGAAAAGGTGCTGTTCGACGTGCTCAAGGACTATACCGACGTGTCGCACAACCACTGGCTCGTCGCCGAGGACGAGCATGAGCTGAGCGGCCGCTCCTACCTGCTGCTCGTGCTCGACATGGACGCCGGCGCGGAGGAGGCCAAGGACTGGCGGGAGTGGAACGACAAGGAGCGCAAGCTGTGGAACTTCGCGGTCGCCAACGTGCTGCGCGAGTCGCTGCGGCGCAGCGGCATGCGCCATGCCGTCATCCAGATGCGCGACGGCGAATGGTGCGTGCTCGCCGCGATGAAGGAGGGCTATCGGTTCGATCGGGGAGAGACCTCCCAGTGGATTGAAAAGCTGCTGGAGGAGATCCGGAAGCATGTCAAGCTCAGCCTGCATGCCGGCGTCTGGGGCGATCTGGTCGACATGAAGGGGCTGTCGACCGCGTACAAGCGGGTGCATCGCTCGATGCAGCTCGATCCCGAGGCGGAGCGGATCCGCTTCTTTACGGGGGAGACCTTGCTGCAGAACGTCTCGCATGAGGTGCTCTGGTCGAGCTCCGAGCGGATCCTCGAGGCGCTCAAGCGCGGCCATGCGCAGGACGTCAACGAGGAGATGAAGCTGCTCTCCTCCCGCCTGCAGTCGCTCGGCACGCCCGAGCTCGGCCGCATCAAGCCGGTGCTGCACTACTTCGCGCTCCATCTGATGCGCGAGATGAAGGAGATGCAGCTGCTCGGCAAGGAGCAGGAGGAGGCGCTCTGGCGCAAGCTCGACCGGCGCATCAGCGCCAAGGACCTGCTCAGCGTCATCCGCCAGACGGCGGACGCCGGCTTGGCCGGCTCGAGCGACAAGAAGAAGCATTCCGAGCGCACGATCGCCGAGGCCAAAGCCTACCTCGACCGCAACCTGTACCGCGACATCGGCGTCGAGGAGGCGGCGACCCGCGTCGGGCTGAGCACCTCGTATTTCAGCCTGCTGTTCAAGCAGACGTACGGCGAGACGTTCATCGAGTACGTCACGCGCCAGCGCATGGAGAAGGCGAAGCAGCTGCTGGAGAACACCTCCAAGAGTGTCGCCCAGATCTCCAAGGAGGTCGGCTACTCGGAGCGCCGCTACTTCACCAAGGTCTTCATGAAATATACGGGAGAAAACCCGACCGACTTCCGCGCGAGGCTGCAGCAGCCGGGTTGAAAAGGCTTAACTCTTCCTAGATTATGATCGCGAGTGCTGGTACAATTAATCGTGATGAACTTTATTTCGATCATTTTTCGAAGAGGGGTAGGAAGAAATAATCATGTCTATGATTGAATCGCGCAATTCGGCGCCGAAACCGTATGACGGGTGGTCGCTGCGGGAAAAGGCGGCCCAGCTGTTCGTCTTCGGCTTCCACGGCAAGCAGCCGTCGGACGATATTCTCGGCATCATCGAGCGGCACGGCGTCGGCGGCGTCATCTACTTCACGCGCAACATCGACGACGCCCGCCAGGTGCACGAGCTGTCCTCGCAGCTGCACCGGGCCGCCTCGGAGGCGGGACGTCCGCCGCTGCTCGTGAGCATCGACCAGGAGGGCGGCATGGTGGCGCGCATCGTCGACGGCGTGACGCTCATGCCGGGCAACATGGCGCTCGGCGCCGCGGCATCCCGCGAAGGCGCCTACGAGACGGCGCGCATCTGCGGCGAGGAGCTGCGCCTGCTCGGCGTCAACCTCAACTTCGCGCCCTGCATCGACGTCAACAACAATCCCGACAATCCGGTCATCAACGTCCGCTCCTACGGCGATCGTCCGGAGCTCGTGTCCGAGCTCGGCTCGGCGGCTGTGGAGGGCTTCCAGTCGGCCGGAGTGGCCGCCACGGTCAAGCACTTCCCGGGCCACGGCGATACGAGCGTCGACTCGCATCACGCGCTGCCGGTCGTCGCGCATGACCGCCAGCGGCTCGAGGAGATCGAGCTGCCGCCGTTCCGCGCCGCCATCGCGGCCGGCGCCGACGTCATCATGACCGCGCATGTCTGCCTGCCCGCGCTCGACCCGAGCGGCGTGCCGTCCACGCTGTCGCAGCCGGTGCTGACCGGCCTGCTGCGCGGCGAGCTCGGCTACGATCGCGTCATCGTCACCGACTGCCTGGAGATGGACGCGATCGACAAGACGTACGGGCCTGGCGAAGGCTCCGTGCGCGCGATCGAGGCGGGAGCCGACCTCGTGCTCATCAGCCATACGATCGGCAAGCAGCTCGCCGGAATCGACGCCGTCGTGCAGGCCGTCGAGGAAGGCCGCTTGTCCGAGGAGCGGCTGGAGAAGTCGCTCGACCGCATCCTTTCCTTGAAAGAGAAGCTCGGTGCCGGCGAGCCCCTCGCCTCCTGGGAAGAGAGCGCGCCGCGCATCGGCACGGCGGACAACCGGGCCGTCGCCGAGCGCTGGAGCGAGGCGTCCGTGACGCTCGTCAAAAACGAGGGCGGCCTGCTGCCGCTGCCGGCCGAGGGACGCACGCTCGTGCTGTGGCCGGAGATCAAGGCCGTCTCGGTCGCCGACGAGATGCTGTCGGGCGACGGCACGCTCGGCAGCTGGCTAACCAAGCTGCTGCCGAACGTCGAGGAGCGCCGCCACGATGACCCGCAGGCTCTCGACGGGCTGGAGGCGTTCGACCGCATCGTGTTCGTCAGCTACGACGCCTCCAAGCATCCGCAGGAGCTTGAGCTGGCGGAGCGGCTGCTGGCGGCGGCGAGCGACCGTACGGTCGCCGTTTCGGTCCGCAATCCGCTGGACCTGGGCCGGTTCCCGTCGGTGCAGGCGTTCCTCGCCGTGTACGAGTGCCGCCCGCTGGCGCTGCGGTCGGCGGCCAAGGCGCTGGCCGGCGAGCTTACGCCGTCGGGCAAGCTGCCGATGGCTCTGAGCAAGGCGTATCCGTTCGGATTCGGGCTGTAGGCCGGAATTGAATTGTGTAAAAGTCCTTCCTTCGGGAGGGACTTTTTTATTGGACGAACAGGCCGCTGCGCAGGCCGAGCCGACTGGGACGAGAAGCCCGCTGCGCGAGCCGAGCCTTTCTCCGATTCCACTGGAAGCCGGATGGCTTGATCCCCTGACCTCCTATGCGGAGGCCATCCGTCTTCCAAGAGGACCGCTGCCGCTTCTCCGAAAGGCATCGTCTCGCTTCGCTCCCTTCGTCCCGCCGCCCGCCTCCACCCCCTTTTTATAGGGGGTGGACCGTCTCCCGCATACCTGGGAGACGGCAGTCCTAACTGCGCCCAGCGCTTGGCCACGCCATGAGGGCGGGCCAGTAAGTCGAAAAAATCGAGTTAATAGGCGCTTGCAGGGGCGGAGTCGAGGCAGTAAGTCGAAAAAATCGAGTTAGGTGGAAGGCGATCGGGGAAGGTCGGGCTGAGTTACGCGGAAAAACCGAGTAACTCGGGCATGCAGCGAGAGAAACGGGTGGAGTTGCGCGGAAAAACCGAGTAACTCGGGCACGCAGAAGGAAAAATGGCGGAGTTACGCGGAAAAACCGAGTAACTGGGGTGTGCAGCGAGAGAAACGGCGGAGTTACGCGGAAAAACCGAGTAACTCGGGTGTGCAGCGAGAGAAACGGCGGAATTACGCGGAAAAACCGAGTAACTCGGGTGTGCAGCGAGAGAAACGGCGGAATTACGCGGAAAAACCGAGTAACTCGGGTGTGCAGCGAGAGAAACGGCGGAATTACGCGGAAAAACCGAGTAACTCGGGTACGCAGCGGGAGAAACGGCGGAGTTACGCGGAAAAACCGAGTAACTCGGGTACGTAGTCAATCGGAGGATTGGGGAGCCATTGGTCAGCGGAGCGTCTTGTATGAGAGAGTCCATTTTTAGGAGCGGAGCCTTCCCGCGAAGCGGTGCATGATCAAGGACCAGGAGCGAAGCGGGCGGGGAGCTCGTGAAGAAGCGGCAGCGGTTCCCTTGGAGGCCGGATTCCACCCCTGCTGGGGAATGGGATCAAAGGAATCTGGGCTCCAGGGAGATCGGAACGAGCCCCCGTCCCGCGAAGCGGTACGGTCCTGCCCTCCATTTCCGCGGAGCGATGCGGTCCTGCCCTCCAAATCCGCGAAGCGGCACGGTCCTGCCCTCCAAATCCACGAAGCGGCACGGTCCTGCCATCCATTTCCGCGAAGCGATACGCTCCTCCCGCTCTGCCTCCCCGCGAAGCGATACGCTCCTCCCGCTCTGCCTCCCCGCGAAGCGATACGGTCCTCCGCTCCGCCTCCCGAGAAGCGATGCAATCTCGGCTGCATTTCCGGCCGTATGAAATTTTACACAAAGTTTACAATACTGCTATGGCGCCTTTGACTCGCGGGAGGTACGATAAATGGACGAATTCAGATGACAGCGGGGAGATTTTGGCATGAAGCGTTTTCGGGTCCGCCTCACGTGGATCATGATCGTCATGATCGGGCTGTCGGTCACGGCAGCCGGCTTGTTGATGGGCAAGACCTATAAGGACAACCATATCTCCGCCCTCGAGGAAAGCATGCTCCGCGAGATGAAGGTGATCAACGCCCACCTCGACTGGAGCCTCGCGGACAAGCCGGACGAGGGGCAGGCGTATTTCAGACAGCGGGCATTGGATTTCAAGGAGCTGACCGGCGCGCGCGTGACGTTCATCCGCAAGGACGGCAAGGTGCTCGGCGACTCCGACTCCGATCCGAACGCCATGGACAACCACAGCGGGCGCAAGGAGGTGCTCGAGGCGGAAGCCGAGGGCTCCGGCCGGGCGATCCGCCACAGCGATACGGTTCGGCAGAACATGCTCTACGTCGCCGTCGCCGCCGATCCCGAGCAGCTGCCGTCCGACCTGATCCGGCTGTCCTACAGCCTCGCATCGGTGGAGAGCAGCGTGAACAAGCTATGGACGGTGCTTATCGGCGGCCTGATCCTGCTCTTCCTGCTGTCGGCGGCCGTCAGCTACCGGGTCGCGCTCGGCCTGACGCGGCCGCTCGAGCAGATCACCGGCGCCGCGCGCCGCATCAAGGCGATGGACTACTCGGTTCGGGTCGACATCCGCAGCAAGGACGAGATCGGCGAGCTCGGCACGGCGATAAACGCGATGGCCGAAGGGCTGCAGGTGCAGATGAACCGCATCCAGGAGAACGAGACGCAGCTGTACAGCGTCCTCGACAACATGACGAGCGGCATCGTCATGATCCATCCCGACGGCCGCATGGTGCTGCTGAACCGCCGTGCGGAGGAGGTGCTCGGCTTCGAGCATCGCGAGATGGTCGGCAAGCACTACAGCGAGGTCAAGCAGCAGTACGAGCTGTCGCAGTTCATCCAGCAGGGCATCGACAACCAGGAGCCGATGCACGACGAGATCACGTTTTATTTCCCGGAGGAAAGGCTGCTGGAGCTCAACCTCGTCCCCGTGTACGCGAGCGACGACCGCTACGGCGGAGCGCTGCTCGTGCTGCATGACGTATCGGCGATCCGCCGCCTTGAGCGGATGCGCAGCGAGTTCGTCGCCAACGTCTCGCATGAGCTGAAGACGCCGGTGACGGCGATCAAGGGCTTCGCCGAGACGCTGCTCGGCGGCGCGGTGCACGATCCGGTCATGTCGCAGCAGTTCATGCAGATCATCTACGACGAGAGCGAGCGGCTCAACCGGCTCATCGGCGACATCCTCGAGCTGTCCAAGGTAGAGTCGAGGCGAGTGCCGCTGCAGCTGTCGCCGGTCGACCTGACCGCGTTCCTGCGCCGCTCGATCGAGGTCATGGAGCCGGAGGCCGCCAAAAAAAGGATCGCGCTGGAATCGTCGATCGCGGATGGCATTTTCCTGGAGGCGGACGAGGACCGGCTGCGCCAGATCATCATCAACCTGCTGCAGAACGGCATCAACTATACGACCGAAGGCGGCCATGTCACGCTTTCCGCATCGCTCGCGACTCGCGACGACGGCGTGGAGGCCGTGCGCATCCGCATCAGCGACACGGGCATCGGCATTCCGAAAAAAGATCTTCCGCGCATTTTCGAGCGGTTTTACCGGGTGGACAAGGCCCGCTCGCGCGTCAGCGGGGGCACCGGCCTCGGCCTGTCGATTGTGAAGCATCTCGTGGAGCTGCACAAGGGCATGATCACGGTCGACAGCACGGTCGGCATCGGCACGGCGTTCACCCTGGAGCTGCCGGTCATTCAGCCATAGGGGGAAAAATGATCTTTTTGCCTCGCCGCAGGGCTTGTCATGTTAAGATAGAGATAACAATACCGAGAACGGGCATCCGTTCCGGACGGCTGGAGGTTTGACGATCATGTCGCACAAAGTGCTTGTCATCGAGGATGAGCCCACTCTTTCGAGGCTGCTCTCGTACAACTTGACGCAAGAAGGCTACGACGTGACGGTCTGCGATCATGGAGGAGAAGGGCTGCAGGCGGCGATTCAGCGCAGCTTCGACCTGATCATGCTCGACATCATGCTGCCGGGGATGAACGGCTTCGAGGTGCTGGGCAAGCTGAGGCAGAGCGGGATCAAGACGCCGGTCATCATCCTGACGGCGCGCACGGCGGAGGAGGAGGTCGTCCAGGGCCTCAAGCATGGAGCCGACGACTACATCACCAAGCCGTTCGGCGTCGCCGAGCTGCTGGCCCGCGTCTCGGCGGTGCTGAGGCGCTCCGGCCATGCGGTGGCCGATACGGCGCAGCCGCAGGACAAGGTCATCCGAGCCGGAGACCTCGCGATCTATCCCGAGCGCTACGAGGTCATCCTGGCCGGGGAGCAGGTGCCGCTGCGGCCCAAGGAGTTCGAGGTGCTGCTGTATCTCATCCAGCGGCCCGGCATGGTCATCACGCGCGACGATCTGATGAATGTCGTCTGGGGCTTCGACTACATCGGCGGCCAGCGCACCGTCGACGTGCATGTCAGCTCCCTCCGCAAAAAGCTCGAGCTGGGCGCCAATTCGGTCTGCATCGAGTCGATCCGCGGCGTCGGCTACAAGCTCGTGCTGCCCAAAAAAGTCGGCGCAGGCTGAGCGGGCAGCGCTGAGCGCTGGCATAGAGAATGCGCCGGCGGGCCGCCGACGGGCTTGGCTGCCTCGCTTTCGGGCCGGCCGCCCGGCTTGGCCGCCTCGGGAAATGAGGCTGCCGCAAGCCTGCTCCGCGCCCGCCGCGATCGCAAAAAAGCTGTCTCCCCGTCGAGAAACGGGCGAGACAGCTTTTTCAATTCGTCGAAGCTTCGGTCAGCTGCGTCCCCAGGCGAGCATCTTCTTCTGGAATTCCTTGGGCGAGCAGTCGTTGTACTTCTTGAACATCTTGTAGAAATGGGCCATGTTCGGCATGCCGATCCGGTCGCCGACCTCGGAGATGCTCAGATCCTTCGTCAGCAGGATGCGCTCGGCCCATTTGATCTTGCGGTAATTGACATACTCGGTGAAGCTCAGTCCGATGGTTTTTTTGAAGTACTTGACGAAATAATAATAGCTCATGTTGGCCAGCTTGCACACTTCCTCGACCTGGATGCGGTCGGTGAGATGCTGCTCGACGAACGTCAGCACGGGCTTCAAGCGGAGGCGGTCGAAGTCGTCCTGGTCGGAAAGGATCTTGCGCTTGTCGTTGCGCAGCAGCAGCAGCAGGATGCGCTTGACGAGCATGCCGACGGCAAGCTCGTAGCCGATCTCCTTGACGGTCGTCTCGGCAAGAATGTCTCGAACCGTTTGCCCGATTTCGTTCTTGACATGGGAGTTTTCCTGGAAGATGTAGTTCACTTGGCTGAGCGGGTGGTTCGTCTCCATGAAAAAGCGCATGTACGGCATCGTGCTGTGGTCGAAAAACTGCTCGAGGTCGAACTGCAGCACGATATAGTCGAGCGAGCCGGAGCTGCTCCGGTCCCGGTGCAGCTGGCTGGCGCCGATGATCGCGACGTCGCCCTCGGCGAGATCGAAGCGCTCCTCCTCGACATGGACCTCCAGGCTGCCGCTCAGGACGAGCAGCAGCTCCAGCTCGCGGTGATAATGCCAGTTGATGTGCAGATTATGGTCGCGCTGCGACCGAAAGACGCGCAGCGACAAAAGAGGGTTTTCATAAAGGACCTTTTCGTTATAGACTTCCAAGGGGGAGAGGCCTCCAATACCAAGATCGCATAAAACGAGCGCTAGAAAGAAGCTTTATTTTTGCCGATCGGTTCTCTTATACTTATTTTAGTGTTTGAAGCATGCGCCTTCAAGCGTTCCCCTAAAAAACCAACTTCGATCCACGTTAAGGATACCGGGAGGAAATGAACACATGTCCAAAGTACGTGTTGGAATCATCGGCTGCGGCGGCATCGCCAATGGCAAGCATATGCCGTCCCTGGCCAAAGTAAGCGAAGCGGAAATGGTGGCGTTCTGCGACATCGAGCGCGGCCGCGCCGAGGAAGCGAAAGCGAAGTACGGCAGCAGCGAGGCGGCCGTCTACGAAAACTACCATGACCTGCTGAACGATCCGTCGATCGCGGTCGTGCATGTATGCACCCCGAACGACTCTCACGCAGACATCGCGATCGCCGCGCTGGAGGCGGGCAAGCATGTCATGTGCGAAAAGCCGATGGCAAAGACGGCCGACGACGCCCGCCGCATGCTCGAAGCGGCGAAGCGCACGGGCAAGAAGCTGACGATCGGCTACCAGAACCGCTTCCGCGGCGATACGCGCTACCTGAAGGACGCTTGCGTCCGTGACGAGCTGGGCGAGGTCTACTTCGCCAAGGCCCATGCGATCCGCCGCCGCGCGGTGCCGACCTGGGGCGTTTTCCTCGACGAGGAGAAGCAAGGCGGAGGCCCGCTCATCGACATCGGCACGCATGCGCTCGACCTGGCGCTGTGGATGATGGACAACTACAAGCCGAAGGTCGTGCTCGGACGCGCCTACCACAAGCTGTCGCAGACCGAGAACGCCGCCAATGCCTGGGGACCTTGGGATCCGGCGAAGTTCACGGTCGAGGACTCGGCGTTCGCGATGATCACGATGGAGAACGGCGCTTCGATCGTGCTGGAGTCGAGCTGGGCGCTCAACTCGCTCGAAGTCGACGAGGCGAAGGTGTCGCTCAGCGGCACGAAGGCCGGAGCCGACATGAAGGGCGGCCTGCGCTTCAACGGCGAGGAGAACTCCCGCCTGTACGTCAAGGAGATCGAGCTGAACAGCGGCGGCGTCGCCTTCTACGAGGGCGCCTCCGAGGATCCGGGCGAGCTGGAGGCCCGCGCATGGATCCAGGCTGTCATCAACGATACGGAGCCGGTCGTCACGCCGGAGCAGGCGCTTGTCGTCTCCGAGATTCTCGAAGCGATCTACGAGTCGTCCAAGACGGGCAAGGCCGTCTACTTCGACTAAAGCCCCAAAAACCTCAACAGCCGGCTGCGGAACGAATCCGCAGCCGGCTTTTTTGGCGTTCATGACGGTCCGATCAGGCTATCGGCCGCCCTCGAACTCGTCGCGGACGGCCCGGTACAGCGACTCGTCCGCCATCACCTCGAGCGCCGTCGCCGCGAGCAGCCGCGCGCCGGCCAGCATCGCGTCCAGCGCCTCCTCGCGCATGGCCGCATCGCGGAATTCGACCGTGTGCAGCCCGAGCTTTTCCTCCACGACCTTGAGGTAGGGATGGATCGCCGGGCAGCGCAGCGAAACGTTGCCGAGGTCGAGCGAGCCGTGGTCGCTGCCCGAGAGCACCTGCTCGTCCGGCACGCCCTCGAGACGCAGCATCCGCTGGTACGTCTCCGACAGCGCTTCGTTCGTGCGCAGCTCGTCGTAGCTGAACTCGAACGGCGTGATCTCGAGCCGGCAGCCGGTCTGCAGCGCCGCGCCTTGCGCGCAGGCCCGCACGCGCTCCGTCAGCTCGTCGCGATAGGCGCTGTCGGCCGCGCGCACGTAGAACTGGGCCGCGGCATGGCCGGGGATGATGTTGGGCGCCTGGCCGCCCTCGCTGACGATGCCGTGCACGCGGGCATCGCTGCGCATCTGCTGGCGCAGGGCGTTCACGGAGCCGAACAGCAGCAGCACGGCGTCGAGCGCGTTCACCCCGAGATGCGGGCTGGCGGCGGCGTGGGCGGTGCGGCCGTAATAATCGAACTGCAGCGCGTGCATCGCCAGCGAGCGGCCCGACCGCTCATGCGCGTGGTACGGATGCGCCATCAGCGCGAAGCCGCAGTCGTCGAACCAGCCGGCCTCGCTCATCGTGACCTTCGCGCCGCGCGTCTCCTCGGCCGGCGTGCCGTACACGCGGATGCGTCCGCCGATGCCGCATGCGTCGAGCGCTTCCTTCAGCAGCGCGGCGGCGGCGACGCCCATGACGCCGATCAGATGATGCCCGCATGCATGCCCGATGTCCGGCAGGGCGTCGTACTCGCACAGCAGTCCGGCCACCGGGCCGGGCCGGCCGGTATCGTACTCCGCCACGAACGCCGTCGGCAGGCCGAGCACGCCGCGCTTCACGTCGAAGCCTTGCCTCTCCAGCTCGTCCGCGAGCTGCGCCGAGGCGTAGAACTCTTCATGGCCGAGCTCCGGACGTTCCCCGATCGCCCTCGACAGCTGCTTCCAGCCTTGTCCGCTGCGTTCTGCGGCCGCTTGGAAAATAGACGCGAAATCAGGCATAGCGATTCCTCCCGAAACAGACAATGTAGGATGGCGAAGCCATCATTCCTCCAGTATACCGCAGGATGGCGGGTGGAGGCGCGTCCAGTGGCCGAAGCCCCCTTTTTAGGGCGCCTTTCTTCCCTTTTAAAGAAATGGCAGGAGCATTGATGACAAGATAGCGTTTTCATTTTATTGAGCGCTTGCGTTTCGTAGCATAGAATGAACCAGAACGAAGGGCCTAGCGCGCAGGGCTCCTTCGGCAAGTCAACTCGAGGAGGAATCCACTGTGGCGCAATCCACCAAATCCGCATCCGGAGGCGCACGCGTAGGCGTGCAGAAGTTCGGACGCTTTCTCAGCGGCATGGTCATGCCCAATATCGGCGCATTCATCGCCTGGGGCCTGATCACCGCGCTCTTCATCCCGACCGGCTGGTGGCCGAACGAATACTTCGCCAAGCTCGTCGGTCCGATGATCACCTACCTGCTGCCGCTCTTGATC
Organism: Paenibacillus pasadenensis DSM 19293; assembly: GCF_000422485.1. GTDB lineage: Bacteria > Bacillota > Bacilli > Paenibacillales > Paenibacillaceae > Paenibacillus_O > Paenibacillus_O pasadenensis. The sequence goes on from NZ_AULW01000036.1 coordinate 68,289, forward strand.
GGCTATACCGGCGGTACGATGATCCACAAGCAGCGCGGCGGCGTCATCGGCGCCCTGGCGACGATGGGCGTCATCGTCGGCGCGGACATCCCGATGTTCCTCGGCGCGATGATCGTCGGCCCGGCCGCGGCCTGGGTGCTCAAGAAGTTCGACGAGGCGATCGAAGGCAAGGTCCGCTCGGGCTTCGAGATGCTCGTCAACAACTTCTCGCTCGGCATCATCGGCGGCGCGCTCGCGCTGGTCGCCTACTCGCTGATCGGCCGTGCGATCGAAGCGGTGACGAACGTGCTTTCCGCCGGCGTCGACTTCCTCGTCGCCCATCACCTCATCCCGCTCGTCAACATTCTGATCGAGCCGGCCAAGGTGCTGTTCCTCAACAACGCCATCAACCACGGCGTGCTGAGCCCGATCGCCATCGAGCAAGCGGCGAGCGCCGGCAAGTCGATCCTGTTCATGCTGGAGTCGAACCCGGGACCGGGCCTCGGCATCCTGCTCGCCTACATGATCGTCGGCCGCGGCTCCGCCCGCCAGTCGGCTCCGGGAGCGGCGATCATCCACTTCTTCGGCGGCATCCATGAGATCTACTTCCCGTACATCCTCATGAATCCGCGCCTGCTGCTCGCGGTCATCGCGGGCGGCGTCACCGGCACGCTGACGTTCTCGATCGTCGGCGCAGGCCTTGTCGGACCGCCGTCTCCCGGCAGCATCATCGCGTACCTGGCGATGGCTCCGCGCGGCGAGATCCTGCAGGTGCTGAGCGGCGTGCTCACCTCGGCGATCGTCTCCTTCCTGATCGCAGCGCTGCTGCTCAAGACCTCCAAGCAGAAGGACGACGAGGAGTCGCTGGAGGAAGCGGCGCAGCGCATGAAGGACATGAAGGCGCAAGGCATGACGCCGGCTGCCGGAGCGGCTGCGGGCGCACCGGCCTCGATCATTGCTTCCGCGTCTGAAACGAAGGCAGGCTCGGACATCCGCAAAATCGTCTTCGCCTGCGATGCCGGCATGGGCTCGAGCGCGATGGGAGCTTCGATGCTGCGCAAGAAGCTCAAGTCGATCGGCTCCGATGTCGAGGTGACGAACACGGCGATCAGCGACCTTCCGTCCGACGCCGACGTCGTCATCACGCATCATACGCTGACGGACCGCGCCCGCTCGGTCGTTCCCGCAGCGGAGCATGTTTCCATCGACAATTTCCTCAAGAGCCCGGAATACGACAAGCTGGCGGAACGCCTGAAGCCGTGATTCGCGCTTGACCTGACAAGACGGATGGATGCCGGAGCCGCGAGCTCCCGGCATCCATGGCGTCTTTCCGGCATTTTGTCCGAAAAGCAGAAGCGAGGAGGAGGAGGGACGCATGGAGCTGACGCATCGCATGAGACGCATGCTCGATCTGCTGCTTCATTCCGATGCCGATGACATCACCGTCGCCGAGATCGCCCGCCGCATCCAGGTCAGCTCGCGCACGGTGCATCGGGAGCTCGACGCGCTCGAGGGCTATCTGCATCGCAAAGGCGCGCGGCTGCTGCGCAAGGCAGGCTCCGGCCTGCGGCTCGAAGCGGACGAAGAACGCCTCCTCCGGCTGAAGCGCGAGCTGGACGCGCCGGAGGAGGCGGAGTTTTCCGCCGAAGAGCGGCAGCTGCATCTGCTCGCCCGGCTGCTCGGCAGCGCCGAGCCGATCAAGCTGTTCGGGCTGGCGTCCGAGATGAAGGTGACCGTGCCGACCGTCAGCGCCGACCTCGACGATCTGGAGGCGTGGATTGCGGCGAACCGGCTGGAGCTCGTGCGCCGCCGCGGCTACGGCATCGAGCTGGCCGGCGCCGAAACGGCCCGCCGCGATGCGGTCCGAGCGCTGCAGCGGCTGAGGCTTGACGATCTGGCGCTGCTGTCGCTGGACGAGGAGCGGCTGCGGCATCCGATCGACGAGAGCATCGCCGACTTGTCCGGCACGTCCCGCATGCCCGAGATCGAGGACGTGCTCTGGCGCTGGGAAGAAGAGCAGGACGACCATCCGCTGAGCGAGCAGGCGTATACCGACCTGCTCGTCCGGCTGGCGATCGCCGCCGAGCGCATCGGCCGCGGCCATGTCGCGCCGCTGTCCGAGCTGGAGGAGCTGCGCGGCTACTATCGGCGCCCGGCTCCGGAGACGGAGCGGCTATGCGACCTGCTGCAGGAAGAGACGGGCTTGACCTACGGAGAGTCGGAGCGCCACTATGCGCAGCTGCTGCTCGAGCGGGCGGCGCGCCGGTCCGCCGGTCCGCTGCCGGCGGAGGATCTGGAGCTTGCGACGATCGTCCGTCAGCTCATCCGCCGCATGGACGAGATCGGCGGCGGGGACTACGAGTCCGACCGCTCGCTGCGGGACGGCCTGTATGCCCATCTGAAGGCCGCTCTCGAGCGGATCGCCGCCGGCCAGCGCATCCGCAATCCGCTGCTGGAGGCGGTGCGCAAGGATTACGCCGAGCTGTTCGCGCAGGTGCGGGCGGCAAGCGATGCGGCGCTGCGCAACTGGACCGTGCCGGAGGAAGAGATCGCGTTCCTCGTCATGCATTTCGGAGCGAGCCTGGAGCGCCGCCAGCAGCTGAGCCAGCCGCTGCGGGCGATCATCGTCTGCACGAGCGGCATCGGCTCCTCGCGCATGCTGGCGACCCGCCTCGGCAAGGAGTTCCCGCAGCTGGACCTCGTCCAGCAAGCCTCCTGGTACGAGGCGAGCCGAATCCCGCCGTCGGCCTATGACATCATCATCAGCACCGTCGACCTGCCGATCGCGGCGAGCCGCTACATCAAGCTCAGTCCGCTGCTCGATTCCGGGGAGGCGCAGCGGCTGCGCGAGTTCATCCGCTCTCGTCCGCGCGAGAAGGAATCCGGCGAGCCGGCCCTTCAGGACGGAGCGGAGACAGGGCCGTTCGACGCCACGCTCGCCGCGCCTCAGCCGCAGCCCGCAGACGGGCCCGCAGACGGCCGCGGGCCGGAGCAGTCGCTGCTCTCGGTCAGCCGAGCGGCCGCGGAGTGCGCGCGGCTGCTGGAGGACTTTCGCGTGCTGCAGCTGCGGACGGCGTCCGCCAGCCTGCGGCCGATGCTGCTGGAGGCTTGCCGCCGTCCGGAGCTTGCCGCATCGGTGCGCGACGCGGAAGAAGTCGTCGACCGCCTGATCGAGCGGGAGGCGCATGGCACGCAGATGCTTCCCGGCACCGATCTCGCCCTGTTCCATACGCGCAGCGGGAACGTTTCCCGGCCGCTGCTCGCGCTGTTCGAGCTTGAGCAGCCGCTGCGGCTCGATCCGGATCCGGACGCGCCGGCGCTGCGCAGGTTCCTGCTCATGCTGGCGCCGCTGGCGCTGGCGCGCGAGAGCCTCGAGGTGCTGAGCGAGATCAGCGCCTCCTTGCTGGACAGCGAGATGATCGAGGTGCTGGCGGCAGGACGCGAAAACCGCATCCGCGCCGATCTGGCCGTCCATTTGAAGGCGTATCTGAATCATAAATTAGAAAGAGAATAAAGGAGTGCTTGACCCACATGCTGAAATCTGAACTCATCCGACTGAACGTAGCCGTCAAGGACAAATGGGAGGCCGTTCGTTTGGCGGGCCAGCTGCTCGTCGACGCCGGCCATGCCGATGCCGATTATGTGGAGAAGATGGTCGAGCGCGAGCAGGCGCTGTCCACCTACATGGGCAGCGGACTCGCGATCCCGCACGGCACGAACGAGGCGAAGGCGCTCATCCGCTCCACGGGGCTGTCGGTGCTGCAAATTCCGGGCGGCGTCGACTTCGGCGGCGACGAGCCGGCCGTGCTCGTCGTCGGCATCGCCGCGCAGGGCGGCGAGCATATGGACATCCTGACGAGCGTCGCGATGGTGTGCTCCGAGGAAGAGAGCATGGAGCGCATCCGCACGGCCCGAAGCGCCCAGGAGATCATCGACATCTTCGAAAGCGGGATGGAAGAATGAAGGCGGTCCACTTCGGAGCGGGCAACATCGGCCGCGGCTTCATCGGCCTCCTGCTCTCGCAAGCCGGCTACGAGGTCGTCTTCTCCGACGTGAACGAGCCGCTCGTCCGCGAGCTGCAGCGCCGAGGCGAGTACACGGTGACGCTGGCCGAGGAGGAGGGCCGGCAGTTCCGCGTCGGCGGCGTGAGCGCAATCGACGGCCGCGACCCGCAGGCGGTCGCGGAGGCGGTCGCGGAGGCCGACCTCGTCACGACGGCCGTCGGCGTCGGCGTGCTGCGGCATATCGCCCCCGGCATCGCCGCAGGGCTGAGGCTCCGCTTGGAGCGGGGCGCAGCTCCGCTGCAGCTGATCGCCTGCGAGAACGCGATCGGCGCCAGCTCCATCCTCAAGCAGCAGGTCATGGAGCGGCTGAGCGGCGAAGAGCGCGAGGCGCTTGCCGCCTGCACCGCTTTTCCGGACTCGGCGGTCGACCGGATCGTGCCGATCCAGCATCACGAGGATGTGCTCGCGGTGACGGTCGAGCCGTTCTACGAGTGGGTCGTCGACCGCTCGCAGCTGCTGCCCGGCACAGCGGAGATCCCCGGCGTCCGCTATGTCGACGATCTGGCGCCGTACATCGAACGCAAGCTGTTCACGGTCAACACGGGCCATTGCTCGGCGGCCTACGCCGGTTATGCAAAAGGCTTCGCCACGATCCAGCAGTCGATGCAGGATGAAGAGGTTGCCGCGTTCGTGCGCGCCGTGCTGCGGGAGACGGGCGACATGCTCGTCCGCAGCTACGGCTTCGACCCGGCGGAGCATGAAGCCTATGTCGAGACGATTCTCGGCCGCTTCCGCAACCCGCATCTGACGGACGAGGTCGAGCGCGTCGGCCGCTCGCCGCTGCGCAAGCTGTCCCGCGAGGACCGGCTCGTCCGGCCGGCGCTGCTCGCGCTCGCGCTCGGCCTGCCGGCGGATCGGCTCGCCGAGGCGATGGGCCTTGCGCTGCGCTTCGATGTCGCCGGCGATCCCGAGGCGGTGCAGCTGCAGCAGGCGCTGCGCGAGCTCGGCCCGGCCGGCGCGCTGGCGCAGGCGAGCGGCCTCGACGCCGGCCATCCTCTCCTCGCGGCTGCGGCTGCGAGCTACGAACAGGAGGCGCAAGCATCATGACGACAATCGCATGGAAAGGCACGGCGGCATCGCCGGGCATCGCCATCGCCAAGGCGCTGCGGCTGGAGCCGGCCGCGGCGATCCCGGAGCGGCGCGCCGTCGCCGATTCCGAGGCGGAAGCGGCTCGCCTGAAGGCGGCCGTCGCCGAGGCGAAAGAGGCGATCGAGGCGATCCGCCGCTCGACGCTGGAGCGGATGGGCGAGCAGAAGGCCGAGATTTTCGAGGCGCATCTGTTTCTGCTGGACGATCCGGAGCTGATCGAAGCGGCCGAGGACAAAATCCGGGACGAGCGCATCAACGCCGAATCGGCGCTCCATGAAGTGGCTGCCGGCATCGCCGAGCTGCTCCGCTCGATGGACGACGAGCTGCTGCGCGAGCGCGCGGCGGATGTCGGCGACGTCGCGGGTCGGGTCGTCCGCATCCTCGAAGGCCGCGACGGCGGCACGATGTCCGGCCTCAGCGAGGAGACGATCCTCGTCGCCGAGGATTTGACGCCGTCCGATACGGCGCAGCTGGATCTCGACTATGTGAAGGGCTTCCTGACCGAAGTCGGCAGCCGCACGTCGCACTCCGCCATCATGGCGCGCTCGCTCGAGCTGCCGGCGATCGTCGGCGCCGGCCGCGAGGCCGGCCGCATCGAGACCGGCACGATGCTCGTGCTCGATGCGGTCGAAGGCGTCGTGCTCGTCGATCCTTCCGCCGAGGAGCTGGAGCGCTATCGGCTGCTCAAGCGCGAGTACGAGGAGAAGATGGCGCGGCTGCGCGGCTTCGTCGACCGTCCGTCGGTCTCCGCCGACGGCCACGAGGTCGAGCTGGCCGCCAATATCGGCAGCGTCGCCGATGTGGCCAAGGTGCTGGAGAGCGGGGCGGACGCGATCGGCCTGTTCCGCACGGAATTCCTTTATATGGGACGCAGCTCGCTGCCGACCGAGGAGGAGCAGTTCTCCGTCTACCGCCATGTGCTGGAAAAGATGCAAGGCAAGCGCGTCGTCATCCGCACGCTCGATATCGGCGGCGACAAGGAGCTGCCTTACCTCGATCTGCCCAAGGAGAGCAATCCGTTCCTCGGCCGGCGGGCGATCCGCCTCTGCCTGGCCGAGGAGGAGCTGCTGCGCGTGCAGCTGCGCGCGCTGCTGCGGGCCAGCGCCTACGGCCGCCTGGCGATCATGTTCCCGATGATCGCGGTCGCTTCGGAGCTCCGCGACGCTAAGCGCATCCTCGCCGAGGAGCGCGCCAAGCTGGAGCGGGACGGCATCGCCGTATCGAGCGGGATCGAGGTCGGCCTCATGATCGAGATTCCGGCCGCGGCGCTGAATGCCGACGCGCTGGCCCGCGAAGCGGACTTTTTCAGCATCGGCACGAACGATCTGATCCAGTACACGATGGCCGCCGACCGCATGAACGAATCGGTCGCCTATCTGTACCAGCCGCATCATCCGTCGATCCTGCGCCTCGTCGAGATGGTCATCCGCGCCTCGGAGCGCCATGGCCGCTGGACCGGCATGTGCGGCGAGATGGCCGGCGATCCCGACGCGATCCCGCTGCTGCTCGGCCTCGGCCTGCATGAATTCAGCATGAGCGCGTCCACCGTGCTGTCCGCCCGCGAGCAGATCTCCCGCCTGTCCCGCGCCGACTGCGCGGAGCTGGCCCGCCAAGCGCTGGAGCTCGAGTCCCAGGACGAGGTGCTGAAGCTCGTCCGCCACTATACCGCAAGGAGTGAAGCATAATCATGGCATCCGGTACATTCACCGTCATTCACCCGCAGGGCTTCCATGCCCGTCCGAGCAAGCTGTTCGTCGAGAAGGCGAATGCGTTCCCGTGCAAGGTGACGCTGTACAAAGGCGAGAAGAAGGCCAACGGCAAAAGCTCGCTCGGCCTGCTGACGCTGGGCATTTCCGCCGGCAGCGAGATCCGCCTCGAAACCGAAGGCGAGCAGGAAGAGCAGGCGCTCCGCGAGCTCGGCGAGATGCTGACGAAAATTTACGAGGAATAATTCGCTTGACCGCTGCAAGCGCGCACGCAAAAAGAAGCCGCTTCCCCGACCGGGGAAGCGGCTTCTTTGCGTCAGGCGCATCTAGCCTGGCGCCTGGCCGGTCAGACGGCCGCGCGGCCTGCGTTAGCGGGCGCGGCGCATGCTGCCGAGGATGAGGCTGACGATCGCGACCAGCACGATGGCTCCGATCAGCGCCGGGATGAAGTAGAACCCGCCTACGACCGGACCCCATTCGCCAAGCAGCAGCGCGCCGAGCCAAGCGCCGACGAAGCCGGCGATGATGTTGCCGATGATGCCTCCCGGAACGTCGCGTCCGACGAGCATGCCAGCCAGCCAACCGATGATGCCGCCGACGATAAGTGCCCATAACCATGCCATGATGTGTTTCCTCCCTTAGTCGTTTCGTATTTTTTGGTCTCGCTCATGCTATTAAGTAACCGTGCCGGCAAAGCTCCAATCACCTTGTCGTCAGCCCGGATCCTGTTTCGCTTAGGATGTCCGCACGCAGCCGCCTTTATTTATAAGGGAAGCGCGATCTGCATAAATAGTTCTATAGAACTAATTCGTTTGGCGGATATTCAATAAATCCTGATTCAATCCGAAGAAATACCTAACTAAATACCCGTGCCATAAGAACCATAAAACGATATATTGATCGTTCGTTAGTCTTATATCGCAATCCGGCAACGGGTGAAGGGGAGGAATCGGATATGATCGGACGTGGAATCGGCGAAGCTCAGTCAGCGGCAATGGAGGACGGAAGCCGCGAGGCGAGGCGGCGGATCGGAAGCAAGCCGTTCCGGCGGACGGGCAGGCTTGCGCTGATCGCCATCCTGTCCGCGAGCCTGCTGCTCGGCGCGGCGCTGCCGGCCGCTGCGGCCGCGGATGCGCCGATCGCGAAAGCGGCGAAGGGAAGGATCGGCGCGAGCAAGGCCGATATCGCCTACGCGGCCGATCCTGCCGTCGCGACGGCCCGGCCGGCAGCGGCCGTCGCCGAGCCTGACGCCGTGCCTGTCCTCGAGGCTGCGACGTTCGAGGAGATCGCGGAGCTGATCTACGGCGTCATGAAGGACGGTTACGGCGAGCGGGCGACGGTCCTGTACCGCGGCAGCACGGAATCGCTGGACCAGAAGCTGCAGCAGGTGTTCAAGGCGGTCGGCGCCAAGGACGACGACCTGCGCTTTGTCCTCAAAAAGATGACCTGGAACTGGACAAGCACGGCCTACTCCGCGACGATCGACTATCGCATGTCCTATTGGGAGACGTCCGAACAGACCGAGGCCGTCAACGAAGAAGCGCGCAAGGCTGTCCAGTCGCCGGCCATTGCCCGCAAGAAGGAAGGCCGCGAGCAGACGCTGGCGATCTATGAATGGGTGATGGACCGGTTCCGCTACGACCGCACGCTGGAGGAGCATTCCGCATATGCGGGACTGTACGGCAAGAACGGAACGGTCTGCCAGGGCTATGCGCTCATGCTTCATCGCCTGCTGCAGGCGGCCGGCTACGAGAGCCGCATCGTGTACGGCAAGTCCAAGGGCGATCTTCATCTCTGGAACATGGTCCGCCTGGACGGCGTCTGGCAGCATCTGGACGCGACGCTGGACGATCCCGGAGCGGGCAAAAGCAAGCTCGCCTATTTCCTCCGCTCCGACGCCGCCATGGCAGCCGACCACAGCTGGGACCGCTCGGCATACCCCGCCGCCGGCCGCTGACCGTTCGAGAGGCGGGGCGCGAGCCGCCTCGAAGTTCGTCAAACGCTTTCCCTTTGTTGGACGGGATGGTAAGATGGACGCATGAGGAGGATGCGTTCATGACGACTAATCAAAATACCGACGAGCTCCAGCCAGGACAAGGAGCCGAAGCGGCGACGCCGGGACAGCCTCAGCTGACCGAGGAGGAGCTGCAGCAGATGATCGCTGCGCTTTATCAGCACGGCGAGCTCGCGCTCAGAAGCTTCTATCAGGACGAATACGAAGTAGACGGACAAGTGGTGAATCACCCGATGTACGGGCCGCTGTTCACCTACCGGCTGCTCGATGCCAATAAGAATCCCCATTCCGTAGGCTTCTTCATGAACGAGCTCGTGCACAATTTCCAAAAGAACGAGGATCCGGCTCTCTGGATGTCGTCGTTCTTCGTGGACATCCTGCGCGGCGAGCGCAGCCGCCTGCTGCCGCCGCCGCCGCAAAACGAAGAGGAAGCGAAATACCTGTTCGACCAGATCATCGTTCCGCATTGCGCCAAGATGTGCCGCGCCGAGTTCGAGGACGAGCCGGTCCATGTCGACATCGACATCCATCCGGACCACGGTCCGGTCGTCGAGGCCGGCTTCCCGTCGATCCGCGAGGGCAACAACGTCGTCGCGATGCCGTTCCACTACTTGCTCGCGCTGCATCTGCTGAATCGCGATACTGCCGACCCGCTCATCACCGGTCTGTACAAAATCCGCGAAGAGCATGGCCTGGACGCTTGACCGATTCATCCCGCCGTCCCTTGGAAACCAGGGGACGGTTTTTTCTTGCCGACCTGAGAGCTACCTGAGAGCTCAAGCGGCCGGCAGCTAAGCACGGGAGTTTATTCCGACCTATTGACAGGGATTAATCTCCTCCCTATACTGTGGTTATTATCATAACAGTTCAAGGAGTGGGAGACATGTCGACGACGAATCCACAAGCGAGCCTGCCGGCCGCAGATTTCCATGAGGTGATCAAAAGCAGAAGATCGGTCCGCAAATATGATCCGGACTTCAAGCTGACGGACGAAGAGATCAAGGAGCTTCTGACGACGGCAACGCTCGCTCCTTCCGGAAGCAACATGCAGCCGTGGCGCTTCATCGTCATCACCGACTCGGAGCTCAAGCAGAAGCTGCTCCCGATCGCCTTCAACCAGGAGCAGGTCGTCGCCGCTTCGGCCGTCATCGCCGTGCTCGTCGATCTCCAGGCGTATACGGAAGCTCCCCGCATCTACGGCAAAGCGGTCGAGGCCGGCTATATGAACGAGGAGACGGCCGCCAAGCTGGTCGAGAACATGAACCGCTTCTACGGCTCCCTGCCGCCGGAGCGCGCGCTCCAGTCCGCTCTGATCGACGGCGGCCTCGTTTCCCAGCAGCTCATGCTGGCCGCCCGCGCCCGCGGCCTCGACACCGTGCCGATGGCCGGCTACAACGTCGACCAGTTCCGCGAGCTGCTGCAGATTTCCGACCGCTACGCCAACGTCATGCTGATCGCGCTCGGCAAAGCGGCGCAGCCCGGACACCCAAGCGTCCGGCTGCATGTCGACGAGATCACCCATTGGAACGGCTTCAACGTCTGATGCCGGATCGCGGACAGGCGGTCTGATTCGCCGCATTTCCACTCGGGTAAGGAGTCCTCAGGGCAGGACAACGACTACGGGAGGCGATGAATCATGGCTCATCTGGACGGCACGAAGGACGAACCGAAAGCGACGGAAGCTTTCGATCGGGTGAAGGATACGATCGGCGGCATGGACGAATCCAAAAAGAACGAGATTCTCGGCAGCTTCGACGAGTTCAAGAGTTATCTCGGCAACCGGATCGATCTCGCGCGGCGCATCGGACTCGGCGACGAGCAGCTGGCCGCGGCCGCCGAGAAGGTCGCTGGTTATCTGGCGGAGCATGAAGAGCCGCGCAACGCGGAGGAGAAGCTGCTCCAGGAGCTGTGGAAGGTCGGCAAGGAAGAGGAGCGGCATATGCTCGCCCACATGCTCGTCCGCCTCAGCCAGGAAACGAACGAGCCTGTGCTCGAACGTTCCTAGCCACAATGCTATTAATAGAAGCAGCGTGACGCCGGCAAGCTTCAGGTTCATCGGCCGTTCCCTAGCGGGAAGGGCGGCTTTTCCGACAAAACACAAGACGGGATGGAGCAGACGCTCCATCCCGTCTTGTGTTTTGTCGGAACGAATGCTTCATCGCTTCGAATGAAATCCGCAGGAGGGAGTCAGCCGCCGCGCCTCGTGTCGGCGAACAGAGCGAGCAGCATCGGCTCGTCCTTGCGCGCGAGCAGCGGTCCGGGTGCGAGCTCGAGGCCGTAGGAGGGGGCTCCGGGAAGCGGGATCAGCCGCAGTCCGGCCGCGCCGCTGGCCGCCGCCGCCGGATGATGCCGGCTGAAGTCGGGCACGATAGCAAAACCGAGGCCTTGCGCCGCGAGCGTCCGGGCCGTGCCGAGATCGGCGGACGTGTACGTTTCCCGGAGAGCGCTGCGGCGGGATTCGCTCCACTCGAGGCATAGCCGGCGCAGCTCCGTGCCGGCAGGCGGAGCGATCCACGGCGATTGCGAGGCGAGCAGAGAATCGGCCGACGCTCCCGCGTAGGCGGGATGAGAGGCGGATACCGCCAGCTTCAGCTCGGCCTGCCAGTAGACGCTGCCCGCTACCGAAGGCGGCTCGGCCCGCTCGGATACGATCAGATCAGGCTCCTCCAGCCGCCGCTCGGCGGTGAAGTCGATCGCCCGTCCGAACGGCTCGAGCAACGAGGCGGCAAGCGCGGCGGCCTGCTCGCGGCAAGGCGCGTCGATCCGCACCGCCAGCCGCTCTCCCGCTGCCGCGAGCAGCCGCATCTCCAGCCGCGCTTCCTCATGCAGCCGGATGATCTCGCGCGCGAAGCGCAGCAGCGCCTTGCCGGCATCGGTCAGCAGGATGCGGCCGGTTTTCGACTCGAACAGCTCCGTCCCCCATTCCTCCTCCATCTTCTTCATATGAAAGGTTGCCGTAGGCTGCTTGAGGCCGAGCTCGCGGGCGGCGGGAGTCACCTTCTTATGCTTGTCCAGCAGAACGAGCAGCCTCCATTTAACGATTGTCATGATGGATCTTCCCTTTCGCCATGAAGTATAGATATTTTATGTGAATATGCTTGCTTTATTATAGATAAAATAAATGCAATTTTACAATTACCTTTACAAAGCGAACATACGGCATTAACAACCGGCTCGTACAATGAATCTCGTAAGGCAGATCAAAACTCGGATCTTCGGAAGGGGAAACAAAAACAAGATGAAAAAGACGATGCTGGTCCTGATGACGACGGTGCTTGCCTTGACGCTGGCTGCCTGCGGAAGCAAGAACGACGCGAACAGCGGAGGAGCGGAGGGCGCAAGCCTGAGCGGCTCGATCCTCGCGGCAGGCTCCACGGCGATGCAGCCGCTGGTTGAGCAAGTATCCCAGAAATTCATGGCCGAATCGGAATATAGCGGAGTCACGGTGCAGGTTCAAGGCGGCGGCAGCGGCACCGGCCTGACTCAAGTATCGGAAGGACAAGCCGACATCGGCAACTCGGACATCTTCGCCGGCGAGAAGTTCACGGATGCCGACGCGGACAAAGGCAAGGAGCTCATCGACCATCAAGTCGCCGTCGTCGCCATGGCGACCGTCGTCAACAAGAATATCGCCATCGACGACCTGTCGAAGCAGCAGCTGGTCGACATCTTCACCGGCAAAGTGACGAACTGGAGCGAAGTCGGCGGTGCCGACGAGAAGATCGTCATCGTCAACCGTCCATCGAGCTCCGGCACGCGCAAGACGTTTGAAAAGTACGGACTCGGCACGAAATCCGAAGATCTTCCGGGCAACATCCAAGAGGATTCCTCCGGCACGGTCAAAAAGCTCGTCGGCGAAACGCCGGGAGCGATCGGCTACCTGGCGCTCTCCTACCTCGACGATTCGGTGAAGACGCTCAAGCTCGACGGCGTCGAAGCGACTCCGGACAACGTCAAAACCGGCGAGTATCCGATCTGGGCCTACCAGCACATGTACACGAAGGGCGAGCCGAACGAAGTCGTCAAAGCGTTCCTCGACTACATGGTCAGCGACGACATCCAAAAGACGGACGTGACCGACCTGGGCTACATTTCCATCAACGACATGCAAGTGACGCGCGATGAAGCCGGCACGATCACGAAAAAATAACACCGTCATCACCAGCTGCGTTTCATGGCGCAGCGGCAGGCCAAGAAGGAGGCATCCCATGCCCCCTCTTGGCTTTGCGCCATGCCAAGAGTATTCGGCGTAAGGAGAGATCAATTCATGAAAGCAACCTTAGACCCTGCCCGGCCAGGCTCCGAGGGCGCAGAGCCGACTTCGAGGGCCGAGGCTTCGTCCGAGCCGCGCGCCGAGGCGTCTCCGGCATCCGCCGCCCCTTCCGGCGGAACGCCGCCTCGTCCGACCGCGCGCCGCAAATCGCGCTCCGGCGGAGAATGGTTCGGCAAGACGTATACGCTCATCTGCGTCGCCGTGCTCATCGTCACGATTTTTTCGATCGTTTATTTCGTTGCGTCCAAGGGGCTGTCGACCTTCTTCGTCAACGGCGTCAGCCTGAAGGAATTCCTGTTCGGCACGAAATGGGCGCCTGACGGCGAGCCGCAGTCGTTCGGCGCGCTGCCGTTCATCACCGGCTCGTTCGTCACCTCGATTCTGGCTGCCTGCATCTCGGCTCCGCTCGCCTTCTGCGCGGCGATCTTCATGACCGAGCTGATGCCGAAGTTCGGCAAAAGGGTCATGCAGCCGGTCATCGAGCTGCTCGCCGGCATCCCGTCGGTCGTGTACGGCTTTGTCGGCCTGACCGTTATCGTGCCGTTCTTCCGCGCGATCTTCCCCGGGCAGGGCCTCGGCCTCGCCGCAGGCGCGGTCGTGCTCTCGATCATGATCCTGCCGACGATCACGACGATCGCGACCGATGCGATGAGCAACCTGCCGCGCGGCCTCAAGGAAGGCAGCTACGCGCTCGGCGCGACGCGCTGGCAGACGATCTCGCGCAGCATCCTGCCGGCCGTCATCCCGTCCATGCTGACGGGCGTCGTGCTCGGCATCGCGCGCGCTTTCGGCGAGGCGCTCGCCGTGCAGATGGTCATCGGCAACGCTCCGCATATTCCGAGCTCGCTGTTCGAATCGGCGTCCACGCTGACGAGCGTCATCACGCTCAGCATGGGCAACACGATCATGGGCCAAGTCCAGAACAACGTGCTGTGGAGCCTCGCGCTCGTGCTGCTCGTCATGACATTCGTCTTCGTCGCGATCGTGCGCGTGCTGGAAAGGAGAAGCCTGCGATGAGAATGTCCAACAAAACCGCCGACCGCGTAGCGACGGCTGTCTTCTACTTCTTCGCCTTCCTCATCATCCTCATCCTGGCGGGGCTGATCGGATTCATTCTGTACCGCGGCCTCAGCCATATCAGCTTCGGCTTCCTGACGTCGCCGCCGCAGACGTTCAAGGTCGGAGGCGGCATCGGGCCGCAGCTGTTCAACTCGCTGTTCCTGCTCGTGCTGACGATGATCATCACCGTGCCTCTCGGCATCGGCGCCGGCATCTACATGGCGGAGTACGCCCGTCCGGGCCGGTTCACCGACTTCATCCGGCTCGTCGTCGAGGTGCTCTCCTCGTTCCCTTCGATCGTCGTCGGCCTGTTCGGCCTGCTGGTGTTCGTCAACTACTTCGGCCTCAAGTTCTCGCTGCTGGCCGGCGCGCTCGCGCTGACCGTATTCAACCTGCCGCTCATGGTGCGCATCACCGAGCAGGGCATCCGCGGCGTGCCGCGCGAGCAGAAGGAGGCGGGACTCGCCCTCGGCCTGACGCGTTGGAAAACGATCGTCAAGATCATGCTGCCGGTCGCGCTGCCGACGATCCTGACCGGCACGATCCTGGCCGCAGGCCGCGTCTTCGGCGAAGCCGCCGCGCTGCTGTTCACCGCCGGCATGAGCTCGCCGCGGCTGGACTTCACCGACTGGAATCCGTTCAGTCCGGTGTCGCCGCTCAATCCGCTTCGTCCGGCCGAGACGCTCGCCGTGCACATCTGGAAAATCAACAGCGAAGGCATCGCTCCGGACGCCGCGCAGATCGCGGCCGGCGCTTCCGCCGTGCTCATCCTGACGGTGCTGCTGTTCAATCTGGGCTCCCGCTGGCTTGGCCGCTTCTTGTACCGCAAGCTGACGGCATCCCGCTAAACCCGACTACGAGGAGGACCCCAAGATGGCAATCGCAGCTCCCTCGAGCGCAATCGGCGCGAGCACGCGGCCGGGAGGCAGCGCGGCGCTGGCCGCCGAGCAGCTGAGCATCTTTTACGGAGAGAAGGAAGCGGTCAAAAAAGTCGACCTGAGCTTCGCGAGAGGCAGCGTGACGGCGCTCATCGGCCCGTCCGGGTGCGGCAAGTCCACGTTCCTGCGGAGCCTCAACCGGATGAACGACACGATCGCCGGCGCGAGCGCCAAAGGAAGCATCTGGCTGGACGGCGAGGACATCAACGCGCCGGGCACCGATGTCGTCTCGCTGCGCCAGCGGATCGGCATGGTGTGGCAAAAGCCGAATCCGTTCTACAAGTCGATCTATGAAAACGTCGCCTTCGGTCCGCGCTATCACGGCGTGCGCAACAAGCGCGAGCTGGACGAGATCGTCGAGTCCTGCCTGCGCCGCACGGCGCTGTGGGACGAGACGAAGGACCGGCTGAACCAGTCGGCGCTCGCGCTGTCCGGCGGCCAGCAGCAGCGGCTGTGCATCGCCCGCGCGCTGTCGGTGCAGCCGGAAATCCTGCTCATGGACGAGCCGGCCTCCGCGCTCGACCCGGTGTCGACGTCCAAGATCGAGGAGCTCATCTCTGAGCTCAAGCAGGAGTACTGCATCGTCATCGTGACGCACAACATGGGCCAGGCGGCCCGCGTGTCCGACAAGACGGCGTTCTTCTACATGGGCAATCTGATCGAGCACAACGAGACGAACGTCATTTTCACCAATCCGGAGAAGAAGCAGACCGACGACTACATCTCGGGCCGCTTCGGCTGATCCGAAAGGCAAGCCGCGCTCGGCCGGGAGAGGCCGTCGCGGCGGCAATCCGACTATCGACGCATGGGAGAAGGGGAACGTTATGACGACATCGATCATGGAGATTGACCGGCTCAACCTGCATTACAGCGAGTTCCACGCGCTCAAGAACATCGAGCTGGACATTCCCGAAAAGACCATCACCGCCTTTATCGGCCCGTCGGGCTGCGGCAAGTCGACGTTCCTGCGCACGCTCAACCGCATGAACGATCTCGTCGCCGGCGTCAAGATCGACGGCAGCGTCAAGCTGGACGGCGAGGACATCTACGGTGCGGAAACGGACGTCGAGTCCCTCCGCAAGCGGGTCGGCATGGTGTTCCAGCAGCCGAATCCCTTTCCGAAGTCGATCTTCGACAATGTCGCGTACGGCCCGCGGCTGCACGGCATCCGCGACAAGGCGACCTTGAACGAGATCGTGGAGCGCAGCCTGCGCGGCGCCTCGCTGTGGGAGGAAGTGAAGGATCTGCTCGGCAAGTCGGCGCTCAGCCTGTCCGGCGGCCAGCAGCAGCGGCTGTGCATCGCCCGCGCGCTCGCCGTCGAGCCCGAGGTGCTGCTCATGGACGAGGCGACGTCCGCGCTCGACCCGATCTCGACGCTCAAGATCGAGGAGCTGGTGCGCGAGCTCAAGAAGGAGTACACGATCGTCATGGTGACGCACAACATGCACCAGGCGGCGCGCGTATCCGACCGTACCGTGTTTTTCCTCAACGGAGAGCTTGTCGAGGCCGACGAGACGGAGAAGCTGTTCTCCAACCCGAGCGACGCGCGCACGGAAGACTACATTACAGGACGCTTCGGCTGAAGCGCCGGCGAGAGGGAGAGAAGAGACCGTCATGATCAAACGCAAGGAACTGGACGAGGGACTGGAGCAGCTCGACAAGATGCTGCAGGAAATGGGCGAGCATGTGGAGTCGGCGCTCGCGGGATCGATGCAGGCGCTGATGAGCGTCGACACCGAGGCGGCGTCCGCGATCATCCGCCGCGACCCGGAGCTGAACCGGCTGGAGGAGCGCATTACGGAGCTCGGCTCCAAGCTGATCGCCACGCAGCAGCCGGTCGCCAAGGATTTGAGGCGCGTGCTCGTCGCGTTCCGCATCTCCGGCGACCTGGAGCGGATGGGCGATCTGTCGGTCGACATCGCCAAGGTCGTGCTGCGCCTCGAGGGGCAGCAGCTCATCAAGCCGCTGATCGACCTGCCGCGCATGGCCGAGATCGTGCAGACGATGATTTTCGAGTCGATCCAGTCGTTCGTGCAGGAGAATGTCGATCTCGCCTACAAGATGGCCAAGGACGACGATGCCGTCGACGCGCTGTACTCGCAGATCATCCGCGAGCTGTATACGCTCATGGTGCAGGACCCGCGCACGATCAACCAGTCGATGCTGCTCAGCTTCGTCGGCCGCTATATCGAGCGTCTGGCCGACCATGCGACCAATATCGGGGAAAGCGTCGTTTACCTCGTGACGGGCCGCCGTCCGGATTTGAACGCCTAGCTTTTTTGTAGCGTCGGCTGCTGCATGCGCCTTGACCGTTTCGGAATTCCGGAGCGGGAGGCGCTTTTTGGCGTTCCCTTGAGCGCAGGGAGGGCTTGGGGAGCCTCGGGATCGGGGAGCTTGGAGTCTGGGAGCCTAGGGAGCGGGGAATTCGGGAAGCCCGGGGAGCCTGTGGAATCTGTGGGGCCGTGGGTCAAGAGTTGCCCCGCTCCGGGGACGGAACCTCTTTCCGATTCCGCTGAAGCCCAGATTCCTCTGATCTCCCTTTCCGAAACGGAAGGAATCCGGCCTTCAAGGGAACCGCTGCCGCTTCTCCAAGAGGTTTCCGTCCCCTTCGCTCCCTGCTTGGACCTTTGCTAGATGCAACCCCCGAACCCCGACAGGTAGAGTAGCCCCGACCCCGGTACATCCGGCAACCCCGGCACCCCCGGCAACCCAAGCAACCTCGGCAACTCCGGCAACCCCGGCACCCCCGGCACCCCCGGCAACCCCAGCAACCCCAGCAACCCCAGCAACCCCAGCAGCCCCAGCAGCCCCAGCAGCCCCAGCAGCCCCAGCAGCCCCAGCAGCCCCGGCAGCCCCAGCTATCCCAGCACCACCGCTTCGTTCTTTGCAGCTGGAAAGCTAACGATTCGTCAGACGCTTAGACGCCTTTTAGTCGTGGATTCAAAAACCTAACGACGCCTCAAGTGCTTAGCGTTGAGGATATTGCGTTTCTCTATCGAAAAAATGCTATTTTTCGTTCGCTAAGATTCGTGAGAGTCGTTAGATTTTCACAACGCCGCGTAGGGGACTTCTTACGATTTCAGGAGTCGTTAGCCGCGAAGATGTCGAACTTCGGGGCGGCCGGGGGGAGCGGACAAGGAAAACCAAGAAGAACAAAAAACGCGAAACGCGATCGGGCTCGATGTGCCGCCTCAAGCTGCCGGCAAGAAAAAGAGACACGCCGTTCAGCCGGTTCGCTCCGCCTAAGCGTGCGTTGGCCGATTGAGGTGTCTCAAGTTCGAGAAGCCGGATTCAGTTGAGTACGATCAGCTGTCTTATGCTGCCTAGGCCGTAATTCGGATCGTGTCGAGATTCAGTGAGCCGGGGCATCCGCAAGGGGATGCACGGATCGGCCATCAAGCCGCAGGCAGGGCGTAGGCTCGACGGCGACTGAGAGTGACGGACCAATAGCGGTCCGCCCGCCGGACTAATAGCGGTCCGCCTGACGAGCCTTTAGCGTCCCGCCCGCCGGGCCTTTAGCGTCCGGCCCGCTGGGCCAGCCAGTCGTTCAGCCGGCCGGGATAATCGGTGATGATGCCGGAGACGCCGATCGCGGCCAGCCGTTCCCATTCCTCGGGCCGATTGGCGGTGTAAGGGTAGACGGCAATGCCGGCCGCCTTCGCGTCCTCGGCGTCCTCGCGGCCGATCAGCCCGTGATGCGGATGGAGCGACCATACCTCGGTCTCGAGCAGAGCTGCGTAGGAGGCATGATGATACAGATCGGCGGCATAGAGCAGCCCGATGCGCAGCTCCGGCTCGGCAGCTTTGAGACGGACGAGCAGCTTGTGGTCGAACGAGGAGACGACGGTGCGGAACAGGTTCGTTCCTTGACGGAGAAAGTCGAGCAGCTTGGCGTCGAGTTGCTCTCCGGCCGCGTCTTTCACCTCGACGTTGATCTCTACCGTCAACGGCAGCAGCTCGTAGACTTCGCTCAGCAGCGGCACGCGCTCGCCGGCGAATGCCGGACCGAACCAGGCTCCGGCGTCGGCGCGTCGGATTTCTTCTGCCGTCTGGTCGCGAATCGCGCCTGCGCCATCCGTCGTTCGATCGAGCGTATCGTCATGGCAGACGATCAACTGTCCGTCGGCGGACAGATGGACGTCGAGCTCGACCATCTGCGCGCCTTGCTCTGCGGCGAGCCGGAAGCTGGCGAGCGTGTTCTCAGGCGCTTCACCTGCGGCGCCGCGATGTCCAATGACGAGCGGCTGGAGGGAGGAATTCATCTTGACCATCCTTTCGGGTTCTCAAATGGGATACGGCAAGCAGGGTCGGCCCAAGCCGCCGGCTGCCGGCCGCATCGGCCGAACAGCCGCGCCAGGGCTCGTCCGCGCCAGACTCGGTCGAGCCAGGCTCGGCCGCATCAGGCTCGGTCGCGCCAGGCTCGGGTGCGCCATACACCGGCATCCGTAGCTGCCGCTGGCGCTTCCCTGCCATTATAAGCCTCGCGCAGCGGCTTGTCTGCCCGACTCGTCGGGTTTAACCGAAGCTTAACACGCCGGCGGCCAGATCAGCGGAGGCGCGACGCAGCGCGTCCTCCAGTCCACCCTCGACGACGGTGGCGGGGATGGCGAGCATCAGGTTCACCGGCAGGCCGAAGTTCTCGACGTTCATCCCGTCCCGATGCAGGCCGGTAGCCGGATCGATCTCGGCCGCGAGACGCTCGGCCTGGTCCCGCGCATCGGCCAGATGAGCGTAGAGCGGCTTGCCGAGCGCATAGGCGAGCCCGCACTCGAAGACGGTGCCGGCATCCGGCTCGGCGCCGCGAAACGCGTTCAGATTGGCGATTACGAAGTCGGCCTGGCGGACGAGCCGCACGTTGCCTTCGAAGATGGCGCGAGCGGTGTCCAGCCGGTCGGGCAATGGACGGATGTCCTTGTCGAGCGGAAAGATGCCGCGGAAGCCGTATTCGGCGCAGAGCACCTTCATCGCGCGGCCGGTATCGGCCGCGTCGGGTCGGAACACCTCGAATCCGGCGAGGTAGACGGACGGGATGGAGGCGGGCGTAGCTGAGAAAGTCATAGTCGATGTTCATCTCCTTCGGGTCGATTTCTCCATTTTACCATGGCGCGGAAAAAGATGGTCGGACCCCGTTGACAATGAGAATCGTTATCAGTATTATAGATTCAGTAAATGATACTGATTCTCATTCTTAATCCAACCGGGGAGGTTTCTTTCATGTTCCGCAGCACCAAATCGCTTCTCGCCGCTTCCGCGGCAGCACTTATTCTCGTCTCGGCTTCCGGCGTGCCGTCGACGGCGCGCGCCGCTGCCGCGCCGATCCAGGTGACGCTCGACGGCAAAAAGCTGTCGCTCGACGCGCAGCCGATCGTAACCGCTGGTCGCACGCTCGTGCCTTACAGCTCGATCGTCCAGTCGCTCGGCGGCAAGGCAACCTGGAACAGCTCGACGCGCACGGTGACGGCGACGAGCGGAAGCGATACCGTCAAGCTGACGGCAAGCTCTGCGACGGCATACATAAACGGCAAAGCCACGAAGCTGGAGGCCGCTCCGGTCATCCAGAACGGCAGGACGTTCGTTCCGCTGCGCCTCATCACGGAAGCGTTCGGAAAGTGGGTCACCTGGTCGCAATCGAGCCGCACGGTCGCGATTTCGAGCAAGCTGACGCTGACGACGAGCACCGGACCGTTCACGCTGAACAAGCGTCCGCAGCGCATCGTCACGCTTTCCTCGTCCGACACCGAGATGATCTACGCGCTCGGCGGCACGGTTGTCGGCCGTCCGACGGCGATGGGCGCGGTCAATCCGCCGGAAGCCGCATCGGCGGTCGAAGTCGGCAGCACGCACGGCATCCTGTTCGAGAAGCTGGCATCCGTCAAGCCGGATCTGGTCATCGCGAGCCCGTCTCTTGCCAGCCAGAAGGCGACGATCGAGAAGCTCGGCGCGCAAGTGCTGCTCAACTCGCACAACTCCTATGATCAGATCAAGTCCTCCCTGCGCCTGTACGGCAAGCTGCTCGGCAAGGAGACAAAGGCCGAGGAAATCGCAGCCAACATGGACCGCACGGTGAGCAGCCTGAAGAAGCCGGCGACCAAGCCGAAGACGCTGATCGTGTACGGCGCTCCTGGCAGCTTCGTCGTCGCTCTGCCGACGAGCTACCCGGGCAGCTTCCTGGAGCTGGCGGGCGGCGAGAACGTAGCGTCCAAGTTCCCGAAAATGGACACGATGCCGCAATACGCCGAGCTCAGCATGGAGCGCATCGTCGCGGCCAACCCGGACCTGATCCTGCTCATCGCCCATGGCGACGCCGCAGAAGTCAAGTCGGCGTTCAAAAAGCAGTTCGAGTCGAATCCGGCCTGGAACAACCTGTCGGCGATCAAGGACGACCAGTTCGAGATCCTGCCGCAGAACCTGTTCGCCGCCAACCCGGGCCTGCGCGCTCCAGAGGCGATCAAGACGATCAACAAGCTGCTCCTGCAGGTGAACTGACATGGCGGCCGTCCTGTCGCCGGCTGACGTCAAGCGGGCGAGGCGCCCGGCGTCGGCGCGGCATGCGGCCGTGCTCGTCGGCGCGGCGGCGCTCGTCGTCGCCAGCGTCGTCTGCGGTCTCGCGCTCGGATCGATCCGGATTCCGATCGCCGACGTGTGGGCCTCGCTCCTCGGGCGCTCCGACACCGAGGCGTGGCAAATCGTTTGGAACCTGCGTCTGCCGCGCGTGCTGACCGGCCTTATGGTCGGCGGCGCGCTCGGCCTTTCCGGCGCTCTGCTGCAAGGCGTATTCCGCAATCCGCTTGCCGATCCCGGCATCATCGGCGTCTCGTCGGGCGGAGGCATCGCCGCTGTCGCC
The DNA here is from genome assembly GCF_000422485.1 of Paenibacillus pasadenensis DSM 19293. GTDB lineage: Bacteria > Bacillota > Bacilli > Paenibacillales > Paenibacillaceae > Paenibacillus_O > Paenibacillus_O pasadenensis. The sequence goes on from NZ_AULW01000036.1 coordinate 90,255, forward strand.
ATCATGATCCTGTTCCCGGCGCAGATCGCGCTGCTGCCCGCGGCGGCGTTCATCGGCGCCTTGGCGGCCAGCGCGGTCATCTACGGGCTCGCCTGGAAGGGCGGAGCATCTCCGGTGAGGCTCATCCTCGCCGGCGTCGCGGTCAACTCGCTGCTCGGCGCAGCGATGTCGGCGCTCATGATCCTCAACAGCGAAAAGGTGCAATCGGTGCTGCCGTGGATGAGCGGCAGCCTGAACGGCCGCAGCTGGCCGCATGCCGACGCGCTGCTGCCTTACGCGCTGGCCGGACTTGCGGCGGCGCTGCTGCTGATCAAGCCGGCGAACCTGCTGGCGCTCGGTGACGACGCGGCCAAGCTGCTCGGCGTGCGCGTCGAGCTGTACCGCCTCATCATCGTCGGCGTCGCGGCATTCCTCGCCGGCGCGGCGATCAGCCAGGCCGGCATGGTCGGCTTCGTCGGCCTTGTCGTGCCGCATATCGTCCGCATGCTTGTCGGCTCGGACTACCGCGTTCTCATGCCGGCGTCCGCGCTCGGCGGCGCGGCGCTCGTCACGCTGGCCGATACGGCGGCGCGCACGCTGTTCGATCCGATCGAGTTCCCGGTCGGCATCCTGCTGGCGCTGCTCGGAGCTCCGTTCTTCCTTTATCTGCTGCGAAAGGGGGCGAAACGATGAGCCGTCTGACCGGAGAAGCGCTCGTGCACGGCTACGGCGACCGGCTTGTCGTGCACGGCGTCGACATCGACATCGTCAAAGGCGAGTGGGTCGGCATCATCGGCCCGAACGGCTCGGGCAAGTCGACCGTGCTGCGGATGCTTGCCCGCTTGATGAAGCCGCGCGGCGGATCGGCGCTGCTTGACGGCAAAGATCTGGCGGCGATTCCGCCCAAAGCCGTGGCGCGACAAATCGCGATGCTGGCGCAAGCCCAGGAGTCGGGATTGGAGCTGACCGTGCGCGAGCTGGTGCGCAAGGGACGCCACCCGCATTTGAAATGGTACCAGGATGGAAGCGCCGAAGAGCATGAGAGCATCGTCGACTGGGCGATCGCGGCGGCCTCGCTGCAGGAGCTGCAGCATCGGCCGCTGCCTGCGCTGTCAGGCGGGGAGCGCCAGCGCGCCTGGCTCGCGATGGCGATCGCGCAGACGCCTTCGGTGCTGCTGCTCGACGAGCCGGCTACGTATCTGGACATCGCCCATCAGCTCGAGCTGATGGAGCTTGTCCAAAGGCTGAACCGCGAGCAGGGAATGACCGTCGTGACCGTGCTGCATGACCTCAATCAAGCCGCCCGCTACTGCGACAGGCTCGTTGCCGTCAAGGACGGCCGAGTCGCCGCTCAGGGCCGGCCCGCCGAGCTGTTTACGCATGCGTTTTTCCGCGACGTATTCGGCGTCGAGGGCAGCATCCGGACCGACGAAGGCGTGCCGAGCTTCCAGGCGCGGCGTGCGACAACGGCACGCCGGCTGGCGGCGCCGGCCGAATCCGCAAGCGCGGATTCGAGCCATGAAGCGATTCAACCACAGGAAACGGGAGAGATGACAAATGTCTGAGCAAGCATTGAATCCAGAACTGGTACGCGCCTTCGTCGGCTCGGCCCATAGCGATCTGGAGCGCGTGCAGCAGCTGCTGCAAGAAGAGCCGGGACTGCTGCATGCCGCTATGAACTGGGGCGGCGGCGATTGGGAGACGGCGGCCGGAGCGGCCGCTCACGTCGGCCGCAAGGATATTCTGAACTGGCTGCTCGAGCAGGGAGCGCGTCTGGATCTGTTCGGCGCGGCGATGCTCGGCGAGCTGGAGCTCGTCCGCTCGGTCATCGAGCGCCATCCGTCTCAGCTGCATGCCAAGGGACCGCATGGCATCACGCTGCTGCAGCACGCCCTGATGGGCGGGCCGGACGCGCAAGAGGTCGTGGCTTATTTGAAGGAAAAGCTGGGAGAAGCGAAGGAAGAGCCCGCCGGCCCGGTGCTCGTCGAGAACCGGATCGTCGTCAAGGCCGGATTCGCCGAGGCGGTGCTGGAGCGGTTCGCGAAGCCGAAGCAGGTGCACACGTTCGAAGGCTTCATCCGGATGGACGTGCTGCATGGCAAAAGCGAGAACGAAGGCGAAGAGGAAATCCGCGTCTGCACGACCTGGAGAGCCAAAGCCGACTTCGAGGCCTGGGCGTCGAGCGACTCGTTCCGCGGCGCGCATGCGAAGCGGCAGGAGCAGCAGGCCGAAGGCGAGGCGGCTGAAAAGCCGGCTCACGGACATGGCGGCCACGGTCAAGCCCATGGCCACGGCGCGCACGGCCGTCCGGCTGCTGCCGGCGAAGGCGCGGGACCGATCGTCGGCAACCGCGTGACGATCTACCGCGTCGCGGCTTCGCATCTGCCGGCGGCGGCAGCGGCAGAGCAAGGCTAGAGCAAGCACGAAAAAGGCATGGCCTCCGGATCGCCGGAGCCATGCCTTTTTGCCATTCAGCGAAGCCGATTCCCGCGCCGATCCTCGCGGATGATCAGGTAGACGATCAGCCCGACGACCGGGAAGAACAGCAGCGCCAGGAGCACGAGCAGCGCGAACTCGCTGCTGTAGCCGCGGTCGCGGGCGTCTCGGTACGCCCATACGCAGAGCGCGATGTGAAGCACGAACAGTCCGAGCGCAATAAGCAAGAAAAGGACGCCGATGATGCCGATGCCTGCCATCAATAGCCATGCCTCGCTTTCGTTTGATATTTTCTTTGGATACGAACATTTGAGCGCTAAGGTTTCAAGGTTTTCCAGCGGAGTGTGGTATAGTAGAAGCAATCATAACGACGACGAGGTGCCCTGATATGGACAAGTGGATTTTGATCGACGGCAACAGCATCGCCTACCGGGCGTTTTTTGCCATGCCGCCGCTCACCAACGCGGCTGGATTGCATACGAACGCCGTCTTCGGCTTCACGACGATGCTGCTCAAGGTGCTCGAGGAGCACAAGCCGACCCATGTGCTGGTCGCCTTCGACGCGGGCAAGGTGACGTTCCGCACGGAAAGCTTCGCCGACTACAAAGGAACCCGCGACAAGACGCCGTCCGAGCTGTCCGAGCAGTTCCCGCTCATCAAGGAGGTCGTGCAGGCGTTCGGCATCCGCCAGTTCGAGCTCTCGGGCTACGAGGCGGACGACATCATCGGCACGCTCACCCGCATGGCGGACGAGCAGGGCGTGCAGGCGATCGTCGTCAGCGGCGACAAGGACATGCTGCAGCTCGCTTCGGAGCGGGTGTCGATCGCCGTCACGCGCAAGGGCGTGAGCGAGATCGAGCTGTACGATCCGGCGGCGGTGCGCGAGCGCTACGGCCTCGAGCCGGCGCAGATCATCGACCTCAAGGGGCTCATGGGCGACACGTCCGACAACATTCCCGGCATCCCCGGCGTCGGGGAGAAGACCGCGCTCAAGCTGCTGCATGAATACGGCACCGTCGAGGCGGTGATTGAGCGCTCCGGCGAGCTCAAGGGCAAGCTCAAGGAGCGCGTCGAGGAGCATCAGGAGTCGGCGCGGCTGAGCAAGCGTCTGGCGACGATCTTCCGCGAGGTGCCGCTTGCCGGCGAGACGGGCGATTTTGCCTACAAAGGATACGAGCCGTCGACGCTGGCCGCGGCGTTCGGCAAGCTGGAGTTCAAGTCGCTCATCGAGCGGCTCGGCCTCGGCGCCGCAGCCCCCGTATCGGCCGAGCCGCAAAAGGAGCTCGACGTCCGGCCGGTCGAGATCGGCGACACCGCCGCGCGCGAGGCGCTCGAGCAGGCGCTCCGCGCTCCGGGCGCGTTCTACCTCGAGGCGATCGGCGACAACCCGCATCACGCCGAGCTGATCGGAGCCGCCTACGCGGCCGAGGACGCCGTCTATGCGATGTCCGGCGAATGGCTGGCGAGCGGCGATGCCGCCGAGTTCAAGGCGTGGCTCGCCGATGCTTCCGCGCCGAAGACCGGCTGCGACCTGCACCGCGCGGAGCTGGCGCTCAGCGCCAGCCTCGGCGTGCATCTGCAGGGCGGAGCGTTCGACATCGTGCTGGCCGCCTACCTGCTCGACCCAACCGCGACGGACCAGAGCGTCAGCGGCATCGCGGCGCGCCTCGGCCTGCCGTCGGTGCCGACCGACGAGTCGGTCTACGGCAAGGGCGCGAAGTTCAAGGTGCCGGACAAGGAGGCTCTGTACGCGCAGCTGGCGGTCAAGGCCGACGCCGTGCGCGCGGCCGCGCCGCTGCAGATGGCCCAGCTGGAGGAGACGGGCATGCACCGGCTCTACTACGAGCTGGAGCAGCCGCTGTCCGGCGTGCTCGCCGACATGGAGCGCCAAGGCATCTCCGTCGACGCGGAGACGATCCGCCAGCTCGGAGCGGAGCTGGAGACAGGCATCAAGGCCGACATGGAGGCGATCTACCGCCACGCCGGCCAGGAGTTCAACATCAACTCGCCCAAGCAGCTGGGCGAGATCCTTTTCGACAAGCTCGGGCTGCCCGTCATGAAAAAAACGAAGACCGGGTACTCGACCGACGCCGACGTGCTGGAGAAGCTGGAGCCGTACCACGAGATCATCCCGCTCATCCTGCACTTCCGCCAGCTGCACAAGCTGCAGTCGACCTACGTGGAGGGGCTGCTCAAGGAGATCCGTCCGGACAGCGGCAAGATCCACACGTACTACCGCCAGACGATCGCGGCGACGGGCCGGCTGAGCAGCCAGTTCCCGAACCTGCAGAACATCCCGATCCGTCTGGAGGAAGGGCGCAAGATCCGCAAGGCGTTCGTGCCGTCCGAGCCGGACTGGCTCATCCTCGCGGCCGACTACTCGCAGATCGAGCTGCGCGTGCTCGCGCATATCTCGGGCGACGAGGGACTGAGCGAGGCGTTCACGCAGGATCTGGATGTGCATACGAAGACGGCGATGGACGTGTTCGGCGTGGCGCAGGCGGACGTGGACGCGAACATGCGCCGCTCCGCCAAGGCGGTCAACTTCGGCATCGTGTACGGCATCAGCGACTTCGGCCTCTCGCAGAACCTCGGCATCACGCGCAAGGAGGCGGCGCGCTTCATCGATCAGTATTTCGAGGCGTTCCAGGGCGTGCGCAAGTACATGGACGACATCGTGCAGCAGGCGCGCCGCGACGGCTATGTGACGACGCTGCTGGAGCGCAGGCGCTACCTGCCGGAGATCAAGGCGTCGAACTTCAACCTGCGCTCGTTCGCGGAGCGCACGGCGATGAATACGCCGATCCAGGGCACGGCCGCCGACATCATCAAGCTGGCGATGGTCAAGATGCAGGAGCGGATGCGCGCCGAGGGACTGCGCTCGCGCATGCTGCTGCAGGTGCATGACGAACTGGTCTTCGAGGTGCATCCCGAGGAGCTCGAGACGATGAAGGCGCTCGTCCCCGAAGTGATGGAGAGCGCCCTGGAGCTGAGCGTGCCGCTGCGCGCGGACGTCAGCTACGGAGCGAACTGGTACGAAGCGAAGTAACGGACGGCCTTCAGCCGCCTTTCCCGCGAGGCGGGGGAGGCGGCTTGGTTGTTTTCCCAGCTCGCTGGGCATGCAGGAAGCGCTTATCTCCGTTATAATGGTGAGGATAGAGAAAGGTGCTGATCCCCATGCCGGAACTGCCGGAGGTAGAAACTGTAACCCGAACGCTCACCCTCATCGCGGCGGGCAAGACGATCGAGAGCGTCGTCGTCAGCTTGCCGCGCATCATACAGCGCCCGCAGGAGCCGGAGGCGTTCGCCGCCGCCCTGGCCGGGCATACGATCCAAACCGTCGAGCGCCGCGGCAAATTCATCCGCATCGTGCTCGACGGGCTCGTGCTCGTCTCGCATCTGCGCATGGAAGGCCGCTACGGCCTTTATGACGCCGGCGAGCCGGTGGCCAAGCATACGCATGTGCGCTTCCGCTTCACCGACGGCACCGAGCTGCGCTACCAGGACGTGCGCCAGTTCGGCACGATGCATCTGTTCGAGCCGGGCGAGGAGTTCGCGCAGCCGCCGCTCGCGAAGCTCGGGCTGGAGCCGCTTGAGGAGACGTTCACGCTCGAAGCGCTGCGCGGGCTGCTGGCGAAGCGCACGACGATGATCAAGCCGCTGCTGCTCAACCAGGCATACATCGTCGGGCTTGGCAATATTTATGTCGATGAGGCGCTGCATCTCGCGGGCATCCATCCCGAGACGACGGCCGACCGGCTGAAGCCGGAGCAGTGGCGCAAGCTGCATGCTTCGATCCGGGCGACGCTGGAGCGCGCCGTGGCGGCGGGCGGCTCGTCGGTCAAGTCGTATGTCAACGGCCAGGGCGACGCAGGCCGCTTCCAGCATGAGCTGCTCGTCTACGGCCGCAAGAACGAGCCCTGCTCGGGCTGCGGGGCGCCGATCGTCAAGACGGTCGTCGGCGGCCGAGGCACCCATTTCTGCGCGGCCTGCCAGCCGCTGCCGAGCGTGCGCCGCAAGCGCTCCGAGGCAGCGATCCGCTAGCTTCGAGCGGCTGCCGTCCGCTGCGGCGAAGCCTGCATCGGCGGCCGGATAGGAACAGATGCCCAGCCCCTGCATAGGATGGAGCAAAGCCATTCGCAGGGAGGACTGTTCGGCTATGCTTTCCCATCTGCTGCCGCTGCTGCTGCTGTCCTTTGCCGTCAGCGTAGACGGATTCGGAGTCGGAATCACGTACGGACTGAGGCGAATCCGCATCCCGCTGCTGTCCGTGCTCATCATAACGGGATGCTCGGGCGTCGTCATCCTGCTCAGCATGAAAGTCGGAGCCTGGCTGACGGGATTCGTCGACCCCGATGACGCAAGGCGCATCGGCGCGCTCATCCTGATCGGCATCGGATGCTTCACGCTGTTCCAGCAGCTGCGCCCCAAGCGGACATCCGCCGAGGCGGAGGCTGGCGAGGAGCAGCGAAAGGGCGAGGCTGCCGCTTCGCCAGACGGCAGCCATGCGGGCGCCGCTTCTGCCGCGGGAGCCGGCGGCTCCGCTGCGGCGATTTCCGCCGGCTCCGGCTCGGGCGCCGCCGCCGAGCTCGCCGTGCCGTCGATCGCCGTCCTGACGCTCGAGATCAAGAAGCTCGGCATCGTCATCCAGATTCTGCGTTCGCCGCAGACGGCGGATGTCGACAGCTCCGGCAGCATCAGCGCCGGCGAAGCGCTGCTGCTCGGCTCGGCGCTGTCGCTCGACGCGTTCGGAGCGGGGCTCGGCGCGGCGATGGTCGGCCTCGAGCCGTGGCTGACGGCGCTCAGCATCATGCTGGCCAGCGGCCTGTTCCTGGCGGCCGGCCTGCGCTTCGGCTTCCGATTTTCCGGAGGCAAGCGCATGAAGCTGCTGAGCGTGCTGCCGGGCACGCTGCTGCTGCTGATCGGCCTCGGCAAGCTTTGGTGACGCCGGCTTTCGAGCCGACGCCCGCCCCGTGATCCAGACTGACATCGATCCCTCCCGCGACGGGGGGATTTTGGATTTTATCCGCTGCCCGGCCAGATCCGGGACAAGCAAACAGGGAGGAGGACCTCGCATGAGAATCGGCCTTACAGGCGGCATCGCCAGCGGCAAAAGCACCGTCTCCCGCATGCTGAGGGAGAAAGGCGTCTTCGTATCGGACGCCGACGAGGCGGCACGCGCCGTCGTCGAGCCGGGAGAGCCCGCGCTCGCGGCGATCGCCGCCGCATTCGGCGAGGGCGTGCTGCAGCCAGACGGCCGGCTCGACCGGCCTGCGCTCGGCCGCATCGTCTTCGGCCAGCCGGACAAGCTCCGGCAGCTGGAGGGCATCCTGCATCCGGCGATCCGGCGGCATATGCAAGCCGAGATGGAGCAGGCGGAGCGGGAGCGGCCGGAGAGGCTCGTCGTCGCGGACATCCCGCTGCTGTACGAGACGGGACAGGACGCGGCTTATGACGGCGTGCTCGTCGTCTACGTGCCGGCCGATGTCCAGCTCGAGCGGCTGATCAAGCGCAGCGGCATGGACGAGACGGAGGCGCGGCGGCGCATCGGGCTGCAGCTCGACCTCGAGGAGAAGAAGCGGCGTGCGGACTGGGTCATCGACAACGGCGGCAGCGAGCAAGAGACGATGCGGCAGGCGGAGCGATTCCTGGCTGAGCGGGGGATCTCATGAGCTGGGGCTGGCTCGTCCGCAAGCGGGTGCTGCTGATCGTGCTGGCCGGCTTCATCGCCCTGCTGTTTTTGAAGTCCGACTGGCTCGGCCGCTTGATGTATCCGATCGCCTTCAAGGACAGCATCGAGCAGGCGGCCGCCGAGCAGCAGGTCGATCCTTATCTGATCGCGGCGATCATCCGGGTCGAGTCCAACTTCCGCACGGACAAGGTGTCGCGCAAGGGCGCAGGCGGCGTCATGCAGCTCATGCCCGATACGGCCGAATGGATCATCGACACGGCGAAATTCAAGTCGATGTCGCGCGAGACGGTCATGATCGGCGTGGAGGAGAACATCCGCGCCGGCTCCTGGTACGTGCATTCGCTGCAGGACCAGTTCAAGGGCAACCAGGCGGCATCGGTCGCGGCCTACAATGCCGGTCCGGGCAAGGTCGGCCAATGGCTCAAGGAAGGCCGCTGGGACGGAACGATGGCGCGGCTCGATCAGGTGCCGTACGGAGAGACTCGTCATTATGTGCAAAGAGTCAATTATTACTACAAAAAGTACAAAAGCCTTTATCCCGAATGGTCCCGTTATGTATAATGGGGGAGAGAAGGAAAAAGGCCCGGAGCGTCCGCTGCGGGAGCGTCTCCGGGCCTTTCGGTATGAGGTCAATTATTTATATTGACCTGCGAGGGATTGCTCGCCGATGGTTACGAGGCGTTTCGTGATGTAGCCACCGAGGGAACCTGCGTCATACGTCGTGAAGTTGCCGTAGTAGCCGTCCTGCGGGATGGCGATGCCGAGCTCTTGAGCAACTTCGTACTTCATTTGGTCCAGGGCTGCGTGGGAACCCGTTACGACCAGCTTGTTGCTGCCGTTGTTCTGTGCCATTGTCGTTTCACCTCCTCGCGGTTGGTAAAAGTATTATGTGCCGAAATGCCGGCTTCATACGCAAGGAGAAGATAAATTTGTACAAACGCCCGCAAGTCCATGCGGGAAGCGGGTTTGCCTCCGCGCAACCAGCCGAGGAAAGGGAGGACCAACGATGAAATGCCCCTATTGCGAGCATAACGGCACGAAGGTGCTGGATTCGCGTCCCGCCAACGGGGACAAGTCCATCCGCCGCCGCCGCGAATGCGAGAAGTGCAGCCGCCGTTTCACGACGTTCGAGATGATCGAGGAAACGCCGCTGATCGTCATCAAGAAGGACGGCAGCCGCGAGGAGTTCAGCCGCGACAAGATCTTGCGCGGCCTCATCCGCGCCTGCGAGAAGCGTCCGGTGCCGGTCGAGCGTCTCGAGGAGATCGTCTCCGAGGTCGAAAAGGAGCTGCGGACGACAGCCCAGGCCGAGATCGACAGCCGGGCGATCGGCGAGCTCGTCATGCAGCAGCTTTATCCGGTGGACGAGGTCGCCTACGTGCGCTTCGCCTCCGTTTACCGCCAGTTCAAGGATATCGACATGTTCATGAAGGAACTGTCGAGCCTGCTGTCCAAAAATCCAGTCGAAGGCTGAGACGGAACAAGCTTGGCATCCGATGGACGGCCCAAAGCCCGAGCCGCTTCGCATGCTGCGAAGCGGCTCGGGCTTTTTGGCGCGGCTTGTCCGCGCAGCTAGTCCGCGTGGCAGGGGGCCGGAGCAGCGCCGGCCGCTATGAGGCAGCAGCCGCTACAAGGCGGCAGTCAGCCGCGGCAGGCAGGATTACTTCGCGTAGTAGCCGCCGTCGATCGGCAGCTCCACGCCGGTAATATAGGAGGACTCGTCGGAGGCGAGGAACAGCACCCCGTTCGCGATGTCCTCCGCTTTGCCGAGACGCGGCAGCGGCGTCTGCATCTGGAACCACTGCACCATTTGCGGATCCTTGAACATGTCGACCGTCATCGGGGTCTCGATGAAGCCCGGATGGATCGAGTTGCAGCGGATGTTGTGCTTCGCATAATCGACCGCAGTCGCCTTCGTCAGCAGGCGGACGGCGCCTTTGCTGGCCGTATAGGGTCCGGTGCCGCTGCCGCCGGTCAGGCCGGCGATCGAAGAGATGTTGATGATCGAGCCGCCGCCGGCTTCGATCATATGCGGGATGACGTATTTTTGGCCGAGGAAGATGCTCGTGACGTTGATCTTCATGACGCGCTCCCAGTTGTCGACCGTCTGGTCCATGAACGGAGTGGCGTCCGAGATGCCGGCGTTGTTGACGAGGATGTCGATCTTGCCGAAAGCGTTCTTCGCTTCGGAAACGACGCGCTGCCAGTCCTCTTCGGAGGCGACGTTATGCTTGAAGCCTGCGGCCTCGCCGCCGGCCGCCTTGATTTCTTCGACGACGGCTTGGAGCTTGTCCTCCTGCAAATCCGTGACGACGACCTTCGCGCCTTCCTTGGCGAACAGCAGCGCGTCCGCCTTGCCCATGCCTCCGGCTGCGCCGGTTACGATCGCGACTTTTCCTTTGAGTCGATCCATAGTTGATTCCTCCGCATTCGATGAATTGGGATGCTGGATGCTGCCCATGCTAAGATGTCCCGGTGGAGTTCTTTTCTTGCCGCAGGTGGTCGATCAGATGGCGATAGGAGCGTTCGAGCAGCTTCCGCTCCTCTTCGGTGAAGCTTTCCCAGGCTCCGTCCATCAGCTCTTCGAATCGGTCCAGCAGTCCTTTTTCGGCTGCCATGCCGGATTCCGTAATCTGCAGAAACATGATCCGGCGATCCTGCTCGGAGACGATCCGTTCGACGTATCCCTTTTGCACGAGCTTCGTGCTGAGGTTCGTCACGGCGGAGGGCGTCACCTCGAGGCGGGCGGCCAGCTCGGACGAGGTTTTGCGGCCTTCGCGGGCGAGCGTCTGCAGGATGGAATACTGCGGCGCCGACAAGGCGGGGTCCTGCAGCTTGGTAAAGCGCTCGACGAGCGTCTGCATGTACTCTCCGACCAGTCGGGAGAGGGGATGCTGAGGGTTCAGCGGCATTCACCTCGCATGTCGAATAGGTTCATTTCAATAATAGTTAAAAGGTCTTAACAATTAATAGGTTAGAACATTTTTTAGCGGATTGCAACTGGCATTCGCCGGAAAAGCCAGTGGATGACGCAGCAGCTGGACACATCGCACGGAGCGGTGAAAAGAATATTGAATAAAGTGTTGACACTTTATTCGGTAGCATGGTATATTCTTTCTTGTCGCGGTAAGCAAATCTTCTTCTAACGAAGCAGATGACATACATACGACATGATCATACGGGGCCTTAGCTCAGCTGGGAGAGCGCATCGCTGGCAGCGATGAGGTCAGGGGTTCGATCCCCCTAGGCTCCATACAAAAGAAAACCGCTAAACACAAGGGATTCCGGGTGTTTGGCGGTTTTTTCTATGCCCGAAACGGAGCTGATTTTGGGTCGTGGTCACACGTTTGGTCACGCTGACGATTTTTTTGGTGTAAAATCAGGATTTTCGAATTTCTTGTGAGAATTCCAGAGCATCGTATCCCTCGATAAAAAAAATCGCCTTGTCCTTTTCATAAGGGCAGGGCGACTTTTATGATAAATATCAACACTTGGATGAAAGGCGGTCAGCTAATTGCAGTGAGATTCAACATTTTAAATAGTATGAAAGCGTCTCGGCTTCATTCGTAGCCCACTATGCCTAAAATGGCTAGTTACAATCGGATGGGTAACTTATAGAAATTCTTGTCATTAGGAAGGAATTTCCTCATTTTTTGTCGAAAACTTTAATTTATATACTCATCTTTTTCGTTGGATGAAATTTCTGAATGTATGAAAAATGGTATGGCATAAAAGAAATTAATTCATGCTGTATCTATACCATGTATAAGAAGGCAGGTATAAAAATGAGCCTATTTGCCACTATTCCCGGAAGCTTTTTTTCCGTGCTTTCATCTGGAAACAAAGAAATATATCTTGATGCGATCATGCTTTTACATCAGATGTTTAAATATGAACTCAATATACGCGTGGATGACTATTTAACTTCTTTAATTGCACAGATTGAAGATAAGGAGTTTACACCTGAAGCAGATGACGATGCTACTGAGGGTAGTTTAACACCAAATGTTAAGGCGCGTTTGATCTTGAATCGGTTGGTAAAAACGGGCTGGGTTGATAAAGAGTTTCTGGACGGATCATTCATCGAGATAATTACGCCGCGAGATTATGCCATTCAAGTAATGAAACTTTTAAGTGAACTGAACGACCACACGTTACACGAGTATAACTCTCTCGTTTTTGCCACTTACTCTAGTCTTAAACAAGCAAAAGAAGAACACCGCGGGCAAATGTACGAGGCGGTTTTATCGGCGAAGGCAAATACAGAGCGGCTTACATTCGAATTGAAAAGTCTCTATCATGGTATTCGAAGTTATTTGCGGCGGATCCAAGAGCAGAGCGATGTGAACATACTCTTGAAAAATCATTTCGAAGAGTATAAACGGATGTCCGATCGTATCTATCATCCTATCAAAACGATGGATTCTATTCATAGGTATATGGCTCCAATTCAAGGGATTTTGTCAGATGTTCTTGCGGATGAGGAACTTATGGATAACATGCGTTCAAGAGCTATGACTATACGAAAATATGAAAGTCACGAAGAAGCTAGTCAGGAAATTATAACGTTGATTGATTATGTTTTGGATGTATATCAGTCTGTAGGTGGTATTGTAAACGAAATCGATAGAAAGCACAGTACCTATACCAAAAGCTCCATAGACAAAATCCAGTATTTGATGACTGCCGACCAAAGTATCAAGGGAAAATTAGTTGAATTGTTGAAGGGATATGCACAGTCCACGAATACAGCAAGAAGTAAAATTGGAGAGATGCTTGAAAGAAATGTTCGAGTTAATCGACAAGAATTTTTAGATGGAAAATCTCTTTATCATAAAAATGTACGCAGTCGGAGAGTTAATTTAAACCCTCTAGAAATATCGGATAATCAAACTTTCTCCGATTCGGCAATGGCTGGCATGTTGCAACAAATTAAAAAGGGGTATCCTATAGCAAGAATACGAGCCTATGTAGATAGCCTATTTGCTTCGGGTAACAGCGAGGTCAGCAGTGAGACGATTCCAGTGGATAATGATACCGATTTTATTTTACTGATTTTAGCTATTGTCCGCGCTAATGAACGTGGTATGACATATAAGGTTCAAATGAAGGAAGGGCGCCATGAGAAAAATGGATACACCATTCCGAATCTGACAATCAGCAGAAAGGTGGCAAAGCATCTTGTGGAGTGAGAAATATGAAGCACTTACTAGTTACGAGAAGGGCGAGTTTAGACGACTTGCGAATTATCTGCTATCCCACACTTATATGGTGCGATATGAATATCAGCCATCGCAGCAAATGACATTGCCTAGCTATGATTACCAGAATGCGTCACGTTTTTTTGGAGTCTTACGGGATTACTTTGCTGTCACGGGTTGGCGTCTTGAGAAAGATGATCATTACGGCATTATGTCTTTAATCAACATTTACGACCATAATCGCTTTAGAATCGATCGATTCACCACACTCTTTCTATATACATGTCGTCTCATTTATGAGGAAGAACGAGAACAAGCGAGCAGCTTCCACACTGTGAAAACGGATACTCAGGCAATCGTAGAGAAGATGCAGATGCTTGGGCTTCTGGAAAAAGGGAAAACGACTCAAAAAGAACGGATGGATGCTCAGAGAACACTTGCTCATCATAACATCATACAGAAAATGGATACTTCTGCATGGAACAGTGAAGGAAACCAAGTTCTCATTCTTCCTTCCATTTTGTCTATTGTCTCTAATCAGGGAATTAATGATATGATGGCAGAATTAGAGGAACTTCGCAAAGATGATGTCGACAAGACGGAGCCGGGACTGGAGGATGCGAAATGAAACGGATGACTAAACTACTGCTGATTCATTGGCACTATTTTGTCCATGAAATGATTGAGTTTGATAAAGTGAATTTTCTGACCGGAAAAAATGCCTCTGGAAAATCCACAATCATGGATGCGCTTCAGTTATTGCTATTGGCCGATACGAGTGGCAGTTTCTTCAACAAAGCTGCTAGCGGACGCGGGAATCGAACCTTGAGCGGATATTTGCGTGGAGAATTGGGGGACGATGAGAACGCTGGTTTCAAATACCTGCGAGACGGTCGGTTTACAAGTTACATTGCCATAGAGTTTTATGATGAGGAAAAGAAGAAATATTTTACTGCCGGGTGTTGCTTTGATACCTACTCGGAAAACGACATGCAAAAACTGTTCTTCCGATTTGATGGATCCATACCGTCCAATGCTCTCGTCGTTAACCGTAAGCCAATGGATATTACAGCACTTAGGGCTTATATCAAAGAAAGTTATACAGGACATAGCTATACCACTGATGTAAACCGGGATTTCAGGAATGATCTGTATGGAAAGCTCGGGGGATTGCGTGATCGTTTCGGGCAATTATTGAAAAAAGCTGTTTCATTTAATCCGGATGTGGACATCCAGCAGTTTATTTCAGAATTCGTATGCGATACGCAACAAACAGTCGATGTCAGCCGAATGCAAGAGAATATTAGAAGCTATAAAAGATTGGAACAAGAAGCTGATGTACTTAAGGATCGTATTGCCTTGCTTGATCAAATCGTTACTTCTCATCAGAGTTTTGTAACTCACCAACAAAATGAAATGCTCTATTCTTATTTAGTGGACCGTGCTCGGGCTGATATCAAAACGATGGACTTAGAAGTTGAAAAGAAAAAGGCAATAGAATATACAGCGCAGGTATTCACTCTGAACGGTAAATTGGAAGTGGAAAATGAACGGCAAATAGAAATGCAGGAAAAACGTGATATTTTACAAGCCCAGTATCTGAATAATGAGCAGACTCAAACCCTGAAACACCTTCAGGGGCAGATTGAAGAAAAAGAACTACGAAAAGACGAATTACAGAAGGAATATGACAGGACCTCGGCAATGCTTACAAAAAGCGTGGCGTCGTGGCGTATTAATTTGGGTGGAATGATCCGGAAGATAGATGAAATCGATATTTCTTCTCTAAACCCTCTATTGACTACTCGTATTCATGATTTGGTTGCTGAAGGTCAAGAATTCTTCGTCAATTTTGACACAATCGGTAATAGTGATGCTGAAGCTATTTTGTCAGTTGGTGAGGATGGGCTTATCCGCATCGCACAAACTGCGGATGCAATGCGAATAGAGTCCGGTGGACTCGTTTCCCGGTTTTCTGAGGAACAGCAGAAGATTGCTGATGAACGTAAAATATTACAGACAGAACTACAATCCCTTGAGAGTGGTGTTTATCGCTTTCCACGAGATGTCTTGGATCTCAAAGAAGCGGTATCAGGTCGTTTACGTGCTAAAACGGGGACAAGTGTCAAAGTCGTAATCGTGGCGGAAGCGGCGGAAATAAGGAATAATCGCTGGCGTAATGTCATAGAAGGGTATCTTCATACGCAAAAATTTTATCTTATAGTCCCTCCAGAACATTTCGATACTGCGCTACATGTGTATGACGAAATCAAACGAAAGCGTAGTATTTATGGTACCGGAATTGTAGATATTGAAAGTATTAAGAAAATAAATCCTACTGCGGACCCCGGTAGCTTAGCAGAAGAACTCGACACCAATGATGCCAATGTGCGACTATTTTTGGATTATACTCTTGGCCGTGTGAAAAAGTGTGATCGCGTCGGTGACTTGCGTCGTCATCGAACATCAATTACTGACGAAGGCATGATTTATCAGAATTTCGTTGTAAGAGCTATGAATCCTGAAAGATGGGCGAAACCAGCTATAGGTCAAGGCGCGATTCGGCAACGATTGGAAGATGTGAGAATAGAGATAGCAGAACTAACCGATAAAATAGGCATCTGCTCTTCCATCAAGACTGCCTTTCAACTGGGTAGCAGCCTAATGTCCATAAGCACATCAGAAGTAGGACAAATAGTATCAGCCGCGAAAAATGTCGGGTTGATTCCGGAGATTGAGCGGGATATTACCCAATTGAAACACGATTTGAATTCCGTTGATAAGAGCGTTGTTGAAGCCCTACAGGAGCGTATTCGAGGCTTAGATCAAATGTTGAATAAGTTGCGTGAAGAAATTGATGGATATAAAGACCATTGCAGCACCATCAAAGAACGCTTGCGAGTATGCAAAGACGAAACGATACCGAAATTGTCCGAAGAACTCAACGCCATGGAAAAGCAGTTATCCGAAAAATTCGAAATGGAGTGGCTGGAAAATACAGGGGTAATGAGGTATGAACGTGAGCTACTTAGTAGAGGCAACGCTATCGATATTGAAAGGGCTTTTCCGCGAGAGCTCAACCGCTCAACAAACGCCAAAACTGCGACATGGGACGAGTTGCGAAACTTGCGCCGACAATATAACGATATGTATCTTATGGGTTACAATATTAATGACTTGCATAACGAAGTTTACGATAACGCGTGGCTCGAGCTTAGTGATAATAAGCTTCCAGAGTATCTTTCACTGATCCAGGACACAAGGAACAAAGCCTTTGAGCAGTTTCAAGAAGATTTTTTAAGTCGCTTGCAAAACAACATTAATG
This sequence comes from Paenibacillus pasadenensis DSM 19293, assembly GCF_000422485.1. Classification (GTDB taxonomy): domain Bacteria; phylum Bacillota; class Bacilli; order Paenibacillales; family Paenibacillaceae; genus Paenibacillus_O; species Paenibacillus_O pasadenensis. The sequence goes on from NZ_AULW01000036.1 coordinate 106,888, forward strand.
ATGCCAAAAGACAAATTGACGGACTCAATAATGCTTTAAGTGGAAGTTCCTTTGGTGAGGATACATATCGATTCCGGATTATTCCCAAGCCTGAATACAAGCGGTATTATGATATGATCGTTGATCCAATGCTTCTGGAGGGTGGATACAATCTATTATCCGATCAGTTTAATACAAAATACAAGGACGAGATAGCAGAACTATTTGCCATCATAACGAATGAAGGAACTGGATCCAAAACTCAGGAGCGCGAAGATTATGAAAAACGTGTTCAAGCCTTTACAGATTACCGTACATACTTGTCTTTCGATTTGGAGGTCATGAACAGTGAGGGCGAATCACAACGTCTTTCGAAAACGCTAGGTAAAAAGTCGGGCGGTGAAACGCAGACGCCATTTTATATAGCTGTATTGGCATCGTTCACTCAATTATATCGGGTTGGTAGGGATAAGATTGCAAACACATCTCGCATAATTCTGTTTGATGAGGCTTTTTCTAAAATGGACGGAGAGCGTATCGTACGTAGCGTTGAACTACTACGTCAATTCAATTTCCAAGTGGTGATTTCTGCACCACCTGATAAAATTGGAGATATTGCCACTCTCGTCGACAGTAATCTACTAGTGTTACGTGAAGGCAAACAGGCTTGTGTTCGCAAATTTGATCCTAGAAAACTAGAGGACCTTGAATATGAGTGAACGGTACAGGTACCAACTGATAGCAGCATTGCTAGACAAATACGAACGCAGTAGTTATTTTTCTGAGAGAAAACAGCCTTCACGCCGAATCATATTGAATCTATACGATGGTGGGCAGACAGATTTCCCCCAATATGATATTGAACAATTTGAAAAACGTACGATGATTAATAATGCGGTACTGTCTTTGAATGAGGAGCAACTCGTTTCCTATCAGTGGATGCGAGGAGAAGAACACCACATTATTGCTAAGGTGTGGTTAAATATTGAGAATATATCCTCAGCATATGCCTTGATTTGTAGAAAGCCTAAAGGTGATGAAATAGACGACGTGTGTCTTGAACTGTTGGCTGCCATGGAAATTGTCCAAAGTGATTGGGCCAAACAGTTCCTAGCTGATGCTTATGAAGCTATTTCTAGCAGACGCTCTATTGGAAAGAGATTGCCCGCCGACAAAAAGGAGCGCACAGATCTTATTCATGCAATATGCTTTGTGGAACAATTGGGCACGGTGGAAATACTTGAGCGTGTTTTTTCGATACAATGTTTCGGTGATTCAAAGAGATTTGAGAAGACGGTAAAAACTCGGCTGCTTGGCATATTGTCAAAATATTTGGATTCCGTAGATGAATCTGAAGAGGGGCTTCTTAGACAGGTAGGGATTTCCAAATATCCTGAGCAAATGGAGTTTTGTGGGCACGTCAAAATCATATTTGATAATGAATCCGTAGATTTTTCACCGTTAACTTTCGGGGGGACTGTGAGCATAACTGATTTCCAAAGAGGACACCTAAACGTTTCTCCTGAAATAAAAAGTGTGATCTCTATCGAAAATCGGGCAAATTACATTGATTACATCTATAAGCAAAAAAGTGAGCATGAATTGGTTGTATTTCATGGAGGACAATTCAGTCCGGCAAAGCGGAAGTTTTTACAAAGCATTGCCAATAACATACCAAACACTTGTAACTGGTATCATTGGAGCGATATCGATTATGGTGGATTTTCAATGTTAGCAAGATTGAGACGGGAAATTAAGCATAATGTCATTCCTTACCGTATGAATAAATCGGAGTTGATAAAACATTCTTCATTGACAGCATCATTCACGCCAAAATATCTTGAGAAACTTGGCACCTTGAAATTACGTGAAGAGCTTGACGATTGTCAAGCCTGCATCGACTACATGATTGAAAAACGTATTAAATTGGAGCAGGAAGCAATGTTGACAGACCAAAGTTCATAATAATTTCTTACGGCAGGCAGGATATTTCCAACGTAGCATTTTGGACCTCAAAAGCTAACGCGCTTCATCCAGATCAATATTTTTTAAGAAAATGAATCGCCCTGTCTTCTGTTAAAGGCAGGGCGATTCATTTTGTACCGCTCCGAAAGCTACGTTGAAAGGCGGTCAGTAGCTTGAGAGCGAATTATTGAATCGTCGTTGACGATTCAGAGTCGGTATCAAATAGTCTCTCTGGCGGGACGGTAAATGAGACTTCATGTCCCTTGCTCTTTTGCTCCGTCCCAAAGAGCATGTTGCCATACTGCTGTGCCGTTTCCTTATGAACAGAAGGTAGTACGTGACTATACGTATCCAATGTGACGCGAATATCGGAATGGCCCAATATTTCCTTTACTACCTTGGGATTGATGTTGCGGCTGAGCATCAGAGTAGCCACAGTATGTCTCAGATCGTGAAAGCGAATTTTGGGAACATCAGCCTTCTTCATAAGGTCATAAAACGTGCGGAGGAGATTGCGGGGATTGACAGGGGTTCCAATCTTGGTACATATGATTAGATCGTTGTCTTGGAAGAACGCTCCGGCAGAACGCCTTTTCTTCTCGTATTTCATTTTATTCTAACAGAGGGAGTGGATAAGGATGAGTTTCAAAGCTGAACATGAAAAATGGATCAAGGGGCATTTGAATCGACGCGAAGGGGAGCGAAAAGATGCGTTGAAGCGAGGCCATGGGTATGGAAATCGATTCTTTGCAGAGAAAACATGGTGGCCGCTCGTGGGCCATTTTCATGACTTGCACCCCGAGTATGAAGTGATGGATTGGCGCGGGCGATCGTATTTCGTCGATTTCATGTGGATCGTGGGGACTCTTCGCTTTGCGATCGAAATCATGGACTATGGCTCGCACGGCAAGGACCGGACGAAGTATCGGATGGACCTGAACCGCGGAATGTTCCTGCAATCCTTTTCATGCCGCTTGATCGCGATTTCATTGGACGAGTTGAAAGAAAATCCAGCTTACATTGAGGCCGTTCTACGGAATATATTGGCCCCATACTTGAATTCCGGCATAGATCATTCGGGAACAGGAAATCGGCGGCATGGGAAGATAGAGCGCGAATGGATGCGTTTTTGCGGTCCGTCATCACCGAATCATTCGGCCGGCGCAAGCGGCAGTCGAACTGGAATTGCATAAGCAGACCGTCATCAAGTACTGTCGCGAGCTCGCGCAAAAAGGAAAGCTGAGGCCTGTCCCGGCTGGACCATCAGGAAAAGTCTACTCGTATGAGCTTTTAGGCTCTGTCCAAAGCGGGGACTTGATCTGAACCAGAAAAACCCATTCATGGATCGACGGCCTCGCCCCGCATTTGTATCCACCCCGCCCATTCCGTATCATAGAAGCAAGCACGCTAATGACGAACCGGAAAAGAGCGCATCCATGATCAAAAAGCTAACGATGACGATTTTGTACGCCGGAATTGCGGTCGTCGTCTACCTGTACCATGAGCCGATCCTCGGCTGGATCGAAAGCCGGGAGTCGGCCCTGCCCGTCATGCTGGCAGCGACGGGGATGGCGCTGTTTCCCGTCATCCCGTATCCGGTCGTCGGCGCCGTCATCGGCGCGGCATACGGCCCGATCGAGGGCGGCATCGTCACCTGGGTCGGCTCGACCGCCGCTTCCCTGCTCATGTTCCTGTTCATCCGCTACGTCTTTCAGGACTGGGGAAAGCGCATGCTGGCACGCTATGGCCGGCTCGATCGGATGACGCAGCTGTTCGAGCGCAATGCCTTTCTGATGATCCTGTTCGCACGGCTCATTCCCGTCATCCCGTCGATCATCATCAACGTGTATGCGGCGCTCAGCCGCGTTTCGTTCGGCGTGTACGCCGTCGCATCGGCGCTCGGAAAGGTGCCGTCGATGCTGCTGTTTGTCGTCATCGGCGACGGCCTCGTCTACGACGCGCGGAATATTTGGGCGGCGGCCGCCATTTACGGCGTCTTTTTAGCCGTGACGCTGATCGGCTATCGCGGGTGGGCGAGACGCTCTTTCCAAAAAGAGCGGCAAAGCTGAGGCCATAGCCGAAAATACGCTAAGCCGGCTCCCCGGCGGCGGTAGGCGAGACGCTCTGTCCATAAAGACAAAGCTGACGCAGGTTGAACCAAAAAAAACGCCCTCCCGACCGGGATGGCGTTTTTTCAGGTAAAGCTGCTGCCCTCGTCAATCTCCCCGATAAGCCTGCTCCAGCTCTGCCAGATCGAACTTCTTCATCTTCAGGAAAGCTTTCGTGACGCGGACCCGCTGCTCCGGCGTTCCTTCGGCCATCATCTTGTCCATGGCGCTGGGACAGATCTGCCATGACACGCCGTAGCGGTCCTTGAGCCAGCCGCATTGCTCGGCTGAAGGAACGGCGGACAGCTTGTCCCAGTAGAAGTCGATCTCTTCCTGGGTGTCGCAACGGACCACGAAGGAAATCGCTTCGTTGAATTGGAACGAGTGGTCATGGGCGCTGTCCATCGCCGTGAACCAGGTGCTTCCCAGCCTGAAGTCGGAGAACATGACGTCTCCCTCGCGATCCGGCTCCATGCCGGGTCCATAACGAACGAGCTCGCCGGGCTGCGAGTCGCGGAACACCGAAAGATAGAAGTCGCGCGCTTCCTCAGCCTTGCCGCAGTTGGCGCCGACGAACAGCAGGGAAGGGATGATCGGCGGACGCGGCTCCCCGTCCGGATTCGTCAGAATGAGCTGCCAGCTGACGCCGAATTTGTCCTGGATCCACCCAAACCGTTCGCTGAACGGGTATGGGCCGAGCGGCATGAGAGGAGTTCCTCCTTCGGCCAGCTTCTCCCATGCCTCGTCAAGCATTTCCCTCGCTTTCGGTTCCCGCGACGGATCGTAATTGGCAAAGAACGAGATCGAGGGATTCAGCTTGAAATGCGGTCCTGCCGAGATCGCCATGAACGGCTGCCCCCATACTTGGAACGAGACGAGGGACGCATCGCCGGAAGGCGTGTCGTTCAAGGGCGTCACGCTGTTGATGCTGGAATCCGGAAAGACGCTGCTGTAGAGCTCTGCCGCCTCTTTCGCTTCCTTGTCAAACCACAGATGCGGAACGATTCCCCGATCCAGACCCGATTGGTGCATGCTCATCGTAAACGGCCTCCTTTTAGGTTCATCCCCTTGAGTTTAACCTAAAACGGATGCATCCGTTTCTTCCCGATTGCTTTCGTCGTGAAATCCTATTCCATCAACGAAACAGCGAGCATTTTCCGGAAGCCCGATAATGCTGGATGAGCTTCTCGATCGGCTCGCGGCCGCAATTCAGCTTGACGCCGAGGCAGTCGATGCAGAGGAAGTCCTGCGCGAAGCGGGACACGAGCTTCAGGTAGATGGCGACGTCATCCGTCTGGAGCGGCACGCGGCAGCTGGTGCAGATGCGGGGGCCGGCCATTTCAGCGGACGAGCTTGGCGCGCACGACGCGGCAATCGTGAGCAGGCACGACCGGAGCGAAACGTTCCTTGAACGATCCCAGCTCCGCATGCTCGATGCAGTCGTACAGCGACAGGGAGAAGCCGGCTGCATGCGGCAGCCCGAGATCCCAGAACAGCACCGGCACTTCGCGCTGGGTGTCGCTCAGGTTGAAGAAGCCGATCGCCAGATCGCCGTCCGTCAGCACTTTGACGAGGATGAACACCTCGTCGTTATGGAACCAGTTCGGCTCCGGCTTGATCCGGTAGGCGCCGCGCCCTTCGATGTCCTGATTGATGGCGATCAGATCCCGGTTCAGCAAAATGTCCTTCGTCGCCTCGCTCGCGTTGCGGATATCGCAGCCGATCATGAGCGGGGATCCCATCATGGCCCAGAGCGCGAAGTGGGTCCTGTACTCGATGTCGGTGCAGCCGCCGATCTTGCTGCCGATGAAGGCGTCGTTGCTGCCGCCGTTCATGCCGACGACGAGCATGTCCAGGTCGTTGTAGCTGAACGGTCCCGTATACGGCGTCTTGTCGAGCTGGGAGATGGCGAGCTCTTTGATGGAATCCCAGAAATCGCGGATGTCGACGGTCGACCGGTACGTATGGGCGCCGGATTCGCGGATCCAGTCGTACACATCGTCCGCGCCCCAGTTGCAGGCGGAGAAGAGAATGTCGCGACCGCTGTTCTTGAGGGCGAGGCTCATCCGCTTGTACATCAGCTCGCCGGAAATATGGCGGGGCTTGAAGCAGTAATCGTACTTAAGGAAATCGACGCCCCATTCGGCGAACAGCGCCGCATCCTGGAACTCATGCTCGAAGCTGCCCGGATAGCCGGCGCAAGTGTGGGTGCCGACGCAGGAATACATGCCGAACTTCAAGCCTTTGGCGTGGATATAATCGGCCAGCGCTTTCATCCCGCTGGGGAATTTGGCCGGATCGGCCACAAGATTGCCGTCGGCATCCCGTTCCTTCAAGCTCCAGCAGTCGTCGATGACGATATATTCGTAGCCGGCATCTTTATAGCCATCCGTCACGAATAGATCGGCGACGTTGCGGATCAGCTCCTCGTTGATATCCCATGTAAACGTATTCCATGAATTCCAGCCCAAAGCGGGCGTCAGGCCAAGCGGCTTGTTAGCATCCATTTCCTTCATCCTCTCTTTATCATGCGCCGTCGATCCGATCGGGAGGAACGCTCGCCGCATGATGTCGTCTATTCGGATTAAACCAGAATCGCAGCCGGTTGCGAATAGAAGAATGTGGCGGGAGCATAGAGAGATGTAGCAGGAACGCTCCGCGGTCCTTCCCGGCTTGCCGCAAGGGCCCATTCCGTCCGCGAATGCCCCACATAGGATAGAGGGCATCTGGCCGCGTCAAGGCGAGATGCCCACTTGTCCCGATGGGAGCTGGATCCATGAAATCCAACACGAAGCTGACTGGAAAAGTCATTTTTCGCGGCGAACCGGGCTATGATGCCGCGCGCAAAAACTGGGATCCGCACACGGACCGCTTTCCGAAGGTGTTCGTCTTTGCCCGGACGGCCAAAGACGTGTCCAACGCGATCAAATGGGCTCGGGAGAACGACGTCCCGATCCGGGCGAGAAGCGGCCGCCATGCGCTGGAAGGCGATCTGTCCCAAGTAACCGGGGGCATCGTCATCGATGTCAGCAAGCTGAACGAGATCAAGCTGAACAAAGCCAAAGGCACCGTCGTCGTCGGCGCCGGCAACCGGGTAGGGCGGCTCGCCCACGCGCTGGCGAAGCGGGGCTTCATCGCTCCGTTCGGCGACAGTCCGTCCGTCGGGATCGGAGGCATCACACTCGGCGGCGGCATCGGCCCGCTCCAGCGGACGATCGGCCTTATCAGCGACAATCTGACCGCCCTGGAAATGATCGATGCCAAGGGGCGGATCCTCCACGCCAGCAAGAAGCGGAACGCGGATCTGCTATGGGCTTCGCGCGGCGGCGGGGGAGGCAACTTCGGCATCTGCACCCGGTATAAGTTCAAGGTTCGCAAGGCTCCGGCGAAGGCGACCGTCTACCGGATCACATGGCCGTGGGAGCAGTTCGAGGAAGTGCTTCTCGCCTGGCAGCAATGGGCGCCGAGCGTGGACGACAGGCTCGGCAGCGAGCTGTCGATCGGGCCGAAAAAGGGCGGCAACGTCAGCATGGAAGGGCTGTTCCTCGGCTCCAAAACTGCAGCGACAAGGCTGCTGAAGCCGCTGACGAGCATCGGAACGCTGACGAGCCAGATCATCCGGCTGCTGCCGTATGACGAGGCGGTGACGTTCCTGCTGCCGCCGGACCCGGTGCTGACGAATCGGGAGAGCAACCAGTTCTCCTCCGGCTTTGCCCGCCGTCCGTTCCCGACCGCGGCGCTGAAGCCGATGCGTGAATTCCTGGAGAACATCGAGGGCGAGTTCGCCGGCTTCTTTTTCCTCAACTGGGGCGGAGCGGTCAGCCGTCCGTCGCCTCGCTCGACGGCTTTCTACTGGCGCGATGCGAAGTTTTATGTGGAGTGGAACAGCTCCTGGGTGCAGCCGAGCCAGGCGGCCAAAAACATCGCGATCGTCCGCAAGACGCGCCGGAGGCTGCAGCCGTACATCGTCGGCTCCTATATCAACGTCCCGGACCAGGGCATCAAAGCTTCCGGCCCGGTCTATTACGGCAAGAACTACCCTCGGCTGCGCCGCGTGAAGGCGAAGTACGATCCGGAAAACGTATTCCGCAATCCGCAGAGCATTCCGCCAGCCAAGGCAGGAACGGCGCTGCGAGCGAAACGGGCCCGGCCCAAAGCTTAGGGCGTGCTGCAGCCTGCTAAGGATGCAAGGGGCGAAAAAGCGGGAGAGAGGCTCGGAGCGGGTTTGCAAACACGCCCTAGGTCAGATCGACGAGCAGAGCCGAAGCGGAGGCTGCCCTCGCTTCGGCTCTTTTTTCGCTGCGCCTGTTTCGTCCACCCAAGCAGGGCAGCAAAGGGACAAGCCCTTGCCCTTATTTGAATTCAAGCCGCGCTTCGCCGATCCGCCCGAATTCGAGCCCTGCGCCCCAGCGCGAAGCTGGCCAGCGCGGCCGCGAAGCCGAGCGTGATCAGCGATGCTGCAAGCCATGGATGGAACTCCACCTCGGCCGTTCGATTGATCAGCCATCCTCCCGCGCCGGCGCCGCCGGCGATGCCGAGATGGATGACGGAGGTGTTCAGGCTGAGCACGAGGTTGGCCGACTTGGGCGCTTGCTGGATCATGTAGCTTTGGACGGCAGGGCCCGATGCGAACAAGGCGATGAACACGATCGCGATCAGTCCGACCGCGACCGGCGTGGAAAACGCGAAGAACGGCAAGAGCGCCATGCTCAGCGCATGCAGGACAAGGAAAGCTCCGAGCGTACGAGCGGCGCCCCAGCGGTCGACGAGGCCGCCGCCGAGCCGGGAGGCGAAAGCGCCGGCCAAGCCAAGAGCGAGCATCAAAAACGCGATATCCGCCGTTCGGAACTCCAGCATCTGCTGCAGGTAAGGCGAGATATAGGTGAGGAAGACGGAATTTCCTCCTTCGCGGAGCAGCGAGATCAAAAACGCCGTCAAAATGACTGCGCTGCCCGCATGCTTCAGCTGGCGAGACAACGGAACCGGCTCGTCGCCCTCCACTCCGGGCATGAGGCGGAACATGACGGCGCCGACGGCTGCGGCGAGAGCGCCGAGCAGGATGAAGATCGCCTGCCAGCTCAGCCAGTCGGCGATGGCGACGCCGAGCGGCACGCCGAGGATCATCGCGCTGCTGAAGCCGAGGATGATCGTGCCGATGGCGCGTCCGAGCCTGTCGGCCGGAACGAGCTTGGCGGCGATGCCGAGAGAGACGATGAGGAACATGCCGGAGCTGGCGCCGAGCACGACTCGGGCCGTCATCAGCGACTCGATGCTCGAGCTCGAGGCGGACCAGGCACTGCCGGCGATGAAGACGGCCAGCGAGCACAGCAGCAGCGGCTTGCGGTCCATGCGGCTCGTCGCGACGATGAGCAGCGGCGTCGCGATCGCGAACGACAAGGAATAAGCGGCGATCAGCTGTCCGGCGACGGCCAAGGAAATATTTACATCCTCGGCGATGCGGGGTAGAATGCCAGAAACGACCAGTTCCGACGTCGCCGTGAGGAACACGCCGAGGGCAAGCAGGTAGATCGTAAACGCGTTTGTTTTCATGGAGATCGTTCCCTTCCTTTTGTCTGATTGGATTATAATTAAGTTTCTTTATTTAGGTAAGTACGCAAAGCGTTTGGACGTAGTCCACCGGAATGGACTTCCTTTCGAAACGGCAAAGGAGAGGAAAGGCAATGGAGGAGCGACTCGAAAAGCAGGAAGGAATCGAAGAGCAGGAGCGAATCGAAGAGCAGGAGCTTGAGGAAGGAGGGTGGAGCCAGGACGAATCGCATCATCCCCATATCTGCTCGGTGCTCGAAATATTGGGGGCGAAATGGTCCATCCTTGTCATCGCGGAGCTCTATAAAGGGCCGCGGAGATTCCAGCAGCTGCAGCGGGATGTCGCGGTCGTGCGCACGCAGTCGCTGACGAACGTGCTTCGTCATCTGGAAAGCACGGGAATCGTTCATCGCGAGGTATATCCAAGCGTGCCCGTGACGGTGGAATATTCCTTGACGGATAAGGGCCGGGATTTCCAGGCGGCGCTGAGGGAAATGGAGAATTGGGCGATCCGCTGGGGGAGCGGAGGACAAGGAGCGCAGCCGGGGACCGCTGGGGACTGATTTCTCGTGCAAGGTTCGGATGGGCCGGCAGCGGGATGCGAAAGCCCCCTTGCCGGCTTTTTAAGTTGCGCTTTTGCCAAAATCGGGTTAATATAGACCCGTGAAGTCTGTAATGAAGAGGCGATAGCGAATGAAATATTCCAAAGCGACGGATTACGCGCTGCATACGATGCTGTTCCTCGCGCTCGGCGAACGGGAGGGACGCGTCGGCGTCGGACCGCTGGCCGAGCGGATGCAGGTATCCCCGACGTATTTGTCCAAGATTTTGACGAAGCTCGTCAAGGACGGACTCGTGGAGTCCTCGCCCGGCGTATCGGGCGGCTACCGGCTGCGGCGCAGCGCAGGAGACATCGCCCTGCTCGACATCATCCAGGCGATCGAGGGCAAGACGTCGCTGTACGAGTGCAGCGGCGTCCACCATCATCCCGGCTGCCTCATCCATCAGGCGATGGCAGAAGCGGAGCATAGGATGGAGGCGCATCTCGCCTCCGTCACGATCGCCGATCTCGCCCGTCAGCAGGAGCAGAGGGCATCATCCTGATTCGATTCCCGCCTCGCAGGCGCTTCGAGCGCGAGTAGAGGCGGGATCGTTTCGGGTCAATTATAGATATTATTACTCTACAATGGAGGCGATTGAGCAATGGCGGACAAGAGGCTGGATGCGATCATCATCGGAGGAGGTCCTGCCGGTCTGAGCGCGGCGCTCGTGCTGGGGCGGGCGCGGCGCGACGCGCTGCTGCTGGACGAGGGCAAGCCGCGCAACCGGGTGACCCGGGAGAGCCACGGCTTCGTGACGCGAGACGGCATCTCGCCGACGGAATTCCGCCGCATCGGACTGGAGCAGCTCGCTCCGTATCCTTCTGTCCGCGTGCGGGCGGGCAAGGCGGTCGAGGCCGCAGGCGAGAACGGGCGGTTTCGGATCGTCACGGAGGAAGGCGAGACATATGAGGCGCGCAAGCTGATTTTCGCCACGGGCAAAAAGGACCTTCCGCTCGACGTGCCGGGTCTGCAGGAGGTTTACGGCCGCAGCGCCTTCGTCTGCCCGTTCTGCGACGGCTGGGAGATGCGGGAGCGCAGCCTGGCGATTCTCGCCCGCGGCGAGCATGCGATGCACATGGCGAAGCTGCTCGCGGCCTGGTCGCCGCGGCGGACGGTGCTGACGAACGGCCAGGGAGGGCTGGACGAAGTCCAGATTGCTGAGCTGGAGGCGCATGGCGTCGCGGTGCGGACCGGGACGATCCGCCGGCTGCAGGCGCGGGACGGGATGCTGGAGCGGGTGGAATGGACGGACGGAACGAGCGAGCCATTCGGAGGCATGATCTTCGCTCCGCAGCTGGCGGCGGGCTCCGACCTGCCGCAGCGGCTCGGCTGCCGCGCCGACGAGGCGGGCACGGTCGAGGCGAGCGAGATGGGCCAGACGAGCGTGCCCGGCGTCTACTGCGCCGGAGATGCGATGACGGCGCGCTATCAGGCGATTCAAGCGGCGGCGCTCGGGTCGATCGCCGGCGCGGCGGTTGTGGGCGAGCTCATGCTGGAGGCGTGGAACGCGGTGGAATGAGCCGCCCGAGCCGTCGGTTAGCACAGGACCGTAACGAAAAGAAGCGAGACGAAGCGGTGCGGCGGGCCGTGCTGTCTTGCCCCGTTCAGCCTGGAAATCCGAGCGGACAGCCGGTCGTCCGCAGCAGCGGCGCATGGCGCGCCTAAACCATAACGCACGACGCCCCGTCGGAGCCGCGTATGCAGCGGCTCCGGCGGGGCGTTTCGGGTTCAAGGCTCCTCCTGCCATACGGTCAAGGCGGCTCCGACGACGACGGCGTCCTCCTGGAGGACGCCTTTGGAGAATACGGGCGAGTAGTGGGGCGAGTAATAGATGTTGCGCCGGGCCGTCTCGATGGCGGTCCGGTAGACGTGGTCGCTGGAGCGGATGAGGGCGCCGCCGAGCAGCACCGTCTCCGGGTGGAGGACGTTGATCAGGTTGGCGAGCCCGATGCCGAGATGAACGGCGGCTTGCAGAAAGATCTCGCGGGCGTAGGGACTGCCGTCATGAAGCCCTTGCAGCACCATGTCGTACGTGATCCGCTCCGGAGGAACCGCGGCGGCGCCGGGAACGTCGCGCCGGCCGGCCTTGGCGTCGGCTTGCGCCTTTCGCTCGATCGCCTGCACGGAGGCGAACGCCTCCCACGCGCCGTAATTGCCGTCCGAGTGCAGGCGCGGACCGTCCATATGGATGATCATCTGTCCGGCGGCGCCCTCCATGTCCACCGAGCCGTGGACGAGGCTGCCGCCGGACATCATCGCGGTGCGGATGCCGATGCCGGCATGCACATGGAGCAGATGCTGCGGATTGTCGCCGCGCATCGCCCATCGCTCCCCTAGCAGGGCGGCGTTGGCGCCGTTTTCCAGGCGGGCCGGAATGCCGGTCCGCTCCTCGAGCAAGCGGCAGATCGGAACATCCTTCCATCCCGGTGCCGGAAAATGAAGGGGCGCGATGAGCAGTCCCTGCTTGCGGTCGAGAGGGCCGACGGCTCCGATGCCGATGCCTCGGACTTGGCTCGGCTCGATCCGGTGGTCCGACAGGATGGAGCGGATGTTGCGGGCGGCAAAATCGACGAGCTGCTCCGGCGTCATGGCCTCGTCCATCCGCCAGTGGAGAAGCGCCTTGGCGTTCATCCTCGCATCGAAAAAGCCGAGCGAGGACGTGCGGCGGGAAATCTCCAAGCCGAAAAAATAGCCGCTTTCGGGATTGATCTCGTACAGGATCGGCTTCCTGCCGCCGCTGGACGGTCCGAGCCGGGAAGCGCTCAGCAGCTTCTCGGCGACCATCTCGTCCAGCAGCCGGGTGAGCGAGCTGCCGGTCATCCCGGAGGCGGGCAGCAGCTCGGCTTTCGACGCGGTGCCCATCGAGGAGACGAGGGCATGGATCCGCTTCTTTGGCGGATCGGTACGGCGATCGGAAGAGTTTTTCATGGATTTTTTCCTTGTATCGGGATGGGATTAAGGTCAGTATAACGGAATTCGCTTGGGAAGACCATCGTGCAAGACGACGAGCATCCGCCGAAAAATGCAACTTTAGGTTAATTTCAAATAAAGTGGAGTCGTCCAAAAGCGAAAGAAGGGGGAAAAGGCCGGAATGGGAGTTGTTTCAGAGGGGTTTGGAACGAAGAATCAGCTCTCGTTGATAACTTAATGCCAAAATGGAATTAAGATGATATACTGATGCGGATGGAGGTGAAGACGATGAACGAACCGGGATTCAAGCTGCCGGGCAAGCTTTTCGTCAGTTTCCTCAAGATCGGACCGCTGACCTTCGGCGGAGGCTATTCCTCGGTCGCGCTGATCGAGCGCGAGGTCGTCGACAGGCGGCACTGGCTGAGCTCCGAGGACGTGGCGGACCTGTGCGCGGTCGCCCAGACGGTGCCCGGAGCGATCGGAGCGAATGCGGCGACGCTCATCGGGTACCGCATGGCCGGCGTGCGGGGAGCTATCGCCGCGCTGGCCGGCATGCTGCTGCCGACGTTCGCGATCGTGCTCGCGCTGTCGATGGCGTTCCTGGCCGGACGGGACAATCCCAAGATCGAGGCGGCGCTGACGGCGATGCGTCCGGCCGTCGTGGCGCTGATCGTCTATGCGGCCTATAAAGTCGGCCGAACGGCGCTCGTGGACTGGATCTCCGTGCTTATATTCGTCGGTGCGGCCGCTGCGATGCTGCTCGGACAGCCGCTCGTTCATCCCCTGCTCGTGCTTGCGGGAGGAGCGGCCGCAGGAATCGCGGCCATGCGCTTGAACAAAGGCCGGATTCCGGCCCGGCGTTCCGATGAGCATGAGATTGAATACATGATCTGACCGGAGGCCTGCCATGCAGCTGATCGAACTGTTTATCGCGTTTTTCCTGGCAGGGCTGTTCTCCTTCGGCGGAGGCTATGCGATGGTGCCGCTGCTGCAGCATGAGATCGTCTACCGGCACGGTTGGATGACGGCCCGGGAGTTCGCCGATCAGGTCGGCCTAGCGGGCATCGCGCCGGGACCGATGGCGGCGAACATCGCCGTGCTGACGGGCCATCGAGTCGCGGGTTACGCCGGAGCGATCGTCGCCATGCTCGGCATCGTCCTGCCCTCGCTGCTGCTGATCCTGCTGCTCGGCACGCTGTTTTTCCGGTATCGGGACAATCGCTGGGTGCAAGCCTCCCTATACGGCCTGCGCCCCGCCGTCGCCGGACTCATCGCCTATGCGGCCGTATCGTTCGCCAAGAGCGGCGGCATGCTCGAGACGATTTCCTGGTTCGCGGCTTCGCAGCTGCTGCTCTTCGCCGGAGCGCTGATCGCGCTGCTCGTCTACCGCAAGCATCCGGTTTCCGTTATGATCGTGTCAGGACTCGTCGGCGTCGCTCTCTACAGCTGACGGCGCCGGCGGGAATCCGGGCAACGGAATCGGACAAAAGGAGAGGTCACACGATGGACATGCATTCGTCCTGCTGCAGCGCCTCGCGCATGGCCTCCGGGCCTCAGGCGGCGGCCGGGCCGGATCTCGAGCGCACGCCTTCGCCTGTCGTTCCGGCGCGGAGCGAGCGGCTCGTGCGGCTGGAGGGCGGCGAGTTTCAGATGGGGGCCAGCGATGCCGACGGATTCGCCTCCGACGGCGAAGGGCCGCCCCGGCTCGTGCGCGTCGATCCGTTCCGGATCGCGCCCTGCGCCGTAAGCAACCGCGAATTCGCCGAGTTCGTCGAGGCGACCGGCTACCGGACCGAAGCGGAGCGCTTCGGCTGGTCGTTCGTTTTTCATCTGCTCGTCTCGGAGCAGACCCGTCGGCGGGTGGCGAGCGTGCCTCAAGGCGTCCCGTGGTGGCTCGTCGTCGAAGGGGCATGCTGGTCGAGGCCCGAAGGGCCGGACTCGTCGATCGGGAAGGAGCGGCTGGACCATCCCGTCGTCCACGTCTCGTGGCAGGACGCGGCGGCCTACTGCGCCTGGTCGGGCACGCGGCTGCCGACGGAGGCGGAATGGGAGTATGCGGCCCGCGGCGGCCTGCAGGGCAGGACGTACCCGTGGGGCGACCTGCTGAGGCCGGACGGCCGGCACCGGTGCAACATCTGGCAAGGAAAGTTTCCCGTCAAGAACAACGCCTCCGACGGGTATGTCGGAACGGCTCCCGTCGACGCCTACGAGCCGAACGGATACGGCCTGTACAACATGTCGGGCAACGTCTGGGAATGGTGCGCGGACTGGTTCAGCCCGAGCTACCACGCGAGCACCGATCCCGTCAACCCGCATCAGACGGAGCCGACCGGCAAGCGCTCGACGCGCGGCGGCTCGTACCTGTGCCACCGTTCCTACTGCAACCGCTACCGGGTCGCCGCGCGAAGCGGCAATACGCCGGACAGCTCCACCGGCAACATGGGCTTCCGCGTCGCCGCGGACGTCCTCCCCTGAGGCCGGTCACGCCGAATAGACCCGCCGCGCCTTACGCGCGGCGGGTCTTTTGGCGCTGCGCGGATTCAGTCGGCGAGCGGAGGACGCCCGTCCCGCCGGCCGCCGCGCGCGACATAGTCGGTCGGCGACAGGGAAGTATGCTTTTTGAACATCCGGAAGAAATAGGACGTGTCGTAATAGCCGAGATACTCGGCGATCCGGGCGACCGTCATATCCGAATGAAGCAGCAGGCGTCCGGCTTCGGCCACCCGCAGCTGATGGACGTAGCGGATCGGAGACAGGCCGATCGTCTCCCGGAAGACGGAGGCGGCATAGTTGGGCGACCGCCCGATGAGCCGGGCCAGGTCCCGGATCTCCACCTGCTCCCGGTAATGCTCCATCAGGTGGCGCTTCATCCGCTCGGCGTACCGAGCCTGGATCGGCGTCAGCTCGGGCTTGTCCAGCTCCCTTGCCGCCAGGCCGAGCAGCTCCAGCAGGATGGCCTCGCAGACGAATGTCCCGTAGGCTTCGCTGCTCCGGAATTCCTCGAACAGGCGCTCGAAGCGCTGCTCCAGATACGGGAAGTGGCGCGGCTTGAAGCGGATGAAGCGGTTCTCCCGCAGCAGCGGAACCGCGCCCCCGGCCTCGGCATCGAAGTTGAACGTAGCGGTGAATTTCCGATGGGGCCCGGACGGATGCGTGCTGCCGGCACGGCGCGTCCCTGCGGGCACGAGCAGCAGGTCTCCCGGCTCGGCGACATGGTCCCGGCCGTCGATGCGATAGGATACATTTCCTTCCAGGACAAGAATCAGCACATGGTACGGGATGCGCTCGGACTGCGTGCGCCAGCCCGGAATGAAATCATCCAAATGTACCGACAAGGAACGCAGCATGGAATCACCTTCATCGCGTAATCGATCCTTGCCAGTATACCATTTTCCGCATGAGCGGGTCCGAGCTCGAAAAAAGGTCATCGTTGAATCGTACCTCCCGGAATCGGATCTTACATCGACGTGCTCCGCGTTCGTCTCCTATACTCGGAGCAGGCCATAGGGAAAGCTCGCCCAAGCCCGATAAAAGGAGAGAAGACGATGCGCATCCTGCTGCTTGACCTCGATTCGACCCGCCCCGACCATCTGGGCTGCTACGGGTACCCTCGGAATACGTCGCCCCATATCGACCGGATCGCCGCCGAGGGCGTGCGGTTCGAGAACTACTACACTTCCGACGCGCCGTGCTTTCCTTCGCGCACCGCGCTCATGACCGGACGGTTCGGCATCCACAACGGCGTCGTCGGGCATGGCGGCACGGCGGCCGACGTGCGCCATGACGGGGAGTCGCGCGATTTCCGCAGCCGGCTGGCAAGCGACAGCTTCCCGGCCTTGTTCCGCAAGGCGGGCATGAAGACCGCGCTCGTCAGCCCGTTCGGCGAGCGGCATTCGGCGTGGACGTTTTATGCCGGCTTCAACGAGATCCACAACACCGGCAAAGGCGGCATGGAGTCCGCCGAGGAGGTGACGCCGGTCGTGCTGGACTGGCTGGAGCGCCATGCGGAGCAGGACGACTGGATGCTGTACGTCAACTACTGGGACCCGCATACGCCCTACCGGGCGCCGGAGGCGTTCGGCAACCCCTTCGCCGACGAGCCGCTGCCGGACTGGATTACCGAGGAAGCGTTCCGAAAGCATCGGGAGAAGGTCGGACCGCACGGCGCCCGCGAAATCAACATGTATGACAGCCAGACCTTCCCCGAGTATCCTCGGCATCCCGGCGAGCTGAAGGACCGGGACGATCTGCGGCGCATGATCGACGGCTACGATTGCGGCGTGCGCCACATGGACGACAACATCGGCCTGATCCTGGACGCCATGCGGCGCAAAGGCGTGCTGGACGATGCCGTCATCATCGTGACGGCGGATCATGGCGAGAGCCTGGGCGAGCTGGGCATTTACGGCGAGCACGGCACGGCGGACCAGGCCACATGCCGGATCCCGATGATCGTCCGCTGGCCGGGCGTCAGCGGGCGCGGCACGGTCGACCGGGGGCTTCATTATCATCTCGATCTGCCGCCTACGATGGCGGAGCTGATCGGGCTGGAGCCGGCGCCGTCGTGGGACGGCCGCAGCTATGCCGCCTCCGTGCGGGACGGAGAGGAGACGGGACGCGACGCGCTCGTCCTGTCCCAATGCGCGCATGTGTGCCAGCGCAGCGTCCGCTTCGGGGACTGGCTGTACATTCGGACGTACCACGACGGCTACCATCTTTTCGCCAAGGAGATGCTGTTCAACGTCAAGGAGGACCCGCACGAGCAGCGCGATCTCGCAGCGGAGCGTCCCGAGCTGTGCCGGGAAGCCGCTCATCGGCTCCTGGACTGGCACGACGGCATGATGATGACGATGGACCATGACGTCGATCCACTCTGGACCGTCATGAAGGAAGGCGGCCCGTACCACGCCAAGGGGAATCTGGCCCGCTACGCCAAGCGGCTGGCGGAGACGGGACGGGGAGAATACGTCGGCGAGCTGCGGAAGCGGCATCCGAGAGAACACTAGAGCCAGGAACGACCGAGGAGCCGGGATGCCGGCTCCTTTTTGGCGCTCGGTTTGTTCCCGGCGCTTGATATGCTACGATAGGGGAAAACGCGGGAAAAGGGCGGCTTTCGGCGCCACGGTCCCGGCTTGAAGAGGGGATTTGACGGTGGACCAGACATTTGGATCGGAGTGGGAAAAGCTCCGTTTTCCGCTCTATTCCGCGCAGCGGATCCGGTCCGTCTACTGCACGGCGAATACGCCCGTCCAGAAGTGGAAGGAAGCGTCGCCGTCGCTGCTCGCGGTCCGGGACGGCAGCGGGACGCTGCAGGCGGGCGGGAACGCCTACGATCTTGGCGCGGGAGAGGCGCTGCTGCTGCCGGCAGAGGAGGCTGCCGAGCTCCGAGGAGGTCCCGGCGGACCGCTGCATGCTTACCTGCTCGTCATCGGCACGGGGATGGCTGGAGCCGCAGCCGTGGATGGCCCGGGAGGCTTGCGCCCCAGCTCGCTTGACGCCGTCCGGCAGCCTCGGCGCATCTCCGGCGATGCTGGGCTGGCGTCTCAGCTGGAGGAGCTTTTTGTCCACCGGCTGCCGCGCACGGAAATCCGCCACGTCCAGAATCAGCTCCTGTTCCACCAGCTCCTGCTCCGCCTGCTTCCCCACGGCCAGGCGAAGCAGGCGCCTGATGCGGAGCTGCCTTCGATGGAGCGCAGCGTCGCTTATCTGGAGGAGCGGTTCGCCGAGGAAGTGACGCGCGAGCGGCTGGCCGAGATCGCGGGCGTGAGCGCGTCCCACTATACCCGGCTGTTCAAGCTGCACACCGGCTTCACCCCGAGCGACTACTGGTCGCGCCTGCGGATCAACCGGGCCAAGGAGCTGCTGCTTGGCGGCGCGGACTCGCTGCGCGACATCGCCCACAAGGTCGGCTACAAGGACGAATTCTACCTGAGCCGGCGCTTCAAGCTGCAGGAGGGGCGCTCGCCGAGCGAATTCCGCAGCCGCAAGGTCGAACGGGTCGCCGCCTGGCTCGCTCCCTACGCCGTCCATCTGCGGCTGCTCGGCGTGGAGCCGGAGCTGCTGATCGCGGACAGCAGCGAGTTCCTGAAGCCGGAGGCGGAGGTCCCGGCTGCGGGAGCTTCCCGGCTGATCGCCGCCGACGAGCCGCCCGAGACGATCCGAGCGGCTCTTCTGGACAGCCGGATCGAGCTGATCGTCGGCGCCTCGCCGCATCTGGAGCGGTACGGGCAGAGCGCCAGCCGGCTGCGCGTCGCCGCGCCGCTCGCGGATATTCCGTGGATGGAGATCGGCTGGAAGGATCAGCTGAGCCTGATTGCCCGCGCGGTCCAGCGGACGGAGCGGGCGGATGCGTGGCTGGAGGCGTTCGACCGGGAGGAGCGGGCGGCGCGGGAGCTCGTGCAGGCACGGGGGTTGGCGGGTCAGACCGTCTCGATCCTGGTCGCCAAGCCCGGGCGGCTGCTGGCTTACGGCGCGCGCAATGCGGGGTATGTGTTCTACCGTTCGCTCGGAATGCTTCCTCCGCCTCCGGTGCGCGAGGAGATGGAGCGCCGAATCGACCAGTTCCATTCGATGGAGGTCGGGTTGTCCGAGCTGGGACGGTGCGACGGCGATCGGCTCCTGCTCATCTCCGTGCCCGACAAGCACGGCTCTATCGGCCATGTGGAGGAGCTTCTGCAATCGGACGCGTGGCGAGGGCTGCGAGCCGTGCAGCGGCAAGCGGTCTATAGAGCGGAGGAGGACGACTGGATTCCGTACAATCCGGTCTCGATCCAGCTGCAGCTTCGCCGCGCGGTCCAGCTGCTGCTCGGCGAGCCGTTCCGAGCCTGAATGTCCAACTGGCGCCAGTGAGCCAATTGTGCATGCGGTTCCTCCCTTAAAAAGCTATGGCATGGCCGAGGGAGTCTCCCTATACTAGCGATAGCGACTGATAATGATTTTCATCGTCAGTTTGGACAGCGAGAGAAAAGGGAGAGAGTCATCATGAAGAAGCTTTTCATGCCGATCGCATTGAGCGCGATCCTGCTGCTGGCAGCCTGCGGCAGCAAGGAGGCGGCCGATAACGAATCCAACGCGGGGGCTGTCGGAGAGAGCGGCTCCGAGACGATCGTTTATCAATCCGAGAGCGGCCCGGTCGAGGTGCCGGCGCATCCGCAGCGCGTCGTCGTGCTGACCCGGTTCCTGACGGGCAACGTCATGGCGCTGGGCGTGCCGCTTGTCGGCGCGGACGAGATGTCCAAGGACAATCCGAACTTCAAGGACAAGCTGGCCGATGTCGAGGCGGTATCGGACGAAAGCGTGGAGAAGATCATCGAGCTGCAGCCCGACCTGATCCTGGGCACGACGGATGCCAAAAACCTTGACAAGCTCAAGCAGATCGCGCCGACCGTCACCTTCACCTACGGCAAGCTGGATTACCTGGACCTGCAGCTGGAGGTCGGCAAGCTGCTGAACAAGGAAGCCGAGGCGAAGGCGTGGGTCGAGGACTTCGACAAGCGCTCCAAGGAAGCCGGAGCGAAGATTCGGGCAAAGATCGGCGACAAGGCGACCGTTTCCGTGCTCGAGACGTTCAACAAGCAGCTGTACGTATACGGCTACAACTTCGGCCGCGGCACGGAGCTTCTCTACGGGCCGTTCGGGCTGAACATCCCTGAAAAGGTGAAGGAAGCGACGAAGACGGACGGCTACCTGGCCGTATCGACCGAGGTGCTGGGCGACTACTCGGGCGACTACATCATCTTCAGCAAAAACTCGGAAGAGGACAACTCGTTCCAGGAGACGGAAACGTACAAGAACATCCCGGCCGTGAAGAACGGGCATGTGTACGAGGCCGACGCCAAGGCGTTCTACTTCAACGATCCGCTCAGCCTGGAGTATCAGCTCGACTTCTTTACGGAGAAGTTCCTCGGAGAATAAAGAACCGTCGAAAGGGATCATCGCGTTCAAGAAGGCTTGCCAGGGCAGCCGATTGCGAAAAAATAAGCCGTTTCCGAAGCTTGCCAAAGCTTTGGAAACGGCTTTTTGCGGCTTGTTTCGAAGCGAGGCGCTTGCTCATCGGAATGAACTCATCTATTATAGATATTAGATATCCATAATAGAATCAATGAGAGGGGCTTGACGATGAAAGAGCTTGATGATGCCAAGGTGTGGGAGCAGGCGTGGAAGGAAAGAGGGGATCTCGTGCGGGCAAAGCAGGAAAAAGCCGGCATCCAGCCGTCCCGAGCTTTTGACGACAAAGCGGAGACGTTCGATCAATCTTCCTTCAGCGAGGAAGGAAGAAGAAGGACAGAGCGCATCCTCGGATGGCTGGAGGGGCAGGGCGTCGACTTCAAAGGGATGTCCATCCTTGATGTCGGCGCGGCGTCCGGCGTGTTCACCGTGCCGATGCTCGAGCGCGGAGCCGCCGTCACGGCGGTGGAGCCTTCCCCGCCGCTCGTCCGGCTGCTGAGAGAGAACGCGGCGCGCGCGGGCGCAAGCGGGCTGGAGATCGCGGCTGCCCCGTTCGAGGAGATCGACGTGCGCGAGCGGGGCTGGGAGGGCGCGTTCGATCTTGTTTTCGTCTCGATGTGCCCCGTCCTGCACGATTGGAGCGCGGTGGAGAAGATCCTGTCCTGCGCGAGGCATTATGCCTACATCAGCCTGCCCGCGAGCGCGGGAGGGCATAGCCTCGCCGAGGAGATCTGGCCGCTCGTCACCGGCGAGCCGCTGCAGGTCGGACTCCATCGGGAGATGGGCTTCCTCCAGCATCTGCTTTATCTCAAGGGGTATGCCTATCATTCGCTCGTCACGCGGGAATCGAAGATGAGCGAGCTGTCATGGGGCGAGGCGCTGCAGGAAATGAGAAGCTTGCTGAGAGGCCGCGGCATGACCGTGGATGACGAGGTGGAGCGGGCGATTGCCGGCCACCTAGAGAAAGCCTATCCGTCGGGCCGTGTTCGGGTCCGCCAAGGGGGCCGCTTCGGCAAGGTGCTGGTGCAGCTGGGGGACGAAAGCATGCGGGCTTAGACGGATCGAAGCAGCTCTCGAGGGGACAAAAGGCGCAGCGGATGCTGTACGGCTGCTGTTTCGCCATGCTACACTTCCAATAGGAAATAAAAGGAAGAGGTGGCGCGATGCAAGCTTTACTCGTCGTCGGCGGCGTGGTGCTCCTGGCATTCGGGGCGTTCGCCCTCCTTTCGGGGCAATGGCCGGCCTTTGCCGGAGGCCTGTTCGGCGGACTGCTGCTGATGGCTCTGTCTCGAATCATCGACTTGCTGGAGGAGCTGCTGAGAAACGCAAGCGATGCGCCCTACTCGCGGGAGCAGCTGGCAAAAATCATGCAGCGATCACGAGCTTTCCGTCTGGAATCGGAGCTGTTCGAGGTGCACCCGAACGCCAGCGGCGGCAATGAATACCCGCTTTATTATTTGAATGGCGAGCCCTACGTGCGCGCTCGTGCGTTTTTGCCGTATATCAAGCAAGTAGATACGCGATATACGTTCGAGCTTCCGGGAAGGGAGCCGGTGACGCTCGACCGCTCCTCCGCCTATCTTCAAGGAGCTCCACTGTTTGAGTACCAGGAACAGGTAGTGGTGCGGCTCAAGTCGCTCGGCTTGCGGACCCGTCCCGTCGGCGACGCGATCAAGCTGGAGTGGCTGCAGCCCGTCGGGCCGAATTCCCAGTCGTAAAATAGCTTCGATTTCACCCCCTCTCGCTTGGGAGGGGTTTTTTGGCGTTGAAAGCCTCGCTTCGATATCTCCCCGGTGTCCGCCCCTCGATCTGCTTGAACACGCGGCTGAACGATGCGATGTCCCGATAGCCGACCATGCCGGCGATCGTGTCGAGCTTGTGGTCCGTCGCGCGCAGCAGCTCGCTGGCGGCGGCGATCCGCTGGCGCTGCACGAACCGATGGAACGTCTGGCCGGCATGGCGCCGGAATAGACGCTGAAAATGCCGCTCGCTCATGCCGGACCGCTCTGCCGCCTCATGCAGCGTGATCGGGCCGAGCGCCTGCTCGCGCACCTGCTCGATCGTCTCGGCGAACGCATGGATCGGGGAAGGCTCCTGTCCGGATCCGCTGCTCGCGTCCGCTTCCCGCAGCCGCAGCCACTCGATGAGCAGCAGCGTCAGCAGCGCGGACAGCATGGCGGGCGTGCCGGCGCGCGGCGAGGCATGCTCCTCGTGCAGCCGCTCGAACAGCGGCTCGAGCTTCAGGCGCGCGTCGCGGATATGGCCGGCCCCCGGCGGACCGGCCTCGATGTCCCGCCAGCGCTCCAGCAGGCGGAGCTCCGGCGAGGCGGCAGCGATCTCCTCCAGCAGCTCGGGCTGGAATACGACGTTGTACACGACGAGCCGCCGGCTTTTGTCCGCCGAGTAGGGACGGAACACATGGGACGCGCCGACCGGCAGCGCGTAGAAGTCGCCGCGTCCCGCCGGATGGGCGGTGCCGCCCAAATACTGGTAGCCGGTTCCTTCGGCCACATAGTTCAGCTCGATGAAGTCATGCTCGTGCAGGGCGGTCTCGAACCGCTCCTCGATCCGGTTGACGAAAATCCGGTACCCCGGACGGAATAGCTCGCTCGCTTTCATCGTAAGCCGGCTTCGCTTCATGCGCGGCCTCCTTTCGGCATCGGCAGCAAATAGAATGGTCGATGGTTATGTCCATTTTACCATGGTTTTTCGTCCGGATCAGCTATGGGAGATCGGCTGGCAGCGAGGTAAGCTGACGGTAGCAAGTAAGCGCTGCCTAAAAGGGGAGAGAATTCAATGGCCATCATCGACGTGCATGGATTGACCTGCAACAACCGCATCGACCCGCTCGGCATCGACGATCCGAGCCCGTCCTTCAGCTGGAAAATCAAATCGGAGCGCAGGGGCTGGCTGCAGCAGGCTTGGCGCATCCAGGTCGCGGCTGCGGCTGGAGGGGAGGAGTTCGCGGACAAGGACCTCGTCTGGGACAGCGGCCGCCAAGAGGGCGGCTCCACGCTGCATGCGCGGTGCGAAGGAGCGGCGCTGCAAGCCTGCACGGCTTATGTCTGGCGAGTCAAGGCATGGGGAGTCGACGGCGAGGAGTCGCCGTGGAGCGAGCCGGCGCGCTTCGAGACCGCCCTGCTCGGCGATGCTCCGTGGAGCGGAGCGCGCTGGATCTCGCATCCGCTGCCGGCCGACGAGGAAGGCAAGGAGCCGGCCGCCTGCCTGCGCCGCGAGTTCCGGCTCGAGCGGCCGATCGCCTCAGCCCGGATCTATGCGACGGCGCTCGGCATGTACCGGCTGCTCGTGAACGGCGAGCCGGCCGACGACGCCTGCCTGCATCCCGGCTGGACCAGCTACGGCAAGCGGCTGCAGTACCAGACGTACGATGTGACGAAAAAGCTCCGCTCGGGCGGCAACGCTCTCGGCATCCTGCTTGGCGACGGCTGGTACAAGGGGAGGATCGGCTGGGGCGAATGGCCGATCTACGGCCGCGAGCGCGCGGCGCTGGCGCTGCTGCGCATCCGGTATGCCGACGGCACCGAGGAGACGATCGGCACGGACGGCAGCTGGAAAGGGAGCGACGGCGCGATCCGCGCTTCGGAGATTTACGACGGAGAGCGCTATGACGCGAGGCGGGAAAAGAAAGGCTGGGCGCTGCCCGGCTACGACGACGCGGACTGGACGGCGGCCGCGCCGATCGAGCCTGCCGCCGGGCGGCTCGTCGCGCAGGAGAGCGAGCCGGTGCGCGTCGTCGATACGATCGTGCCCGTTTCGGTGCTGACGACGCCGAGCGGCGAGACGGTGCTGGACATGGGCCAGAACATGGTCGGCTGGGTCCGCTTCACCGTTCGCGGAAAAGCCGGAGCCGCCGTCACGCTGAGCCATGCCGAGGTGCTGGATGCGGCCGGCAATTTCTATACCGACAACCTGCGCTCCGCGAAGCAGCAGGTGACGTACATCTGCTCCGGCGAAGGGGAAGAGACGTTCGAGCCGAGCTTCACGTTCCAGGGCTTCCGCTACGTCAAGGTCGAGGGCGTCGCGCCGGAGCAGATTCCGGGCCGCTTCATCGGGTGCGTCATCACGAGCGATCTGCGGCCGGCAGGCCGGTTCCGCTGCTCCGATCCGCTCGTGAACAAGCTCGTCGACAATATCGTCTGGGGTCAGCTCGGCAACTTCGTCGACATCCCGACCGACTGCCCGCAGCGCGACGAGCGCCTCGGCTGGACCGGCGACGCGCAGGCGTTCGTGCGAGCGTCGACGTACAACCGCGACGTGCTGCCGTTTTTCGCCAAGTGGCTGCGCGATCTGGCGGCGGACCAGCTGCCGGACGGCGGCGTGCCGTTCGTCGTGCCGGATGTGCCGGGCGTCGGCGCGAGCTCGGCGGCTTGGGGAGACGTTGCCGTCATCGTTCCGTGGGTGCTGTACGAGCGCTACGGCGACAAGCGGGTGCTGGAGGAGCAGTACGCCAGCATGAAGGCTTGGGTCGAGTATATCCGCGCTCAAGGCGAGGACGAGTTCTTATGGAATACCGGCTTTCATTTCGGGGACTGGCTCGGTCTCGACGCCAAGGAGAACAGCTATGTCGGGGCGACGCCGCGCGATCTGATCGCGACCGCGTTTTACGCGCATGCCGCCGGCCTGCTCGCCAAGTCGGCCGCCGTCATCGGCAAGGCGGACGATGCCGCCGAGTACGGCAAGCTGCGGGAGGGGGTCGAGGCTGCTTTCCGCAAGGAGTTCGTCACCCCGAGCGGCCGGCTTGCGGCGCCGACGCAGACCTCCTATGCGCTGGCGCTCATGTTCGACCTGCTGGAGCCCGGCCAGCGGCAGCAAGCGGCGGACCGGCTCGCCGCGCTCGTCGAGGAGAGCGGCCATCAGCTGACGACCGGGTTTGTCGGCACGCCTTACCTTTGCCATGTGCTGACCCGCTTCGGCCATGCCGAGCTGGCCTACCGCCTGCTGGAGCGCCGCGAATATCCGTCGTGGCTGTATCCGGTCACCAAGGGAGCGACGACGATCTGGGAGCATTGGGACGGCATCAAGCCGGACGGCAGCTTCTGGAGCCGGGACATGAACTCGTTCAATCATTACGCCTACGGAGCGGTCGGCGACTGGCTGTTCGGCTCGGTGGCGGGCATTGACGCGGACGAAAGCGGACCGGGCTACCGGAGCATCCGCCTCCGTCCGGTGCCGGGCGGCTCGCTTTCGTTCGCCGAAGCGGAGCTCGACTCGCCGTACGGTCCGATCCGCTCCGCCTGGTCGCGCCGGCCGGACGGCGGCTTCGCCTACGAGTTCGAGGTGCCGGCGGGCGCCACCGCGCGCGTGTGCTTGCCGGGCGCGGCGGAGGAAGGATCGACCGAATCCGGCCGGCCGGTGCGAGAGGCCGAGGGCGTATCGGAGGTCGTTCAAGCGGACGAAGGACTGGAGCTTCGGCTCGGCTCCGGCACGTACCGCTTCGAGACGCGAGCCGCCGGCGCGCAAGCGGCCGTCTGAAACCAAGCCGCTTTTTCTTCGTAGAACGGGAAAAAGCGAGGAGGAATGATTTATGATCCGACGTCTGCTGGAACGGCTGCTCGGCTCGTCCCGTCATCGGAAGCCTTACGGCGGCTACAAGCGCTACAGCTCAAGCAGCGGCCGCAGGGGCTACAGCCACAAGCGCTACAGCTCCTCAGACCGCAAGTACGGGCATGGCCGCGGCCACGGCTACTATAAGGGCCGCAAGCATAGCTCAAGCTGAGGAGGCCGCCCGCCGATCGGCGATGCAAGAAGGCCGGACCGAATCTCCGCGATGCGGGGGTCCGGGCCGGTCTTTTTGTCCGATCGGGCGGGCGGCGCCGGCTTGAGCGGCCGTTATCGTCCGCTGCGCTCAGCGAGCCGCGAGCATCCGGTCCAGCTCCTCCAGCAGCTCCGGCACGCCGCTCAGCGGCGGGCCATCGGAGCCGAGCAGGCGGCGCAGCAGCCGGCGCGCCTGCGGGGTCAGCTCAAGCTCCTCTTCCCAGCCTCGCTCGGGAGCGCCGGGCGCGGGCTCGTAGGAGGAGTAAAGCAGGAACAGCAGCAGCTCGCCGAGATCATGCAGGTCGGAAGCCGGCTCGGCCGGAGCGCGGCGCCGGTCATGCTCGTCTGCGGAGGCGAGCGCGAGCGGAGGCTCGCCGATGCGGCGGGCGAGCCCGAAGTCGATGAGGGAGAGGCTGTCTCCGCTGGCGAATCCGGCCCGCGCTGCGCTGTTTGGCGCTCCGAATTCGCTGCTGGATAATTTGGCCAAAACATTCGGGATACGCACGTCCAGATGGACATAGCCGCGCTTGTGGACATGGCCGACGATCTCCGCCAGGCTGCGGACGAGCCGAAGCGCCTCCGCTTCGGAGAATGTCCGTCCCTGCTCGAAGATCCAATCCTCGAGCGTCACCCCCGCAGCCAGCTCGCTCGCGAGAAACAGCTGCCCCCGCTCCTCCAGCAGCGCGAGCGCGCGCGGAATAGCCGGATGGTCCAGCCGCTCCAGCATGCCGGCTTCCCGGCGGAGCAGCTCGCGGGCGGCCGCGCCTTTGCTCGGCTTGGCCTGCTTGAGAGCGGCCGGGCGGCCGCGCAGCAGGTCGGTGCAGCGATAGGTCAGGCCGTAGCTGCCGATGCCGAGCAGCTCGTCGATCCGATAGCGGCGGCCGACGATGACGCCGCCGCGCAGCGGACGGTCGAGCCAGTCGGCGAGCAGTCTTTTTCCTTGCAGAAGCAATCGGTTCATCGTACCTCCCGGCCATGCTGGAATGCTTTCTATACGTCTCTCAGCCGAAAAGGGTTCTGCCGTCCGCGAGGATCCGGTACAATGGAGGCAAGCAAAAGGAGGAATCGCCTATGTCGGAAAAATCGGAAGACGCTGTTTTGGAGCGGCTGCTGAAGCCGCTTCGCGAGGCGGTGGAGCGGAAATGGACGCCGGGAGCCGCGGCCGCCGTTCATGTCCGCGGAGCAAGCTGGAGCGTCGCGGTCGGGGCGACTTCGTCCGAGCCGGCGGACGCCCGGCCGGTCGGAGCGGATACGCTTTACGACTGCGCTTCGCTGACGAAAGTGGCCGCGACGCTGCCGCTGACGCTGCGGCTCGCGGCAGAGGGACGCCTCCGGCTGGACGAGCCGGCTAGCCGGCTGCTGCCGGAGCTCGCCGCCGGACCGTCCTGCGGCGTGACGATCCGCCAGCTGCTCGCCCACACCTCCGGGCTGCCGTCCAGCGAGAACCTGCACTCGCCGCCGGCGCCGCTGGCGGAGGCGCTCCGCCGGATCGCGGCCCGCGACCTGCGCGCGGAGCCGGGGACGTCGGCCGTCTATAGCGACATCGGCTTCCTGCTGCTCGGCGAGCTGGCCTCGCGGGCGGCCGGCCTGCCGCTGGACGAGGCGGTCCGGAGTCTCGTCTGGGAGCCGCTCGGAATGGAGCGGACCTCCTACGGCCTGCGCGCGGAGGAGCGGCCAGTATGCGCGCCGACCGAGCGCGATGCCGCGAGCGGCCGCTTCTGGCAAGGCGTCGTGCATGACGAGAACGCTCGCGCGCTCGGAGGCGTCGCTGGCCATGCGGGCATGTTCTCGACGGCGCAGGATCTGCTGCGCTATGCCGCGATGTGGCTGGGTGAGCCGCCGGCCGGAGCCGCTGCTTCCGGCGACGCATTGGCGAGCGCAGCTGCCGCGGCGGAGGTGCTGCCGGAGCCGATCCGCCGCGAGGCGCTGCGGCTGCAGACGTCCGGGCGGGACGAGGAGCGGCGCGGCCTCGGCTGGGTGCTGCGCGGCGACAAGGCGGACTGCTTCGGCTCGCTGGCGAGCGGCAGCGCGTTCGGCCATACCGGCTTCACCGGAACGAGCCTCATGGTCGATCCGGAGCGCGGCCTCGCCGTCGTGCTGCTGACGAACCGCGTCCATTTCGGGCGCGGCGTCGACCTCGGTCCGCTGCGGCGCGAGTTCCACGACGCCGCCTGCCGGCTCGCCGACGAGCTGCCCGGCTGAGCGTCGAAGCGCTTGCGCCGGCTCCGGAGCCGGCGCAAGCGCTCCGACGCCGATCCGCATCCGGCTCCACCCTTTATGCGGCGCTGGCGGCGCCTTCGTCCGAGCGTCCCGATCCGACTTTTTCGGAACCGTGCCGGTCGGGCGCTCTCGTCTTGCAGTCGCTATCCTAGGGAAAGGAAAGGAGGTCCATCGGCATGCTGGAAGCCTGGAACCTGGCGCTCGACGATCTGGAGGAACGCCTCTTCGCCGGCGAACAGATCGACCTGGCGCGGACGGCGCGGATCGCGCTCTGCTCGGAGCATCACTTCAAGCGCATGTTCTCTTACTTGTCGGGAGTCCCGCTTGCGGAGTACATCCGCCGCAGGCGGCTGACGCTGGCCGCGGATGAGCTGCGGCAGCGGGGGGCCAAGGTCATCGACGTCGCCGTCAAGCACGGCTATGCGTCGCCGGACGCCTTCGCGCGCGCGTTCCAGGCGCAGCACGGAGCGACGCCGAGCGAGGCGCGCTCGGGCGGCGTCCAGCTGAAGGCGTTTCCGAGGATGACCTTTCACTTGAGCTTGAGAGGCGGCATGGAGATGAAGGTGCGGATAGTTGAAAAAGGAGCGTTTCGGATCGTCGGCCTCGGCCGGCGGGTGCCGATTCAATTTGAAGGCGTCAATCCGGCGATTCAGGAGATGTGGGGCAGCTTGACTCCGGAAGGCGTCGCCGAGCTGAAGGCTCTCAGTGACGGCGAGCCGTCCGGACTCGTCAGCGCATCGACGAATTTTTCCGAGGAGCGCATGGAGGAGAAGGGCGAGCTCGACCATCATATCGGAGCGGCCACGACAAGGAGCGCGCCGGCAGGCTGGCAGACGCTGGAGGTGGCTTCGTCGACATGGGCGGTGTTCGAGGCGGTCGGTGCGTTCCCGGCCGCGCTGCAAAACGTCTGGGGACGGATCTACTCCGAGTGGTTCCCGTCCTCGGGCTATGAGCTTGTCCCGGGACCGGAGATGCTTTGGAACGAGTCCGCGGACACGTCCAAGCCGGACTATCGCAGCGAGATCTGGATCCCGGTGCGACGGCCGGCAGAGGCGCGGGGCTGAGCGGGCGGCGGGAAAGCCGCGCGGCTCGGCGGGAAGGCAAGGCGTAGGCATAGGCAGGCGGGCGAGGGGCAGCCGCTTTCCTTGTCGGCTATTCGGCCACTTGGCCCTCTTGCAGACGAAAAGAAGACCGGAGCGCCCGCTCCGGTCTTTTCGGCGATCCGCCGCCGTTTCGGCGATCCGCCGCCGTTTCGGCGATCCGCCGCCGTTTCGGCGATCCGCCGCCGTTTCGGCGGCCTAGCCGAGGAATTTTCGGATCATGTTCATCTTCTCGGGCGTGTACGGCGGGAACGTGAGGCTGCTCGCGAACCGGAAGCTGCGGCGCACGACGCTCTTGCGGTGGGAGAACAGCTCGAAGCTGTGCCGCCCGTGATACGCCCCGATGCCGGAAGGTCCGACGCCGCCGAAGGGCAGCTCCGGGTTGATCAGATGCATCATCGTGTCGTTCACGGTGCCGCCGCCGAACGAGCAGCGCGCGATGACCTTCTCCACGGCTTCGTCGTCCTTGGTGAAAAGATACAGCGCCAGTGGCTTCGGCTTGCCGTTCACGAGGCGGATCGCCTCGTCGACGCTGTCGATGCCGATGATTGGCAGCACCGGTCCGAACAGCTCTTCCTCCATCGCCGCCGAGTGGTGGAAGTCTGCGTTCAGCACAGTCGGCTCGATGTACAGCGTCGCGCGGTCGATCCTGCCGCCGAAGACGATGCTCTCGCGATCGCGCTCCAGGATGTCCGCCAGCCGGTCGAACTGGCGCTCGTTCACGATCCGGCCGAACTCGGCGCGGGACGGATCGTCGCCGTAGAAGTCGCGGACCGCCTCGCGCATCTGGCGGATTAGCTCCTCCTTGATCTCCTTTTCGGCGAGAATGTAGTCCGGAGCGACGCAGGTCTGGCCGGCGTTCATCAGCTTGCCCCACATGATGCGCCGGGCGGAGATCTTCAGATCCGCGGTGCGGTCGACGATGACCGGGCTCTTGCCGCCGAGCTCCAGCGTGACCGGCACGAGATTTTTGGCCGCGGCCTGCATGACGATGCGTCCGACCGGCACGCTGCCGGTGAAGAAGATGTAGTCGAACGGCGACTCGATCAGCGCCGTCGTCGTCTCACGCTCGCCCTCCACGACCCGGACGAAGCCCGGCTCGAACGTAACGGCGATCATGTCGCGGATGACGGCGGAGACATGGGGCGTGTTCTCGGACGGCTTGAGCACGGCGCAGTTGCCGGCCGCGATGGCGCCGACGAGCGGCTCCACGAGCAGCTGGATCGGATAGTTGAACGGCCCGATGATGAGCGCGGTGCCGTACGGCTCGCGGTAGATGCGGCTGCGGGCGGGGAACTGGAACAGCTTGCTCCCGGTCCGCTCCGGCTTCGCCCAGCGGCGCAGCTTTTTGGCGGTGTCCTTGATGCTGGCGAGCGTGAAGCCGATTTCGCTCATATATGCTTCGGCAGGGCCTTTGTGCAGATCCTTGAACACGGCATCGAGCAACGGCTGCTCGAACTTGCGGAGCGCGGCGGCGAGCCGATGCAACTGCTCGATTCGCCAGTCGATCGGGCGGGTGGCGCCAGTATCGAAAAAGCGCTTGTGCTCGGCGAGCATCGCCGCGACCTCGGCAGGGGTGACGGGCTTCATGATCGTTCCTCCTTGTCGGATGGGGTGTCGGATGCGTTGGGGGATCGAGCTGGCGGAACGGATGCGCCGCCGGCTCCGGGAGCCAGGCATTCGCGCTCGACCGTCTCCAGCAGCTCGCGCAGCAGGGCGGCAGGCTCTTCGAGCCGCAGCGAGTAGATCCGCTGCGTGCCCTGCTGCTCGCAGGCGAGCAGGCCGGCTTGCAGCAGCAGCTTGAGATGATGGGACACGGCGGGCCGGCTCAAGCTGAGCCGCGCGGTCAGATCGCTTACGGACAGCGGGCCGTTTTCGTGGAGATGCAGCAGGATGTCCTGCCGATGCGGATCGGACAGCGTCTGGAACACCGGCAGGCACTGGCGGAACAGCTGAATGGCGAGCTTGCCCATGGCAGAGCCTCCTTAAGGTAGAGAAAGTCAGGCTTATACGTTGATGCGTTTAAACTCTTCGACCATTTTAGTATAGCGGATGGCTGACGGAGTCGCTACTCTCCGCCTGAAGTGCAGGGGAGCCGCTCTTACGAGCGGCTGAAAAGGAGTCTGACCGGGGGAGTTGCGCGGAAAAACCGAGTTGCTGAGCTATACGTGATGGGCACGGTGCGCTTGAAGGAGCGGCGGGGCGCTCTACGCGCGGAAAAACTGTGCGTAGCC
>NZ_KE383857.1:0-37078 GCF_000422485.1 Paenibacillus pasadenensis DSM 19293
CGAAGGAACTTTCGACTCCCTCGTCGAGCCCCTTTGCCGGATTCCAGGACGCGAAGGCCCTCTCGACTCCCTCGTCGAGAAGCCGGGCCGGATTCCCGCCCGCGAAGGTACTCTCGACTCCCTCGACGAGCCTCTGCACCGGATTCCTGCCCACCTGTAAAATCCTTCGCGCGCTGCCGTGGGGCAATGATGCAGAATCGGAAAGGTTCCTGGCGCGCAGCGAGGGAGCTGAACCTCCTAAAATCGGAGCTTCAACGGAATCGCAAAAGCTCCCATCCGCTGCTCTCGACTGTACAAAGTGTCAAAACTTTGTTCCAAAGTAAAATTAAATTTCAAAATATATTGAAATCTTAAAATAAATCTACTACTCTGAAAGTGGAAACGATTTCAAAGCCACTGGAAGGGGAGAAGTGAAGTTGGTGTTGAAAAATGCGTTGAAAAGGACTTTCCCGATGGCGGCGGCGCTCGTGCTCGGCTGGACCGCCGTTCTGCCGGGCCTCGGCCTGGCCGGCACGGCCGATGCGGCCGGGCTAGCGGCTTTGCCGACCCATGCGGCCGAGCAGCTTGCCGCTCTACCGGCAATCGCCGAGTCCGAGCTTGAAGCCCCGCCGGCGCTTGCAGCGGAGGCGCCCGAAAAATCGTCGCCTGCTGCTGCTCCCGCACCTGCCGCAGCTCCCGCGCCTGCCGCAGCTCCTGCGCCTGCCGCAGCTCCTGCGCCTGCCGCAGCTCCCGCGCCTGCCGCTGCGCCCGACGCTCCCGCAGCTCCCGCACCTGCCGCTGCGCTCGACGCATCTGCGCTTGCCGCAGCTCCAGCCCCTGCCGCTGCGCTGGAAGCGGCTGCCGCTTCGCAAGCGCTCGTCGACCCGTTCGAGCAGACGAGCCATCTGCAGGTCACCTCGGTGCGCGCGGTGTCGGCGCGCCTCGATCTGGCCGCGCGACCGGAAGAAATTCCGCATGGCCGCTACGCGATGAAGCTGTCGTATGACTTTACCGGCACGACCGGAACGTCGGCGGCTTATCTCAACTTCAACCACAGCGACGGGACGCTGGGCAAGCCGATTCCGGGCAGCGCCGCGCAGCTCGGCCTCTGGGTCAACGGCGACGGCCAGAACCACTGGCTGCGCATGCAGGTCATCGACGCCGCCGGCGTGAAGTCGGTCGTCGACCTGGCGGCAAGCGTGAACTGGACCGGCTGGAAATACGTCACCGCCAATATCCCTTCCAACCTGCCCCGTCCGCTCAAGCTCTCCCAGCTCTACCTCGCCGAGACGAAGGATACGAACAAAAACGCCGGCGCGCTCCGCTTCGACCAGCTGACGGCGTTCGCCGCCGCGCCGCCGACGCATGAGCTGACGCTTCAAGGACTCGGCCCGCTGCAGACGGGCGAGACGCGAGCGAGCTTCGTCGAAGCTACATACGCCGGCCGCACCGCCCCGGAGCGCCTCGCTTCCACGGGCCTCGCCTACCGGAGCAGCGACGAGACGGTCGCCTCCGTGGATGCGAGCGGCACGGTCGTCGCCGGCCAGCCCGGCACGGCGATCATTACCGCGCAGGTGCCGGGACAGCCGGTCGAGGCGTCGACGGTCGTGGCCGTCACCTACGAGGCGCCGGTCGTCCAGACCGTCGAGCTGTCGGCGCCGACCCGCCTCGAGACGGGAGCGGCCGCGGAGCTGAAAGCCTTCGCCATCTACGCCTCCGCGCCTGACGTCCCCGTGCGTCTGATCGCCGGAGCCGAGCTGTCGAGCAGCGATCCGGCGGTGCTGAGCGTGTCGCCGGACGGCCGCCTGCAGGCGCTGAAGGCCGGCTCCGCCGTGCTGACGGCGCGCTTCGGCGGCCAGCAGGCGACGATGCAGGCGACCGTCGCCGATCCGGTGCCGGTGCTGCAGTCGATCGAGCTGGCGAGCCTGCGCTCGCTGAATCCGGGCGATAGCGCGCAGACGCTCGTCACGGGCACGTACACGCGACTGCCGGCGCCGGTCAAGCTGACCGAAGGCGTCGCCTACACGAGCAGCAATCCGGCCGTCGCCGAGATCGCCGCGAGCGGCGTCGTGACAGGCAAGGCCAAGGGCGCGACCCGCATTACGGCGACGTACCAAGGCAAGACAAGCAGCGTCTACCTCGTCGTCGGCGAGACGATGGCCGCGCCGAAGCGCGAGATGCGCGCCGCCTGGATCGCGACGGTCGACAACATCGACTGGCCGCGCAAGGGCGTCACCGACCCCGAGCAGCAGAAGCAGGACTTCATCGCGCTGCTCGACGAGCTGCAGGCGGCCGGCATGAATGCCGCGATCGTGCAGGTGAAGCCGACGGCGGACGCCTTTTACCCCTCGGCAATGGCGCCGTGGTCCGAATGGCTGACGGGCACGCAAGGGAAAGATCCCGGCTATGACCCGCTGGCGTTCATGCTGGAGGAGGTCCACCGCCGCGGCATGGAATTCCATGCGTGGTTCAACCCTTACCGCGTCAGCATCCAGGACGACGTGAGCAAGCTCGCGCCGAACAACGTCGCGGTGCTCCATCCCGAATGGCGGATCAGCTACGGCGGCAAGCTGTACCTGAATCCGGCGATTCCCGAGGCGCAGCAGCATATCCGGGACAGCATCATGGAGGTCGTAGGCAAGTACGACATCGATGCGGTGCATTTCGACGACTACTTCTATCCGTATCCGGTGACGGGCGTCAACTTCCCGGACGAGGTCCAGTACGCGGCTTACCAGGCGTCCGGCGGCACGCTCGCCAAGGCGGACTGGCGCAGGAGCAACGTGAACACGTTCGTGCAGACGATGGGCGAGGCGATCAAGGCCGAGAAGCCGTACGTCAAGTTCGGCATCAGTCCGTTCGGCATCTGGCGCAACAAGAGCGAGGACCCGACCGGCTCGGACACGAACGGCCTCAGCAGCTACAGCGCGATCTACGCCGACTCCCGCACCTGGATCGCCGAGGAGTGGATCGACTACATCACGCCGCAGATCTATTGGAACATGGGCTACTCGCCGGCCGCCTACGAGAAGCTG
Source organism: Paenibacillus pasadenensis DSM 19293 (assembly GCF_000422485.1). Classification (GTDB taxonomy): domain Bacteria; phylum Bacillota; class Bacilli; order Paenibacillales; family Paenibacillaceae; genus Paenibacillus_O; species Paenibacillus_O pasadenensis. The sequence continues at coordinate 3,015 of NZ_KE383857.1, forward strand.
GTCGACTGGTGGAGCCGCGAGGTCGCGGGCAAAAACGTGCATCTGTACGCCGGCCAGGCGATCTACCGCGTCGGCACGGATGCCGAGGGCTGGCGCAATCCCGAGGAGCTGCCCGGCCAGATCATCCTGAACCGCGGCTACGAGGCCGTGAAGGGTAGCATGTATTTCAGCGCGAAATGGTTCGAGCTGAATCCGCTCGGCGTAACCGATCGGCTGCAGGCGGAGCTGCATCGCGATCCGGCGCTCGTGCCGGCGATGCCTTGGCTGGACGCCGAGCCTCCGGCCGCGCCGGGCGCGGCGGCAGCCGCCCAGGCGGGCGGCGACGTGCTCGTCAGCTGGAAAGCCAGCGCGTCCGCGGACGCGGCCAGCTATGTGATCTACCGCTTCGACGGCGCGAAGGCGGGCAGCATCGGGGAAGCATCCGCCATCCAGGCGGTGCTGCACCGCAGCGCGCTCGGCGCCGAGCCGCTTTATGCAGATGACTCGGCCGTAGCGGGCCGCACCTACACCTACGTCGTCACGGCGCTGGACCGCGCGCACAACGAAAGCGCCGCGGGCGCGCCGGCCACCGTCACGGTGAGGGAAGGCGGAGACGCCAAGCTCGCTCCGGGCAAGCCGCAGCTGAGCGATACGAGCGGCCAGGCCTACGGACTGAAGGACGGCAAGTACGCCGTCACGATGAACCTGTGGTGGGGCAACAACGGCACGGTGTACCGCCTTTACGAGAACGGCAAGCTCATCCGGACCGTCCTGCTGGACGACCGGACGCCGGCGGCGCAGTCGGTGCGGACCGAGCTGGAAGGCAAGCCTAACGGCACCTACGTCTACACCGCCGAGCTGAGCAACGCTTCCGGCACGACGGAGAGCGCGCCGCTCACCGTGCAGGTGACCGACGCGGCGCCGGGCAAGCCGGACGTATCGCATGACAACTGGGACGGCGACGGCCGCTACCGGATCACCGCCAACCTGTGGTGGGGCACCAATGCGACCGAATACCGCCTGTACGAGAACGGCGCGCTGATCGACACGCAGGCGCTGGAGGCGAACACTCCTGCGGCGCAGCGAGCGTTCACCGACGTCGCGGATCGGGCTCCGGGCACGTACGTCTACCGCGTCGAGCTGGCCAACGCCGCCGGCGTGACGGCGAGCGGCGAGCTGACAGTCGTGGTGAAGCGGTAGCGTTGAGGTACCAGCATGACTACGATGGGAAAAGAAGCCCCGAACGAATCCGTTCGGGGCTTCTTTCGGTACGGCAAGGCAGGCCAAGCGCTCCGGCAGGCAGCTCTTGGCCGCGGCGGCGATGGTCTTCTTTTATATATATGTTGACGTATATACACGAATTGATATATATTGAGCTCATGAGAACAACAACCATGCAGCTGACCTTGCTTGCCCTTGCTGAACCGAGTCGGTTCAACATCGTCGAATTGCTGAAAAACGGACCGAAATCCGTAGGAGAAATCGTTCAAGCCTTGGGATTGGGCCAGCCGCAAGTATCCCGTCATTTGCGCATCTTGGGCGAAGCCGGTCTCGTGCGATCGCGCAGCAAGGCTCAATTGCGGATCTACAGCCTCGAAGCCGGGCCTTTCCAAGAGCTGGACGAATGGTTTGATTCCTTCCGCATTCTGTGGGAAGAGCGTCTGGATGCGTTTGAGCAGACAATGCTGGATTCCATCAAGAAGGAGGATCAATGACAGGCACGGACAATCCACGAGCCCACGAGAAAGGTGATATTCGATGAAAACAAAAACGACCGTTCGCAAAGACCGCGAGCGCAGGGAGCTCACGATCGAACGAACCGTTGAGATGCCTGCCCAGCTTGCATGGGAAGGCTGGACGCAGCCGATGCATATCGTCCGGTGGTGGGGCCCAAAGGGCTGGACCACGACCGTCTATGAAATGGACGTACGGCCAGGAGGAGCGTGGCGCTACAGTCTCCAAGCGGATGACGGCAGCGGCGAGACCGCCTATTGCAGAGCGGCCTATGATGAAGTCGAGGCGCCGAGCAGGCTGGTGTACACCGACCGTTTTGCCGACAGCGAGTGGAAGATCGTTTCGGACAGCGAAATGCATACGACCGTATCCTTCGAGGCGCAAAGCGGCGGAACAAAAATCAGCATCGTGACGCGATTCGCTTCCAGCGACCAGCTGGACAACGCGGAGGCGATGGGCATGATCGAAGGCTTCACGGATGCCTATGACCGGCTGGAAGACTATTTGGAAACTTTACAGGGAGGCAAGGACTCAATGGAGACTGTCATTTCGAAGGATGGGACAAAGATTGCTTATGTCAAACAAGGGACCGGTCCGGCCCTGATCTTGATTTCATCGGCAGCGGCGGATCATCAGGATGCCGAGCCGTTAGCCGAACGCTTGTCGGGCCATTTCACCGTTTACAATTACGATCGACGAGGACGCGGACGCAGTGCAGATACCGCGCCTTACGATACAGTCCGAGAGGTGGAAGACATCGAAGCGCTGATTGCCGCCGCCGGCGGACAAGCCAGCTTGTTCGGGAGCTCGTCCGGAGCCGTATTGGCGCTCGAGGCGGCCAACAGGCTGGCGGATTCGATCGCGAAGGTCTATTTATTCGAGCCGCCGTTCATTGTGAGCGACAGCCGCAAGCCTGTTCCTGGCGGCTATGTCGACCAGTTGAATTCGCTTGTCGAAGCTGGAAAGAGATCCGAAGCCGTCGAATATTTTGCATCCGAAGCCTTAGGCATACCGGAAGAATACATCGGGTACATGAAAGCCGATCCTTCGTGGAACAAAATGGAGCTGCTGGCCCATACGCTCGCCTACGATGGGATGATCATGGGAACGGCGCAATCCGGAAACCCGCTGCCGGCCGGCAGATGGGAACATAGCGCTCCGACCTTGATCCTGACCGGGGAGAACAGCGAGCCGTTTCTCCATGAGGCGGCACGCGCGCTTGTCGAGCTTCTGCCAAGGGCGACGGCTCATTCCCTCGCCGGCCAAGACCATTCCGCAGTCATCATGGCCCCTGAAGCCGTGGCACAAGCTGTCGTGGATTTCGAACGATGATTCAGAAGCCCGTCCTGGCAAAACCATTGACGGAGAAGGCTCTCCGGCTCGCGCTTGCATCCGTCTTCTCCAGCGGACTGTTCGTGGTTCTCTTGGTCAGCCTGCATCTGCTGCAGCCCGAATTTGATCCAACCTGGCGTTTTATCAGTGAATACGCGCTAGGCGACTTTGGCTGGATCATGCATCTGGCTTTCGGATTGCTGGGTACGGCGCAAATCTGCGTGGCGCTCGCGATCGTTCCGCATGTCCGCTCGGTTGCGGGATCCATCGGGCTTGTCATTCTCGGCATCAGCGCCATAGGCGTCGCGATCGCGGGCATCTTCGCCACCGATCCGATCTCCATTCATCCGGATGACGCCACGTTCAGCGGCAGCATGCACTCCATCGGGGCGATGCTGGATTACACGCCGGCAGCCGCTTTGTTCATCAGTCTTTCGTTAGGGCGGCTCGAGGCTTGGCGGCCTGTGAAAAAAGCGCTGATCGCCAGTTCGGTTCTTGCCATCGTTGCGATGCTCGCATTCGTGCTGCAAATTCCCCAAGATGGACAATTCGGTCCCGAGGTTCGGACCGGTCTGTATGGACGATTCCTGATCTTGACGGAAGTCGCCTGGCTGCTCCTCGTGGGAAGTCATGCCGCCAAGCTGGCTCGGCTGGATTCGAATCGTTGAAGCGGCGGGGTTATTTCCAAATCAAGGTCTGCCTTGTATACTGAAGTTGTTTTCGGCTAGCCGATTTATGCAAGACAAGCATCCTTTTATCCGAAAGCATCGGAGATTCAGACCGCCTCCTTCCGAGGCGGACTTGAATCTCTTTTTTTATTTCCACATTTAGGCAGGCGAAGTATACTGAAGGAGATGAAGCGTCATGGATCTACGGATCGCAAGGAAAGACGACCGCTGGATTTCTTTGAACACGATCGTCTTCGCCAAAAACGATATTGAAGCCATCAAGGGAGTAGCGGGACGAAAGTGGATGCCGGAGGACAAAGCTTGACTGATTCCTTACACGATCTCCAGCCTGGAGCAGCTGTGGGAGACGCTGCAAGGGAGAATTCGGCGTCTCGACATTGCGCCTGATTTGCTGGAGGAATGCTCGTATCTGAAAGAAAAGCTGGAAGAGCGAAGCCGAGGCGGCTTGCCGCAGCGGCCAGCCGCATCTCCGCCGGTTGCGCCAGCTGGCTTGCCGATGGCAGAGCCGGCTGGCGGTTCCCGTCTGGACGGCCGATCAAGGAATGGCGGTCGCTCGGCCGACTTCGTCCGGTTCGTGGAGGATATGAAGCTCCGAGGCTGCAGTCCCAAGACGATCCGGGCGTACACCGGGCATGTGCGGCGCTTTTTTCAGAAGGGGGAGAACGTCAGGGATGGCGAGACGAGCCATGATCCGGTAGAGGATTCGCCGGGCATCAGCGTCCGCGCCTACTCCTTGCAGCTGTTGGAGGAGGGAAAGTCCCACTCCTTCGTCAATCAGGCGATCAGCGCCCTCAAATTCTATAGGAAGAACATCGAGGGCGAAGACGCAGCAAGCGCCTATGTGCGGCCGAAGAAGGAACACAAGCTCCCGAACGTCCTGTCCACCGGCGAGGTGGCGCAGCTGCTCCGCTCCGTCTCCAACGAGAAGCATCGCGCGATCCTCTGCCTGCTGTACTCGGCCGGACTGCGCGTCAGCGAAGTCGTCCGGCTCCGGCTGCGCGACCTTGATCTGGAGCGCAGGACCATCACCGTACGTCAAGGCAAGGGGCGCAAGGACCGCATCACGCTGCTTTCGGACATCGCTCGGGGAGCGGTCGAGCGTTATGTCGGCAGCGGGCAGTCCGGAGACTGGCTGTTTCCGGGACAGGACGGGCGTCGGCATCTTACGGAGCGCAGCGTGCAGAAGCTGTTCGAGCAGGTACGGAGCCGTGCGGGCATTCGCAAGCCTGTCAGCGTGCATTCCCTTCGCCACTCGTTCGCCACCCATCTGCTTGAGAATGGAACCGACCTCCGCTATATCCAGGAGCTGCTTGGCCATCAGAGCAGCCGGACGACCGAGCGCTACACGCATGTCGGCACCCGGGACGTTCGCCGGATCCGGAGTCCTTTGGACGGGATCGGGCTTGAAGAATGAAGGCTCGCAGGAGAATGGAGGAGATGATGGAATGAACCGACTTCATGACGACTATGAGTATCATGCTTGGGCTTCGATGCAGGTGCTGAAGCATCTGGAAACATTGCCCGCCGGTACGCTGACCCAGGAAGTCCAGCTCGGCTTCTCGAGTCTAGCGGAAGTGCTGGGCCATCTGGCCGCGGCGGAAGAGATTTGGCTTGCCCGTCTGAAGGGAGAGCCGGCGCCTTCATTGACTTCACGTCCATTCCAGACGGTGGAGCAGGCTCGCTTGGCGTTTGAGGGATTGCACGAAAACACACGGCATTTCTTGGTGGGCAGCCCGAACGCGGAGGAAGTCGTTTCGTACCGCAATTCAGCCGGCAAGGAGTTTCAAAGCACGATTGCGGAGATTCTCCAGCACGTTCTGTATCACGGCGCTTATCACCGAGGGAATATTACGACGATCCTGCGTTCGCTGGGACATCCCGGTGTCGGGACGGACTATATATTGTTTTTGAGGAGATAGGAACGAGGGGCCGTGTTCGTAAATCCTCTGATTAAAGCACGAATAGCGGAGAAAACACATCTTAAGGATGGTGAAGACTTGAAACAAATCAACGTTATTTTCTCCTACATCTTCATCATTGTAGGTGCTTGTATAATTACAAGCTCTAAAATTGCAGAACAACTTGTTCCTCGAAACGGGTTTTATGATGTTGATTTATCATTGAATTATTGGATTGGTGCTTTAATCGCTGTTTTGGGAATGGCAGGCCTCATTATCAACTCAAAGTTTTATGAAAATTATGTTAAAGAAGTTGATTTGAGAAAAAGGGAATTCGAAGAAAAAAACAAATTGGATAATACTCAATGATCAATTGAATATATCGCATCTGTGGACCGGGTTAAGGCTGCTAAACAACTTGAGCGTTCCAGTTTTTAATAGCAATGACAATGCCAGGTGTTCACGTAAGAGTTCGGAGATACCCGGATAGCAGTGAATATTTAGAAATACAGAAATAAGACGTTATAGGTAATCGGGGCAAACCGGTATAGAGCAATAAACACGAAAAGCTTAATAAGGCATGGCGTGAAAAACGTAAAAGGCGAAAGAGCTATAAAGCTGAAAACTAACACGATAAACCAATACGAAAATACGAGAAGCCTAAAGGGATTAAAAGTTCAATTGAAGGTGGACTCGAAGAAGGCCCCGACAAACCCATAACATCGTGTTCACGCTGCGGGCCATATGGCCCTTGATCTGGCTAAAGATCGGCCAGACACATCCGACTCCGTCGGACGTCGTGAACACACGAGACGTTATCTGAAATGCACATATTTATGAAGGAAGTGATATTCAAGATGACGAGAACAAAGAGAAAGCTCGATGAAGCAAAGTTTTTCTTAGATCTATTAGTATCCAACGAAAATAAAGATCCTGATTTTGACTACTTTTTAAGTGCATTTATTAGTTCATCTCGTTCGGTCTTATGGATAATGAGAGCCGAATACTCTGAACTTAACGGATGGGAACAATGGTACATTTCACTCGATCCGACACAAGAAGAGAAACAATTCCTCAAGAAAATAAATGAGATTAGGGTGAGAAGTGAAAAGTTCGATCCATTGTTAACAAAGATTCTAATGAATCTTGGAATACCAAATGAAGAAATGACTAAAGAAATTGAAAAGAGTCTAGAACAATTTCATGGGAAGTCAGTTACTTTCACGATAGAGACTATAGAAGAATCTACAGACTCTCAGACATACGGGGTTCTCGACAACGGAACAGTAAGGTTCAGAGGTAAAGTAGATAGTGTAGTTAGAGGAATTGAGGAGTTTCCGGATACAGATATACTAGAAGTCTGTAAGGACTATTTCCATAGAATAGAAAAGATAGTAAATGAGTGTATTGTGAAATTCACTGACGACTTACAGAGAAGAAGTAATGGGAGATTACAGATAAAACTGAACAAACGTGATAGTTAAGCCTTCGAAGATGTGCACTTCAGATAACACCGTGTTCAAGCTTCGGGCTGCCGCCCTCGGTCCGGCCGAGGAGTGGTCGGGGAAGTGGAGTCAGCCAGACAACCCTGCGAGGCTAAGTTTTCGACCCGGCTCCCGTTGGTCGCCTTAAGCCTCTCGAGTTCGTGAACACAAGAACGTTATCTGAAACCGGCAAAGAACTATATTATCTTGAAATTGATTAAGGTGTGTTGATAAATCATGAATGAAAAACAGTTCAATTCCTGGAGTAAGCATAGGCAACGAGGCTTTGTATTTACTTTATTTAGAACGATGGTAGGGGTCCTTTCGATGGGTCTGCTTTTATACTACTTCAAGATATTTACCATCGGATTAATTATTGTAACAACAGCTATAGCGGCAGCCTTCGAAGTTAAGATTTGGAAAGAAAATGAAAAGAAGTACAAATAATATCAATTAAAAGAGGATGGAAATAAGAAAAATGTTTAAAAAGAAAGATAAAAAGAAATAAGTGTAATTAAGAAAATGATATATTAAAGAATTTTGTGAGAAACTCAAAGAAGTCACCGGCATCAGATAACACCATATTCGCGCATCGGGCTACGCCCTCGGTCCCAGAAGCTGTTTCGAAGAAGTGGTTGCTGTGGACACACCCGGCATTCGCCGGGCGTCGTGAATATACGAAACGTTATAAGAAATCCCCGCAAAGACAACAAACAAATCAAACATTATTAAAGCAAGAAGGGACTTCTATGGAGATATCTTCTTTTGGATTGACTGAAGTCGAACATGAAAAGATTAAATATGTAGTTTTGTTGGCTGAGTATAGAGATGAACTCGTCATTGTTAGAAATAAAACCAGAAACACATGGGAACTTCCAGGTGGGAAGAGAGAGTTGGATGAGCCATTACTCAAAGCGGCTAGACGGGAATTGTATGAAGAGACAGGTGCGGTTGATGTTGATTTAACCCCTTATGGCATTTATCTGATGAACGGAAGTTATGGAATGAACTTTCACGCGAGAATATATGAACTTGGTGAGTTGCCTGACTATGAAATAGCTGAAATCAAATTTTGTAAGTCCTTACCTGATGGCCTGGGCTATGGAGATATTTATTACAAAATGTATGCTGAATGGAATCAAATCAAAGATAAATATGAGCTGAAAAAATACCGACTGAATAAAAGAGATAATAAAACAACACACAGATTCTGAATGTAAATCAAAGAAGTCGGGGACATCTTATAACACCGCATTCACGCATCGGGCTGACGCCCTCGGTCGCAGAAGTAGGTTCGAAGAAGTGGTTACTGCGACAACTCCCTAAGGGAGTTCGTGAATGCGTAAGACGTTATAGGTAATCGGGGCAAACCGGTATAGAGCATTAAACACGAAAGGCTTAACAAGGCAAGGCTTGAAAAACGTAAAGAGCAAAAGAGCTACAGTGCTGAAAACCAACACGATAAACCAACACGAAAATACGAAAAGCCTAAAGGGATCAAAAGATTAATTGAAGGTGGACTCGAAGAAGGCCCCGACAAACCCATAACATCGTGTTCACGCTGCGGGCCATACGGCCCTTGGTCTGGCTAAAGATTGGCCAGACACATCCGACTCCGTCGGACGTCATGAACACACGAGACGTTATGCGTAAACTTCCAAGGAGATCTATAAGAACATGAGTCCAAATGAAAGCATAACACCAATAATAAAAATGAGATGGAGATAGAATAAATGCAAAAGGCAATCATTATATATTTTCTTACTGGAAAGAAAAATAATATTGATGAATTAAATCAGTTGCTATCAGAAGGATGGAAAGTCATAAGTCAAAAACCAATGAGCAATGGACAAGGTAACGCATCGTTATCTTTAGTGATAGTTGAAAAATAATAGTTAAGATTTGCAGTTCAAAGAGCTATACAGCATTACAGATTTAACAGAGTAAAGAACTATAAAGGACGACAAGCGAGGGTAAATCAGGAAGCCGGAAGCAACGCATAACACCGTATTCACGCTGCGGGCATTCGCCCTTGGTCCGGACCGATGTAAAAGAGCCGAGGGTAAATTCAGCCGGACAACTCCTGCGAGGCTAAGGCTCCGCCCTGTTCCCTTCGGTCACTTAAGCCTCTCGGGTTCGTGAACACAACAACGTTAGGTGAAATTAATGCACTGCATAAATGTGAGGAGATTCGTAGATGATTAATATCATTCGAACAAGTTTGGCGGGATTCTTATTCCCACTCACAATTTTTCAAAAGCTTAAAGAAAAAAAAGATATTAGTAAAATTAATAAATTAGGTAGACTTTATCCGGTTGGTACTCATACATTACATGTAAACATTCAAGGTACAGGGAAGCATACTGTCGTGTTTGATTCTGGCTTGGGAGGCTTCTCATTAGACTGGAATCATCTACAACAGGAATTAATTAGTGATGCAATTACTGTTGCATATGATAGAGCAGGCTATGGTTAAAGTCAGTGTGCTAAGCGTAACACCACCACTAGCAGTGAATGCGTCGAAGATCTAAGAGAGTTATTAAAAAAGGCTGGGTTAAAGCCCCCTTATTACTTAGTCGGGCATTCTTTTGGCGGATTAAATATGCGATTATATGCGCTCTTGTATCCTAATGAAGTTTCAGGACTGATACTTATTGATCCAACCAATGAATATCGATTTTTATCAGAGTATGTAGATACTGAACGACGAGGTCAGTATTTAAGAGCTCTAAAACAATATAAGTTAGGCTACGTGCTATCGGTGATTGGCATTCCTAGACTACTTAAGCAGCCGGTATGGAATCGGTATTTTCCCGAAAACTATTTAGCATTAGGATTCAGAAGTGATGCTTACGCGGCAATTTATAATGAATATTACAATATAGAGACTAGTTGCCGAGCTGTTGCTACTCGGAATTTTAATGATAAGATTCCAGTAATTTTATTATCCGCGGGTAGGATGAATGATTCCTGGAAAAATGATCAAAAGAAGTTATGCAAATTGTTTTCGAATATCAAGCATATTTTTATTGAAGATTCTTATCATAATATTCATCTTGAACAACCAGCCTCTGTTCTAATGGCAATTAAAGAGATGATTAGTAGGTAGAATCGAAGACGGCATAAACTTCACCTAACAATGTACTCACGCTGCGGGCATTCGCCATTGGTCCGGAGCGATATAGAAAAGCCGTGGGTAAACTCAGCCGGACAACTCCTGCGAGGCTAAGGCGGGGACCCGCTCCCTCGGGTCACTTAAGCCTCTCAGATTCGTGAATACAACAACGTTAGGTGAAATTATTGCAAAACAATATTAATCCAGCATATCCGGAGGGGAATGATTATGAGTACTTCAAAGGAGCAAGATTTTTTACTCAAGTCTGTGAGGATATGGTTCAATCGACCTGAACAAATATCTCATTACACTCATGAGTTTATTGAAGGCCCCACGGTAGCAGAACAATACCTACTGAATTCATTGCCGGATGGTAGTTCTGTTCTGGATGTTGGATGCGGAACAGGTAGAATTAGTGTTTATTTAGCCGAACGTGGATATCGAGTGAAGGGTATCGATGTTAGTGAAGGATTATTATCAGTTGCTCGTGAAATTTCCAAGAAGAGAAACCTTGACATTGATTTCTTGAATTTAGAAGGAATAAAGTTGCCTTATCAGGATGAAGAATTTGATACATTAATAGGATTTAAGATTCTATGCTATATACCGACAAGAGAATTACGTAATGAAAATCTGAAGGAATTTTATCGAGTTTTAAAGCAAGGTGGAACATGCATTATTACTCAGAATATAGTGCCGGATGAATATATTGATGATGCGAAGGATGAGCATTATTTGAGTAGTCCTGCATCAGAATTTGGGATTTTGGAGAGAGGCGATAATTTTCCATCAGGGAATGGTTATGTGCGTTGGTTTACAGAAAGTGACTTGTTTAATGAAATCAAGAACACAGATTTTAAAATTGAATTGTTTGAAAGTGATGAAGAACATGAAGGTGCAGGATATATAAAACTAATAAAGCTAAGGAAACCCTGCAAGTAATTTCGAAGAAGGCAATAACATCACCTAACACCGTATTCGCACTTCGGGCCATTCTGCCCTCGGTCAGGCAGAAGCAATTCAGGAAGCGAGATCAGCCGGACACATCCATCCCCCTAAGATAAGAGCTATCTAAGGGGGATGGACGTCGCGAATACAAGAACGTTATAAGAAATTGCCGCAATAAAAATTAAAGGAGCAAAAACCTATGTCTATCTACTCTGGATCAAGTTCAATGGAATATACTAATGCCGAAGTCGAAGTAATCATTTGGCTCAACAATTATTTAAAGAGTAAAGAAGATCGATTAATTAATATTCAACATAAGTACAGATACAATTATAACAACAACCAACATATTGAACTTGATGGATTTGGAGATGGATTTGCAGTCGAAATTTACTTAGCAAGTGATTTAAAAGGGGCTAAGATTGATAAAGTAGCTAGTGATATTTTGAAACTAACTCTCCTTCCTAAAGATATTAAACGACTTTTTGTTTGCAGAGAAGAAGTCAAGAATAGACTTCAAGGAAAATCATGGTTATCTTATGCAATAATACAAAACAGCATTGAAATTATAGTGCCTAAATTCACAGAAGAGACATTGGGAAATTTAATTATTGCTAACAAAAGAAATAGAGAATCTATTTTAAGAATGTAACTCAAGGTAGGCGGCAAAATCTTATAACACCGTGTTCACGCTGCGGGCATTCGCCCTTGGTCCTGACCGATGTAGGAAAAGCCGAGGGTAAATTCAGCCGGACGACTCCTGCGAGGCTAAGGCTGGCGCCCCGGCCGACGATCGCTTCACTAAATCGTCGTGGCAGCTTAAGCCTCTCGGGTTCGTGAACACAACAACGTTATGTGAAACCTGTGCAATTTAGTAAAGGAGACAATTAATGAATGAAGTAACAAGACTTACTCGTCCTTATAAAAGAATATATAAGTGGATTTTTTCATTTACCAGATCAGACTGGGATTTTGTTGATTACCCAATTGAATATTTAGAGTGTAGACAACAAGACAAAATAACAGAAGCAAATGCACTTAGCTTCCCATGGGTATCTCGAATAATTAATTGGTATTGGATGAATGGTGTCGGACATACAAAGGAAGAAGCCCTAAAAAATCTGAAGGCAAAATTTGAGAACTATAAATCAGAAGGTTTTGAATTGCCGAGACCAGGAGCAATCGTAGAAGTCAGATTTGCGAGTGTTGAAAAAATTGAAAGTTATGAACAAGAAGCAGTGAGTTTCTTTAGAGACATTTTTGATAGGGACTACTATGACTTATTTATTTCTGATGAATCTTCTTTGTATGATTTTTTATTGTCTGATGATGAACTTAATAGCAAAATCTTAAAAATAAAAGAGGTATATGAAGTTGATATAGTCGATGATGATTATCTAATTGTGGATATATTGAAGCGAATCAGAGAAGGCACAGGCATCACATAACACCGCATTCACGCATCTCGGTCCGCTGGAGGTATTTCGCGAAGCGGTTTCGGCGGACAACACCTGCGAGGCTAAGTCTTCGACCCGGCAAGGCGATCACTTCGTTTGATCGCCGTGGCAGCTTAAGCCTCTCGGGTTCGTGAATACGTAAGACGTTAGGTGAAATCCCAGCGAGATATTGTAAAGGAGCGAATTCAAGGATGGGACAAATTGAAGAGCATTTGCTATGCCTAGGGATTACACTTCCGCTTGCAAGTAATCCGGCAGCCAGTTATACAAACTTTGTAATTGTGAATGGCTTGTTGTTTGTCTCTGGAAAAGGACCAAGCGGGAACCCCAAGGGCAAGTTAGGGAAAGATTATAATACCCGAGATGGCTACGAATTTGCACGGCAGACGGGCATAGAAGTGCTAGCCGTACTCAAAGAGGGGCTTGGTTCATTAGATAAAGTAAAGAGAGTAGTGAAGGTTCAAGGGTTTGTGAACGCCGAGCCAGATTTTGAGGAGCATCACTTAGTATTAAATGGATTTTCGGAATTGATGTTCGAAGTTTTTGAAGATAAAGGAATACATGCAAGATCTGTTTTTGGGGCAACTTCTGTGAGGGGCAATCTTCCGATCATTGTAGACTCCATCTTTGAGGTGGAAGAATAGAAAGACCAATTGGAGCGAATCAAGAGGGCTAGGGCATACTCACGCATCGGTCGCTGTCGCTCCCTCGGTCCGTCGGAGGCAGTTCGGAGAAGCGAATTCAGCGGACAACACCTGCGAGACTAAGTCTTGGACCCGGCGTGGCGATAACTTCGTTTGATCGCACGGCAGCTTAAGCCTTTCGGGTTCGTGAATGCGTAAGACGTTAGGTGAAACCTCGATAAGAAAATCACTCAAACCTCAGAAATCGCGCTTCGATGTACGCTTATCCTACTCCGATGGCTCCATGAGATGATAGATAGCTCAGTGTATAAATGGAGGAGCAAGGAGCACAATTATTATGAATTGTGAAATATGTAATTCAGAAAATACTATAGAGGGAAAGCTTTCAACAGGTTTTGGTGGTGTCGTTTTTACAACAATAACATCGCAAAGAAAACTCCCATTCACGAGGAATTATTCCGTTATCCAAGCTGTTGCATGTAAAGACTGTGGACATATTTTTTCTTTGAAATTAGTTTCGCCGCAAAATGTGAACCAAATCAAATAAGTCCCTTTTGCAGCTCTATTGAAAGTTCAATATGAAGGTTGGAATTTATCCCCATATGGATCTTTTCCCTACTCCCATTAGCTAAGTACGGGATAAGGATGCCAGGCATTTCCGAGGAGGATTCAATGAACACCATCATCTACATGGTCAGGCATGCAGAGTCGTCCTATTCAGAAGGAAATGAAAGAACGAGAGGCCTGACCTCAAAGGGAAGCTTGGATGCAGAAACGATAACAAGCATGCTGAGGGGCGAAGGAATAGACAGAATCATATCCAGTCCTTATGCTCGAGCCGTGCTCACTTTGGAGGGATTGGCCAAGGAGTTGGGTGTGGAGATCAAAACGGATGAGGATTTAAGAGAGAGACATTTTTCAGACGATGTCAACTCGGATGAATACTTCATGCCGGCTCTAAAGAAATCGTTTGGACACGACCATTTACAAGAGAACCCAGCTACTCCCATTTTAGCTTAAGCGCGGGCAACTAGAAGCGCTGATTTGTCTCAAATGGTCGACTCGGAGAATTGGTCATCAGATGGGTCGCCACCACTCCCTCATTGCACGTGAACTAAAGCGTGGCCATGATGAATCCGGTGTATAGCGGGCTGAGCCCGCGCAGCGGTCCTATGAAGAGCGCAGGGCCTGCTGCATGCCGTCGGTTCGTACACGCCAGAACTGGCGCAGGAGATCAAGGAGCGGCTGCAGGAGGCCTGGTCGCCGGGGCAAATCGCCGAGAAGCGTCGAGCGGAAGGGAAGCCCTTCGTTTGCTTCAGGATCATCTACCGCTGAATCTATGCGGGACGTCTTGCAGAGGGAGAGGTGCGCATCCTTCGCCGAAAAGGCAAACGAGGCAATCCGGTTGATCACGCGGACGCTTTCTCGGCGGCACCCCGATCCGCTAGCGCCCGGAGGTCGTTCGCACCAGAAGCACGTATGGCCATTGGGAACTGGACACCGTCGTGTCCAGCCGAGGTAAAGGCTTGTGCGGCTACGTTCATCGAACGCAAGACGCGGTTGTATCAGGCCGTCCTCATGCTTGATCGGAAGGCGGCTTCTATGGAAGCCGCCCTCCAGTCCGTAGCCGCTCGGTATCCCAAAGGGAACCTTTCAAACCGCTAGGACCGATCGGAGCAAGGGATTTGCTTGCTACGAACGCTTGTAATCCCTGCACGGAGTGAAGTGTCCGCTTTGCGGATTCGTACTCGTCCTGGCAGCGTGGCTCTTACGAGAACGCCAATGGTCTGCTGCGGGATTTCTTTCCCAAGGGGCACGACTTCGCCGCGGTAACGGAAGAGCATTTAAACGAAGCCCTGCGCCTCATCAGTGGTCGCCCAAGAAAATGCTTTGACTGGAAGTCCAGCCTTCATGGATAAGGTGTAGCACTTAGCTTGACAATCCATTAGTTCTAAATGGGTTGTCATCAAAAGAAAAATGTTGTAAACAGCCTTGAATTGTTATAACGCAGCTGGAAGAGTTTCTGTCGACCGAGGACGCGGCCGCCCGGCTAAGGGTGAGGCAGTCTTTTTGATATTGGATAGCAGGGCATGTGGCGAAGCTCGGCCTTACAGGCGTTTCGGGAACCGAAACGTCCGAAGGGGCGAGCTTTTTTATGGAAGAGGAATTGGGAGGCCAATAGATTAGGGATTTCAATTAATTTCTAGTAATTGTGATATAGTGAATGGGAGATGGAAGAAGCAAGACCGACTGCATCTATTTTTCGGAATGTTCGAAGCAGTGTTCGGAGGGAAAAGCAGTCAGACATTTCCCTGATCTAGATAGACCATTCATTTAATAAAGGAATGTTAATCATTATTAACCTCTATCAATCGCTTCCACTTCCAATTTTTCTTTTTGTCTCTTTTGTTCCACCGATAATTTTGTTTTTCTATTTTATTTTCAAGAGAAAACACTACTCAAAACCACTCCTGTTTGGGATGGGGCTGTTTTCATTGACAGCCGTGTCCGCAGGAGGATTGAGAGTAAGCGACAAGGTGAATTGGTTGAACGAATGCAAGGGGATCATGGAATATCTCGTGATTTTAGGTCCAGTTGTAGGTCCACCTCTGCTTATTATCGGAGCCTACCGCCAAGCAAGATATGATGAAGAAAAGAGAAGAAAAATCAAACTTCTAGGCACCCTGATGGGAATAGGTTTATCTATCGTTGGATTGATCGTTGTTATAGCTCTATGGGCGTAATGAGACACTTGGACGATCCTAATAGCATGCATTGATTATAAGGAGAGTAAAGAATGCCAGACTCCGTTGTGTTATTTTATTGGTTATATTTCTAATTGTCATTTTTGGAATTGGATTCGTTCTCGCTAGATATGGGAATAATAGATCGTATGAAGTAGAACTAACCCTGGATCAAATCAAGGATTATTTTTTAAAAAAGCATAAATGTAAAATCTGTAATGCTAAACTAAACAGACTCTCCCATGACCAGTTTCTTGGTGAAGAATGGTCTAATTTTATGGGGAGATATTCGTATATGAAGGAATTCAAAAAGACTTTCTCCTTGGAATGCCCTCAGTGCGCCAAAAGAGTTATACCTCTGATGATTATTAATTGACTAACCTAGGAGTCGTGAAATTGGAAAGCGGAATTGACATGAATGAGATTTCATAGGAGGTAATTTCATGACAACCAACAACCTGCTCCGAATGGACAATGTCGGCATCGTCGTTGAATCCTTGGATACTGCCATCGCCTTCTTCGAGGAAATCGGTTTGAGGCTTGAAGGGCGAGCCAATGTCGAAGGAGAGTGGGCCGGCCGCGTAACCGGGCTAGGAAATCAAAACGTGGAGATCGCCATGATGGCTACTCCAGACGGCCATAGCCGAATTGAGCTTTCGAGATTCCTCACTCCGCCTACGATATCCGATCATCGGGCGGCTCCGGTAAACGCGCTCGGTTATCTTCGGGTCATGTTTGCCGTTCAAGATATAGACGAGCTGGTCTCTCGCCTGATCCGCAAGCACGGGGCTGAACTCGTCGGCGAAGTGGTCCAGTACGGCGACTCTTATCGGCTCTGCTACATTCGTGGCGTCGAAGGGATTCTAGTTGGGTTGGCGGAGCAGCTCGGTAAAAAATAATATGAAAAAAAGATGGATTTCTATCCTGGTATCTTTAATTCCGACACTCATTAGTCTCTATTTATTAATCAAATTTTTTCCTTATACGGGGCTCGGAAGAATACTTTCAATTCCATTTACGATCTTGGTTAATGTCTCTATTCTTTATATCTGTTCATCTCTAACGAAAAGATTTGACGGATCTACTACCAAAAGTTTTTCGTGGATGTTGGCAGTTCTTATTACTATCCTTATAACATTGATGATGCATCCACAAGAATCGGACCCAAGCGTGCTGACGCAAATCAGAAATAGATTATTGGAGAAATGAACGGCGTTAAGAGTTTTAGTAGTCTTTTACGCATCGGGTTAATGCATGAATCAACCAGGGGAGAAGACATGAGCGCTATTCTACAGATCAGGATGAAGGGGTTCAGTTGTTGCGAAAAGCGTGGCTGAAAGGATTTGTATTTCCCTCAAGCAACAACAACTGGGTAACCATTCTTCCAAGTGGAAGCAAGTTTCAACCCAATAAACACATAAAGAGAATCCACAAGAAACTACATCCAAAGGAAACAAGGTCGTGAATCGTTTCTTTTCATTTTAGGAATTACAGCGCGCAGCTTCGGTTGCGAAGAAAGAAAGAGCCCTCCGATAATTCGGAAGGCTCTCTTTCTTTTCCCGCCAACAGGAGCATCGACTAAGGCGAGGGAATCCGCCACTTCAACAGCTAAGAACTCTTCGCCGCCAACACCGCGTGCCGCTCCAGGTGCCGGCTGCGGATGAGCAGCGCGGCGCCGATCAGCATCGCGCCGTTGATGACGAACACCCAGCGGATCGGCAGGATGCCGCCGAGCACGCCGCCGATGATCGGGCCCATCATCGTGGCGAGCTGCGTTGCCGACTGGTTGAGCGCGAAGGCGCGGCCGCGGAATTCCGGGGCGGTCACTTTGACGATGAGCGCGTTCAGCGCCGGATAAACACCCGCGAAGCAGAGGCCGTACAGGAAGCGCAGCGCGCCGAACGCGACGAAGTCATGGACGAAGAACTGCAGCAGGTTGCCGATGCCGCCGCCCATGAGGCCGATGACGAGCACGTTGGTGTAGCCGATGCGCGGTCCGAACTTGCCCCACTGCGGAGCGGCGATGAGCGTGGCGATGCCGACAGCCGAGAACACGAAGCCCGCGACGAGGCTGGCGTTGCCTTCGCTGCCGCCGAGATCCATCATGTACACGGTGAGCAGCGGCTCCAGGATCATGACGGAGAACGTCCCGAGCGCGACGAGGCCGAGCATCGTGACGAAGACGCGGTTCGAGAACGCCTCCTTCAGGTCGGCGCGGATCGGCGAGCGCACGGCCTGGCGGTTGAACTTATGCTCTTTGACGAAAAAGACGGCGATCAGCGCCGAGACGAGCACGATGCAGCCGGAGAACAGGAAGCTCTCGCGGTTGCTGAAGTAATGGCTGACGACGCCGCCGATGAGCGGGCCGATGATGCCGCCGGTCGCCCCGGACGTCGCCATGATGCCGAGCGCATAGCCGGCCTTGTTCTCGGGCGTGTTGGTGCCGACGAGCGCGATCGCCGCGGGCACGTAGCCGGCAAGCAGGCCTTGGCCGATGCGCAGCGCCAGGAACAGATAGGGATCATGGACGAAGTAGGTCGCCATGTACAGCGCGGCGAGCGCGAAGCCGGAGCGGATGAGCATCGGCCTTCGTCCGTATTTGTCCGAGAGGGAACCCCAGTACGGGGCGATCAGGGCGCTGGCGAGGAAGGTGATGCCGAACGCGATGCCCGACCAGAGCGTCAGATGGCTCGTGACGCCGAGATCGTTGCGCAGGAACATCGGCATGAAGGGGATGGAGATCGAATAAGCGGTGCTGCAGAAAAAGACGCCGGTCCATAGGACGATCAAGTTGCGCTTCCATAAATAAGTGTCTGCCATAAAGGCGCTTCAGATCCTTTCCAGGGCTGGCCGGACCCGGATCGTAGCCGAGAATAGGGAGGCTCCACGACCTCTCCGAACGCGAAGAAAAACCGTCTCCGAGGAGACGAGATGAACCTAATCCGCACACTTCCGTCCTCTATATTGTACTCCTCCCCTCTGGATATTCCAACCCGCGACGGGAAAAACGGGCATCCGCCAAAGAGCGGGCCGGCTGGCCGAGCCGGCAGAAGGTCCGATTAGGAGCCGCCTCGATTCGGTAATAATACGGAAACAGGCTGGAGAGGAAAGGAAGAGGAACCGATGCGATATGATGCGCTCATCGTCGGAGGCGGACTGGCCGGGCTCAGCGCCGCCGTGCAGCTCGGACGGTACAATCACCGCGTGCTTGTCGTCGATTCGGAGGACGGACGCTCGAGCTTCTGCCTCCGCTACCACAACCTGATCGGCTGGACCGACGGCGTCAGCGGGCCGGAGCTGCGCAAGGCGGGGAGAATCCAGGCGGAGAAGGCCGGCGTGCGCTTCGTCAAGGACAAGGCGGTGCGCGCCTTGGCGCTCGATGGGGAAGGCTTCGCCGTGCAGGGGGAGTCGGGCGAGACGTACGAGGGCCGGCGGCTGCTGCTCGCGACCGGCGTCATGGACCGGCTGCCGCCGCTCGAGGGCTTGCGGCCATGCCTCGGAATCAGCGTCTACGTCTGCCCGGACTGCGACGGCTACGAGCTGACGGGACGGCGCGCGATCGTCATGGGCTCGGGCGATGCCGGCGCTTCGATGGCTCGCATCCTGGCCTATTGGACCGAGGATCTGGTGTACATCAACCATGAACGCAAGGAGGTGTCGGCGGAGCTGCGAGACAAGCTGGGGGAAAAGGGGATCCGCATCGTGGACGAGCCGATCGCCGAGCTGGACGCGGAAGGCGACCAGCTGCGCGGTGTGCGGCTGGCGGGCGGGGAGTGGATCGAGGGCGGCCGCGCGTTCGTCGCCTTCGGCGGCAACGAGGTGCGCTCGCAGCTGGCGGAGCAGCTCGGCGTGAAGCTGCATGCCAACCGCCACATCGAGGCCGATCCGCGCACGAAAATGACGAACGTGAAGCATGTGTGGGCGGCCGGCGACGTGCTCGCCCACTCGGAGCAGGCGTCGATCGCCATGGGCGACGGCTCGCAGGCGGCGATCTGGATGCACAAGAGCCTCGTCCGCCGCGAGGGCAGCGAGCTGCTGCAGCCGCTGCGGGATGCGGTGGAGCATGTGGCGGGCAAGGGCTGAGAGGCTGGGAGGAACGGGGCGTTGCAGGATCAGAAAAAGAACCGCCCTTACGGAGCGGTTCTTTTCGTCTTTGAAGGCTGGATCTCCTCAAGCGTGCAATTCCAGCTTGCGGTAGTTGCCCTGCAGATAGGCATACCCGGAATAGGACGTCCATAGGACGGCTGCGATCATAAGGGCGTAATCGATCGGGTAGTCGGTAAAAAAGGAAAAGGGCATGTTGCCTAAAAGCACGGCTGTTATTGCCGCAACCTGCAGAACGAGCTTCAGCTTTCCAAGCTTGTCCGCTGACAGCGCAGTTCCTTTCGCGGCAGCGACAATCCGAATTCCAGATACAAGCATCTCCCGGCCGATGATGACGATCGCGATCCACGATGGAATCAGGTCCCGCTGCACCATCATGATCAATGCAGCCGAAACGAGAAGCTTGTCTGCCAGAGGATCCAGCAGCTTGCCGAAATTCGTAACCAGGTTGTATTTCCGCGCGATATAGCCGTCCAGCTTGTCGGTGGCCGAGGCGATCACGAAGATGGCGACAGCCCAGTGCAAGCCATGCTGATGGAGATGGTCGAAAATCCCGAACGACTCCGCCATCTAAGCCGGGTACTCTTGAACGACCAGAAGGAAAAGCGGAATCATTCCAACTCGAGCCAGGGTAATTTTATTTGCGAGGTTCATGCGTTCCACCTGCCTCTGGTGATGTTCATGGCCGCCAGCCGTCAAACGCGGCGGCATTCCTGCGCGAGCCGGGCGGCCTTGGCGCGCCAGTCTTCGATCGCCGGACTGCGGCGGAGCGTGAACGCCGACAGCGCGGAGACGAAGGCGAGGCGGAGATAGGCTCCCCTGAAGATGTTCGGCGTGGAGAAGAACGGATCCTTTTCGATAATGCGGAACGATGACGCAGCGCTGGGACGGCGGGCAGTCGACGCCATGGCAGTCAGCCTCCTTAAATCGAGAATTGTCTGAATTATAACATATCGACCAGCACCTTCCATATGGGGCGCGACTGATCTTCCCTTTTCCAGAGGCCGAGGGTACAATGAAGCTCCTGGAACGTTTGTTTGGCTGTTGGAGCTCCAGGAACTCCGCATGCGAGGGGGAACTTCAGGCGATGGCCTTTATGTTCAAGGCAGGCGACTATCCCGAGAAGCCCGGCTGCTATCTGATGCGCGATGAGCAGGACCGGCTGCTGTACGTCGGAAAATCGAAGAATCTAAGGAGCCGCCTGCGGTCCTATTTCCATACGAACCACAAGAGCAAGCGGCTGCGGGAGCTGGTCGCGAACATCGCCCGCATCGAGGTGCTGCTCGTCAACAACGAGACGGAGAGCCTGCTGCTCGAGAACAATCTCATCAAGATCCACAAGCCTCCGTACAATCGGGCGCTCAAGAAGGACAACAGCGGCTACGCCTACCTGATGCTCACCGACGAGGAGATTCCGCGTCTGGCGGTGCATTACCGCGACCGCAGGGAGCCGGAGGAGCGGATCGCCGCCACGGCGGCTCCGGGCAAGCGGTTCGGGCCGTTCGCGAGCGCGCGTTTCCGCAACGAGCTGCTGGAGTTCGTCGCCGACCACTACAAGCTGCGCTCTTGCACGAAGCTGCCCAAGCGGGCTTGCCTGCTGTACCATATCGGGCGCTGCGGCGGCATCTGCGAAGGCCATATGAGCCGCGAGGAGTACATAGAGCAGGTGCGCCAGGTGTCGGAGCTGCTGTTCGACGGGAACAAGGATGCGCTCGTCGCCCGCATGTACGCCCAGATGACGGAGTACGCGGAGCAGCTCAAGTTCGAGAAGGCCCAGAACATGCTGAGCCACATCCGCAACCTGGAGAAGACGCCGGAGCAGCAGATCGTCGACCGGGAAACGGATCTGATGCAGGAGGTGCTTTACTTCGGCGAGGACACTGTGCTCGTGGCCAAGGTCCAGCAGGGCATGCTGCGCGAGCTGCAGCTGCATGGCCTTGATGGCGGCGGGGAGGCGGCCTGCGACCGCTTCCTGATCCGCCGCTACCGCGAGCAGCAGCTGCCGGACGAGCTGATCGTCAACCGCATCGCCGACCCGGCGGCCGTGCGCCGGGCGCTGCGGCGGCCTGCGGACCGCTCGCGGCCTGCGCTTGTCATCACGCTGCCGAAGCGCGGCTTGAAGCATTCGCTGCTCCAGCTGTGCAAGCAGAACTACGAGTTCCGCATGGAGGCGGCAGCGGCAGCGGCGGCCAAGCGTTGAAGAGGGCGCGAGGCGGGGCGGGAAGGGGACGAGACTGACTGGCGCGAGAAACGACGGCTAGGGCAGGGCGGGACACGATCCGCGCGGCTTCGGCGGAGCCTCTCCGAGGTAATGGAGAAGAAAAGGAGGGCTTGAGCGATGGCGCAGCCAATCATGCTAGTCACCGGCGGGAACGCCGGCATGGGTCTTGAGACGGTCATCGGACTGGCCCGCTCGGGAGCGAGGGTCGTGCTGCTGAGCCGCGATCCGGGACGCGGAGCGGCGGCTCGGGAGGAAGCGCTGCGGCGCAGCGGGCCCGGTCCGGCGGACATCGAGCTGGTGACCGCCGACCTCGCTTCGCTCGCGAGCATCGAGGCTTTCGCAGAGCGGTTCCACAGCCGCTACCCGCGGCTCGACGTGCTCGTGAACAACGCCGGAGTCGTCACGATCCGGCGCGAGGAGACGGAGGACGGCTTCGAGCGGATGCTCGGCGTCAACCATCTCGGCCATTTCGCGCTGACCGGGCGCCTGCTGCCCGCGCTGCTCGCAGCCCCGGCGGCGAGAGTCGTCGTCGTGTCCTCCGGGGCGCATAAGGCGGGGCGGATTCACGATCCCGACCCGCATCTGCGCAAAGGCTTCAACGTGGTCAAAGGCTACGCTCAGTCCAAGCTCGCAAACCTGCTGTTCACGCTGGAGCTGCGCGAGCGGCTGCGGGAGACGGCGGTCCGCGCCCATGCGCTCCATCCTGGAGCGGTGGCGACAAGCCTCGGCGTCAGCCGGGAAACCGGCTTCGGGCGCGGCATTTACAGACTGCTGCGGCCGTTTTTCCAGACGGCGGAGGAGGGAGCCGCGACGGCGATCCATCTGGCGCTGTCCGAGGAGGGCGGCCGCGAGGGGAGCTTGTACTACGCCGACAGCAAGCCGCTGCGGCCCGCCGCCAAGGCGGAGGATCTCGACGCGGCCCGGCGCCTGTGGGCATGGAGCGAGCAGCAGACGGGCGTGCGCTGGGACTGAGGCTTTGACGAGGCTTTGACGGCGGATGGGCGGCAGATGGACGAGGATGGACGGCAGATGGACGGCGGATGGAAGAGGATGGAAGAGGATGAACCGTGGATGGCCGCGGAGCATGAAGTAAGAGCGAGCTGCTCCCGGCAGCCCGCTCTTTTATTGTTGCATGCCCTTGCCCGATGCCGGATTCCTAAGTGCTCGATCCTGCCGGCTACGCTGAGGGCGGCTTTGCTAACGACGACTGAGACGCTTACAGACCGTTTTTTCGCCTGTGCGGATTTCTAACGACGGCTCAGACGCTTAAAGCCGCCCGCTCCTCGTTTTTGCAGGCTTTTGGGGAGTTTTGCTGCATCTAAGCGTCTCACGAGTCGTTGCATTTTTCGGAGTCGTGATTTAGCCCCTCTAACAATCTGATCCGTCGTTAGCCTGTGGCGGCGCGCCTAAGGACGGATGCCGTAGGCAGCTGGGACGGCTTCAGATCGGCAAGTGTCTGCGACTGTGAAACAGAGCCGACGCCATCAAGGCAAGCTGCGGGCAAACCGCAGGCAAGCTGCGGGCAAGCTGCAGGCAAGCCGCGGGCAAGCTGCGGGCAAACCGCTCCGGTTCCCTCGGGCGGCGACTTGCCCTCAAGGCAGGCCGCGGACGAACTGCTCCAGCTCCTGCTGGAAGCGGTCGGCTTCGTCCTGGAACAAGCCGTGGCCGCTTTTGGCGAACCGGACCGCCGACGCGCCAGGTATGGCGGCGGCCAGTCCTTGGGCTGCCTCGGGCGTGACGACCCGGTCGTGGGCGCCGTAGAACACCGCCGTCGGAACGGCGATTCGGGTGAGCTCCTCCGCGCTCGTCCGCTCCTGCTGCATGGCGCGGGCGAGGCCGAGCGTCGCGCTCAGCGGACTGTCCATCGCGAGGCCGGAAAACCAGCTCATATACTCCGGGCTGTGATAGCGGTAAAAAAGCTGGCGGGCGAACTCCGCCGCCATCTGCGGCCGGTCGAGCCGGGCGTGGCGGATGAGCCGCTCGAGCCGTCCGCTCGCCTCGTCGGCTGTCGGAGCATCCGGCTGGAGCAGGGACGGCGCGGCCGGCGAGATCAGCAGCAGGCCGCTGACGCCGCTGTCCGCGTGCCGGCTCATGTAGCGGACGGCCGTCGCGGCTGCGGAGGAAAAGGCGGCAAGCGCGAAGCGCTCCAGTCCGAGCGCATCGACGATGCGCCGCAGGTCGTCGGCAAGCCGGTCGCTGCCGT
The DNA here is from genome assembly GCF_000422485.1 of Paenibacillus pasadenensis DSM 19293. Classification (GTDB taxonomy): domain Bacteria; phylum Bacillota; class Bacilli; order Paenibacillales; family Paenibacillaceae; genus Paenibacillus_O; species Paenibacillus_O pasadenensis. Next base: position 27,567 of record NZ_KE383857.1, read on the forward strand.
AGCCGTCCGCCGGCGCGTCGGAGCGGCCGAAGCCGCGCAGGTCCGGCGCGACGCAGCGGATGCCGGCTTCCGGCAGCAGCGCCAGCTGGCGATCGAACATGCGATGGCTGAGCGGCCAGCCGTGGAGGAGCAGCACGGTCTGGCCGCCGGCAGGGCCGGACTGATGGGCATACAGCGAGACGCCGTCGTCGGTCGGCACCCAGGTCATGGAAAAAGCCTCCTTTTCACGAGATCGTCTGTTACTGTATGAGCCGTCCGGCCCGCATATGAGCGCCTTCGGCCGGCAGACCTCCCTGGCAGGCAGCCTGGCAAGGGAAGGTGGCCGCAAGCCTGCTCCGCTTCGGACGGAGGCGGCCGCCGCAGGATGATGGGATCGGATCGCGCTTGTCGAAGTTGATCTTTTCGCATCGCTTGGGCATATAATGGATGACAAGCCCTGACCTGCGCGGAGCGAGGCGCCAGTCGCGCCATGGACGAAACGAACGATGAGCCGAAAGGGGGATGGCGGTGAAAAGAAGCTTCGATTCCGGAGGCGGAAGCCGGCTGGGCGGGCAGGAGCCTGAAGAGCGCTCGGACCGTCCAACCCGCGCCCGAGAGGACGCGCCGGAGAGTCCGAGCCGTCCGACCCGCGCCCGAGAGGACTTGCCGGAGAATCTGAGCCGTCCGGCCCGCGCCCGAGAGGACGTGCCGGAGAATCCGAGCCATCCGGCCCGCGCCCGAGAGGACGCGCCGGGGAATCCGAGTCGTCCGACTCGAGCCCGAGAGGACGCGCCGGAGAATCCGAGCCGTCCGGCCCGCGCCCGAGAGGACGCGCCGGAGAATCCGAGCCGTCCGGCCCGAGCCCGAGGGAGCGGGCCGAGGCGCATCTGGCCGCGCCTGCTCGCCGTGCTGCTGTACGCGGCGCTGCTCGGGCTCGTCTGGTACGAGCGCGAGGCGATCTCGGCCTGGCTGGCCGGAGCGCGGCCGGCGCCGCTGCCGATGCTGGCGGCGGCGTTTGCGCTGGCGTTTTTCCCGGTGTTCCCGTACGCGGCCGTCATCGCCACGCTCGGCTATCTGTTCGGCGCGCTCGGAGGCGGCGTCATCAGCCTGAGCGCCACCTGGCTCGCATGCCTCGCATCCTACGCGGGCTTCCGCCTGCTGTTCCGCGACCGCGGCCGCGCCTGGCTGGAGCGGACCGGCCGGCTCGATCGGCTCGTGCGGCTGACGGAGCGCAGCCCGTTCCTGTTCGTGCTCGTCGCGAGGGTCGTGCCCGTCGTGCCGGAAATGACGGTCGACGCCTACGCCGCGCTCACCGGCATCCGGCTGCGGACCTATGCGGCGGCCTCGCTGCTCGGCAAGGCGCCCGGCATGCTGTTCTTCGCCACGCTCGGCGGCAGCGGCGGCAGCGGTCCGCTGCGGATCGGCGCGCTCGTGCTCGCTTACCTGGCGTTCCTCGCGGCGGTCTTCATCGCCTACCGGATGCTGACTGCCCGTCCCGCCTCTCCTCCGGAAGCCGACTGACTGAGCGGGCGCTCGCGCGGGCATGAAAAGCCTGAAGAGGAGGCCTCGAACGACTCGCATCCTTGGGAGGAGCGACATCATGGAATACATGCCGCGCTGGATGGCCGGCAAGCTGCCGGCGCATGGGAATGGCAAGCAGGAAGGACGCGGCGGCGATGCCGAAACAAGCTGGGACTGGCCTGGCGGAAAACGAAAAGCAGAAAAGTGAAAAAGCGGAAAACGATAAGACGAAAGCCGAAAGCCGAAAGCCGAAAGCGCAGAAGCGGGAGCCGGGCCAGCCTGGCGCCGCGCCGCAACGAAGAAAAAAAGAAAGGCTGGGGAAGCATGGGGTTGACGGAAACGAGCGAGAAGGAATTCATGGCGATCGGAAGGCTTCACCGCCAGGAGGCGGTCTTTTTTGCGACGCCGCTGTGCGGCACCTGCAAAGTAGCCGAGCGCATGCTGGAAATCGCCGCGGCCGCGCCGGGGACGATGCCGGTGCAGAAGCTGAACGTGAACTTCGCCCCGACGCTGCGGGAGCGGTGGAAGATCGCCAGCGTGCCGGCGCTCGCGCTGTTGGAGGACGGCGTCCCGTATCGGATCGTCTATGCGATGAGGTCCGCGGGCGACCTGTACGAGGCTCTGAGACAAAAGCGGCAGGACCAGCCGCACGGTTGAGGCCGACGATAGGAAGGCATTCGACATCATTCGCGTTAATCTACCTGACATATCGGGTAGATTTTTTTCTATTTATAGGAAAAAAGTCGCATAAATGGACCTCGATTGATTTTTGTATTCAAAATATCGGAGGGTTAGGTTATGATATTTTACACGACCATGACGTTTTATCGAGTTCATGGCCTAGATGTAGTTCAAATTTCCGAATGGGAGGCCAGGCATGATCTCTTTCCGGCAGGTCAACAAGCATTACGGCAGCTTTCACGTGCTGAAGGACATCGATCTGGATATCGCCGAGGGCGAGGTCGTCGTCATCATCGGCCCTTCGGGCTCCGGCAAGAGCACGCTGCTCCGCTGCATCAACCGCTTGGAGGACATCTCGGGCGGCAGCCTCACCGTCGGCGGCGTCTCCGTGCATGACAAGACGACGGACATCAACGCACTGCGGCGAGGCATCGGCATGGTATTCCAGCATTTCAACCTGTACCCGCATCTGAAGGTCATCGACAACATCACGCTCGCGCCGGTGCAGGCCGGCAAGGTGAGCAAGGAGGAAGCGCGGCGCACGGCCATGCACTACCTGGAGAAGGTCGGCATCCCGGACAAGGCGGAGTCCTATCCGTCGGAGCTGTCGGGCGGCCAGCAGCAGCGGGTGGCGATCGCGAGGGGGCTCGCGATGAAGCCGAACGTCATGCTGTTCGACGAGCCGACGTCGGCGCTCGATCCGGAGGTCATCGGCGAGGTGCTCTCCGTCATGAAGCTGCTGGCCAAGGAAGGCATGACGATGGCCGTCGTGACGCATGAGATGGGCTTCGCCCGCGAGGTTGCGGACCGGGTCGTCTTCATGGACGAGGGCCGCATCGTGGAGCAGGCCGCTCCGGCCGACTTCTTCCGGCAGCCCGAGCAGCCGCGGGCGCGCGACTTCCTGAGCCGCGTCATCAATCATTAGCACGAGATCGAAAGGGGACGAGAAAAGATGAGAAAAAGAAGATGGCTTGGCGCAGGGGCATCCCTGCTGCTGCTGGCGACAGTCGCCCTGACCGGATGCGGCGCGAAAAACGAGCCGGCGTCGACGAATACGGGCGGCTCGGCGACGACCGCTCCGGCAGACGATGGCTCCGCCGTGCAGGCGATCAAGGACCGCGGCAAGCTCGTCGTCGGCGTCAAGTTCGACACGAAGCTGTTCGGCCTGAAGGATCCGGGCAGCGGCGAGGTCGAAGGCTTCGACATCGACGTCGCGCGCGCGATCGCCAAGAAGATCCTCGGCGACGAGACGAAGCTCGAGCTCAAGGAAGTGACGAGCAAGACGCGCATCCCGATGCTCGACAACGGCGAGATCGATCTCATCGTGGCGACGATGACGATCAACGAGGAGCGCAAGACGCAGGTCGACTTCTCGGATGTGTATTTCCACGCCGGCCAGTCGCTGCTCGTCAAGAAGGGCAGCGCGATCAAAAGCATCGACGACGTGACCAAGGACACCAAGGTCATCGGCCAGAAGGGCGCCACCTCGATCAAGAACATCGAGGAGAAGGTGCCGGGCCTGCGCGTGCAGCAGTACGAGAACTACCAGGAGGCGTTCACCGCGCTCAAGGCCGGCAAGGGCGAGGTGCTGACGACCGACAACGCGATTCTGTTCGGCATGAGCCAGCAGGATCCGGAGTATGTCGTCGTCGGAGGCACGTTCACCGACGAGCCTTACGGCATCGCCGCCAAGAAGGGCAATGCCGATCTCGTCGCCGCCGTCAACGAGACGCTCAAGGAACTGAAGGACAGCGGCGACTACGCGGCCCTCTATGAGAAATGGATGGGCGAGAAGCCGCCGGAGGAATAACGGATGGACTTCTCCTTTGTCGGCTCCTACTCCGGAGATTTCCTCGAGGGCTTCAAGAATACGATCTACGCCAGCCTGCTCGGGCTGGCCGGCAGCTTTGTCCTCGGCCTCGTGCTCGCCGTCATGCGCATCGCGCCGTGGAAGGCGCTGCGGGCGATCGGCACGGCGTACGTCGAGTTTTTCCGCAACATCCCGCTGCTGCTCGTCGTGTACATCTTCTACCTCGGCCTGCCGTCGCTCGGCGCCGATCTGGACGGCTTCGCCTCCGGCACGCTCGGCCTCATGATCTACACCTCGGCGTTCATCGCCGAGGCGGTGCGGGCCGGCATCCAGTCGGTCCCGGCCGGGCAGATGGAGGCGGCGCGCTCGACCGGCCTCAGCTACGTGCAGGCGATGCGGCTCGTCATTCTGCCGCAGGCGGTGCGCATCGTCATTCCGCCGATCACCAACCAGTTTCTGAACCTGGTCAAGAACTCGTCGATTCTCGGGGTCGTCGCTGGCTTCGACCTGATGTACTTCGCCGACAACGTCAACAGCTATACGTTCCAGACGATGGAGACCTATATGGTCGCGGCGGCGTTCTATCTGATCCTGACCGTTCCGCTGGCCTATGCGACCAACGTGCTTGAGCGCAAGCTGGCGCGGACGGGCTAGAGAGGAGGAATCGGCATGGACTTCGCAGGCGCATTCAGCTCCGACAATTTGCTATTCCTGCTCAAAGGCTTCGGCATGACGCTTATCGTCGCCGCCGTCGCGATCGTGCTCAGCTTCATCCTCGGCACGGCTCTCGGCCTCATCCGCTACAGCCGGATCAAAGGGTTGGGGACGCTGACGATGCTCGTCGTCGAGACGATCCGCAACCTGCCGCTGCTGCTCATCATCTTCTTCGTCAAGTTCGCCTTGCCGGAAGTCGGCATCCAGCTGTCCACGTTCTGGGCGGCGGTCGTGGCGCTGACGCTGTTCGAAGGCGCGATGATCAGCGAGATCGTGCGCAGCGGCTTGCAGTCGGTCAATAAAGGGCTCGTGGAGGCGGCGCGCTCGTCGGGCCTCACCCAGGCGCAGACGCTGCGGCATGTCGTGCTGCCGATCGGGATGCGCCGCATGGTGCCCCCGCTCGTCAGCCAGTTCATCTCGCTGCTCAAGGATACGTCGCTTGCGGTCGTCATCTCCTTGCCGGAGCTGATGCACAGCGCCAACATCGTCTACGGGCACGACGTATCGTACGTGTTCCCGGTGCTGCTGCTCGCGGCCGTGCTGTACTTCGCCGTCAATTACAGCCTCTCGCTGCTGTCCAAGCGGCTGGAGAGCAACGAAGGCGCGCGCCGGCGCACGCCCGGCGCGGGCAAGGGCAAGCCGGCGGCGCCGGCTGCCACGGCCAAGGCGCAGGCTTGAATCGACAGGAAAGGCGTTCTTTGCGCCACGAACGGGACGAAGAGGGGAGGTGCCCCGCTTCGTCCCGTTTGCGTTGCGCTGGCGGCAGCGCTTTTTGAAGCGGCAGACCGACAGATCCCGTAGACAGCTTCCGTGCAGCGAGCCTACAATGAAAGAGCGTCGCCGCCCGGCGGCGGCACCTAATTCTACCTAACAAATGAGGTCGGCTAAGATGAGCTGGGAACTATTCGTCTGGATCGCGGCAGGCGGCTTCCTGGCGGCCTTCGTCGACTCTGTCGTCGGAGGCGGCGGGCTCGTCTCGGTGCCCGTGCTGATGTCGGCGGGACTGCCGCCGCATCTGGCGCTCGGCACGAACAAGCTGGCCGGCACGATGGGCTCGCTGACGAGCATGCTGGCCTTCCTCCGCTCGGGCAAGATCGAGGGCCGGATCGTGCGGCGCCTGTTCCCGCTGACCGTCGCCGGCGCGGCCGGCGGCACGCTGCTGCTCCAGCTGCTGCCGTCCGACTGGCTGCGCCCGCTCGTCGTCGTCCTGCTCGCGCTCATCACGGTCTATACCGTGTTCAAGCGCAGCTGGGGCGTCGACGGCCAGGCGCGGCGGGCGTTCACCCGCCGCTCGGCGGCGTTGATCGCCTGCGCGGCGTTCGCGCTCGGCGGGTACGACGGCTTTTTCGGTCCGGGCACGGGCTCGTTCCTGATCTTCGTGTTCCTGATGGCCGGATACGACTTCGTGCGGGCCGCCGGCAACGCCAAAGCGCTCAACTTCGGCAGCAACGTCGCCAGCCTGGCGACCTTCGCCCTGCTGCAGAGCATCGACTGGACGATCGGCCTCACGATGGGCGCCTTCATGGTGCTCGGCTCGCTCGCCGGCTCGCGCCTGGCGATCCGGCGCGGGGCCCGCTACGTGCGGCCGCTGTTCATCGCCGTCAGCACGCTGCTGCTCCTGCGGCAGGCCTGGGAGCTGCTGCGCGGCTGAACCAGCCTTACCATCCTATTGAAAAGGGGATTTTGCTCATGGCGCTTGCGCAAACCAGTTTCTTCTCCGACGTGCTTGGACTGAGCTGCTCGATGAACGTCATTTTGCCGCAGCAGACGAAGCGGCAGATCGGACTGGAGGGCAAGGCGGCCGACGGCCGCTTCCCGGTGCTCTACCTGCTGCACGGCTTGTCCGACGACCACTCGATCTGGCTGCGCCGCACGTCGATCGAGCGTTATGCGGCCGAGTACGGCCTGGCGGTCGTCATGCCGGCCGTGGCGCGCAGCTTCTACACGGACATGAAGGTCGGCCACCGCTACTGGACGTTCGTCAGCGAGGAGCTGCCCGAGATCGCGGGCGCGCTGTTTCCGCTGTCGGACCGCCGCGAGGATACGTTCGCCGCAGGCCTCTCGATGGGCGGCTACGGCGCGTTCAAGCTGGGACTGGCTTGTCCGGACCGCTTCGCGGCGGTCGCCAGCCTCTCGGGCGGGCTCGACATTCGCGGCCGTTACGACAGGGCCGGCGTGGTGGCTCTCGCCGAGGTCGAGTCGATCCTCGGCAAGCGGGAGGAAGCTCTAGGCGGGCCGAATGATTTGTTCGCGCTTGCGGAACAGCTGTCCAGCCTTCCGAAGGCACGGCAGCCGCTCCTGTACCAGTGCTGCGGCACGGAGGATTTCCTCTACGGAGAAAATGTCGCCTTCCGCGAGCATGCCCGCTCGCTCGGCCTGCCGCTGACGTACGAGGAAGGCCCCGGCGAGCATGAATGGGGCTACTGGGACGCGCAGATCCGGCGCGTCCTGGAATGGCTGCCGCTGCAGCAGCTCTGATGCCTCTGCGGACTGCGGGGGCTGGATTGGTCCGCTGCGCCAGAGCCGGCTCCTCGCCGCGCGGCAACAGAAAAAGCTGCTTCCATCGCCCTTTCGGGCGGCGGAAGCAGCTTTTTTAATCCGTTTATCGATCCAAGGAATCGTTACAGCACGCGGCGGGCCGTCGTGTAGTTGTTGCTCCACCAGCCGGAGTTGATCGTGTCGATCGTCACGCCTGGCTTGCCGTACGTGTGGATGATCTTGCCGCCGCCGATATACATGCCGACATGGGAGATCGGGGAGTAGAAGAACACGAGGTCGCCGGCCTTCAGATTGCTCTTGGAGACGTACTTGCCGACCTTCGATTGGGCTTTGGACGTGCGCGGCAGGTTGATGCCGGCTTTTTTATAGGCGTATTTCATCAGGCTGGAGCAGTCGAAGTATCTCGTCGTGCTCGTGGAAGCGCCGAATTTATAAGGCGTGCCCATCTGGCTGCGCGCTGCGGAGACGACGGTGGAGGCTTTGGAAGAGGTCGACACTTCGGCTGCGGCAGCGCTGGTCGCGGGAAGCGCGACCGATCCGGCAATGGCGATGGACAGCGCGATCGCTGCAGCGGCAAGTTTTTTCGTGAACGATTTTCCGATGATGTAGTTCATGATGTCTATTCCTCTTTTCGTTTGAATGTAAGGGGATTTCCGTGGGCTCTGGCCGCCGCTTGGGGTCGGCCGAGCTGCTTGCTGATCCGGTGAGACAACCATACCACATCGATTTGTTGCCAAGCCTTTCCTCTGAGATGCCAAGGCGAGCGCTGCCAAGGGATTCGGTCCGTTTGTGAGAAAAAAATGAGAATGCTCTCATGCGCGATTCAAGCTGCAACCTTTTGCTTGCGGCCGTTTTTCGTCTGCCGTTAACGTTCGTCAATAGGCGGGACAGGGCCGATGGTCCTACACTGAAGACTCCTGTGAAAAACGATGGACAAGCAAGGAGGGTGCCGCTAGATGAGGAGAAGAAAACGAAGGCCGGGGCTGCTGGCGCTGGCGATCGCCGCCGCTGCGGGACTGGCGTGGGGAGGCCAGGCCGCGGCAGCGGTGAAGATGGAGGTTTTGCCTCCTACCTCCGACTTTCCCGCTGCGCTAAGCGGAATCCGGGCAAGCTCGGCCCGCGGAGGCAGCGAGATCGTGGCGACGGGAGGACAGCATGCTTCGAACAACGGGTTCGCGCCGAGCTCGTACCGGTTCGATCCCCGCACGCTCACCTGGTCGCCGTTCGGCAGCCCGCTCCAGCTCGCCTATCATCAGCAGTCGGAGCTGAGCGGCGGCAGCGTTCTCGTGACGGGCGGGAACTCTTTCCGCGACAGGATCGGCTATGTCTATACCGACGAAGCCCGCTTGTACAATCCGGCGACAGGCTTATGGACTTCGGCGGCTCCGCTGCCGAAGACGATGCTGGGCAACGCGCAGTCGACGCTGCGGGACGGCCGCGCCATGATCGCAGGCGGCTCCAACGAGATTTACTCGGCAGGCCGGAGCGAGACGTATGACGACGTGTATCTGTACGATCCGGCCCGCGACGCCTGGAGCGAGGGCTCGCCGCTGCCGATTCCCGTCTATGGAGCGGCGCAAAGCACGCTGAAGGACGGCAGGGTGCTGCTGACCGGGGGGTTGAGCGGGTATGCCTATTCGTTCAACAGCTATCTGTACGACCCGGCTCTGGACGGATGGAGCAAGACGGCCTCGCTGCCTTACGACGGCTGGGACATCTATTTCCGGCATGCCCAGCTGACGCTCGACAACGGGCTTGTCCTTGTCATGGGCAACCGGAATTTCTCCCTCTACGATCCGTCGACGGGGAAATGGAGCCTGGACAGCCCCAACGTCGGCCGCTTGTCGAACGCCAGCCTGGTGCAGGCAGGAGGCAAGGTGTTCGTCATCGGCGGCTACAACGAAGACACGTACGAGCTAAGCCGCAAGGTTTACCAGCTTACGTTCGACTTCGAGCTGCCGACGTCGCCGGTTCTGTCCGGAGCGCCGGGAGGCTGGACGAATGCCGGGGAAGTGACGGTGTCCGTCGTGCCGGGCACGGACGGAGAGAGCGGCGTCGCCCGGACCGAATATCGGCTGAGCGGCGCGACGGTCCAGGATTGGACGGAAGTGCCGGCTGAAGGGACCTTCGTCATAACGGCGGAAGGACAGACGACGGTCGAGGCGCGCACGATCGACCAGACTGGCAACGCCAGTCCGCTGGCAAGCTCCATCGTGCGGATCGACCGCACGGCGCCGGGCGCGCCGACGGTGACGCCGAGCGCAGCCGGCTGGAGCAACGCGGCGAGCGTCAGCGTGACGGTGGCGGC
>NZ_KE383857.1:37518-128063 GCF_000422485.1 Paenibacillus pasadenensis DSM 19293
GCGGCGAGCGTCAGCGTGACGGTGGCGGCGGGAGCGGACAGCGGCGGCTCGGGCGTCAGCCGGACGGAGTACCGGCTGACGGGAGCGACGACGCGAGTCTGGACCGCCTACAGCGGCGGCCCGGTGGCGGTGAGCGCGGAAGGCGAGACGACCGTCGAGGCGCGCACGGTGGACGGAGCGGGGAATGTCGGACCGTCGTCATCCGCCGTCGTGCGGATCGACCGCACGGCGCCGGGTATTGCGACGATCAGCCAGAGCGTCGTCGGCTGGACTCGCGAGGCGGAAGTTCAGGTCAGCATCGCGCCGGGAACGGACGCGGCTTCGGGCGTTGCTCGCGTCGAATATCGACTTACGGCGGCAACCGTTCAAGATTGGACGACTTACACCGGCCCATTTGCCGTGACGGCTCCCGGCCAGACGACGGTGCATGCCCGGACCGTCGACCGGGCGGGCAATGTCGGGTCGCTCGTACTGGAGCCGATCCTCATCGACCGCGCCGCGCCGACCGCGCCGACGGTGACGCCGAGCGCGGTCGGCTGGACGAACGCGGCCAGCGTGAGCGTGACGGTAGCGGCCGGCACGGACAGCGGCGGCTCCGGCGTCAGCCGGACGGAGTACCGTTTGACGGGAGCGACGATGATGGGCTGGACAACCTACAGCGGCCCGCTGACGGTAAGCGCGGAAGGCGAGACGACCATCGAGGCGCGGACGGTGGACCGGGCGGGCAACACCAGCCCGGCCGCATCGGCCGTTGTGAAGATCGACCGTACGGCCCCTGCGGCTCCACAGCTTCAGTCTCCGGCGGATGGCGCAAGCCTGAGCACGGGCGAGATCGTGCTGGAAGGGATCGCCGAGCCGATGGCGATCGTCCAGGTGACGGTGAGCGGAGAATTGTGGGGAGAGGATGCGGCGGATGCGGAAGGCCGCTGGTCGCTCGCCGCTCCTGCGGCTTTGGCAGACGGCAGCTACTCGGTCGTGCTGCATGCTGCGGATGCGCTCGGCAACCGCAGCGGTCCGAGCGCGGCAAGAAGCTTCTCCGTAGACACGGAGGCTCCGGCGGCGCCGATCGTCCTCGATCCTGACCCGGATGCCTGGCTCCCCGCAGCGCCGGCATGCTTCTCCGGAACAGCGGAGCCGGGCGCTCGAGTAACCGTTCTGCTGAACGATACGGTCGTTGGCGTCACTTACGCTGTTTACAACGGAATTCCCGGCGCATGGAGCCTGCCGGCTCCGAGTCCGCTCGCCGACGGAACATATCGGCTGAGCGCCGTGGCGGCGGATGCGGCAGGCAATGCCAGTCCGGAGTCCGAGCCTTCGGCGTGGACGGTGGATACAAGGCCTCCTGATGCGCCGTCCATTCTGCTGCCAGCAGCGGACAGCAGCTCGTCGATTGCCAGGCCGCTGCTCAGCGGCGTCGCGGAAAGCTTCGCGCAGGTCCGGCTGTATCTGGACGGCGAGAGCATCGGCACGATCAAAGCCGACGAAGACGGAAGCTGGCGCTACGTCCCTGATCGCTCGCTCGAGCTGGGGACCTACGCCGTGCAAGCCCAGGCCGTCGATCGGGCCGGACACGCCAGCCCGCTGTCCGTGCCGCTGCGATTCACCGTCGTGTCGGGGAACTCCGGCTTGCGCGCGCTGGCCGTGACGGGACTGAAGCTGAACGAGACGGTGACGGAAACGACCTACCGCTACACAGCGAATGCTCCTTTTGAGATGGAGGAGGCGTACATCGAGGCTGAGCCGGCTCATGCCGGCGCATCGGTGCGGCTCGAGATCGGAGGCGCGCCTGCTCCGAATCCGCTGCTCCTCCGTGTCGGAGAGCAGACGGTGAGCCTTGTCGTGACGGCAGAGGACGGGACAACCGTCCAGGCTTATGAGCTGACGATCTACCGCGCCGAACCGCCGCCGACGCCGGAGCCCCCGGCAACGCCGACGCCGGAGCCTCCGAAAACGCCGACACCGGAACCTCCGGCAACGCCGACGCCGGAGCCTCCGAAAACGCCGACGCCGGAACCTCCGGCAACGCCGACGCCGGAAGTGCCGGCAACGCCGACACCGGAACCCACGGGAACGCCGACGCCGGAGCCTCCCGCGACACCGAGCCCGGAGCAGCCAGGTACGCCTGCCCCGCCTGCGACAGCGACACCGAGTCCGCAGCCGGTTCCGACGGAGCCGCCGGACACGCCGGCGCCCAGTACGGCGCCTGCCGGACCGGCAGAGCCGACGCCAGGCGGCATGCCTGCCGAGACTCCTGCGCCGCCGCGCTGCGCTTCCGGCAACGCGGCGCCCTTTACGGATCTGAAAGGCCACTGGGCCTCGCAGGCGATTGCCGAAGCGTTCGGCTGCGGCATCGTGAGCGGCTTCGCGGACGGAACGTTCCGTCCGAACAACGGGCTGACGCGAGCGCAGTTCGCAGTCATGCTCCTGAACGCGCTGGAACCGCTGCCGGACGGCGCCGATCCGCGATCCGGCGCCGACGTCGCGGCATCTTTCCGCGATGCGGCCCGAATTCCGGATTGGGCGCTGCAGGCGGTCGGTGAAGCTCGAGCGCGCGGCATCGTGCGCGGCTACGAGGACGGCACCTTCCGCCCGGACGCGGTCGTCACGCGCGCGGAAATGCTCGTCATGGCCGGCAACGCGCTGCGGCTGGAGCCGCTCGCTCAAGAGGCCGCCGCTTCGGCGCTGCGCAATGTGGCCGACCGCTCCCGCATTCCAGCCTGGGCGGCGGGCTACGTTTCCGCAGCGATCGAACGCGGCTTGGCTGGCGGCCGGCCGGACGGAAGCTTCGGCCCGGCTGCCGCGGCCACGCGTGCCGAAGCGGCGGTTCTGCTCATGCGGATGATGGATGCGCGCGACGGCTCTCCGTCGCTATAGCCGACCCGCTGACAGCAGAATGCCGAATCATACTGGCAAGCCCCGCCGCCGGGCTGCCTGAACGAGCCTCTTTCGCCAAAAAAAGGCTGTCCCTCCGTCGACTTCATCGACGGGAGACAGCCTTTTTCCTGTTGCGGCGATGCGCCGCGCTAATTCGCGTACAGCCGCTGGACGGCATCCTCGAAATCGGCTTCGCGCATGCGCGCGTCCTCGAGCTCTCCGTACGCCTCCAGCTTGCGCAGCACGTCCATGAAGCGGCTTTGCTCCAGGCTGCACTGGACGGTGAGCGTCCGCTCCTGGAGGCCGACTGCGGCGAGGCTTGCGGAGTCCAGCCGCTGCAGGGCGCTCCACGCCGCCTGCGCCTGCTCGAGCGTCCGGTACGTCGCCTCGATCGACGCCGGCATGCCGATGCGCGAGCGCAATCCGCCGATCGGCCCGTCGTAGCTGAGCGTGCCGTCCGTGAGCACGAGCACGCGGCCGCACAGCTGCTCGATGTCGTCCATGTCGTGGGTCGTCAGCAGGATCGTCGTGCCGAGCTCCTCGTTGATGCCGCGCAGCAGGGAGCGGATATCCCGCTTGGCGGAAACGTCGAGGCCGATCGTCGGCTCGTCGAGAATGAGGATGGGCGGCTCATGCAGCAGCGCGGCAGCGAGGTCGCCGCGCATGCGCTGGCCGAGCGACAGCTTGCGCACCGGCGTGTCGAGGAATTCGCCAAGCCGCAGCAGGCCGTCGAGCTCGGCAAGCCGCGCTCGGCGGCGCTGCGGATCCATGCGGTACATCGCGCCGAGCACCTCGAACGAGTCCCGCAGCGGCAGGTCCCACCACAGCTGCGTGCGCTGCCCGAACAGCACGCCGAGCGTGCGCGCGGTCTCGACCCGGCGGCGATGGGGATCGATGCCGCCGAGCCGGACCGAGCCCGAGCTCGGATGCAGGATGCCCGACAGCATCTTGATCGTCGTCGACTTGCCGGCGCCGTTCGGGCCGATGAAGCCGGTGAACTCGCCGGAGGCGATCGTGAAGCTGACGTCGCGCACCGCTTCCTTGACGAAGGTCGGTCCGCCGATCAGCGAGCGTAGTCCTTTGCGCGGACCGGGCTTTCGCAGCTTGAAGGACTTATGCAGATGGGCGGCTTCGATCATGAGAGACAGGCCTCCTTGTTTGAATTGGAATCGGAATTGGATTGGAATTGGAAGCGAAAGCGCTGTTACGAGCCGGTGCTCTGATAGCTGCGCAGGCCGCGGCTCCACAGCCAGCCGCCTGCGGCCAGCGCCGCGGCGGAGGCAGCTGCGCTCAGCGCGAGCGTCCAGCCGCCGACAGCGCCTTTGAGAATGAACATCGCCGGCCAGTAATTGACGAAGGCGACGGGAAGGGCAGTCGAAAGCAGCGCTTTCAGCCATCCCGGATAGATCGACAGCGGATAGCGCACCGCCGTGTGGGCGGCATCCTCCGTCATGTTCTGCAGCACCTCGATCCGCGTCATCCAGAAGCCCATGGCCGCGGTCGCGAGCCCGATGCCGAACAGCAGCAGCGCTCCGTTCACGACGGCCGCCAGCGTAAGCGGCAGCGCGACCCACAGCTCGATCGCGCCGTCCCGCGCGAGCGCGGCCAAGCTGTAGGCGAGCATCGAGGCGCCGAGCAGCGTCTCTCCGACGCGGACCGAGAAGTTCCTCGTCATGAGCGCCAGCAGCACGGGCACGGGCCGCAGCAGCAGACCGTCGAGATCGCCGCTGACCAGGTATTTCTCCAGATGATGCACGTCGGAGGCCAATGAGCGGTACAGCGCCTTGGCCAGCACCAGCACCGCGTACAGGTAGGCGGACTCGGTCAGCGTCCAGCCCTGGATCGCGCCGAAGCGCGCGAGGATGACGGCGAGCAAGGAAAACTCCACCGACGCGATGACGGCGGAGGCGATCGTGCCGAACCAGAAGTTGAAGCGGTACTGCATGCTGCTGCGGAAGCTGAAGCGGATCAGCAGCAGGTGCATGGCGATCAGGCCGCGCACGGAGCGGAGCGTCGTCATCCTCCCTGCACCTCCGTTCGGCGGCGCATCGCGCCGGTGGCGGCGAAGCAGAGCGCGGTGAGCGCCGCGCACCAGGCCAGCGAGGGCAGCACGGCGGCGATGCCGTCCATCCCGAGATAGATGCGGGTCGGTATGTACTGCAGGGACGGGTAAAACGACCAGCGGCTCAGCCAGGCGAGCCAGCCGGGCAGCCATTCGATCGGGACGAGGAAGCCGGAGAACAGCATCAGCAGCGCGTTGTTGACCCAGTGCAGCCACATCGCCTCGGTCGTCCAGAGCGAGACGGCCCCGATCAGATACTGGATGCAGAGTGCCAGGTAGGCGGCGCATAGAAGCGCGGCGAAAAATGCGGCCGTCTCGGCGAGGCCGGCGGGCAGGCGCAGCGGGACAAGGAATACGTACAGCAAGTAGATCGGCAAGCTTTTGTACAGCAGCTGGTAGGCGATCGTGCCCCACTCGCGGCTCATCATGCTGTAGAACAGATGCACGGGACGAGCAAGCTCGATGGCGATCGCGCCGGTTCTCACCAGCTGCGGCATGCCAAGGCCGAACGTCGTGAACGAGGTGACCCAGAGCAGGCATTGGTTGAGGGCGACGTAGGAGACGAGCCCGCTGAGGCCGTACTCGCCGAGATCGCGGCCTTCGCCGATGCCGATCCAGATCGACAGGTAGATGAAGCCGAACATGGCGCTTGCTCCATTATGGAGCAGATGGGAAGCCCGATACTGCAGGTTGCGGGAAAAGCTGGCGCGCGCAAGCGCGAAAAAGACCATGAGGCACCTCATTTCGAAAGATCATCCTGAAATGTCCGGAAAATAAGGTGAAATGCGGCAGAGAGCGGAAAAATATCCTACCATCTTGAAGGTGAGGATGGCAACAACTTTTTTTCGCGCGCATGGACGTAAGGGGATTGGAGCAGATTAGGAAACATACGGAAGGAAGGAGGAGCCTGAATGTCGTTATGGCTCGAGATTATTCTGCGAACGCTGAGCTCGGTCGTCGTCCTGTTCCTCGTGACGAAGCTGCTCGGCAAGCGGCAGATCTCCCAGCTGTCCCTGTTCGAATACATTACCGGCATCACGATCGGCAACATCGCCGGCTACATCTCGCTCGACACCGATACAGAGTGGTACCTGGGGTTCGTCGCCATCGGCACCTGGACGATCGTATCCGTCGGCATCGAGTTCTGGACGCTCAAGAGCCGCTGGGTTCGCGGCATCGCGGACGGGCAAGGCACGGTGCTCATCAAGAACGGGTCCATCCTGGAGACGAATCTGTTCAAGGAGCGGATCACGCTCGACGAGCTGCTCGAGCAGCTGCGCAAGAAGAGCGTATTCAAGGTGGCGGAGGTCGAATTCGCCGTCATGGAGAAGAGCGGAGAGATCAACCTTCTGCTGAAAAAGGAGAACCAGCCGCTCACGCCCGCCATGCTCGGCTGGAAGATGTCGAAGGAGACGGAGCCGCAGACCGTCATGATGGACGGCGAGGTTCTTCAGGAGCCGCTCCGCAGCACCGGCAAGGACGAGCAGTGGCTGCGCCATGAGCTGGCGAAGCTCAAGGTGAAGCCGGAGAGCGTATTCCTCGCCCAGATCGACGATCAGGGCCAGCTGGACGTGCAGACCGGCTCGCAGGACGGATCGCTCGCTCCGGCCAAGCAGACCGCGCGCCAGCAGCTGCTGCAGACGCTGCAGCAATGCGAGTCGGACTTCGAGCAGTTCGGCCGGTTCGCCCGCAGCGAAGAAGAGCGGGAGGCGCTTCTCTCCTGCTCGCGCCAGCTGAAGCAAGTGATTCGCCAGGCGCAGCCGGAGCTGAAGTGACCTCCCGCTCGAATAGCTACTATATAATATGAAGAAACAGAACGAGGGCTGTCAGCGCCGCGGCTTCTCGCCGCGCGCCAGTCCCGGACTGCCGAAGCTGCCGCTGCTCGGGTTGCTGCCGGCATGGCCGCTCTGCGAGATCGAGGTTCCTTCGACGCTCTTGCCCTTCGCGGCGCGTTCCTTGATGAGGTTGAGCGGCACCGGCATGGCGGCTCCGCCGGCAAAATGCTTCTGCACGAGCACGTTGAAGGGCTTGACGTAGCGGTTCAGATCGCGGCCGCCCCATGACTCGCGCGCGTACTCGACGAACTGGTTGACGACGTCGCGATTGGCCGTGATATGGACCTCCTGCACGGATGGAGCGAGCTTGCGCACGCGGATGGCGATCGTCTGCTTCAGCTTGGACGACAGCTCGTTGTGGTCGTTGACGGAGAAGTAGGAATTATAAGGCGTGACGAGCTGGCGGTTGGTCCAGGTGTCGCTGCCGGTCTTGTTGTCGTAGACGCCTTCCATCCAGCCGCCGTTGTCTTGCTCGCGCATGATCTTGCTGCCGCTCTTGACGGGCTGGGTCGCGGTCCAGTCGAGCACGATGCCGACGTAGGCGTTGCGGTCCGTCAGCATGACGATGCCTTGGGCGACGCCGTTCAGGCCCGTCACCTCGCGCGACAGATGGGCGCTGTATTCCATGAAGCGGTTGTCGTGCTGGCCGGGGGTGGAGCCGGACTTGCCGTACATCTTGCTGCCGTACGCTTTCGGATCGTTCTTCTGGCGGGTGCCGTAGTTCTGGTCGCTGTCCTGCACGAGCTGCTTGTAGCCGCAGCCCGAAGCGGCGATCGACAGGACGAGCAGCGAGTGGAGCAGGGCGGTCTTGCGCGGGATTGGCATCGGTCATCAGGCCTCCTTCAGAGTTTCGAGCCATGCCGTTAGGGTTCGCTCCAGAGCTTCAAATATGCGTCCTCGGGAGCATACATAAATGCCCACGGCTTTGGTTAAAAATGATAAGGAGCCGGCGGGAGAAACATCCGTCAAGACCGGTCAAATCGCGCGAAATCGCTTTTTTGACAGCTTTGAGAACAATTTGTGAACTCTCTGTGGAACATTGACAATCAAGGGCTTCAACTTTATATTTAATAAAGTGTAATTGACATGCAGGAGTTGCCATTTTACAGCTGTGCATGAAGCATTTGCCGCAAGCCGTACATAAGGAAGAGAAAGCGTTTAACCGGCTTTTGCCGGCGGGTTTTCCAACTTCTAAATTGATTCCGTAAACGGATAGCCGCCCTCCGGCGGTTCTCCGTTTTTGCTTGGGCAAATGGCTAAAATGTCAAAAGTGGGGTTGATGAATGATGAAAAGGTGGCACCTTGCACGAC
This sequence comes from Paenibacillus pasadenensis DSM 19293, assembly GCF_000422485.1. Taxonomy (GTDB): domain Bacteria; phylum Bacillota; class Bacilli; order Paenibacillales; family Paenibacillaceae; genus Paenibacillus_O; species Paenibacillus_O pasadenensis. The sequence continues at coordinate 45,601 of NZ_KE383857.1, forward strand.
GTCTCCTGCCGCTGCTCGCAGGGATGGCCTTGCTCTTGTCCGCTTGCGGACGGGAGGATTTGTCCACTCTAAATCCGCAAGGTCCGGTGGCGGAAGCTCAATTTGGATTGATGAAGCTGTCCATTCTGATCATGGTGCTCGTCGTCATCGTCGTATTCGCGCTGGCGTTCTACGTCATCGTCAAGTTCCGTCGGCGTCCGAACGACAAGATTCCGGTGCAGGTGGAAGGCAACCACAAGCTGGAGATCATCTGGACGGTCGTTCCGATCGTGCTGCTGCTGATCCTCGCCGTGCCTACGGTCAAGCATGTATTCGGCCTAGCCAAGGACTACACGAAAGATCCCGATGCGGTTCAAGTCATCGTAACCGCTCATCAATACTGGTGGGAATTCGAATACCCGCAATACGGAATCAAGACCTCCCAGGAGCTCATGATCCCGACGGGCAAGACGGTATCGGTGCAGGCGAAGTCTGCCGACGTCATCCACTCGTTCTGGATTCCGGCGCTCGCGGGCAAGATCGACACGAACCCGGGCGCGAACGTCAATACGATGTTCTTCAGCGCCGATCACGACGGCGTCTACCTCGGCAAATGCGCCGAGCTTTGCGGACCTTCCCATGCTCTGATGGACTTCAAGGTCAAGTCCGTCAACGAAGGCGCCTTCGACCGCTGGGTAGCGGCGATGAAGGAGCCGGGCAAGCTGCCGGCCGATCCGGCGATCGCCGAAGTGTTCGAGAAGCAATGCCTCACTTGCCACGCCGTCGGCGACAAGGGCTTGCAGCTGTATCCGAACCTGACCGGCATCGGCGACAAGGAGACCATCGCAGGCATCCTCGTCAATACGGACGACCCGCAGTACAAGAACGAAGGCACGACGCATGACAACTTGAAGCGCTGGATCGAAGATCCGCAAGCGGTTAAGCCTGGCAACTCCATGCCGAAGGTTGACCTGACTCCGGAACAGATCGAAGGCATCGCCAAGTATCTGTCGGAATACAAGCTGAACGTGGAGCAATAACCTATCGGTAATGAAGGGGGTACCAGCCTTGGCTCATGCACATCCGGTCAAGCGTTATACCGGTCTTATGGACTGGCTTACGACTGTTGACCACAAAAAAATCGGCATCCTTTACCTGATTGCCGGTGGATTCTTCTTCCTGATCGGCGGCCTCGAGGCGCTGCTGATCCGGGTCCAGCTCTGGAAGCCGCTCAACGACTTTGTCGGAGCGGATACATACAACGAGCTGCTGACGATGCACGGCACGACGATGATCTTCCTCGCGGCGATGCCGGTCATCTTCGCGATGATGAACGCCATCGTGCCGCTGCAGATCGGAGCGCGCGACGTCGCGTTTCCGTTCCTCAACGCGCTCGGCTTCTGGACGTTCCTGTTCGGCGGCCTGCTGCTGAACCTCAGCTGGATCGCCCAGGCGGTGCCGGATGCAGGCTGGACCTCTTACCTGCCGCTGGCGAGCCCGACCTACAGCACGCACAAAGGCGTCGACTACTACGTCCTCGGCTTGCAGATCGCGGGCATCGGCACGCTGATCGGCGGCATCAACTTCCTCGTCACGATCATCAACATGCGCGCTCCGGGCATGAGCTTCATGCGCATGCCGATGTTCACCTGGACCGTGTTCATCACCTCGGCGCTGATCCTGTTCGCCTTCCCGGCGCTGACGGTCGGCCTGGTCGCGCTGATGTTCGACCGCTTGTTCTCCGCAAACTTCTTCGAAGTCAGCGGCGGCGGCAATACCGTCCTCTGGGAGCATATCTTCTGGATCTTCGGTCACCCTGAGGTCTATATCCTGATCCTTCCGGCCTTCGGCATCATTTCCGAGGTCATCAGCACCTTCTCGCGCAAGCGCCTGTTCGGCTACAGCTCGATGGTGTTCGCGACGGTGCTGATCGGCTTCCTCGGCTTCATGGTATGGGCCCACCATATGTTCACGGTCGGCCTCGGTCCTGTAGCCAACGCGCTGTTCTCCATCGCGACGATGCTGATCGCCGTGCCGACCGGCATCAAGATCTTCAACTGGATCTTCACGATGTGGGGCGGCTCGATCAAATTCACGGCTGCCAACCTGTTCGCGGTCGGCTTCGTCCCGACGTTCGTCATGGGCGGCGTCACCGGCGTCATGCTGGCGGCCGCTCCGGCGGACTTCCAATATCATGACAGCTACTTCGTCGTCGCCCACTTCCACTACGTCATCGTCGGCGGCCTCGTGCTCGGCCTGTTCGCCGGCCTCCACTACTGGTGGCCGAAGATGTTCGGCCGCATGCTGAATGAGGGTCTCGCCAAGCTGACGTTCTGGACGTTCTTCATCGGCTTCCACCTGACGTTCTTCGTGCAGCACTTCCTCGGCCTGCTCGGCATGCCGCGCCGTGTCTGGACGTATCTGGACGGACTGGGCTTCAACACGATGAACCTGATCAGCACGATCGGCGCGTTCCTGATGGGCGTCGGCACGATCCTGTTCATCATCAACATCATCGTCACGGCCGCCAAGCCGAAAACGGCAGGCGACGATCCGTGGGAAGACGGCCGCACGCTCGAATGGTCCATTCCTTCCCCGGCTCCGGAATACAACTTCGCGCAGACTCCGCTCGTCCGCGGCTACGACGCGCTTTGGAAAGAAAAAATGGATGGCAACGACGCGATGACGCCGGCCGAGCCGATCGGACCGATCCATATGCCGTCCCCGTCGATCCTGCCGTTCCTGATGTCGCTCGGTCTGTTCATCGCCGGCTACGGCTTCATGTACGCCGAGAACGAATGGACCGGCATCATGCACGACCTGTTCGCCTCGCATGCGGTAGCAGGCGCCGGCCTGCTCATTACGCTGGGCTGCATGGTGGTCCGTTCCCTCAAGGACGACCACGGCTTCCACATCGAGCCGGATGAAATTACGGGCAAGGGGGTTAAGGCATGAGCGCACATTCGCATCTAGACGGCCAGCTGCCTCATGAGCCGGAACGCGCGACCCTGGAAGGACGCAACAAGGTTCTCGGATTCTGGCTGTTCCTCGGAGGCGAGACGGTGCTGTTCGGCACCCTCTTCTCCGCCTTCCTGGCGCTCCGCGACCAGGTCGGCGACGGCAACCCGACTAGCCAGGAGCTGTTCAAGCTCTCGCTCGTCGCGATCGCGACGGTGCTGCTCCTGACCTCCTCCCTGACGAGCGTGTTCGCCATCCAGGCGATGCACCGCAATCAGGTGAAGTCGATGCAGCTGTGGCTGATCGTGACGGTCGTGCTCGGCCTCGGCTTCCTCGGCCTCGAGATCTACGAGTTCTTCCATTACGTCCATGAGGGACATAAGTTCAGCACGAGCGCCTTCAGCTCGTCGTTCTATACGCTCGTCGGCTTCCACGGCGCGCACGTCCTGTTCGGCATCGTGTGGATCTCGCTCCTGATCGGGCAGGTCTACCGCAAGGGACTGACGGTCGTGACGGCTCCGAAGGTATACGTCGCCGGCATGTACTGGCACTTCATCGACGTCGTATGGGTATTCATCTTCACCGTCGTCTATCTGATGGGAAAGGTGGGGTAACGAATGGCAGCCAATCATACGACCCATTCCGAAGAACCCGCCAAGCGGCATAAGCACGAAGGCCCGCGCAAGCATATCGTCGCCTACATCTTCTCGATGCTGCTGACGCTCGTCGCCTTCGCGACGGTCATCGGCGGAGAGATCAACGCCTCCTTCACGTACATCCTGCTGCTCGTCATGGCCGTGCTGCAGGTCATCATCCAGATGGGCTTCTGGATGCATATGAAGGACCGGGGACATCTGTTCCCGATCGTCGGCATTCTCACCGGAGTGTTCGTCGTGTTTACGATTGTCATCATGGCGGAATACTGGACTTGGTGGTAAGCCGCGCATGACCATAGAGGAGCGTCTGCCCGCAGACCTCCTCTTTTTTATTTTGGCGGCGGGCATGACAGCGTTCGCAATATTGCCCTTTGCCTTGGCTGTCCGCATCCGGTAAAGTAAGCTTGAAGGAGATGAATCGTTATGCTTGGACTCGAATACTTCAGCTTCAAGGCGCTCTGGAGCCCTTGGCTGCTCTTCATTATGCTGGCGATGCTGATCGGCTACTTCTACCTGATCGGACCGTGGAGGCAAAAGCATCATCCGCTGGAGAAACGGCCGAGCTTCTGGCAGCAGGTGATGGCCGTATCCGGCCTCGTGCTGCTTTATCTCGCCCAGGGCGGACCGCTCAATCTGCTCGGCCATCTCATGTTCAGCTTCCATATGGCGAACATGTCGATCAGCTATCTGATCGCGCCACCGCTCCTTATCCTGGGCACGCCCGCGTACATATGGCGCTCGGCCTTCGGCGCTCCGTTCTGGAAGCGGCTGAGCCCGGTCATGAACCCGATCTTTTCGCTGCTGCTGTTCAATGTCCTGTTCTCGCTCTACCATCTGCCAGACATCCATGACTATGTGATGACGCGCTACTGGCTGCATGAGGCGTATTATCTGGCGCTCTTCATCGCCGCGATGATCATGTGGTGGCAGATCACCTCTCCGGTGCCGGAGTGGACGCGCCTGAACGGCCTGCGCAAGATGGCCTACGTATTCGCGAGCGGCGTGCTGCTGACGCCGGCCTGCGCGCTCATCATCTTCGCCGGAGAGTCCATGTACGCGGTGTACAACGATCCGAACGTCTGGGCGCAAGCGATGAGCTTCTGCGTCTCCGGCGACACAAAATGGCTGCTGGACAATTTCCAGGGGCCGATGTTCTTCAACCTCATGAGCGCCAAGGAAGACCAGCAGCTCGGCGGCATCCTGATGAAGCTCGTGCAGGAGATCATGTACGGCTGCATCCTGGGCATCATCTTCGCCCAGTGGTACCGCCACGAAAATGCCGGCAACGACAGCGACGTGCGCGGAGCCGATCCGGTCTGACCGGACGGCTCGCGCGCCTACATCCCGAAGCGGAGGAATCAGCTTGGATCTGTACACGTTATTTCCGACCATCAGCACATTCTTCATCGTCGTCAGCGCCATTCTGGTCGCCATCGGCTGGAGCTTGGCGATCAAGCGCCGGCTCGAGGCCCACAAAAAAATGATGATCGCCGGCGCCATCGCCGCGATCGTGTTCTTCATCATCTATTCGTCCCGTACGCTGCTTGTCGGCAATACGGATTGGGGCGGCCCGGATAGCCTCGCCCCGTACTATTACGTCTTCCTGATCTTCCACATCGTGCTGGCGACGGTCGCAGCCGTATTCGGCATCACGACGCTCACGCTCGGCTTCAAGGAGAAGTTCGCCAAGCACCGCCGGCTCGGACGCGTCACCTCGGTCATCTGGTTCATCACCGCGATCACCGGCGTGGCGGTCTACATCATGCTGTACATCATGTATCCGGGCGGACATACGAAGCCGGTATTCGACATCCTGTTCCGGCTGTAAGGAGCGCTGCGCATGGCGACCATCCATGATGTCGCGGCCCGAGCGGGCGTGTCCGTGACGACGGTATCCCGGGTCATGAACGACCGGGGCTATATCAGCGAGGCGACGAGAGCGAAGGTGCGGCGGGCGATGGACGAGCTCGGCTACGAGCCGAGCGAGATCGCCCGCTCGCTGCTGCGCAAGCAGTCGCATGTGTTCGGCCTGATCGTGCCGACGACGGCGCATCCCTTTTTCGGCGAGCTGACCCATCATGTCGAGGCCGCGGCCTGCGAGCGCGGCTACAAGCTCATGCTCTGCCACTCCGGGTTCGACGCATCCAAGGAAAGGGAGCTGCTCGGGCTGCTGGCGCGCAACCGCGTCGACGGCATCATCCTCGGCAGCCATGAGCTGGACGTCGAGGAATACCGCAAGCTGAAGGCGCCGATGGCAAGCTTCGACCGCAGGCTCTCGCCCGACATTCCGTGGTTCACCTCGGACAACGAGCAGGGAGGGCGCCTCGCGGCCGAGCATCTGATCGAGAGAGGCTGCTCCAGGCTCATCATGGTCAGCGGCCGCTACAAGCCGGACATGTTCACGGCCGGGCGCGCGAGCGGCTTCCTGCAAGCCGCTCGCGCAGCCGGCGTGCAGGCCGACATCGTCGAGACGGTCGGGGACGCGCTGGACGAGACCGGCTATCCGAAGCTGATGGCGCGCGTGCTCAAGCAGCATCCCCGGGCGGACGGACTGTTCTTTACGAGCGATCTGATGGCGGCCTATGCGCTGCGAGCCTGCGCCGAGGCGGGCTGGCGCGTGCCGGAACGGATCAAGCTCGTCGGTTATGACGACTCCGGCGTCAGCCGCTGGCTGCAGCCCGGCTTGACGACGATCCGCCAGCCGCTTGCGGACATGGCGGCGCTGGCGGTCGACTGCCTGGTGCGGCAGCTGGAGGGGATTCCGCTCGAGCCGGCGAGGCCGCTGCCGGTCACGCTGGTCCAGCGCGGCACGACCTGATGCTCTCCGAGGCGGCTTCGGCCGCGCGGGAGAGCTTATTTTTCAGCTGTCATGTCAAACGTTTGACACATGATGCCGGCTCATCCTATAATGCGCATATCAAGGGTGATGGCCGAGCATCGGAAGCATCGAGAGGAGAGGCGAAGGATGAGTCGCGTGTTCACAATCGGAGAAGCGCTGATCGACTGGATTCCGGCGGAGAAGGGAGTCGGACTGAAGGAGGTGACGGCCTTCTCGAAAGCGGCGGGCGGCGCTCCGGCCAACGTCGCCTGCGCGGTCGCCCGCCTCGGCGGAGCCAGCGCCTTCATCGGCAAGCTCGGAGAGGATGCGTTCGGAGACTTCCTCGTAGAGACGATGGACGAGGTCGGCGTCGACACGACGCGCGTCCTTCGCACACGCGAGGCGAATACGGCGTTGGCGTTCGTCAGCCTCAAGGAAGACGGCAACCGGGACTTCAGCTTCTACCGCAGCCCGAGCGCGGACATGCTGCTGCGGCCGGAGGAGATCGGCGACTGGTTCGCGGCAGGAGACGTGCTCCACTTCTGCTCGGTCGACCTCATCGACGCTCCGGTCAAGGAGGCCCATCGAGCGGCCATCGCCAGGTGCCGCGAGGCGGGAGGCATCGTCAGCTTCGATCCGAACGTGCGGCTGCCGCTCTGGCCGTCGCCGGAAGCTTGCCGCCAGGCGATCCTGGAGTTCCTGCCGCTCGCGCGGATCGTCAAGATCAGCGACGAGGAGCTCGCGTTCATCACGGGCATCGACGACGAGGAGGAGGCGCTGAGCTCGCTGCTGGCCGGAGACGTCGAGCATGTCATCTACACGCGCGGCCCGGCGGGCGCGACGTGGCTGAGCCGCGGCTTCCGCGCGGACGTGCCCGGCCATGCCGTGAAGGCGGTCGATACGACGGCGGCGGGCGACTCGTTCATCGGAGCGCTGCTGTACGGCGTGCAGCGGCGGCCGGATTTCCGCTCCGGCATCGACGAGCGGGCGGCGCGCGAGCTGCTCGCCTACGCCAACGCGGCGGCGGCGATTACGACGACGCGGCCGGGCGCGATCGCGGCGCTGCCGAGGCCGCATGAGGTCGAGGAGCTGCTCGCCGGCAGCCGCTGAGCGCGTCCGGCAGCAGGAGGCAGGAGCGTCCGCCTGGCGGCGGACGCCCTTCATTTTCCCGGATCGCAATCCGATATGAGTCAGATGGTACTACATCGCGCAACAAGGAGATGGACACGGTGATCGCCTTATCCGAAGCAAGGCAGAAACAGCTGGACTACATCGGACTGAAGGAAGAGGACTTGCAGCTCCTGCGGGGAGCGGCGCCCGTCTTCGAGGAGGCGGCCGACGGCATCGTGGAGGCGCTTTACGGGCAGATCGTGCGGCAGCCCGAGCTGAAGGCGCTGATCGAGCGGCACAGCTCGCTGGACCGGCTCATGGGGGCGCAGAAGCGCTATTTCCTGTCGATGACGGAGGGCGCGATCGATGAACGCTACTTCGAGGAGAGGCTGAAGATTGGCGCGATCCACTCGCGGATCGGACTGACGAGCCAGTGGTATCTCGGCACGTACATGATCTATCTCGACCTCGCCTCCGCGCATCTGGCGGCGGCGCTGCCGGACCGCTGGCGGCCGGTGCTGCATGCGCTGACCAAGATGTTCAACCTCGACTCCCAGCTCGTGCTGGAGGCGTACGAGCGGGACGAAAAGGCGAAGCTGCAGCGCATCAGCGACAGCCAGAGCGACATCCTGCACGGAGTCAACGCCGCCGTGCAGGAGCTGGCCGCCGGCATGGAGCAGGTCGGCCGCAGCGCCGATACGGTCGGCCGCCTGGCGGTGCGGACCGTAGAATCGCAGGAGCAGACGATGGCGCAGCTGGATCTGCTCGGCGAGCAGATCGGCGGCATCGAATCGATGGGCTCGGTCATGAACGGCATCTCCGAGCAGACCCATCTGCTCGGGCTCAACGCCGCCATCGAGGCGGCTCGGGCCGGCGAGGCCGGGCGAGGCTTCGAGGTCGTCGCCGGCGAGGTGCGCAAGCTTGCCCGGCACTCCAAGGAGTCGCTCGACCTCATCCAGGACAAGCTGGAGGCGATCACGGCCGCGCTGTCCCGCGTGCAGGCGCTCTCCGCCGAAACGTCGGGAGCGGCGCAGGAGCAGGCGGCGAGCTCCACGGAGCTCGGCTTGTTCATCGGCATGATCGAAAAGGTGTCGAAGGAGCTGGAGCGGCTGAAGGAAAAGGCCGAGGCGGCCGAATCCGTCTAGTCGGGGCGAGCCGGTCCGTGGCGGATAGCGCCGCCGCTCCGCCTCTTGGCCGAGCTGGCCGAACGATTGAATTGCGCCGCGTCCAAGCGATCGCTTGTGACCAGCGCCGCCGCATGCGGCAGCCCGCATCGAACCCGCCGAGGAGGCGGGGCGATGCGGGTTTTTTATCGTCTCGACCTATTGACAGAAGCAGGAAACGCTGTGTATAGTGTATATAAAGATATATACATTATATAGACCGAATAGGGCCGCTTGGCGGCCGGGGCGCACAGGGAGGCTACGCAAGTGAGCACGTGGAAAGGGGCCGTCAGGCTGGCCCGATACGAATGGAGCCTGGCCGGACACGGATCCTGGTTCAACCTGATCCTGGTGCTGTACTTCACGCTGATGACCATTCCGCTGCTCGGCGATGTGACCGAGCCGCAGGCGAGGGACGGCGCCTGGTACCCGGGCGGCGCGGCCAATTTCATCATGCTGGCGCTTCTGCCTTGCTTCGGCTTTTTCCTGAACCGGGCGACGCTGGGCGGATGGCGGCTGAACTATATGTCCGGCAAGCTCGCCGCATGGAGGCAGCTGCCGATCACCGGCAGCCAGATCGCGGCCGGCCGGCTGCTGACGATGCTGTCGCTGCTCGTGCCGTCGCTGCTGCTGCTGCTGGTCCTTCAATACGCGATGGTGCTGAGGCATGAGGTCGATCCAGCCGGGATGGCGCTCTACTCGCTGTTCTGGATCGGCTATGCGGCGGCGGGAGGGAGCCTGTACGCCTGGATGGAGATCGTGATGGACGGCAAGCGCTACCTGTTCTTCTGCTCCGTCGTCACGGTCGTCCTCATCGGCGTCGGCGTGGTCCTCTCCGTGAGCGGCTTCGAGATCATGCGCTGGGCGCTGGAGCAGGCCGCGGCCGGCCGCTGGCTGCCGATGCTGGCGACGGCAGCCGCGGGAGCGGCGGTCACGCTCGTCGTCCAGCGGCTGATGGCGCGCTCGATCGGCAGGCGCAGCCTGCACGCCTGAGGGCGATAACGAACGAAACGAGGTGCGGCCGTGCGGCTTCCCATCCAAATCAACGACAACAGCGCGGAACCGCTGTATCATCAGATCGAATCGCAGCTGCGGGCGCTCATCGTCAGCGGGCAGCTGACCGAAAATACGCTGCTCCCGTCCAATCGGGAGCTGGCCCAGTCGCTCGGCTGCAGCCTCATCACGATCCGGCGGGTGTATCAGGATCTCGAGGCCGAGGGGCTGCTGCGCTCTCGCCAGGGCAGCGGCACCTTTGTCGCCAAGGTCGATTCCGAGGCGGGCACGAGGCAGCTGCGGCAATCGGCCGAGGAAGCGATCCGCGCGGCCGTCGACGCCGGACTGGCCGCCGGGCTGGAGCGGGCGGAGCTGGAGCGGCTGTTCGCCGTCGAGCTGGACCGGCGCTGCGGACCGAAGACAGGCGATAGGCAGGACCCATCATGACGGAGAAGGGAGAGGCTGGCATGCGGGAGATGAACACGGAAGCGAGAGCCGCCGAGCGGGAAACGGCGGGAGCGGCGGTATGGCTCCACGGGGCGGTCCAGCTGCGCAAGGCGTTCCGGCTCGGGCCGCTGAACCTGGAAGCGCCGGTCGGCTGCGTCACCGCGATCGTCGGCCCGAACGGCAGCGGCAAGAGCTCGACGTTCCGGCTGCTGCTCGGCCTGACGGCGGCGGACGAGGGGGAGATCCGCCTGCTCGGAGAGCGCGTCGGCGATGGCCTCGACGATACGGAGCTCAAGCGGCGGATGGCCTATGTGCCGGAGGAGGACAGCAAGATCGAAGCCTCGCTCCGCGGCACGAGCCAGGCGGAGTTCGTCTCCGCCTGGTACCCGGCCTGGAATCAAGGCGAGTTCGAGCGGCTGCTGCGGGAATTCGAGGTGGAGCCGTCCAAGCGGCTCGGCAAGATGTCCAAGGGCATGCGGCGCAAGTTCGAGCTGGCGCTGGCGCTCGCCCGCGAGCCGGAGCTGCTGCTGCTCGACGAGCCTTCCTCGGGGCTCGATCCGCTGTCCTGGCGCAAGCTGGTCGGCGAGCTGCACCGCTATATGGAGCGGGGGCGGCATACGATCCTGATGGCCACGCATATTCTGGACGAGGTCAAGCGGCTGGCCGACTACATCGCGATCATGGCGGACGGCCGGATCATCGGCGTGTACGAGAAGGATGAGCTGCTCTCCTCCTGGCACCGGTTCTACGTCGGTCCGGGACTCGGGGGCGCCGTGTCGGAAGGCGATGTCGCCGACCTGCCCGGCCTTGTCCGGGCCGAGGAGTCGGGAGGCGGCACCTGCCGGGTCGTGACGAGCCGGGCCTGGGAGGCGGAAGGCTGGTGCCGGGAGCGAGGGCTGCCGATCACCGGCCAGCGCGCCCTCGAGCTCGACGAGATCATGGAGCAGCTGATCCGGCAGGCGCGATGAGCTTTTTTTACCAACGAATGGGGGAATGCGAACGATGAAGCCGCTAGTAGTCGACCAGGTCGTCAAGCAGTACGGAGACAAGACCGCCGTGAACGGCATCAGCCTGGAGGTGGACCGCGGGGAGATCTACGGCTTGCTCGGTGCGAACGGCGCCGGCAAGACGACGACGATGCGCATGGTGCTCGGACTGATCTTCCCGGACGAAGGAAAGATCCTGTACGACGGCAAGCCTTACTCCAAGGAGCAGCTGCGCCGCATCGGCTACCTGCCGGAGGAGCGGGGCCTCTACCCGAAGGTGAAGGTGAGCGACCAGCTCGTCTATCTCGCCCGCCTCAAGGGCATGTCGGCGGCCGACGCCGACAGGAGCCTCAAGCAGTGGCTGGAGCGCTTCGGCGTGCCGGAGTATTACGGCAAGCGGGTGGAGGAGCTGTCCAAGGGCAACCAGCAGAAGATCCAGTTCATCGCGACGATCATCCACCAGCCGCAGCTGCTCATCCTCGACGAGGCGTTCAGCGGCCTCGACCCCGTCAACGTCGAGCTGCTCAAGGCGACGGTCAAGGAGCTGCGCGACAACGGCTCGACGATCCTGTTCTCGACGCACCGCATGGAGCATGTCGAGGAGCTGTGCCGCCAGATCACGATCCTGCGGTACGGCAATGAGGTGCTGGGGGGCAGCCTCAAGGAGATCAAGGGCCGCTTCCCGCGAGAAAAGGTGCGGCTTGCCGCCGACGGCGACATCGACGGACTGGAGCGGCTGCCGGGCGTGCTCGGCGTAAAGGCGCTCGAGCAGGGAGGCTGGGAGATCCGGATCGCCGACGAGGCGTCCGGCAGGGGCATCCTGCGCCATGCGATGGCGCAGGCGGAAGTGAGCCGGTTCGAGATCCTCGAGCCGACGCTCAACGAAATCTTCATCAAGACGGTAGGTGAGACGCATGAATGATTTCCTGAACGTAACCGGATTCACGTTCCGCAACAAGACGAGAGGCAAGGCGTTCATCGTTACGACGATCATCCTCGTCGCCATCCTCTCGCTCGTCATCAACCTGCCCTACATCATCTCCTTGTTCAAAGGAGAGGGCGGCTCCAGCGCCAAGCAGGTCGGCTACGCGTCCGTTCAGGCCGAAGCGGCGGAGAGCCGCGTCACGCCGACGCTCGTCGGCGGCTGGCTGGAGGAGTATTTCGCTTCCCAGCCGGAGGAGGCGCGCAGCCTCGCGATGGTGCCGATCGACGCCTCCGGCGATGCGGCCGCGGATGAAGCCGCGCTGAAGGCTGCGATCGCGGACGGCCGCATCGACGGCTATATCCAGCTCCAGCCGAACGCGGACACGGGCTTTTACGACGCCGTCTACAAGTCCGAGAAGATGATGGACGGCTCTTCCGCCGAGGAGCTGCGGGCCGGACTGCAGCTCGTCAAGGCGAACGCCGCCGGCCTGACGCCCGAGCAGAAGCAGCTGCTCTACTCGCCGGTCGACGTCAAGTCGGTGCAGATTAACGCCGGCACCGGCGAGGAGGACGGACGCTCCGCTACCCAGCAGGGCATCAACATGGGCCTCGTCTACGCGATCCTGTTCCTGCTGTTCATGTCGATCATGGCGACGGGACAGATCATCGCCAGCGAGGTGACGACGGAGAAGAGCTCGCGCATCATGGAGGTGCTCATCACGAGCGTATCGCCGCTGAACAGCATGTTCGGCAAAATCTTCGGCATGTTCCTCGTCGGCCTGCTGCAGATCGCGATCTACGTGCTGGCCGTCTTCGTCAACGTCAGCCTGCCGACGAACAAGGGAGCGCTCGGGGACATGAACATCCATCTGTCCGAGGTCAGCCCTGACCTGCTGATCGTGGCGCTGCTGTTCTACCTGACCGGCTATTTCCTGTACGCGACGCTGTACGCGGCCGTCGGCTCGCTCGTCAGCCGCACCGAGGATCTCGGCCAGGCGGTCATGCCGCTCACGTTCCTGTCGCTCGGCGGCTTCTACCTTGGCATGTTCAACCTGGCCGCTCCAGACAGCATGCTGGTGAAGATCACCTCGTTCATCCCGTTCTTCTCGCCGTACGTCATGGTGCTGCGCTCCGGCGTCGGCAGCGTCGAATACTGGGAGATCGGCCTCTCGCTGCTCATCATGCTCGTCAGCATCTACGTCTTTGGCTGGCTGTCGGCCAAGATCTACCGCACCGGCGTGCTGCTCTACGGCAAGCGCCCGAGCTTCAAGGAGCTGCGCAAGGCGATGAAGGCCTATAAAATCTGATCTCAAGGGGAGTAAATTCGTTGGAATTCGAATCGTTTTTTGAACAGCTTAGAGAATCCAATCCGCTGGTTCAATTTTTCGGGGTCATGGTCGTCGCGATGATTCCGTTTCTCGAGGGCTACTTCGCGGTCCCGCTCGGGATCGCCGTAGGCTTCCCGGCGCTGCTGACGATCGGCGCGGCCATCGTCGGCAACTGGGTGTCCGTGATGGCCGTCATCCTGGCCAGCGACCGGTTCCGCCAGTGGATGCAGGGGCGGAGCAAGTCGCAGCGGACGCAGGAAAAAGAAAACAAGCGCTGGCAGAAAGGCCAGAAGCTGTTTCATAAATACGGCGTGCCCGGAGTATCCCTCCTCGGGCCGCTGCTGATCGGCGATCATATCGCCGCTCTCATCTGCATCGCCTCCGGCGCGCCCAAGCGGTCCGTCGTCCTATGGCAGACCGTCGCCATCGTCGTGTGGGCGGTCGGGACGGGAGCCCTCGTCTTGCTCGGCATCAACGCCATCAACGCTTGAGGATATTTGGAACGCCATCTTTTATCGGACAGGAGAGAATGCCATGAAATTGATCGTTCCTATCGCTACGCTCGTGCTCGTCGTCGCCAGCCTGCTCGTCCATCGCCTCGGCACGCCGCTGAGCGACTTCTGGCAGGGCCTGATCACAGGCCTGGCCATCACGGGGCTGATCTACAGCCTGGCGGCGTTCTGGAAAAAGCCTGGCGCCAGACGCTAGAACAATCGCATGATGAAAAAGCCTCCCCTCCTGCCGGATGCAGGAGGCGGAGGCTTTTTGTTGCGGAGCCGGCGCCGCTCACCCCAGCTGCAGCCTGCGGTACTGGTGGGGCGTGATGCCGTACTCGTCCTTGAACAGCTTGATGAAATACTGCGGCTTCTTGTACCCGACCATCCGGGAGATGTCGGCGACATGCAGGCTCGATTCCTTCAGGAGGCGGGAAGCCTTCTCCAGCCGTCTCAGCGCGATATAGGCCGACAGGTTCTGGCCGGTCTCCTGCTTGTAAAGCTTGGACAGATAGACCGGATGCAGATGGACATGCTCGCCGAGCTCCTCCAGGCTCAGGCCGCAGGCCAGATGCTCGTCGACGTAGTCGCGGACCATCCGCACGACGTTCGCGTTGCAGTGCCGGCTGCTCTTTTCCGTCTCGCTCCTGTCGCGCACGATCGCTTGAAAGGCGAGCTGCGGATCGGGCAGCAGATCGAAGATCCATTCGGCGGCATCGGCCGTCCGGTCGGGCCCGCTGCCTGCATGCAGGCTCGCGATGATTTCCATGACGTAGATCTTTTGCTGCTTGGCCCCGTCGAGCTGGTCGTACCGCTTGCTCCACAGCTTCCCTCGCGGCTCCTTCTCGCCGATGCTCGGCAGGTCCTTGGAGATGCGCTCCACCTCGGCGAAGCTCACGTTCTCCTGGAGGAAGAACGAATAGAAGCGATGCCGGACTTGATGCGGATGGGCGAACGAGAACGGCTCGGAAAAAGCGAGCGATCCGATCCGTCCGGCCAGCGCCTCGGCCGCGGCATGAGGCATCGCTCCGGAGAGCGCGGACTCCGTCCTCCAGGCGAAGCGGTCGAATTTGCCCAGACGGTCCCGCACGGACGCCTCCTCCATGTCCGAAGGCTCCGGCAGCCTGAAGAAGCAGAACGGCTCCTCCCCGAGCAGGCGGAGGGCGGGCTCGTCCTCCCTCGCCATGCTTCGGCTCTCGGCGACGATCGACAGCAGGAAGCGCAAGCCGTCGAACCGCTCCCACACGAGCGGACGCGTCCGTTCGTGCTCGCGCACGGATTCGGTCGCATGCCGAACCGCTTTTTCCATGTCGTCCTTGTCGACCGGCTTGAGCAGATAGTCCAGGAGGCCGAGGCGGATCGCTTTCTGCGCGTAGTCGAACTGGGAGTATCCGGACAAAAAGATGACCTTCGTCTTCAGCTTGGAGCGGTCGATATGCTCCAGCAAGTCGATGCCCGATACCTCCGGCATCCGGATATCGGTAATGAGCAGGTCGATGCCGTTCCCGTCCAGCAGCTCCCTGGCTTCGATCGAATTCGTGCTCGTCTCCACGCGGTTGATGCCGAAGCTTTTCCAATCGAGCAGATGCTTCAAATACTCCACGACATAATGCCCGTCATCTACGATCAGTACCCGCATCTTATCCTCCTCCTTCCGTCGGCGAAGCGATCGTCATGAGCACGGACAGCCCGCCCCGGCTGTTGGCGACGAAGCGCAAGCCGCTCGACTCGCCGTACGTATTCTTCAATCGGCGGCTGACGTTCCACAGCCCGATGCCGCGATCTCCCTCCGGAGGCTCGCTGCGCTCGATCCGCTCCGCCAGCAGCTGGATCTCGGCCGGCTCGAGTCCCTTGCCGTCGTCGGAGACGGCGATGACGACGCCCCCTTCCTCGTCATGCCGGACCTGGATCGACACCTCGCAGGCGCCTTGCCGTCCTTCGATGCCGTGCTGGATCGCGTTCTCCACGAGCGGCTGGATCATCAGCGGCTTGACGGGCTGATCCGCCAGCTCGGGCGGCAGGTCGATCTCGTAGCGGATCTGCTTGCTGAGAGACATGATCGCCAGGTAGTGCTCCGCCAGCTGGAGCTCCGAAGCGAGGGAGGCCGGCCTTGTGTCCAGTCTCGTCATATACCGGTAATATTCGGCGAGGTGCTTGCTCATCCTAATAATGGCATCGGGAGACGAATGGGCGACCGACATGATGTAGAAGAGGCTGTTGTACAGGAAATGCGGATTGATCTGGGCCTGCAGCTGCTTGAACTCGGCCGTCCGCCTCAGCTCCGTCTCCGTCTCGAGGGAGGCGAACAGCCCCTGGATCTCTCCCATCATATGGTTGAAGCCGTTGAACAGGCTCGAGAATTCATTGTCGTTCTTGTGCGGGATCCGGGTATTGTAGTTCCCTTGCTCGACCAGCTGGAACTTTTTGCGCAGCAGATGGACATGCCGATAGAAATTGCGGTAGAACATCTGGATCACGAACAGTCCGAGCAAGACGACGGCCGCGATGCTGAGCAGAAAGGCCTGCCGGTTGCGGTCGAGCGGGAGCAGGAAATCGCTCATGCGCGTGTAGGTGACGAGATAGGTGTCGATCTGCGCGATGTATTGGGCGAGGATGTAGAAGTCGCCTTCGCTCGACTTGTAGTCGAACTTCCGAATCTCGCCGTCTTGGATGCCGTCTCCGATGCCTTCGACGAGCAGCTCCGGCATGGCGGCGGCGATTTGCTCATCCACCTTCCGGTTGCTCCACAGCTCCTTTCCGTTCACGACATAAAAGGCATTCGAGCTGGCGGCATCGCTGACCGCTTTGCCGAGCAGGCTTCGGAGGTAGTCCGTCTTCAGCTGGACGCCGACGATATACGGTTCAGGAAACGCTCCGGCATCCGTCTGGATATAAGGATATTTGGCGAAATAGTACAGGCTGCCGCCGACCGTCTGCCACCCTTTGGCATGGACCTTTTGGTAGATCTGGCTGGCGAGCAAGTCATGGCTTGTCGTAATGAAGGTGCCGTCGGATGGCCAATAGATGCCGATGGACTCGACGACATGGCTGGAGATGAGGATGTCCTCCAGGCGGCGCAGAATCTCGTTTTTCTTCATCTGATAGTCATAATTGCCGAGCTCTCGCCGCTGCTGCGGATAGAAGCGGACGTCGATGTCGGAGACGAAGCGGGTTCCATACAGGGCGGCTTCCGAAATGATGCCGTCCAGAATTTCGTCCGCATACTCCATCTGGTTTTTGGACGAATGGATCAGGCTCGACTCGACCGTGCGGGAGCTGAGCTGGTTCATGACGATGAACAGGGCGAGCGTAAGCAGGAAATAAATGATGAAGAAATAGATGAACTGCTTCATCGTGACTTTTCTTCTCATGGTAGCGTTCCTTTCCGCGGCGCAGAGCTAGATCGGTTCCGTTCCCTTTATCATAAGCTCGATTTCCAAAAAGAAAAAGCCGTTTCCAGCAATTGATGAAAGCGCTCTTAAAATGATTCAGATTATAGCCATGATGTTGAAATCGGGACATTTCGAAGTGAAAGCGCTTTTGCTAAGATGATTGCAGAAACCGGTTACATGAGGAGGGGATGACCATCGACAGCGCGACGCAACCCGTGCCCGGCACGACGAAAAAGGTCCGCTCCGTCAGGAGCAGCAAGAAGCCATGGAGCAAGGAAATCCGAGCCAGCTGGCCGCTTTACTTGATGTGCCTGCCCGCATTAGTCTTTGTGCTTACCTTTGCCTACGGTCCGATGGTCGGCTTGATCATGGCCTTTCAGGACTACAAGCCGTGGCTCGGCCTCACAGGATCGAGCTGGATCGGGCTGGAGAACTTCCGCAGGATCTTCCAGTACGAAGAGGCCTCTCAGGCCATCTATAATACGCTGATCATCGCGGTGTCCAAAATCTCGGTCGGCATCGTCGTTCCGATCGTGACGGCCATCCTGCTCAGCGAGATCCGGAGCATGGGGCTCAAGAAGAGCATCCAGACGCTCGTCTACTTGCCGCATTTCCTGTCCTGGGTGACGGTGGCCGGCATGATGATCGACATCCTGGGCTTGGAAGGCGGCATCAACCACATCCTGACAAGCGTTTTCGGATCCGAGCCGATCTATTTCCTCGGCGATCCGTCTCTGTTCCGGCCGACGGTCGTCCTGAGCGACCTGTGGAAAAACTTCGGGTTCGGCATGATCGTCTATCTCGCCACCATTGCCGGAATCGATCCCTCTTATTATGAAGCGGCCGAGATCGACGGCGCGACGAGGCGCCAGCAGATCTGGCATGTGACGCTGCCGTCGATGCTGCCGATGATCATCGTCATCGCCACGCTGAGCCTGGGAGGCATCCTGGACGCGGGCTTCGACCAGATCTTCAACCTGTACAATCCGCTTGTGTACAGCACCGGGGACATCATCGACACCTACGTCTACCGCTCCTCGCTGCTGAACGGACAATACGGCTTCGGCACGGCGGTCGGATTGTTCAAGTCCGTCATCAGCCTCATCCTGATCGTCCTATCGTACCGCTTCGCCTACAAGTTCGCCAACTACAGGATCTTTTAAAAAGGAGGGTGCGAATTGTACCATAAAACGACGGGATACAAGGTATTCTCGATCTTCAATCATCTCCTTCTCATCGTGATCGCACTGTCTTGCTTCTTGCCGCTCCTCCATTTGTTGGCCCAGTCATTCAGCAGTAAAGCGGCCATCAACGGGAATATGGTTTCGTTCTGGCCCGTGTCCTTCCAGATCGACGCCTACGTCAAGACGTTCAACAACTCCAATTTCACCGGCTCGATGATGATCTCGATCATCCGGACGATTCTGGGCACCGCGATCAGCATGGCCATCTTGACGACGGCCGGCTACGCGCTGTCCAAGGAGTTCCGCGGCAGGAACGCGCTGATGTGGATCTTCGTCTTCACGATGCTCTTCTCCGGCGGCCTGATCCCGTCGTATCTGCTCGTGACCGGCCTCGGCATGAAGGATACGATCTGGGCGCTCGTGCTGCCGGGAGCGTTCGGAGCGTACAACCTGATCCTGCTCATGAACTTCTTCCGCACGATTCCGAAGGCGCTCGAGGAAGCGGCGTTCATCGACGGAGCCTCCTTCTTCGTGATCTTCCGAAGCGTCTATCTGCCGCTGTCCCTGCCCGGACTGGCGACGGTCGCGCTGTTCATCATGGTGGGCCACTGGAACTCCTGGTTCGACGGCCTCCTCTACATGTCCGACACCTCGCGGTATCCGCTGGCGTCGTTCCTGCAGACGGTCGTCGTCCAGAACACGATGCAGAACCTGGCGATGAGCCAGGCGGAAGTCGACGCGATGGCCGAGCAGAGCATCAAGGCGGCGCAGATCTTCATCAGCACGCTGCCGATCATCCTGGTGTATCCGTTCCTCCAGCGGTATTTTGTCAAAGGGATCGTGCTGGGCGCGGTAAAAGAATAGCGGCTTCAATGACTCAACCCATATAAAGCAAACAACGAAAAGGGGACAGAACGATGAAAAAAGCCAGCTCGATTCTGATGACGGCCCTTCTGTCGGCAGGCCTCCTCGCCGGCTGCAGCGGCGGCGACCAGCCTTCCTCCGAAAAGGGAAGCACCCTGAAAGACGGCAAGTTCGATCCTCCGATTACATTGAAGATCGCCAAGCAGCAGGACGAGAACGCAGGCAAGTACCTGCCGGGCGAAAGCCTGAACGACAACGTGCTGACTCGCTGGGGAGTCGAGAAGCTCGGCATCAAGGTCGAGACGACGCTGCTCGGCGGAGACGGGGCTCAATACAACAACAAGCTGCGGCTGGCTCTGACCGGCTCCGAGCAGCTGCCGGACATCATCCCGGTCTACGATACGATGCTGGCCAACGACCTGATCCAGTCGGGACGCGTGAAGGAAATCACGGAGGACATCAAGTCCTACATGCCGGAGCGGCTGAAAAAGATCTACAAGGAATATCCGATGACGTTCAATCCGGTCATCCGGGACGGCAAGGTGTACGGCATGGCAATCGCGCCCAACCTGACCGAAGGCGAAGTCATGCTGATCCGCCAAGACTGGCTGGACAACCTGAAGCTGAAGGCACCGACGACGATCGAGGAGTTCGAGCAGGTCATCGCCGCCTTTACGGACGGAGATCCGGACGGCAACGGCAAGAAAGACACGTACGGCTTCACGCTGTCCGGCAAGGATTCCTACAATACCGGCTGGGTCAGCGATCCGGTCATGATCTTCAGCGCCTTTACGGGCAAGAACATCCCGCGCCAGTGGCATGAGGACAGCAGCGGCAAGCTCGTCTACGGCTCGGTCGATCCGAGCAACAAGGAAGCGCTGGCCAAGCTGAGGGACTGGTACAGCAAGGGTTATTTGAAAAAGGAGCTGGCGACGAAAGGCGCTTGGGACGCGCTGGCCGACTTCACGGAAGGCAAGGCCGGCATCATCATAGGCCGTCCTTGGCTGTACGGCTCGGTCAAAGACGTGGAGAAGAACGTTCAAGGCGCCAAGATCGAGGCCTATCCGACGATCAACGGAATCGACGGAGGCAAGACGTACCAGTCGGGCCAGCTCAATGACGGCGTATTCATGTTCAACAAGGATTTCAACCAGATGGATGCCTTCTTCCTTTACTACGACAAGCTGTACGATGCGGCGTTCGGCACCGGAGACTTCGTGTACGGCTATGCCCAAGGATACGACTACGATATTGTGAACGGCGAGGTCACCTTCGATCCGCAGAAGTTCAACAAGCCGCTGGATGCGGTGCAGAGCGTCGGAAAGATGTCCTTCACGAAAAATATGCCGACCGCCGACGGTCCCGGCAAATCATTCTATGATCTCGCGCAAGGAGTGAAGCCGGACAACGGCGTTCTGATGAGATCGAACTCGAATGATGCGACGACTCAAAAAGGCTACGTCATCTCCTACGAGAACGCGGATGTGCTGCTGCCGAACGCGTTCAACGGGCCTCCGACGAAAACGATGCAAAGCACTTTGGAGCAGCTCAACACGATGGAGCAGGAGACCTATACGAAGATCATCTACAGCAAGGAGCCTCTCGAGGCGTTCGACACCTTCGTCAAGCAATGGTATGCGAAAGGCGGAGAGCAGATCACCAAGGAAGCGAACGAGTGGTACAGCGACGTCAAGAAAGTCGATACGATGGCTAATATGGGACTGAACTAGCGCTTAACGGAGGGGAAGCAAGCATGAGCCGAACGAAGATCATCCAAAACCAAAACGGTGCGCCGTGGCTGGACCAAGACGGGGAGCCGCTCCATGCGCATGGCGGAGGCATCCTGTACGACAACGGCTTCTATTATTTGTTCGGCGAGAACCGGACCGGCCGCCGCAAAGTGAGCTGCTACCGGTCCCGGACGCTGTCGGACTGGGAATGGCGAGGCGATGTCCTGACGCTGGATTCCGACGTCGAGCCGCTCTATTGCCGGTCCTCGCTCGACCTGAATCCGTATTCGACGGACATCGGGGCCAATATCGAAAGGCCGAAGGTGCTGTTCAACGCCAAGACGGGGCAATACGTCATGTGGATGCATTGGGAGAACGGCAACGACTATCGGGATGCCCGCTGCGCGGTCGCGACTTGCGACACGGTCGACGGCGACTATACGTATCGCGGCAGCTTCAATCCGATCGGCCACATGTCCCGGGACTGCACGCTGTTCCAAGACGACGACGGCACGGCTTACTTCCTGTCGGCGGCCAGGGAAAATGCGGATCTGCTCGTCTACCGGCTGTCGGACGACTACCTGGTCATCGACGAGCTCGTCAAGACGCTGTGGCCGGGCCAATACCGGGAGGCCCCGGCGGTGATGAAGCGCGACGGCGTCTACTTCATGACGACCTCGGCCTGCACGGGCTGGCATCCCAATCCCGGAGCCTATGCGTACGCGGACAGCCTGACCGGCCGCTGGTCGCCGCTGCTGCCGCTTGGCGACGCGACGACCTATGATACGCAGCCGACGTTCATCGTGCCGATACGCGGCACGGAGACGACCTCCTATCTCTACCTGGGAGACCGCTGGGATCCGACCGACTACCAGCAGTCCGGCTATGCGCTGCTTCTGCTGGAGTTCCCGGACGACCGGACGATGGAGATGCGCTGGGCGGATACGCTGGAGATCGATTTCGAGACGGGGCGGGTCGAGGCTGTCGTCCAAGAGCCGGAGGAGCAGCGGATCCGAATCCGCGACGTAGGCGAGCGGCTGTACCTCGCAGCGGACGGCGAAGCGGCGATCGTCACGAATCTCCATTATCAGGCTGACGAGCAGATCTGGGCGGTCGAGCCCGCCGCCGAGGGAAGCATGCGCCTTCGGAATGTCCGTACGGGACGCTACCTTGGAGCGGACTCCGAACAGAGGAAGGTCATGCTGGCCGCCGCCGAAGCGGCCGGCGAGCATGAATGGAGCCTGCTGCCGATCGACGAGGAGAGGGGCATGCTGATCCACCGGCAATCGGGACTGGCGCTGGCGATGGCGGAGGATCGCCAGAGCGGCGAGCTGATTCTGGCGGAAGGCAGCGAATTCAAGCATGACCGGAGGCTCGGTTCCGATCCGCGCTGGTTCCTGCTCGCGCCGGTCCGCGGCGGAGCAGCGGGCTAGCTAAAAGGAATGGCTGCCCCCTGAATCGGCTTTGGAGGCTTTTCAGCTCCAAGGACGGTTCAGGGGGTCTGTTTTGCAACCGTTTTTCACTGATTTCAGCCGGGTTTTTGGACCATGGGCATTGTAAAATGAAGATGCTGCGCGTCTTCTGTATGAGATGGCGAGTCTGCAGCGGGAAGGAGAATGGGCAGATGGGTTATGGCACATTGGCGCATACGGTCGGCCGGCTGCCGCTGCGCGAGCTGACCGGCAAGCTTGCCGGCCGGGGCATCGACTTCGTGCAGCTGGCGCTCTCCAAGGCGATTGCGGATATCGACACGAGCCCGGGCAAGCTCAGTCCGGCGCTTGCCAACCATATCGCGGAACAATTTGAGCGCGTCGGCGTGCGAATCGGAGTGCTGGGCTGCTACATCGATCCGATCCATCCCGATCCGGAGGCGCGCAGGCGCGAAATCGGGAGGTTCAAGGAGCATCTGCGGTTCGCCAGAGACTTCGGCGCGCCGATCGTGGCGACGGAGACGGCATCGCTCCAGACGTATGCGAGCCGGCGTCCGGACGATTACGAAGCGTTCGGCTGGAGCGTCCTCAAGGAGACGGTAGAGGAGCTGGCCGAGGAAGCGGAGCGCTGGGGAGTGACGATCGGGCTGGAGCCGGTCAGTTACCATACGCTGTCCAGCGCAGCCAAGATGGAGCGGCTGCTGGGCGAGGTGCCTTCGTCGACGCTTGGCGTCGTGTTCGATCCGGTCAACCTGCTGACTGTCAGCCTCATGGATGATCAGGAAGCGTTTCTCGACGAGGCGTTCGAGCGGTTCGGCAGCCGGATCGTGCTCGCGCATCTCAAGGATGCGGCTATCGTCGGCTCCGAGCTGCGCCACCTGCCTCCAGGCCAGGGACAGTTCGCGACGGAGCCGTTTCTCGCGCGGCTGCATGCGGCCAAGCCGCTCCTCGACCTGTCGTTGGAAGAAGTGGACGGAGACAGCCTGGACTCCGCGCTGGCCTGGGTACGCGGATTGCAGCAGCCGCGCTGACGGCGCTGCTCTGCGGCGAGCGCCGCCCGGGGAAGTATCGCGGGCTTGCAAGCCGCGTCACGTGATGAAGCCTCTGTTCCTGCCATGCGCAGAAGACGGAGGCTTTTCCATGCCGATCGGACGGCAGGCAAGTCGAATATACGGAAAAAATAAACCTGTTTTTCTTGAAAAAGGCAAAAAACGCCCTGTTTCCGTGAACCTTTCGATGCTACACTAAGGGCGAAAATAAATGATAGCGTTTACATTAAGAGGGGAGGCGAGAATGCAACCCGTCGGAACGCATAGCCGACGCCATCGCTATTTTAATGAAACAAGGAGGAGAAATTGATGAACTCATGGTACCGCAAGCCGCTGAAATGGGCTGTAATCGCCCTGTCCAGCGCTATCTTGGGCACGGCCTTGCTGACGAGCGCTCCCGCTCAGGCCGCCGCGGCCAGGCAGATGGAGAAGCTCGACCGCGGCCTGACGGCGGTCAAGATCAATGGAGGCGTGCTGGTGAGCTGGAGGCTGCTCGGCACAGACGCCGGCTCGGTCAGCTTCAATCTGTACCGCGGAAGCACGAAGGTGAACGCCAGTCCGATCACCTCCAAGACGAACTACCTCGATGCGGCCGGCACGACCTCTTCGAGCTACACGGTTCGCGCCATCGTCGGAGGCGTAGAGCAGGCGGCATCGCCGCCGGCGTCGGTGTGGGCGAACAACTACCTGGACGTGCCGCTCCAGATCCCTGCCGGGGGAACGACTCCGGACGGCGTCAGCTACACGTATCAGCCGAATGACGCGAGCGTCGGCGATCTGGACGGAGATGGAAGCTACGAGATCGTCGTGAAATGGGACCCGACCAATGCGAAGGACAATTCGCAAGGCGGCTATACCGGCAACGTGTATCTGGACGCCTACGAGCTGAACGGCACCCGCCTCTGGCGGATCAATCTCGGCAGGAACATCCGCGCTGGCGCGCATTATACGCAGTTCCTCGTCTATGACTTCAATGGAGACGGCAAGGCGGAGGTCGTCTGCAAGACAGCCGACGGCACGGTGGACGGCACAAATGTAACGATCGGAAGCGCCACAGCCGATCATCGCAACAGCGGCGGCTACATTTTGGCCGGGCCGGAATATTTGACCGTATTCGCAGGCAATACGGGAGCTGCGCTATCCACGGTCAGCTATGACCCGCCGCGCGGCAACGTGAGCGATTGGGGCGACGGCTACGGCAACCGGGTGGACCGCTTCCTCGCCGGCGTCGCCTACCTGGACGGAGTCCGGCCGAGCATCGTCATGGCCAGAGGCTATTACACCCGCGCCGTGCTGGTCGCCTACGACTGGCGCAACGGCGCCCTCACTAAGCGCTGGACGTTCGACAGCAACAGCTCGGCCAATGCGGGAACGGCCGGACAGGGCAATCATCAGCTGGCCGTCGCCGACGTCGACGGCGACAGCAAGGATGAGATCGTATACGGCGCGTTCGTCGTCGATGACAACGGAACGAAGCTGGTCAACACGAGCAGAGGGCATGGCGATGCGCTGCATGTCGGCGATCTCGATCCGTCCCGTCCCGGCCTCGAGGTGTTCAAGGTCAACGAAAGCTCGCCTTACGGCGCCTATTCCTACGATCCGAAAACGGGCTCGATCCTATGGAGCGTCACGGCCAGCGCGGATACCGGACGCGGCATGACGGCGGACATCGATCCGCGCTACTTGGGCGAGGAGATGTGGGCCACGAACGGGGTCGGCTTGCGGACGGCCAAAGGGGTCCTGATTACGAATTCGTCCCCAGCCTCGGTCAACTTCGGCATCTGGTGGGACGGCGATCTGCAGCGCGAGCTGCTGGATCATACGTGGAGCGGCAGCACGAGCACGGGCGTCGGCAAGATCGAGAAGTGGAACTACGCGACCTCGAGCGTGACCAATCTGCTGACCGCCTCCGGCACGCTGTCGAACAACCATACGAAGGGCACGCCGAGCCTGCAGGCCGATCTATTCGGCGACTGGCGGGAAGAAGTCATCTGGCGCAAGAGCGACAACTCGGCGCTGCGCATCTACACGACGCCGTACGAGACGAGCCATCGCTTCTATACGCTGATGCACGATCCGGTCTATCGGCTGTCGATCGCCTGGCAGAACGTCGCCTACAACCAGCCTCCCCATACGGGCTTCTACTTGGGAGAAGGGATGGCGGCTCAGCCCGTTCCCGACCTGTATACGCCATAAGCCATGACCAAAAAAGCATCCCGCGCCCGCCGCGGGATGCTTTTTTTGGTCAGCTCCGGCCTTGAGCCGGGAAGCGAAGCGGGTCCTTCCGGTGCTTTTTGCGATACTGCAGAGGCGTGCACTCGGTCTGCGCCTTGAACGTCTTGCCGAAGCGAGCCGGATCGCGAAAGCCGACCTTCTCGGCGATGAGGCTGACCTTCCAAGGCGTCTCGCGCAGCAGCTGCTGCGCCTTCATGATGCGGACCGTGGCGAGATAATCCCGATAGGTGAGCCGGACCGTCCGTTTGAACAGCTTGCTGAGATAAAACGGGCTGAAATGGAATTCCTTGGCGAGCAGCGACAGGGAAAGCGGCTGCGCGTAGTTTTCGTGAATATAGCGGACGACCCGAGCCAACCGCTCGTCGGCCGCCGGCGCGGAACCGAAGGCCGGCCTGCTTCTGCTGGCGCAGCCCAGCTCGTCCGATAGGCATTCGACATCTGCCATTCCTTGATTCCCTCCTTTCTTGTGCGGCGCTGCCAGTTTAGGCTGAAAAGCGTTTTTCTGCCAGAGAGAAAGCAGAGGAGTTCTTGTCGGAATCCGATTCGTTGCCGTCGCAGGCGCTCCGAAAGATGAAATTTAATGTCACTTGATCCGATATAACATGACATGCGGCATTCTCGAGGAGGTGGGCACGGAGTCTTGTGAAACGCGAAGCATCCAGTTTAGTCGCGAAGATGGAGGAGAAATCGTTGAAAACGAAAGCAACATGGCCGCGCTGGCTGAAGGTCCTTCCGGAGCGCTGGCGCAGCGGCATGAGCCGCGAGGAGAAGAACGGCCGGGAGCAGGAGCGGCCGGGAGCGGGGCTGCCGCCTCATCGGCAAGACGAGGCTTCGGCCCGGGAGCGCGCGGCGCTGGAGGGCATCCGCGGCTTGTCCGAGGAGATGGCGGCGACGTCCTCCAAGCTGGTGAAGGAAGCGGAATTCACGATTGAAATGGCGGAGGGCATCGCGCTCTCGATCGAGCAGGTGTCGCAGGGCAGCGAGTCGATCGCCGCCGGAGCGTTGTCCAACCGCGCGATGCTCGAGGAGGTGTCGCTCGGGATGAGCCATATCGCCGACTCTTCCTATGCGCTGGCTCAGGAGACGGCGGACGTGACGGGCAGGGCGGAAGTCGGCCTCGGCACGATCGACCGCGCGGTGGAGCAGATGGAGCGGGTATCCCGTTATGCCGAGCTGCAGATCGAGTCGATGACCCGCATGAACCGGCTGAACGAGGAGATCGAGCAGATCGCGCTCATCGTAGGCCAGATTTCCAGCCAGATCAATCTGCTGAGCCTCAACGCGGCGATCGAGGCGGCTCATGCCGGAGAGTACGGACGAGGCTTCTCGGTCGTCGCCGACGAGATCCGCAAGCTGGCCGAGCAGTCCGCGGCGTCGGCCCGCGACATCGGCAAGACGGCGGCGGACATCCGCAGCAATTCCAAGCAGTCGGCGGAAGCGATGAACCGCTTCGGAGGCGAGCTGCGCTCCGGCGTGGAGCATGTCGGCGAAGCCGGCCAAGCGTTCCACCACATCGTGCAGATGACGGCGCGGGTTTCGGAGAAGGTGCAGGAGATTTCCAGCGTGACGGAGCAGGTGAACGCAGGCACGTCGGAGATTCTCGTCTCCGTGCGCCAGACGTCGGACAGCACCGAGGTGTCGATGGCCAGCTCCAAGGAGATCGCCTTGTGCGTGGACGACCAGCTGCAATCCATCCAGCAGACGCTGAATCATGCGCGCCAGCTGCGCGAGCAGGCCGCGCGCCTGCAGGAGCTGGCGGTTCTGGAAGAGGCGGGAGAGGCTCGATGACGGAGGATCTTTCGCTGATCGCCGACGTGATGGACCGGCTGAGGGCCGCGACCGGAGTGAAGGACATCGCCTGCCATCGGATCGCGGACGGCAAGCTGATCCCGCTGCTCAAGACCGAGACGGATCGGCTCGGCATGGAGCGCTGGAAGCAGGTGCACGCCGACAACCCGGTGTACATCCGCAACGATTCGCTGCTGACGGCGCTATTGGAGCGTCCGGAAGTCGTGCGGCTGGACGATGTAGCCAACGATCCGCGCTCGCAGGAGGAGTTTTTCCTGTTCGGCATCGACAGCCTGATGATCGCCCCGGTACGGCGCGGCGACGAGGTCGAAGGGCTGCTGATCGCCGCTTCCATCGGCGAGCTGCACACGTTCACGGACGAGGAGGCGGCTGCGGCCGAAGAGCTCGCGGCGCTGCTGGGGGACAGATAAAGAGCTGAAGACAGAGATAGAGACAGAGATCGATCTAGATCAACCAAGGAGTGGATTCCATGATCGTCGCAGAAGCCATGCTTCGTTATTTGAAGGACCAGGGCGTCGAGCATCTGTTCGGCATTCCCGCAGGCATCATCGGACCGATCTACGACTCGCTCATCGATGTCGGCATCAAGCCGGTCATCACGAAAAACGAGGCGGGATCGGCCTATATGGCGGCCCGCTTCTCCAGCACGACCGGCCGGCTCTCCGTATGCGCGGGGGCGGGCGCGGTCGGCGTCAGCAACATGATGAACGGCATCGCCGACGCCAAGCGAGCCAAAGCTCCGATGCTCGTCATCGCCGGCGCGGTCAACCGCTGGCAGATGGGCAAGGGAGCGATCCAGGAGCTGGACGGCGAGCAGATGGTCAAGGTCGTGACCAAATACAGCGCGACCGTGCTGCGCGAGGAGGATGTGCTGACGGAGCTCGATCGCGCCGTGCGGGCGGCCTTGACGCCGCCCTGCGGACCGGTGTACCTGTCGATCCCGATCGACATCCAGCGCGCGGCGTTCAACGGTCCGCTCCCGCAGCCGCCGGCGCTCGCTCCGCTGCCGGAGCGCAGGCGGCCTGATCCGCAGCTGCTGCAGCAGGCGGCCGCGGCGCTGCAGGCGGCCAGCCGGGGGCTCATCTTCGTCGGCCGCGGCGGCAGAGGCTTCGGCGCCGACATCGAGCGCCTGGCCGAGCGGCTCGGCTGGCCGATCATCACGACGCCTGCGGGCAAGGGAGCCGTCGCCTCGGATCATCCGCTCTATCTCGGCAATTATGGCTTTTCGAGCTCGGACGCAGCCTTCCGCTATGTGAACGGCAGCGAGCCGGAATGCCTGCTCGTGCTCGGCACGAGCCTCGGCGAGGCGTCGACCTGCAACTTCAACGAGGTGCTCGTGAAGGGCCGCAAGGTCATCCATGTCGACCGCGACTCGTCCGAGCTCGGCAAGGTGTTCCCGACCGACATCCCGATCGAGGCCGATCTGGGCGACGTGCTGCCGCATCTGCTCGAGCAGGCCGGATCGGCCCGCGAGCCCTATGCCGCGGAGCGTCCGATCAACGATCCGTACGTGCGCGATCATACGGGACTGTCGCTGCGGCTGTTCCTGGAGGAGCTCGGCGAAGCGCTGCCAGCCGACACCCGCTATGCCTGCGACATCGGCGAGTTCACCAACTTCGCGCTGAAGTACCTGACCGTTCCGGCCGCCGGCGACTTCGAGATCAACCTCGACTACGGAGCGATGGGCTCTGCGATCGCCGGAGCGGCAGGCCTGGCCGTGGCCGAGCCGGAGCGGCCGATCGCGGTGCTGGCCGGCGACGGCTGCTTCTTCATGAACGGCATGGACATTCTCACGGCCAAGGAATATGGCTATAAAATCATCTATGTCATCATCAACAACGCCATGTTAAGCTATGTCGAGAGAGGACAGCAGTTCCTGTTCAAGCGCACGCTGCCGGACTACAAGCAGGAGCGGATCTCGATCGCCGCGATGATGGAGGCGGCCGGCGTCCGCTCGATGACCGTCCGGCAGCTGGAGCAGATGGACGAGGTCCGCTCCTTCGTGGACGGACTCGACGGTCCCTGCGTCATCGAGGTCGTCACGGACGGCAGCGAGCCGGCTCCGATTCTCGATCGGCTCAAGGCGCTTGTCAGCAGCTGAGCGTCTTCCCGCTTTATTTTCAACCAACACGAGGAGGAATCATGATGGGCAGCTTCAACATCAACGTAGATCGCACAAACCAGGTATTCCATGCCGTAGTAGAGGGCACGTTCACGCCGGAGGAGGGCATGGCGTCCGTACAAGCCTATCAAAAAGAGATCGCCACGATCGCCGTGCCGGAGTACGAGATCCATATCGACTGCACGGAGCTGAACGTCTCTTCGCCGTCGGCGCTGCCGATTCTGGAAGGCTGCTTCCAGATGTACAAGCAGGACGGCTTCAAGAAGGTCGTGCTGACGCTCGCCCGCAACCCGATCCTGAAAATGCAGCTCGGACGCGTCGCCCGCACGGTCGGCCTGGAAA
This sequence comes from Paenibacillus pasadenensis DSM 19293, assembly GCF_000422485.1. Taxonomy (GTDB): domain Bacteria; phylum Bacillota; class Bacilli; order Paenibacillales; family Paenibacillaceae; genus Paenibacillus_O; species Paenibacillus_O pasadenensis. Next base: position 75,614 of record NZ_KE383857.1, read on the forward strand.
ACTGCGAGATCATCGAAAAATAAGAAGATTCCGAGGGGGAAGTTCCATGACAGCGGTTCGCATTCGTGGCATCGAGATCTATCATCCTGAGCTGGAGGTCGGCAACGACTATTACATCGATCGCTTCTCCGCTGCCGGCGTGCCGGTATCCGGGCTGCTGAAGGCGCTCGGCCGGGAGAAGCGTTTCGTCATCGACAATGCGGATGAAAATACGTACACGATGTCGGTCGAGGCTTCCCGCAAGGTGCTGGAAGCGACCGGACAGCAGGGCTCGGAGCTCGACCTGATCCTGTTCGCGTCCCAGACTCCGGAATATCTGCTGCCGAGCATGGCGCTCAAGCTGCATCATGCGCTGGGCGGAGGCAAGCAGACGAGATGCTTCGACGTGAACGCCAACTGCGCCGGCATGCTCGTCGCGATCGAGCAGGCGAGCTGCTTGATGCAGGGCGATGTCCGCATCCGCAAGGCGCTGGTCGTCGGAGCGGACCACTTCTCCGTCCATAGCCCGGACAATCCGGTCTACCATTCCACCTTCGCCGATTCGGCCGCAGCCGTGCTGCTCGTAGCGGAAGAAGGAGAAGGCGGCTTCATCGACTCGGTCTACCAGACCGACACGCATGTCATCGACAACTCCCTCTTCCCGGGCACGGGCTTGTCCCGCATTTACGGCGAAGGCGTTTCGGCGGCGGACATCCAGGTCCAGTTCACGCCGTTCGACGATTCGGTCTGCGTCGACTCGGCGGTCGACTCGCTGCGCGAGCTGATGGAGCGCAGCGGCGTCCAGCCTTCGCAGGTCGGCGCTTATCTGTTCTCCCAGTTCTCGATCGGCAACAACCGGCTCGTGGCGGAGCGCCTCGGACTCGACGAGTCCAAAATCCATTTTGTCGGCGACAAGTACGGCTACACGGCGAGCAACAGCCCGATTCTGGCGCTGCATGACGCCATCAAGGCCGGGCGCATCGAGCGCGGCGACTACCTGGTGTTCTGGACCGTCGGAGCGGGCTGGCAAAACGTATCCTTGCTGATGCAATATTGATCTAGGCCCGCCGCCGGAATCCGCTCTATAATGAAGGCAAGCGCAAAGGAGAAAGGCGGGAGGGCATGGATCGAGAAGCGGCAAGGATCATTGAAAGCCTGGGCGAAGGAGCGGAGGGCATTGCCCTGACGTTCGACGACGGACCGGACCCGGAGTTCACCCCGCGGGTGCTGGAGCTGCTCGCCCGTTACGGTGCCAAGGCGACGTTTTTCCTGCTCGGCATGCGGGCGGCGGAGCAGCCGGAGCTGGCGGCGCGCATCGCGGCCGAAGGACATGAGATCGGCAATCATACGTGGCTGCATCCCGACTTGACGGCCGAGCCGGAGGAAACGGCGCGGCGCGAGATCGGACAAGCCCAGCAGCTGCTGGAGCGGCTGTCCGGGCGCGCTCCCGTCCTGTTCCGCAGCCCTTACGGCACCTATGACGACCGCTTGCTCGAGCTGGCCGGAGAGCTCGGATTCGGCTTTTGCCTCTGGTCGGTCGACACCGAGGACTGGCGGTTGCCGGGAGCCGATGCGCTGACGGAGCGGCTCTCCCGCGCCAGGCCGGGAGACGTCGTGCTCATGCATGACGCGGGCGGCGACCGCAGCCAGACGGTGGAGGCGCTCGAGCGCGCGCTGCCGGAGCTGGCGGCGCGCTTCCGGCTGGACACCGTCAGCTCGCTGCTGCGCCGTCCGGGAGGATGACGGGGGCTTCGGCCCCCGCCTCCCCCGCTTTCGCCTTTATACGGAACGAAGCTGCAAAAAAACAAGCTGATGCCGGTTATCCACCGGCGTCAGCTTGTTTGCTTTTGCTCCCTAATCCCCGTCTTTTTCGGATGCGTAAGCTAGGCTTTTTTCCACAAACTCCAGCACTTCATTGGATACGGGATAGAGGCCCGACTGCTCGGCAGGCAGCTTCCTTACCTCCCAGAACTTGCTCATCAATTGTTCGTCCCCTTGGAAGGTCTCGAGCGACAGCTTCATCAGCTCGCTCGCGATGCGGAGGCCTTCTTCCGATTCCGGCGGAATGGATTGCCGCACGCACCATTCGATCCGGCGCAGCAAGGAAACATAGTGTTGAGAAGTCTTGTCGCCGCGGTTGAGGCTCGGAAGGGCGTCCTGCAGGAAGGAGCTTTCGTCATCGTTGAAATAATCGATCCATTGCTTCGACTTGGGCTGGACGGTCCGGACCAGATGAGACACCCGGTCCCAGGAGAGCGTGCCTTCCAGATCCATCATGTTGATCAAGGAAGTCGTATTTTCCATGCTGCTCTGCAGAGCGGCGAGCTGCTCCTGCAGATGATTGTGATGGGCAACCAGAACATGGCGGAAGGACAGCTTGTCCATGACATGCTGGATCTCCTCGAGCGGCAGCGAGAGGGATTTGAGCAAGGTGATCTTTTCGAGCGTGAACAGATCCTCCTCCGAATAATACCTGCGGCCGTTCTCTTCCTTCTCGCTGGGCGTCAAAAGACCGATCTGATCGTAGTACCGCAAGGTTCGAACGGAAATGTTCCGCTGCTTGGATACTTGCCCTGTCGTCCATCTAGACATCGTTTCCTTCCTCCCGAAAAAAAGCTTGCAGGTGACGTTGCGTCACCGTCTATCCTGAGTACAAGGATATCACAGAGTACGGAGGGAACGGGATGAAAGGAACGGTTATCGAGTGGAAGAGGGATGAGTGGACTTGGCGTGAATTCGCCGCCTTGCTCGCGCTGGAATTCTTCTTTGTCATGGTCGCGGTCAAGTACGGCATGCAGTCGATCTACGAGGAATGGCTCGGAAATACGCTGTACTCAGGAACGCTTACAGGGGCGACGATTGCGATTGTTTTGCTGGCCGGGGTGTATGTGGTCGCTCTGCGGCCGAAACGGGCGTCATGGGAGGAAGTCGGTCTGAAACGGTTTCCGGCGAAGGCATGGTGGAAAATTCTGCTCTGGCTGCTCGTATTGATTGCAGGAAGCGTAGCGGTCGTTTATTTGACGAGCTTTTTCGGAAATACGGTGGACAACAGCAAGACCGAGAGCTTGAAGCAGAACGCCTCTCTCGTCGCGGTGCTGATCGGCATCGTATCCGCCGGCATCGTGTCGCCGGTGTATGAAGAGATTTTCTATCGCGGATTCATGTATCGCTGGTTAAGGACCCGCATGGGAAGGATGGGGGCGATCGCGGTCAGCTCTTTGATCTTCACGCTTGCCCATTACCCGACCCTGAATGCGATGCCTGTCAATTTCGTAAGCGGAATCGTGTTTGCATGGGCCTATGAGCGGACGGGATCGGTCATACCCGGCATGATCATCCACGGGGCGTTCAATACGATCGCCGTGCTGCTCACGGCAATGAGCTGATCGACACAGGGAAACAGCCTCCGCTCCATCGTCTGATGGGGCGGAGGCTGTTTGGCCGCGCGGACGCGGAGCGGGAAGCCGGGCCTGCGCTTCAGATGCGGCATACTTCCTTGGGACAAGCGGGGCAGCTCGGGCAGCCGCACAGCCGCCGCAGGGCGGGCAGGTCGGCGATCGTGATGAGGCCGCCTTTGACCGAGACGATGCCCTCGTCCTTCATCGACGCGAGCATGCGGTTGACGCTCTCGCGCGTCGTGCCGATGAATTCGGCCAACTCGGCGTTGGTCAGGCGCAGCCCGATCTCGAGGCCGTTCGGCCGCAGCCGGCCGTAGCTGTTGGACAGGCGGATCAGCGTGCTGGCGAGCGCGCCCGGCTTGCCGTACAGCAGCAGGTCGCGGAACTTCGACTCGGCGATGCGCTGCTGGAGCGCCATTCCGTTCATCCAGCGCACGGCGAGCTCTCCGCTGCTCAGCAGCAGCGCCTCGAGCTCCTTCCAGGCGATGACGCCGATGCGCGCTTCCCGCGCGGCCTCGGCGCTGAAGCCGTACACCGACTGCCGCCCGGCCTCGGGGCCGCCCGTCAGGTCGCCTTCCTGAAGGATGGACAGGATGAATTCCTTGCCGTCCTCGGTCGACTTGCGCAGCTTCACCTTGCCCGAAAGGATGAAATAAAGCTTGTCGGCGGGCTCGCCTTCCCAGAACAGGAAGCTGCCCTCTTCGACGCGGCGCTCCGTCATGAGCGCCTCGATGCTCCTCCACTGCTCCGCCGTGAAAAAGGCGGAAAATCCGCTCCGCTGAGCCTCTGCCGCTTCCTTCGCATAGGCGGATCCCGCCGCCGGCTGCCTCATCGCCATGTCCGCTCGCTCCCTTGCTTCTTTTCTGATTCCATCATACGGGATGCGGCCGGCTGCCGTTATCAGGGAACCGCCTGAACCGAGGGGGAGGAATTCCCCTATTTGTTGGTGAGATTGATCACATCCGAAGGGCAGTTCGGGGAGTTTTCCCGGATCGAATCAGGGAACTCCCGGACTTACTTGCGCGCTCGGGCATCGTACACTGGATCATAGGGAAGTCATCGGCGCATGGGGTAGGCGGATCGAGCCGCAGCCTGCGGATGCGCCAGAGGAGGGAACGGCAATGACGGAGGGGGAAAGGGGCGGCCGCGAGGAGCTGGAGCGGCTGCGGCGCGAGCTGGGCTGCGACCTGGCGATCGCGGGGCTCGCCTTGGCTGGAGGCGGATTGCGTTGGCGGGTCGCGTCCGGCGCGGTGAGCGAGCGCTACCGCATCATGGCGGAGCGGCCGGGCCGCGGCTTGGCGGGCACGGTGCTGAAGGTCGGGCGGCCGATGACGCTGCAGGCGGCGGAGCTGCGGGCCGGGCGGCAGCTGCAGGACTATCCGCTGCTTATCGCGGAGGGCATCTGCTCGGCGTATGCCGTGCCGCTGCTGGCGTCCGGCCGGCCGAGAGGCGTGCTGCTCGTCGGCTGCCGCGGTCCGAAAGCGTTTTCCGCTGCGGACCGGAGCGCGGCGGATGCCGGAGCGAGACGGCTGGAGGCGATGCTGGAGGAGCGCCCCGTCCGCGGGCGCGGATCGGATCTTGAACCCGATCTCGGATCGGATCTCGGATCGGATCGAGGCGGGGGCCGCGAGCCGCATGCGTCAGGGATCGCGGCGCCGCCGGGCGAGCCGCGGAGCGGACAGCTGTGATACACTGGAAAAAAATGCGCAAGGTCAAGGAGGCGGGCGTTTGATACGGGTATTGGTCGTAGACGATCATGCGGTCGTCCGGTCCGGCCTCGTCCAGCTGATGGACGGCCGGGACGGGCTGGAGGCGGCGGGCGAGGCGGCGGACGGAGACGAGGCGATCGCGAGGGCGCTGGAGCTGCGGCCGGACGTCGTGCTGATGGACCTCAGCATGCCGCACGGCAAGGACGGCTTGAGCGCGACGTCGGAGCTCAAGAAGCTGCTGCCGGATGTCGCCGTTCTCATTCTGACGATGCACGACGACGAGGAGTATTTGTTCCGCGCGATCCATTCGGGGGCGTCGGGGTATGTGCTGAAGAGCGCTCCTTACGAGGAGCTGCTCGGCGCGGTGCGCCATGTGGCGGACGGCCAGGCATATCTGTCCCCGGCGGCGACGAAGCGGCTCATGAGCGACTATCTCGACAAGGCGCGCAGCGGCGAGTTCGCCGGCAGCTTCGAGTCGCTGTCCGACCGGGAGCGCGAGATTCTCGCCAAGGTCGCGCAGGGCTACTCCAACAAGGAGATCGCCGAGCAGCTGTTCATCAGCGTCAAGACGGTCGAGAGCCACAAGAGCAACCTGATGGATAAGCTCGACCTGCGCACGAGGCCGGACCTGGTGAAATACGCGGCCAAGAAGGGACTGTTGAATTTTGACTGAGACAGGTCGGGAAAAGGAAGGCGAGCCGCGTCCGGAGTCCGGAGCGGCAGGAGCGTCTGCGGCGGAGGAGGGAGCGGGAGCGTCTGCGCCGGAGCAGGCCGCCGGAGCGGCAGGAGCATGTGCGGAGCATGCGGAAGCGGCCTCGACCGCGCTGGAGCAGGCTGCCGAAGTGGCAGGAGCGTCCGCGTCCTCCCCTGCTCCCGGCGAGATCGGGGCGAACGTGGAGCTGCTGCTGGAGGGCATCGGCTCGCGGATGGACGATCCGCGGTTCCGGGAGCTGCTGCGCCAGTCGCTGCGGCAGCTGTCGAATGTCAAGTTCGCGCTCGACGAGGCTTCGATCGTGGCGGTCACCGACGCGGCGGGGCGCATCCGCTACGTCAACGACCGCTTCTGCGCGATCTCGGGCTACGCGCGCGAGGAGCTGATCGGCCAGACGCATCGCATCGTCAAGTCGGGCCATCATGATCCGGCTTTTTTTCGCGAGCTATGGAGCCGCATCTCCTCCGGACAGGTATGGAAAGGCGAGATCCGCAACCGCTCCAAAAACGGCCGCCTGTATTGGGTCGATACAACCATCGTACCGTTCGCCGACGAGTCGGGCCGGCCGTACCAGTATCTGGCGATCCGCCACGAGGTGACGGAGCTCAAGGAGACGCAGGACCAGCTGCAGCAGGCGATGGCGGGCATGATGCAGATCCAGGAGGAGGAGCGGCGGCGCTTCTCGCGCGAGCTGCATGACGGGATCGGACAAAGCCTGTTCTCGCTCAAGATCTCGCTCGACCGCATGCTGCTGGAGGGCGCCGATACGCGACTCGAGTCGCTGCGGACCGATGTGTCGCAGCTCATGGAGGAGGTGCGCGGCATGGCCTGGGAGCTGCGTCCGTCCGTGCTGGACGATCTTGGCGTCGTGCCGGCGCTGCGCACCTACATCCAGAGCTTCGAGCGTCATTACGGCATCCGCGTCCGCTTCGTCTCGACGCTGTCCCGGCGGCCCGAGCTCGGCGCGGAGACGGCGCTTTACCGCGTCGTGCAGGAGGCGCTGACCAATCTGGCCAAGTACGCGGGCGTGTCCGAGGCTTCCGTCTCCCTGAAGGAGGAGGAGGGCCGGCTCGAGGCGCTCGTCCGCGACGACGGCGCCGGCTTCGAGCCGCTGCAGCCGCGCGGCGGAGGCGTCGGGCTGTTCAGCATGGAGGAGCGGGCCCGCGCCGCCGGCGGCGTGCTCGAGGTGCGGTCGGCCCCGGGCCTCGGCACCGAGGTGAAGCTGACGCTGCCCGCGGAGCGGAAGCAGCCGTGAAGCTGCGCTGGGCTTAGCTGATGCAGAGAGGGAGCTGCGCGGAAAAACCGAGCAGCTCGGGTGCGGAGGCGGCGAATGAGGGGAGTTGCGCGGAAAAACCGAGCAGCTCGGGTATGGAGGCGGACGAACGAGCGGAGTTGCGCGGAAAAACCGAGTAACTGGGTAGCGGAGACGGAAGAACGAGGGGAGCTGCGCGGAAAAACCGGGTGTGCAGGAGCAATCACATGCCTCTGCTCGAAGCTAGCGATACTCACGAGCTCTATTCGTTCTGATTTGTGCTGGTTTAACCGGCTAACGAAACGGACACGCCTTATTGCTGTCCAAACCGCTCCCAAAGCCGCCTTTCCAACTAAATAGCGATCCTCCGTTTCGTTAGCGGAAAAAAAGCCTGCAAAACCGCCGAATAGCGTTTCCTAGTATCGTTAGCGCCGAGGATGCCTCCGTAGTGAGAACGCGTCGCCCCGCCCAGCACCCGCGCCCCGCCCAACGCCAGCGCCCCGTCCCAGTGCCCGCGCCCCGTCCCGGCGGCAGCGCCCCGTCCCGGCGGGAGCGCCCCGCCCAGCACCCGCGCCCCGCCCAGCGGCAGCGCCTCGCCCCGGCGGGAGCGCCCCGTCCCGGCGGCAACGCCCCCTGCTCCGCCCCTGCTCCGCCCCGCCCGATGGGCGAGGCGGGCTTTCTTTTCTCTATAATGTGATTTATTTCACATACATACCGTGAGAAGCAGGATACACTAAAGCCATGAAACAAGGAGGTTGATGGAGATGAGAACCATGGCCCCGCAAGAGGAAAGGCTCTCGACGCTGACGCATCCCGCTCCCGACATCGCAGTCGAGCGGGCATCCCGGGAGCAGGAGCGGCTGCACGCCGAGCTGCAGGCGCTCGTCCGGCAGACCTGCTCCGTCCGTCAGGCGGAAGAGCCGGTGAGGCTGAGCCGGGAATTCCGCAAGCTGACGAGCCAGGTGCTGAAGCTGCAGGAGGACTGGCAGGCGCACAGCCGCTGGGTGGAGACGGAGTTTCTGCCGTATGTGACGTGGTACTGGGGAGAGGAGCCCGATCTGTTCGCGCTCATGGACCATGAATACGAGCTCGCCGAACGGTGCCTGGAGCGCTTCAACGAACGGCTCGGCCAGGCAGCCGTGCCGCTGGAGCCGGAGGATGCCCGCAAGCTGACCTCCCATCTGCTCCAAGCGTATGCGATCCTCAAAAACCGCATGCTGGAGGAAGAGGAGCTCGTGCAGCAGCTGAAGGACCGGTCCAACCGGTACGATTTCTAGGGCGTGTTTGCAACCCCGCTCAGGAGCGTCTATCACCGCCTTTTTGCCCCCTGCTTCGTCACGCAGACTCGACGTACCCCCGGTACGCCTTCGCCTACGTTCCTCGCAGGGATCAAAAATTCGGCCCTATCTGCTTCCTTCGAAGGATGCAAACACACCCTAGCCGCGCCGAACTAAGTGAAAATATTCACAATAAAATACGGCAAACGTGACAAACCGCACATCCGAGCCTTCCGGCAAGAAGCATAATGAAGGAGCAAGGAAGAAACAGCCAGGCAAGCAAGTCTAATCCACGAAAGGGGTTGACCGTCATGGTCGCCAAATTTTTCAGAGAAAACGCATGGGTAGGGGCAGCGATCCTGCTGCTGAGGGTATATGTAGGCTGGGATTGGATGACGCACGGGTGGGAGAAGATGAGGGACGGCTTCGATGCCGGAGGCTTCCTCCAGAACGCGGTCGCCAAGCCGGTCGCCGATCGGGCGACGCAGGAGGTGCTGTTCCCGACCTACACCTGGTTCATCGAGCATGTCGCCCTGCCGAACGTGAAGATCATCAACTTCCTCATCCCGGTCGGCGAGTTCCTGATCGGCCTTGGCCTCATCGTCGGCGGACTGACGCTGACGGCAGCCTTCTTCGGCATGATGCTCAACTTCCTCTTCCTCTTCGCCGGCACCGTAAGCACGAACCCGTGGCTGCTGCTGATCGGCACGATCATCTTCTTCGCCGGCGCCAACGCCGGACGGTTCGGACTGGACGGCCTGCTGAAGCCGCATCTGCGCAAGTGGTGGAACGAGCGCGGCGGCGAGGACGCCGGCGCCGGACGCGGACTGTTCGCCAAGAAAGCCGCCAAGCACTGAACCGGCGCGAGTCCAGCGCCAGCAAGACGCTCATCCAGGCAGCACCTCATAGACAGCTCCACGAAGATCCGAGCCGAATCTGATCCAGATCCGGCTCGCCGGGGCATGAGGGGTCGGCGGTCCGCCGGCTCCTCATGCGATCGGCATCCATAGAAACGGTCCGCAAAGGACCGACAGGAGGCAGGAGAGTCATGGCGATGAAGGAAAAAGCCCAGCAGCAGGTCGTTTCCGCGCAGGATGAAGTGAACCGGCTGGCCGCAAGGGCCAAAAAAGCCCAGGCGGCCTACATGAAGCTGGACCAGGAGCAGGTCGACCGGATCGTGCAGGCGATGGCGCTGGCCGGCCTCGACCGGCACATGCCGCTCGCCAAGCTTGCGGTCGAGGAGACCGGGCGCGGCGTCTACGAGGACAAGATCACCAAGAATATTTTCGCCACGGAATACATCTACCACAGCATCAAGAACGAGAAAACGGTCGGCGTCATCGAGGAGAACGTCCACGAAAGCTACCGCAAGGTCGCCGAGCCCGTCGGCGTCATCGCCGGCATCACGCCGGTGACCAACCCGACGTCCACGACGATGTTCAAGGCTCTGATCGCGGCCAAGACCCGCAACCCGATCGTGTTCGCGTTCCACCCGTCGGCGCAGCGCTCCAGCTCGGAGGCGGCCCGCACGCTGCTGCAGGCGGCCGTCGCCGCCGGCGCTCCCGAGCACTGCATCCAGTGGATCGAGCATCCGTCCGTCGAAGCGACGCAGCTGCTCATGAACCACAAGGACATCGCGCTCGTGCTCGCCACCGGCGGCTCGGCGATGGTCAAGTCCGCGTACAGCACCGGCAAGCCGGCGCTCGGCGTCGGTCCCGGCAACGTGCCTTGCTTCATCGAGCGCACGGCGAACCTGGAGCAGGCGGTCACCGACCTGATCCTGTCCAAGACGTTCGACAACGGCATGATCTGCGCCTCCGAGCAGGCGGTCATCCTCGACGAGCCGATCTATGCCGAGGCGAAGCGGCTCATGAGCGAGAAGGGCTGCCATTTCCTGAACGAGGAGGAAAAGGCCGCCGTCTCCAAGCTCGTCATCCAGACGGACAAATGCGCGGTCAACGCCGTCATCGTCGGCCAGTCCGCGGCCAAGATCGCCGAGATGGCCGGCATCTCCGTCCCGGCCGGCACGAAGGTGCTCGTCGCCGAGCTCGAAGGCGTCGGCGAGAAATACCCGCTGTCGGCCGAGAAGCTGAGCCCCGTGCTCGCCTGCTACAAGGTCAAGACGGCGCAGGACGGCATCGAGCGGGCCGCGCAGGTCGTCGCCTTCGGCGGCATGGGCCACTCCTCGGTCGTGCACTCGCACGACGACGCGGTCATCGCGGCGTTCGCGGGGCGGCTGCAGACCGGCCGCATCATCGTCAACTCCCCTTCGACGCACGGCGCGATCGGCGACATCTACAACACGAACCTGCCGTCGCTGACGCTCGGCTGCGGCTCGTACGGCAGCAACTCGACGACGAACAACGTATCGGCGGTGAACCTCATCAACATCAAGCGCGTGGCGACCCGGACGAACAACATGCAGTGGTTCAAGCTCCCGCCGAAGATCTACTTCGAGCGCGGCGCGACCCAGTACCTCGAGAAAATGCCCGACATCACCCGCGTGGCGATCATCACCGACGAGGCGATGGTGAAGCTCGGCTACGTCGAGAAGGTCGAGTACTACCTGCGCAAGCGCCGGCTGCCGGTCGCCGTCGAGATCTTCTCCGACGTCGAGCCCGACCCGTCGGTCGAGACGGTCGAGCGCGGCACGCGCATGCTGGCGGCGTTCAAGCCGGACTGCATCATCGCGCTCGGCGGCGGCTCCCCGATGGACGCGGCCAAGGCGATGTGGCTGTTCTACGAGTACCCGGACACGAGCTTCGACTCGCTGAAAATGAAGTTCCTGGACATCCGCAAGCGCATCTACAAGTACCCGCGCCTCGGCAGCAAGGCCCAGTTCGTCGCCATCCCGACGACGTCGGGCACCGGCTCGGAGGTGACCTCGTTCGCCGTCATCACCGACAAGAACAAGGGCAACACGAAGTACCCGCTCGCCGACTACGAGCTGACGCCGGACGTCGCCATCGTCGATCCGGACTACGTGTACACGCTGCCGAAGACGGCGGTCGCCGACACCGGCATGGACGTGCTGACGCATGCGATCGAAGCGTACGTCTCGGTCATGGCGAGCGACTACACGGACGGCCTCGCGCTCAAGGCGATCCAGCTCGTGTTCGAGAACCTGGAGGCGTCGTACCATCAGGCCGATCCGAGAGCCCGCGAGAAAATGCACAACGCCTCGACGATCGCCGGCATGGCGTTCGCGAACGCCTTCCTCGGCATCAACCACAGCCTGGCGCACAAGTGGGGCGGCCAGTACCATACGGCCCACGGCCGCACGAACGCGATTCTGATGCCGCATGTCATCAAGTACAACGCGTCGGCGCCGTCGAAGTTCGCTTCGTTCCCGAAATACGACCACTTCGTCGCCGACAAGCGCTACGCGGACATCGCCCGCCTGCTCGGCCTGCCGGCCCGCACGACGGAGGAAGCCGTCGCCAGCCTGATCGAGGCGATCCGCGGCCTGAACCGCTCGCTCGGCATTCCGGAGTCGTTCCAGGCGCTCGGCTTTGACGAGAGCGACTTCGAGGCCCGCGTCGACGAGCTCGCCGACCGCGCCTTCGAGGACCAGTGCACGACCGCCAACCCGCGCATGCCGCTCGTGACCGAGCTGGCGGACGTCTATCGCAACGCTTTCTACGGACGGTTCTAGGAGGAAGGCCGCGCTGCGGCGATCAAGCGATCGTCGCGGCGCGGCGACCAAGCGAAGGAGGAGTACAGCTATGGCCATCAATGAAAAGGACATCCGAGCGGCTGAAGGACAGGAGGCCTGGAGAGGCTTTCGTCCCGGCAAATGGCAGCGCGCCATCGACGTCAATGCCTTCATCGGCGCCAATCTGACCCCGTACGAGGGCGACGAGGCATTCCTCGCCGAGCCGACGGAAGCGACGCGCGCGCTGTGGGAGGAGGTGCTGCGGCTCATGAAGCAGGAGCGCGAGCGCGGCGGCGTGCTCGACGTCTCCACGGACGTCGTCTCGACGATCGTCTCGCACGGCCCCGGCTACATCGACCGGCCGCTGGAGCAGATCGTCGGCCTGCAGACGGACGCGCCGCTGAAGCGCTCCGTGCAGCCTTTCGGCGGCATCCGCATGGTGATCGACGCCTGCGAGGCGTACGGCTACAAGGCGGACGAGGCGATGGTGAAGACGTTCACCGACATCCGCAAGACGCATAACCAGGGCGTGTTCGACGCCTACACGGCCGACATGCGCCTGGCGCGCAAGGCCGGCATCATCACCGGCCTGCCGGACGCCTACGGCCGCGGCCGCATCATCGGCGACTACCGCCGCGTGGCGCTGTACGGCATCGACCGGCTCGTCGCCGACAAGAAGGCCGAGCTGAAGCAGCGCGAGGGCGCGCCGATGAGCGAGAGCCTCATCCGCCAGCGCGAGGAGCTGTCCGAGCAGATCCGGGCGCTCGGCGAGCTGAAGCAGATGGCGGCCTCGTACGGCTTCGACCTGTCGGAGCCGGCCGCGACGGCCAAGGAAGCGGTGCAGTGGCTGTATTTCGCCTACCTCGCGGCCATCAAGGAGCAGAACGGCGCGGCGATGAGCATCGGGCGCATCTCCAGCTTCCTCGACATCTACATCGAGCGCGACCTGGCCGAAGGACGCCTCGACGAGGCGCAGGCGCAGGAGCTGGTCGACCATCTCGTCATGAAGCTGCGGCTGGTGAAGTTCCTGCGCACGCCGGACTACAACGAGCTGTTCAGCGGCGATCCGACGTGGGTGACGGAATCGATCGGCGGCATGGGGCTGGACGGGCGCTCGCGGGTGACCAAGAGCAGCTTCCGCTTCCTGCACACGCTGTACAATCTCGGACCCGCGCCGGAGCCGAACCTGACGGTGCTCTGGTCGAGGCAGCTGCCGCAAGGGTTCAAGGAATACTGCGCCAAGGTGTCGATCGACACGAGCTCGATCCAGTATGAGAACGACGATCTGATGCGTCCGCTGTACGGCGACGACTACGGCATCGCGTGCTGCGTGTCGGCGATGCGGATCGGCAAGCAGATGCAGTTTTTCGGCGCGCGGGCGAACCTGGCCAAGGCGCTGCTGTATGCGATCAACGGCGGCGTCGACGAGAAGCTCGGCGAGCAGGTCGGACCGGCGTACGCGCCGATCACGGCGGACGTGCTTGATTACAAGGAAGTGCTCAAGCGCTACGACAGCATGCTCGACTGGCTGGCGGGGCTGTACATCGACACGCTCAACGTCATCCACTACATGCACGACAAGTACAGCTACGAGCGCATCGAGATGGCGCTGCACGACACCGACCTCGTGCGCACGATGGCCTGCGGCATCGCCGGCCTGTCGGTCGTCGCCGACTCGTTGAGCGCGATCAAGCACGCCAAGGTGCGTCCGATCCGCGACGAGCGCGGGCTGGCGGTCGACTTCGAGATCGAGGGCGACTACCCGCAGTACGGCAACAACGACGACCGCGTCGACCGCATCGCCGTGGAGCTGACGGAGCGCTTCATGAACAAGCTGAGGCGGCATGAGACGTACCGCGGAGCGGTGCATACGCAGTCGGTGCTGACGATCACGTCGAACGTCGTCTACGGCAAAAAGACCGGCAGCACGCCGGACGGCCGCAAGGCCGGCGAGCCTTTCGCCCCCGGCGCGAACCCGATGCACGGCCGCGACCGCAAGGGCGCGCTCGCCTCGCTGAACTCGGTCGCCAAGCTGCCGTACGACAGCAGCCTCGACGGCATCTCCAACACGTTCTCGATCGTGCCGAAGGCGCTCGGCAAGGAGGCCGACGTCCGCGTGAGGAACCTCGTCTCGCTGCTCGACGGCTACAGCGCCAAGGGCGGGCACCATCTGAACGTGAACGTGTTCAACCGCGAGCAGCTGATGGACGCGATGGAGCATCCGGAGCAGTACCCGCAGCTGACGATCCGCGTGTCGGGGTATGCGGTGAACTTCATCAAGCTGACGCGCGAGCAGCAGCTGGACGTGATCAACCGGACGTTCCACGGCTCGGTGTGACGGAGCGGCGCTGGCGATAGGTGGGAGCGGATTGGAGCGGATTGGAGCGGATTGGAGCGGGCGCATGGCAGCCGGGCCGGCGCGAGGCGCTCGGAGCCCGACAACCGCTCCGCGAAGGGAAGGGCCCTCCGATCGCTCTTGAACGCAGGAATCCCCGATCCCCTTTTCCAAAAAGGTGGATTCCCGCCTTCAAAGGCGAACGCGTCCGCTTCTCCAGGCTCCTTCCCTTCGCTCCGCTGGCGGGTCCTTGAAGAGGATGCCGCTGAGCCCCGGAGCTTAAAGGGCGCTGCGCGAAAGGAAAAAGACATTCAAGCATTCAAGCCGATAGCCGCTGCGCGGAGGAACACCTGCGTGGCTGTCGCAGAGCGGCAAGCTGCTGCTCTGAACGCCGACGGTTAGCAGTCCGATGCTCCCCTTTTCAATAGCACCCTCCTGCAAGAATCGAAAGAGCCGGTTGGCCGGAAGCAGGGAGCCGAGAGTGCCTTGGATGCGAGGAAAGAGCCGGTCAGCTGGAAGCAGGGAGCCGAGAGTGCCTTGGATGCGAGGAGAGAGCCGGTCAGCTGGAAGCAGGGAGTCGAGAGTGCCTTGGATGCGGGGAGAGAGCCGGTTGGCTGGACCCAGGGAGTCGAGAGTGCCTTGGATGTGAAGGTAGTACTTGGTAAGAGAAGAAAAGGGCGGACGAGAGCTGCGAAACGGTAGAGGGAGGGAACCATCATGCACACCGGGAGAATCCACTCTCTCGAAACGTTCGGAACGCTCGACGGTCCGGGAATCCGCTTCGTGCTGTTCATGCAGGGCTGCGCCTTGCAGTGCCGCTATTGCCATAACCCGGACAGCTGGGATACGGCCGCGGGACAGCCGCGCACGGTCGAGGAGGTGCTGGCCGAAATCGAACCGTACGTCGACTATTACAAAAGCTCCGGCGGCGGCATCACGGTCACCGGCGGCGAGCCGACGCTGCAGGCGCCGTTTGTCGCCGAGCTGTTCCGCGAGTGCAAGAGGCGCTGGGGGCTGCACACGGCGCTCGACTCCTCTGGCTTCTGCGATCCGCATCACGCGGAGGCGCTGCTCGAGGCGACGGATCTGGTGCTGCTCGATCTGAAATACATGGATTCGGAAGGACACCGCAAGCTGACGACGCAGCCCAACGAGCGAATCCTGACGTTCGCCTGCCACTTGTCGCGCATGGGCATCCCGATGTGGATCCGCCGCGTGCTCGTGCCGGGACTGACGGACAACGCTGCCGATCTGATGAAGCTAGGACGCTTCATCTCCGGCCTGCGCACGGTCGAGAAGGTGGAGGTGCTGCCTTATCACCGGATGGGCGTGTTCAAATGGCAGCAGCTCGGACGTCCCTACTCGCTGGAAGGCTACCGCGAACCGGACGCCAAAGAAGTCGATCGCGCCGTGAAATGGATCGAGCAAGGCCGCCGGGAAGGGGCCGCCGAGCAAGGGCGCAGAGAAGGAACGGCCGCCGAGCAAGGGCGCCGAAGCAGGGAGGCCGCCGATCAAGGACGCCAAGACGGGACGGCCGCGGCGAATGGCGGCATGGCCGAGACGGTGCGAGGCGCCGCCGGGCCGGAGGACGTGGGCAGCGCAGGCAGGCCTTGCAAGCAGAGCTTCGATGGCAGAACAGCCCCCGCACCAGGTCAGGAGCTGCGGTGCGCGGGCGGCAGCGGCGTCTAAATCGGCAAAACGGCAGATGAGAAGAACGAATGAATCCAAGGCGCTTGGGCGCCTTGGATTTTTGTATATCTGCGCAGGTTGCCGAGATCGGAATGGAGGCGAACAGGGGAGGCTGTGGCCCAATTATTGGGTGACATTCCTAGCCTCGCGCTCTCGGAGAGTCTACTGCCCGGTTTTTCCGCGTAAAAGAACTCCTCGAGCGGATTCAGAGTCCGTCTCACTGTCCATGCGGCTAGACGAGGTGATGTCGCATCGGCGGAGAGAGAGCTCGTATGTGGTAAATGTACCACTGGTGGAGGCGCATCGGTGGAAAGGGACGGTACGGGGCGTTTTGTTTTGTATGATTTTTCGTCCGACTCCGATAGAATCGTAGGAGTAGAAGCGAGAGCGAAGGAGGAGAGAGTCGATGAGTCGAACGCGAAAAGCCGCCATGCTTGCAGCCGCCGCCGCGCTGCTGCTGAGCGCCTGCGACGCAGGCGGCCAAGGTGCCGCCAGCGGCAGCCTTGAAGCGGCCGGCGGCAGCGCGAATGCCGCTGCGCTAAGCGCCGCCGCATCGCCAAGCCCCGCCGCATCGCCGGGCAACGGCGCTGAGCCGGCCGCTTCCGCTGCGCTAAGCGCCGCCGCATCGCCGGGCAACGGCGCTGAGCCGGCTGCTTCCGCTGCGCCAAGCGCCGCCGCATCGCCGGCTCCGGCCGAGCCGGCCGCTTCGCCGGCTCCGGCGATGTCGCCGAAGCCCGCCTCGCCCAGGGAGGAGAAGAAGCCCGTGCCCGAACGCAAGCGCAAGCTGCCGTCCGGCTTCGTCTATGTGGACGAAGTCATTCCGACGGCGCAATACGAGATCCGCTATTTCACGGACTATAACTTCGTCGGAGCGCGGCTGGACGGCTACAATGCCCCCTACGCGATCCTCACGAAGCAGGCGGCCGAGGCGCTCAAGGAAGCCCATGACTTCCTGGCGCCCAAGGGCTACGGCCTGAAAATCTTCGACGCCTACCGTCCGGCCAAGGCGGTGCGGCAGTTCGTCGCCTGGTCCAAGGACGCCTCCGACCAGCGGATGAAGGAGGAGTTCTACCCCGAGGTGGACAAGGCGAAGGCGTTCAAGCTCGGCTATATCTCCTCGCGCTCCGGCCATTCGCGGGGAAGCACGGTCGATCTGACGCTGTTCGAGCGGAAGACGGGCAAGGAGGCCGACATGGGCTCGCCGTTCGATTTTTTCGGGGACATCTCGAGCCACGGCACCCCCGAGATCGGCAAGGCGCCGGCGGAGCGGCGCGCGCTGCTCAAGCGGGCGATGGAGCTGGCGGGCTTCAAGCCGTACAGCAAGGAATGGTGGCATTACACGTTGGAGAAGGAGCCGTTTCCTAAGAAATACTTCGATTTCGATATCGAATAAATCTATGATTCCATCCAATTTTATCGAATTTATTTAATAAAACCTTACCCTGACGTTGACGGATCCCTGACACAGGTCTTCTATGCTTGTAGCATCAAGACATTGATCAGGAGGTTTCGATATGCCAGCTATGGTCCGCCGCAAGACCGTTACCGCCCTTCTCGCCCTGTCGCTTTCCCTCGCCGTATCCGCGTGCGGAGCCCAGAACGCGTCCCAGAATGCAGCCGGTCCCGCTGCAGAAGGACAGGCTCCGGCCGGCACGGAAGCATCAACTGCTCCGGAGGCATCGACGGCGCCGTCCAAATCGGACGAGCCGCTCGTCGTCTACCTGAACGACTTCGACGAAATCATCCAGCCGATGTTCGAGCAGGCGACCGGCTACAAGCTGGAGCTCGTATCCGGCAACGGCGCCGAGCTGGCCTCCCGCATCGAAGCGGAGAAGGGTAATCCGCACTGGGATGTCGTCTGGATGGATTCCATGCCGTTGATCGACCAGTTGGGCAAAACCGGCCGACTACTGGAGGGCTGGACGCCGGCGGACATCGGCAACCTGACCGACTTCGCCAGCGGACTCGTGCCGGCGAACGGAACCTATTACCCGACCGGCGCCCATGCTGCCGCCGTCATCGCCTACAACACGAAAGCCTTCACGAAGGACACGGCTCCGAAGACATGGGCCGATCTGGCCGATGCGAAGTTCAAGAATGCGCTGGGCATGGCTGATCCTGCCGTCGCCGCCCCGGCCTATCCGTTCGTCTCCTATTTCTTCCAGAGCCAAGGCATGGATGCCGCTAAAGGGTATTTCGACAGCCTGTTCAAAAACGGCATGCATGTGTACCCGAAAAATCCGAACGTCGCCAAAGCGCTGACCGGCGGGGAAATCAAGGCAGCCGCCCTTCAGGAAAGCAACGCCTACGCGCTGAAAAACAAAGGCGAGCCGGTCGATATCATCTGGCCTGCCGAAGGAGCCCCTGCGTCGGTGCGCGTCGCCGCGATCCAGAAAGAGACGAAGCATCTGGAAGCCGCCAAGGCGTTTGTCGAGTTCCTGCTGGATCCCGCGACGCAGCAGGCGCTGATCGACAAGGGCGAGGAGAGCTACTTCGAGCCTTCCGCCAAAGGCGTGAACGCCAAGGCCGACCGCGCGGGAGATGCCAAGCTTGTTTTGGCTGAAGCGGCTTGGGCCGGCGAGCATGAAGGCGAGATCAAGCAATGGTTCGCGGACAAAGCGGTGAAGTGACGGAATGAAGCTCCTGCCGAGTCAAGGCAACAGGACGGGCTGGCTGATGCTGGCCGTCCTGTTCGTCCTCATTCTGCTGCCGCTGCTCGCCGTCGTCATCCAGGTGCTCTTTCCCGGCATTTTCTTCGGCACCCTGAAGACCGGCGATCTTTCCTTGCTGCTCGACATCTTCAGACGGCCGCTATGGTATGCCTCGCTCAAAAATTCGGTCCTGCTCGGCCTGGGCACGACGGTTCTGGCCACGCTCCTCGGCGGAGCGCTGGCTTTTGCCCGTTCCCGCTGGGCCTTTCCGACGGCCAGACTGCTGGACATCTCGGTCTGGCTGCTGCTGATCACCCCTTCCTTCATTCTGGCGCAGGGATGGGTCATGTTCGCGGCTCCGGACGGCCTCGCCGCCCAGCGGCTGGGCTGGGACGGAGCGTCCGCGCTGGTGTTCCAGCCAGCGGGGCTGATCGCCGTCATGACGCTGAGCAAGTTCCCGCTGGCCTATTTGACGGTGAAGGCGGCGCTGCAGTGGAGGGTCGAGAGGCTGAGCGACGCGGCGCGGCTGTCGGGCGCCTCTCCATGGACGGTGCTGCGCACCGTGGAGCTGCCGCTGCTGCTGCCCGCGATCGCTTCGGGAGCGATGCTGGTGTTCATGGACACGGTCGGCGACTTCGGCCTGCCCGCCTCCATCGCAGCCGTGTTCCGCTTTCCGACGCTGCCTTATTCCATCTACTCCGCGCTGTACACATCCCCGATCCGCTTCGACATGGCAGGGGCGCTGTCGTTCTATCTCGTGCTGCTGATCGCGCTCGCGATGAGTGTCCAGCTGTATGCCATGCGCAAGTCGCGCTTCGACTTTCTCTCCTCGCGCGCGGTGGAGTCGCAGCCTCGCCGTCCGGCAAGGGGCGGCTCGCTGCTGGCGCTGGCCAACTCGGCCTTTCTGGCGATCGCCATCGGCATCCCGCTTGGCTCCAATCTGCTGATGTCGCTGCAGGGCGACTCCGCCGGCGGCGGGTTCACGCTGGACCATTACCGCGCTCTATTCCAGGGGGACAGCCGCCTCGCGCAGGGTCTGGCGCATAGCCTGGAAATTGCGCTGACCGCGGCGGCAATCGGACTTGTCGTCGGCTTCCTGACGGCGTATGTCCTGACCTATACCTCCTTCAGGCTGAAGAAGACGATCGACGTCCTGTCCCTCGTCTCGCTGGCGGTGCCGGGCATCGTGCTCGGCATCGGCTATATCTTCATCTGGAACCAGGCCTGGCTGCAGCACATCGGGCTGCTTCTGTACGGCACGCCGTGGATTCTCGCGCTCGGCGGCGTAGCCGGCGCCATCCCGGTCATCACCCGCATCATGGCGGGAGCGATGGCCCAGGTGCCGGAACGACTGCTGGCCGCGGCGCAGCTGCAAGGGGCCGGCTTCTTCTCTCGGCTGCGGACGGTGCTGGCGCCGCTCGTGAAGGGCGCTCTCCTCTCGGCCGGACTGACGGCGTTCGGCTCCAGCGTATTCGACCTGGCGCTGTCCTCCGTGCTGTATCCGCCCAACTATATGACACTGCCGGTCGTCATCAACAAAGCCTTCGAGGACCTCCGGTTCGGCTACGCATCGGCGGCGACGCTGACGGGAGCCGGACTGGTCGTCCTGATCATTCTGAGCGTGGACCTGCTGGCCCGGGGGACGCGCCGACGTTCAAGGAGAACGACTTCATGACAGCGATGCTGGAGATCAAGCAAGTAGGCAAATCGTACGGCAAGCAGGAGGTGCTGGGGAGCGTCGATCTGAGCGTGCAGACTGGAGAGATCATCAGCGTGCTCGGTCCGTCCGGCTGCGGCAAGTCGACGCTGCTGCAGCTGATCGCCGGCCTGCAGCAGCCGGACCGCGGCGAGATCCTGCTGCGCGGCAAGCTGGCCGCTTCCCGGTCCGCCATGCTGGCGCCGGAGAAGCGCGGCATCAACATGGTATTCCAGGATTATGCCTTGTGGCCCCATATGACGGTGTTCGAAAATATCGCCTACGGCATGCGCCGGAGCAGGCAGGACCAGGCCGGCATCAAGGCCTCCGTGGCGGAGCTGGCTGCGCTGCTCAGGCTGGAAGGACTGGAGCAGCGCCTGCCGCCGCAGCTGTCCGGCGGCCAGCAGCAGCGCGTCGCCATCGCGCGGGCGCTCGCGACCAAGCCGGATCTGATGCTGCTCGACGAGCCGCTCTCGAACCTCGACATGCAGCTGCGCGTCGAGATGCGCACGGAGATGGCCTATCTGTTCAAAAAGCTGGGCACGACGGTCTTCCATGTGACCCACGATCCGGAAGAAGCCTTCTCCATGGCCGACCGTCTGGTCATCATGCGCGAAGGCGCGATCGACCAGATCGGCACGCCTCAGGAATGCTGGCGCCGGCCGGCATCCGCATCGGCGGCCAAGCTGCTGGGAGCGGGCAATCGGCTGGAGGTCATGGGCAGGATCGGCGGGGGCGTATCGGTCGGAGAGGCGAAGCTGGCCGGGGTGTGGCCCGGCCAGCTGGCTGCGTCCAACGCAGAAGGACCCGCTCAGCTGCTCTTCCGTCCGGATGCGGCGGATTTTCAGCCGCATGTCGTCTGCACCTCGGGCGAGGCCGCTGAATCAGCGGCTTCGCTGGAGCCGGCCTGGGAGCGGAACCGTCTGCCCGTGCATGTCGTGCACAGCGTCTTTGAGGGCAAGGGCTGGAGAGTGCTGGCCCGCACGTCCGACGGACAGCCGCTGACGTTCCTGCATCATCGGCCGCTCGCAGCCGGCGACGAGGGCCTGCTGACGATATCCCCGACCGATCTGTACCTTTATCCCATACTGGAGGCCAACTGATCCTCATGTCCCGAATACTCGCGTTGTCCGACATCCATGGCTTCACCGCCGAGGCTCGCCGGCTGCTGCAAGCGGCCGCCTACGAGCCGGGCCGGGACAAGCTCTTTCTGCTGGGCGATTATATCGATTACGAGCCGTGTACATGGAGTTCTCTGGACGAAATCATGGAGCTGACGGCCGGCGGCGCCGTCGCGCTCGCCGGCAACATGGAGCGGCATCTGCAGCGGCAGCTGGAGCAGGAGCTGGAGAGCCGCGGGAGCCTGGATCACGGCAGCTCCGTTCAGCTGCAGTTTCTGAAGCGCCTGCCGCTGCATGCCGCGGCTGGCGGATGGCTGTTCGTGCATGCCGGCATCCGTCCCGGAGTGCCTCTGGAGCGGCAGGCGGAGCGCGATCTCATCGGCATCCGGGAAGAATTCTGGGGGGCCGCGGAGGCCGCAGAGGCGCCGCCGATGCATGGCGGCGGGACGTTGGAGACAAGCGGCGAATGGCTGCCGCAAGTACAAATCGTGTTCGGGCATACGCCGACGCACAAGATCGGAGCGCCGCCGGGAGAGCTGTGGCGTGGTCCCGGCAAGCTCGGCATCGATACCGGGGCCAAGCATGGCCTGCGGCTGACGCTCGTCGATCTGACCGGACGCAAGGACTATTCCTGTCCGACTTCTCCCGCTGGTCCTGGTCAGGTGCAAGCCGCTGTCGCCATCAACGATTGGGAGGCGGGATAGGGAGATGAACCTGCTTAAATTCCAGATCGTCGAGCTGCTCGACAAGCACCGCAAAGTAACCGCCGTGGCAGAGGTGCTGGGCCTCAAGCAGCCTACGGTCACCTACCATATGAAGTCGCTGGAGCAGGAGTACGGCGTGAAGCTGTTCGAGCCTCGGATGGACAAGGTGATTCTGACCGAGGCTGGACGCGCCTTGCTGCATTTTGCCGGCAAAATCAACTGCCTGGCCTCCGAGGCGAAGCGGACCGTCCAGGAATACGGAACTCCTGGTAGAGGGACCCTCCGCGTCGGAGCCAGCTACGTCCCGGCTACCTATATGCTGCCGCGCCTGCTCAAGGAGTTTGCAGCGCGCCATCCCAAGGTGACGGTCACGCTGGCGGTCAAGCCCTCTGCCGTGATCAAGGAGATGCTGCTGAATCACGAGATCGATCTCGGCGTCCTGTCGGCGGAGCCGTTCCGCCTGCCGATGCTGGACGTGCGCGAGCTCTGCGACGACGAGCTGGTGCTGGCGCATGCTCCGAGCCATTATCTGGCCGCGAGCTCTGAGCTGACCCCGGGCCTCCTCTGCACGGCTGATTTTGTTCTCCATGGACGGCATTCCAGCACGCGCGAGCTGACGGACCGCTGGCTGGAGCAGCATGGAGTCCAGCTGGAGCAGCACCTGGAGCTGGATTCGCTGGAAGCGATCAAGCAGATGGTCATTCAGGGCGGGCATGTTACATTCGCATCGGGACTCGCGATCCAGGCAGAGGTGGCCAGAGGCCAGCTGCTGGCAAGAGCGATCCCGGAATTCCGCTATCGGCGCAAGATCAGCTGCACCACCAACCGCGACCGCCATCACTCCGGCCTGCTGGATAGCATGATGGAGCTGCTGCAGGACTGGGAGCATATTCAATAAACCTTGGGCGGCATTCAACTTTTAACGGCGGATTTAACGCACTCGCCGACCCCTCTTGATGCTGCCTGGACAAGCCGGAGCTACAGTAAAGAAGCCGGAAGGCGAAAATCAGGCAGGGGAGCGGATGAGATGAGAAGCATATGGAAAAAAGCGGCTGCGGCAGTATTGGCGGGTGGGCTATTGATGTCGATCAGCATGCAGCCGGGGCAGCGGGCCGAGGCGGCAAGCTCCGTCATGGTTCCTGGTTACGAAGTCAAGCTGCTGCTCAGCCCGTCAGCCACGCTCGGCGGAGACGGCAAGCCGTCCGCTGCGCTGGCGAGCGCTTTTGGGCTCGGTTCCGCGCAGAGCATCGGCGTGGAGTATTTCGACACCAGCTCCCTGGATTTGAATGCAAAGGGATGGGATGTGCGCTTCCGCAAGAAAGCCGACAAATCCAATTTTGAAATCAGCTACAAGAAGCGTTATCCCATCGTGAACGGGAATATCAACGCGGCGCTGGAGCAAGCCAGGCAGGAGGGCTTCACTTCTGCGGACGACAACTACGAGGCCGAGATCGACTGGAACTACAGCAAGCAGACGCTGAGCATTTCCACGGAGAAGAAGAAAAGCGCCTCGGGGTACAGCGGCACGGCTCTGCCGGCAGAAAGCAAGGCGCTCGGCATGGCGGTGGATGAAATTCCCGGCAAGCTGGACAACTGGAGCGCAACCGGCTGGGGCAAGAAAACGCTGTCGGCTTCAAGGGCGCATGGACCGGTAGCGGTAAGCAAATACGCCGGCGTCTTCAATGGGCTGGAGACGGATGTGGAGATCTGGCCCATCCGCAGCTCGTCCGGTACGGGTACGGAGACGATCGTGGAAGTTTCCTTCAAGACGGACGATGCTGCCGAGGCCGCGGCGGAACGGGATAAGCTGATCGCCTTCCTGCAGGGCAAGGGCTGGCTGACGCCGCAGGATTCCCTCAAGACGCAGCTGATCCTGGAGCGTTGCTAGGCGGCGGAACGGAATTCAAGGCCTTCCTGCGGGAAGGTCTTTTTTGCGATGCTCATGCGGCCTGCAGCGCCCCGCGTGCAAGCGCCCCGAGCGCCGGCGCCATTGCGGCTGACGGCTTGCGCGGCTGCGGCGCGATGCGCTATGCTGGAACGGATGTTCTTATTTCTAATGAAGAAGGTGAGCCGATGAGCGAGACGCGAAAGAGGCTGAAGCTGGAGGCGCCGCGGCTGCCGGCGGAGCTGGAAAGGCTGTCGCTGCCGGCGCGGCTGGGCACGCGGGATGCGTTCGAGCACGGGCTCGTCGAAGGCGAGCGGCTGGAAGAGCTGGACGCCGACAAGGTCGTGTTCGACGGCGTCGTGTTCCGAGGCGTCACATTCGACTCGGCCAAGCTGCGGAGCCTGGAGCTCACGGACGTGCTGTTCGACCGCTGCGATCTGTCCAACGCCGATCTGAGCCGAGCGGTCGTCCACCGCGCGCAGTTCCGCTCCTGCAAGCTCGTCGGAGCCGATCTGAGCGAAGCGATGCTGCGCAACGTGCTCGTCGAGGACTGCCAGCTCGACTATGCCAACCTGCGCGCTGCCGACCTCAAGGGGGTCGTGTTCGCCGACAGCTCGCTGAACCGCGCGGACTTCTGCATGGCGAAGCTCGCCAAGACGGAATTCCACCGCTGCAAGCTGGACGGCGCGCTGCTCGGCACGCCGCTGAGGGGCATCGACCTGAGCGACAGCGAGTTCACGGGACTGTCCTGCAATCCGGACGATCTGCGGGGCTGCATCATCTCGCGCGAGCAGGCGTTCATCTTCGCCGCGCTGTTCGGCATGGTGCTGAAGGACTAGCCAGCGCCTGGCGTCCCCCCGCCCCGCAGCAAAAAGCCGTCCTCTCGGACGGCTTCTTTGCGATCGACGCCGCGGCTCTGCGCCCCTTTGCGGCCGCCGGCCGTGCCGCTGGCTGCGGTCCGGTCCCGGGCCGGCCAGCGCATGCGCTACATGCGGCAGATTTCCTTCGGGCAGCCCTCGCAGCGGCAGTGCTGCATGAGCTGCTCCAGGTCGTGGACGACGATATGGCCCTGGCGCATCGACAGCGCGCCCGCGCGGCGGTAATCGGCAAGCAGCCGATTGACGCTCTCGCGCGCGGCTCCGATCGTCTCGGCCAGCTCGGAGTTGGTGATGCGCTGCGTGATCAGGATGCCGTCGTCGACGGGCATGCCGTACGTATTGGCCATGCGGATGAGCGTGGAGCAGAGCGCGCCGGGCTTGCCGTAGAGCATCAGGTCGCGCAGCTTCGTCTGCGTGTGCCGGTTCATCTGGCTCATCCAGCCGATGCACTCCAGCGCCAGGCCGCCGAACCGCCACAGCGCGAACTCCAGCTCGCCGCGCGGGATGAAGCTGATGACGCAGTCGGTCTGCGCGACGGCGCTGAAGCTTTGCGACGGCTCGCCGTCGAAGCCGAGCTGGCCGAAGAAATCGCCCTGCTTGTAGCGGTAAATCGTGAATTCCTTGCCCTCGGCGCTCGTCTTCATGCCTTTGACATGGCCGTGCTCGAGGTAGTACCAGTACTCCGCCGGCTCGCCCTCCCAAAATACGTGGCCGCCCGCAGGGATCCGATGCTTGCGCATGAGCGCCGACAGCTTCGCGAGGCTGTCCGCAGAAAAGGCGGCCGAGTTGCCCGGAGCCGTCTCCGGCTTGGTGACGCCGCTTGCTGCATCCATGATCGTGCCCTCCTTCCGATGATGCCCTAACTGTAGCAAATACCGCACGGAAGGGATGTGACCGTCCTCACAGAGGACCCGGGAGCTCAGCTTATCAACATTCCTCCTGCGGCACTTGCCGCGACGACGATCCAAGGCGGCCATTTCCAGACCGCAATCAGAACGAACAAGATCATGGCCAACGCAAAATCAGCGGGGGACAAAATGGCTGTCGTCCATAGAGGATCATATAGCGCAGCGAGCAGAATGCCGACAACCGCCGCATTGATCCCCATCAATGCGCCTTGCACCTTCGGAATGCTGCGCAAGGAGCTCCAAAAGGGCAAGGCGCCGATGATCATGAAGAAGGCAGGCAGGAATATAGCAAGGGTAGCCACCACAGCGCCAGAAAAGCCGAATGCCATGGCTCCCAAATAGCCGGCAAAGGTGAACAAGGGTCCAGGGACCGCCTGAGCGGCGCCGTAACCGGCCAGGAAGTCCTCGCTCGTAACCCATCCGGCGGGCACAGCCTCACGTTCAAGCAAGGGGAGTACGACATGTCCCCCTCCGAATACAAGGGAGCCTGCACGGTAGAAGCTGTCGAACAGAGGGAGAAAACCCGTGTTTGAAAAGGGTCGAAGCAGAGGCAGCGCAATCCATAAGCTTGCAAAGAGGCCGAGACATAGCGCAGCGGTTCCACGGCTTACTGGCACGGATAGACTGGAAAAATCAGATGGGGCCGTTTTAGAGTACATCAAAAGCCCGATCAGCCCTGCCGCAACGATGAGCAGCGCTTGGCTGAACGCGGTCTGCCACGAGAGGGTGACGGTCGCCGAAATAACCGCGATTGCCACCCGATTCCGGTCAGGCGTCAGTTTCTGGCCCATGCCGATAATCGCATGAGCGACGATGGCTACGGCGACGATTTTAAGCCCGTGTATCCATCCTGCAGCATCCATAGGATAGCCTTGCAGCAAGAACGCGAACAGAGTCAGGGCAAGAAAGGAGGGGAGGGTAAAGCCGATCCAGGCGACCGCCCCTCCCAGCAGCCCTGCACGGATCAGGCCGATTCCAATGCCGACTTGGCTGCTGGCTGGTCCGGGAAGGAACTGGCACAATGCGACCAGCTCCGCGTAAACGCGCTCGTCGATCCATTTCCGGCGAGTTACGTATTCGTCGTGAAAATAGCCAAGGTGGGCGATCGGACCTCCGAATGAAGTCAGTCCCAGCTTGGTTGATGCCGCGAATAGCTCCAGAAGGGCCAGGGGTTTGCTTTTGGGATTACAATCATTTTCTTCCTTCATGTGAATCCGGCTCTCCTTTCGTAGACTTTTCTAAAGTAAGCCTATTTTCTCATCCCTTTATTAGCGGTATTAGCTGTCCTTGTTTTCGTTTGAATAATTGACGCTGCCAAGAAAAGCGTGGTAAAAGGAAGGAAAGCGATCTCATCCTACCTAACAAAGCGAGGTATTCGTCATGCCAATGCTAGACATGCCGCTCGAGCAGCTGCGCCGCTACGAGGGCATCAATCCGCGTCCGGACGACTTCGACGCCTACTGGGAG
The DNA here is from genome assembly GCF_000422485.1 of Paenibacillus pasadenensis DSM 19293. Taxonomy (GTDB): domain Bacteria; phylum Bacillota; class Bacilli; order Paenibacillales; family Paenibacillaceae; genus Paenibacillus_O; species Paenibacillus_O pasadenensis. The sequence goes on from NZ_KE383857.1 coordinate 102,930, forward strand.
CGCGCGCTCCAGGAGCTCGACGCGACCGCGGCCGAGGTCGAGCTCGTGCCGTCCGCCTTCCAGGTGCCGACCGCCGACTGCTTCGACCTGTACTTCACCGGCGTGCGCGGCGCGCGCATCCATGCCAAGTACATCCGTCCGAAAAACGTGCCCGAGCCTCACGCCGCGCTGCTGCAGTTCCACGGCTACTCCGGCAACGCCGGCGACTGGGCCGACAAGCTCAGCTACGCCTCGCTCGGCTACTCCGTCTTCTCCATGGACTGCCGCGGACAGGGCGGCGGCTCCGAGGACCGCGGCGGCGTCAAAGGCAACACGCTGAACGGTCACATCATCCGCGGCCTCGACGGCGAGCCGGACGACCTGCTGTTCCGGCAGATCTTCCTCGATACGGCGCAGCTCGCCCGCATCGCCATGGACATGCCGGAGGTCGACGCGGAGCGCATCGGCGCGACCGGCTGGTCGCAGGGAGGCGCGCTGACGATCGCCTGCGCCGCGCTGGAGCCTCGCGTGAAGCGCCTGGCGCCGGTCTACCCGTTCCTGAGCGACTACCGCCGCGTCTGGGAGATGGATCAGGCCAAGGACGCCTACGCCGAGCTGCGGAACTATTTCCGCTTGTTCGATCCGCAGCACAAGCGCGAGCAGGAGATCTTCACGCGCCTGGGCTACATCGACATCCAGAATCTCGCGCCGCGCATCCAGGGCGAGACGCTGCTCGGCGTCGGCCTGATGGACTCGATCTGCCCGCCGTCCACCCAGTTCGCCGCCTACAACAAGATCACCGCGCCCAAGTCGCTGGAGATCTACCCCGACTTCGGCCACGAAGGGCTGCCGGGCCTGAACGACAGGATCCTGCAGTTCATGCAGGATCTGTAGGCGCCGAGCCTATCGGCACCGTGCGTGCGTTTTCTTCAGCCGCTTCCGGTTTTCCGGAGGCGGCTTTTTATTTTTGCAGGCTGCTGGGATCAGGGGATGGAATCGCTCGGGGGAGGCTGCAACCCGATTTTTTCGGGTTGCAGCCTTGGAATCGCGCTCGGGGGAGGCTGTAACCCGATTTTTTCGGGTTACAGCTTTGGAATCGCGTTCCGGGTAGGCAGTAACCCGATTTTTTCGGGTTGCAGCACTGGAATCGCGCTCGAGGGAGGCCGTAACCCGATTTTTTCGGGCTACAGCTTTGGAATCGCGCTCGGTGGAGGCAGTAACCCGATTTTTTCGGGTTACAGCCGGTTGTTTTGCAAAAAAACCACTTCGAGCGTCCCGCAGCGTGAGTCGCGGCGCTCCCCAATTCCAACTACCGCTAAGGAAGGCGCACTCGTCGCCCCTGCGTCTGAGTTGCGCGGAAAACCCGAGCAACTCGGCGCGACCAGGCGCCTCCACGTCGGAGTTACGCGGAAAACCCGAGTAACTGGGCGCGACCGGGTGCCAACGAGTCGGAGTTGCGCGGAAAAACCGAGTAACTGGGCGCGATCGGGTGCCAACGAGTCGGAGTTGCGCGGAAAACCCGAGTAACTCGGCGCGACCAGGCGCCTCCACGTCGGAGTTACGCGGAAAACCCGAGTAACTCGGTTCGACGAGACGCCTCCACGTCGGAGTTACGCGGAAAACCCGAGCAACTCGGCTCGACCAGGCGCCCCCACGTCGGAGTTACGCGGAAAACCCAAGCAACTCGGCGCGACCCGGTGCCTCCACGTCGGAGTTACGCGGAAAACCCGAGTAACTCGGCGCGACCAGGCGCCTCCACGTCGGAGTTACGCGGAAAACCCGAGTAACTCGGCGCGACCAGGCGTCCCCGCGTCGGAGTTGCGCGGAAAACCCGAGCAGCTCGGCGCGACCGGGTGCCTCCACGTCGGAGTTGCGCGGAAAATCCGAGTAACTCGGCTCGACGGGGTGCCAACGAGTCGGATTTGCGCGGAAAAACCGAGTAACTGAGCGCGACCGGGTGCCAACGAGTCGGAGTTGCGCGGAAAACCCGAGCAGCTCGGCGCGACCGGGGGTTTCTTCTGCTGCGGCGCCGCTTAACGCCTAGCTTCCCTCTATCCAAAAAGGCTTCCTTGGTTGCCGGGGCAACCAAGGAAGCCTTTTTTCATGGATGATGCGTGACCGGAACGGTCATGTACGTTCCTTTGGACAATGGAAAATCCAATGCCGTGCTCATCTTGCCCTTCGATAAACGAGCCCGATGGCTCCAGAGTCAAAGGTTTTGTTTTCGACCAGCTCCAGGCTGATCTTCTCCTCGATGCCTTGGAACAACGGCAATCCTTTGCCGATCAGGACCGGAGAAACCGTAATCTTAAACTCGTCGATCAAATCAAGCTGCATAAGGCGGTGCGCGAGCCTAGGACTGCCGAGAATGACCATGTCCTTGCCTGGCTGCTGCTTGAGGGCTAGGATCGCTTCCTTGACCTCCTCTTTCACGAGTCGGGAATTCGCCCATTCGACTTTCTCCAGCGTCGTGGAGAACACGATTTTGGTTGTCTTTTCAATCCACTCGGCATGATCCCGCTCATGCTGCGAAGCGGATGGATCCGACGGCACGGACGGCCAGTACCCGTACATCATCTCGTAAGTCCCGCGTCCCCAGATGACCGTGTCGGCTGTGCTCAGAATTTCTTTCGCATGCTTTTCCAAATGAGCATCGTAGGAAACCCAGCCGATATCCATCGCGCCATTCGGCCCTTCGACAAAGCCGTCAAGCGATGCGTGCAGGAAAAGAACGAGCTTTCTCATCTTCAGTTCTCCTTTGTCCATGAAAATATCTTATATCTAAATTAATTGCAGTATAACAGATTCCGGATGAGGTTGTTTCTTATGGATCGCCATCTCCAACTTGCTGTCCCACTGATGGGCCTATGAAAGTTCGTACTGGGCGGCATGGAGAAGCTGGGTTAGGCTGGAAAAGAAAAGGCGGAATCCGATAGCCGGAGCTCCAGCTTCACGGTCCCGAGCGCGGGAGCGCGGGCTCTGGAACCGCACGGATCTGCCTGATGAAGGAGGCGCGCCGAATGCCGCATGAAGAGACGAAGAAACCGGAGCAAGCAGGTGCTGGAGCGGGGCAGGGCATGGGGAAATACGCTCGTCGAGAGACGGAGGATTGCCAGGGAGTGAAGGGGAGAGCTCGCGAGCAAGAGGGAGCAGTGGCAGACGAGTACGAGGAAGCGGTAGCGGCCGAACATGAGGATGTGCCTGAGCATGAGAAAGCTGGCCCGAACGCGCACGACGGAGCAGGCCCGATTGAGCACGATGGAGCAGTAGCAGACAAGCACGAGGATAAAGCCGAGCACAAAGGAGCAGGCCCGAACGCGCACGATGGAGCAATAGCAGACAAGCACGAAGATGAAGCCGAGCACGACGGAGCAGGCCCGAATGACCACGAGGAAGCGCGCCCGCGCGACTTCGAGAGGGCTGCTGAGGGAGAAAAAGAGCAAGAACGGCGCATCCGGCGGAACGCGGCCGAGCGGCGGATGAAGGCGGAGCTGGCTTCCCATCTGGCGGCTCTGTTTGTCGCGCCGTTGCTCGCCTCCATCGGAATCAGCCTGTTTCTGCTCGAGCCTGCCGCGCTGATCTACGTCCTACTATTCAGCTGGATCGGCACGTTATGCGTCGCGATGCCGGTTTCCTGGATGATCGGCCGGATCGTCGGGAAAAAGGACGGCTCGGGACGCGCCTTGCTTTCCGTGCTGCTGCATGGGGCGGCCGGAGGCGCGCTGATGCTTGCCTTCAACGCCTTGGCCGAGCCCGGCTCGCTGGCGCCTGGCGGCTTCGGATGGCTGTTCGTTCTCTCCGGCGCGGCCAACGGGTTCGCCTACGGCCTGATCCGGCTCGCGGTCCGCTCGCTGGTGATCGGCCGGGAGCCTTTTCAAAAATAAATCCATATATCCAAACAAAAACAAACATGATATAGTTGGATTAAAATGAATCAAACGAATTCAAACTCATTCGGACATCATGAAAACGAAGAGAACGGATTCATCTCTGGCATTCATCCATCATTCAAAGCCAAACGGAGGCGGACTCGCATGGTACAAAGCTTGTGGAATCAGGAAGCGGCGGAAAAAGCGGCAAAGGAGCAGAACGAATCGCTCGAGGGACTGGCGGGGCTCGTCTACCGCTCCAACCGAATCGGGGCGGACCGCTCCGTCTGCAACTGGGGCGGCGGCAACACGTCGACGAAAACGACGGTGAAGGACTTCCGCGGACGCGAGATCGACGTCATGTACGTCAAAGGCAGCGGCTCCGACCTCGCGTCGATGACGGCCCGGAACTTCACCGGCCTGCGCCTCGACGACGTGCTTGAGCTGCGCGAGCGCGAGGCGATGAGCGACGAGGAGATGGTCGCCTACCTCGGCCACTGCATGATCGACGCGTCCCACCCGCGGGCGTCGATCGAGACGCTGCTGCATGCTTTCCTGCCGTTCAAGCATGTGGACCACACGCATCCCGACGCGATCATCTCGCTCTGCTGCGCGGACAACGGCCGCGAGCTGGCGGCCGAGATCTTCGGCGAGCGCTTCGTCTGGGTGCCGTACATCCGCCCCGGCTTCACGCTCTCCAAGATGATCGCGGACGGCGTCCGCGCCAACCCGAACGCCGAGCTCGTGCTCATGGAGAAGCACGGCCTCGTCACCTGGGGCGACACGCAGGAGGCGTGCTACGAGCAGACGATCCGAATCATCTCCGAGGCGGAGGCGTTCATCGAAGCCCGCGTCGACGGCTCGCGCCTGTTCGGCGGACTGAAGTCCGCGCCGCTGCCGGAGACGGACCGCCGCCGCGTCGCCGCGGCCGTCATGCCGCTCATCCGCGGCCTCGTCAGCGACGAGAAGCGCATGGTGCTGTCGTTCGACGACGGCGACGACATCCTCGCCTTCGCAGGCGGAGCGGACGCGCCGCAGCTGTCGCAGGTCGGCGCCGCCTGCCCGGACCATCTCGTGCATACGAAGGTCGTGCCGCTGCTCGCCGACTGGACGCCGGACAGCTCGGAGGCGGGCATCGCGGCTCTTCAGGCCGCCCTCCGGCAGGGAATCGAGGCGTACAAGGAGAACTATAAGGCCTACTTCGAGCGAAACAAGAACGAAGGCGACCGGCGCTTCGAGGCCGCGCCGCGCGTCATCCTCATCCCGGGCGTCGGCATGGTGAATACGGGCAAGAGCCTTGCCAGCGCCCGCGTCAGCGGCGCGCTGTACCATCGGGCGGTGGCGGTCATGCGCGGCGCGACGGCGCTCGGCCGGTTCGTCTCCCTGAGCGAAAACGAATCCTACAACGTCGAGTACTGGCCGCTGGAGCTGTATAAGCTGTCGCTCGCTCCGGCCGAAGCGGAATTTTCCCGCCAGATCGCCTTCATCACCGGCGGCGCGGGCGGCATCGGCAGCGAGACGGCACGCCGTCTGGCCGAGGGCGGCGCGCATCTCGTGCTCGCCGACCTCAACCTCGAAGGCGCGCAGAAGGTCGCGGACGACATCAACGCCCGCTTCGGCGAAGGCCGCGCGCTCGCCGTGCGGATGGACGTGACGAGCGAGGAGCAGGTCGCGGCGGCATTCGCCGAGACGGCGCTCGCGTACGGCGGCGTCGACATCCTCGTCAACAACGCCGGACTGGCGACGTCCAGCCCGTTCGAGGAGACGACGCTCAAGGAATGGAACCTCAACATGAACGTGCTCGGCACCGGCTACTTCCTCGTGGCGCGCGAGGCGTTCCGGCAGATGAAGGAGCAGGCGCGCGGCGGCAGCATGGTGTTCATCGGCTCCAAAAACTCCGTCTACGCCGGCAAGAACGCCTCCGCCTACAGCGCGGCCAAGGCGCTGGAGGCCCATCTGGCCCGCTGCATCGCGGCCGAGGGAGGCGAGCTCGGCATCCGCGTCAACACGGTGCTGCCGGACGCGATCCTGCAAGGCTCGGCGATCTGGAACTCGTCCTGGCGCGAGGAGCGCGCGGCCGCCTACGGCATCGAGCCGGACCAGCTGGAGGAGTATTACCGCCAGCGGACGACGCTGCGCGTCAACATCTATCCGCGCGACATCGCGGAGGGCATCGCCTTCTTCGCCTCCGCCCGCGCGGAGAAGACGACCGGCTGCATGCTGACGGTCGACGGCGGCGTGCCGGCCGCCTTTACCCGATAACCGAACCCGACAAGGAGGCTCAATCGCCGATGAATCCAACCGTAAAGCAGAGCTACGAGCTCGCCCGCGCCCAATACGCCGCCCACGGCATCGATACCGACGAGGCGCTGGAGCGGCTCTCCCGCATCAAGCTGTCCGTCCATTGCTGGCAAGGGGACGACGTGCGCGGCTTCCTGTTCCGCGAGCAGGAGCTGTCCGGCGGCATCTCCGTCACCGGCTCCTATCCCGGAGCCGCCCGCACGCCGCAGGAGCTGCGCGCCGACCTGGAGCGGGCGTTCTCGCTCATCCCCGGCAAGCACAAGGTGAACCTGCATGCGATCTACGCCGACACCGAAGAGGCGGTCGACCTGAACGAGCTGGAGCCGAAGCACTTCCAGCGCTGGGTCGACTGGGCCAAGGAGCAGGGGCTCGGGCTGGACTTCAACCCGACCTGCTTCTCGCATCCAAAAGCCGCCGACGGCTTCACGCTCAGCCATCCGGACGAGGCCGTGCGCCGCTTCTGGATCGAGCACTGCCAGGCGTCGCGCCGCATCGGCGCGTCGTTCGGCGAGCAGCTCGGCCAGCCATGCGTCACGAACGTCTGGGTGCCGGACGGCTACAAGGACCTGCCCGCCGACCGGCTCGCTCCGCGCCGGCGGCTCAAGGAGGCGCTCGACGAGGTGTTCGCCGAGCCGCTCGACCCGGCGCATCATCTCGACGCGGTCGAGAGCAAGCTGTTCGGGCTCGGCTCCGAGGCGTACGTCGTCGGCTCGCATGAGTTCTACATGGGCTACGGGCTGCAGAACGACAAGCTGATCTGCCTCGACTCCGGCCATTTCCACCCGACGGAAACGATCTCGAACAAGCTCAGCTCGCTGTCGCTGTTCGCGAGCGGCATCCTGCTGCATGTGAGCCGCCCGATGCGCTGGGACAGCGACCATGTCGTCATCCTCGACGACGAGCTGCTGGAGATCGCCCGCGAGCTCGTGCGCGGCGAGCTGCTGGAGCGCACGTTTATCGGCCTCGACTTCTTCGACGGCAGCATCAACCGCGTCGCCGCTTGGGTCATCGGCACGCGCAGCACGCTGAAAGCGCTCTTGCGGGCGCTGCTGGAGCCGGCGGAAGCGCTGCGGCAGGCCGAGCTGGACGGCGACTACACGACGAGGCTGGCGCTGGCCGAGGAGTTCAAGTCGTATCCGTTCGGCGCGGTGTGGGACTACTACTGCGAGCGCAGCGGCGTGCCGGCCCGCGAGGCGTGGCTGGACGACGTCAAGGCGTATGAGCGCGAGGTGCAGCTGCCGCGCGGCGAGGCAGCCCGCGTATGACGACGCGGCTCGCCTTCGATCTCGGAGCGGGCAGCGGCCGCGCGGTGCTCGGACGGCTGGGCGGCAGCCGCATGGAGCTGACGGAGGTGCATCGCTTCGCCAACGAGCCGGTGCAGGCCGGCGGCGGGCTGTACTGGGACATCCTGCGGCTTCTGCATGAGCTCAAGCAGGGGCTGCGGCTGGCCGCCCGCGAGGGCGGAGCGCCTCCCGCGAGCCTCGCCATCGACTCGTGGGCGGTCGACTTCGGCCTGCTCGGCCGGGACGGGACGCTGCTCGGCAATCCGCTCCACTACCGCGACCGCCATGCGGAAGGCATGATGGAGCGGCTGCGCGAGCGCTATGGCGACGAGTGGCTGTTCCGGCGGAGCGGCTTGCAGTTCCTGCCTTTCAACACGATCTACCAGCTGGCGGCGATGGGCGAGCGGCGCTCGCCTCAGCTCCGGCAGGCGCAGACGCTGCTCATGATTCCGGACCTGCTGCGCTACTTCCTCACCGGCGAAAAGAAGCAGGAGTTCACGAACGCCACGACGACCGGACTGCTGAATCCGTCCGCGCGCCAGTGGGACAACGAGCTGCTCAAGGCGGCCGGGGTGCCGGTGCGCCTGTTCGCCCCGCTGGCCCAGCCGGGCGACGCCGCGGGCGAGCTGACCGCCGCCGTGCACGCCGAGCTCGGCCTGTCCGCGCAGGTGCAGGTGCTGTGCGCGGCGGAGCATGACACCGCCTCAGCCGTCGTCGCCGTGCCTGCGCGCGAGGAGAGCTTCGCCTACCTGAGCTGCGGCACCTGGTCGCTCATGGGCACGGAGGTGCCGGAGCCGGTGCTGAGCGAGCAGGCGCTGGCGTACAACTTCACCAACGAAGGCGGTGCGGCGGGCACATGGCGGCTGCTGAAGAACATCATGGGCCTATGGATCCTGGAGGAGCTGCGCCGCGAATGGCAGCGTGAGGGCCATTGTCCAGGCTACGAGGAGCTGCTGGCCGGAGCGGGGGCGCTGCCTGCGGGCGGGCCGCTCATCGACCCGGACGATCCGCTGTTCCTGCCTGCCGGCCCGATGGGGCCGCGCATCCGCCAGTGGTGCCGCGAGAGCGGCCAGCCGGAGCCGCAAGGCTATGCCGGGCATGCCCGTTGTATTCTGGAAAGCTTGGCTTTACAATACCGGTATGTGTTGAAGCAGACGGAGCTCGTGAGCGGACGCTCGTTCTCCGGGCTCCATATGGTCGGCGGCGGCATCCGGAACCGGCTGCTCTGCCAGTGGACGGCGGACAGCATCGGCCGCCCTGTGTGGGCGGGACCGGCGGAGGGCAGCGCGATCGGCAATCTCGCCGTGCAGTGGATCTCGGCGGGCGAGCTGTCCGGCCTGTCCGAGGCGCGGCGCGTCATCGGCGATTCGTTCGGCGTCGAGACGTACGAGCCGACGCCCGGCTCGGGCGAGCGGATGGCGGAAGCGTACGGACGCCTGCAGGCGCTCAAGGACAAGAGGAAGGGCCGCCGCTCGGGGTAACGCCCAAGACTAGATCAAAGGCCGCCGCTCGGAGTAAGGAACGCGGGGCGGCTCATGAACAGGACGAAATGAAGGACCGCCGCCTGCGCTAGCGGACGCGGCGGCCGCGAGGAGGAAGGAAGCATGCTGGCGGCAGAGCGCTACGAGCAGATCGTGCAGCTGGTCAACGAGCGCGGCAGCATCCGCGTCACCGAGCTGAGCGAGCTGTGCCGGGTGACGGAGGAGACGATCCGCCGCGACCTGGACCGGCTGGAGCAGGAGGGGCGGCTGCGCCGCTCGCACGGAGGCGCGGTCAGCGTCCGCGACGCCCAGCCGGAGACGCCGTTCGCGGAGCGCGAGGTGACATTCGCCGCGCAGAAGCGGCGGATCGCGGCGGAGGCGGCGCGGCAGGTGCGCCCGCGCGAGCGCATCCTGCTGGATGCCAGCTCGACGGCGTGGTACATGGCGCGGGAGCTGCCGGACATGCCGCTGACTGTGCTGACCAACTCCGCGCGCGTGGCGGTGGAGCTGGCGGCCAAGGAGCAGATCCAGGTCATCTGTACCGGCGGGCAGCTGTCGCGCGCCTCGCTCAGCTTCGTCGGCCCTTCGGCCGAGCGCTCGCTGGAGGAGTATCACGTCGACAAGGCGTTCCTTTCGTGCAAGGGGCTGCATGTCGAGCGCGGCCTCAGCGAGTCGAACGAGCTGCAGGCGCGGGTCAAGCAGCAGATGCTGCGGATGGCCGACGAGGTCGTGCTGCTGGCGGACGCCAGCAAGATCGGCCTGCAGTCGTTCACGCGCTTCGGCAGCCTGGAGCAGGTCGGGCGGCTCGTCACGGACGACCGCATCACGGCCGAAGCGGCTCAGGCGCTGCGGGAGAGCGGCTTGGCGGTCGTGGTGGTGTAGGCGTAGGTCAGGCGAGGACCTCATTTCGTGCCTTTCAGGCGGAATGAGGTCCTTTTTGTACGGGGCGTGAAGGGGGCGGGACTGCCGTCATTCGGCATGCTGAATCCTGAATCGGAATGAGGAATCTGAAATGCTAGATTCGCAGGTTCGCATGGCAATCGAGTTCGAGGGGAGGCTGATCGGATATGCGGACCTGGCCCAGATCCGGACGAATGCAGCGGAACTCGGAATTTCAATCGGGGAGAGCGGCCTTTGGGGAAAGGGGATCGGATCCTTGGCCGCCGGGAAGATGATGGAATTGGCCAGGGAGAAATACGGAATCACCCTTTTCAACGCCGAGACGAACGAGGAAAACGCCCGTTCAAGAAGGATGCTGGAAAAGCTCGGCTTCGTTGAAATCAGTCGTGTCGGCCGGGAGGCTTACCTCGGGAAGGACGGCCGGCTCATCCAGTATCGGCTCGGTCCGGTCATCGAACAGTAGGCTGACTGGCTGGACGGTGATGCCCGTTCGACGACGCCCGATCATTTCCAGCGGCTTTCCGCCTCCCAATAGACAGACACCGAGATTCAAGGAGGAAGACAGAAAAAGCGTCTGTGGCTTGTGATGGCAGCTGCGGTTTTGATTGCAGCAGGCTTGTTTTATGCTTTTCATGAGAGGGAAATGGATCGAAAATCCGCCGAGCTGGCGGAAATCAAGAATCATGTCGCTGCAGCGGCGGTTTCTTCCATGATGAGCAATGCTGCCTTCTTGGATTCGTTTCTGCCCGAGGCAAGCAATCCTTCCTCGGCTAAAATGAAACTCGATGATCGTTTCCTTGCCTGTTTCGTTGCTTTTTCAAACCTAGGCCAATTGTCGCTTCAGATGGAGACCATCGATGAATCCGATCACGAAGCATGGCGAGAGATCCGGCTCGGCTTTGAGAAGGCATCCAAACTGATGGCGGGCTTGGAAAGGTCGGAGATGGACCGGGAGATCTATTTAGCCCGGATCAACGAATTCGCAACGGTATTTCTTGACGGGATGACGCACATGAACCGAAATACCTCGACAATTCCTCACCATGAGTTGAATAAGATTCGCGAAGCGGCTATCCAGTTCAATGCGGAGTCGTTCTGGGAAATTCTTTCGAAAACGTAAGCGGCATCCAGTCGTCGAGAGGGAAACGTCCGCGCCGGCGAGCGAAGCGGCTGGCTACGCGCGGTTTTTCCGCGCGTAGGGCTCGCCTGCGTCGCGAAGCCGCCGGCTAGGCGCGGTTTTTCCGCGCGTAGAGCGCGCTGGCGTCGCGAAGCCGCCGGCTAGGCGCGGTTTTTCCGCGCGTAGGGCGCGCTGGCGTCGCGAAGCCGCCGGCTACGCGCGGTTTTTCCGCGCGTAGGGCGCGCTAGCGTCGCGAAGCCGCCGGCTACGCGCGGTTTTTCCGCGCGTAGGGCGCGCTGGCGTCGCGAAGCCGCCGGCTACGCGCGGTTTTTCCGCGCGTAGGGCACGCCTGCGGAGCGAAGCCGCCCGCTACGCGCGGTTTTTCCGCGCGTAGGGAGCGCCTGCGGAGCGAAGCCGCTGGCAACGCGCGGTTTTTCCGCGCGTAGGGCGTGCCGGCACCGCGAAGCCGCGGGCTACGTGCGGTTTTTCCGCGCGTAGGGCTCGCCTGCGGAGCGAAGCCGCCGGCTACGCGCGGTTTTTCCGCGCGTAGCGGGCGCCTACGGAGCGAAGCCGCCGGCTACGCGCGGTTTTTCCGCGCGTAGGGCGCGCCTGCGGAGCGAAGCCGCCGGCTACGCGCGGTTTCACCACGCGCGCAGCCCGCGCGCCAGGCGCGCCTCAAAAAGCATCCCGACCGCACGCGGTCGGGATGCTTTTTTCACGCAGGCGGAGCCAGCTGACGCCGAGCGCGGCCGGATGGAGCAACGCGACGAGCGTAGAGCGTACGTGCAACGGTAGCGGAGATGCCGCCCCTCGCCCCGCTGAGCCGCCCCGCGCCAGGCTCCGCCCGCAGCTGCAAGCAGCTGATCGCCCAGGCTCCGCTCTTTTTCCACATTCTTCAACAAACACGCATGTTGTGAAATTAGTCCACGAAACGCATCTCCAATTCGGCACGCACCCATCCGATCACCCAGCCTTCCCCAGCTCCAGACCTACCCGTCCAACTGAGCTGCATCCGCCTTTTCCACCAAGCTTCGACATGAAATAAACAAAATGAAACAAATTAAATAAAATTAAATTTTGTTGTTTACAGATCCCGCAGGCCGGGCGTATAATCAAACCGTTCCTTGTAAGCGTAATCAATGACTCGCTTGCATGACGCATCCACTTCACAATTGGGGGATTGGGAGAATGAAAAAGACGACGATGCTGCTCAGCGCGACGATGGCGATGGCGCTGCTGGCGGCCGGCTGCTCCGGCGGCAACGGAAACGGAAACGGCAACGGCGGCGGCAACGAAGGCGCGGCGGCCGGCACGGACAACAACGCGCAGAACGCGGCCGGCAGCGGCGGCGAAGCTCCGAAGGAGCCTTTCACCATCAAGATGGCGCTCATGGCCGGACCGAAGACGCCGGACTCCTGGGCGGAGAAGGCGCTTGAGGGCGAGCTGGAAAAATCGATGGGCCGCAAGGTCGACGTGCAGCCGATCTTCCTGCCCGACTGGTCGGAGCTGAACACGAAGATCAACCTGCTCATGAGCGCCAAGGACACGCGTCCGGGCATCCTGTGGACCGGCGACACCAAGGAGTACACCAAGTGGGTCGATGCCGGCATCGCGCAGGACGTCACCCCATCCCTCCAGAAATACGGCAAGGAGATCCTCGACTACTACCGCAAGGACACGCTGTTCTATCACTGGGACAAGAGCGGCAAGATCTTCCGCATCCCGGGCGACGTGCCGGAAGCGAGCTACATGACGACGATCGTCCGCAAGGACTGGCTCGACAAGCTCGGCCTGCAGGTTCCGAAGACGCTCGACGAGTACGTCGAGGTGCTCCGCGCCTTCGCGAACGGCGATCCGGACGGCAACGGCAAGAAGGATACGTACGGCATCTCCGGCGACAACTACTACCGCTCGCTGGCGCCGTTCTTCTACGCGAACGGCCTCGACGTGGAGAACTTCGTCAAGAACGCCGACGGCTCGATCCAGTTCGGCGCGCTCGATCCGAAGGTCAAGGACGTGCTGAAGCTGCTCAGCGAGCTGTACAAGGAAGGCGTCATGGACCCGCGCATGACGACGAGCGCCAACAACGACGACAACAAGGTCAACGACATCTACGCCTCCGGCAAGGTCGGCTCGTTCTACCGCTGGGTCGACTACTTCAACCCGGGCAACTCGGTCAACATCAGCTTCAAGAAGCTCAATCCGGACGGCGAGTACATCTCGATCGCGCCGATCCAGGGACCGGACGGCTTCAGCTCCGACCTGCCCGATCCGGGCATCGGCTGGTGCTACCTCGTCGTGACGGACGCGACGGACGTCGACAGCGCGGTGCAGGTGCTGAACACGATGGCGACGCCGGAGGTGTTCAAGACGATCACGTTCGGCAACGAGGGCGAGCACTACAAGATGGATGGCGGCATCTTCACGCCGACGATCCAGCCGGAGGAAGGCAGCAAGCTCGGTCTCGGCAACTTCGGCTGGTACATCCAGCGCAAGGACGCCGCCAACATCAAGAACACGCCGGAAGTGACGAAGATGTTCGAGGACAAGATCGCCACCAGCCAGCCGATGCGCGACAAGATCGTCGTGTTCAAGGCGATCGACCGTCCCGAGTGGGACCGCTACTCCGCCGACATCAAGAAGGTGCGCGACGAGCTGTTCTGGGGCATCATCACGGGCAAGACGCCGCTCGACGCGTTCGACAAGTGGCCGGCCCAGTACGAGAAGCTCGGCGGCAAGAAGATCGACGAGGAAGCGGCCGGGCTGTTCGAGAAGCAGCAGGCCGAGCACGTCGAGTACGACAAGTGGTATGAGGAGAACATCACGCCGTACAAATAAGCCCGCCTGAAGGAGGAGCGCCACATGGCTGCAACGAAGCCGGCCGTCATGGCCGGCAAGCGGACGCGGGAGGCCCGCGGATCGCTGCTGAAGGACATCGTGCGGGACCGCTATCTGTACCTGCTGCTGCTGCCCGGCCTGCTTCTGGTGCTGGTGTTCAAGTACATGCCCATGTACGGCGTCATCATCGCGTTCCAGGAGTACAACATCTACAAAGGCATCACCGGCAGCGAATGGGTCGGGTTCGACCAGTTCACCCGCCTGTTCAACTCGCCGGACTTCACGGAGATTCTCGGCAATACGATCATCATCAGCGTCTACAAGCTGATCGCGTCGTTCACGCTGCCGATCATCCTCGCGCTGCTGCTCAACGAGCTGCACAGCAAGCTGTTCAAGCGCTTCGCGCAGTCGGTCGTCTATTTGCCGCACTTCATTTCCTGGGTCATCTTCTCGGGCATCCTGATCACGTTCCTCAATCCGGTCGACGGCCTCGTCAACCTGATCCTGCAGCGGTTCGGCGTCATGCCGATCGACTTCCTCGGGGACGTGCGGTACTTCCGCTCGATCCTCGTCATCAGCGACATCTACAAGGAAGTCGGCTGGGGCACGATCATCTATCTGGCGGCGATCGCCGGCGTGAGCGCCGACCTGTACGAGGCGGCCCGCATCGACGGCGCGAACAAGCTGAAGCAGACCTGGCATGTGACGCTGCCGGCGATCCGGCCGGTCATCCTCATCCTCGTCATCCTCAGCCTGGCGAACATCCTCGAGGCCGGCTTCCAGCAGATCTTCCTGCTGTACAATCCGCTCGTCTACGACGTCGCCGACATCATCGACACGTACGTCTACCGCGTCGGCATCCAGGAAGCCAACTACAGCTATGCGACGGCGGCGGGACTGTTCAAGTCGGCGGTCGCGATGACGCTCATCCTGACCGTGAACACGATCGTCAAAAAAAGCGGCCAGGAAGGCCTGTGGTAAGGGAGGCGAGGGCAAGATGGCATTGTCCCGTGGCGAACGCGTCTTTAATGTAGCGAACATCCTGTTCTTCATCCTGCTGATGGCGCTCATGATCTACCCGTTCTGGTACATGATCATGGCGTCGTTCAGCGACCCCGACCTGACGGCGAGCGGGGGGCTGTTCCTCGTGCCGGCCGGCTTCTCGATCACGGCATACCAGGCGGTGTTCCAGAACGTCTCGATCCTGTCGGGCTTCAAGGTGACGATCATCACGACCGTGGCCGGCACGCTGATCGGCACGTTCCTCTCGGCGGGGATGGCGTATGCCGTCTCCAAGAAAAGGCTGCGCGGCGGCAAGCTGTTCTCGCTGCTCATCCTGTTCACGATGCTGTTCAGCGGCGGCCTCGTGCCGTCGTACCTGCTCGTCAAGATGCTCGGCCTGATCGACAGCTACGGCGCGTTCATCCTGCCCGGCGCGATCGGCGCGTGGAACATCTTCGTCATGATCAGCTTTTTCCGGGGCATCCCCGACGAGCTGGAGGAGGCGGCCAAGATCGACGGCGCGAACGACCTGACGGTGTTCTTCCGCGTCGTGCTGCCCCTGTCCAAGCCGGTGCTGGCGACGGTCGGCCTGTTCATCGCGGTCGGCTACTGGAACGACTTCTTCTCCTCGGTGCTGTATGCGACGGAGAAGGACATGTGGCAGCTGCAGATGGTGCTCAAGGACCTCATCAGCAACACGTCGCAGGCGATCTCCCAGGCGGGGATCTCGGTGGCGGTGCAGCAGCAGGTCAACCCGTTCACGGTGAAAATGGCGTCCATCCTCGTCTCGAGCGCCCCGATCCTGGCCGTCTATCCGTTCCTGCAGAAGCATTTCGTGAAAGGAGCCCTCATCGGCTCCGTCAAAGGCTGACGCGAAGCAGCTCCCGGATCTTGGCGTCCGGGGGCTGCTTTTCATTTTTCATCCGGAAGGGAGCTGCATGCACCATGCCGCTGGCGCAAGTCGAATTTTTCTCGGAAACGCTGAGCCTGTCGAGCTCGCTCGCCGCCGTCATCCCGCAGCGCGGGGCGGCGATCGGAGCGGCCGGGCCGTCCGCAGGCGGGCCGCCTTGGCCGGTGCTGTACCTGCTGCACGGGGCGACGGACAACCATATGAGCTGGCTGCGCTACAGCTCGATCGAGCGCTACGCGCAGGAGAAGGGCATCGCCGTGCTCATGCCGTCGGTCCACTTGAGCTTTTATGCCGATCAGAAGCAGGGGCTGGACTACTTCACGTTCCTGAGCGAGGAGCTGCCGGCCGTCGCGGGGGCGATGTTCCGGCTGTCGGACCGGCGCGAGGATACGTTCGCGGCCGGGCTGTCGATGGGCGGCTACGGCGCGTTCAAGCTCGGCATCCGCTGTCCGCAGCGGTTCGCCGCCGTGGCGAGCCTGTCCGGCAGCCTCAGCCAGCGGACGCGGCTGACCGGCGAGTCGCCGATCGCGAACGAGGCGATGCTGCGCATGGCCAAGCTGACGTTCGGCTCGGCGGAGGCGTACGACGGCAGTCCCGACGATCTGGCGCATGTGCTGGAGGGGCATCTGGCGGCGGGCACGGAGCTGCCGCGCTTCTACCAGGGCTGCGGGACGGCGGACTTCAACTATGGCTTGAACCTGGACTTCCGCCGGCAGTTCGAGGGGCGCATCGGCCTGACCTATGTCGAGACGCCGGGAGCCGGCCATGAGTGGAGCTACTGGGACGCGGCGATCCGGGACGTGCTGGACTGGCTGCCGCTGCACGGCGGCGAGGCGGAGGACCAACGGGAAGCGGATGGAAAGGGGCAAGGAGGATGAGCGTGGAGACGAAGGCGGTAGAGGAAAGGCTGGATGGCGCAGCCGCCTGGACGGTCCGCATCGATGCGGACGACGTGCTCGTGGGTGATTTCGACGGCATCGGCTTCGAGTGGGACCCCTGCGATACGTACGAGCATACGGACGAGCAGTGGGAGACGCTGCTGGAGCGGGTGGACTTCACGCGGACGCCGCTCGTGCGCGTCATGCTGCGGGCCAATGCCTATACGGCGAGCTGGGACGAACGCGGCGATCCGGTCTACGACTGGGAGACGCCGATGATGCGGAGGCTGTGGCGCATCCTCGACCACTGCGAGCGGCGCGGCATCGACGCTATCGTCGGCGAATGGAGCCGCAGCCCGGAGCTCGGGCTGACGGCTTCCGACGATCCGGCGTGGGCGGAGCTGATCGGCGAGTTCCTGCATCAGCTGCTGGACGTGCGCGGCTACCGCTGCGCGCGCTGGTACAACTTCATCAACGAGCCGAACGGCGACTGGGCGACGGAGGACGGCGACCGCTTCGCGCTGTGGCGGCGGGGGATGCTGCAGCTCGCGCAGGTGCTCGAGCTACGCGGCCTGGCGGGGCGGATCGGGCTGATCGGCCCGGACTCGTCCAACGAGGACGAGTGGGTCGAGCTCGCGGTGTACGGCGTCGGCGGCCTGCTGTCCGCCTATGACATCCACCGCTACGTGCAGGACGCCGACCTGATCTCGGGCCGGCTGGAGCGGCAGGTGCGCGAGAAGCGGCGCTTCATCGACCGCAACGACCCGGATGGCGCGGCGAAGCCGTATCTGATGACCGAGGCGGGCATCGTGGAAGGCAAGGACGAGGCGCATGACCAGCAGCCGCGCGTGCGGACGTTCGGGTACGGCGTGCTCATGGCGGACTTCGCGCTGCAGGCGATGCGCGGCGGCCAGTCGGGTGTGATCGCCTGGATGCTCGACGACGTCATGCATCATGCCAAGGGCTATCCGTGGAGCTCCGGCGAGTGGAAGACGTGGGGGTTCTGGAATTCGTCCGGCGACGAGCAGGAGCGCGCGCTGAGGCCGTGGTACGATCCGATGGCGCTGCTGTCGCGGCTGTTCCCGCGCGGCAGCCGGATCGTGGCGGCCTCGGTGTGGGACGACGGCAGGCTGCCGGGAGCCGGAGGCGTCGGAGGCGCAGAGGGAGCCGGGCCGGAGACCGGTGGCAGCGGCGGCGTGAGCGCAGGTGAGCTAGGCGTCGGAGGCGCAGGTGGAGCCGGGCCGGGGACCGGTGGCAGCGGCGGCGGGAGCTTAGGGGAGCCGGGAGCCGGAGGCGTCGGAGGCGCAGAGGGAGCGGGGCCGGGCAGCTGGCGCGAGCCCGTCTCCGCAGGCGTCCGGGGCGTCGCCGCGCTCGTGCCGCTGGACGGCGGCGGCAACGGCTGGAGCGCCGCCATCGTCAGCCACCGGCAGGGGCGGCAGTCGCTGCGGCTCGTGCTGCCGCAGGCGTCCGGCGGCGCGGACCTGGCCGTCTACCGCTGCAGCGAGCGGGAGCGTCCGGCGGATGCGGACGGCTATCCCGCGCCGGCGCTGACGCTGTCCGGCGCCGATGCGGCGCGCGGCATCGAGCTGGAGCTGTACGGTCCGGGCGTGCTGTTCGTCACGACGGCGACGCCGGAGGACGGTCCGCACGGTCGGCAGACGGCAAGCCGGCAGACGACTTTGGCGGTAGCCGGGCGGGAGCCGCAGCGGCCGGAAGCCTTCGGCCTGAGCTGGGGCGTCCAGCCGTTCGTCGACTCTGGCGACCTGGCGCTCGTCCGTCCTGCAAGCGGCAGCATCAGCCTGCATCATCGCGGCTCAGGGCCGGAATGCGCCGTCGACGGCCTGCGCCATACGGCGTGGCGGACCCGCGTCCGCGGCGAGCATGAGATCGCCGTCCGCCTGGACGGCCTGCGCCGCATCGGGCGCGTCAAGCTGGAGTGGGGAGAGGGCTGTCCGTCCCGCTACCGGCTCGAAGCCTCGGCGGACGGCGCGAATTGGACGACCGTGCTGGACCGGAACGGCGAGGAGGCGAACATGCGGTTGAATCCTGTCTCGCCCGGTACGAGCGCTTCTGGCGGGGAAGGCCCGGAGGAGCTGGCCTTTCCGACGATCGAAGCGGCTCATGTCCGGCTCGCGGCCATCCGGCCTGCGGGCACGCTCGGGCTGGAGCTGCGAAGGCTGTCCGTGTACGGCCCGGACGCAGCCTCTGCGGACGTTCCGGCCGCAGAGGCCGGGGCAGGCGGCGGAGGCGCTGCGGCCAGTCCGCGTGATGCGGCCGACCTGCGCGATGCGTCCGATCCGCGTGATGCGTCCGATTCGTCTGATCCGGCCGATGCGCCGGATTCGACCGACGCAGCCTCTGCGGCCGGCGCGCCGAAGGGAGGCGGCCGCCGATGAGGCTCGGACTCGGACTTGGCCAGCGCGCGCTGACGCGGGACAACTTCCGTTTTGCCCGGCAGATGGGCTGCACCGACATCGTCGCGCATCTGACCGACTATACGGAGCCGGTCCTCGACCTCGCGCGCCACGACGAGATGTACTCGCTCGATACGATGCTGCGCCTCAAGGCGCAGATGAACGCGGAGGGCGTGGAGCTGCATGCGATCGAGAACTTCTGCCCGGCGCACTGGCATGACGTGCTGCTGGACGGACCGAAGCGAGCGCAGCAGATGGACCGGCTGAAGCGGATCGTGCGCGACGCGGGCCGCGCGGGCATCCGCATGCTCGGCTACAACTTCAGCCTGGCCGGCGTATGGGGGCTGAGCTACGTCGAAGCCGCGCGCGGAGGGGCGCGCACGGCGGTGTTCCACGATCCGCCGCAGTCGCCGATGCCGAGCGGCTCGGTATGGAACTTCATCTATGATCCGGACGCCCCTCCGGGCGTCGTCGCGCCGGTCTCGGAGGCGGAGCTGTGGGATCGCGTGCGGCGCTTCCTCGAAGAGCTCGTGCCGGTGGCGGAGGAGGCGGGCGTCGTGCTCGCGGCGCATCCCGACGATCCGCCGCTGCCGGTCGTCCGCGACACGGCGCGGCTCGTCTACCGGACGGACTATTACCGGCGGCTGCTCGATCTCGTGCCGAGTCCGAACAGCCGGCTGGAGCTGTGCCTCGGGACGACGGCGGAGATGACGGACGGCGACGTGTACGAGACGATCCGAGCGCATGCGGGCGAGATCGGCTACGTGCATTTCCGCAACGTGCGGGGCAAGGTGCCGCATTACGACGAAGTGTTCCTCGACGAGGGGGACATCGACATGGTGGAGGCGCTGCGGCTGCTGCGGGACGGCGGCTTCGGCGGCGTGCTCATTCCCGACCATACGCCTTCGGTCGCCTGCGCGGCGCCGTGGCATGCCGGCATGGCGTATGCGCTCGGCTACATGCGGGCGGCGCTGACGATGCTGAGGGCGCTCGACGAGGAGGCGGGGCGATGAAGCGGCGCTGGACTCAAGGGGGTTGGGCCCCGTTCCCTCTCTGCAGGAACCGTCCGTCAGCCCGGCTGAAAAAGGAGGAGAGACGATGAAGATCGCCGTCACCGGAGGCAGCGGACGGATCGGACGCTTCGTGCTGCGCGAGCTGCTGGAGCACGGCCACGAGCCGGTGAACGTCGACCTCGCCGCGCCGGCGGAGCGGATCTGCCGGACGGCGATCGCCGACCTGACCGATCTTGGAGAGGTGTACGGCGCGCTCCAGGGCGCGGACGCCGTCCTTCATCTGGCCGGCGTCAACGCGCCGGGCAAGCTGTCGCCGGAGAAGCTTTTCCGCCTGAACTCGCTGTCGACGTACCAGGTGCTGGAAGCGGCCGCCGGGCTCGGCATCTCCCGCGTCGCCGCCGCTTCGAGCGAGTCGATCTACGGCTGGTGCTTCGCCCGCCATCGCTTCGCCCCGCAGCATGCGCCGGTCGACGAGTCGCATCCGCTGCTGCCGCAGGAAAGCTACGGCTTGTCCAAGATCGCCGGCGAGCAGGCGATGGCGATGTTCCATCGGCGGACGGGCATGCAGGCGGTCGCGCTGCGGTTCGGGCATGTGCCGCTCCCCGAGGAATACGAGTGGCTGAGCCGCCACGAAGGCGCGGAGCGCTTCCTGTGGAGCCACGTCGACTCGCGCGACGCGGCCGCCGCCTGCCGGCTCGCGGTGGAAGCGGACGGCCTCGGCTTCGAGGCGGTGAACGTGACGGCGGACGACACCTGCTCGCTCGTGCCGAACGAGCAGCTGGCCGCTCGCTTTTACCCGTCGCTGCTGGAGTTCGCCCGCTCCGGCCCGCCGCATGCGGCCTGGTCGAGCAACGCCAAGGCGAAGAGGCTGCTCGGCTGGCAGCCGAGGCGGAGCTGGCGGTGAGCGGGAGGCAGGCTGCGCGCTGCCCGATTCGGGCGTTGGCGCCGGCAGGCTTCTGCAGGTAGAATGAGAGGGAAGCGCATTCATAAGCAGGGGCTGCGTTTTGACAGGCGCGGCTTCAGGCCGTTCGGCTTGAAGGATCATGCCGAGCGTCCGTCGCCTTTTCAACAGAACCGATAGAGGAGGGAAGGGCATGAAACATGCCTTTGTAACAGGAGCCGACCGCGGCGTCGGCTACGCGCTGGCGCTGGAGCTGCTGCAGCGCGGCTATACGGTGTTCGCCGGCCGCTACATGCCGGAGTGGCAGGAGCCGCAGCCGGTGCCGGAGGAATGGAAGGAGCGGCTCGTGCCGCTCGCCATCGACGTCGCCGACGGGGACAGCGTGCGCGCCGCAGCGGAGGAGGCCGCGCGCCGGACGGACCGTCTCGAGCTGATCGTCAACAACGCCGGCGTCGTCGGCGACAAGGAAGGAAGCGCCTTGGGCGAGATCGACTATGACGCGATGTTCCGGCAGTTCGCCGTCAATGCGGTCGGACCGCTGCGGGTCGTGCAGGCGCTGAGCGGCCTGCTGCTCGCCGGCGAGGACAAGCTTGTCGTGAACATTTCGTCTGAGGCGGGACAGATCAATCAGACGTGGCGGGAAAGCTGGTACGGCTACTGCATGTCCAAGGCCGCGCTCAACATCGAGTCGAACATCCTGCACAACGAGCTGAAGCCGCGCGGCGGCCGCGTGCTCGTCATCCACCCCGGCTGGGTGCGCAGCTACATGAGCGGCAAGCTGAGCGAAGAGGGCACCTACACGGCCGCAGAGTCGGCCGCCGGCATCGCGACCGTCATCGACGGGCATCTGGCGGATCGGACGCCTCGGGATCACCCGGTGTTCATCGACAACACCGGCGCGGAGATGAGCTGGACGTAGGGAGCCGTCAGCGAGCGGGGCCTCCCGCTTCGCTGCGTTCCGTCATCGGACGATGACGCATTTTTTTCCAAGGAGGAATCATCCCATGACAACATCCCATGGACATCTGCCGCGGGCGCTCGTAATTGGAGACAACGGGGAGCGGGCGCCGTATCATCCGCTGGACGCGGCTTATCCGGAGCTGGAGACGATTTTCGACGGCGCCTTGGTGCTGGAGCCGACGGAGGATTACAGCCGGCTGCGCGCGGAGGCGCTGGCTCCTTATCGCCTCGTCGTTTCCTACTCGGACAACTGGCGCACCGGCAAGCAGCCGGAGGAGATCGAAGGGCTGCTGTCGTTCGTACAGGCGGGCGGAGCTCTGCTCGTCCTGCACAACGGCATCTCCCTGCAGACGGATCTGGAGCTCGCGAAGCTGATCGGGGGCTTTTTCACCGGGCATCCGGACTGGACGGAGCTGGCCTACTCGCCGACCGAGGCGGGCCGCGCGCATCCGATGCTGGACGGCGTGGAGCCTTTCCGGATGGAGGAGGAGCCTTACCGGTTCGATCCAGCGACCGTAACGACGGCGTCCGTGCTGCTGGAGTACGAGCATGAAGGCAGCCGCTGGCCGGCTGCTTGGGCTCATGCGCATGGTCTCGGACGCGTCGCCTACCTGTCGCCGGGCCATCGCCGCGAATCGTTCCAGCATCCGGAGTACCGCAAGCTCGTCCGCCAGGCCGGGCTGTGGGCGCTGGGGGCGCTGTAAGGAGTTTTCGCGCAGGCATGGCAGGGCAAGGCATGGCAAGGCATGGCAAGGCATGGCAAGATCAAGCTACGCGAGGCCGCAGCGTCGAGCGGAAGAAGGGGCTTGCCAGCAGACGGCCGCTTGGCTAGAATAGGCTTGTAGCGGCACGGATGTAAGAGTGCCGACCGATTGGTTTCGTGGCGAAGAACGCCCTGTTCCATCTTTTCTGTCAGCGACAGCTCTCGTAATTCTGAGACCGTCCGGCTGGCAGGGAGGCGGTACAGGGCTTTTTTGCATCCATTTTTTCAAGAGGAGGCTGTACGAGCATGGAGGATCGGCAAGAGCAAGAGCAGCGATTCGAGGAAGCGCGCCTGGCTTGGATTCAGCGCCATCTGCGAAGCAGCACGAAGGAGCGGAGGCGGCGGCTGGAGCAGGGGCAGAAAGAGAAGGATATGCTTTTCCTGAAAGAGATCTGGTGGCCGGTGTTCGGTCAATTGGACGATCTGCATCCGCAATATGAAGTCCAGGACGAGAAGGGAGCGCCGGTTTTTCTTGATTTCGCCTGGCTGCAGGGCAATCAATATTTCCATATTGCGGTCAAGGAATTCGAGACGTATGCCAGGCAGACGGAAGAGGAGCGCAACCGGGAGATGATGTTCAACGCCTACATGACGATCTGCGGATACCGGATGCTGCCGATCGCTTATGATGCGCTGGTGGAAGATCCAGCGGAGATCCGTTCGCTGATGGCTTCGTTCAAGGAAAAGGCGGATCAAGGGAAGTTCGGCTTGTTTCCGTCAGAGCGGAGAGTCTACCGTTATATCGAATTGCCTCAAGGCTGGAGGCGGCGTTGAGCCGCATGGATTTTTCCCGTCACGCCGGGCATCGGCGAGGGCAGTCTTTCGATTCGGCGCATGCGGCGTGGCTTCAGCGGCATGTCGATGCCCGGACGGGAGAGCGGAAGGACCGGCTCAGGCGCGGACATGCTCACGGAGAGATCCTTTTCCTGCGAGCGGTATGGTGGCCGCTGTTCGGTCACTTTGACGATCTTCATCCCGAATATGAGGTCAAGGACTGGAGAGGAGCCGCCTGTTATCTGGACTTCGCCTGGTTCGCCGAGGGCGTGCGCTTCAACATCGATGTCAAAGGATTCGGCCCTCATGTGCAGCAGATGGACCGGAGCGGCTACAGGAGAGAGGCGATGCGGGAAATGTTTCTCCACTCGCATGGGTTCCGCACCTTGACCGTCGCGTACGACTCCCTGAAGGAGGAGCCGAATCAAGTCCGGGATCTGATCGCGCAAATCGCCCGCAGCGGCTCGGACTTCTCGGTCGGCATCAAGGGGGATGGAGCAGGGGAAGGCATGAATCGAGTCGATGCTGCTTTGCTGAGCTACGCTCGCGCTCATGGAGGAGACATCTATCCGTTCAAGGCTGCGGAAGCGATCGGCGTCCATCGGCGGACGGCGGCGATCCATTTGAAGCGGTTGGCGGAAAAAGGCTTGTTCGAGTCTGTTGCGGCCGGAGGAAAAGTATGCCGCTATCGCCTTCGTCCGGATTTGGCGTAGCGGCGCATAGCCAGGTTTTCTTTTGCGAGAGTTCAGCAAGATCAGTTCTTGGCCGAAGCGAAGCAACTTCTACTTGCTGATCGTCAGCTCATGCTGCCCGCGCAAGCGGGCTATCGATTTCCCCTGCCCGATGAATGATTTCGAAACTTCAAGTCGTTCATCGAGGCAGGGCTATTCGTTTTCGTGTTGATCAAGGCACGCAGGATTTCCGACTCGAGCTCCTTTTCCGCAAGAAGCTTCTGCACTTGCTCGTATTTCTCCTCCATCTCCGCCAGCCGCCGAGCGCTGTCGAGCCTTGCTCCTGTCGATGCTGTCGATTTATTCGCAAGGGCAGCTTTCTCCTGATACTCCCGTACCCAGGCGCGAATCGACCTTTGGGAAACCGCGTACTTGCGGGCCAGCTCAGCCGTGGGAACGCCGTCGAGCGACTCTCGAACTACTTGGGTCCTAACCTCGCCGGATGTAGAGCGATGTTGTTTCATGACTTGTCACCTCTTTGCTGCTAGTGTACCTGATTCGGCTAGGGGACTGCCAACCTGGGATGATAGAAATTAAAATCCAAGGCACAAATGTGCCTTGGATGGACGGGAGCGCGCCGGAATGGGCAATCCAAGGCACAAATGTGCCTTGGATGGACGGGAACGCGCCGGGATGGGCAATCCAAGGCACAAATGTGCCTTGGATGGGCGGGAACGCGCCGGAATGAGAAATCCAAGGCACAAATGTGCCTTGGATGGGCGGGAGCGCGCCGGGATGGGAAATCCAAGGCACAAATGTGCCTTGGATGGGCGGGAGCGCGCCGGAATGGGAAATCCAAGGCACAAATGTGCCTTGGATGGGCGGGAGCGCGCCGGGATGGGTAGCGTCAAGAAGTATGTGTAAGCAGCAAGATATTCCCAGTCAAAATGGGTTGACGTCACTCTTGGTGGTGGGGGTAGCGTTTCTCAAACATCTGCTTCAACCTACGTTTTACCGACGGGTCGCCGAAGCCGCGAATGACTTTCTTGCCATAATACTCGTTGTACTCGCTATCCGTCA
>NZ_AULW01000039.1 GCF_000422485.1 Paenibacillus pasadenensis DSM 19293
GGAAATCCAAGGCACAAATGTGCCTTGGATGGGCGGGTTAGGAGCGGCGGATGTATGGAGCGCAAAGGTCGCCGCGCGTCCCGCGCCCGGCTACCCGCGCAAGCTCCGCGCGCCTGCACGCCCGCGCTCAGCTAATCGCCCCGAACCCAGCTCAGCGCTTCATGCGCGGGTCGAGCACGTCGCGCAGGCCGTCGCCGATCAGGTTGAAGCCGAGCACGGTGAGCATGATCGCGAGGCCGGGGAAGAGCACCGTCCACGGCGCCTTTTGGATGAGCTGGCGCGAGTCGGACAGCATCTTGCCCCACTCCGGATCCGGCGGCTGCGCGCCGAGGCCGAGGAAGCCGAGCGCCGCGGCCTCGATGATCGCGGTCGCGATGCCGAGCGTGCCCTGCACGATGATCGGCCCGAGGCTGTTGGGCAGGATATGCTGCAGCAGGATGCGCGAGCTCTTCATGCCGAGCGAGCGCGCGGCGACGATGTACTCTTCCTCGCGCAGGCTGAGCACCTTCGCCCGCACGAGCCGGCCGAACACCGGCACGTTGACGATGGCGATCGCGAGCAGCGCGTTCTGCAGCGACGGCCCGAGCGCGGCGACGATGGCGATCGCCAGCAGGATGCCGGGGAACGCGAGCAGGATGTCGAACAGGCGCGAGATGATCGCGTCCCACCAGCGGCCGTAGTAGCCGGCAAGGATGCCGAGCATCGTGCCGGCGACGATCGAGCCGACCACCGACGAGACGCCGACCCACAGGGAGATGCGCGCGCCGTGGATGAGCCGGGAGAGGATGTCCCGCCCCAGGTCGTCGGTGCCGAGCCAGTGCTCCCCGCCCGGAGGCTGGAGCCGGTTCATCAGCTCCTGCTCCTTGTAGTCGTAGGGGGCGATCACCGGAGCGAGCGCGGCCACGAGGATGAAAAAGACAATGATGCCGAGCCCCGCCATCGCCATGCGATTGCGGCGGAAGCTGCGCCAGGCGTCCCGCCACGGGGACGACGCCTCTTCCGGCTTGGGCAGCGGGACGGGCAGGCGCACAGCCGGTTGCGACACGGATACCCCTCCTACTTGTAGCTGATGCGCGGATCGACTGCCGCGTAGAGCAGGTCGACCAGCAGATTGATGAGGACGAAGAGGAACGCGATGATCAGGATGCCGGACTGGATGACCGGATAGTCGCGCGCGCTGATCGCATCGAAGATGTAGCGTCCGATGCCGGGCCAGGCGAAGATCGTCTCGGTCAGCACCGCTCCGCCGAGCAGCAGGCCGAACTGCAGGCCGATGACCGTCAGCACCGGGATGAACGCGTTGCGCAGCGCATGCTTGTAGATGACGCCGAGCTGGGACAGCCCTTTGGCCTTGGCGGTGCGGATGTAGTCCGAGCGCAGCACCTCCAGCATGCTCGAGCGCGTCATGCGCGCGATGATCGCCATCGGGATCGTGCCGAGCGCGATGCCCGGCAGGACCAGATGCTTGAGCACGGTGCCGAACTGGTCGAACCGTCCGGCGACGAGCGTGTCGATCAGGTACAGGCCGGTGACGGCGTCGATCGGGTCGCGCGGATTCGCGCGGCCGATCGACGGCAGCCATTTGAGCTCGAGCGCGAAGATCCACTGCTCCATCAGGCCAAGCCAGAAGATCGGCATCGACACGCCGACGAGGGCGATCAGCATGCTGGCATAGTCGAACCAGGAGTTCTGACGCCAGGCGCTGACGATGCCGGCGTTGACGCCGACGACAATCGCGAACAGCATCGCGAACGCCGTCAGCTCCAGCGTCGCCGCCAGGTAGGGCCCGATCTCGGTGGCGATCGGCTCCTTGCTGCGAATCGACTTGCCGAGGTCGCCGCTCAGCAGCTTGCCGAGATAGTCGCCGTACTGGACGTACAGCGGCTCGTCGAGCTTCAGCTCCTGACGGAGCGCTTCCTTCGACTGCGGGCTGGCCTTTTCCCCGAGGATGACCTCAGCCGGATCGCCGGGGATGGCCCGGATGATCATGAACACGATGACCGTCATGCCGAGCAGCACGGGGACGAGCATCAGCAGGCGGCGAATCGCATAGTTCAGCATATCGGCCTACTCGAAATAGACTTCGCTGTACGGCTCCCCGCCGGTCGGCGACGGCACGTAGCCCTTGAGATTCGCCTTGCCCGCCAGCAGCGGCGTCGAGTGCACGAGCGGAATCCACGGCGCGTCCTGCTTGATCAGCACCTGCGCCTGCTTGTACAGCTCCTCGCGCTTGGCCGGATCCGTCTCGGACTGGCCTTCGCTCAGCAGCTTGTTCACTTCGTCGTTGGAGTAGAAGCTGTAGTTGTTGCTGCCGATCGTGTCCTTGTGCAGCAGCGTGAACAGGAAGTTGTCGGGGTCGCCGTTGTCGCCGTTCCAGCCGAGCATGAACAGGTCGTCCTTCTTGCCTTCCTTCGCGTCATCGAGGTAGGTCGCCCACTCCGGCGATTCGATGCGCGTCTTGACGCCGATCTTGGCGAAGTCGGCCTGGATCGCTTCGGCCACCTTCTTGCCGTCCGGCATGTACGGGCGCGCGACCGGCATGGCGTAGAACACCATCTCCTCCGGCAGGCCGTTCGGGTAGCCGGCGTCGGCGAGCAGCTGCTTCGCCTTTTCGAGATCGTACGGGTAATCCTTGATGTCCGCGTTCCAGCCGAGCGTGCTCGGCGGCATCGGGTTGACCGCCGCTTCGGCGAGGCCGGCGTAGAAGGCGCTGATGATGCCTTCCTTGTTGACGGCGTGGCTGAGTGCGACGCGCACCTTCGGATCGTCGAACGGCTTTTTCTTCAGGTTGAAGCCGACGTAGCCGACGTTGAACGATGGACGCTCGATCCTCTGCAGCTCGGCGTTGCTCTCCAGCGTGCCGAGGTCGTCCGGGTTGACGCCCTCCATCAGGTCGATCTCGCCGTTCTGCAGCGCCGTCAGGCGAGCCGAGTTGTCCGGGATGACGGTGATGATGACGCGCGCCAGCTTCGGCAGGCCGGACTGCCAGTAGTTCGGATTCTTCTCGACCGTGATCGACTCGCTGCGCTTCCACTCCTTGAAGACGAACGGCCCGGTGCCGACCGGCTCGCTCTTGAACTTGTCCTTCTTCTCCTCGACCGCCTTGGGCGACGCGATGCCGAACGACGGCATGGCGATGTTCTGCAGGAACGGCGCCTGCGGCTTGTTCAGCGTGAACTGCACGGTGGCCGGATCGATCGCCTTCACTTCCTTGATGACGCGCGACCCTTCCGGGCCGAACATCGAGTCGTAATAGTAGAACGAGTCGCCCTCGTACTTGTTCGGGCTATTCGGATCGCTCCAGCGGTTGAAGTTGAAGACGACGGCGTCGGCGTTGAAGTCGGTGCCGTCATGGAACTTGACGCCTTGGCGCAGCTTGAACGTGTAGGTGAGGCCGTCGTCCGACACCTCATAGCTCTCGGCGAGCGCAGGCTGGACCTCGGTCGTGCCCGATTTGTAGGACAGCAGCCCTTCGAAAATCTGCTCCGTCACCTTGGTCGATTCGCCGTCGGTGACGATGGCCGGATCGAGCGCGGCGGAGTCTCCGCCGCGAGCGACGATGAGCGTGTCCTGGGAGCTGGCCGCTCCATCGGACGGAGCCGTGCTCGTTGTCGGCGCCGGGCTGCCGGTCGCGCCGCCGTTTTGTGCCGCAGGCGCATTGCTGTTGCCGCTGCAGCCGGCGAAGGCGAGCGTCGCGGCGAGCAGCATCGCCGTGGTGGAAGTCCATTTGGTGCCTTTGATGATGGTCAAGATCGATTCCTCCCCTTGTCGTTGGTTGATGCCGAGTGTGGCCTATGCCTTGCTGTATGATGTTGAAATCTCTGCCTCCGAGCCTCAAGGATAGAGATGACAAGCCGTTCCATGTCCCTCGCCGTCGATCTTCAGCGGAGGCCGCTGCGAGCGGCAGACGTCCATCGCGACCGGGCAGCGCGTGTGGAACACGCAGCCCTCCGGCACGTTCGCGGGGCTGGGCACGTCGCCCTGCAGCACGATCCGCTCGGCGGCCGCGCCGGGCACCGGGCTGGGAGCCGCGGACAGCAGCGCCTTGGTATACGGATGTCGGGGCTCCCGGTATAGGCCGCGCTTGTCCGCAATCTCCACGACCCGGCCGAGGTACATGACCGCGACCCGGTCGCAAAAATGCTTCACGACGCTCAGGTCATGGGCGATGAACACGTACGTCAGCCCCATCTGCTCCCGCAGGTCCTGCATCAGGTTGAGGATCTGCGACTGGATCGACACGTCGAGCGCGGATACCGGCTCGTCGGCGACGATCAGCTTGGGCTCCAGCATGAGCGCCCGCGCGATCGCGACGCGCTGCCGCTGGCCGCCCGAGAACTGATGGGGATACCGGTCGAGCTGCCAGGCGCTGAGGCCGACCGTCTCCATCGTACGGGCGACCCGCTCGCGGCGCTCCGCCGCGCTGCCGATGCCGTGCACGATCAGCGGCTCCTCGAGGATCTTGCCGATGCGATGCCGCGGGTTGAGCGAGGCGAACGGATCCTGGAAAATCATCTGCATGTCCCGGCGCTTGCGCCGCAGCGCCTCGTCCTTCAAGGCAAGGACGTCTTCGCCGTCGAAACGGACCCGTCCGCTCGTCGGCTCCAGCAGCCGCAGCAGCGAGCGGCCGGTCGTCGACTTGCCGCAGCCGCTCTCCCCGACGATGCCGAACGATTCGCCGCGCCGGACCTGGAAGCTCACGCCGTCGACGGCCTTCACATGGCCGGATACCCGCTGGAGCAGGCCGCTGCGGATCGGGAAATGGGTGCGGAGCTCCTCGACTTCGAGCAGCGCCTCGGCCTGCGGGGGGTTTTCGATCTTCGACGCCGCGTTCAATTCGCCACCTCCTGGGCCGTGTTCAGCCAGCAGCGCGAGCGATGGGCCGGCCGGGCGCACGCGATCAGCTCCGGCAGCTGCTCGCCGCAGATCGGCATCGCATGCTCGCAGCGCGGGGCGAAGCGGCAGCCCTGGGCGATCGCGCCGGGCCGCGGAACCTGGCCGGGGATCGAGTACAGCCGCTCGCGCTCCTCGTCCAGACGCGGGATGGAGCGGATCAGTCCTTGCGTGTACGGATGGCGCGGGTCAGTCAGAATATCGTGGACGGAGCCTTCCTCGACGATCTTGCCGGCGTACATGACGACGACCCGCTCGCACAGCTCGGCGACGACGCCGAGATCGTGGGTGATCATCATGATCGCCGTGCCCGTCTCGCGATTGAGCGTTTTCATCAGGTCGAGGATCTGGGCCTGGATCGTCACGTCGAGCGCTGTCGTCGGCTCGTCGGCAATGAGCAGCTCCGGCTCGCAGCAAAGCGCGATGGCGATCATGACGCGCTGGCGCATGCCGCCGGACAGCTGATGCGGATAAGCTTTGGCGACGCCCTCGGCGCGGGGGATGCCGACCTTGCGCAGCATCTCGACCGCCTTCGCCGCGGCATCCTTGCGCCCTACCGGACGGTGGACGCGCAGCGTCTCGCCGATCTGCTCGCCGATCGTCAGCAGCGGGTTGAGCGAGGTCATCGGCTCCTGGAAAATCATCGAGATTTCGTTGCCGCGCACCTGCTTCATGCGCTTTTCCTTGGCGCGGAGCAGATCCTCGCCCTTGAAGCGGATCGATCCGCCCGCATAGCGGGCAAGCGGCTCGGGCAGCAGCCGCATGATCGACAGGGAGGTGACGCTTTTGCCGCAGCCGGATTCTCCGACGATGCCGACAATCTCGCCGGAGCGGATCGTCAGGTCGATCCCGTCCACGGCCGGCAGCTCTCCGCGATCGGTGGCGAAGTGCGTATGCAGGTCTGTCAATTCCAGCAGGCTCGGTGCCATGCCATCTCTCCCTCATGACGTTTTGGATGTTATTTACTTTAATGCGTTGATGCATCAGGAAAGCAATGCGTTGATTTAATTTCTTTTTTTTGAGAAATAAAGGAGGACAACGGCAAAGCTGCAAGAAAATACGTCATATTTCGTGACACTGATTGTAAATCAAAAGCTGTGTGTTCGTAAACAGTGAATAAATACTCATTATCACAGATATTTATTTGTTTTAATTGATATGGAAGCGCTTTATTTAAGCAAGAGGAAGAGGCTTTAGTCCCATTTATGGATGCCAATGCTAGATGGAGTTAGGTTTATTGACGTAGTTTAAAAGGGTAAAATATTCAAACTATTCAGTCGGATTTATGGATGAAAGATCGAGTTTACGTTAAAAAGGTTATTTTCTTATGCAAAATGAATCCTATTTTCGATGCAAAAGAGGTTGGCCGATCCTGGACTACCGGTTGAAACGGGAATAAGCTTCAGCTTTCGCTGAAGCTGAAGCGGATTCGGAGCGGGGCGGCCAAGTTCCAATTCTATTCCCGGTCGTCATTTCCCGGTCCGAAAAAGGGCCGCGCTTGCGGCTTCCTTTTTCTCAAGCGCCGCCTCCTTCGTCTCGGGGCACCCGCAGCATTCGGATAGCGAGCTCGCCTGCGAGCAGCAGGAAGGCGATGTTGGCGTAAAGCGCGGCCGCATAGCCGGCGGCATAGGGCAGTTCAAGCAAGCCCGTAAACAAGCCGGTGAACAGATGCAGCGTCATGTTGTTGAAGCAAAAGGCATAGCTGCGGATCATCAGCCGCTTGTGGGCGGCCAGCCGCCGCTTGCGGGCGCGAAGGATGGCGAGCAGCGTGATCGCCGGCCACAGCATGTTGAGCAGGTTGAACGGGACGCTGGCCCATTTGCCTCCGGTCGCATACGGCGCCATGTAGCCTGAAGTCAAGCAGACGAGGAAGACGCAGATGAAATAGAGATAGCCGTTCCAGCGGTGAAACGGCAAGCGTCGCGGCGTGCGGCGGCCGGCCGGAGCGAAGCCGAGCAGGCCGCAAGCGGTCGCCGCGCAGGCGGCGGCGATGTGGAGCTGCAGCACGGCCAGCCATGAGCCGAGCTTGTCCGGCCCTTGTCCGGGCGGCTTGAGCGCCAGAAAGCCGGCCGCCTGCGGGTCGGCCAGATAGGATTTGTAGAGCACATAGGCGACGGCGGCGGCAGCGGCTGCAGCCAGCCACCGGAGGGCGGCTTTCGAGGACATGGAAGGACTCGCTTTCTTGTCGTTATGATGGCCATTGTATCATGGCGCCATGCCCGCAGGTTGACCCTTTTCGTTCAAAGGCGTATAGTTGTTGTGACAACTAATGAACAGGACAGAAAGAAGGAAGGCCATCATGCATGAATCAGAAGACTTGACTCATCCTCGATCTGGTCCGGCGTCCGGCGCCGGTCTGGACGATTCGATCGGATTTTTGCTCGGAGCGGCTTACCGAAAGGTGAGCCTGACGCTGCTGCAGCAGCTGCGCGACTGGGATATTACGCCGGAACAGTGGTCGATGCTCGCACGGATCTGCGAGCGCGGAGGCCGGATCCAGAGGGAGCTTGGCGAGCTGACCGGAAAAGACAAGCCGACGACGACGCGCATTC
Source organism: Paenibacillus pasadenensis DSM 19293 (assembly GCF_000422485.1). Lineage (GTDB taxonomy): Bacteria > Bacillota > Bacilli > Paenibacillales > Paenibacillaceae > Paenibacillus_O > Paenibacillus_O pasadenensis. Next base: position 7,446 of record NZ_AULW01000039.1, read on the forward strand.
TGGAGCTGCTTGAGGCAAAGGGACTGATCGTCAAGCAGCCCGATCCGAAGGACCGGCGCTCGCAGCGGATCCATGCGACGGCTCAGGGCGAGCGATTGCTGGCCGAGACCAGGCCGGTCGAGCGCAAGGCGCTCGACATCGGCCTCCGCGCGCTGACGGAGGAAGATCGGGCGCAGCTGCGGCAGCTACTGCAGCGCATCGTGCAGCCGCCGGCATCGTCCTTGGCTGAGGCGCAGGAGGAAGCCGATGAGCGCTGAGCCGCTGACGCTGCGCAAGGAGCCGTTATGGACACGCTCGTTCATCGTGCTGACGATCGGAGCGTTCCTCATGTTCCTTTGCCTGCAAATGCTCATGTCGCCGCTGCCCTCGTATGTCGAAGAGCGCTTCGCGCCGGGACCGTTCGTCATCAGCCTCGTGACGAGCCTGTTCGCGCTCGCGGCGATCGCCGCCCGCTTCGCGACGGCGTGGATGCTCGGCCGCATCTCGCGCAACATCGTGCTGTTCGCGGGATTGGCTGTATCCGCGCTGGCGACGCTCGGCTTTTCGGCCGTGTCGGGCATCGGAGCGCTATTGGCGCTGCGCGTGCTGTTCGGCATCGGCTTCGGCATGGCCAGCACCGTGCTGCCGACGCTGGTGACCGGCATCATTCCGCCGCGGCGGATGGGGGAGGGGGTCGGCTACTTCGGCCTTTCCAGCAGCATGGCCATGTCGCTCGGTCCGATGATCGGCCTGTCGATCATGGACGGCCTCGGCTTCCGCGCGCTGTCGCTGGCGGGAGCGGCGTCCTCGCTCGTCATCATTCCGCTGCTGCTCGTTTTTCGAGCTATCCCGCCGGTCCGGGTCAGAGTGCCTGCTGCGGCAATCGGAGGCACGGCCGCGGAGAGGGCGAGCGTCGGCTCGGCAGCGGCAGGAGCGCGCGAGGAGCTCGGGCGCAGCGAGGCGGGGCCAGCTTGGCTGCCCGCGCTGCTGAATACGCTGATGGCGGTTACCTATGGCGGCCTGCTGAGCTACCTGGTGCTGTTCGGACGGGAAATGGGCTTGCCGAACATCGGCCTTTTCTTTCTGCTGAACGCCGTCGCCATCCTGCTCGTGCGGCCGATCGCCGGCCGGCTGTTCGACCGCTTCGGGCATCTCGCGGTGCTGCCAGCGGCCTCGCTGCTGCTGATGGGCGGCCTGCTGCTGCTCAGCTGGTCCGATACGACCGGGCTGCTGCTGCTCTCGGCGCTGCTGTACGGACTCGGCTTCGGCTCGATTCAGCCGACCGCGCAGGCATGGATGCTGCGCAGCATGCCGGCTGCCCGCCAGGCGTCGGCGAACAGCCTGTTCTACAACTCGACCGACCTCGGCGTCGCGGCCGGCTCGATGCTGCTCGGCGCCGTCGCGGCCGCGACCGGTTATGCGGTCATGTACCGCTGGGCGGCGCTGTCGATGGCGCTGCTCCTCGCCGTTTATGGCGCGGGGCTGGCCTTGGGCCGCCGCCGGGCGCGCCGCGCTTAGCAGGAGGAGCCGGCGGAAGGCGGGGCTGGGTGAGCCGACGGAGGTACGCGGCAGGCGGAGCCGGATGAGCCGGTCGCAGGCACGGATCCTGAGTAGGCGATGCTAGGAGATGCGCTGCTCCGCTGGGTGTGCCACTGAGTGGCGGCTCAGCGTGGTGTTCTAGAAGGGAAGGGATGAGCTGAGCTATGCTCGGCTTCGTCCCTTTTTTGTTTTCCTGCAAGTTGCGCGGAAAAAACGAGCAACTGGGCTCGAACAGAGTGACCGGACGTGGGAGTAACGCGGAAAAACCGAGTAACTGGGCTTGAAGAGGGTGCGGAGCAGGGGAGTTGCGCGGAAAGACCGAGTAACTAGGCTCGAAGAGAGTGCGGAGCGGGGGAATAACGCGGAAAAACCGAGTAACTGGGCTCGAAGAGGGTGCGGAGCAGGGGAGTTGCGCGGAAAGACCGAGTAACTGGGCTCCGAAGTGAGCGATCAGTGGGCAATAATTCGAAAAAATCGGGTTACTGGGCACCGAGGTGAGCGTTCCGTCGGCGATAGCCCGAATAAATCGGGTTGCAGTCGCCCGAGAGAGCGAATCTAAGGCTGCAACCCGAAAAAGTCGGGTTCCAGGCGTGCGAGAGGGCGAATCTAAGGCTGCAACCCGAAAAAAATCGGGTTGCAGTCGCCCGAAGGAAGCTCGATCCGCAGCGCCGCCAGCGAGAGCGGACGAGGACGAGGGCTCTCCCGAAGCAGCCCCTCGGCGCAATTCGCTCTAGCGCGGCGAAGCAGGCTGGCGTATAATGGCATCAACTCAACTTGTCTGACAACCTGACCAATTGACGGAGAGGTGCACTCATGAAAGTTTCCCTGTTCATCACCTGCCTGAGCGATGCGATCTATCCCCGGGTCGGCGAAGCGATGGCGCGCATTCTGGCGCGGCAAGGCGTCAAGCTGGACTTTCCCAAAGTCCAGACCTGCTGCGGACAGCCGGCGTACAACAGCGGCTATTGGGACGAGGCGCGCAAGACCGCCCGCACGATCCTCGCCGCATTCCGGGACAGCGACTTCGTCGTCTCGCCGTCCGGCTCCTGCACGTACATGGTCCATCACTACGAGGAGCTGTTCAAGGACGAGCCGGAGGCGCTGCGCGAGGCGCGGGAGCTCCGCTCCAAAACATACGAGTTCACTCAGTTCCTCGTGCAGGTGCTCGGCGTGACCGACATCGGGGCGCGCTTCCCGCATAAGGTGACCTACCATCCGTCCTGCCACGGCAGCCGTCTGCTCGGCGTCAAGGAGGAGCCGCTCGAGCTGCTGCGCGGCGTCGATGGGCTGCAGCTCGTGCCGCTGCCTTTCGCCGAGGATTGCTGCGGGTTCGGCGGCACGTTCGCGGTCAAGATGGCGGATATCTCCGGCGCGATGGTGACGGAAAAGGCCGACCATGTGAAAGAGACGGAAGCCGAGGTGCTCGTCGGCCTCGACATGGCCTGCCTGATGAACATCGCCGGCAACCTGCGCCGCCGGGGCGAGCCGGTTCGCGTGCTGCATCTGGCGGAGCTGCTGGAGGAAGGAGCGAGAGTCGGATGATCAAGGAGCAGGCCAAGCCAGCGCAGCCGGACACGGTGCGCGAGCGGGCTGGACTGGCGCTGAACGACGAGTTCCTCCGCCAGGCGGTCAAGTTCACGACCGAGCGGCTGCGCTCGGGCAAAAAGGCGGCGTCCGAGGCGCATGGCCATTGGGACGAATGGCGCGAGCAAGGGCGGCAGATCCGGCTGCATACGATCGCGCATCTGGACTATTACTTGAACCTGTTCGCGGACAACGCGCGGGCGAACGGAGTCCAGGTGCATTTCGCGTCGACCGCCGAGGAGGCGGTGTCGCTGTCGCTCGCGATCGCGGAGTCGGCCGGAGCGCGCTCGGTCGTCAAGTCCAAGTCGATGGTCACCGAGGAGCTCCATCTCAACCATGCGCTGGAGTCGATCGGCGTCGAGGCGGTGGAGACGGACCTCGGCGAGTACATCATCCAGCTGGCGGGCGAGACGCCGTCGCATATCATCATCCCGGCGATCCACAAGAACCGCTACCAGATCGCCGAGCTGCTGTCGGCCGAGGCGGGCGAGACGCTGCCGCCGGATACGACGATCCTCGCGGGCTTCGTGCGGCGCAAGCTGCGCGAGAAGTTCCTCGAGGCGGACATCGGCATGACCGGCTGCAACTTCGCGATCGCGGAGACGGGGTCGATGGTGCTTTTTGAAAATGAAGGCAACGCCCGCATGGTGTCGACCGTGCCGAAAACGCAGATCACCCTCATGGGCATGGAGCGGATCATCCCCTCCTGGGAGGATCTCGAAACGATGGCGACGCTGCTGCCGCGCTCGGCCACCGGCCAGCGGCTGACCGTCTACATGTCGGGCATCACGGGGCCGAAGCGCGCGGACGACGCCGACGGTCCGGAGGAGATGCACCTCATCATCCTCGACAACGGGCGCTCCAACCAGCTCGGCGACCCGGAATTCCAGGAGCTGCTCAACTGCATCCGCTGCGGGGCTTGCCTGAACGCTTGCCCGGTGTACCGCCACATCGGCGGCCATGCCTACGGCGGCACGTACAGCGGACCGATCGGAGCGGTGCTGACGCCGGCGCTCAAGAGCAACGTCGCCGAGTGGGACGACATCGCGAGCGCATCGAGCCTGTGCGGCGCCTGCTATGAGGCGTGTCCGGTCAAGATCCCGCTGCATGACATGCTCGTGTCGCTGCGGCGGCGCAAGGTCGAGGCCGGCCGCGCCGATGCGCTTGAGACGCTGGGCATGAAAGGCTTCGGAGCGGTCGCCGGCCGCGCCGGCCTCATGGGCGCGGCGCTCGGAGCGGGACGGCTCGGCCAGCGGCTCGTCGCCCGCGGCGGGGAGATCCGGCTGCGGCTCGGGCCGCTGAAGGGCTGGAACAAGTATCGCGTGACGCCGACGCTGGCGAAGCAGCCTTTCCGCAAGCGGTGGAGCACGCTGGAGCAGGAGCTGACGGGGGAGCTGCGGGAGATGGACCCGGCGGTGAAAAACCGGCTGGAGGAGCTCGCGCGCCGGGGCGGGCGCAAAGGAGGAGACTCGCATGGGTGAGGACATGAAGCGGCAGCAAGCTAGCGCCGCAGGCGGCGAGGGCGTCGGAGCCGGCCGGGCGGTGGATTCGGCCGCTCAATCGACTGCGTCGACTCGCGAAAGCGCGGCGCCGCCGGAAGCGGCAACTCAAGCGGCCGCATCGGCTGGCCAGAGCGAGTCGGCGCAAGCCGAGCCGCCCGGCGGCACGGCGCCGCCGGAGTCGGCCGCGAGTCGGCGCGAATGGCTGAGCGAGCTGGAGGAGCAGTCCAAGCGGCGCCAGCAGGCGTTCATGGACGGCATCGCGGCCAAGCTCGGCCGGCCGCGGCAGCTGGAGCGGCCGGTGCAGCCGCGGCGCGGCGCGCCTGCGTTCTGGCGCGAGTTCCAGTGGAGCCCGGAGGAGCGGGCGGCCAAGCTGCGCGAGCATTTCGAGGCGGCGGGAGGCAAGCTCGCGGAGCTGCCGGACCTGGAGGCGGCGGGCCGCTTCATCGCCGAGCAGGCGCGGGAGATGAAGGCGCGGCGCATCCTGCGGCAGGACGAGGCGGAGCTCGCGCGGCTCGGCCTGGAGCCCGCGCTCGAGCCCGAAGGCTGCGAGGTGCGCGTCTGGAACGAGGACGGCGCAGGCCGCGAGAGCTGGCTGCCGCGGGCGGCGGAAGCCGACTTCGGCGTCGTGCTCGCCGACGGAGCGGCGGCGTACACCGGCTCGGTGTGCGTCCGCTCCGCTCCCCACAAGGGGCGCAGCGTCAGCCTGCTGCCGACGGCGCTGTTCGTCGTGCTGCCGCGCGAGCGGCTCGCCACCCGGCTCGGCGAGCTGCTGCTGCCGCTCGACGAGGCGGGACGGGAGGCGATGCCGGCGGGCGTGCATTTCATCTCCGGACCGAGCCGCTCGGCCGACATCGAGAACGACCTGACGATCGGCGTGCACGGCCCCGGCATTGTCACGATCCTGCTCATCGGGTAGCATGGAGGGCAAAGGGGGACGGCAGCCGTGGAGGTAAAGCCGCTGAACAAGCAAAATCACTATGAAGCGATCGCCGGGCAGCTGCGCCGGCTGATCGACGACGGCAGCGTCAAGCCGGGCGACAAGCTGCCCTCGGCCCGCGAGCTGTCGGAGCGCTTCGGCGTCGGGCGGTCGACGATGCGGGAGGCGCTGAGCGCGCTCAAGGCGATGGGCTACATCGACATCCGCCAGGGCGGCGGCAGCGTCGTGCGTCCGCCGGAAGAGCGGGCGGGCGGCCTGCCGCCGCTGCTCGCGGCCGCCGGCGCGACGCGCGAGGAGCTGCTGGAGCTGCTGGAGGCGAGGCGCTCGCTGGAGCTGGCGAACGTCGCGCTCGCGGCCCGCAAGCGCAGCGCGGACGACGTCGCCCGGCTGCGCGAGCTGGCCGAGGGCATGAGCGGCACGCTCGGCGACGACCTCGAGGGCGAGCGCTACGACATGGAGTTCCATCTGGCGCTGGCCCATGCGACCGGCAACCGCATGATGGCGCGGCTGTACGAGTCGCTGATGGCGCCGATCGAGCGGGCGATCCGCGCCGTGCGCCGGACGGAGCTGTATGCGAGCCGCGAGGTCGCAGGAAGGCTCGCCGACGCGCATGAGCGCATCCTGCTGGCGGTGGAGGCGGGCGACGAAGCGCTCGCCGCCGCCGAGATGCAGGCCCATCTGGAGCATGTGGAGCGGATCGTGATGAAGCATCTTTGATTTCGGGTAAGGAAAGGCAATCACTATCCGACAGGAGCTGAGCGCATGGAAGGCAAAAAGACGATCCGCTGGGGCATCATGGGGCCGGGCGGCATATCGGAAGGCTTCGCCAAGGACCTGGCGCACGCGCAAGGAGCGGAGCTCGCGGCCGTAGCCGGACGCGATCCGGACAAGACGGCGGCGTTCGCCGGCAAGTTCGGCATCGCAAAGACGCACGGCAGCATCGAGGAGCTGGCTGCCGATCCCGAGGTCGACATCGTCTACATCGGCACGGTCCATCCCGTGCACAAGGAGCATGCGCTCGCCGCTCTGGCGGCGGGCAAGCCGGTGCTGTGCGAGAAGCCGCTGGCGATGAACGCGGCCGAGGCGCGGGAGATCGCCGGCCTGGCCGAGTCCAAGGGCGTGTTCGTGATGGAGGCGATGTGGACGCGCTTCCTGCCGGCGATCCGCCAGGCGCGGCGTTGGCTGGACGAGGGAGCGATCGGCGAGGTGCGGCTGCTCAAGGCCGAGTTCGGCTTCGACGCCGGATGGAATCCGGACGGGCGGCTGCTGAACAAGGACCTCGGCGGCGGCACGCTGCTCGATGCCGGCATCTATCCCGTGTCGTTCGCCTCGTTCGTCTTCGGCGCGCAGCCAGAGCGGATCGAGAGCGTCGCGCGCATCGGCGAGACGGGCGTCGACGAGCAGTTCTCGCTGCTGCTCGGCTACGGCGACGGCCGCGCGGCCTCGCTGCACGGCTCGATCCGGCTGGAGATGGAGAACGACGCCTGGATCTACGGCACCAAGGGCCGCATCCGCATCCCCGGCTTCCTCTGGAGCCGCGGGGCGGAGCTGCGCGTGAAGGGCGAGGAGCCGGTCGTGTTCGAGGACGGCCGCGTCTGCAACGGCTATGCGTTCGAGGCGGAGGAGGCGATGGACGCCCTGCGCGAGGGCCGGACGTCCAGCGAGATCATGCCGATCGCCGAGAGCGTCCGCATCCTGGAGACGATGGATCGGATCCGCGCCCAGTGGGGACTGACCTACTAACGGCAGAGGAGCGGGTTTCGGACGCCGAGAGCAGCTTTTGCCATTCATTCCAAAATATCGGCATGCCAAAACCAAACAGCCTGCGGACCGATCGGTCCGCAGGCTGTTTTTTTGACATTTGCGCCGGCTAAATGCCCTTCATGCGGCGCTCATAGCTGACCGCGTACGCCTCGCGGCGGAAGCTCAGAATCGGATCGGGGGTAATCTCGATCCCTTGCCCGGTCGCGGTCGGGTCCATGAGCAGCCCTGCCGGCTCGTCCGTCAGCTCCGCAATCGACAGATGGCCGATATCGAGCGTCGGCCGATCGGCCGGCCAGCGCGCGCTGGAGTCGTCCACCGGATCCCACGGCTCGCCAAGCGCGATCCGCAGCGTGAAGCCGGCCGGCAGCTTCTCCAGCCGCTCGCGCAGCTCGTCCTCCAGGTAGTCCTTGCTTGCTGCCGCCGTCTTCAGCAGAGGCAGATAGGCCACCTCGGCATCCGGGATCCACTCGTACTTGACCGGCTGCTTGCGCCCCTCGCCGTCGACGAGGTAGAACGCATGGATCGAATGGTACGGCACGGAGGCGAAGCTCGCGGGCGGCTTCAGCTCGGAGAGGATCGTCAGCGCCTCGCCGGCATGGGGAAAGCTTCCGAGCAGCGACTTCAGCCGCTCCTTGACGGACAAGCCGTCGCGGGCCAGATCGCGAGCGGCGAGCATCATCTCGAGGAACGACTCCGGCGTACGGGCGACGAACACGGACGCGGTCACCGCCACGATGACCGGCTTTACGCCGGCGGAGTCGGGGCGCTGGAACTGCACGGCCATTCCTTTGGCGGGAGAGAGCAGGTCCCTCGTCGACGGGTCGGAGGCGCTATTGGAAAAGCGCACTACGACGTCGCTCGGCTCCCGCTGCAGATGCGCGGCGCCGGTCAGGCGGGCGGCCTCGCCGCTTGGCGTGAACACGCCGCGGGCGCAGATGCCGCGGGCATGCGCGCGGCGCTGGCCGGGGTGGCTCCCGGCCAGCTCCTCGATGGCGTCGACCGAGCGGGCCGGCAGCTCGGCGGGAGAGGGCATCGGTTCTTTCGGTGCGGTCATGGCGATTCTCCTTTGCGGACGGGATGGTCGGATCTTCTCCTTCTACCCGCTTCGCCGCAGCGTCCAATCGCCTCGCCGGTTTCTACAGGCCGACGGCGCGGAACGCTGCCGTCAACCCGTAGCGGAGCTAAAGGCCGACGGCGCGGAACGCTGCCGTCAATCCGTAGCGGAGCTAAAGGCCGACGGCGCGGAACGCATTAGTCACAGACGTCACATACGGAGAGCTCGTGCCGTACAGGTCCTTCGCCGCCTGGATGGAGGCGTTTTTGGCGGAAGCGAACGTCGACGTGGACGTCAGGTAGTAGGCGACCGTGTTGTAGAAGATGTTCACGGCGGCGTCGCGGCCGATGCCGGCGACGGTCACGCCGTTATGGGTGCCGCCTTGGGCGAGCAGGTAGAACGCTTTGTTCGTGATGCCGCTGTTCGTATGGACGCCGCCGTTGTCGGCCGTGCCGGTGTAGCGGTTGGCGTAATGGTCCGGCTGGCCGTACAGCGTCGGGTTGGACATCGAGCGCAGCGCGTCGCCGGCGACTCCAGGCGTGTAGATGTCGTCGCCGATCAGCCAGTTTTTCGCCTGGATGGAATTGCCGAGCACGTCCGCATAGGATTCGTTGAGGGCGCCGGATTCATTCAGGTAGCGCAGGTTCGACGTGTATTCGATGACGCCGTGGGACAGCTCGTGGCCGATGACGTCCAGGTCCCCGGACAGATAGGTGAATGTCGTTCCGTCGCCGTCGCCGAATACGATCTGCGAGCCGTTCCAGAAAGCGTTGTTGTACCTCGAGCTGTAGTGGACCGTAGAGCGGATCGCGAAGCCGTTGCCGTCGAGGCTGTTGCGGCCGAACTTGTTCTTGAAGAAGTCGTACACCTGGCCGGCGTACGCATGCGCGTCGACCGCCGCGCGGTCCGACCAGACGTTGTCGCTGTCGGTCAGCAGCGTGCCCGGCAAGGAGGTGCGGTTCGAAGCCGTATACGTCGAGATGCCGTTGCCGCGCGTCGTGTCCTTGAGCTGATACGTGCTTCCGGACAGCGTCGTCTGGAACGTCTTCGTATCGCCAGCGACGCCGGTGCCGGTGCCGGTCGCATGCTGCAGCAGGTCGTATTGCAGCACGATATGGCCGTCGACGGCATCGATCAGATAGCGGGTGCGGAGCGCTTCAGGCTCCAGCACGTTCACTTCCGTCTCGTACACCAGATTGTTCGCTCCGTTTTCGGCGTAGACGAACAGCTGAGCGGAAGGCGCCTTTTCCGAGGCTCCGAGGCTGCCGATCCGCGAGGCGGCTTCCGCGGTCGCGACGGCGATGGCGTCGGTCGGGCTGAGCTGCGGCTGGAGCGCCTTCGCGGCGAACTGCTCCTGCTTTTTGGAAGGAATGACGGCGCCGAGGAAGGAGGTCACTTTTCCGGTTTTGTTGTCGACATGGATCGTCTGATCGGCGCCGTAGACCGGGACGCCGTTCACGACCTGCTGGAGGCGGAAATGCTCGATGCCGGACCCCGCGTCCAGCTGCTTGTCCTTGATTTGGAAGGCGGTCTTGAGATCGGACGTCGTCAGGCCGAGCTTCGTCTGCTGGCTGCGCAGGAAAGCCCATACCTTATCCTCGGATGTGCCGCCAGCGGCAGCCGCATTCGTATCGCCGCCGATGAATTGAGGCGCGAGCGAATCCTCGGGAATGACGCTCATCGAAGGGGCGGCGTTAACCAAAGAAACGGAAGAAAGCAGCAAAATGCTTCCCAGCAGGGCCGAGACGGATCTTTTCATGAAATTAATTCACTCCAATTCGTTTTTTTAGTAAGTGCAGATTAAACAAAGCTAAACCGCATGAAAAGAGATTATTTATGCACCCCCATTAATTTATTCGGCAATAACCGATCTGATATTTCCAGATTGCAGCCGTGTGAATAAATCTATCACGGGAGAAATCGTTCGTAAATACAGAAAATTCTAAAAAGTAACAATTGATTCTTTAGAAGTGAAAGCTCAAGGAAAGCTCACGGCATCTCATCATTAAGTCCCGGGGAGGATGTGCCGGAGTAGGACTTCAGGTAGAATTAGGAAGGAATTGCTTTTTTCGGTTGAAGCGCTAAATCTGCTTCTTTGGATGCTTGCCAAGCGTTTTATGAAGTCGAATGCTGTCGAATGAAAGCAGGATATGTAGAGCTGAGAAGGGGTGAAGTTCAATGGGAGCAGAGGAAATTCGATCGAAGGAGGATGTCTTGGCGATGTTGGACGCTCTGCTGCAGGAGCGCTCGTCGTTCAGCTGGGACCATTTCTACTCGGATCGGGAGCGGAATACAAAAAAAGCGCCGGAAGCGGATGCTTCCGGCGCGGAAAGGGAAAAATCTTACTTCTGCTCGCTCAGCATCTGGCGCAGAACGGTCTGCAGGATGCCGCCGTTGCGGTAGTAGTCGACCTCCACGAGGGAGTCCAGACGTACCGTAACCTGGAACTGGAAGCTGCTGCCGTCTTCGCGGGTCGCGGTGACGGTCACTTGGTCGCCAGGCTTCACGTCGTTCGTGAGGCCTTCGATGTCGAAGGTCTCGCGGCCGGTGATGCCGAGCGTCTTCCAGCCTTGGCCTTCTTGGAAGCAGAGCGGCAGGACGCCCATGCCGACGAGGTTCGCGCGGTGGATCCGCTCGAAGCTCTCGGTGATGACGGCCTTCACGCCGAGCAGGAACGTGCCCTTGGCGGCCCAGTCGCGGGAGCTGCCGGTGCCGTATTCCTTGCCGCCGATGACGATCAGGTTCGTCTTGTCGGCCTGGTACTTCATCGAGGCTTCGTAGACGGACGTCACTTCGTCGGTCGGCAGGTAGGTCGTGAAGCTGCCCTCGGTGCCCGGAGCGACCTGGTTGCGGATGCGGATGTTCGCGAACGTACCGCGCACCATGACCTCATGATGGCCGCGACGGGAGCCGTAGGAGTTGAAGTCCTTCTTCTCGACGCCGTGCTCCAGGAGGTACTTGCCGCCCGGATAGTCGGCGCGGATGCTGCCGGCCGGGGAGATGTGGTCCGTCGTGACGGAATCGCCCATCAGGAGCAGCGTCTTGGCATGCTTGATGTCCGCGACGTCGCGGATGCCGTCCGCCAGGTTCTCGAAGAACGGCGGGTTGGCAATGTAGGTGGAGTCCTCATCCCACTCGTACAGCTCGCCTTCCGGCACCGGAATCTGGTTCCAGCGCTCGTTATGCGTGTAGACGTTGTCGTACTTGTCGCGGAACATCTGAGGCGTGATCGCCGAGCTGGCGGCATTGGCGATCTCCTCGGAGGAAGGCCAGATGTCGCGCAGGTAGACCGGCTCGCCTTGCTGATCGTGGCCGATCGGCTCGTTCGCGAAGTCGATGTTGACCGTGCCGGCCAGAGCATAGGCGACGACGAGCGGCGGGGACGCCAGGTAGTTCGCCTTGATCTGGGCATGGATGCGGCCCTCGAAGTTCCGGTTGCCGGACAGGACGGCCGCGACGGTCATGTCGTTGTCGGCGATCGCCTGGCTGACATCCTCCGGCAGCGGACCGGAGTTGCCGATGCACGTCGCGCAGCCGTAGCCGGCTACATGGAATCCGAGCTGCTCGAGGTACGGCAGCAGTCCAGCCTTCACGAGGTAGTCGGTGACGACGAGCGAGCCTGGCGTCAGCGAGCTTTTTACGTACTCCGGCTTCACGAGGCCTTTCTCGACGGCCTTTTTGGCGACGAGGCCGGCGCCGAGCATGACGCTCGGGTTGGACGTGTTCGTGCAGCTCGTGATGGCGGCGAGCACGACGGCGCCCGTTCCCATCTTGCTCACTTTGCCGTTCGCATGCTTGATCTCGACGACTTCCTCGATCTTGGCGTCGGACAGGCCGTAGCCGCCCTTGTCGACCGGCGTGCGCACGGTGCTGTTCCAAGCTTCCTTCATGGCGGTCAGCTCGATGCGGTCCTGCGGACGCTTCGGACCGGCCAGGGAAGGCACGATCGTGGACAGGTCAAGCTCGATGACGTCGGTGAACGTCGGGTCCGGCGTATCGTCGGTGCGGAACATGCCTTGCGCCTTGTAGTACGCTTCGACGAGCTCGATCTGCTCCTCGGTGCGGCCCGTCTGGCGGAGGAAGTTCAGCGTGATCGCATCGACCGGGAAGAAGCCGACCGTCGCGCCGTACTCCGGAGCCATGTTGGCGACCGTCGCGCGGTCCGGCAGGCTGATGTTGGACAGGCCGGGGCCGAAGAACTCGACGAACTTGCCGACGACGCCGCGCTTGCGGAGAATCTCGGTGACGGTCAGCGCCAGGTCGGTCGCGGTCGCGCCCTCGGCGAGCATGCCTGTCAGCTTGAAGCCGATGACTTCAGGCGCGACGAAGTAGAGCGGCTGGCCGAGCATGCCGGCTTCCGCCTCGATGCCGCCGACGCCCCAGCCGACGACGCCAAGGCCGTTGATCATCGTCGTGTGGGAGTCGGTGCCGACGAGGGAGTCCGGGAAGACGACGGTCTCGCCGTCAATGACCTTGGTCGCGGCTACAGAGGCGAGATACTCCAGGTTGACCTGGTGGACGATGCCCGTATCCGGCGGCACGGCCCGGAAGTTGTCGAACGCGGTCTGCGCCCAGCGGAAGAACTTGTAGCGCTCGGCGTTGCGCTCGAACTCGATGCGCTGGTTGATCTCAAGCGCGTCCGGCGAGCCGAACGCGTCGACCATGACGGAGTGGTCGATGACGAGGTCGACCGGCACGAGCGGATTGATCTTTTTCGGATCTCCGCCGTTTTTCTTGACGGTCTCGCGCATGGCGGCCAGGTCGACGACGACCGGCACGCCGGTCAGATCCTGCAGCACGATGCGGGCGGGGATGAACGGGATTTCCTTGTCCTCGCGCTTCTGAGCCCAGTTCATGAGCTGCGAGACGTGGTCGGCGGTAATGCCGCGTCCGTCGAACTGGCGGATGGCGCCCTCGAGCAGGACTTTAATGGAGACAGGCAGCTTGGAGATGGATCCGTGTCCCTTCTCTTCCAGGCCTTCCAGGCGGTAGTACGTGTACGACTTGCCGCCGACTTCCAGCGTGGAACGGACAGAATACTGGTTCTGCAATGGCATCAGGCTTATGCTCCCCTCAGGCGGATTTGCAATTGATGAAACGAAAGTGTGGCTGCGGGAGCGTCGGGTGGGCGACTCCAGGCAGGCGTGAAACGCGGCCGGCCGGACATGACGAAGCGCCGGGGGGCGGAACTTCCGGCAAACAGGCATCGGTCAGGCATGGTTTCACACAGTAAAACTTCATTTCAAAAACCGCTTTAACCTTATTATAAACGGAACGGTGCGGATTCGTAAAGGGATGAAAGCTGAATCCAGAAGGCTTTCCCACCCGTATAAGAGCGTCATGGCCCGCTTAGTATTTGCAGTCGCAGGGCCGGATGATTATGATGTGGGGAACAGCAATACTTGGCATAATTGGAGGGAAGCCTTTTGGACCAAATCCAGCAGGAGCGCCAGGAAGAAGCGCGCTTCAACCGATTCCGCACCTTTTTCATCAACAACAAGTTCGTCCTGTTTCTGCTCGTCCTGCTTCTGGTCAGCATCAACGTCTACGTCCTGGCGCATATCACGTTCATCTTCGCTCCGCTGATCGTCCTGGTGAAGACGGTGCTGCTGCCGCTCCTGCTGGCCGGAGTCGCCTATTATCTGCTCAATCCGCTCGTCGACTGGATGGAAAAGAGAGGCATGAAGCGAGGCTGGATCATCGCGGCGCTCTACGTCATCATCCTCGGCCTGCTGACGCTGCTCGTCACGATCGTCGTTCCCGTCGTCCGGGAGCAGATCCAAGGACTGATCGACAACGTGCCTGCCTATACGAAGTACGTGCAGGACACGTTCGCGCGCTATCTCGGCAACGATACCGTGACGGAGCTTCAACGGGAGTTCAACTTCGATCCGCAGCAGCTCGCCCGGGAGGTGTCCCAGCGCGCCGGCTCGATCGTGCAGACGACGCTGACCAACATCGGCGGCTTCCTTGGCACCGTGACGGAGTTCGTGCTCGCGCTCGTGACGCTGCCGTTCATCCTGTTCTACATGCTGAGGGACGGCCGCAGGCTGCCGGAGTTCATCCTCAAGCTGCTGCCGACGGGGCTGCGTCCGGAAACGCGCCGCGTGCTGAGCGAGTCCAATGACCAGATCAGCTCGTACATCCGCGGCCAGATCATCGTCAGCATCTGCATCGGCTGCCTGCTGTACGTCGGCTATCTCGTCATCGGGCTCGAGTACTCGCTCATCCTCGCCATCGTCGCCGCGTGCACGGCGGTCGTGCCGTACATCGGGCCGGCGATCGCGATCACGCCTGCGCTCGTCGTAGCGGCGTTCACCTCGCCGATCATGCTGCTCAAGATGATCGCCGTCTGGACGATCGTGCAGCTGATCGAGGGCAAGTTCATCTCGCCGCAGGTGATGGGCAAGTCGCTCAAGATCCATCCGATCACGATCATCTTCGTCATCCTGACGTCGGGCAAGCTGTTCGGCTTCCTCGGCATCATCCTGGCCGTGCCCGGCTATGCCGTGCTCAAGGTGTTCGTCACGCATCTGTTCCGCTGGTTCATGGTCAACTCCAAGCTGTACGGACCCGAGCCGGAGTACAAGATTCTAGGCGTCAAGCGCGATAGCGACCTGCTGCCGTGACGGCATGAAAAAAGACGCTCCGCCTGAATAGGCGGAACGTCTTTTTCTCATTCGCGCGGCCAGCGGCGGCGAGGCCGCTATTGCGCGGTAGGGCTATGCAGGCGGCTCAAATGGCTGCGCAGCAGGTAGGCTTTCCAGCGCGAGATCGGCACCCGCTTCGCCTCAGGGCCCTTGCTGCCGAAGTAGATCGTGTTGTCGACGATGTCGCTGATGAGGGAGGTATTGACGTAGCAGTCAGAGCTGAGCGGGTAAAAGGAGCCGCTCCGAAGGCGGCCGATCTGGTCGGCAGACAGTTTCTTTTTTATGTTGTAGTTGCTGCCGTGGAAGCTGACGAGGCCCGAGCTGCCGAGCCTGTAGTACAGAATGTCCGTTTCGACATCAAAGTCCTCGTAAACGTTGCGGTCCTTTAATGGCACGTTTTCCATTCCGTTTCCCCCTTGCAAATGCTGATTTATTGATAACGCTTACATATCATAGCACAGCGCGGCTTTTTTGGGAAGCGGGAGAACGGCTCCTTTCGCGTCCGCCGTAGGATTTCGCGCCCGGCTCTGGTATAATGGACTAATCCTTAACGTTATAAAGAAAGCCGGTGAAGAATGAGCAGAGAGCATCTAGCGATCGAGACGTTCAATGAGGCCGCCGATCACATTCTCGATCTGCTGTCACGGCTTCTTCAGCTGAATACGCTGTTTATCGCCGTCAACGACGGCAGCACGAACCATATTATCCGGGCGTTCAACCGCGGCGAGCGGCTCGTCGAGGCCGGCACCCTGCTGCCGCTCCCCGAAGCCTACTGCAGCCTCGTTCCCAACCGCCGCGGCGGACTCGTCGTCATCCCGAGCACGCGCAGCCATGCGTCCGCCTCCGCGATGGCGGTCACGGACGCGCTCGGCGACCGCTCGTTCGTCGGCGTGCCGATCCGGCTCGCCGACGGCACGCTCTACGGAACCCTCTGCGCGATGGACGAACCGGGCTACCCGGTCAGCAGCTGGGAGCTTCGCACGCTGAATTCGATGTCCGTCTTTTTATCCTATACGATCGATCTCGAGCGCGAGCATGAGCGCGAGCGGCGTCGCGGCGAGCGGCAGAAGCTGCGCAGGCAGCAGGCGGAGCTGCGGCTCAAGCGGCTGAGGGAGCGGCATCGCACCGCCCAGGCCAAGCTGGCTCAGAGCTCCGATCTGCTGGCCATGCTCAGCCACGAGATCCGCAATTCGCTCAACGGCACGATCGGCATGACCGATCTCATGCAGCAGAGCGGCACGACCGAGGAGCAGGACGTCTACCTCCGCTTCATGGAGGACAGCAACCGCAATCTGCTGCAGCTTCTCGACAACATCCTCGACTACAGCAAGCTGAACGAAGGCGAGGTGAGCCTGGAGGCGTTTCCGATCGATCTGCTGTCGGTCGTCGAGGACAGCGTCTTCCTGTTCGCTTCCCAGGCGCTCGCGAAGCGGCTCGAGCTGCTGATCGACGCGGAGGAGGAGCTGCCTCTCCTGTACGGAGACGCGGGCAAGATCCGCCAGGTGCTCCTCAATCTGCTCAGCAACGCGGTCAAGTTCACGGAGACGGGCAGCATCACGGTCCAGATCCGGTCGCAGCGCCTTCCTCAGCAGCCGGGCCGGCTGCGCGTAAGCCTGTCCGTCTCGGACACGGGCAGCGGCATGACGGAGGAGGAGCTGGAGCAGCTGTTCCACAAGTACAGCCGTCCGCATGAGGGCAAGCGGAAGCAGGAGGTCGGCACCGGGCTCGGCCTGTACATCTCCCGGCAGCTTGCGGAGCGGATGGAGGGCAGCCTGCGCGCGTCGAGCGTACCGGGCCGAGGCAGCGTCTTCACGTTCGAGATGATGCTCCGCGCGGAGCCGACGCCGCTCGTCCAGCTGAACCATGCGCCTGTCGCAGGGAAGAGGGCGCTGCTGCTCGACGGCAGCGAGGAGCTGCGGAGAATCGTCGGCAAGCAGCTGGAGCAATGGGGCGTAGCCGTAACCGGCTGCGCCGAGCCGGAGGAAGCGATGCGGGCGCTGGCCGCGGAGGGACGCTTCGACGTGCTGCTGGCTGACGAGAGCTTCGCCTCGTCGCAGGCGATGACGAGCCTCGTGGAGCGGGCCTCGGATTGCGGCCTTCCGCTCGTGCTGATGGCGCCGCTCGGCGGAGCGAGGCCGGCGGCGTCGGGACTGGAGCCGCGCACGATGCTGGTCAAGCCGATCCGGCGCTTCTTTCTGATCCATGCGCTTACGACTGCCTTCGAAGAAGGCGCCGCTGCGCGCTCGACCTGATTTTTCCTCCAAAAAAGGCTTTCCCGCATCCGGCGTCTCCAGCCGGATTGGGGAAAGCCTTTTTGACGATCGGACGGGCGGCCTCGCTGCTTCAGCAGGCGTCCCAGAGCCGGCGCACGTTCGCCATGCCGACCCGGGAGCCGAAGCGGCAGTCCTCCAGCCCTTCGAACTCGACGGAGATGTAGCCGTCGAAGCCGGAGGCCTTGATGGCGCGGATCGCCTCGGGCATGTCGATGTCGCCCTGGCCGACGATCGCGCCGCGCAGGAAATTGCCGGAGGCGGTCGGGAACCAGCCCTCGCCCGGAGGACGATGGGAAGGACGAAGATAGAAATCCTTCACATGCACGACCGAGGCGATCGGCAGGTTTTTCAGGACGGCCGAGACGGAATCCTCGTCGGCGCACATGAAGTTGCCGACATCGAGCGTCGTGCGGAAGTTCGGCCGGTCCACCGCAGAGACGAGCGCCTGCACGCGGTCGCTCGCCTGGATGAAGTAGCCGTGGTTCTCGACGCTCGTCGTGATGCCGGCGGCCGCAGCGTAGTCGGCGATCTCGCGGCAGGCGTCCGCCAGGCGCGGCAGCGAGCGGTTGAAGTTCTGGATCGAGCGGTCGTCGTCGCTCGCCACGTCATGCCGCATGAAGCGCGCGCCGAGCGCATGGGCGATGTCGACCTCGCGCTTGACGCGGTCGATCTCGGCGCGCAGCGCCTCGTCGGCCAGCCCCTGGAAGTTCGCGCCGACCGCATAGTTGGATATGTCGAGCCCGCGCGCTGCCGCATGCCGGGCGATCTGCCGGACGAGCTCCGGGCTGCCGACCAGATCGTAGCCGAGCGGCACGATCTCGACATGCTCGCCGCCGTTATCGGCGATGAAGTCGATCGCGTCCAGCACGGTCATCTCGCCCTTTTGCAAGGCGCCGTACAGGCTGTAGGTGCTGAGGCCGAGCTTCATGGGAACGTCACCTCGGCTCCCTTGGCGGCGGACTCGTAGATCGCGTCCAGAATCTTCATGACCTCGACGCCGTCCTCGATCGGACTGATCGGAGCCCGGCCGGTCATGACGCTGTCGACGAAGTGGTCGATCTCGCTCTGGAACGCGAGGTTCATCTGCATGCCCTTGCTGTCGGTCTGCGGATAGGCGTTGAGGATCGTATCATGCTTCTCGGTCACCATCACGACCTCGGGATCGATCTCGAAGCCGCCTTTCGTGCCGAACAGCTTGACGATGCCCTCGTCCTTGGAGGCGTGCAGCGAGAAGCTGACATCGACAAGCAGCGAGGCGCCGTTGTCGAAGCGGATGAGCGCGTTCGCCATGTCCTCGACGTCGTTCAGCTCGGCGTTGTAGTCGGCCGCCTTGTAGCGCGACAAATATTTGACGCTGTCGCGGTTGCCGAGCTTGCTGTAGGCATTGGCGCTGACGGAGCGCACCTTGGGGCGTCCCATCATGTACCAGCACAGGTCGATGACATGCACGCCGATGTCGATGACGGGCCCGCCGCCGGAGCGGGAGCGGTCGGAGAACCATCCGCCCGGGTTGCCCATGCGGCGGATGTAGGACGCCTTGGCGAAGTACAGCTCGCCGAACTCGCCGCCGTCGACGAACGAGCGGAGCATGAGCGCGTTCGGATCGTAGCGCCGCACGAAGCCGACCATCAGCGTCTTGCCCGACTTGCGGACGGCTTCCTGCACGGCATAGGCTTCCTCGAGCTTGCGGGAAAGCGGCTTTTCGACGAGCACATGCTTGCCGGCCTCAAGCGCCGCGATGCTGATCTCCGCATGCGTGTCGTTCCAGGTGCAGATGCTGACCGCGTCGATCTCGGGATCGGCGAGCAGCTCCTTGTAGTCGGAGAACGCTTTGGCCGCGCCGTACTTGTCCGCCGCCGCCTGGGCGCGCTCGCGGTTCAGGTCGCATACGGCGACAAGCTCGCAGCTCGGATTGGCCGCGTACGATTTGAGGTGGAACTCGGATATCGATCCCGCCCCGATGACGCCGATTCGGATGCTCATGCTTGCCTCACTCCTCGTTTGCTTGGTAACCTTGATATACGGAAAGTATAGCGGCGCGCGCGGCGGTTCGGCATGGGCGATCATGCGGACTATTTGGACAAATGTGCGGCGGCGCGGGAGCAACGGGAAGGAGCCGGTAGAAGATTATGGAACGTCCGCTGTCCCTGTTGGAGCCGATGAGCATGCCGGATCCCCGCTTTCCGGTCAAGCTCGGCAAGATGAAGGCGGCCGGGAAGGGAGCGACCTTGTTTCCGGCCCATTGGCACAACCATATCGAGGTGCTGCATTTCCTCTCCGGGCACGCGCGGGTGGAGGTCAACCATGTGCCGTTCGACGCCGGCCCCGGCGATGTGATGGTGTTCAACAGCAACGACATCCATATGGGACTGCTGAGCTCGGATGCGGTGGAGTACGACATCCTCATCGCCGATCTTGCGCTGCTGCAGAGCCAGTCCCCGGACGCCGCGGAGACGAAGTACATTACGCCGATGGCGCAGAACCGCATCCTGTTCTGCAACCGGATCAGCGGCGACGCGGGCCTGGCCGCGATTCTGGACCGGCTGGCGGAGGAGTTCCGCGAGCGCCAGCCCGGCTTCGAGCTGTCGGTCAAGTCGCAGCTGTACGCCATGCTGACGCTGCTGCTGCGGGGTTATGTGGAGCTGCGCCTGAGCGAGCAGGAGTCGTCGGCCCGGCTGCGCAATCTCGCGCGGTTCGAGCCGATCTTCGACTATATCGAGACGCACTATACAGAAGACATCACAGTGGAGGAGCTGGCTGCCAGAGCTTCGCTCAGCCGCTATCATTTCAGCCGGCTGTTCCGCCAGCTGACGGGACGGACGGTGACGGACTACGTGAACCGGATCCGCATCAACAAGTCCGAGTATCTGCTGCGCAGCAGCGAAAAGACGATCGCCGAAATCGCGATGGCCGCCGGCTACAACGACTTGAGCTACTTCAGCCGCATCTTCCGGCGCTACCGGGGCTACGCTCCGTCGGAGGCGAGAAGCCGCGGCGCGGCGGAGGCGCCGGCAGACTTGGATCCGCTGGCCCGCTAGAGCCGGGGAGGATGCGGACGAGGTGTTGAAAAGGAAAAACCCCCGTACGGGGGTTTTTCTCGTTATTTGATGTAGACGCCACCGAACGGCAGCAGCTCGCGCAGCGTGCGGCGGATGAAGCCGCCTTTGTCCAGCAGCTCGGGCAGCGCGCGGTCGAACGAGCCGGTCTGGATGAGCGCGGAGCCGGTCCCGCGCAGCTCCCACTGCACGTTCATGTGCTGCGAGGCCAGCGGATTGCCGTAGACGGAGAGCCGGATGCTCGCGGACTCGGGAAAGGCGACGAGCGCGGAGGCGTCGATGAACAGCGGCTGCTCCTCGTCAAGATCGATTCGGGCGAGGCCGCCTGCGGTCAGGATGCCGATGGAGCCGGGACCGCTGAAGCGCATGCGGGTCAGCTCCTTCGTGATCCAGGCGGTCTTGAGCTTCTGGATGCGCGGCTTCAGCGCCATGCCGTCGCTGTAGAATATCACATGCCGGAAGTCGAACAGCAGATCGCTGCCAGCCGGGATGGCGACCGTCTCCAGGCCGAATCCGGGAGGCAGGCCGAGCAGCAGCTCGCTTTGCCCGCGCAGCAGGGAGCGGATCCATTTGCGCTTGCGGTAGATGCCGCCCGCGTCCATGATGCGGTCTTCGCGGCCGCGCCCCGCTCCCCGATACGCGAGGATCGCATTTGGATGCAGCACATGCAGCGCTTCGCCGGCCTCCAGCTCGACCCGCACATAGCCTTGGGGAGGCGGCGCGGTCGTCCTCATGAAGCGGCCCCTCCGCCGCTGCGGCTCTGCGCGCGATAAGCCCGGTAGCGCCAGATGCGGACGGCCGCGATGTAGCCGAGAAACGCCGAGGAGAGGACGAGCACGGTCCAGGCGATGCCTCTCTTGATGGCGGCGCTTCGCTCCGCGGCCTGATGGAGCTCCGCCTCGAGCGCGGCATTCCGCTCCTGCAGCCGCCCGTTCTGCTCCTGGTAGGCTTCGTTCTGCCGCATCAGCTCCTGCTGGCGCTGCTCGAGCTCGGCCTGCTTCCGCGAGTAGTCCTCCTGCAGCTTCCGCTGCTGCTCCTCCAGGCGCCCGACCGATTCGCTATACTGCTTCTGCAGCTCCTCGACCTTGGCCGGAGTGTCGTAGATCTCCTTGATGTTGCTCCAGATGCCGGCGTGCGCGTGCGGCAGCGGCGCGGCCAGGACGACGATGGCGGCCGCGGCCGCCGTCAGCGCCGCGCGGCGGCATGTCCGGATGATGTCGACACGATTCCTCATGCTTCGCCTCCCCTCCTATTCCCCGGGAAATACCTGCTCTACAAGTATATCAATTGTGTACCCTTTCTGTAAGAGATTGGCGCAGCAAGTCGAATGGTCGCCTGCGGCAGAGACGCGCGCGCTGCGGGCGAGCTTGGCCGCGGATGCGGGGGGAAGCCCGGCCCTGGCCTCCGAAAACGGTCGCTGGACGAATTGTAGGAATGGGTAGATTATGGTATGGTCACAAAAAATAGACCCCGGGACGGGGGAAAAGAGGCGACTCGTTTGGCTAACAACAGCGGCATCTTTTATATCGGCGCCTATGGAGAGGCGGCGGAGCCGACCATCTACGGCTGCCGGCTCGACGAAGAGAGCGGCAGGCTGGCTGTATTCCAGCGGCTGGCCGGCGTCGAGCAGGCCTCCTTTCTGGCGGCGCATCCGAATGGAAGCATCCTGTACGCCTGCAGCGAGGTCGGCAAGACGCGCGGCAAGCCGGGCGGCTCCGTGCATGAGCTCGCGATCGACGGCGCCACCGGCGAGCTCGAGGCGCTCGGCAGCCAGCTGACGCACGGCGAGCATCCTTGCTATGTCAGCGTCTCTCCGGAGGGAGCCTCGCTCTATGCGGCCAACTACAGCGGCGGCAACGCGGCTGTGTTCCCGCTCTCGTCAGCCGGGCGGCTGGAGGAGCCGGCATCGGCCGTGATCGAGAATCCGGGCGAGCTCGGCCCGATGACGAGCCGCCAGGACAAGGCCCATGCGCACAGCATCGGACCGATTCCGGGCACGCCGTTCGTTTATGTCGCCGATCTGGGCACGGATACGGTCTACATCCACCGGCGCTCGGTCGACGGACGCTCGCTGCTGCGGACATCGGCGCTGCGCGTCGAGCCGGGCTCCGGACCGCGCCATGCGGCGGCTCGCGAAGGCTCACCCTACATGTACATCATCGGCGAGCTGGACTCCCATGTGACCGTCGCGAGGCTCGGCGAGGACGGCTCGCTGGAGCCGGTGCAGCGCCTGTCCGCCCTGCCGGAAGGCTTCGCCGGGGAAAGCTGGGCGGCGGACATCCATCTGTCGGCGGACGGCCGCTTCCTGTACGTGTCCAACCGCGGCCATGACAGCATCGCCGTGTTCGAGGCGGATGCGGCGGACGGCACGCTGCGGCTGATCCAGCATGAATCGACCGGCGGCAGCTACCCGCGGAACTTCGCGCTTTCGCCGGACGGGGGCTGGCTGCTTGCCGCCAATCAGAACAGCGGCAGCGTGAACGTGCTGCGCCGCGATCCGCAGACGGGCCTGCTGCAAGGGACGGATTCCGTTCTGAGCCTGCCGTCTCCGGTCTGCATCCGTTTTCTGTAGCTATTCATTTTCAAGTTCAACCGAAAGGAAGTCCTGTCCATGTCCGCTTCGCAAACGGCCCGGATCGGCGCGGCGCGCACCGGAACCGTCTATGCGATCCTCATCGCCATCAGCGTGGTCCATATGCTCAACGACTCGATGCAGTCGGTCATCCCCGCGCTGTTCCCGATCTTCCAGGATACGCTGCACATCAGCTACACCCAGATCGGGTGGCTGACCTTCACGCTGCAGATGACCTCCTCGGTCATGCAGCCCGTCGTCGGCCTGTTCTCGGACCGCCGGCCGTCCCCTTGGCTGCTCGTCGGCGGCATGATCATGAGCATGATCGGCATCGCCGGGCTGGCCTACGCGCCGAGCTTCGGGTGGCTCGTGTTCTTCATCCTGTTCGTCGGGCTCGGCTCGGCCGTGTTCCACCCGGAGGGCTCGCGGGTCGTCTACTTCGCGGCCGGCAGCCGCCGCGGCTTCGCCCAGTCGATCTACCAGGTCGGCGGCAACTTCGGCCAGTCGCTCGCGCCGCTCATGACGATTCTGATCTTCATCCCGCTCGGCCAGCAAGGCGCGATCTGGGGCACGCTGCTCGCCGTGGCGGGCATTCTCGTCCTGCTCAAGGTCGTGCCATGGTACAGCCGTCAGCTGGCGGAGCACGGCAAGCCGGTCAAGAAAGCCGCCGTGCCGCGCGGCGAGCTGTCGGCTGACGCGCGCAAGCGGAAAAAGCTCGTCGCGCTGGCGCTGGCGCTGCTCATTACGCTCGTTTTCGCGCGCTCGTGGTACGGGGCGGCGATCGGCACGTTTTATCAATTCTACCTCATCCACGACTACGGCCTCACCAAGCAGGCGGCGCAGGTGCCGGTGTTCCTGTTCATGATCTTCGGCGTCGTCGGCACCTTTTTCGGCGGGATTGTCTCGGATAAAATCGGAGCGAAGCGCATGATGCTGCTGTCGCTGCTAGGAGCGGCCCCGTTCGCGCTGCTGCTGCCGCATCTGCCGCTGATCGCGATGTATCCGTTCGCCGCGCTGCTCGGCCTCGTGCTGCAGTCCGGCTTTTCCGTCAGCGTCGTGTATGCGCAGGAGCTTCTGCCGGGACGCGTCGGCATGGCTTCGGGCCTGATCACGGGACTCGCCTTCGGCATGGGCGCGCTCGGCGCCGTCGTGCTCGGCCGGCTGGGCGACCTGTACGGCCTGCAGAGCATGATGTTTTGGACCAGCGTGCTGCCGCTTGCCGGCGTGCTCGCGGTGTTCATGCCCGGCGGCGGCAAGCCGCAGAAAGCGGGCTGAGCCAAGCTTCGGCCAGACGCAAAACAAAGGACGAAGCGGAACCGATCGGTTCTGCTTCGTCCTTTTGCGTTTTGCCGCTGAACGGCTGAGGAGTGGGGGGCGTGGCCGTTTGGGTTCTAGCTTAAGAGAAGGCCTTGCCGCGGCGATCCCAGGCCAGCATCACGCAGGCGAGCAGGAGGCCGAGCAGCGAGAACGCGGCTGCCGTCCACGGGAGCACGCTGTAGTCGTAGGCGCCGGAGGAGAGCTCGAAGCGGACGACGATCCAGCCGCCGAAAAAGGCGCCGAAGGCGTTGCCGAAGTTCAGCACGGCGTGGTTGGACGTAGAGGCGAGCGCCGGCGCGTCCTTGGCGAGCGTCATGATGCGCACCTGCAAGCCCGGCATCGAGGCGAACGAAGCCGCGCCCCATAGGAAGACGACGGCGAGCGTCGCCGCAGGCGTCGTGTCGACGAGGCCGAGCAGGGCGAGCAGCAGCGCTTGCGCCAGGAACGAGCCGATGACGGTCGGCATGAGCGCGCGGTCCGCCAGCTTGCCGCCGATCATGTTGCCGAGCGTCACGCCGCAGCCGAACAGCACGAGCACCCACGGGACGATGCCCTCGGACATGCCCGTCACGTCAGTGAGCAGCGGCTTGATGTAGCTGAACAGCGCGAACAGGCTGCAGCAGCCCATCGCGCCGGTGAGCAGCGCCAGTCCGAGCTTTGGCTGCAGCAGCGCGCGGATTTGGCGGGCCGGGCTTGTATCTTCTTCCTGCTTGACGGAAGGAATCAGCACGACCAGGCCGATCAGCGTGACGACGCCCATGACCGCGACGGCGACGAAGGACATCCGCCAGCCGAGCTCCTGGCCGATGAACGTGCCGAACGGCACTCCGAGGACATTGGCGATCGTCAGTCCGGCCATCATGACCGAGACCGCTCCGGCCTTGCGCTGAGCGGAGACGAGGCTGGAGGCGTAGACCGCTCCGATGCCGAAAAACGTGCCGTGCGCCAGCGAGGTGAAGATGCGGGCCGCCAGCAGGATGCCGTAGGTAGGAGCGAGCGCTGCGGCGGCGTTGCCGGCGATGAAGAGCACCATGAGCAGCGAGAGCAGCAGCTTTTTGGGAAATCGTGCCGTGGCGAGCGCCAGCACCGGCGCGCCGATGCCGACGCCGAGCGCGTAGCCCGTAATCAGGTTGCCCGCCTTCGGCACGCTGACGCCGAGATCGGCCGCGACTTCGGGCAGCAGGCCCATGATGACGAATTCCGTCATGCCGATGGCGAAGGCCCCGGCCGTGAGGGAGTAGAGGGAGAGCGGGAACCGTTCCTTGCCGCCGCGAGGCAGCGAAGCATCGGCTGACTGGACATGTTGCATGGATGTGCGTCCTTCTTTCTGGATGAGTGTGGAAGCCGGATGAAGCTTGCTTTTTGATATCAGCTTCCGACAGTATAGCAGATTCCGATGCGCTGAAAAGGCCCGATCGGCCGCCGCGAAAAAAGCAAGCGCTTGCTTGGACGATCGGCGGCGGTCAGACTAAAAGCCGGGCTCATCTAATCGAGGAGCGCCGGCTTTTGAGGATTGCGCAGGAAGTCGAACATGAGCGCGAGCTGGACGGGCGTATTGCGTCCGAGCGACAGCGGAGGAAGCTCGCTCTCGCCGAAAAAGGCGGCCTCGCTCGTCTCCACGCCTCCGCCCGCCTCGCCGCCGATAATTTCGCAAAGAATGAACAGCTTATAGATATGGCGGGCATCCGGAGGATGGTCCTGCTTGAGCCGGTCCAGCACGGCGAGCAGGCGGACCGCCCGCGTCTCGAAGCCGCTCTCCTCGCGGATTTCCTTGACGACGTTCTCCTTCGGGGACAGGCCGATCTCGGCCCAGCCGCCCGGCAGGCACCAGCGGCCGTCGGACTTCTCGCGGACGAGCAGCAGCTTGCCTTCTCGGAACACGACGCCGCGCACGTCGACCTTCGGCGTCGCGTGCCCCTCCTCGGAGGCGAAGCTCAGCTCGATGTCCGCCTCGCCCGCGCCGGTATGCTCGCTCATAATCCTTACGCTCAGCGCCCGCAGCTGCTCGAAGCGCTCCACATCGTAGACATCCCTGCCATAGGCAAGGCCGGTTTGCGCGATCGCCTGCATCTCTCTTGCCCAGGACAGCCATTTCGGCTCCATTGGCGGCCGCCTCCTTTTCACGGACCGGCGCATCGCCGGGCCCTACTCTCCCGGTTTATTCCAGCCGCAGAGGACAATTCCTGCCTCGTTCGACGACCCGGCGTACGAAACGACAAATGTCCATATGCGAAAGCGTTTTGCTCATGGACGAAGCAGCTCGGAAAGACCGATAATGAGAAGGCTGAGGGCAGCTCTTCTCTTTTGACCGAAGATGGACTTGCCCGGAATTTATCGAGGAAGGAAGATGTCCGATGAAGGCCGCGATCCATTACGACGCCGACCGCCGTTTGTTCCATCTGCAGGGGGGCGCGGTCAGCTATGTCGTTGAACTCATAGAAGGCAGCTATCCCGCTCATGTCTACTGGGGGCCGAGGCTCGCAGCCGCGTCCCCGCAGCTCGGAACGGCGTTCCGGGAACGTCCCTCGTTCTCCCCGACCTTGCTGCAGGCGCGTCCCGTGCTGACGCTCGATACGCTGCCGCAGGAATACCCGGCGCATGGCGCGGGCGACTTCCGCGCGCCGGCCTATGAGGCGCGGCTCGCCGACGGCACCTCCGTGACGGAAGCCGTCTACGAGAGCCACCGCATCCTCGGCGGCAAGCCCGCGCTGGCGGGACTGCCGGCCGTTTACGCCGAGTCGGAGGACGAGGCGCTCACGCTCGAGCTGACGCTGCGCGATGCGTACAGCGGGCTCGCCGTCATCCTTTCCTACACCGTGTTCGCGGAGCATGCCGCGGTCGCCAGGTCGGTCCGCTTCGCGAACGGCGGCAGCGAGCCGCTGGAGCTGGAGGCGGCGCTGAGCGCCAGCGTCGACTTCAAGACGTCGGACTACGACTTCCTGCATCTGGACGGACGCTGGGCGATGGAGCGGGGCATCAGCCGCTCTCCGCTGCAGCCGGGCACCCAGTCGATCGGCAGCCGCCGGGGCTCGAGCAGCCACAACCACAATCCGTTCTTCGCGCTGCTCGGCCGTCGGGCCGACGAGGAGCAGGGCGACGCGTACGGCTTCAGCCTCGTCTACAGCGGCAGCTTCCTCGGCCGCGTCGAGACGGAGCAGTACGGCATGTCGCGCGCTCAGATCGGCATCCATCCGGACGGCTTCTCCTGGCGGCTCGAGCCGGGAGCGGAGTTCCAGGCGCCGGAATGCGTGCTCGTCTACTCCGCCGAAGGACTCGGCGGCATGTCGCGGACGTATCATCGGCTGTACCGCTCCCGTCTGTGCCGGGGCGAGTTCCGGGACCGCGAGCGTCCGGTGCTCGTCAACAACTGGGAGGCGACGTATTTCAACTTCACGGCCGACAAGATCGCCGCGATCGCCCGCGAGGGCGGCAAGCTCGGCATCGAGCTGTTCGTCCTCGACGACGGCTGGTTCGGCCGGCGCGACCGGGACGACAGCTCGCTCGGCGATTGGAAGGTCGACCTGAACAAGCTGCCGGAAGGGCTCGGAGATCTCGCGGAGCGCGTGCGCGCGGAAGGGCTGCAGTTCGGCCTGTGGTTCGAGCCGGAGATGGTCTCGCCCGACAGCGACCTGTACCGCCAGCATCCGGACTGGTGCCTGCATGTTCCGGGCCGCCGCCGCAGCGAAGGACGCCGGCAGCTGATCCTCGACTTCTCCCGCGAGGAAGTCGCCGATGCGATCGCCGAGCAGATCGAGAGCGTGCTGGCAAGCGCGCCGATCACCTACGTCAAATGGGACATGAACCGCAACATGACGGAGATCGGCTCCGCCGCGCTGCCGCCGGAGCGTCAGCGCGAGACGGCGCATCGCTACATGCTCGGCCTGTACCGCGTGCTGGACCGGATTACGGCCAAGTTCCCGCATGTGCTGTTCGAAAGCTGCTCCGGCGGCGGCGGCCGCTTCGATCCCGGCATGCTCTACTACATGCCGCAGACGTGGACGAGCGACAATACCGATGCCGTCAGCCGCTTGCGCATCCAGTACGGCACGAGCGTCGTCTACCCGATCAGCTCGATGGGCGCTCATATTTCCGCCGTGCCGAACCACCAGGTCGGCCGCGTGACGAGCCTCAAGATGCGCGGAGACGTGGCGATGAGCGGCAATTTCGGCTATGAGCTGGACCTGACCAAGTTCAGCGAGGAAGAAGCCGCGCTCGCGGCGGCCCAGGTCGCCTTCTACAAGGATATCCGGAGCCTGGTGCAGTTCGGCGATCTGTACCGCCTGCTGAGTCCTTTCGAAGGAGAGGACGCCGCCTGGATGATCGTCTCGCCGGACCGCCGCGAAGCGATCGCGTTCCATTTCCGCGTGCTGGCCCAGCCTAACCCGCCGATCGGCTGGCTGAAGCTGCGCGGGCTCGACCCTGCGCTCGAGTACGAGGCGGTCGAGATCGACCTGGCCAGCCCCGGCGCAGGCGAGTCCTTCCGCGTCGGCGGCGATGTCCTGATGCATGCCGGTCTCGCGCTTGCGGACCGCCCGGGCGACTTCCAAAGCCTCGTCTGGCGGCTGCGCGCATAGGGCAGGCTCCGAGGTCCCGACTCCGGACTCGCGGCTTCCGACGCCCAAGCTCCCGGCGTCTCGTCTCTCAGAGTCCAGGCTCCTGCCACCCGAGCCCCCGACTCCCCCGACACCTATTCTGACCGTCCCGTTTCACCGCTCCGCGCTTCGGGTAATGACCCGTATACATGGCGCGGAGGAGCGGACTTCTCCGAACCGGCAGCATGCCGGGCAAGCAGCCTTCAACCGCTGCCTGCCCCGCGGCTGTCGGTTTGTTTTTGGATGCGGCGACGGAAGGAAACAGAGGATGGACGTGGAATTATAATCCAGAACAGTTATTGATTTGTCGATTTTTGTTATGCCTAATGTCGATTGATACTGACAGACGGCGAAACGAGTCGAAACCAATCGTTCGGGAGGGGAATCGGAAATGGTCATCCAAGTGGGAAGAGGAGGCTCGGCTCATGTGCCGGATGCGGAGGCCGGAGCTCTGGCGGGGCTCGTCGCGGATCGAATGACGCGGGAGGCGCTGCCGTTCGGGCCGGCGAGGCCGGCGGCTCGGTCGCTGGCGGGCTCGGGAGGACTGCTGCTCGGCGACCGCGAGGCGGAGAGCCATCCGCTGGCGTCGCTGCAGGAGGCGCTTTGCCGGCTGCTCGGCGAAGACTTCGACATGCAGGCGAGCGACAGCTACGGCCTGCTCGAAGACGACATGCCGGCCGACCAGTCGCTGATCGTCGCCTGCAGCGATCGCTGGGAGCGGCCGCTGTCCGATCGGCAGGCAGCCGGCCTCGTCCGGTTCGTCGAGCACGGGGGCGGGCTCGTGCTGCTCCATTGCGGAATTTCGCTCGCCTCTCATCCGCTGCTGGAGCATCTCGCGGGCGCGCGCTGCGAGGAGCATCCAGAAGGGCGCTTGCTCAGCTTCGATCCAGTCGTCGGCAAGGCGGGGGTGCATCCGGCCGTCCAGGACCTCGAGCCGTTCGAGCTGACCGACGAGCCGTACCGGTACTCGTTCCGGCCGTCGATGGACCGCGAGGTCATCCTCGAGTACGTGCTGGGCGGAGTGCGCCGTCCTGCCGCCTGGGCGCATCGGGTCGGCCGGGGCCGCGTCGTATCCATCATGCCGGGCCATAGCTCCGACTCGCTGCGGCATCCGCAGCTGCAGCGGCTGATCCGCCGCAGCTCGCTGTGGGCGGCTGGGCGGATCTGATTCGCCGGAATCGTCCGCGAAGTTCGCAAACATTGCTCCAGCGGCTTCTCCAGCCGCTGGAGCTAATTTTTTTCAGCGCCCTTCGATTTCTCTATCACGATAAGAAAGTTCGGTGTCGATACCTATACTACTGCACGAAAGTGCAATCGACTATCGACAAAAGCGAGGGCTCATCATGGCTTCAACACCATCCGGCATCAACCGTCAAAACCAGTCTCCCTTAATCGGCAAGCTGTTCCAGCGAGGAGCGGGGCAAGCGGCCGGCGAGGCCGACCACGCCTACCTGGAGCTGCGCAAGCGAAACCAGACGGTGCTGGCCATCGTCAGCTCGAACGTCCTGCTGCTGGGCGCAATGATGATCGCCTTCAGCTCGACCTTGGAGTTCACCCTCAAGATGCTGCTGCCTACGGCCGTCGGCATGGCGCTGCTCTGGGGGGCGCATGCGCTGCGCGTGCTGGAGAGGGCGATCCCGATCGCCGTGCTCATGCTGGTCGGCTACTTGGCGGCGACGGGCATCCAGGACAGTCCCGACGATCCGCTGAACGCGCTGAGCGCCTTCTACCTGATGGCCATCGGCATCATGTACAACAGCCGGCTGTCGCTCGCCTACGGCACGCTGAGCGGGATATTCATCATTTTGTACAAATATCTGGCTTTCCCCGCGGCTGATTCGGCTGGCGAGTCCCATCTGGTCTACTTCCTGTTCTACTTCGTGCTGGCGGCGGTCACGATGATCGCCCAGTCGGAGATCGGCCGCTCGATCTTCCGGCGCGCGCTCGGCCTCCAGGAAGCGGCCCAGCAGCAGCTGCTCAAGGAGCAGGAGCGCGAGCGGATGACGCTTGAGACGGTCAAGACGTTGTCGGACAGCATGGGCCGCATCCGCGAGAACGGCCGCGAGAACGACGCCTCCTTCCAGGAAATGAACACCGCGTTCCAGGAGCTGACGTCCGGCGTCACGACCCAGGCCGAGACGATGGGAGAAATCTCCTCGCGGGTGAGCGAGTCGATGCACCAGATGGAGCGGATGATGGGCACGCTCGGCTCGATGGTCGGCCAGATCGAGGTGACGGGCGGCTCGTCCGCCGAGGGCGCGCGCATCGTCGGCGAGCTTAGCCGCACGATCGGCGAGTTCCGGGCAAGCATGGAGGAGCTGCAGGAGAGGTTCGACGGGCTGAACGAGACGATCCGGGGCATCCTGCCGTTCACGGCCTCGATCCAGGACATCGCCCGCCAAACGAACCTGCTGTCGCTCAACGCCAGCATCGAGGCGGCGCGCGCCGGCGAGCATGGAGCGGGCTTCGGCGTCGTGGCGGCCGAGATCCGCAAGCTGGCGATGACGGCCGGCGATACGGCCGACCGGATGACCGGCAGCCTCGAGGAGGCCGCCGTCCGTACGGAGCAGTCTCGCGAGGCGATGCGCGAGAACGTGCTGCGCATGGAGGAGAGCCTCGGCCATGTGGAGGCGACCAGCGCCGCGTTCGACGGCATCCGCCAGTCCGTCGAGTCGCTGCAGTCGGATGCGGCGCGGATCGGCGTGGAGATGGACGCGGTCAGCGCCTCGAGCGGAGATGTCGAGGAGCGGGTGAGCGACTTCGCCGCGGTCGTGCAGCAGTCGTCGGCGACGCTCGAGGAGCTGCTGGCTACGGTCGAGACGCTCGTCCGCCAAAACACGCAGCTGCAGTCGAGGATCGAAGAGTCCGAGGCGGCGCTTCGCCAGCTGTCGGCAGCAGGCTGACGCCTGGTGCCGTCCGCTGCCGGGCATGTCGAGCCGGCAGCGTCGATTCCATGAACGCGACAGAGGGTGTCCCGAAAGCCTTGGCTTAGGGACACCCTCTTTATAAATGGGTTAAACACAAAAAAATCTTCCTCTGGCAAGATGCAGGCATCACCCCGTCATCGGCCAAAGAGGAAGATTTTTTGTGCATCCAATCGGCCGGCGCGGGCCATCCAAGGTCCAAATGTGCCTTGGATCCGGCCCGCCGGCCGGGAACCGGACCAACCAAGGCAGAAATATGCCTTGGATCCGGCCCGCCGGCCGGGAACCGGGCCAACCAAGGCAGAAATATGCCTTGGATCCGGCCCGCCGGCCGGGAACCGGACCAACCAAGGCAGAAATGTGCCTTGGATCCGGCCCGCCGGCCGGGAACCGGACCAACCAAGGCAGAAATGTGCCTTGGATTCGGCCCGCCGGCCGGGAACCGGACTTTTTTTGCGATCGGGATGGGAATCTGCGGCTCTCCCGGCTCCCCGGCTAAACAATCAATAGCCGTCGGTGCGGTGGCCGGAACGGTCGGCCAGCTCCTGGCCCTGGCGCATCGACTCGTTGCCGAGATGCTCCGGCGCCGCCGCTTCGGCGCGGGCGAGCGCCTCGGCGACGCGCTTGCCGTAGTCGGCGTCGGCTTCCTTGAAGTAGCCGATCATCTTGTCGCGGACGACCGGACGGCACATCTTGAGCGCATCGACGAGGTTTTTGACCAGCTCGTCCCGCTCCCACGGCTCGAACTTGCGATACGTATCCCCCGCCTGGCCGAAATCGTTCGTCCGTCCGATCTTCTCGCGCACGAGCCTCGCATCGTACGCCGGCTCGTGCTCGGCGCCGGACGGACGGGCTTCCGTCAGCCCGCCCAGGCTGGACGGCTCGTAGTTGACATGCGGGTTCTGCCCGGGCGCGAGGTCGACTTTGTATTCCATTTGGCCGTCGCGCTGGTTCGTGGCGACCGGAGCCTTCGGCGCGTTGATCGGCAGCTGCAGGTAGTTCGTGCCGACGCGGTAGCGCTGCGTGTCCGAGTAGGAGAAGGTGCGGCCCTGCAGCAGCTTGTCGTCGGAGAAGTCCAGGCCGTCGACGAGCACGCCGGTGCCGAACGCCGCCTGCTCAACCTCGGCGAAGTAGTTTTCCGGATTGCGGTTCAGCGTCATCTTGCCGACCGGCAGGAACGGGAACTTTTCCTGCGGCCACAGCTTCGTCGGGTCGAGCGGATCGAAGTCGAGCTCGGGATGCTCGTCGTCCTCGAGAATCTGCACGTTCAGCTCCCACTCCGGATAGTCGCCGCGGTCGATCGCCTCGTACAGGTCCTGCGTCGCATGGCTCGTATTTTTCGCCTGGATCGCCTCGGCCTCGTCCTGCGTCAGGTTTTTGATCCCCTGCTTCAGCGGCTCCCAGTGGTACTTCACGAGATGGCCGACGCCATCCTGGTTGACCCACTTGTACGTATTCACGCCCGAGCCCTGCATCTGCCGGTAGTTGGCCGGGATGCCCCAGGGGGAGAACAGGAACGTCACCATATGCGTCGCTTCCGGCGAGTTGGAGAGGAAGTCGAACATGCGCTCCGGATCGTTCAGGTTCGTCACCGGATCGGGCTTGAACGAATGCACCATGTCGGGGAACTTGAGCGGGTCGCGAATGAAAAAGATCTTGAGGTTGTTGCCGACGAGATCCCAGTTGCCGTCCTCGGTGTAGAACTTGACGGCAAAGCCGCGCGGATCGCGCAGCGTCTCCGGCGAATGTCCGCCGTGCACGACCGTGGAGAAGCGGACGAATACCGGCGTCTGCTTGCCTTTTTCCTGGAACAGCTTGGCCCGCGTGTACTTGGAGACCGGCTCGCTGCCGACAGTGCCGTAGGCCTCGAAGACGCCGTAGGCGCCTGCTCCGCGCGCATGCACGACGCGCTCCGGCACGCGCTCGCGGTCGAAATGCGAGATCTTTTCGATGAAATGGTAGTTCTCCAAGGTCGACGGACCGCGGTCTCCGACCGTGCGGATGTTCTGGTTGTCCGTAATCGGGTGGCCCTGCCGGTTCGTCAGCGTCCGATCGGCTTCGCTGCCCTGCTTGTTCGGGTCCAAATGGCCCACATCCTTTCTTTGCCTGTTTGCTCCCGGTTTATTTTGGCAAAGAAAGGTTAATTTATGCGAGCGGGATCAAAATGGCGGCTGGCTCGATTTGGTGTGGACATGCCATGCGTTTTTCGATAAATTTGTATTCTGTATTTTGTATTTTACTTAGCGAACGGTCGGAGGACATCATGATGGACAAACAACCAAAGGAAACCGCTTTGGGACAAAGCAAAAAAGCCGAGCGCTTCACGTCGTCCGGCTTCATCCTGGCGGCGATCGGTAGCTCGGTCGGGCTCGGAAACATGTGGAAATTCCCGTATATTACAGGCTTGTATGGGGGAGCGGCGTTTTTCCTGCTGTTCATCGTCTGCCTGATCCTCGTCGGGCTGCCGGTGCTGCTCGCCGAGATGACGATCGGCCGGGGCGGACGCGGCAACGCCGCCAGCTCCTTTTACAACCTGACCGGCAACAAGCAGTGGAAATGGTTCGGCTTCATGTCCGTCGTGACGGCGTTCCTGATCATCTCCTACTATGGCGTCGTCGCCGGCTGGACGCTCCAGTACACGGTCGACTCCGTCATCGGCTCGCTCGGCAAGGGCACGAACTTCGACCAGCACTTCATCGACTTCGCGGCAGGCGGCTGGCCTGTGTTCTGGCAGCTCGTCGTCATGATCGTCTGCGGCATCATCGTTGGCAAGGGCATCTCGGGCGGGATCGAGAAGTTCAACAAGATCCTCATCCCCGGCTTCCTGATCATCCTGCTCGTGCTGATGGTCCGCGCGCTGACGCTGCCGGGAGCGGCGGAGGGCGTCGACTTCTTCCTGAAGCCCGACTTCTCCGTGCTGACCGGCGAGTCGGCGCTGATCGCGCTCGGCCATGCGTTCTTCTCGCTGTCGCTCGGCATGGGCTGCATGCTCACCTACGGCTCCTACGTGCAAAAGGAGCAGTCGCTCGGCAAGGCGACCGTCGCGATCGGCGTCGGCGACCTCGGCTACGCGCTGATCGCGGGCCTGATCATCTTCCCGACGATCTTCTCCT
Organism: Paenibacillus pasadenensis DSM 19293; assembly: GCF_000422485.1. Classification (GTDB taxonomy): domain Bacteria; phylum Bacillota; class Bacilli; order Paenibacillales; family Paenibacillaceae; genus Paenibacillus_O; species Paenibacillus_O pasadenensis. The sequence goes on from NZ_AULW01000039.1 coordinate 42,302, forward strand.
ACGGCATCGAGCCGCAGAAAGGCGTAGGCTTGGCCTTCATGGCGCTGCCCGCCTCGTTCTCGCAGATGCCGCTCGGCTCGTTGTTCGGCGGCCTGTTCTTCCTGCTGCTGGCGATCGCGGCGCTCACCTCGGCCGTCTCGATCCTCGAGGTGCCGGTCGCCTATGCGATGCACTATTGGAAATGGTCGCGCCGCAAGGCGGCGGCGATCATCGCCGCGGTCAGCTTCCTGCTCGGCGTTCCCGCCGGGCTGTCCGTCGCCGGTCCGCTCAGCGGCTGGACGCCCTTCGGCAAGTCGATCTTCGACTGGTTCGACTTCACGACCGCCTATGTGCTCATGCCGCTCGGCGGACTCGCCGTGACGCTGTTCACCGGCTACGCATGGAAGCGCGCCGGCGAAGAAGCCGGCCTGACCGGCTTCTGGTACCGGGCCTGGATGTTCTGCCTGCGTTATGTCGCGCCGCTGCTCATCCTGGCGGTGCTCCTGTATTCGATCTTCGTCAAGCCGGTCTGAGCCGGTTCAAATGCCAAAAAGCGGCTTCGCTCCTGTCCGGTCCGGACAGGCGGCGAAGCCGCTTTATTTTCGGCTGCGGAGCGAAGAGGCGCCGCGGGCGGTGCCGCCGCTCGGGGAGCGCGTTTACGCCTCGCCGGCCTTGACGCGGGCGAGGAAGCCTTCCGCGGCTTGCCAGGCCGCTCCGCGCACGGCCGAGCCGTCGCCGAGCTCGGCGAAACGGACCCGCGCCTGGCGGCGGTGGAACGGCAGCGCGCGCGCCTGCACCTCGCGCTGCACGGCCGGCTCCAGCCAGCGGGCCGCCATGCTGAGGCGGCTGCCGATGAGCACGGCCTCGGGATTGAACACGTTGATGATCGTGGCGATGCCGATGCCGAGGTACGAGCCGATCTCGTCCCAGATGCGCAGCGCCTCGGAATGTCCCTGCTCGGCAAGCTGCACGAGCTCCTCGAGGCTGCCGCAGCCGATCGCGGCGGCGGACTCGAGCGCCGCCTGCTCGGAGGCGAAGCGCTCCCAGCAGCCGCGGTTGCCGCAGCGGCAGGCGGGACCGTCGAACTGGATGGACAGATGCCCGAGCTCGCCGGAGAAGCCGGACGCGCCGCGGTACAGCTGGCCGTCCAGCACGAGGCCGGTGCCGATGCCCATGCCCGCGCTCACATAGACGAGATGGCGGATGCCGGCGGCGGCTCCGAAGATGCGCTCGCCTTGGGCGCCGAAGTTGGCCTCGTTGTCGGCATGCACCGGCACGCCGAACCGCTCCTCCAGCCGGCGCGCGACCTCAGTCGGCTCCCAGTCCATATGCGGCGCGAGCAGCAGCGAGCCGGCGCCGTCGACGATGCCCGGCAGGCCGATGCCGATGCCGACGACGCCGTACGGCTGCGGAGGCTGCTTCGGCAGCAGCTCCTCGATGAAGCCGATCAGCTGCTCCATGACGCTGCGGCCGCCGGCGGCCTCCATCGGCCGCCGCAGCTCGGCCAGCACTTCGCCGCGCAGGTCGGCGCGCACGCCCATCAGATAGGTGGCGCCGACGTCGATGCCGATCGCGCAGCCGGCCGAGGCGCGGAACTCCAGCATGACGGGCTTGCGGCCGCCGCTTGAGGCGCCTTGGCCCGTCTCGGTCAGCAAGCCGCGGTCGAGCAGGTCCTGCACGAGCGACGATACGGTCGCCTTGTTGAGGCCGGTGCCGGCCGAGATCGCGGCGCGCGAGAGCGGCTCGCCCTTCAGCACGGCGTCGAGCGCGATGCCGGTATTGATGCGGCGGATGAGGGCGGGATCGCCGGTCGTCGTTGATTTCATTGCGGTCTCCTTCGGGTCGAAGCGGCTGCAGCCGCTTTTCGTTCTGCACACTACGATACCATGTCCTCGAAAGCATAACATAAAAAACTTGGTTTGTTTAGTAGACAAACGAAGTTAAGGGATGGTACTCTACGGATAGAACTCAGCATAACAGCGTTTACATTCTATCCACTTATTTTAGGGAGGCTATCATTCATGGCTTACTTCAACGGCATCAACCGCATTCAGTTCGAGGGCCGCGACACCGACAATCCGCTCGCGTTCCGCCACTACGATCCGAAGCAGGTCGTGCTCGGCAAGACGATGGAGGAGCATCTGCGCTTCGCCGCCGCTTACTGGCATACGTTCACGGCCGACGGCTCCGACCCGTTCGGCAAGGGCACGGCGGTGCGTCCGTGGGACCGCTTCAGCGGCATGGATCTGGCCAAGGCCCGTGTCGAGGCGAACTTCGAGTTCCTCGAGAAGCTCGATCTGCCGTTCTTCTGCTTCCATGACCGCGACATCGCTCCGGAAGGCGACACGCTGCAGGAAACGAACCGCAACCTCGACGAGATCGTCGCCCTGCTCAAGGACGGCATGAAGACGAGCGGCCGCCGCCTGCTGTGGAATACGGCCAACATGTTCTCGAACCCGCGCTTCACGCACGGAGCCGGAACCGCTCCGAGCGCGGACGTGTTCGCCTACGCCGCCGCCCAGGTCAAGAAAGGGCTCGAGGTCGGCAAGGAGCTCGGCGCCGAGAACTATGTGTTCTGGGGCGGCCGCGAGGGCTACGAGACGCTGCTGAACACCGACATGGGCTTCGAGCTCGACAACCTGGCCCGCCTGTACAAGATGGCGATCGACTATGCCCGCGAGATCGGCTTCGACGCGCAGTTCCTGATCGAGCCGAAGCCGAAGGAGCCGTCCAAGCATCAGTATGACTTCGATGCGGCGACGACGCTGGCATTCCTGCAAAAATACGGCCTGCAGGACCACTTCAAGCTGAACCTCGAAGCGAACCATGCGACGCTCGCCGGCCATACGTTCGAGCATGAGATCCGCGTCGCCGCGATCAACGGCGCGCTCGGCTCGCTGGACGCCAACCAGGGGGACCTGCTGCTCGGCTGGGATACCGACGAGTTCCCGACCGACCTGTATGCGACGACGCTTACGATGTACGAGGTGCTCAAGGCCGGCGGCCTCGGCCGCGGCGGCGTCAACTTCGACGCCAAGGTGCGCCGCGGCTCCTACGAGCTGGATGACCTGTTCCTCGGCCATATCGCCGGCATGGACAGCTTCGCCTGGGGCCTGAAGGCGGCCGCCAAGCTGATCGAGGACCGCGTCATCGACGGCATCGTCGAGGAGCGCTACGCCACGTTCAAGCAAGGCATCGGCGCCGACATCGTCAGCGGCAAGGCGACGCTCGCCTCGCTGGAGCAGTACGCGCTGCAGAACAATCCGATGAACAACCGCTCGGGCCGCCTGGAGCAGATCAAGGCGAAGCTCAACGAAGTGATCTACCGTGTCTGAGTTCGTCGTCGGCATCGACCTCGGCACGAGCGCGGTCAAGGCGCTGCTGGTCGGCAAGGACGGCCGCATCGCCGCCGAGGCTTCGCGCGAGTATCCGCTCTCGAGCCCGCGACCGGGCTGGAGCGAGCAGCGTCCGGAGGATTGGGTCGAGGCGACGCTGTCCGCTCTCGGCGAGCTGTCCGCCGCTCCCGGCCTGCCGCAGGGCTGGACGGTCGAGGGGATCAGCTTTTCCGGGCAGATGCACGGGCTCGTGCTGCTCGGCGACGAGCTGCAGCCGCTGCGTCCGGCGATTCTCTGGAACGATACCCGCACGACGGCCGAGTGCCGCGAGATCGAGCGCGCGCTCGGAACGCGGCTGCTCGACATCACCCGCAATCCGGCGCTCGAGGGCTTCACGCTGCCGAAGCTGCTGTGGGTGCGCAAGCATGAGCCGGAGACGTTCGCTCAGGGGCGCGTCTTCGTCCTGCCCAAGGACTATGTGCGGCTGCGCTTGACCGGCGAGCTGCATATGGATCTGTCCGACGCTGCCGGCACGCTGCTGCTCGACGTGCCGAACCAGCGCTGGAGCCCGGAAGTGCTCGCGGCGCTGGATCTCGGCGCGGAGCTGTGCCCGCCGCTCGTCGAGTCGACCGCGCAGACCGGCACGCTGCTGCCGGAGCTGGCGGAGCGCACGGGCCTCGCCGGTCCGCTGCGCGTCTATGCCGGCGGGGCGGACAATGCCTGCGGCGCGATCGGCGCCGGCATCCTGCAGGAGGGCGAGGCGCTGTGCAGCATCGGCACCTCGGGCGTGCTGCTCTCCTATGAGGGCGAGCAGGACCGCGATTATGGCGGCCGCGTCCATTTCTTCAACCACGGCGTGCCGGGCGCGTTCTACTCGATGGGCGTCACGCTTGGCGCAGGCTACTCGATGAGCTGGTTCAAGCGGCTCATGGGCGGCCTGGACTACGCCGAGCTGCTTGCTGGGACGGGCGATCTGCCGCCCGGCTCCGGCGGGCTGCTGTTCGCGCCGTATCTGGCGGGCGAGCGCACGCCGTATGCGGACGCCGACATCCGCGGCAGCTTCATCGGGCTCGACGGCGGCCATCGCCGCGAGCATCTGGCGCGGGCCGTCATGGAGGGCATCACGTTCTCGCTGAACGACACGCTGACGATCTACCGCGAGGCGGGACGCGACATCCGCTCGATCGTCTCGATCGGCGGAGGCGCGAAAAATCCCGACTGGCTGCAGATCCAGGCGGATCTGTTCGGCCTGCCGGTGACGGCGCTCGAGAACGAGCAAGGCCCCGGCCTCGGGGCGGCGATGCTGGCTGCGGCCGGCTGCGGCTGGTTCCCGGACCTGGCGTCCTGCGCGGCGGCATTCGTGCGGCGCGGCCGCACGTACGAGCCGCAGCCGGAGGCGGCGGCCGCGTACCGCGAGCTTTATCCGCTGTACCGGCAGGTGTACGAGGCGACGCGCTCGCTCAGCGCCGGCCTCGGCCGGTTCCGCGAGGGTCTGGCGCAGGGCTAGATCGTTGTCGGCGGCGGCTGGCCGCGGCTGGTGGATCTGCGGGCTGGCCGGGGCTGGCCGGCGGAGCTGCGCGATGGCCGCAGTTGGCCGGCGGAGCGTCGTATGCTGGCGCAGCGGCGTGCTGCTGCCTCGGTCGATTTGGATGAATGAACAAGCGGGAAGAAGACGGAAACCCTCCGTCTTCTTCCCGCTTTTTTGATGTCAGGGGGCGGCGGTCGGCAGCGGATCGAGGACCGAAATTGCCGCTCGTTCGGCGAATGATCGGTCAGCGGGCGGATCGAGGACCGGCAAGTCGGCGTCCGTGAAGGCTGCACCGGCGTGCGGTTCCGGACCGGGATAGGCTAACGATACAGAGGAGCGCTATTTTGCCTATAATCGTGCTTTCCTGCGGCTAACGATACGGAGAAACGCTATTTACTCAGTGAAGGAGCCAATACGCCTCATTTTGCGTCCATAGCGCTCGTGAGTATCGTTACATTTTCAAAATGCTCGGTTTTGGCCAGATAGCGTCGCGCAGTATCGTTAGTTCTCCAGCCATCCTCAACCGGGGCGAGTCAATGCCTGATGCCGCACCGACAGGTCAGGCGCTCGATGTCGGCGGCGGCGAAACAGCACCCAGCATCCTCGGCGCTACGCTGTTCCGCCGCTCCTCCGATCCGCTGCCCCTCGATTTGCCGCTCTTCTGACCTGCCGGTTCCATCGTTCCGCCGCTCCACCATTCAGCCGCTCCACCATTCAGCCGCTCATAAACTGGCGCGGGGATGGTTACCGTATGGAAGAACGGCCAAAAGCCGGTTCGATTCCGCTTCGAGCAGAGGAGACTAAAGCCATGACTGACCGCCGCTTGCTGTTCCGATTCCACGATGCGGAGTCCGCCTCCGTCGCGGCCGCTACGCTGCTGGAGCTCGGGTATGACGCCGCTGCGCAAGGCGCGCAGGAGGTCGGGCTGTCGCTGCGCGGCAGCGACCTGACGTCGGCGCTGGAGATCGCTTTCGCCCACGGGGGCGAGCTGGACGTGCAGGAGCAGGACGTCATTCCGATCCCGGCCCATCTCGTCAACGAGGATCTTGTCGCTTGGGAGGAGGGCTTCGGCTATGACGGCGCTTCGACCGGCATCTCGACCGGCGCCTCGGACGGAAGCGATCTGCGCAACCGCGACGAAGCGACCGAGGGAGAGTCGGCCTTCCCGGAGCAGGAAGGCTCGCTCAGCTATTTCTCGGGCGACGTGCACGGCTGAAGCGAAGCAAGCCATCGCCGCTAGCAAAAACGGGTCGAGGGCGCATCTGCGCCGCTCGACCCGTTCGTTTTTTAGCGGAGCGGAATCATTCCGATCGGCTCCGCTGCGCCTCGGCGCGGTCCTCCAACGCCTGGAGGGCGGCGCTCAGGCCGGCATGGCGGCCGGTCGTGAACGCAGACGTGATGTTGTAGCCTCCGGTGAAGCCGTGCAGGTCCAGCACCTCCCCGCAGAAATAAAGGCCGTGCACGAGCTTGGAGCCCATCGTTTTCGGATGGATCTCCTTCAGGTTGACGCCGCCGCCCGTGACGAACGCTTCCTCGATGGACAGCGTGCCGTTCACGAGGATGGGCAGCGCTTTGAGCAGCCGCGCGTAGTCCTGCAGCAGCGAGCGGTTCAGGTTGTCGTACGTGACGGCCGGGTCGATCCCGGAGCGCTCCAGCGAAAACTCCGCCATCCGCTCCTGCATGAGCGGCGGCAGCACGTTCTTGAACGCCTTGCGCGGCTCGGCCGCGGCGAGCGCCAGCAGCTCGCCGTACAGCTCGTCCGCCGAGCGGTCGGGGAACAGGTCGGCGGTGATCCGGACTTCCGGAGCGCCGCTTTTTTTGCGCTCCTTGACGACGAATTGGCTGCATCGCAGCGCGGCCGGGCCGGACAGGCCGAAGTGGGTGAAGATCATGTCGCCCTCCTGCTCGGTGAGGCGCTTGTCCTTGGCGCTCCACACCGTCAGGACGACGCCGCGGAGCGACAGCCCCTGCAGCCGGCGATCGCGGATGAAAGGCTCGGCCGACGTCAGCGGCACCTCGGTCGGATACAGCTCCGTCACCGAATGGCCAGCGGCCTCCGCCCAAGGGTAGGCGTCTCCGGTCGAGCCGGTGTGGGGCACCGACTTGCCGCCGGTCGCCACGACGACCGCCGCGGAGCGCAGCTCCTGTCCGTCGCTCAGCCGGACGCCGCGGATGCGTCCATCCGCGATGAGCAGCCCGGCGGCCTTTTCGTTCAATCGCGTCTCGACGCCGCTCGATCGCACGGAGGCGACGAGCGCGTCGACGACGGTCTTGGCCTTGTCCGACACGGGAAACATGCGCCCGCGGTCCTCTTCCTTGAGCCGGATGCCGAGCGCCTCGAAAAAGCCGATGATCTCGCGGCTGCCGAACTCCGACAGCGCGCTGTGCAGGAACTTGCCGTTGCCCGGGATGTACCGGATCAGCTCTTGCGGCTCCTTGTTGTTGGTGACGTTGCAGCGTCCGCCTCCGGATATGGCCAGCTTGCGTCCGAGCTTGCTGCCCTTGTCGAGCAGCAGCACGCGCGCTCCCTCGCGGCCTGCGGCCGCGGCGGCCATCAGGCCGGACGGCCCTCCTCCGATGATGATGACGTCGAATCTATCCTTGCTTGCCATTCTTGATGCTTCTCTCCTTTTGAGACAATAGGCTACAATCAGTGTATCAAATGCGGAAGCAAAGCGAAAAGGAGCGGATGGCGATGCGGGAGCTGGCGCTTGAGGCGGAGGATGGGGCGAGGCTGCATGGATGGAGCCTGGAGCCGCAGGCGGAGGATGAGGCGAAGCGGAGTGGATGGAGCCAGGAGCCGCAGGCGGAGGAGGAGAGCCGGCCGCCGGAGCGGCAGGAGACGGACAGGCGGGCGGCATCGCCCGGTCGCCAGGAGCCTTCGGACGGCTCCAGGGGAACCGGAAAAAATCCAAGCCGCGCCGAGCGGCCGGAGCCGTTTCTCGCAGCGCCGAAGGCATCGCCCAGCCGCGTCAAGCCGCGGGCGGCGGTCTGCCTCGTACACGGCATGGGCGAGCATAGCGGCCGCTACGCCGAGCTCGCGCAGGCTCTGGCGGAGGCGGGCATCGCCGTGCTCGCCTACGACCAGCGCGGCCATGGACGCTCTCCGGGACCGCGCGGGCACGCGGACAGCATGGAGCGGCTGACGGCCGACGCGGCGCGGGCGGTGGCCGAGGCGGCGCGCCTGTGGCCGGATGCGCCGCTGTTCCTGTACGGGCACAGCATGGGCGGAGCGGTCGCGCTCGCGGCCGCTCTCGAGCGCGAGCTGCCGCTCGCGGGCCTCATTTTGACGAGCCCCTGGCTCCGCCTCGCCTCGCCGCCATCGCGCGTCTCCGAAGCGGCGGCGTCCTGGATCGGCCGCTTCCGGCCGACCTTTGCCCTGCCGACCGGCATCAAGCAGCGGGACCTGTATCGCCCTGGAGTCCATACGGTGGCGGGCAGCGTCATGGATCGGCTCTGCCATACCCGGATCAGTGTCTCGATGTACCGGGCGGTGACGGCCGCCGGAAAGCGCGCGCTCTCCGACGCCGGCAGGCTGGCCGTGCCGGCGCTGCTGCTGCACGGCACCGAGGATCGGGTGACATCGCTGCGGGCGAGCGAGGAGCTGGCGGACGCGCTCGGTCCGCGCTGTACCTTCCGGCGCTGGGAGAGGGGCTACCACGAGCTGCATCATGACGAGCGCCGGGAGGAAGTGATCGAGACGGTCAAGATGTGGATTTATGCAAACTCTTGATTGTCAAAATTCCCCTCCTGTGCTTTAATCGGAGTTATGCAAGACGGCTCGCAAAGGGGGGAACCTTCTGCGTCAATGTGGGAAAAATTGATACTGCAGGCCTTCGTCTCCTTGTTGCCCGTATTCCTCTATCAGCTATGGATGTATCGGCTGAACCAGGGCCGCAGCTCGATTCCTTTCTTCACCATCGCTTACGGAGCCTCGCTCGCGGCTTGCGTCCTGCTCACCGAGACGACCCGCTTCGGCTTCGACTTGAACCTGTGGTACATTCCTTTCCTCATGGGCTCCCTGTACGGCGGGGTGCCGGGACTGGCGACGATGTCCACGATCTATGCGGCGCTGCGGCTGCCGCAGCTCGACGACGGCGGGGAGACGCTCGGCTTCGTCCTGTTCCTGCTGATCGCCGTGCCGGTGCTGCTGCTGACGATCCGGCCGTTCCAGCTCGCGCGGCTCAAGGAAAAGTACAAGATCCTGCTCTTGCTGCTGACGGTCGGGGGAGCTTATCACGCGTTTCTTTATGCCGGCTATATCCGGCAGTTCGAGCCGGATCGCCTCGCCTCGGCCGCAGGCGATATCGCCGTCATCGCGTTCATCAGCTACATCGCCGTATCGCTGACGCTGTATACGATCCACCAGGTCATCCAGCATTACCAGCTGCAGCATCAGCTGCGGCGGATGTCTTCCAATTATATGAACGAGGTCCACAAGCTCCAGCAGTTCATCGACCAGATGGCGATGGGCACGATGGGGACGGTGCTCGTGGACGCGGACGGCAGGATCTCGCATCTCAACGACGCGGCGATCCGCCTCAGCGGCCAGGCGCTGAAGGGCCGCAGCAAGCTGGAGTTCGCCGGCATGCCGTACGAACGGTTCTTCCGCAGCCAGGAGCCGTTCAAGCAGCTGTTCGACGAAGCGATGAAGGGCAGCATGTCTCCGTCGACGATACTCGTCGAGGGCGAGCGCTCCTACCTGACGACGGCGTTCCCGATCCGCAACCTGCAGGCCGGCATCGTGACGGGAGCGGCGATGGTCGTGCAGGACGTCACCGAGCTGACCCAGCTCAGGGACGAGCTCGGACGGATGGAAAGGCTGAGCCTTGTCGGCCAGATGGCCGCCAGCATCACGCATGAGATCCGCAATCCGATGGCCGTCATCCGCGGCTTCGTGCAGCTGATGCGCGAGCGCAGCCCGGACAGCCAGCAGGAGTATTTCCGCATCGTCATCGACGAGCTGGACCGGGCGAACGCCATCATCAACGACTTCCTCTCGCTGGCGCAGAACCGCGTTATCTCCAAGGAGCAGGGCTCTCTCCACGACATCGTCCAGGAGCTGCTGCCGCTGCTGTGGGCCGACGCCAACCTGCGCGGACAGTCGATCGAGCTGAGCCTCGCCGACGAGATTCCGACGCTTGAGCTCAACGGCAAGGAAATCAAGCAGCTCGTCCTCAATCTGGCCCGCAACGGCATGGAGGCGATGGGGGAAAAAGGCGTGCTGCGGATCGCGACCCGCTTCAGCGGCTCGGCCGTGGAGCTGTCGGTGGAGGATGACGGAGAAGGCATCCCGCCGGACAAGCTCGCCCGCCTGTTCGAGCCGTTCTATACGACCAAGGCGCGCGGAACGGGCCTCGGCCTGCCGCTTTGCCTGAGCATCGCGGAGCGCCACAACGGCCGCATCGACGTCGATTCGGAGCCGGGCCGGGGCACCGTGTTCAAGGTCGTCTTCGACAGTCCCGTCCGGGACGGGCTCCGCCTGCGCGGGCCGGACGCCGGCTAGCTCCGCTCCGGGGCATAGTCCGCTGCCGCGAACGGCATACTAGCCCCATAGCGGCAGCAAGCGGCCGCGTCTATAACCGACAGGAGCTGAACGCATACGATGGCCAATCCGAGCAACGACTCCAAGGAGCAGCAAAAGCAGGAGCAGCAGGCGGGGCGCAAAACAGCCGCGCCGGGATCGCCCGGCTACGACAAGAAGCTGGACGGACCGAACCGTCCCTCGATCTGATGGCGGACGATCCCCGTCTGGATCCGTTCGAGATCGACTTCCTGCCCCGCTTCCGCAGCGGCAGAGGGCCGCGGGAGCCGTTTGTGAACCGGTACGGGGTGAAGATCGGCGACCACGAATACGCCTCGCCGCAGTCGCCGCTCGAGCAGTGGTCGGAGGAGACCGATCCGGCTGTCATGGCCGGCGACGAGTGGGTGCATCCGTACAAGGACATCGGCTTCCAGACCGCGCAGAACCGCGCCTTGTTCGAGCAGGGCGAGGCGCCGGAGCCCGGTCCGCTCCAGCATCCCGAGCATTCGGCCGAAAGCGGCGTCAAGCCGCCGCAGGAGCCTTGAGCTTCGCCGCGCCGCCCGTTCCCGCGCAGGAATGAGGCGGCTTTTTTGGCGGCCGGCCGGACTGGCCGCCGCCGGCCGGCGCGGGCGGCGTTTCCCTGGCGCCGGCAATCGGGTATAATAGCGGGGATAATGCCAATTCCATTTCCCCGAAAGGTGTGGGTTTCAAATGTCGATGTCTTTTGAGCGATACATGTTTGATATGGTGCAGCCGATGAGGGACGAGCTGACGCGCCTCGGCATCCAAGAGCTGCGCACTCCGGAGGAGGTCGAGGAGAAGCTGCCGACGGCCAAGGGCACGGCGCTCGTCGTCGTCAACTCCGTCTGCGGCTGCGCCGCGGGACAATGCCGTCCAGGCGTCGCCGACGCGCTGGGCCATGACATCACGCCGGATCATCTGTACACGGTGTTCGCCGGCCAGGACAAGGAAGCGACGGCCAAAGCCCGCGAATACTTCGCGCCGTACCCGCCGTCCTCTCCTTCCATCGCGCTGATGAAGGACGGCGAGCTCGTGCACTTCATCGAGCGCCATCAGATCGAGAACCGCTCCGCGGCGGACATCTCGGCCGAGCTGACGAGCGCGTTCGACCGCTACTGCCGCTGATCGTCCCGCCGATTTTCGAAGGAGGAACAAAGCCATGAGCATGCAGCAGGAAATCATAGCCGCGCTCGGCGTCAAGCCGAGCATCGATCCGGAGCAGGAAATCCGCCGCAGGGTGGACTTCCTCAAGGAGTATGTCGTCGGCGCCGGCGCTTCGGGCCTGCTGATCGCGATCAGCGGCGGCATCGACAGCGCCGTGGCCGCCGGCCTGTGCAAGCGCGCGACGGACGAGCTGACGCAGGAGAAGGGCCGCGAGTACATGACGCTTGGCGTATTCCAGCCTTACGGCGAGCAGTCGGACATCGCGCACAGCTATGAGGTCGCCGAGGCGTTCGAGCTCAAGCACCGCGTCGAGACGAACATCGCCGAGGCGGTGGACGAGATCGCGCTCGAGGTCGAGCACGCCCTCAAGTCGATCGGCTTGTCCCGCCATGTGAACCGGGGCGTCAAGGGCAACATCAAGGCGCGCACGCGCATGGTGACCCAGTATGCGCTGGCCGGCGAGCTCAATCTGCTCGTCGTCGGCACGGACCACGCGTCCGAGGCGGTCACCGGCTTCTACACCAAATGGGGCGATGGAGCGGTCGACATCACTCCGCTCAGCACGCTCAACAAGCATCAGGTGCGCCAGCTGGCCGCCGCGCTCGGCGTGCCGCGGAGCGTCCAGGACAAGGCTCCGACGGCCGGCCTCTGGGAAGGCCAGACCGACGAGGGCGAGCTCGGCATCAAGTACGACGACAACAGCGCCTATCTGGAAGGCCGCGAGATTCCGGATGCCGCGCGCGAGCTGCTGGAGAAGCAGTACGTCAAGACGATGCACAAGCGCGCCCCGATCCCGGGCATCTGAGGCACGTCCGATGATCGCCGGCATCGGCCATGATCTATGCGACATCGGCCGCGTGGAGCGGATGCTCGCAGGCGAGGCCGGAGCGAAATTCCTCCGCCGCATTCTGACCGACGAGGAGCTGGAGCTTGCCGCCGGCCTTGCGGGGCGCAGGCTGGCGGAGTTCGCCGCCGGCCGCTTCGCCGCCAAGGAAGCGGCCGTCAAGGCGCTCGGCTGCGGCATCGGAGCGAGCGCCGGCTTCCGCGACGTCTCGATCCTGCGCGCGCCGTCGGGCAAGCCGGTCTGCCGGCTCTCCGCCCGCTCCGCGGCCGCCCTCGGGCTCGGCCCTTCGGCGGCGCTGCATGTCAGCATCACGCATGAGCGGCAGCTCGCTTCGGCTGTTGTCGTTCTGGAGACCTAATGAATACCTTCGATCCCTTGACCCTGGACGCTTCGGCGCCCAGGGTTTTTTCGTATCATTTGAACCAATTTAAGGCAATTAAATTAAAATTTATGGGATTCGACAGTTTTTTCATCGCCAACTTGCTAGGATTCATTTAATCCGATGCGAAAAAGGGGGAACTCTGCAGCACGGGGAAGATCTGACACCGACAGAGGAGGCAGCGATGAGGAGAAGGGAAGCAGGAATACGCGCGATACGCAAGCCGCTCAAGCCCTGGTGCACCGTCGACGACTTCGACAGGAACCCGGCGGACAAGCAGGAACGGGAGAGGCCCGGAGAACAGAAGGAAAAGACGGATTTGGGCCCGCATGCCAAGCATGCGGAGGCAATCCGGAAGCTGGCCGGAGAGATCGAGAAGCTGACGCTCGTCAAGCCGCATCTGTTCCTCTATGCGGATGAAGCGGGCGTCGTGCGCCATATCCAAGGCGAAAGCCGGCTGACGTCCCGGCTGGGGGAGGCCGGACTGCGCGCCGGGGCCAGCCTGGCGCGGGAGCAGGCGGGCCGCAATGCGGTAGCGCTGGCTATGGCGACCGGCCGGCTGTCCGTCGTCGAAGGGCTGGAGCATGACAAGCGGGCCTTCGGGGCGTTGTCCTGGATCTGCTCGCCGCTGCGGCGGGAGGCTCGGACCAGCGGATACGTGGCGCTCGGCAGCCCGCCGAGCGGCGAGCTTGCGTTCCGCGTGCCGCTGCTGCAGCAGCTGGCGCGCTCCGTAGAGGGGCGGACGGAGCGTGCGGCGTCCGATCCGGACACGGTCCAAAAGCGGCTGGAGGAGCATCGGCTGACCTTCCGCGAAATGCAGGTCGCCGGCGACTGGCTGGAGGGGCTGACCGTGGAGGAGATCGCGGATCGGCTCGGCATTGCCGAGCAGACGGTGCGGACGTTCATCAAAAAAATATATGCAAAGACCGGCGTGAACCATAAAGGGGAGTTCTTCATCCGGTTTTTGAAGCGATAGGCTCTTGCCCCGCCTGGAAGCGCGGGCAATCGGCTCCTACAATACCCAATTTAGGGCATATGACGATGCGGCCGTTTTGACTATGATGGACGCAGTTTCCCCATCCTTTTACATCAGCAGGCAAGAGCCGCGCCCAAACGCGCGCGCAATCGGCCGAAATCGGCGGACTTCCGCCTATCGGGAAGGAGCTGAAGGCTAGGCATGTTCATGCTGGACGAAATCGTAGCCCACAAGCGTGTAGAGCTGGAGCGCAAAAAAAGAGAGGCGAGCGCCGCGCGGCTGCGGGACAAGCTGGCTGCGGCGAGAGCGCCGCGGGATTTCCGAGGGGCGCTGAAGGCGCCGGGCATCTCGCTGATCGCCGAGATCAAGCGCAAGTCGCCGTCGAAGGGGGAATTCCGCGCGAAGTTCGAGCCGGAGCAGCTGGCGAGGGCGTATGAGGCGGGCGGAGCCAGCGCGATCTCGGTGCTGGCGGACGAGGCGTTTTTCGGCAACGGAGCGTCTGTCGTGGAGCAGGTGGCCAATCTCGGCGGGCTGTCGCTGCCGGTGATGTACAAGGACTTCATCGTGGACGAGTACCAGATCCTCGAGGCCCGCGCGGTCGGCGCGGACGCGGCGCTCGTCATCGTGCGCTCGGTGCCGGACGACCGGCAGCTGGCCGAGCTGCTCGCGCTGGCGGGAGAGCTGGGCATGGGCGTCATCGCGGAATGCTTCACGCCGGCCGACGCGGAGCGGGCGCTTGGCGCCGGAGCGAAAATCGTCGGCATCAACAACCGCGACCTGCAGACGTTCGAGGTGGACATCCGGCGGGCGGGCCAAATCCGGGCGCTGCTCGGGGAGGACATCGTCACCGTAAGCGAGAGCGGCATGCATTCTCGCTCTGATGCGTTGCAGGCGCAAAGCGACGGGTTCGACGCGATGCTCGTCGGCGAGGCGATTCTGAGCGCCGCCGATCCGGGCGAGGCGGTGCGCCGCTTCGTCGGACGAGAGGCGGAAGGCGGAGCGGCCGAAGAGGCTGCGGCAGGAAAGGAAGGAGTGGCGGGATGAACGAGTTCTACGGCCCGTTCGGCGGGGCATTCGTCGCGGAGACGCTGATTCGCAATCTGGAGGAGCTGAAGCGGGAGTATGCGGCCGTCCGCGAGGACGGGACGTTCCTTGCGCAGATCGACCGGCTGCTGCGGGAGTTCGTCGGCCGGCCGACGCCGATCACGCCGCTGGAGCGGCTGAGCGGAGAGCGGGGCGGAGCGCGCGTGTACCTCAAGCGGGAGGACTTGACCCATACCGGCGCGCACAAGATCAACAACGCGCTGGCGCAGGCGCTGCTGGCAAAGCGCATGGGCAAGAAGCGCATCGTCGCGGAGACCGGAGCGGGCCAGCACGGCGTCGCGGTCGCGACCGCCTGCTGCAAGCTGGGCCTCGAATGCGTCGTCTACATGGGCGCGGTCGATGCGGCCCGCCAGGCACCGAACGTGCAGCGCATGAAGCTGCTCGGAGCCGACCTGAGGCTCGTCACGCTCGGACAGCAGACGCTCAAGGACGCGATCAGCGAAGCGATCCGCGACTGGATCGCGAACGTCGACACGACGCATTACCTGCTCGGCTCGGCGGTCGGACCGCAGCCGTTTCCCGAGATCGTGCGCGACTTCCAGTCCGTCATCGGCCGCGAAGCCCGCGAGCAGCTGCTGCAGGCGGAGGGCCGGCTGCCGGACGCGGTCGTCGCCTGCGTCGGCGGCGGCAGCAACGCGATCGGCATCTTCAGCGGCTTCCTGAGCGACCCCGCGGTGCGCCTGATCGGCGTGCAGGCGGCCGGCGAGGGGCTGGAGTCGGGCAAGCACGCGGCTCCGCTCGTGCAGGGCACGCTCGGCATCATCCAGGGCAGCCTGACCTACATGCTGCAGGACGAGCACGGCGGCATCCGCGAGACGCACAGCATCGCGCCGGGCCTCGATTATCCGGGCGCTGGCCCGCAGCACAGCTACCTCAAGGACAGCGGCCGCGTGGAGTACACGTCGGCGACCGACCGCGAGGCGCTGGAGGCGTTCCGCTGCCTGTGCCGGACGGAGGGCATCCTGCCGGCGCTGGAGTCGGCCCATGCGGTGGCGCACGCGCTGAAGCTGGCGCCGTCGATGGAGCCGGGACAGATCGTGCTGGTCAACCTGTCGGGGCGCGGAGACAAGGATCTGAGCCAGGCCATCGAGGCGCTGGACAAGCTGGAGCTGGAAGGAGCGAGGGCATGAGCCGGATCGAAACGATGTTCAGCAGGCTGAAGGAGCGCGGCGAGAAGGCGCTCATCCCTTATCTGCCATGCGGCTACCCCGAGCCGGGAAGCACGCCGGGACTGATCCGCGCGATCGCGGATGCGGGCGCGGACATGATCGAGCTCGGCGTGCCTTATGCCGATCCGCTCGCCGACGGCCCGGCCATCCAGGAGGCGAGCCTGCAGGCCGTGCTTGGCGGCACCCGGCTGCGCGATTGCCTGGAGACGGTCGCCGGAATGCGGCGCGAGGGGCTGGAGCTGCCGGTCGCGCTGATGGGCTATGCGAATTCCTTTCTCGCCTACGGCCTGGAGAAGCTGGCCCATGACGCGGCGCTGGCCGGCGTGGACGGCTTCATCATCCCCGATCTTCCGTCGACGATGGCCGCGCCTTGGGTCGACGTGTTCCGTCCGCAAGGGCTGGACCTGATCTTCTTCATCGCGCCGACGACGACGCCGGAGCGGGCGCAGGCGGTGGTCGAGCAGGGCAGCGGCTTCCTCTACTGCATCTCGGTCGCCGGGGTGACCGGCGAGCGGGAGCGGATGCCGGAGGAGCTGGAGCGCTTCCTGGACGAGGTCCGCCGCCGGACGGAGCTGCCGCTCGCGGTCGGCTTCGGCATCTCCCATGCCGGCCATGTGGAGGAGGTCAGCCGCTACGCCGATGGGGCGATCGTCGGCAGCGCGCTCGTCAACCTGATCCGCCGCACGCCGGCGGATCAGGTCGAGGCCGAGGTCGGCCGATTCATCGGCGAGCTCAAGCAGGCGACCGGCAAGGCCCAGCATGTCTGAGCCGCTGCGGTCGCTGCTCGTCGGCTTCGGCCGCGCGGGCCGCGAGCTGCATCTGCCCTGCCTGCGCAAGGCGGCGGCGCTGCCGTCGCTGCGGGGGCGCCTGCAAGGCCCGGTCGGCGTGCTCGATCCGGGGCTGACGGGGGAGGAGGCGGCTCCGCCGGACGCGGCGCTGCTGGCGGGCTGGCCGGAGGCGGCGCGCGACTACCCGCCGGAGCGGACGGTCGTGCATGTGTGCACGCCGCCGGGCCAGCATGCCGAGGCGGCGGAGCAGGCGGCGCGGCACGGCTACCGTCGGCTGATCGTCGAAAAGCCGCTGGCCGGCACGCTGGAGGAGGCGGATGCGATCCTGTCGCTGCAGCGGCGCTGCGGCCTGGATCTGCTCGTCGTGGCGAACTGGCTGTCCAGCGCGCTCTACAAGACGATCCGCCAGCGGATGGACAGCGGCCGCCTCGGAAGGCTGCGGAGCATCGACGCCTGCCAGAACAAGGCCCGCCTGTCCCGCAGCCTGCGGCAGCCGGGCCACGACAGCGCGTTCGACGTCGAGCTGCCGCATCTGGCCGCGCTGGCGCTCGCGCTCGGCGGCGAGGCGGCGCAGGTGACAGGCGCGGCGGCCGAGGACATGGTCGTCGGCGAGCGGCGGCTGCCGCTGCTCGGACGGGCCGAGCTGACGCTGCAGCATGCCGCAGGCGCCGTTTCCCGCATCCGCTCGGATCTCATGAGCCCGGTGCGGGAGCGCAGGCTCGAGCTGGAATTCGACGACGCGGCCGTGACCGGCTACTTCCCGGCCAGCGGCGACGACAGCTATTCCTGGCTCGAGGTGAGGAGCCGGGACGGACGGATCGTCGAGCAGCTATGGCTGGAGGACGATCCGCTGACGGCCGTGCTGGAGGAGTTCTATCTCTATTACGCCGGCATCGGATCGAGTCCGCTCAGCGGCGCCGCTTTCAACCGCGCGGTCATGAAGGTTCTGGAAGACGCCAAGGCGATTCCCGCCCGCGAGCGGCCGGCCCGTCCGGCAGCCGCCGGCGGCTGAGCAACGAAAAAGAGGCCAAGACGCCAGAGAGGGGCATCGATCATGAGCATTGCCTTTTATACGGGAGCGCGCTCCTTCGAGGAAGCGTGGCCCCGGCTGTCGGAGCGGCTGGACCGGGTCATCGACGGGGGCCAGTTCACGAACGGACCGGAGGTCGCGCGGCTCGAGCAGGCGCTGGAGCGCTATACGGGAGCTCGCCACGCGATTGCCGTCGGCAACGCGACCGACGCGCTCATCCTGCTGCTGCAGGCCGCGGGCATCGGTCCCGGCGATGAGGTGATCGTCCCGGGCTACTCCTTCTTCGCGACGGCATCCTGCGTCGCTCACGCCGGCGCGACCCCGGTGTTCTGCGACATCGATCCGGCCACCTACGCGATCGACCCGGCCGGGATCGAGGCCAGGATCACCGAGCGCACGCGGGCGATCATGCCGGTCCATCTGTTCACGCAGATGGCGGACATGCCGGCGATCCTCGACATCGCGCGGCGCCACGGACTGCAGGTGCTGGAGGACAGCGCCGAGGGGATCGGCATGTTCAGCGGCGGCGTGCATGCCGGGCTGCACGGACGCGGCGGCGTGCTGTCGTTCTTCCCGACGAAGACGCTGGGCGCGATCGGCGACGCCGGCATGATCCTGACGGACGACGCGGGACTGGCGGCCCGCGCCCGCCGGCTGCGCAGCCACGGACAGGAGGCCGGGCAGCCGTACATCCACCACGAGATCGGCTGGAACAGCCGCATGGACGACGTGCAGGCGGCGGTCATCGCCGTGCGCCTGGAGTCGCTGGCGGCGAACATCGCCCGCCGCGCCCATCTGGCCGCGCTGTACGACCGCGAGCTGGCGGCCGTGCCGCAGGTGTCGACGCCGGTCATCCAGGCCGGCTCGGAAGCGGCGAACGCCGTCTACTATGTGTATCTGATCGAAGCGGACGACCGCGACGGGCTCGTGGAGCATCTGACGGCGAGGGGCATCGGCACGGAGGTGTATTATCCGCTGCCGCTGCATCTGCAGCCGGCGTTCGCGGAGCTGGGCGGACGCCCGGGGCAGCTCCCGCATGCGGAGCGGGCTGCCGGACGCGCCGTCGGCCTGCCGATGTATCCCGATCTGACCGACGAGGAGGCGAGGCTCGTCTGCCGGGCCGTCCAGGAATTCTACGCGGAGGTGGCTGCACGATGAACGTGCCGTTCTTCAACTACAGCGCGCGGTTCGCGCCGGACAAGGACCTCATCAAGGAGCTGGTGTACCGCTCGGGGACGACCGACCAGTTCATCCTCAAGGAAGACGTGCGGCGGCTGGAGGAGGCGATCTGCGCCTATACCGGCGCGGCCCACGCGGTCGCGGCGGCGAACGGCACGTCGGCGCTCGTGCTGCTGCTGCGGACGATGGGCGCGGGTCCGGGCGTCGACGTGCTGACGCCGGCGTTCTCGTTCATCTCCACGGCGAGCGCGATCCGGCTGCTCGGGGCGAATCCGGTGTTCGTCGACGCCGATCCGCGCACCGGCATGATGGATCCGGCCGATCTCGAGCGGCGCGTCACGCCGCAGAGCCGGATCGTCATCCCGACGCATCTGTTCTCCGTCATGGCCGACATGGAGGCGATCCGCGCCGTCGCCCGAGAACGCGGGCTGCTCGTGCTGGAGGACAGCGCGGTCGCGCTCGGCGCCTCCCAGCGCGGCATTCCGGCCGGACGCCACGGCGACGCGGGGCTGTACTCCTTTTTCCCGGCCAAGCCGCTCGGCGGCATCGGCGACGGCGCGGTCATCGTGACCGACGACGAGGAGCTCGCCCGCGGCTGCCGCATGCTGCGCAACCACGGGCAGGACGGCGTCACCCGCTTCCTCCATCATCGGCTCGGCTACAACAGCCGGATGGACGAGGTGCTGGCCGGCTATCTGCTGCACAAGCTCGGCCGCATCGGGCAGCTGCTGGAGCGCCGCCGCGAGCTTGCGGCCCGCTATCACGAGGCGTTCGCAGGGCTGGACCCGAGGCTTCTCGTGACGGTGGACGATCACGAAAGCCGCATGTACTACACCTATGTCGTGCAGGCCGAGCGGCGCGACGAGCTGCGCGCGGAGCTGGAGCAGGCGGGCGTGGAGACGCAGGTGTACTATCCGGCGGCGCTGCCGCTGCAGCCGGCGTTCGCGGATCTCGGCGCCCGTCCGGGAGACTATCCCGGCGCCGAGCGGTTCGCGAGCCGCTCGCTGGCGCTGCCGCTCTATCCCGAGATGCCGGACGGCGACGTCGATGCCGTCATCCGGTCGGTCGTCTCGTTCCTGGCCCAGGAGCCGCAGCATGCTTGAGCGCGGCGGCATCGCCCTGTCGGGCATCGGCGACGAGGCGTCGTCCTCGCTGGAGGAGCAGGCGCGGGTCCATGCGGAGCTCGGCTGGACGGAGCTGGAGCTGCGCTCGGCGGACGGAGCCGCGTTCGCCGACTGGGACGACGCGCTGACCGGCAAGGCCCGGAGGCTGCTGTCGGGCGCGGGGCTGAAGGCCTCGATCGCCGACTCGCGCATCGGCAACTGGGAGCGGACGATCTCCACTCCGTACGAGCGGGAGCTGGAGGAGCTGGAGCGCTGCGCCGAGCGGCTGCTGCGGCTGGGCGGATGGGGCCTGAGGGTCATGTCCTGGCCGAACGACGGGCTGAGCGAGTCCGACTGGGAAAAAAGCGTGCTGGAGCGGATGGACCGGCTCGCCGAGCAGGCCGGCCGCTGCGGCGTCACGCTGCTGCATGAGAACTGCGCCGGATGGGCCGGCTGCGACCCCGAGCGGGCGCTGCGGCTCGTCGAGACGGTGGGCCGCCCGTCGCTGCGCCTGCTGGTGGATACCGGCAACGGCATCGCCTACCGCTACTCGGCGCCGGACTACCTGCGCCGGGCGCTGCCCTATGTCGAGCATGTGCATGTGAAGGACGGCCGGCTCGAGAACGGCAAGGCGATGTACACGCTGCCCGGACGCGGCGACGCCGGCGTAGCCGAATGCCTCGGCCTGCTGCTGGACGCCGGCTATACGGGACTGCTCGCGATCGAGCCGCATCTGCATGTCGTGCCGCATCTGGGCGAGCGCGGCGGCGGCGCGGGCCAGCTGGAGGCGTACGCGGCGTACGGCCGCGAGCTGGAGCGGCTGCTCGCCGCGGTCCGGGCGGACGCCCGCTCCGAAGCGGCGGCCGCCGGGGAGGAGCCGGCGTGAGCGCGGCGAGGCTGTTCACGGACGAGCATGCCGAGCTGCTGCTGGCGCTGCTGCGGCTCGACACCGTGTCGCCGCTCGAGTCGGACGCTCCCGGACGGCTGCCGGAGGCGCAGCAGGCGTACGCCGCGTTCGCGGCGCGGCGGACCGGAGCGGCGCAGCTGCTGCTCGCTCCGGCTCCGCCCGAGGCGCTGCGGCGGGACGGCGTGCCGCTGAGCGTGCTGCGGCAGGCGGAGCGGATGGGCGAGCAGGCGTTCCTCGCCGCCCAGCCGAACCTGCTGCTGCGCATCGGCCGGGAGCGGCCCCGGGAGGAGACGATCGCGTTCAACTTCCATATGGATACCGTCGCGGACGGCGGGCAGGAGATCGGCTTCGACGGCGTCCGCTTCTACGGCCGGGGCAGCGCCGACATGAAGGGCGCCGGCGTCGCGCTGCTCGCCGGCATCGAGGCGGCGCTGGCGGAGGACCCGGAGCTGGCGGAGCGCTGCTCGGTGCTCGTGCAGAGCGTCTGCGGCGAAGAGGGCGGCGCGATGGGCGTCTGCGGCACGCGGGAGCTGGCCGAGCTCGGGCATGTCGGCGCGCTGAACGTGTTCGCCGAGCCTTCGGGCGGCGTCTGGTTCGACCGTTCGACGACGTCGATGACGGCGCGGGTCGAGATGTTCGGAGAGGACGCGACCGACGACGCTCCGCAAGCGGGGCACAACGCGACGCTGCTGCTCGGGCAGGTCGGCGCGGCGCTGCTGCGCGGCCTGGCGGAGCCGGCGCGCGAGCTCGGCGGCAAGGTGTGCCTGGCCGGCCTCCATACGGGCGGGATGCACAACAAGGTGTACGGCACCGGCACGCTGCTGCTCAACATCGCTTATCCGTCGGCCTTTGCCGGTGAAAAGCTGCGCCTGCTGACGGAGCGGTGCGCGCGCGACGCGCTGCTGCGCTTCGCGGACGAATGGGCGGACGTGCCGGAGGCGCGCCGCACGGCCCGCGACGCGACGCGGCTCTGCCGGCTGAGCTGGGTGAAGAGCGGCCTGCCGGTGCTGGACAACCGCCATCCTGCATGGGAGCGGCTGCTGAGCGGCCTCGGCTGGGAGCGCAATCCGGACGACCGGCCGGAACGCGCCTTCACCTGCGACGCGATGTGGATGATGGCCAAAGGCTGCTACACGGTCGTATACGGACCGGGCAGCCTGGAGGGTAACGGCGCGCATACGGCCCGTGAGAGCATGGAGCTCGCGGAGCTGGAGCGGTACGCCGGACAGATCAAGGAGCTGCTGCTCGCTTTCGCCCGCACGGCGCGCAGAAAGCGGCAGCTGGAGAGGACGGGAAGCGCATGACAAGCGTCAAAATCGTGCCGGCGCAGGAGCTGCGGCGGTTCGCGGAGGAGGTGTTCCGGGCCTGCGGAGCGCCCGAGGCGACGGCCCGGACAGCCGCAGAGGTGCTCTGCTACGCCGACGAGAACGGCTTCGACACGCATGGCGTCGCCAATCTCGAGCGCATCTACGTCGCGCGGCTGCTGGACGGCCGCATCGACCCCCAGGCGGAGTTCGAGCTGACGGCGGAGACGGCCTCGATCGCGGCGCTGGACGCCCGCGGCGGGCTCGGCCTGGCCGCCGGAGCCCGGGCGATGGAGCTCGCGATCGCCAAGGCGGCCGAGACGGGCATCGGCTGCGTCGCGGTGCGGCGCTCGTCGCATTTCGGCAGCGCGGGCTACTACACGCAGCAGGCGGTGCGCCGGGGCATGATCGGCATCGCCATGACGAACCTCGGCTCGCAGGCGATCGCCCGCCCTCCGGGCGGCTCGGCGGCGATGCTCGGCACGAACCCGATCGCCATGGGCGCGCCGGGAGAAGGGCATCCGCCGTTCCAGCTCGACATGAGCACGACGGTCGTCGCCACCGGCAAGATCAAGGCGGCGCTGCGCCGGGGCGAGCCGATCCCGGAGGGCTGGCTGGTCGACGACGAGGGCCGGCCGGTGACCGACCCGGCCGCCTACGAGGAAGGGCGCGGCCATCTGCAGCTGCTCGGCGGCGACCTGGCGACCGGCGGCGCCAAAGGCTTCGGCCTCGCTCTTATGGTCGACATCCTCTGCGGGGCGCTGTCCGGGGCGGAGATGGGGCCGCATGAGCGGCTGCTTTCGCCCGAAGGCCGGGAAGCCGGCGCGGAGGACGCGAATGTCGGACATTTCTTCCTGGCGATCGACCCGGCGCGCTTCCGCCCGGACGGAGGCTTCGAGCGCGAGATGGGCGGCATGCTCGGCGCCTTGCTCGCCTGTCCGCCGGCGCGCGAGGGCGGCCGGGTCGTCTATCCGGGCTTTCTGGAGGCGGCTCGGGCGAGCCGGGAGCAGGTGGAGCTGGACGCTGCGCTCGCGCGGCAGCTGGACGGGCTGGCCGAGCGGCTCGGACTGGTCCCGCCGCGCGAGCCGGCGGCGGCAGAGCGCGGCTGACGGTCGGAGCGCGGCCTGCATGGCCGGCGGACGGCGATTACGAATCTAACGGCTCGGCAGAAGAAGGAGGCGATCGGCAATGGCAAGGAAAGTCGGTTTGATCGGAATGGGCGTCATCTCGAAATTTTATGTGCATGCGATGCGGAATGAGGCCGGACTGCCGCAGCTGGCGGCTGTCTGCGACCTCAACCTCGAGCGCATCGCGGCCTTTCAGGAAGAAGGCCTGCATGCCTATCGGGATTACCGCGAGCTGCTGCGCCAGCAAAATCTCGACGCGGTCATCGTGAACGTCCCGAACGACAAGCATTACGAAATCTGCCGCGAGGCGATGCTGGCGGGCAAGCATGTATGCTGCGAGAAGCCGATGGCGCTGACGCTGCAGGAGGCCGGGGAGCTCGCCGCCTGGTCGCGCAGCACGGGCAAGACGTTGTTCACCGCGTTTCACCGCCGCTACAACGTGCATTTCCAGCAGGCGCTGGAGCGCATCTCCACGCGCGACGAGATCGCCTCGGTCGAGGCGCGCTACCTGGAAAAGATCGAGGAGCATGCCGGGGAGGACCGCTGGTACCTCGATCCGGCGCGCTGCGGCGGCGGCTGCATCGCCGACAACGGCCCGAACGTGTACGACACGCTCGCCTTTTTCCTCGGCCGGCTGGATGTCGTCTCGGCGGATATTTCCTGGACCGGCCAGGCCGACACGGAGGCGCGCGTGGAGCTCGTGTCGGAGACGGGCGTGCCGGTGTCGGTGCATCTGGACTGGGCGTACCCGCACGGCGAGAAGAAGGAAGTGCTCATCCGGCTGAAGGACGGCACGGAGCTGAACGTCGACATGCTGGCGGGCTTCGAGGCGTTCAAGTCGTCGCTGTACCACGAATACGCGGAGATTCTGCGCGACTTCGACGCCAAGATTGAGGCGGGCGGCTGCCACGGCGAGGACGGGCTGGACGCGGTGCGGCTCGTGCGCGACACGTACTTGGCGGAGACGGTCCGCTCGTGAGGCTCGCCGACAAGCGGATCGTGCGCGGCCGCATGGTGAAGCTGCTGCATCACAAGCGCATGGACCGCGGCATGCGGCTGATGGAGGAGCGCGCCCGCTGCATCCGGCAGGGCGACATCCATGAGCTGGTCACGACGACGCAGGCTTCGGCCGCGGCCGGCGACGCGATCGACCGCGTCGGCTTCCTCGGCTTTGCCGAATTCGAGGCCGGCGGCGTCATTCAGCGCGGCGACCGCCTCGTCGCGGGCGGACGGCTGCTCGGCGAGGTGCTCGGCTTCGACGATTGCCATTTTCCGAACCACTACAACATCCTGATCGCGGCCGACGAGCTGCTGGCGTCCGGCGATGTCTTGCTGGAGGTCGAGCAGGCGATACGATTCGAGCCGGGAGAAGAGATCGGCGATTGAAGGAGGAGAACCCCATATGGAGCTGCTTTCGAAGCTGGAGAGCCGGCAGGCGAGGATCGGAGTCGTCGGCATGGGATATGTCGGACTGCCGCTGGCGCTTGAGTTCGCCGGGGCGGGCTTCGCGGTGACGGGCATCGACCTGTCGGAGGACAAGGTCGCCCGCCTGAGGAGGGGAGAGTGCTACATTCCCGACGTTCAGGAAAAAATGACGGCCGCGGCGCTGGCCCGCTTCGAGGCGACGACGGATTTTGCCGCGATCGCCGGCCTCGACGCGGTCTGCATCTGCGTGCCGACGCCGCTGACGCGCAATCAGGAGCCCGATCTGAGCTGCATCGCCTCGGCGGTCGAGCAGCTCGGCGCCTATCTGAAGCCGGGGGCGCTCGTCGTGCTGGAGAGCACGACGTATCCCGGCACGACGGACGAGCTTGTCGCCGCGGCGCTCGCGCCGGACGGGCGGCAGGCGGGACGGGACTTTTTCCTGTGCTACTCGCCCGAGCGGGTCGATCCCGGCAACAAGACCTTCCGCATCCGCAATACGCCCAAGGTGGTCGGCGGCAGCACGCCGCGCTGCCTGGAGCTCGGCGTCAAGCTGTACGAGACGATCGTCGAGCGCGTCGTGCCGGTCAGCTCGACGCGCGCGGCCGAGATGTCCAAGCTGCTGGAGAATACGTTCCGCAGCGTCAACATCGCGTTCATCAACGAAATCGCCCAGCTGTGCGACCGCATCGAGGTCAACGTCTGGGAGGTCATCCAGGCGGCGGCGACCAAGCCGTTCGGCTTCATGCCGTTCTACCCCGGTCCGGGCATCGGCGGCCACTGCATCCCGCTCGATCCGATGTACCTGTCGTGGAAGGCCAAGGGCGAGAATTTCTTCAGCCGGTTCATCGAGCTGTCGCAGGACCTCAACCGCAACATGCCGCGCTACGTCGTGCAGAAGACCGCCGATCTGCTGAACCGCTCGGGCAAGAGCGTCAAGAACTCCCGCATCCTGCTGCTCGGCATGGCCTACAAGCCGGATGTCGGCGACTGGCGCGAATCGCCGAGCCTGGAGATCTACGATCTGCTGCATGAAAAAGGAGCGCGCCTCGCCGTCCATGATCCGCACTGCGCCGGCGTGCGCACGGAGAAGGGGCATCGGCCGGAGCAGGCGGCGGAGCTCGATCCGCATCGTCTCGCCTCCTACGACTGCATCCTGCTGCTGACCGCGCATACGGCGTTCGATCTCGGCGAGATCGTCCGCTCCGGCGTGCCCGTGCTCGATACGCGCAACGCCTTTGCCGGCTACGACGCCGCCTCCATCGTGAGGATCGGCGACGCCATGCCGGGACCGGACGGCAGCGGGCGCGAGCTCGCGATCGTCTGACTTCACGCATCTACCGCAAAGGGGGAGATCCTCATGTTCACAGCCATCCATATCGCGCAAGCGGTCCGGCGCGAGCTGGGCGAGGTCGAGGTGTACGGGCGGGAGCTCGGCCTGGACGAAAGGGCGGCCTCCGCGCCGCCCGACACCGCCGCCTGGTACGAGATTCATGAACGCTGGCGCGGCCGCAGCAAGGCGGAGGTCGCGGACGACCCGCGCATCCGCGCGTACAGCGAATTTTATCGCCGCATCGGGCTCGATCCGAAAAAAACGCCGCCGTCGGTGCAGAACCTGCTGCAGCGGTTCTTCATCAAGGACGAGCTGGCGCGGCTGCCGCTCATCCATCCGGCCGTCGACGCGGTCAACCTCGCCGCCCTCGAGCATCGGATTCCGCTCGGCGCGTTCGACTCCGCCGCCGTCGCCGGCAGCCTGCGGCTCGACTTCACGCAAGGCGACGAGCCGTTCCAAGGGCTCGGCGAGCCGGAGGCGGCCGAGCTTCCCGCCGGCGTGCTCGTGCTGGCCGACGAGGAGAAGGTGCTCTCGCGCTTCTGCTACCGCGACGGCGAGGCGCAAAAGGTGACGGCGCAGACGCGCTCCGTCTGGCTGCTCGGCTGCCAGGTGCCCGGCATCTCGCGCGCCGAAACGGAAGCCGCGCTCGCCGCCGCCGCCGCCCGGCTGGAGCGTGCCGGCGTCCGGACGGCCGGATGAGCGGACGTTTCGGCTCGCCTCTCGCCCGCGCCGGCGGCTTGATCCGGCGCTATGACGCGGCGCTCTGGATCCGCATCTGCGGCAACGCCGTCACGGCGACAACGACGTTTCTGATCCGTCCGTTCCTGGCGCTCTACCTGTACGAGCAGTCGGGCGGCTCGCTGCTGCTCGCGATGCTCGTCATCGGCCTCCAGCCGTTCGCCTCGATGGCGACGAGCTTCCTCGCCGGCGGAGTGAGCGACCGGCTCGGCCGCCGCCCGGTCATGCTCGGCGCGCTGCTGCTGCAGGCGGCGTGCATGGGCGCGTACGCGTTCGCCGAGCAGGTGTGGGCGTTCGCGGCCATCACCGCCGTCATGGGCGTCGGCTCGGCGCTGTTCAACCCGGCGGCCAACGCGATGGTCGCCGATGTCGTTCCGTCGGAGCGGCAGCGGGAGGTGTTCGCGCTGCTGCACACCGCCTCCAACGTCGGCGCCGCCTTCGGCCCGGCGGCCGGCCTCCTGCTGCTGCGCGCCGGGGAGAACGTCGTGTTCGCGGCCGGCGCGCTCCTGCTGCTCGCGTATCTTTTTCTCGTGCTGTCCAAAGTGCCGGAGACGCGGCCGGGCACGTCCAGAAGGCCTGCCGCCGCCAGAGGAGCGGATGCAGAGGAGCCGGGAACTGCCGGCGGCGCTGCCGCCGAAGCGAGCCGGCCGGCCGCGCCGGATGCCGCTGCGCCGGATGCCGCCGCGCGCCGCCGCGCGCTGCTTGGCCTGACGTCGCTGGCGATGCCGATCGGCCTCATCTTCGCGCTCGTCATCTCGATCCTGCCGTTCCACTTCGGCGAGTCGTTCGCCCGTCCCGAGGACGTGCTCGCCTCGCTGATGACGTTCAACGGCATCCTCGTCATCGCGCTGCAGCTATGGATCATCGCCCGCACGAAGCGCCTGTCCGCCTCGCTCGCGGCGGCCGTCTCCTACGGCATGTTCGCCGCCGTGTCGGTCGGCTACGCGTTCTCGACCGTGCTGCTGCTGCTGTTCGTCGTCGAGCTCGTCTTCTCCGTGGCGGAGATGCTGATCGGGCCGCATCTGCAAAACACGGTCGCCGAGCTCGCGCCGGAGCAGGAGCGCGGCTGGTACTTCGCGATTTTCGGCCTGCACATGCATGTCCCGCTGGCGCTCGGCCCCGCGCTGGGCGGCCTGCTCTACGCCGCGACGGACGGAGCCGTGCTGTTCTCGGCGCTCGGCGCGCTGTTCGTCGCCTGCGGCATCCTGCAGTCGCTGCTCATCCGCCGCATCCGGCGCGGCTTTTTCAGCGCCGCCCGGCCTGCCGCCGGACCCGCCGCCCAAGGCGCCTCTGCCTGAAGCGGAGGCGGCTTTCCGTTTGACCGATCGAGCAGAACATCCCCCAAGAGGGCACAAGGAGGACCATTATGACCCCATCCCGGAAAATCGCCGTCATCCATCGCTTCGGCGACGTCGTGCTCGGCGGCTTCGTCGACTACTCCCGCGTCATCGACCACTCCCGCGACCAGGTCGCCTACTTCGTCAACGCGCGGGGGCGCAAGGACATCGCCGCCGTGGAGCCGCTGGCGGCGGAAGTGCATGAGCTGGCCGAGCTGGAAGCCTACGAGCCGCTGCGGGCCGCATTGTCGGACGCGTCCGCGCGCCTGGGCGGCTTCGACCTGCTGATCGCGCTGTCGGAGTTCGATCTGAGCCATGCGGCGCGGCTGCGCTCCGAGCTCGCCATTCCCGGCGTCGGACTGGACCGCATCTCCCTGTATCGGGACAAGATCGTCATGAAGGAGCGGCTGCGGCGGGACGGCATCCGCGTGCCGCGCTTCCTCGACGGAGCGGACGAGGAAGCGGCGCTCGCATTCGCCCGCGAGACCGGGTATCCGCTCATCGTCAAGCCGCGCCGCGGCGCGGCGAGCCAGGGCGTGAGGCGCGCCGAGGACGAGCGGCAGCTGCGCGAGGCGCTGCGCGCCGTGCATGAGGCAGGCATGGCCGGAGACTGCCAGGTGGAGGAGTTCGTCGCCGGCCCGATCTTCCATATCGACGGATTGGTCAAAGACGGCGAGCTGGCGTTCTATGCGCCGTCCCAGTATGTCGGGGGCTGCCTCGGCTTCGCCGAGGGACGGCCGAACGGCTCGTTCATCGTCACCGACCGGCAGGAGCTGCGGGACCGTCTGCAGCGCTTCACGGAGGAGACGCTGCGCTCGCTCGAGCTGACGGACGGCTGCTTCCATCTGGAGGTGATCGACCGGGACGGCCGCGAGGCGGTGTTCCTGGAGATCGGCGCGCGCATGGGCGGGGCGGAGACGCCGTTCCTGACCGTCGATCTGTACGGCGTCAACCTGTGCGAGGAGTGGATCCGCATCGAGCTCGGCACGTTCGAGCCGCTGCAGGCTCCCCGGGAGGGCGTGCACGGCGGGCTGATCCAGTTCCCCGAGCCTCCCGGCACGCCGGCTGAGGTCGTCTCGGTCTCCTCGCTGCTCGGCGTCGTGCCGGAAATCTATGACGAGTGGACGCCGCAGCCGGGCGAGATTCTCGACGGCAAAGGCTCCTACTACCATATCAGCGGCCGCTACCGCTTGCGCGGCGAGAGCGAGGCGGCGGTCGAGAAGGCGATCCTCAGAGCGATGGGGCTGTTCCGCATCGAGGCGCGTCCGCTGGCGCCCGTGGAGGGCTAGGCGGCATGGAGAGGACGAGGAAGAAGCTGCTCGTCGTCGCCGATCTCGGCGGCTCGCCGCCGGATCTGCGGACGCTCGCGGAGCTGGCGGACGTCTACGTGTACGTCCCGCGCCCGAGCGCCGTCACGGCCCGCTACATGGAGGACGTCGGGCGCTATGCGCATGGCGTGCTCAAGGAGCCGACCGCCTGCCCTCCCGGCGGCTACGAGCATCCGGCCAGCGTCACGTTCACCGGAGCGCGCCCGTATACGCTGACGGAGGAGCAGCTGGCGGACCGGATCGCCGAGGCTGCCGCCGGGTTCGGCGCGGACGGCATCCTGTTCGGCGGCGCAGAAAACATCGTGCTGTCCGTGGCCAAGGCGGCGGAGCAGCTCGGCCTCCGCTCCGCCGGCGTGCAGGGCGCCGTGAAGGCGCGCGGCAAGCTGGAGATGCGGCAGGCGTTCCGCGCAGGCGGAGCGCCCGGTCCCGACTTCCGCCCGATCTACGGCGCGGACGACCTGGCCGCGGCGGCGCGCGAGCTCGGCTATCCGCTCGTGCTCAAGCCGACCTACCTCGCCTGCTCGATCGGCGTCACGCTGCTGGACGGCAGCCGCGATCCGGCGGAGGTGTTCCGAGAGGTGCAGGCGAGCCTCGGCAGCTCGGAGGAGGATCGGCTGCTGTACGGCGGCGAGTGCCTGTTCCTGGCCGAGTCGTACATGGCAGGCTGCGCCGAGGACTGGTACGGCGAGCTGGCGCCGCTGTACGGCGACTACGTCTCCGTCGAGGGCATGATGGTGGACGGCGTCTACCATCCGGCGGCGATTACGGACAAGGCGCCGCAGCACGGCGAGTTCACGGAGACGGCGCATCTCGTGCCGTCCGCGCTCGACGCCGAGGCGCAGAGGGTCATCGTGGAGGCGTGCCGGGTCGCCAACGAGGCGCTCGGGCTGCGCACCTGCCCGACCCACACGGAGGTCAAGCTGCTGAAAGGACGCCGCGTCGGCATCATCGAGACGGCCGCCCGCTTCGGCGGCTGGAACATCGTGCCGCAGCTGCGCGACGTGTACGGCATCGACATGACGCGCGCCTGGGCGCTTGCCGTGCTGTACGGCTCGGCGGAAGGCCTGCCGTCGACGGCGCTGCGGGAAGCGGATGCCGCCCGCTGCAACATGCGCCTCTATCTGGAGGACGACGCGCGCACGCAGGTCGGCGGCGCGTACGTCTACGCCGGCTACGAGCGGGAGGGGCTGCTGCCGGACGGCGTCCGGCTCGCGGCGGAGCAGGAGCTGCCCGTCGGCAGCGTCGTGCGGCGCATCCCCGGGCAGAACGCGATGAGCTTCGTCTCGACGCTGCAGCTCGAAGCGGACCGGCCGCAGGAGCTCGCGGCCGCCGTGCGCCGCATCCGCTCCGCCGTGAGGCTGCGGCTGGCTGCTGTCGACGAGGCGGCCGGACTGGCCGCGCCGGAAGAGCCGGCCGACGCAAGGCCGGGGATGGCGGAGGCAGAGGCTGCCGGGCCGGAGCGCGACGGCCAGCCTCTGCAGGAGTCGTTTTCGTTTTAAGCCGCGTCTGCATTTGCATTTTGCGTCATCCATATATCCGCATAGAGTCGTCAGCTGCTCGCAGCTGACTTCCGTGGTCCTGACACTTTGCCGTCGGCATGAAAGCGTCAAGAGCCGGAGCTTGCTGCTCAAACGAGACGAAGCCGGAATGAACCGGCTTCGTCTCGTTTGCTTTTTGGGAAGGGAAGCGATTTCGCGAGTCCTGCCGCTGATAAAGGCGGATCGAGGGAGAGGCGGTTTCGTTCAAGGCCTTACTCGCTCTTGCCGAGGCCGGACAGCCAGCTTGACAGCGCGGCGATCTCTTCGGCCGTCAGCCGCTCGCCGAAGGCAGGCATCCGCGCACCGCCCTGCTCGATCTGACGCAGGATCTCCGGCTCGGACAGACGGGCTCCGACGTCGTGGAGATCGGTTTCCGGCCCCATGCGTCCTTTCAGATCGGTTCCGTGGCATCTGATGCAGCTCTGCTTGTAGAGGGCGACCGCCTGTTCCGGGCCGTCGATGGCGATCGCGCCCGGCTTTGCGGCGCTTCCGCAGCCCGCGAGCAGGACGAGGATCAGCGCGGCCGAGGCGAGGGTGGAGGCTGATTTCATGGACATGTTGTCTCCTTTCATCGTTTAGAATGATTTCAATTTTAGAGTATTTTTCGTATAATACCCGAAACGGGATGTTTGCATGGTCCCATTCCAACCTAACGGACAGGGAGCTGAGCGGATGGATCGGAATGAATCGGTTATCATCAGGCACCGACTGAGGCAGCTGCACGCCACGTTCTCGATGGCTGCGGCCAGCGAGCTGCAGCCGGGAAAGCAAGGGGAGCGGCTGATCCACGAGCAGCATTGCCTCATCCTGCCGATTACGGGACGCTGCGAGATCGTGCTTGACGGCAAAAGCGAGCATGTCGCCGAAGCGGGGGGCTTGTACTATTTTCACGAAGGCGTGCAGACGAGCTGCTTCGTGACGGAGGGAGAGCCGTTCCGCTTTTACTGGATGGCGTTCCACCTCGATGCGGGCAGCACGGAATTCATCCGCCTGATGAAGCTGCCGCTCCGCGCGCGGGTCGACGATCCGGAGCGGGTCAGGACGTTGTTTCGGCAGCTGATCGACAGCCGCATCCGCAGAACGCTGTCCGACGAGCTGAAGGCGCGGGCGGTCGTGATGGAGCTGGTCGCCTTTTTCCTGGAGGAGGGCCTGCGCTCCGGAAAGCTGCTGTCCGAGCATCCCGAGCTGCAGCTGCTGTCGGGGGTGCTGAGCTATATCGACGACCATCTGATGGATGCGCTGACGGTCGAGGAGCTGGCGAAGCTCGCCTATCTTCATCCCAACTACTTTATCACTTATTTCCGCAGCCTGACAGGGCTGACGCCGATTCAATACGTCAACCAGCGGAAGATCGAATACGCGAGGGAGCTGCTCGACAGCGGCGAGCTTCCGGTGCAGGAGGCGGCGCGCGCGATCGGCCTCAACAACCCTTATTTCTCACGCCTGTTCAAGCAGCAGATCGGCCTCTCGCCGAGGCGCTACCGCCAGCTGATGGCCGAGCGCAGAGAGCATATGGCGCTGCAGGAAAAGCTGCATTCGCCGCTGCCGGAAGTCTCGCCCTGGCTGGAGGAATTCGCCTGGCTGGACGAGCCCGAGGCGAAACCGGCGGCCAACGCGCGTCCGATCGTGAGCTTAGCCTAGAAGGAGAACGACATGAACCTGACAACCAAGACGGATACGCCGGAAACGTACTTCAGCCGCGAGCTGCTCGCCTGGTACCGGGCGAGCAAGCGGACGCTGCCCTGGAGGCGCGATCGCGACGCCTACCGGATCTGGGTATCCGAAATCATGCTGCAGCAGACGCGGGTCGATACCGTCATCCCTTATTACGAGCGCTTCATGGCCCGCTTTCCGACGCTGCAGGCGCTGGCGGAGGCGCCGGAAGCCGATGTGCTCAAGCACTGGGAGGGCCTCGGCTATTATTCGCGCGCCCGCAACCTGCAGGCCGGAGCGCGCGAGGTCGCGGAGCGTTACGGCGGACGGGTGCCGGACGACAAGGCGGCCGTGTCGGCGCTCAAAGGGGTCGGCCCGTACACGGCCGGCGCCATCATGAGCATCGCGTTCAATCGCCCGGAGCCGGCCGTCGACGGCAACGTGATGCGCGTCCTTTCGCGCTATTTCAACCGCGACGAGGACATCGCCAAGCCGTCGACCCGTATCGGCATGGAAAAGCTCGCCGCCTCGCTCATCCCGGATGGAGCGGCGGGCGACTTCAATCAGGCGCTCATGGAGCTTGGAGCGCTCGTCTGCACGCCGCGCACGCCGGGCTGCCTGACCTGCCCGGTCATGGCGCTCTGCGCGGGCCGGATCGCCGGGCGCGAGACGGAGCTGCCCGTCAAGGCCAAGGCGAAGCCGCCCAAGCCGCAGCTGCGCGTCGCCGCCGTCATCGAGGGCGTCGGAGAGCATGCCGGCAAGGTGCTCGTCCGGCAGCGGCCGGACAGCGGGCTGCTCGCCAGCCTGTGGGAGCTGCCGCATGTGCTGCTGGACGAGCCTGCGGCCAAGCCGCGCGGCCGCGCGGCGAAGCTGGCCGCCGCGGCGCAGCCGACGGTGGAGCGGCAGGCCGCGGATGCGGCCGAGCTGCTGCGCCGGCTGGAGGAGGAGACCGGGCTGCGCGCGGTCGCCCGCCGCTGGCTCGGGTCGGAGGAGCATACGTTCAGCCATCTGCACTGGATGATGCGCATCTACGCGGCGGAGCTGGACCTCGGCGCGGACTCCGCGCGCGAGGCGGCCGCACGCCTGAGGCTGCCGGCCGCGCGCGGCGGAGCGAGCGGAAGCCGAGTCCATGGCGGCGGCACGGAGGCTGCGCCGGCCCAAGGCGGTCCGGCGGGCGCGGAGCGGGCCGCCGAGGCGGCGGCGCTCTACGGGGCCGCTGCCGCCTCGTCTCCGGCGCTGCCGGAGGGCTACGCCTGGATCGGCAGGGAACGGATGCGGGAGCTCGCGTTCCCGAACCTGTTCGCCAAGATCCTTTACGACTACTGGGACGCGATCGGAGAAGAGGAGGAACAAGCATGAGCTTGCTGTTGGATGCGCTGACCCGGGAGAAGATCGTCGCGATCTTCCGCGGCATCGGACGGGAGGAGGCCGACGGAGCGGCCCGCGCGCTGGCGGCCGGCGGCATCCGCCTGATGGAGGTGACGCTCAATACGGACGGAGCGCTGCCGATTCTCGCGCGATGGCGGGAGCAGCTGGACGGGCAGGCGCATGTCGGAGCGGGGACCGTGCTGGACGAGCGGATGGCGCGCGAGGCGGTCGCGGCCGGCGCCGAGTTCCTCATCTCGCCGAACCTCGACGAGGCGGTCGTCGAGTACGGCGCGAGCCGTGGCGTCTCGGTCTGGCCGGGCGTCATGACGCCGACGGAGATCGTCCGCGCCTGGAAGGCGGGAGCCGAGGCGGTGAAGATCTTCCCGATGGCCTCGCTCGGACATCGCTACCTGCAGGAGCTGAAGGCGCCGCTGAACCATATTCCGATGCTGGCGACCGGCGGCGTCGACCTGGACAACATCGGCGATTATTTGCGGGCGGGGGCTGCTGCCGTCGGACTCGGCAGCAAGCTCGTCCAGCTCGAGCTCGCCCGCCAAGGGCGGTTCGAGGAGATGGAGCGGCGAGCCGCGGCGTTCGTCGCGGCCGTCCGCGCGGCCGAGGCGGGCGGTTGACACGGTTTCCGACAGCCCGCTACAATCGTGCAGAAGGCGAAGGAAGGAGAGGCGGACATGACATTCCCATCCCAGCCCGTGCTGCCGGCCGCACGGAGCATGAAGCAGCTGGAGCGGCTGCTTCGCTCGTCCTATACGCATCTCATCCTGCTCGACAGCCACATCAGCCGGCTGAGGCCCGCCGCTGAGCTCGCCGCCGCGCACGGCAAAAAGCTGTTCATCCATGCGGACCTGATCGAGGGGCTCAAAAACGACGAGGCGGCGGCCGAGTTCCTCTGCCAGACGATCCGACCCGCCGGGCTGCTGTCGACGCGGGCGAGCGTCATCGCCAAGACGAAGCAGAACGGCTTGCTGGCGATCCAGAGGATCTTCCTGCTGGACAGCGGGGCTTTGGAAAAAAGCTATGCGCTGCTGGCCCGCTCGCAGCCGGACTGCATCGAGGTGCTGCCGGGCATCCTGCCCGGCCTCATCGCCGAGGTGCGCGAGCGGACCGGACTGCCGGTGCTGGCCGGAGGGCTCGTCCGCACCGCGGACGAGGTCGAGGCGGCGCTGGCGGCCGGAGCGTCGGCGGTGACGACGTCGCGCGAGCCGCTCTGGAAGCATTTCGAGCCTACATCCAACCCTTAGGAGGCGATCCCCTTCATGAGCGATAGTTACATCCTGTCCATCGACCAGGGCACGACGAGCAGCCGCGCGGTCATCATCGGCCGCGGCGGCGAGTTCGTCGCGTCCGCGCAGGAGGAGGTCCGCCAGCATTATCCACAGCCGGGCTGGGTCGAGCATGACGCCAGCGAGATCTGGGTGT
Source organism: Paenibacillus pasadenensis DSM 19293 (assembly GCF_000422485.1). Classification (GTDB taxonomy): domain Bacteria; phylum Bacillota; class Bacilli; order Paenibacillales; family Paenibacillaceae; genus Paenibacillus_O; species Paenibacillus_O pasadenensis. The sequence goes on from NZ_AULW01000039.1 coordinate 77,917, forward strand.
CGGTGCTCGGCGTCATCGCCGCGGCGCTGTCCAAGGCGCAGCTGCGTCCGGATCAGATCGCCGCGATCGGCATCACCAACCAGCGCGAGACGGCGGTCGTCTGGGATCGGAAGACCGGCTATCCGATCCACCGCGCGATCGTCTGGCAGTCGCGCCAGACGGCGGATATTTGCCAGGAGCTGCGCGAGGCGGGGCATGAAGATACGTTCCGCGGCAAGACCGGCCTGCTGCTCGATCCGTACTTTTCCGGCACGAAGATCAAGTGGATCCTCGATCATGTCGAGGGGGCGCGCGAGCGGGCGGAGCGCGGCGAGCTGCTGTTCGGCACGATCGACGCCTGGCTCGTCTGGAAGCTGACCGGCGGCGCGGTGCACGCGACCGATTATACGAACGCCTCGCGCACGCTGCTGTTCAACATCCACGAGCTTCGCTGGGACCCCGAGCTGCTCGGCATCCTCGGCGTGCCGGAGGCGATGCTGCCGGAGGCGCGGCCGTCCTCGGGCAGCTTCGGCGAGACGAACGAGGCGCATTTCTTCGGCTGCCGCATCCCGATCCGCGGCGTCGCCGGCGACCAGCAGGCGGCGCTGTTCGGGCAGGCCTGCTTCGAGCCGGGCATGGCCAAAAACACGTACGGCACCGGCTGCTTCATGCTGATGAATACCGGGACCCGGGCGATCGCCTCGGCGCACGGCCTGCTGACGACGATCGCCTGCAGCGCGGACGGCGGCCCGGCGCAGTACGCGCTCGAGGGCAGCGTGTTCGTCGCCGGCTCCGCCGTGCAGTGGCTGCGCGACGGCATGCGCATGCTCAAGGCCGCGAAGGACAGCGAGCTGTATGCGATGCGCGTCGACTCGACCAAGGGCGTCTACGTCGTGCCGGCGTTCGTCGGGCTCGGCACGCCTTACTGGGACAGCGAGGTGCGCGGAGCGGTGTTCGGACTGACGAGCGGCGCCGAAAAGGAGCATTTCGTCCGGGCGGTGCTGGAGTCGCTCGCCTACCAGACCCGCGACGTGCTCGCCGTCATGGAGGAGGACTCCGGCATGAAGCTGAGCTCGCTGCGCGTCGACGGAGGCGTCGTCAAGAACGGCTTCCTGATGCAGTTCCAGAGCGACATCCTCGGCGTGCCGGTCGAGCGGCCGGAGATCAACGAGACGACGGTGCTCGGAGCGGCCTATCTGGCCGGGCTCTCCGCAGGCTACTGGCAGGATCTCGAGGAGCTCAAGGCGATCTGGAGCATGGAGCGGCGCTTCAAGCCCGCGATGGAGCCGGATCGCCGCGAGGAGCTGTACGGCGGCTGGAAAAAAGCGGTCGCCGCCGCAAGGGCTTTTCATTAGCGCCGTCATCTGGTACGCTTATAGCAACAAGTTGATAAGCTCGGCGCTGAGAACGGGAGAACGCCGCAAGGACCGGACCGCCTGCAGGAATGCAGGCCGGCCGCGGTTCCTTGCGGCGTTTTTTCATGCCTTGGTCCGGGGAGCGGGGCTCTCGGGGGCAAAGCGGCGGCGGGCGGGAAAGCGAGGACGGACAGATGGAGAGAAACGGATCGGAAGGGCAAAGGGGAACGGCAAGGGAGCAAGGAACGGCGGCGGGAGGCCGCGCGCCGGCATTCTCCGCGCTGGAGCGGGAGCGGCTGCTGTCGCGGCTGCAGGACGAGACCTGGGACCTGCTCGTCATCGGCGGCGGCATCACGGGGGCCGGCATCGCGCTCGATGCCGCGTCGCGGGGGCTCAAGACGGCGCTCGTGGAGATGCAGGACTTCGCCGCCGGCACGTCGAGCCGCTCGACGAAGCTCGTGCACGGCGGGCTCCGCTATCTCAAGCAGCTGGAGGTGCGGATGGTCGCCGAGGTCGGGCGCGAGCGGGCGATCGTGTACGAGAACGGCCCGCATGTGACCGTGCCGGAGCGCATGCTGCTGCCGATCTACCGGGGCGGCACGTTCGGCCGCTGGTCGACCTCGCTCGGCCTCGCGCTGTACGACCGGCTCGCCGGCGTCAAGCTGCGGGAGCGGCGGCGTATGCTCGGCGCGGAGGCGACGGCGGAGCTGGAGCCGCTGCTGCGGCGGGACGGACTGCTCGGCGGAGGCAGCTATGTCGAGTACCGCACCGACGACGCACGGCTGACGATCGAGGTCGCCAAAAAGGCGGCGGAGCTCGGCGCCTGCGCCGTCAACTACGTCAAGGCCGAGGGGCTGCTGTACGACGGCGGCGTTGACGGCATCGGCGCTGAAGGCAGCGGAGCGCGGTCTGCCGGCGCCGCTGCGTCCAGAAGCGGCTCGGCATCCGCGGGCTCGGCGGCCCGGGGCCGGCTGAGCGGCATCCGCGCGGTCGACCGGCTCGGCGGCGGCGCCTTCGACGTGCGCGCACGCGTCATCGTGAACGCCGCCGGACCTTGGGTGGACGGCATCCGCGAGCTGGACGGCTCGCGGCAGGGCAAGACGCTGCGGCTGACCAAGGGCGTGCATCTCGTCTTCGACGGCGCGCGCTTCCCGCTGCGCCAGGCGGTCTATTTCGACACGCCGGACGGCCGCATGATGTTCGCGATTCCGCGCGACGGCAAGACGTACGTCGGCACGACCGACACGGACTACGAGGGCGATCCGATCCATCCCCGCATGACGGAGGAGGACCGGCGCTACATCGTCGACGCGGCGGCGGCGATGTTCCCGGAGCTGCGGCTGACGGCGGCCGACGTCGAGTCCAGCTGGGCGGGGCTGCGGCCGCTGATCTTCGAGGAAGGCAAAAATCCGTCCGAGATCTCGCGGCGCGACGAGATCTTCCGCTCCGACTCGGGACTGCTCACGATCGCGGGCGGCAAGCTGACCGGCTACCGCAAGATGGCGGAGACGGTGACGGACCTCGTCGTCCGCGAGCTGGAGCGCGCCGGGCGCGGCCCGTTCGGCCGCAGCCGCACGCGCACGCTGCCCGTCTCCGGCGGCGACGTCGGCGGCTCGGCCGGACTGCCGGCCGCGGTGGAGGCGGCCGCGGCGCGCGGCATGTCGCTCGGCCTCGCCGAGGAGGACGCGCGGCGCATCGCCGCCCGCTACGGCAGCAACGCCGCCGCGGTGCTGGCGGAGCTGCCGGACGAGGCGTCCGCGAGCGCAGCCGGGCTGCCGCGCGCGCTGATGGCCGAGCTGCGCTATGCGCTGCGCAGCGAGATGGCGGCGCGGCCGGCGGACTTCCTCGTCCGCCGCACCGGCCTCTCGCTGTTCGACCGGGCGGCGGCGCTCCGCTGGCGCGAGCCGGTACTGCGCTTCATGGCGCGCGAGCTTGGCTGGACGGACGAGCAGCTGCGCGCCGGCGCGGCCGACCTCGACCGGGAGCTGGAGAACGCGATCGAGCCCGGACGCTGACCGCCGCCGCTCCGAGGCGGCGCTCCGCAACAGAGCGTTATTTTTTCCGCAACCGCAGCCGACTGCCGCATGCTCGGCCCCGCTATGCTTGGGAGGAAAGCGATCAAGCGATTCGAACCATCCCAGGAGGGCTGACCTATGTTGAACGTTGCGATCATCGGCGCCGGCGCGATCTCCGCCGCGCATATCGAAGGCTATCTGCGCTTCCCGGAGCGCTGCCGCATCGTCGCGATCTGCGATCTCTATCCCGAGAAGGCGCAAGCCCGAGCCGACCGGTACGGCCTCGACGCAAAAGTCGTCTCCGACTGGCGCGAGCTGGGCGGCATGCACCTCGATCTCGTCTCCGTCTGCACGCCGCCGTACACGCATGCCGAGACTGCGATCCACTTCCTGCGCGCGGGCAGCGACGTCCTGATCGAGAAGCCGATGGCCGCTTCCCTCGAGGAATGCGACCGGATCGCGGACGCGGCGCGGCAAGCGGGACGCCTCGTTTCCGTCGTCGCGCAGAACCGGTTCCGCGATCCGATGATGAAGCTGAAGTCCGTTCTGGACAGCGGCCTCGCCGGCCGGATCCTGCACGCCCAGGCGGATTCCTATTGGTGGCGGGGGCATAGCTATTACGATCTGTGGTGGCGCGGGACATGGGAAAAGGAAGGCGGCGGGCCGACGCTCAACCATGCCGTCCACCATATCGACGCGCTGCTCTGGATGCGCGGCCGCCCGAGCGAGGTGATGGCGTTCATGGGCAACGTCGCCCATGACAATGCCGAGGTCGAGGATCTGTCGATCGCGATGCTCCGCTATCCCGACGGCACGCTCGGCCAGATCGCCAGCTCGGTCGTCCATCACGGGGAGGAGCAGCAGCTCGTGTTCCAGGGAACGAACGCCCGCGTCTCCGCGCCGTGGAAGGCCGTCGCCTCGACCTCTCGCGCGAATGGCTTTCCCGAGCCGAACCGCGAGCTCGAGGAGAAGCTGTGCCGCCATTACGAAAGCCTGCCGAGCCTCGCCCATGAAGGCCATGCGGGCCAGATCGACGACGTGCTGAGCGCGATCGAGGCCGGCGTGCAGCCGCTTGTCGGGGCGGAGGACGGCCGGGCGGCGCTGGAGCTGATTACGGCCATCTACAAGTCGGCCGCTACCGGCGAGGCCGCGCGGCTGCCGCTGCAGCCGGACGATCCGTTCTATACGCGGGAAGGCGTCTTGCGCCATGCGCCTCGTTTTCACAAGAAGAAAAGCTCCGTCGAGAACTTCGCGGACATCGGCATTACGACCGGCAGTCCGCTCGAGCCGAAGAACGGGCCGTAAGGCTGCCTTGCGCCCGCACAGACCGCAGGCCGCAGCCCCCAGGCCGCAGCCCCCAGGCCACAGCCCCCAGCTCTCAGATCGCCAAGCGCCCCCCTCTTCCCGGCAGGCGAGGACAGCATTCCTCCATGCCGCGCAGCAAGCCCGGCCTCCGCTTCATGCGGGGGCCAGGCTTGTTCGTCTTTTTTTGGGCCGGGCAAGGCGGCTGCGGCTAGCGGGAGGCGCGCAAGCGGTACTGATGCGGCGTCGCGCCCATGCGGGACTTGAACAGCTTGCAGAAATAGGAGGCGTTCGTAAACCCGACCTCCTCCGCGACGAGCGCGACCGGCTTGCCCGTCGACGTGAGCAGCTTGACCGCCTGGTGCATTCGCCTCGTCGTCATGTACTCGGTGATGCTGATGCCGACCGCCTCCTTGAACAGATGGGACAGATGATGGGGAGACAGATGAAGGTCGCGGGCCAGTTCCTCGAGCTGGAACCGCTCGGCATAACGCTGCTCGATCCAGTCGAGGACGCGCTCGGCATGGTGCTGGCTGCGGGAAGGCAGCGGAGCGGCCGGAGCGGCTTCTTGCCGCCAGGCCTCCTTCAGGCCGCGGAACAGCTGCACGAGAAAAAGCGAGATTTCCTCGAGCTGCTCGGCTTCCGTCAGGCGGTCGAGCCTTTGCCGCATGTCGCGGAACAGCTCCGCCAATCCCGCTTCCTCGGCTCCATAGAGGCAAGGCGACGGCAGCCGGCTGTTGGACAACGCGCCATAAAACGCATGCAGGGCGGGCCACGGCTCGAAATAAGCCTCGAACAGCGTCGGCTCGAATATCGCGAGCGAGCGCTCGAACCGTCCGCCGTCTCCGTGCTCCAGCTTCAGATGATGGAGCTGGTAGGGCTGGAACACGCACACCATGCCGGGACGGATCGCGTAGCTGACGTTGCCGACGATCAGCGTTCCCCGTCCCTCGTGGACGAGCAGCACCTCCATGCCCCGATGCGAGTGGAACGTCTCCGTATGCGGATAGCCGGAGCTGACGCGGCGATAGGCGAAGTAAAGCGGCGACTCGTTCAAGCCGGTGCCTTCCTCATAGGGCATGAAGCGTCCTCCCTTCGGGCGGCCGCTGCCGATGCGGCCTTGCTCTCCTCATGATAGCGAGCCGTCCGAAGGGAGGCAAGGGCGGGGCCGGCTTCAGTACACGCTTGCCTTCACGCTCGTCTGCTTGATGCCGTTCGCGTTGTTCAAGCCATACACGACCGTATTGCCCCAGTCGGTCAGGCCGCCGCCTGCGCTATGGGCGAGATCGAGGTAGGCGTAGCTCGAGCCGTTGCCGTGCCAGGACCAGGCCGTCCAGCCGACCTTCTTTTGCTGCGCGTAGCTGAGGATGGTCGGCTCGTCCACGTCGCCGTTCGTATGGTACTGGCCGAATTCGCCGATCGTCAGGCACAGCCCCTTGTTCAGCACGTTGTCGATGTTCGTCTTGATCGTCTGCGCGTTGCCGCCGGCATACTCGTACATATGGATGGAGAACATCGTGTTGCGCTGCGGATCGGCGGCGAGCACGCTTTGGCCGTAATCGCGGATGGAATCCGGATACTGGCCCCAGCCCGCGCTGTCGACCATGAGCGTATGGGTCAGTCCGGCGTTCCGCAGCTTGGGGATGGCCGCTTTGTAGCCGTTGGCCCAGCCGCTGCCGTTCCAGGTGCCGTACCACTCGTTGGCGATGTTGAGGATGACGTACTTCTCCTGCCCGATCAGCGCGTTCTTGATCTCGATCCAGTAATTCACCGCCTTGTCCAGCTCGGCGGCGCTGTCGCTGCCGGTCGCGTCATGCACCTCCAGGACGGCGACCATCTTATGCTGCTTGAGCAGCGATAGGATGGCGCTTACATTTTGGGCGGTGTCCTTGGTGTACTGGCTGCCGTTGGAAAGGACGACGCGCACCGTATTGGCTCCGGTCGCGGCGATCGCCGGGATGGCCGTGTTCAAGTCGTTCTTGAACCACGTATGGGCATAGTTCACGCCGCGCATGACGAACGGCTTGCCGTTCGCGTCGTACAGCGTCGTGCCGCTGACGTAAAATCCGGAGGCGGCATGGGCGGTCCGCTCCAAGCCCGGCATCGCGGCCAGGAGCGTCCAGGCGGTCATCAAGGCGAGCAGCATCTTAAGCGCTTTCATCTTGTTCATCTTCAATTCTCTCCTTTGCTGGGGGGATAGGTAGAGGATACCACGCCCAGAAAAAGATAAAGATGGAATCCGTTTGGATTTCTTGTCTTTGCTTATGGTGTTTGTTTGGCGGCGGTTTGCTTGGCAGACCAAGGCGTCCCCGCTCCAAAAAAAAAGCGGCCCGCGCGAGGCGCGGGCCTAGAGAGAATATATGAATAAGGGGGGTCTGCTTCTACTATAAAGCCGTTAAATGAAGGCTAGCTGAAGGAAAGATTACAAACAGATTACAAGATTGTAAAAAGCTTTCATAGCGAGCCGCCATGCCCGCTGGATGCCGGCAAAAGTCCGTCAGCTGCCGCGGCTTCATGCCGCAGGCGCCGAATGCGGCTCGCCTTTCCGCCCCCCTTGCGTCCCGCGAGCGCCTGCTCCTATAATGAGTCACGGCTTCACCCTCGAGCCCAAGCCACTTCACGAAAGGGAGATCCGCTATGAGAACGCGGCTGCGCAACGCCAATACGCTGCGGAACCAGATTCTCGCCGTCTGCGTGCTCGTCATGGCGCTCGTGCTGCTGTTCGTCGGCTTCTATACGTACAGACGGGTATCGACGGTCATCACAAGCAACGCGGAGCGCCAGCTGCAGCAGACGGCGATTGAGGCGATCGGCCGCTTGGAAACGCTTTACCGCCAGGTGGACATGCTGTCCAGCCAGGTGATGACCGCTTCCGAGGTGCAGCAGCTGCTGCTGCAGGAGTCCCGCGGCCGCCGGTCGACCCTCGGCCAGCGGCAGTCGCTGCTCCAGAGCGTGCGCACGCTGCAGGTATATTCCGACGGCATCGCTTCGTTCGACCTGTTCACCCGGGACTGCCGCAGCCTGTCTCCGCTCGACGAGAGCCGGCTGACCGACCGGCTGCAGCCCGAGCAGATCGGCCTCGCCGATCAGGGCAGAGGGCGGCTGGCGTGGATCGGCGAGGATCCGAGGGACCCGGCGTATTTCCTCGCCGTCCGCAGCGTGCGGCTGATGGATCATGACTTCGAGAGCGCGGGCTATCTGCTCGTGCGCATCGAGCGCAGCACCTTCGACCTCGGCGCGGACGAGACGCAGGAGCGCCGCGAATATATGACGCTGCTGGACGGCGAAGGACGCGTCATCAGGTCCGACTACGGCGGCTCGGCGGAAGCGCTGCCGGACTCGGCTGACCATAAGCTGGACATCGGCGGGGAACCCTATCTGCAGGTCCGCCAGACCTCCCAGCTGACCGGCTGGAAGCTCGTCATCCTGGCGCCGGTGAAAAGCTTGACGGAAGGCATCGGCGCGCTGCGCACCGCGATCGTCGTCGCGGGAGCGGCCGGCTTCCTGATCTGCCTCGTCTGCTCCTTCTTCCTGAGCGCGATGATTACGAGGCCGATCCTGCGGCTCATCAAGACGATGCGCGGAGCGCGCCTCGGAGAGCTGCGCCCGAGCCCGGAGATCCACTCGACGGTCGAGATCAACGAGCTGACCAAGACGTACAACCAGCTCGTCGGCCATATGAACGACCTGATCCAGGTCATCTACGAGAAGGAGCTCATCCGCAGCCGCACCGAGCTGAAGGCGCTCCAGGCGCAGATCGATCCCCATTTCCTGTACAACACGCTCGAAGCGCTGTTCTGGGCGCTGCAGGACAAGGAAGAGGAGGAGCTCGCCAATCTCGTCGTCGCCATGTCGGACCTGTTCCGCTATACGATCGGCAGCGAGCACGGCAGCGAGTGGGTGACGCTGCGCGAGGAGCTCGACCATGCCGAGCGCTACATGCAGCTCATGAAGCTTCGTTTCGGCGACCGCCTCGACTGGAGCCTCTCGGCGCCGCCGGACAGCCTCGAGCTGCGCATGCCGAAGCTGCTGCTGCAGCCGCTCGTCGAGAACGCGATCCTGCACGGCGTCGGCGCGAGGAAAGGACCCGGCTCCGTCGTGCTGCGGGTGGAGCCGGCGGGCGAGTCCGGGCTGTGGACGGTGTCCGTCGAGGACGACGGTCCGGGCATGGACGCGGCGCTCGTCCAGGAGCTGGCCGATTCGCTCGGCTCGGGCGGCTTGCCGGGCGGCAGGGGCAAGGGCAGCGGAATGGCGCTCGCCAACGTGAGCAAGCGGCTGCAGCTATACTACAAGGATCGGCCGACGGGCGGACTGCGCATCGAGAGCAGGCTCGGCGAAGGCACGACGGTCGGATTCGAGATACCGGGAGGGACAGCATGAAGAACCGGCTGGCGGTGCTCATCGTCGACGATGAGCCGAGAACGAGGCTAGGACTGGCCAAGACGCTGGAAGGCTGGGCGGAGGGACGCTTCGACATCCTCTCCGCCGAGAACGGGGACGAGGCGCTGGAGCTGGCCGCGCAGCGGCCGATCCATCTGCTGCTGACCGACATCCGGATGCCGGAGATGAACGGGCTGGAGCTGATCCGCGCCGTCAAGGAGCGGGGCAGCGATCCGGTGACGGTGCTGCTGTCGGGCTATTCCGAGTTCGACTACGCGCAGGAGGGCATCCGGCTCGGGGTCGTCAACTACCTGCTGAAGCCGGTTACGCGCGCGAAGCTGCTGGAGGCGGCCCAGCAGGCGCTGGAGATCGCGCTCGAGCGCCGCCGTCTCGGCGCGATGGAGCGGATCGTCGACCTCGGCCTCGCGGAGGTGAAGGAGGAGGACCGGCTCGTGCCGCAGCCGGTGCAGGACGCGATCCGTTTCATCGAAGAGAACGTGCGGGCGCCGCTGACGCTGCGCGAGGTCGCCGAGCACGTGCATCTGAATCCGAGCTATTTCAGCTCGCTGTTCAAGGAAAAGGCCGGCATGACGTTCAGCCAGTTCGTCGCCCGCAGCAAGCTCCAGGCCGCCAAGAAGCTGCTGTACTCGACCGGCCTGCCGGTCGGAGAGATCGCCGAGCAGGTCGGCTACCAGACGGCCAAATATTTCATCACCCTGTTCAAGGAATACGAGGGCATGACGCCGAGCCAGTACCGCCGCAGCCTTTCCGAAAACGGGGACACCTGAAAATAACGGACTTTTCCCTAATCGCCGTTACCTTATTTCAAGCCGGGTAAACCGCTATCATTGGAAATGTAACCGCTATCCAAGAGCGATGAAGGGGAGGACCACCACCATGGCAAAAAAATCGACCTCCGTGCTGGGCGCGGCCGCGCTGGCGTCCATGCTGGCGCTGACCGCCTGCGGCGGCGGCAACTCGGCCGGCAACGATGCGGGCGGCGAAGCCGCGAACGCGGGAGCGGGCTCGGGCTCGGCCGAAAAGATCACCCTCAAGATGATGCATCTGTGGCCGGCCGGCAGCTCCAAGCAGCAGAACATGATCGTCAACGACATCATTTCCCAATACCAGAGCGACAACCCGAACGTGACGATCAAGCAGGAGATCCTGGAGAACGAGCAGTACAAGAACAAGCTCAAGGTGCTGTCCGCTTCCAACGACCTGCCGGATGTCGGCATGACCTGGGCGGCGGGATTCCTGACTCCTTATGTCAAAGGCGATCTGTTCGCTCCGCTCGACGACGTGCTCGGCGGGGGCCTGAAGGACTCGTTCGTCTCCGGCACGACCGAGGCCTATGCGGTGGACGGCAAGACGTACGCGCTGCCGCTTGAGCTGAACATCACGCCGGTCTACTACAACAAGGCGATCTTCAGCAAGTACGGCCTGGAGGTGCCGCAGACGTACGCCGACTTCCAGAAGGCGGTCGACACGCTGCAGCAGAACGGCGTCGCGCCGATCGCGCTCGGCAACAAGGATCGCTGGACCGGCTCGCTCTGGTACATGTACCTGGCCGACCGGCTCGGGGGGCCGGAGACGCTCAAGAAGGCGATCGACCGCTCCGGCTCGTTCGAGGATCCGAGCCTCGTGCAGGCGGCGGACGAGGTGCGGAAGCTCGTCGACGGCAATGCCTTCAACAAGGGCTTCAACGGCCTGTCCAACGACGAGGGCAAGGCGGAGTTCCTGAGCGGCAAGGCGGCCATGTACCTGATGGGCACGTGGGAGCTGCCGAACTTCACGACGAACGAATCCATTCCGCAGGAGTTCCGCGACCAGGTCGGCTTCTTCAAGTTCCCGACGATCGAAGGCGGCAAGGGCGGCATCGACAGCTGGGTCGGCGGCCCGGGCGTAGGCCTGTTCGTCTCCGAGAACTCCAAGGTCAAGGAAGAGGCGAAGAAGTTCGTCAAGTTCTTCGTCGAGAAGTGGGGCGAGCAGTCGGTCACCAAGGCGGGCGTCATCCCGGCGACCAAGGTCGACACGTCCAAGGTCGACCTGCCGCAGATGTACATCGACATCCTGAACGAGCTCGGCAAGGCCAGCAACATCACGCTGTTCGCCGACGTGCAGATGAGCCCGGCCGTCGCGCAGGTCCATCTGAACATGATCCAGGCGCTGTTCGGCAAGGAAGTGGCGCCGGAGGCATTCGCCAAGCAGCATGAAGAGGCGCTGAAGCAGGACGCCGGCTGATTCCGAGGCTGCGCGGCTCCGAAGGAGGACCTGTCCCGCGAGGCGGGCGCAGGTCCTCTTCGCTTGCCGCCGCATCCGCCACCCGAACGTGCGAAGGAGCGTGAACAAGCATGGATAAAGTGATGTCCAACAAGAAGATGATTGCCCTCTACGTGCTGCCGGCGCTGCTGCTCGTGCTCGTCCTCATCTACGTGCCGATCGTGCTCACGGGCTATTACGGCCTGATGAAATGGGACGGCATCGGCGAGATGACGTTCACCGGCCTGGACCAGTACGCGAAGCTCGTCCGCGACGCGGCGTTCTGGGACAGCGCCGGCCACTCCCTGCTGCTGGCGGCGTTCTCCGCGCTCAGCCTGCTCGGCTACCTGGCGGCGGCGCTCGTGCTAGCCGGCGAGGTCAAGGGCGCGAACCTGCTGCGCAAGCTGTACCTGATCCCGATGCTGCTGAGCTCCGTGGCGATCGCCCAGCTGTGGGCCAAGATCTACCATCCGACGAACGGCATCCTCAACACGCTGCTCGGCGCGGTCGGCCTGCCCGATACGGTGGAGTGGCTGTCGGACACGAGCATCGTGCTGCTGTCGATCTTCATCCCGATCATCTGGCAGTACGCCGGCTTCTACATCCTGATCTACTACGCGGCGCTCAAGAACATCCCGACCTCGCTCGTCGAGGCGGCGCGGATCGACGGCGCGAGCCCGCTGCAGATCGCGCTGCGCGTCAAGCTGCCGCTCATCGCCGGCGTCGCCAAGATGACCGTCGTGCTGGCGGTCGTCGGCTCGCTCAAGTACTTCGACCTGATCTACGTCATGACCGGAGGCGGGCCGAACGGAGCGAGCGAGGTCATGGCTTCCTACATGTACAAGCAGGCGTTCAGCAGCTACGACTTCGGCTACGGCAGCGCGATCGGATTTTTCCTGCTGCTCATCTGCCTCGCCGTCACCTGGCTGATCCGCAAGCTCACCTCGTCCGAAGAGGTCCAATACTCGTAAGCGAAAGGAGCCAACCGACATGTCGCAACGACTCGCCGCGGCTCGCGCAGAAGCCGGCCCTGCCGGGCGCTCTGCCGCCAGCCCGGTCCTGAAGACGCTCCTGTACGCCGCATTGGCCCTCATCGCCGTCGCGCAGGTGTTCCCGCTGCTCTGGCTCGCCGTCTTTTCCCTCAAGGACACGCAGGAGATCTTCACGAAGTCTCCGCTCTCGCTGCCGGCCAGCCCCAAGTGGGAGAACTACGAGAAGGTATGGACCGAGGGCAACATCGGCCAGTACTTCTTCAACAGCGTCTGGTACACCGTCGCCGCCGTCGCCGCGACCGTGCTGCTCGCGAGCCTCGTCACATTCGCGCTGACGCGCATGAAGTGGGGCTGGAAAAAGCCCGTGCTCGGTCTGTTCATGGTCGGCATCATGATTCCGATCCACTCGACGCTCATCCCGCTGTTTCAGATGTTCATGAAGGCGGGCCTGACCGACCATCCGCTCTCGATCATCCTGGCGTACACCGCGTTCAACCTGCCGCTGACGATCATGATCCTGCTCGGCTTCTACGAGACGCTGCCGCGCGAGGTCGAGGAGGCGGCCGTCATGGACGGCTGCTCCGTCAACCGCATCTTCTTCCAGATCGTGCTGCCGATGACGGCATCCGTGCTGGCGACGACGGTCATCATCAACATGATCTACAACTGGAACGAGTTCGTCTTCGTCAACACGTTCATCAGCAGCGACACGCTCAAGACGCTGACCGTCGGCATCCAGAACTTCATCGGCCAGTACTCGGCCGACTGGGGCGCGATCGGCGCCACGCTCATGATCAGCATCCTGCCGATCCTGATCGCCTTCTTCGCGCTCAGCAACCAGATCGTCGAGGGCATGACGGCGGGCTCGGTGAAGGGTTGATCCGCCTGAGCCCGCACCTGAGCCTGCCCCTGCCCCTGCGACTTGCGACTCCAGAAAGGATGGTACGATGACCGCCAAACCGAGCTTCAACCAGCCGCTCGTCACCCATATCTACACCGCCGATCCGTCGGCCCATGTGTTCGAAGGCAAGCTGTACGTCTATCCGTCCCATGACCTCGACCACGAGCGCGTGTCCAACGACAACGGCGACCAGTACGACATGGAGGACTACCATGTGCTGTCGATGGACGCCGCGGACGCGCCTTGCGTCGACCACGGCCAAGCGCTGCATGTGCGCGACGTGCCGTGGGCGTCCCGCCAGATGTGGGCGCCGGACGCCGCCTGCAAGGACGGCAAGTATTATCTGTTCTTCCCGGCGCGGGACGAGGACGGCATCTTCCGCATCGGCGCCGCCGTCGGCGAGCGGCCGGAGGGTCCGTTCCGGGCCGAGCCGAGCTGGATCGACGGCACGTTCAGCATCGACCCGGCGGCGTTCGTCGACGACGACGGCCGCGCCTATTTGATCTTCGGCGGCCTGTGGGGCGGACAGCTGGAAAAATGGCAGGGCGGCTTCTTCGATCCGGACGCCGCAGGGCCTGCCTGGGACGAGCCGGCGCTCGGGCCCCGCGCCGCCGAGCTGGCGGACGACATGCTGTCGCTGAGGAGCGCTCCCGCAGAGCTCTCCATCGTCGACGCGGACGGCCGGCCGATCGCGGCCGGCGACGAGGAGCGCCGCTATTTCGAGGGACCGTGGATGCACAAGCATCAGGGGCGCTACTACCTGTCGTACTCGACCGGCACGACGCACAAGATCGTCTACGCGACGAGCGACCATCCGCTCGGCCCGTTCGTCTACCAGGGGACGATCCTGGAGCCGGTCGTCGGCTGGACGACCCATCACTCGATCGTGGAGTGGGACGGCAAGTGGTATCTGTTCTACCACGACAGCTCGCTCTCCGGCGGCGCCGACAACAAGCGCTGCGTCAAGTTCACGGAGCTGCATCACGAAGAGGACGGATCGATCCGCACCGTCCGGCCTTATGAATGACGGCACTCCTCTAAGGGCTGTCCCGCACGTCGAGCCATCGACGAGCGGGGCGGCCCTTTTCCTTTGCCATCGGATTTTGCGTCGATCCGAATTCGGATTTAACAAAACGAAACAGTTGAATTAATTTGAAGGCGTTGATACGATGGAGGAACAGGTTTGCTTTTGCTTTCGAATAAGGGAAGGTTGGGTGCGACATGGAGATGCGGAAGCTGGATGCGGCATGGGAAGTAAAGGGATTCTGGCCGTGGGTGCCGCTGAAGGGCACGAGCATGGAGATCGGCAATGAGCTGCTCGGCGTGACGGAGTGGATTCCGGCGACGGTGCCGGGCGGCGTGCATGAGGATCTGTACCGGGCGGGGCTCATCCCCGATCCGTATGTCGATACGAACAGCTTGGCAGTCGAATGGGTGGAGAACCGCTGGTGGGTGTATCGCGGCCGCTTCGCGCCGCCGGAGCTTGAGCCGGGCTGCCGGGCCGAGCTCGTGCTGGCCGGACTCGACTACGAGGCGATCGTCTCGCTGAACGGCCGCCGCCTCGGCGAGCATGAAGGCATGTACGAGCCGGCCGTCTACGACGTGACCGATCTGCTCGGCGAGCGCGAGACGGCGGAGCTGCAGATCATCCTCAAGCAGGCGCCGGACGAGATGGGCCAGATCGGCAAGACGAGCGAGACGTTCACGCAGAAGAGCCGCTTCAACTACAAGTGGGACTTCTCGACCCGGCTCGTCAACGTCGGCATCTGGGACACCGTCTCGCTGCGCGTCCGCCGCGCCGTCTCGCTGGACGAGCTGGCGCTGCATGCGGATGTGCGCGAGGACGGTACGGGAGTCGTGTCGGTGGCGGCCCTCGCGCGCGTGGAGAAAGGGACGGACGAGGCCGCGGCGGAGCTGGAGCTGCTCGATCCGGACGGCCGGACGGCCGCCCGCTGGAGCGGTCCGGTCGTGGACGGAGCGGTCCGGGCCGAGCTGGAGGTGCCGGAGCCGCGTCTGTGGCATCCGAACGGATACGGCGAGCAGCCGCTCTACGAGCTGAGGCTGCGCCTGTTCGCGGAAGGCCGGCTGACGGAGGAGACGACTCGGCGGACCGGCATCCGCCGCATCGAGTACCGGCGCAACCCGGGCGGACCGGACGACGCGCTGCCGTACACGTTTGTCGTCAACGGACAGCCGATCTACATTCAAGGCGCGAACCTGACGCCGCTCGACCATCTGTACGGCAACGTCGGAGCGGAGCGCTACGGCTGGCTCGCGCGTCTCGCCCGGCGGGCGAATCTCAACCTGCTGCGGGTGTGGGGCGGCGGCCTTATCGAAAAGGAAGAGCTGTACGACCTGTGCGACCGTCTCGGCATCCTCGTCTGGCAGGAGTTCATCCAGTCCAGCTCCGGCATCGACAACGAGCCGTCCCAAAAGCCGCGCTTCCTCGAGCTGCTCGGCCGCAGCGCCGTGCAGGCGCTCAAGACGCGGCGCAACCATGTGTCGCTGGCGGTGTGGAGCGGCGGCAACGAGCTGATGAGCGCGCCCGACCGGCCTTCGACGTATGAGGACGCCAACCTCGCCTATTTGCGGGCGCTCGTCGCCGAGCATGATCCGCAGCGGCTGTTCCTGCCGACGTCGGCGTCCGGTCCGAGGCAGTACATCACGAGCGAGAAGGGCGTCAGCCACGACGTCCACGGCCACTGGAAGTACATGGGCAATCCGGGCCATTACCCGCTGTACGCCGAGGCGGACCATCTGTTCCAC
This sequence comes from Paenibacillus pasadenensis DSM 19293, assembly GCF_000422485.1. GTDB lineage: Bacteria > Bacillota > Bacilli > Paenibacillales > Paenibacillaceae > Paenibacillus_O > Paenibacillus_O pasadenensis. The sequence goes on from NZ_AULW01000039.1 coordinate 93,869, forward strand.
AGTGAGTTCGGCGTCGACGGCGTCAGCAGCGTGAAAAGCCTGCGCAAGTTCCTGTCGGAGCCTCATCGGAAGCCGGTGTCGATGGAGGAGAGCTTCGTCTGGCGCCACCATGGCGAATGGTGGGACACGTTCGGCCGCGATACGGAGCTGTTCGGCGGCTTCGCCGACCTGCAGGCGTTCTCCGACGCGAGCCAGTGGATCCAGGCGGAAGGGCTGCGCTTCATCCTCGAGGCCAACCGGCGCCGCCAGGGCCGGCAGAGCGGCAGCATCATCTGGCAGCTCAACGAGCCGTGGCCGAACGCCAGCTGCACGAATCTCGTCGACTACTACATGGAGCCGAAGATGGCCTACTACTGGACCCGCTCCGCCTTTGAGGGCACGCATGCATCGCTCGACTACCGCTCGCTGGACGCGCCGGCGGGCAGCCGGCTGCAGGCGGCGGTGCATCTGCATCGCAGGCCGGGAGCGGCGGCGGGCGAAGGAGGCTTGCTGGCGGCGGGCCTGGCGGCGGGCGAGGCGCGCGGGTTGGATGCGGGCCTGGCGGGTACGGCGATGATGGAGAGAGGCGCGAGCCAGGCGACGGGCGAAGGAGGCGGGTTGGCATCGGGCCAGTCGAGCCAGTCGAATCCGCAGATGGACGAGAGAGAGGCGAGCCAGGCGGGAAGGGCGAGCGGCGAGGGGCGCGAGCTGGATGCGGGCCAGTCGAACCAGGCGATGGATGAGGGACTCGAGGCGAATGTGACGCCGCTTCTCCGCGTACGCGCCGAAGTGAGGGACTTGCGCGGAGCGCTGCTGCATGAGCAGACGTTCGATGCGCCGGCCGGCGGGGAAACGGGCGCGGGAAGCGGCTCGCTCCGACTCGGAACGCTGGACTGGGTCGTGCAGGACACCTACAACGGCCTGCTGCTCGTCCGTCTCCGCATCGAGGGGATGGATGCGCCTCCTCCCGTCGACTACTTCTTCTCTACGCGGTCGCCGGAGGTATATGCCGCCGCGCTGGAGCCGATGGCCGCCGCGCTGCGGGCCGAGCCGCTGGGCGGTTGGGAGCAGGCGCCGCCCGAAGCGGGCGGACCGGCAGCCAGTCCGCGCCTATGTCATCGCCAACGACGGCACGGAAGCCGCGCTGCATGTGCGGCCGGAGGAGACGACCGACGGCTGGTGGATGGAGGCGAGCGAGGCGTACTTCACGCTGCTGCCGGGAGAGTCGCGCCGGGTGGAGCTCTTCTGCGCGCCTCGCCGCGGCGAGCTGTTCGGCGCCGGAGCGGCGATCCGCGCCTCGGACGCGGGAAGAGTCGGCACGGATGCGGCGATTCGCGGCGCGGATGCGGAGAGTGTCGGCACGGATGCGAGGAGAGTTGGCACGGCTGAGGCGGGACGTGCCGCGGATGTGGAGAGTGTCGGCACGGATGCGGCGACTCGTGCCGGCGACGTGCCGACGGAGCCGACGGTCGTCTTCCGTGCGTTCAACCAGCCGCTGCCGGTGTGAGGGCAGCAATAGATAGGGGCAGATCAAGGCCGAGCGGATCGGCCTTGATCTGCCCCTTCTTTATATGCTGTAGTATCGCGCGAGCCCGCCGAACCTGCCCAACCAAGGCATAGAAGTGCCTTGGTTGCGTTCAAAACCCGCCGAACCTGCCCAACCAAGGCATAGAAGTGCCTTGGTTGCATTCAAAACCCGCCGAACCGGCCCAACCAAGGCATAAAAGTGCCTTGGTTGCGTTCAAACCCGCCGAACCGATTCAACCAAGGCATAAAAGTGCCTTGGATGCGTTCAAAACCCGCCGAACCGGCCCAACCAAGGCATAGAAGTGCCTTGGATGCGTTCAAAACCCGCCGAACCGGCCCAACCAAGGCATAAAAGTGCCTTGGATGCGTTCCAAAACCCGCCGAACCGGCCCAACCAAGGCATAAAAGTGCCTTGGATGCATTCAAAACCCGCCGAACCAGCCCGACCAAGGCATAAAAGTGCCTTGGATGCGTTGGGCTGCCGTCTAAGCCTCCGCGTCAGCCCCAGCCTCCGCCTCGCCCGCCTCAACCTCCGCCTTCGCCTCGGCAACGGCCTCCAGCCGAATCCCGTACCGGGCCAGCGCCTTCACCGCGCTGGCTCTCATCTGCTCCTGCAGAGCAGCGCTAGCAGCGCCATCGGCGACGCGCACCCGCTTGCCGAGGAAGCGCAGCTTCTGCAGCAGGAAGCCGCGCTCGTCCCGCGGATAGCGGAGCGCGATGCGGTAGACGCCCTCGGCGGCGTCGAAGCGCACCTCCTGGCGGAAGCAGGAGAGCGCGTACAGGATGCGCGACAGCTCGCGGTTGTAGCGGGGGAGGAGCTCCAGCTCGACCTCCTCCTGCGAGCGCGCCGTCAGCCGCGCGATCGCCGCGTCCAGCCGATCCGCCTCGCCCGGCGGCAGCGGCCGCTCCTCCACGCCATGCGCGTGGGTGAGCCGCGTGCGCATGAGCGGCCGTCCCTGGCTCCGGTGCCAGAGCAGGTACCACTGCTTGGTCGACATCGCGTAGTCGAGCCGGTACGGGTAGCCCTCGGCATGGCGCAGCTCGCCGCCGCCCTTGGCGCTGTAGGCGAGCCGCATGCCGCTGCGGCCCGCAATGATCGCCGCCAGCTCTGGCAGCAGCGGCGAATACAGCCGCCGCTCCCGGCTGCGCGCCTTCTCGTCCAGATGTCCCAGCGGCAGCGGCGGCTCCTCGGCCAGCAGCTCCGCGAGCTTGGCGCGCGCCGCCGCGCCGAGGAAGCCTTCTGCGGCGGGATGCTCCAGCATGAGCTTCAGCCAGGCGCGCTCGCGCCCGGTCACGGCGACGGCGCCCGCCTCCGCCATGCGGCGGCTCAGCTCATGATTGTGCGCCTTGTCGAACAGCAGCTCCATACGTCTCCGCCAGCTCCTTCCACTCCTCGATCATGTCCTGCCGCAGCTCCTCCGGCTCCAGCACCTCGCAGCTGGAGCCGAAGCTGCGCAGCCACGGGCGGATCTCCCTCGTACCGTTCACCTCGATGTCGTACCGGAACGAATCCGGTCCTTCCTCCGTCGTCTCGCCCCATTGCCCTTGCAGCAGCACCCGTTCGCGGACGAAGTCGTACTCCGCCCCCTCGGGACGGAAAAACCGCACGGAAACGCGCGTCGTCTCGCCCAGATCGACGAGCCAGCTCGTGCGCAGCCGCGCGTCCAGCTGCTCCCGCTTGCGGGCGAACAGCTCGGGATCGGCGGCCCCGCCGATCGCCAGGCCGCTCATTCCTTCCATCCGCCAGGCGCTCAGCCCGTGGGCGCGCGTGAAGCCGAGCGCGTACCAGCGGCCGTACTGGTGGTCGTAGACCGCCTTGAGCGGAAGCATCGCGATCTGCCGCGCCGGGCTGGTTCGCGCATGCAGCGGATTGGTGCCGCGCGCGGCGTAGCGATGCTCCGACTTCGGCGTCAAATACTCGAAGCTCGCCGTCCGCCGCTCCTCGATCGCCGCCAGCAGCGGATGCAGGTACGCCTCGTCGAGGATGCGGCAGTCGTAGCGGTAGGCGAAGCCGACGCCGGCGCTGAGCGCGCCGTCCCGACCGAGCAGGCGGCGCAGGCTGTCCTGCAGCAGGAACCCGTGCACCGACGGCACCCGCGTGTGGGCCATCGCATGCACGAACAGCTCGAGCCGCCGCAGCTCCTCGGGCTCCAGCGCCGTCCACAGCTCGTCGCGCAGCCGGTAGCGCACCGGACGGCCGCCTTCGCGCGCGACGATGCCGGCTTTTTCGAGGTAGGCGAGGTCGGAGCGGATCGTCTTCTCGTCCGGCCACGGCGACGCCTCCGGCCAGCCGCCGCAGCAGGCGTCGAGCAGCTCCGCGGCCGTGCGGCCGCCTTTCCCAAGCTCACCCTGCAGCAGCGCAAGCCTTGCGGTTTCCGATTCTTTGAGCGAGCGGGAGCGGAAAAGGAACAGCAGCAGCGGATCGCCGCCCCGCTCGCGCCTCGCCTGCAGCAGCCGGCCGAGCCCAAGCTCGCCGTCCTCTCCGGGCGAGCCATCCGCGCCAGCGGCCGAAGCGGCCTCGCGCAGCCTTCGCAGCGCCTTGTCGAGCGTATGCACCGAGATGCCGAGCCGCTCCGCCGACTCCTTGCGGCTGAACACGCCGCCCGTCAGCACGAGCAGCCGCAGCAGCTCGATCTCCTTGTCGAAGCTTTCTCTCGCCATCTCCGATTCCTCCTCCCGCTCGTTCCAGCCTCTTTTTGTCGAACCTGCTTTATTCGGGACGGGCCGCCTAATTTCCTGCCTGGGCGGCCGGGCGCCGGATGCCGCTTTTTTCCGCCAAGCGGACGCCTTCGCCATACTTCCGCCCTGTTCCGTCCGTCCGCAGGGGGCTATGATGAAGCGGAAAGGTCAGGCGACAGGCGGGAACTTCGGCCGCAGGCCCTGTTCCGCAGTGCCGGGACGCTGATCCGACAGGCATGCTACGGCCGTCCTTTCTCCTCGTTCATTCACCGGGTTCGAATCCCGGACGCTCCGTCAGGGGCGTTCATGGTCGATGAATTCAAAAAGGCGAAGAGCCTACGAACGCAGTACCCGAGGGACCGGCATCCGACCCCGCCGATCCGCGCCGGCCGCGCCTCCAAGGGCGGCGCCGGAAGCAGGCCATGCAGCGCCATGCGCCGGCGGCGGCAAGAAGGACGATTCCCCCCGCAGCGATCGCCCGCTCGCGACTCTCCTTGCGCCATGGCGCAAGGAGGGAAGCGCGAAGGGACGGCGGCGGGAGATCGTCCGGAGGCCGCCTGCCCGCAGGCGCTCCGCCGACGCTTCCGGGGCGCGGACGAGCGGACGGATGCCTCCCGACCCGGCCATTCCGAGCCGAAGCAGCCTGCCGAGCGGCGCGACGCCGCAGGCGGCTCGCGGCTTACTTAGGGCGTGTTTGCAACCCCGCTCAGGAGCGTCTATCACCGCCTTTTTGCCCCCTGCTTCGTCACGCAGGCTCGACGTACCCCCGGTACGCTTTCGCCTACGTTCCTCGCAGGAATCAAAAATTCGGCCATATTCGGCTTCCTTCGAAGGATGCAAACACGCCCTCATACAAGGAGATGATCGATATGTTCGAAATCGTCACGATCAAGCCGACCGAGCGCGGTTTGCTGTACCGGAGAGGAAGCTATGCAGGACTGCTCCTGCCTGGAACGAAGCGGCTGATCCGGCTGCGCCGCGAGACCGCGGTCGCCTGCCGCGTCGACGAGCCGTTCCTGCCGCCGGACGGTCCGCTGGCCGTCTACCTGCAGGATGCCAGGCTTGCCGCGGAGCTGGACGTCGTGGAGGTCGGCGACGGCGAATACGCCGCTCACCGCATCGACGGACGCTTCGAGCGGCTGCTGCCCCCGGGCCTGCATGCTTTTTGGAAAGCGGGCGGCCGCCACGAGTTCCAGCGCATCGATATGCGCGAGCCGGACGTTTCGGCGGCGCTCGAGCCGGAGCTCGCGGAGCGGATCGGGCCATATGCGCAGACGCTGGAGGTGGAGAGCTGGGAGCGCGGCTTCCTTTTCTACGACCATGAGCTGCAGCGCGAGCTCGGTCCCGGCCGCTACCGGTTCTGGCGCGGTCCGGTCAAGGCGTCGGTCCAGAAGGTCGATCTGCGCCGCCAGCAGCTTGAGCTGCACGGCCAGGAGATGATGACCGCCGACAAGGTGACGCTGCGGCTCAACTTCGTCAGCGCATACCGCGTCAGCGACCCGCGCCGCACGCTCGAGATCCGCTCGCTGTCCGAGCATCTGCACGCCTCGCTGCAGCTGATCCTGCGCGACATCGTCGCCGGCAGGACGCTCGACCGCCTGCTCGCCGCGCGCGACGAGGCGGCGTCCGAGGCGCTGGAGCGGCTGCGGACGGTCGGGGCCGCGAGCGGCGTCGAATTCCTTGGCGCGGGCATCAAGGACGTCATTCTGCCGGGCGAGATGCGCGACATTCTCAATACCGTGCTGCTGGCGGAAAAGAAGGCGCAGGCGAACCTCATCACCCGTCGCGAGGAGACGGCTTCGACGCGCAGCCTGCTGAACACGGCCAAGCTGATGGAGGAGAACGAGACGCTTTACCGGCTCAAGGAGCTGGAGATGCTGGAGCGGCTCGCCGAGCGCATGGACCGCATCACGCTCGACTCCGGCAGCCCGGTGCTGGAGCAGCTCGCCCGGCTTGCCGGCGGCACGGGCCGGCGCTGAAGCCATTCGACGGGCTTGCCGGCGGCACGGGCCGGCGCGCGAAAGCCCCTCTGGCGGGCGGTTCCTTGCGGACCGCCCGAATTTTTAATCTTTTGGGAGCATAAGGAAAAAGGAACCGTCTCGGGCCTGCGATCCGTAGTATAATAATCGTGGTGCGCCTGCAGGCGGGCAGCACTTGGCATGGCTTCATACATAGGGAGGGTGGACATTCATGCAGCAACCGCAACAACTGAGGCCGATGGGGATCGGCCGCATTCTCGACCGCAGCTTCCAGCTGAACCGCACCCACTTCACGACGCTGGCGATCATCATGCTGGCGCTGTACGGCCCGATGGCGATCGTCTCGATGGCGCTCGCCACCGATTCGTCCAACACGACCTCCGGACTCATGGATACCATCCGGAATGGCGGCATCGACGGCTACCTGCAGTCGATCGAATCAGGCGAAGGAGCCGGACTGAGCGGAGGCGCCGTGCTGGCGGTGCTGCTCGGCTTCGTGCTCATGCTGCTGCTCGGACCGGTCTCGGTCGCCGCGATCGTGCATCTCGTGCAGGCGCATCTGCGCGGCGAGGAAATTCCGAGCGCGGGCGAGCTGCTCAAAAAAGGCTTCCGCCGCCTCTGGCCGCTGACCGGCAGCACGCTGCTGTACGGCATCATCATGCTCGGGCTGTATCTGCTCGTTGTCGTCGCGTTCGCTTTCGCGGTTGGAATCTTGTTCGCCGCGGCGCTGTCCGGCACGGACGCGGGGGCAGGGCCGGCCATGCTGCTGCTTGTTCCCGCAGTCATCGGCGTCCTGCTGCTGATCACGTTCTTCGCGGTCCGCTGGGCGTTCTATCTGCCGTTCGTCGCGCTGAACGAGAGCGGCACGGGCGTCGGCGCGAGCTGGCGCCTGACCAAAGGCAGCTTCTGGCGGCTGCTGCTGCTCTACCTCGTGCTCTGGATCCTGCTCGCCATCTTCACCGGCGTGCTGAGCCTCGGCTCGGCCGCGATCTTCGGCGGAGGCGTGCTGAACTCGCTCGTCGACTCGCTCGTCTCGATCCTGATCGGATCGCTGTGGGTGCTGCCGTATGCGATCGCGTTCTTCGACCTGCGCGTGCGCCGCGAGGGCTGGGGACTGGAGACGCTGCTCGACGGAGCGCAGCCGTACGGCGGACAGACGCCGCCTCCTCCTCCGGCGGGCTGGGGCGGCGGATACGGCGCGCCGGACCGTACAGACCGCTCCGATGAGGGCGGCAGCTCCGGGGACGGCCCTCGTCCATGACGGAAAGGGGGCAGCTGGAGGAGATCCTCTCCCGCGAGGAATATACCGCCTACCGCAAGGAGCCGGGCTTTTCCTTGTGGGACTGGATCGTGGAGCAGCTCGGACGGCTGCTCGCCGCGATCTTCCCCGACCTGAAGCCCGGACCGGGCACGATCAGCCTGCTGTCCATCCTGATCGTCGTCGCGCTCGCCGCCTTCCTCGGCTGGATGGGCTGGCTGCTGCTGCGCCGCTTCGGGCCGGCGGGCCGGCTGCGCTCCGGCGTCTGGATGGAGGCGGGCGACGACAGCCGCTCCTGGCGGCATTACGCCCGGCTCGGCGAAGGCTTCGCCGAGCGCGGACAGTGGAGGGACGGCGTGCGCGCCGTCTTTCTCGCTTTCCTGTTCCGGCTGGAGGAGCGCGGAGAGCTGAGGGTCGAGGCGTGGAAGACGAACCGCGAGTACCTGGAGGAGCTGGCTGCGGCCGGCTCTGCGCATGCGCCCGCCCTGCGCGGAGCGATGGTGCTGTTCGAGCGCGTCTGGTACGGCCGGCTGGAAGCGTCGCAGGCTCAGTACGACGAGCTGAAGGCGCTGCTGGCTGAGGCCGAAGGCAAGGAGGTGCCGCAATGAGGATGGGGAGCAAGCGCAGCGTCTGGCTGCTGGCTCTTTTTGCGGCGCTGTTCCTGCTGCTCGGCCTGCTGCTGGGCCGGCCGCAGCTGCGGGACGAGCCGCCGAACCTGAGCTTCTCGTCGGATACGGACGGGCTCAAGGCATGGCGCGAGCTGCTGCAGGAGCGGCATCCGCTCGTCGGCGAGTGGCGGCAGCGCTGGGACGAGCTGCCGGCCGGCTCGGGCCGGCTGCTGATCGCCGCGGAGCCGGCCGGCGTCAGCGGGGTCGAATGGCAGGCGCTGCACGAGTGGCTGAAGACGGGGAATTCCGTGCTGCTGCTCGGCGATCTGCCGGATCAGCCGTTCTGGGAGCTGACGGAAGGCTGGAGCCCAGCGCCGGATGAAGGCGAGCCGTCCGAGGCAACCGGATCCGATGAACAGGCTGAGTCGGACGAAAAGGCAAGCGGCGACCAGAAGGCCGGGACGGACGAAGAGGCTCCCCTCTCCGCCGTGGACGCGTCGGCGCTGCTCGGCCCGGGCGCCTATGAGGCGCAGGCCGAGGCGTCGCCGCGGATCGCCGTTCTGGACGGCGAGGGCGAAGCGCTCGTGACCGACGAGCGCGGCACGCTGGCGGCGCGCCAGAGCGTCGGCTCCGGCTCCGCGACGCTCGCCGTCGAGCCGCGCTGGATGCAGAACGGCACGGCGCTCAGCGGCTCGCATGCCGAGCTGATGGCCGCGCTGCTCGCGGGAAGCTGGACGGAGATCCTGTTCGACGAGCAGCATCACGGCTATACGTCCGCGCCGGGGGCGTTCGCCGTCCTGCCGCGTCCGCTGCTGCTGGCGAGCGCGCTGCTGCTGCTGGCGCTGCTGCTCGCGCTCTGGAGCGCCGGCAAGCGCTTCGGTCCGACGCGCGTGCCGCGGGAGTGGACGGTGCGGCGCGGCGACGAGACGGTGCGGGCGCTGGCCGCCTGGTACGAGCGCTTCGGCCTCATGGACGAGGCGCTGGAGCGGCAGCGGCGGCGGCTGCGGCAGCAGCTGGCGCAGCGCTGGGGGCTGCCTGCGGCGGCGTCGCCGGAGCAGGCGGCCGCGGCCGCCCGCAGCCGCTGGAGCGAGGAGGACGCGCTGCGCCTGCGGCGGGCGCTCGAGGAGCGGCCGCTGCAGGCCGCCGGCCGCAAGGCGGCGCGGCGCGAGTTTACGGCAAGATCCAAGGAAGCAAGCGAGCTGGCGGCGCTGCTGCGAGGCGGCGCCGAGCCGGGAAGGGGACATAGAAGATGAATCACTTGGTCGAATCGCTGGAGCGGCGGATCCATGGTCAGAGCCGCAACGTCCGTCTGCTCGTCACCGCGCTCGTCGCGGGCGGGCATGTGCTGCTGGAGGGAGTGCCGGGACTCGGCAAGACGAGCCTGGCGCGCGAGCTGGCGGCGCTGTCGGGCTGCGGCTGGCGGCGCATCCAGTTCACGCCGGACCTGCTGCCGGGCGACATTACGGGCAGCGTGACCTACAGCATGCAGGAGCAGAGCTTCTCCGTCGTCAAAGGGCCGGTGTTCACGAACGTGCTGCTCGCCGACGAGATCAACCGCTCCGGGCCGAAGACGCAAGCCGCCCTGCTGGAGGCGATGGAGGAGCGGCAGACGACGATCCAGGGCACGACCTACGCGCTGCCGGAGCCGTTCTTCGTCGTCGCGACGCAAAATCCGGTCGAGTACGACGGCACGTATCCGCTGCCGGAGGCGCAGCTCGACCGGTTCCTGTTCAAGCTCGTGCTGGACTATCCGGGCGAGCAGGCGGAGATCGGCATCCTGCGCTCGCATCGGCGGGCCGGCAGCATCCGCGAAGCGGCGCCGGAGCCGGCCGTCTCGCCGGAGGAGCTGCTGGAGCTGCAGCGCCGGGTCGAGGACGTCGTCGTCGAGGACGCCATCTACGGCTACGTCGCCGCGCTCGTGCGCGCCACGCGCGACGCCGACGGCGTGCAGCTCGGCGCGAGTCCGCGCGCGGGCATCGCGCTGCTGCGGGCGGCGTCCGCCTGGGCGCTGCTCGAAGGACGCGACTACATGACGCCGGACGACATCAAGGAAATGGCGCTTCCGGTGCTTCGCCACCGGCTGCTGCTGACGCCGCAGGCGGAACTGGAGGGGATGACCGGTGAAAGCATCATCCGGCAAACGCTGGCATCGGTTCCGGTCCCTCGCTGACCGGCTGCTGCGGCGCGCGCCGCTGCCGACGCCGCGGCTAGCCTGGTGGACGGCCGGCGGCGGGGCTGCGGCCGCGCTTGCCGGAGCGGCCGGCCGCGAGCTGGAGGCCGCCGCGCTTTGGCTGGCCGCGCTCGCCGCGCTGTCGGCCGCCGATCTGGCGCGGCTGCCGCGTGCGTCCGCCTGGTCGGCGCGCCGCGAGCTGCCGGAGAGCGCCGAGATCGGCCGCGAGTTCGCGGTCCGGCTGGAGCTGACCTGCCGCACGGCGCTGCCGCTGCGCGTGGAGCTTGCCGACGACATCCCGGACCGCTTCGACCGTCCGGACGGGCGGAGCGCGGCCGGCATGCTGGAGCGCGGCCGGCTGCAGGCGTCGTACCGCCTCCGCGCGCTGGAGCGCGGGCGGTTTCGTTTCCGCGAGGTGGACATGCGCTGGAGCGGCGGCCTCGGCCTGTGGCGCAAGCAGGCGCAGCTCGCCGTCGAGGACGGCATCCGCATCGATCCCGACCTGTCGGGCGTGCGCGGCGTGCTCGCCTCGGCGCAGGACTCGCTGCTCGTCGACGGCAAGCGGATCCACCGCCGCCAGCGCGGCGGCACGGAGTTCGACGCGATCCGCGAGTATGCGGCCGGCGACGACATCCGCGAGGTCAACTGGCGGGCGACGGCGCGCTCCGGACGGCTGCTGACGAACCTGTACCGGCCCGAAAAGGGCAAGACGCTCGTGCTGCTGCTCGACTGCGGCCGCCAGATGGGCGTCGAGATGGACGGCCGGGTCAAGCTCGACCGGACGCTGGAGGCGGCGCTGACGCTGGCCGCCGCCGCGCTCCGGCAGGGCGATCTCGTCGCGCTGATCGCTTATTCGAGCCGCGTCAAGCTGTTCATCCCGCCCGGCCGCGGCCTCGAGCAGCTGCAGACGCTGACCCGCGCGGCGAGCGACATCGCGCCGGACTACGCCGAGGCGGGGGCCGCCGTAGGGCTCGGCTTCCTGCTGCAGCGCGTGCGGCGGCGCTCGTTCGCGGTGCTTTTTTCCGACATGGACCATTACCTGCATGACGCCGAGCTGCTGCCGTACGCGGCCAAGCTGCGCAAGCAGCATCATCTCGTGCTGATGTCGCTGCAAAATCCGGCGCTGCGCGAGCTCGAGGAGCGGCCTCCCGAGACGGCCGGCGACGCCTACGTGCGGAGCATGGCGGCGTCTTACGCGCTGGAGCGGCAGCTGCTCGTGCGGCGGCTCGGCAGCGGCGGCGTGCCGATGCTCGACGCTTCTCCGGACCAGCTGGCGACCAGCGCGGTGAGCGCCTATCTCGACATCCGCGACAAGATCTGATCCGGCAAAGGTCAGGAGAGGAGCCAACATGGACACGACGACATTCATCCGGCGGCACAAGCCGGCCTGGGCGGAGCTCGAGGGCCTGCTCGCCCAGCTCGGGCGGCGCAAGGCGCGGCCGGACGCCGCTCAGCTCGACCGGTTCGCGGAGCTGTACCGGAGCGCCTCGGCGAATCTGGCCTACCTGCAGACGCATGCGCCCGCGAGCGAGGCGGCGCTGCTGCTCGGCGACCTCGTGTCGCGGGCGCACAACCAGCTGTATGCGGGCGGCGCGGCCGGACGCAGCAAGCCGCTCGAATTCCTGCTCTGGGGCTTCCCGCTGCTGCTGAAGCGGCGGCTGCCTTTCATCGCGCTGGCGGGGGCGCTGCTGCTGCTCGGCGAGCTGCTCGGCTACATGGCCGTGCGCGACAATCCGGCGGCAATTCATTCGCTGCTGCCTGCCGGCATGGCCGACCGCATCGATCCGGCGCGCACAGCCGACGACCGCGGCGACATCAACAGCGCGATCGTCTCGGCCGAGATCATGACCAACAACATCCGCGTGGCCGTGCTGGCGTTTTTGAGCGGAGTCACGCTCGGCTTGTTCACGATCTACCTGATGGCCTTCAACGGGATGCTCGTCGGCGGACTCGCCGCCGTGTTCGCGCAGGCCGGGTACAGCTACACGTTCTGGGCGTACATCCTGCCGCACGGCGTCATCGAGCTGGCGGCGATCTTCATCGCGGGCGGCTCGGGCTTCTACATGGGCTACAAGTTCTTCGTGCCCGGCGAGCTGCCGCGCGGCATCGTGTTCGTGCAGGCCGCCAAGGAATCCGCGCTGCTGCTGCTCGGCACGATCCCGCTGTTCGTCATCGCCGGCCTCATCGAAGGCTACATTACGCCCGCTTCGCTGCCGCTTGAGCTCAAGTACGGCGTCGCCGGCCTGACGCTGGCCGCCTTCGCGGCCTACTGCGTCTACGGCGCGAAGCGCGGCGAGCGCGAGCAGGGCGGGGGGAGCGGAGGCGGGGACGCGCGCGGATCGCTGAGCCTGCCTGCCTCCCGATTTCGAAAGGAAGGCCGATCATGACGATGAGAGATCCTTATTCTGAAAGACAGACGACATTCGTCACGCCGGAGCAGGTGCGGCTGCAGCTGCGGACCGCCGGCCTCGGCAGCCGGGCGATCGCCCATCTGATCGACGCGCTGCTGCTGCTCGCAGCGTCGGCGCTGGTCGTGTTCGGGACTGCCGGCTCGATCTACCTGCTGTCCTCGTCCTGGTTCCCGAACGACGGCTACGACTACCTGTTCGCCGGCATGTTCCTGCTGCTGATCGTCATGAACGTCGGCTACTTCATCGTGATGGAGGCGTACCGCGGCGGGCAGACGTTCGGCAAAAAAGCGATGGGCCTCCGCGTGCTCCAGGCGAGCGGCCAGTCGGCGACGATCCTGCCGGTCGTCATCCGCAACCTGTTCCGGCTGCTCGATTTCCTGCCGATGGGCTACTTCGCCGGCAGCACGGCGATCTTCTTCAGCCGCGCCGACAAGCGCTTCGGCGACATGGTCGCCGGCACGATCGTCGTCGCGGAGGCGACGGCGGAGCAGCGGAAGCGCCGCGCGCGCATCGACAAGCGGATCGCCCGCCTGCAGGCCAAGGGGCTGCTGCTGCCGGACCTGGCCGGCGAGCTCGGCGAGCCGGAGCGCGCGCTGCTCGACGAGCGCGACTGGCAGCTGCTGTCCGGCTGGGCGGAGCGGCTCGATCCCAAGCCGCCGGTCGGCGCGCAGGGGCTGGAGCAGCGCATCTGGCTGCATTTCACCGAGAAGCTCGGCCATAGCCGGGCGGCCTACCCCGACTCGCGGCCCTATCTGGCCGCGCTCTACCTCGCCGTTCGCGAGGATTGGGAGCTGTAGGCCAGTTCTCCTGTTGCTCAAAGAAGCGTCCGCCCGGCATCAGGCCGTGCGGGCGCTTCTTTGCGTTGCGGGCTTGCGGCCGGGGCCGGCCTGGGACGGCGCATCGCCCGGCGCCAAGCCCGGATGGGCGGGGGGAGCGGAGTGGAGGCTGTTAAGTCGAATTTTTCGACTTAATGCCGACCGGAGGCCCCCGCCGGAGCACATTAACTCGATTTTATCGAGTTAAAGCCATCTGTCCACGCGCTTCGAACTCTGCTAACTCGAATTTTCGACTTACCGCCGAGCAGAAGCCCCCGCCGGAGCACATTAACTCGATTTTCTCGAGTTAAAGCCGTCTGCCCACGCGCTTGGAACCGTGCTAACCCGATTTTATCGACTTAATGCCGACCGGGATATGGCAGGTAGATCAGCGTTACTCGGTTTTTCCGAGCAACGCCCCCGCTGGACCCGCCATTCGAGCAGAGTTACTCGGTTTTTCCGAGCAATGCTCCTGCTGGACCCGCCGTTCGAGCCCAGTTACTCGGTTTATCCGAGCAATGCTCCTGCTGGACCCGCCGTTCGAGCAGAGTTACTCGGTTTTTCCGCGCAACTCCCCTGCTGGACCCGCCGTTCGAGCAGAGTTACTCGGTTTATCCGAGCAACGCCCCTGCTGGAGCCGCCATTCGAGCAGAGTTGCTCGGTTTATCCGAGCAACGCCCCCGCTGGAGCCGCTGTTCGAGCAGAGTTGCTCGGTTTTTCCGCGTAGCGCCGCCACAGGGGAGGTCAGTTGGGGGAGAGCGGATCGGTTTTGCAGGCGAGCAGCGTGAAAACGAGGGAAGGCTCTCCCTCGGCCACACGAAGCAACAGCCTGCTATTCAATCGTTGACTGGACGAATGGGGAAGGCATATACTAGCTCCAATAGATGCAAGTGAACACTTGCATCAGGCGCGCAGCATCGAAATAAATGATCGTGAACGCCACACGAGCATCGAGAGTAAAACGAGCGTTCACATGAGCATAGTCACACCCAATCACGATGCAATCGACGAGTGCTAGCCAGCATCATTTACAGCGACCACAAGGGAAGGGAGGCATGCGGGAAGTGGAGACGAACAGATCGACGGCGGAGAAGCTGCTGCTGGCGGCGATCGAGGTGATGGCGGAAAAAGGCTATCTCGGCGCCTCGACGAAGGAAATCGCCGCAGCCGCAGGCGTCAACGAGGTGACGCTGTTCCGGCATTTCGGCTGCAAGTCGAACCTGCTGGAGGCGGCGCTCGACCGCTATCATTATGCGGACATCATGACGGAGCTGTTCGCGACGCGGCTGACGGGAGAGCTGGAGCGCGACCTGCACCTCATCGCCCAGACGTATCAGCAAGCGATGTTCCGCAACAAGAAGCTGATTCGGATCGTGCACAAGGAAGGTGCATCGCTTCCGATCGGCGAGCATGCCCACACGCGCCATCGGGAAAAGCTGCGCGAGCTGCTGCGGGACTATTTCACCGACCAGCAGCGTCGCGGCCTCATTCGCGCCGAGCCGCCCGATACGCTCGCGCTGTCGTTCATGTACGTCAATTACGGCTGCTTCATCAGCCGCCTTCACTCCGACCTGGCCGAGCCGGACGCGGAATCCCGCGAGGTGATCCGCCATTCGGTCGAGCTGTATGCTAGAGCGCTCAAGCTCTAGCCTTTTATTCGCCCTTAATGCAAGCGTGCGCTTGCTTACAACGAAAGGATGATGGATTATGTCCGATAAACGTCCGGCTGACGAGCGCTCCGCCGACGAACGTGCCGCCGCCGCTGCGTCTAACTCAGCCGCCACCGAACGGCCCGCCGCTCCGTCCGTCCCGCCAACGTCTGCCGAAACCGAGCCCCGGCCAGGCGCCGAGCGGCTGATCGGCGTGCTCGCGTTCACGATGGCGATCTCGTCGATGAGCGCGATGATGTTCACGATCGTGCTGCCCGAGATGAAGGCCGAATTCGGCCTGTCGCTGTCCCAGGTCAGCTGGATGATGACCGGCTACATGCTGATCTACGCGATCGGATCAGCCATCTACGGCAAGCTGGCGGATCTGTTCCGCCTCAAGAACCTGCTCACGTTCGGCCTCTCGCTGTTCATCATCGGCTCCTTCATCGGCCTCGTCTCCAGCTCTTACGGGGCGGTGCTGGCCGGCCGCCTCATCCAGTCGGCGGGCGCGGCCGTCGTGCCCGCCGCCGCGATGATCATCCCGATCCGCTACTTCCCGCCGGCCGTCCGCGGCCGCGCGCTCGGGATGACCGCCTCCGCGCTCGCGCTCGGCAACGCGATCGGACCGATTTTCGCCGCGCTCGTCGTCAGCACGCTGCACTGGCGCTGGCTGTTCTGCGCGCCGCTGCTCGTGCTGCTCACGCTTCCGCTGTTCCGCCGCTATCTCGTCGACGAGCCGGCCAAAGGCGGCTCGCTCGATCTCGCCGGCGGCCTGCTGCTGGCCGGCTCGAGCGCCTCGCTGCTGCTCGCGCTGACGGAATGGAGCCTCTGGTACGCCGCGGCCGGCCTCGTCCTCGCCCTGCTGCTGGCGCTGCGGCTGCGCACGGCGCGGGAGCCGTTCCTGCGGCCGGCGCTGTTCCGCATCCCTGCCTATCGCCAAGGGCTGCTGCTGATGATGCTGGCGATGGTCTCGGGCTACGCGCTGCCTTTCCTGACGCCGCAGCTGCTCTCCTCCGTGCATGAGCTCAGTCCCGGCGTCATCGGCTTCGCGATGGTGCCGGCGGCCGGACTCGCGGCGCTGCTCGGCCGCGCCGCCGGGCGGCTCGCGGACCGCAAAGGCAACGCGTACGTCTTCTACGTCGCCGCCAGCCTGCTGCTGACCTTCTTCGGCCTGATGGCGCTGCTCGCCGGAGCATCGCCTTGGATCGCCGGAGGGGCGCTCGTGCTTGGCCAGCTCGGCCAGACGATGCTGCAGATCTCCCTCATGAACTCCGTCTCCCGCACGCTGCCGTCCGATCAGGCGGGCGCCGGGATGGGGCTCGTCTCGCTGCTCAACTTCCTGACCGGAGCCGCGGCGGGAGCGGCGTTCAGCCGTCTGCTGGACAGCTTCGGCGGCGGAACGGGCGTTGGGGCTTTTCCGGTGTTCGGCCTCATTTATGCGGGGCTGTTCGTCGTTGTCGGCTTGCTTGCGCTGACGTTTCGCTACCGCTTCAGCCGAAGCGGCCAGAGCGGCAGGGAGACGATGCCGCTTCGCGAGTCCATTGATTCATGAATCGCCGGTTCGTCCACATATAGTTACATGATGCGGACGTACAACCGGGAGGCGATGGACGATGAGGCACCGGATCGCGAACCTGCTGCTGGCGCTGTCGCTGGCAGTATCGATCTACGTGGTGGAGGCGAGAGTCGGCAGTCCGGCGCAGGCGGACGGCCTGGCGGGTACGGATGCGGCGACGGTCGCGGCGGTAGAGCCGGGGAGCGGCGCGGTTGGATTCGGGAAAAGTCAGGCGGATGCAGCCGAGCCTAGCGGCGGTCCGGCCGGCGCTGGAGCTGAATCCGTCTCCGAAAGCGGCCCGGGCCAAGGCGCCAAGCCGAGTGCCGGCTCGGCGGCGGCGGGAACCCCCGGCCAGCCCGGCGAAGCCTCCGCCCAGCCGCGATCGGATATCTCGGCCGCGGCGGATGAAGCCCGCGCCAGGCTGGTGGACGGCTTGGCCGAAGGCTTTCGCAGCCGCAGCCCCGAGTTCAGGCTGACCTTCAAGGGCGGCCACGAGCAGCTCGTCGAGCTGATGCCGGAGTTGGTGCAGCAGGGCCTTTACCAGGACGACTACACGGCCTATGTGCTCCAATCGTACGCCTACAAGATCCGCTCGGCGGCCGGCACGTCGACGATCACGATGACGGCCAAGTACCGCGAGACGCCGGAGCAGACCGCCGAGGTCGCCCGCCGCTCCAAGGAGATCGTCGCCTCGCTGGTCCGCCCGGGCATGAGCGAGGAGCAGAAGGCGGGCGCGATCCACGACTGGATCGTGCGCCATGTGCGGTATGATGAGTCGCTCACGCGGTATACCGCCTACGAGGCGCTCGAGCTGCGCTCGGCGGTATGCCAGGGCTACGCGCTGCTTGCCTACCGCATGCTCACCGACGCAGGGCTCGATGCCCGCATCGCCGAAGGCACGGTCGACACCGGCGACCACGCCTGGAACCTGGTGCGCATCGACGGCAGCTGGCATCATATGGACGTGACCTGGGACGATCCGCTGCCGGACCGCGGCGACGAGGTCAGCCGCCGGTACTATCTGCTGTCGGACGAGGAGATGCGCCAGGACCACGAGTGGACGAAGCCTTACCCGGAAGCGCCGGAGAGCCTTCCGGCAGTGCGGAAGCGCTAGAGGCTATCCGCCGGCTGCCGTCCAGGGGAGCATCGTCTGAAATGCGGTAGCTGCCCGGCTCCGCAAGCGGCAGCGCAAAAAGGGGAGGAAGCCGAGCAGCTGCTCGCTTCCTCCCCTTTTTTGCCGTTGCTTCGGCGTTGCGGCAATCGCGCTCCGGATCAAAGGCGTTTTCAGCCCGGCTCGGCCTCGCCGGTCTCCCGGCGGCGCGCCGCCGTCATCTGCTGCCAGACGGAGCCGGCGGCTTCCTCGCCGCGCTGGATGCGCTCGAGCGCCATCTGCGCCTGCAGCCGGATCTCGAACTCGCTGTCCTCGGCCGCCTGCTGCAGCGCCTCCAGCGCGCTGTCGTCGCCGACCTCGTACAGGAAGCGCGCCGCCCGCCAGCGGACGAGCTTGTTGCGGTCGCCGAGCGCGGCGACCATCGCGCCGGTCGCGGCGGGATCGCCGAGATCGGACAGCGTGTCGCCGGCCGTGCGGCGCACCGAGGCCGACTTGTCGGCGAGCGCCTGGATGAGCAGCGGCAGCGCCTGCGGATGCTCCCGCAGGTCGCCGAGATAAACGACGGCGAGCCTGCGGATGCTGGCGTTGTCGTCGGCGAGCGCCCGCTCCAGCAGCGGCAGCGCGGCTTCGTCGACCGCCAGCCGGTCGAGCGCGGCGTAGCGGCTCTGCCAGTCCTCCGCGGCCAGCAGCGGCTCGGCCTCCGCGGCCGTCAGCGGCGCGGGCCTGACGGTCGGAGCCGCAGCGGCCTGCTCGCCGGGACCGGCCGCCAGCGACGCCTCGATGAGCGCTTCGAGCCGCTCCGGCGTGTAAGAGGCCTCGAGCTCGCGCACGATTTCGGCGGCAATCTCCTCGGGATCGCCGTAGCGGACGCCGAACTCCTCCAGCCTCCGCTCGCGGATCATCGTCGAGCCGGCGGCGCGGCTGACCGCGTCCGTGAACGCCGCCGGCATCGCGGCGCGCGTCTCGCCGTCGCCCAGGCGCACCCGCACCTGGATCGGGATGCCGCGGAACATCTGGAGGAGCACATGCGCCTCGCCGAAGCCGCTGGCCGGATCCGACGCCGCGGCCGCGCCGCCGTCCTCCGCCTGCAGGATGCGGCGGGCCTCCGCGAGAATCGCGGCCCAGTCGGCGCTCGGCTTGCGGTCGAGCGCGATGAAGTCCGCCGTGCGGAACAGGCTGCGCACGCCCGGTATGGCGAGCAGGCTGCGCAGCGGCTCCGGCGCGGCGTCCGGCTCGGCCGGCACATACGTATGGCGATGCCCGCGGGGCAGCGTCTCGTCGACGTTCAGCTTCATCGAGTTCGGACTCGGAGTCGGTTCGATGGAGATCAAGTTCATTTTTCGTTCCTCCCGCCTCAGGGTAAGTATTCAGCAAGCTCTGTCCTTCTAGTGTAGCGCATTCGCCTGGGCGATGCGAACCGGCGCAAAGCTCCTGAGCGCTGGGGGCGCAAAGCTCCCGAGCGTTGCCTTACATCGCTCCCGAGCGTTGCTTCGCATCGCTCCTGAGCATTGCATTCACCAGGCTCGAATTGTATCGTTAGGGAACAGAAGCTCGACCGACCGATTTTCCGCAGCCGGCGAAAGGGTGACCAACATGGCCAAGTCCAAATTCGGCAACATGGATCCTGTCTCGACGCAAAAGACGTCCAAGCACTTCAAGCGCTGGAGGCAGGAAAAGATCTGGAACCGTCAAGGCAAGGACTACTCGTTCTGCGTCCCGAACAGCCCGCCGGATCTGGAGTTCCTTCATCATAACCGGAGCAAGCCGTCCATGACGTGGATCGGCCACTCGACGTTCCTGCTGCAGCTGGCCGGCGTCAACATCGTCACCGACCCCGTCTGGGCGGGCAAGATGGCGTTCCAGCGCAGGCTGACGCCGCCGGGCGTGCCGCTCGAGTCGATGCCGCCGGTCGATCTGGTGCTCGTCTCGCATTCGCATTACGACCATCTGCATATGGCGTCGCTGCGCCGTCTCGGCGGCTCCAAGACGATCCTCGTGCCGGCCGGCCTCGGGGCGAAGCTCAAGGCGAAGGGCTTCCCGCGCGTGCATGAGCTGCATTGGTGGGAAAGCTATCACTTCCGCGGCCTCAAGCTGACGTTCGTGCCGAGCCAGCACTGGACGCGCCGCAATCCGTGGGACATGAACGCCTCTCACTGGGGCGGCTGGGTCATCCAGCCCGAGCACGGGCTGGACCACGAGCCGGGCGAGGGCACGCTGGGCGGCGTCCGCTCCCATCCGCCGCGTCCGGATGAGGCAGGCGGGCCCGGCGGCTTGGAGGAAGGAGCAGCAGCGGAAAATGGCGCTTCCGCCGCGGACGCCGGGCCGTTCGATCCGTTCCATCCGGACGCCGAACGGCCTCGCGCCGGACTGTATCCGACGGTCTATTTCGCCGGAGACAGCGGCTATTTCCGCGGCTTCGCGGACATCGGCCGCAAGTTCCGCATCGACGTGGCGATGCTGCCGATCGGAGCGTACGATCCGGAGGAGTTCATGGGACCGCAGCATACGACGCCGGAGCAGGCGCTGCAGGCGTTCCTCGACACGCGGGCGCGGCTGTTCGTGCCGATGCACTACGGCGCGTTCAAGCTCGCCGACGACACGCCGCAGGAGGCGCTGGACCGGCTGGAGAACGCGCGCCGGCAGGCGGGGCTCGAGGCCGGCCGGCTCGTGCTGCTGCCGCATGGGGAGACGTGGCGCATGAACGGCTGAGCGGACTCGCGACCGAGCGCGGAGATCTCGACCGAGGCGCGCATGGCGAAGCGTGAACGATCCGTTCCCGGCGAAGTATGGCCGCTGCGCCTGCGAAAAGCCGAGCCCGAAGCGCGGCGGCCGCCCGCCCTGCGACGCCAAGATCGCACAAAGACGCGCCACAACTCGTCCTCGATTGCTTTCGTGCCCAGTGGTATACTGAAGTCGACTTGTTCAATTGACAGGAGGACTCAGCTACTATGACCCATTCCCCGCTCCGTATCGGCATCATCGGCGCTGGCGCGATCGGCAACGTGCATATGGATACGATCAAAAAAATCCCGGAAGCGGAAATCGCGGCCGTAACCGACGCTTTCCTGCCGCTGGCGCAGCAGCGCGCCCAAGAGCACGGCATCGCCACCGTGCATGAGAGCCCGCAGCATCTGCTCGAGGACGCCAGCATCGACGCCGTCGTCGTCTGCGTGCCGAACCAGTTCCACGCTTCGCTGGCGATCGAGGCGCTCAAGCAGGGCAAGCATGTGCTGCTCGAAAAGCCGATGGCGATCAGCCTCTCGGACGCGCGCGCGATTCTCGATGCGAAGCTCGCATCGGGCAAGACGCTCATGGTCGCGCATCAGATGCGCTTCCTCGGCCTTAGCCGCGCGATCAAGGACATGATCGACGACGGCAAGCTCGGCCGCATCTACAACGCCAAGGCCGGCTGGTGGCGCAAGAAGGGCATCCCCGGCTGGGGCTCCTGGTTCACGCGCAAGGACATGGCCGGCGGCGGTCCGCTCATCGACATCGGCGTGCATATGCTCGATCTGTCGCTGTACATGATGGGCAACCCGCGCCCGGTCAGCGTCTTCGGCACGACCTACGCCGAGTTCGGCCCGCAGCGCAAAGGCGTCGGCGACTGGGGCACGCCCAACTGGGACGGCTACTATGATGTCGAGGATCTGGCGACGGCGCTGATCAAGATGGACAACGGCGCGACGCTGACGCTCGAAGTGAGCTGGGCGGCGCATGCCGCCGGACTCGGCGAGAATCCGTTCATCCACCTCATGGGCACCGAGGGCGGAGCCAGCTACTCCGGCAGCGCGGGCACCTACGTCACGCATGACGAGCAAGGCGTAGTCGAGCAGGACATCGTTCCGCTCGAGGGCGAGGAGGACCGCGTGCTCATGTTCCGCCATTTCATCGAGTGCGTGCAGACCGGCCGCGAGCCGATCAGCTCGGCCTTGACCGGCTTCACCGTCAACCGCGTCCTCGACGCGATCTACGAATCGTCCCGCACGGGCAGCGAAGTCAAGCTGAGCTGGAACTGACGCGCGAGCGACCCGGGCAGCGTGGAAGCGGCAAGGGACGGACGGCAAGCTGGAACAGACGCCGTGCGCTTCTTGGCCGCAGCGCGGACGGGAAGCGAGCGCGGACGCGATGAGCCGGGAAACCGGGAAGCCGGTTTCGGTTGCAGGCGAGTTTTGGACGCGATGCCGAGCGGCGAGGCTCGGCGCGTCCGGATTGGCGGCGGCTTAGAGCCGTCGCCTTTTTCTTTTTCAACCGTATCATTGATCTGACTGATGGAGAGGAGACCGGGCATGGAGCAGCGGCAGGGACGGATTCGGCATATGGTGATCTTCGATTTAAGGCATGAGGAGGGCTCGGCGGAAGAAGCGCGGTTTCTGGAAGACGGGATGCGAATTTTGACCTCGATCCCGGTCGTTCGGGCATTCGGGGCGTTCCGCCAGACATCCGCCAAGAACGACTATCGGTTCGGCTTCAGCATGGAATTCGACAGCCAGGCCGACTACGATGCGTACAATGCCCATCCGGCGCATGTGTCGTTCGTGGAGGAGCGTTGGCAGGCGGAAGTGAGCCGATTCCTGGAGATCGACTTCGATCTGGACGGCGCTGCGGGAGCGGCTGATGAATCAGCCGTTCTCCGCTCGGACCGCTCGGTCGATGCGGATGGGAGCTCTTCGGCCGGAGCGGACGAGGCTTCCCTTGCAGCTGGCGAGGCAACGGATCGATCCGCTGCAGCTGGCGCGGCAAGGGATCGATCCGCCCGTCCTGACGGCAAGCGGGAAGAGGCGGGACGATGAGCGCCGAACGCCAGCCGCAGACGGAAATCGGCGCTGACGGAGCGGGCGGCATCCGGCTCGACTTGTCGGGCCATGTCGCGCTCGTCACCGGATCGACGGGACAGCTCGGCCGCGTCATCGCGCGCACGCTGGCGCAGGCGGGAGCCGACATCGTGCTGCACTATCACGGCAACGAGGCCAAGGCAAGAGAGCTTCACGCCGAGCTGGCCGCTCTCGGGCGCAGCGTCATGATCGCCCAGGCGGATGTCACGCGGCTGGACTCCGTGCTGGCGATGGCGGGCGCGGCCGCGGCTTCCGGGATGAAGCCGGTCGACATCGTCGTCGCCAACGCGGTCGTCCAGTACAGCTGGACGTCCGTGCTGGAGCAGCCGGTGGAGGACTATGTCAGCCAGTTCGAGTCCTGCGTGCTGCAGAGCGTCCATCTGGCCAAAGCCTTCGTCCCGGCTATGCAGCAAGGCGGCTGGGGCAGGATGATCGGCATCAACACGGAGTGCGCGATGCAGAACTTTCCGACGCAGTCGGCCTACACGGCGGGCAAGCGCGGCATGGACGGCGTCTACCGCGTACTCGCCAAGGAAGTCGGAGCGGACGGAATCACGGTCAACCAGATTGCGCCCGGCTGGACGATCAGCGAGCGCGATCGCGAGAATGGCACCGAGCGCAGCGAAGGCTATGAAAGCTCCGTCCCTCTGCGCCGCCGCGGTACGGACCAGGAGATCGCCAACGCGGTCGCTTTCCTCGCCTCGGATCTCGCTTCGTTCATCACCGGCGCCTACCTGCCTGTGAACGGCGGCAACGTGATGCCGGCGATCTAGCGGGTCTGGACTTGTTTCGAACAGGCGTATCAGCAGGTATTAAGTCGAAAAGATCGAGTTACAACTGAGACGGTTCAACTTGGACAGCTGCAAGCCGAAAAAATCCGGTTAGAGGCTCTGCGGGAGCGAGCTAGACAGATGCAAGCCGAAAAAATCCGGTTAGAGGCTCTGCTGGAGCGAGCTAGACAGCTGCAAGCCGAAAAAATCCGGTTAGAGGCTCTGCGGGAGCGAGCTAGACAGGTGCAAGCCGAAAAAATCCGGTTAGAGGCTCTGCGGGAGCGAGCTAGACAGCTGCAAGCCGAAAAAATCCGGTTACAGGCTCTGCCGGAGCGAGCTGGACGGCTGCAAGCCTAAAAAATCCGGTTAGAGGCTCTGCCGGAGCGAGCCAGACTGCTGCAACCAGGTTGGCGTCCCTGTGCAGGTAGACAGGACGTTTTCAAAGCTTTGGATTTCGTGGTTGCGAAATTTCCCTTTTTATTGTAGATTCGGATTTAGATTTCAATAGAAGCTAGTTGCTGCGTGAAGAACACGCCGCTTGCCCAGTGGGCAAGCGGCGTTTTTTATTCTTAGAATAAGGAGTGGTTGTAGTGGTAGATCTGCGGGTCAGCGAATTCATTGAGAAGGAGAGAAGCGGTGCAAAGGGTCAGCGACTTGAAATGCTGGAAAGAAATTTGCACGGCACCATCAAGCTGATAGAAACGGTCCTTTTCCCGGTCTTTGGTTCCTTGGATGGATTCAGGCTGGAGTATGAGTTCAAAAGTCCGAACGGCTATAATTTTTACGCGGACTTGTTCCACGAACCGCTTCAGACGGTTTTTGAGTGTGATGGGTATGTGCCGCATGCGGAGTTGTTGACCAGAGAACGATTTTCTATGGAGCGGCAAAGGATAAGAACAATGACTTTGTTCGGATATCGCTATTTGCCGTTTAGTTGGGACGAGCTGGATAAAAAAGGGGAGCAGTGCCGAAGAGCGGTATATGAATTGGTAGGGCGTTGCGGTCACGGAAACGCGAATCAAGGAATTCGAGCTCTCCCTATCCAAGATAGAGAGTTGCTGAGGCTGGCCGCTAATGGGCGAATCTTCCGTCAACCCGATGCACAAGCTTGGCTTGGACTTAAGGAGGATACCGTTCGCAAGATTACGCGCCGACTGATGGATCAAGGGTGGCTGGCTGCCAAAGGAAATGGAAATGCTCGGCATCATGCTTACCACATCACCGATAAGGGATGGAAGTTGTTTTGGGGAAATGGAGTCGGCTCATGAATAGGGGTTCTGCCCGTAGGAGAGGAGAGCGATCTTGCTAAAAGAGCAGGGATTTCGTAAACGAAGCGTTTCTAAACTATGATGTCGCCTGCAGCCCTCCCTCGTTTCCCACGATTCCGAATCTTATGCTATACTGAAGGAAGTCTGTTTTTTTGCAGGGAAAGCGGGGCTGCGGCCGATCCGGTCCCTGCCCGAGACGATGAGGCAAGGCGGACATCCGCCTAATCCATAGATGAAGGACGGGATTTCCACATATGATCAGCACTAGCGGCATTTCGCTTCGCTACGGCAAGCGGGCGCTTTTCGAAGACGTCAACATCAAGTTCACCCCCGGCAACTGCTACGGCCTGATCGGGGCGAACGGAGCGGGCAAGTCGACGTTCCTGAAGATCCTCTCCGGCGAGATCGAGCCCAACACGGGCGAGGTCCACATCACGCCGGGCGAGCGGATGGCCGTGCTCAAGCAGAACCATTTCGAATACGACGAGGTTCCGGTCCTCATGACCGTCATCATGGGCCACAAGAAGCTCTATGACGTCATGAACGAAAAGAACGCGCTGTACGCCAAGTCCGACTTCACGGACGAGGACGGCATGCGCGCGGGCGAGCTCGAGGCCGAGTTCGCCGACATGAACGGCTGGGAAGCGGAGTCCGAGGCAGCCGAGATGCTGAACGGCCTCGGCATCACGCCGGACCTGCACGACAAGCTCATGAAGGAGCTTGACGGCAACGCGAAGATCCGCGTCCTGCTGGCGCAAGCGCTGTTCGGCACGCCGAACATCCTGCTGCTCGACGAGCCTACCAACCACTTGGATATGCAGTCGATCGAATGGCTCGAGAAGTTCCTTTCCACCTATGAAGGCACCGTCGTGGTCGTCAGCCATGATCGCCACTTCCTGAACCAGGTGTGTACGCATATCGCGGACATCGACTTCGGCAAGGTCCAGATGTACGTCGGCAACTACGACTTCTGGTACGAGTCCAGCCAGCTGGCGCTCGCGCTGCAGCGCGACGCCAACAAGAAAAAAGAAGACAAGGTCAAGGAGCTGCAGGCGTTCATCCAGCGCTTCAGCGCCAACAAGTCCAAGTCCAAGCAGGCGACGAGCCGCAAAAAGATGCTCGACAAGATCACGCTCGACGACATCCGTCCTTCGAGCCGCAAGTATCCGTTCATCAACTTCAAGGGCGAGCGCGAGGCGGGCAAGCAGATCCTGCTGATCGAGGGCATCTCCAAAAACGTCGACGGCGAGCAGCTGCTGAGCAACTTCACGCTTACGGTCAACAAGGGTGACAAGATCGCCTTCGTCGGACCGAACACGCTGCCGAAAACGGCGCTGTTCCAGATCATCACGGGCGAGTCCGAAGCCGATGCCGGCACGTACCAATGGGGCATTACGACGATCCAGGGCTACTTCCCCAAGGACAACTCCAAGTACTTCGACGGCGTGGAGATGAACCTCGTCGACTGGCTGCGGCAGTACTCCAAGGATCAGGATGAGTCGTTCATCCGCGGCTTCCTCGGACGGATGCTGTTCTCCGGCGACGAGGCGCTCAAGAAGGCGAGCGTGCTCTCCGGCGGCGAGAAGGTCCGCTGCATGCTGTCCAAGATCATGCTGTCCGGCGCGAACGTGCTCGTCATGGACGAACCGACCAACCACTTGGACCTCGAGTCCATCACCGCGCTCAACAACGGCCTGATCGACACGGACTGCACCGTGCTGTTCACGTCGCATGACCATCAGTTCGTGCAGACGATCGCCAACCGCATCATCGAGATCACGCCAGGAGGCGTCATCGACCGCCTCATGACCTACGAGGAGTACCTCGAGAGCGACGATGTAAAGGCGATGCGCGACCGCCTTTACGCCGGTCAGCCGAGCTAGAGCTTATATCGAAAAGAACCGCCGCTTCCCGATTCGGGAAGCGGCGGTTTTTGCGTGGAAGGCTTGCCGGAACGCACAGCGGCGAAGCTGCTGCGCCGGATGGCGGGGGGCAACCGGATTATACCGGGTTGCAGAAACGTGAAGGGCTCGCCGGAGCCGCGCCGCCGGATTATATCGGGTTGCAGAAACGTGAAGGGCTCGCGGGAGCCGTGCAGCCGGATTATATCGGGTTGCAGAGACGTGAAGGGCTCGCCAGAGCCGAGCAGCCGGATTATATCGGGTTGCAGAGACGTGAAGGGCTCGCGGGAGCCGTGCAGCCGGACTATATCGGGTTGCAGAGACGCAATGGGCTCGCCGGAGCCGTGCACCCGGATTATATCGGGTTGCAGAAACGTGATGGGCTCGCCGGAGCCATGCACCCGGATTTTATCCGGTTGCAGAGATGTGAAGGGCTCGCGGGAGCCGTGCAGCCGGATTATATCGGGTTGCAGAGACGCAATGGGCTCGCCGGAGCCGCGCAGCCGGATTATATCGGGTTACAGAGACGTGAAGGGCTCGCTGGAGCCGCGCAGCCGGATTATATCGGGTTGCAGCGCCCCCAGCGAGCCCGCCATAAGCGTGCGGCCGAATTCTCGGCCACGAGGCCGCGCCCTGCCTCTCCGCGGCCACGAGCCCGCCGCCCTGCCTCTCCGCAGCTGCCTCGCCGCAGCTCGCGCCGCGCCCGGCCGCCGGCTAGTTCAAGAAGCCGTCGAGCGCGATCGTCGGCTTGCCGTCGGCCTGCCAGGCGCCCTTGTTGTAGCCGCCGTTGTAGCCCGGCGTCGACTGCGGCTCCCAGTAGAACACGCCGAGGCCTTTGCCGCCGGAGATGTTCCGGATCTTCGTCTTGATATCGGCGATGAAGCTCTTCGACGCGGCCGGCTGATTGTAGTCGAGGCCGATCTCGCAGATCATGACGCTTTTGCCGTAGCGGGCGATCATGTCATTGGCATTGGCGACGGTCTGCGTCACCTTCGTCTGCCAGTCGGAGACGGACGGATAGAGCGACATGCCGATGTAGTCGAACGTCGCGCCGTTCGCGATCAGCCCGCCGATGTTCCAGACGAACAGCGCGTTGTCGTAGCCGTTGGCCAGATGCACGATCGTCTTGGTCGACGGAAAGATGCTCTTGACCGCGTTGTTGCCCGTATTGACGAGCCAGGCGTAGTTCTTCATATTGACGGACGCGCGGCCGTCCTGCCACAGCATGCCGTCGTTCGTCTCGTTGCCAATCTGCACCCAGTCCGGCGTGACGCCCTTCGCCTTCATCGTGTTCATGACGTATACGGTATGCGACCAGACGGCGTCCATCAGCTGATTGAAGGTGAAGCCGGTCCACGCATAGGGCTTCGTCTGCTTGCCGGGATCGGCCCACGAGTCGCTGTAATGAAGCGACAGCATGACGCTCATGCCCTGCGCCTTTGCCCGCGCCGCCAGCTCGGCCGCCTTGTCGGCGTTCAGGTAGCCGTTGCCGTAGTCGCTCATATTCGGATTGACCCACACGCGGATGCGGGCGGAGTTCAGTCCGTAGTCGTTTTTGAGAATGTTGAAGATGTCCCGCGTGACGCCGTTTTTATCCTTCCACTTGTAGCCCTGCGCCTCCATGGCCGCCACCCAGCTGATGTCGGCTCCTTTGGCGAAGGCCGGCGCTGCCTCCGCCTTGCCGCCGACCCCAGCGCCGGCGCCCTCCCATGCCGGAGCGAGCAGCAGGAGCAGCGCCGCCATCAGGATGGCGGCCGTCTGCTTCCATCTGCGCTTCCAGGCTTGCCGTCCGCTGCCAGGCCGCTCATGCTTTTCGCCAAGTCGAGCCGGGGTTTCCTGCAGCTGTCCGCCTAGCGGCGTCTCATGCGCTTCTTCCTGCCTTTGTCCGGATTGTCCCAATCGATTCATTCCTCATCTTCCTCCTTGCGAAGTGGATTCCTCTGTATCGTAAGCGCTTACCAAGATTTCCCGACAGTGAGCGCAGCCATGATTTCTTATCCACATTCAACGACGAAGGGGACCGGCGGCGGCAGCGGCTCTGGCGGGGACCGCAGCGATTGCGGTATCCGCTTCCGCCATCGTGGAAAACATATAAAAAAGCGTTGCCCCGCGCAGTAGGCATCCGGCGGGCGGTAAAGGTACAATGGGGTATTAGTTCTCAAAACTCCTACCGGGTGGAGGCGGCAGCGATGTCAGGAGCGAAGAGAAAGTCCTATATCCCTTATTCCTATAAAATGATGATTCCGTACCTGCTGCTCGTGCTCGTCACCGACGCCCTGATCGGCACGATCTCGTACCGGATGCTCGTCGAGTCGCGGACGGAGATCGCGCGCACGAACATCCAGGCGGCGATGCAGCAGACCCGCACGAACATGCATTACCAGATGGAGGAGATCAAGCGCATCTCCGACACGCTGTTCGGCAGCGTGCCGTTCCAGCGCGCGCTGCAGAAGCGCGGCGACGAGCTGCAGGCGTATCTCACGATGCTCGACGAGATCGTGCCCAAGCTGCAGGAGCCGCTGCAGCTGTTCGGCAACCCGCTGCGCATCGAGCTGTACACGACGAATCCCGATCTGTACGAGATCGAGGGCGACGATCCGTCGACGAAGATCGAGCGCAGCGACTACTATGTGCTGTCGGCGGACAGGCTGCGCGGGAGCGCCTGGGCCGAGCAGGCGGGAGCCGGCGACGGCAGCCGCTGGATGCAGGTGGAGAGCGACGCGGAGCATCGGCAGCTGTCGCATTTGACGCGTCTCCTTTCCTACAGCGACTATCAGACGGCGATCGGCTACATCCGCATCACGGCGCGGCTCGACGACCTGCTCGGACGGTTCGACGCGTTCCCCGTGGAGAAGGGCATGACGCTGCGCCTGCTCGACCAGCCGAGCGGACGGACGCTGTACGAAAAGGGCGACGCCCACGAGGCCGACGCGCCCGGCCATCTGACGCTGAGCGAGGCGGTGCCGGGCAGCGGCTACGTCATCCAGGCGGTCGTATCGCAGCGCTATCTGCAGGAGGACGCGCGCCGGCTCGGCCTCGTCATCGTCGGCGTCTGCTCGGTCAGCTTCGCCGTGATGGCGCTCATCGGCTTCATGGTGGCGCGGCTGTCCGGGCGCAAGATGCGCAAGATCGTGACGCTCGTGCAGTCGTTTCAGGACGGCAGCCTCGAGAAGCGGATCCGTTTCTCCGGCAAGGACGAGTTCGTGCAGATCGCCGATGCGTTCAACACGATGGCCGAGCATGTCAAGGAGCTGATCAGCAGCGTGTTCGCGCAAGGGCAGAAGCGCAAGCAGGCGGAGCTCGAGGCGCTGCAGGCGCAGATCAACCCGCATTTCCTGTACAACACGCTGTCCACGATCAGCAGCCTCGCCAACATGGGCGAGACGCGCCAGGTGACGGAGATGGTCAAGGGGCTGTCGCGCTTCTACCGGCTGTCGCTCAACGAGGGGCGCGTGCTCATCCCGCTCGGCCAGGAGCTGGAGCAGGTGCAGACGTATCTAGACATCCAGCGGGTGAAGTATGCCGACGCCTTCACGGTGCATCTGGACGCCGAGCCGGACATCGGCGAGCTGCGGGTGATGAAGCTGATCCTCCAGCCGTTCGTGGAAAATGTGTTCAAGCATGCCTGGTACGGCGAGAGCATCGCCATCCGCATCACGGCCCGCCGGCTCGGCGCCGATCTGGAGCTCAAGGTGATCGACAACGGCGTCGGCATGAACGCCGAGGCGCTGGAGCGGCTGCGCTCCGGCACGGCCGGCTCCGCAGCCGCGCCTGCCGCAGCCGGCCTCGCGGGCGAGCCGTCCGAATTCGCTCCGGCGGCAGCTGTCCGGGCGTCCGGCTCCGCCGGCGCAGGCGGCAGCTACGGCATCCGCAACGTCGACGAGCGCATCCGGCTGCGCTACGGGGAGCGCTACGGCATTGAGGTCGGCAGCGTCTTTGGCGGCGGCACGACGGTGCGCATCCTGCTCCCCGCGGAGGGCGAGTGGGAGGACGGCATCGTCCGGGAAGAAAAGGAGGAAGGCCGATGAACGAAGCAATGCCGATCCGGGTGCTGCTCGTCGACGACGAGGCCGTCGATCTGGAATGGCTGCGCCGGCGCGTCGCGGGCAGCGGCCTGCCGGTGCAGGTGGCGGGCACGGCGAGCAGCGGCTTCGCCGCACTCGACCTGCTGCAGCGCGAGCAGGTGGACGTCATCCTGACGGACATCCGCATGCCGATCATGAGCGGCATCGAGTTCGCCCGCCGCGCGAAGGAAGCCCGCCCGCATGTGAAGATCGTATTCATCAGCGGCCATGAGGACTTCCACTATGCCAAGGAGGCGCTGCGGCTGAGCGCGTCCGGCTATCTGCTCAAGCCGGTCGACGACGAGGAGCTGCTGGCGATGCTCAGCACGCTTTGCCGCGACGTCGAGCAGGAGAAGCGGACGAGCCGCAGCGTCTCGGAGGCGCTGTCGCTGGCGGCGCGGGAGCTGCTGCTGCGCTGGCTCGGCGGGGACCGCTCGCCGCTGCTGGAGGAGCATCTGCAGCCCTACCTGCTGCCGGCCGCCGAGCACGGCGCCAGCTGCGCGCTGATCGAGATCGACGATCTGGAGTGGAAGGCCGCGGCGCTGGGCGAGGCGGAGCGCGACCGCCATATCGCCGCGATGGGCGCGTTCCTGCACGACTTCGCGGAGCGCCGGCAGCTCGGGCTCATGCTCGCCGGCCTGCCGGGCGCGCGGGCCGTGCTGATCGCGCGGGCGGGCGCGGACCCGCGGCTCGAGGAGCTCGTCGCCGAGCTTGCGCGCCGCTTCCCGCTGACGGTCACGATCGGCGTCGGCCGTCCGGCGGGGCGCTGGCAGGAGCTGCCGGAGTCGTACCGCGAGGCGCAGGCGGCGCTGAGCGCCAAATGGCTGCTCGGCAAAAACCGCGTCCTGCGCGAGAGTCCCGAGCCGCTCGGCGACGAAGGTCCGTCCGCCGCCCAGGAGGCGGTCATCGACCGGATGCTCGCCGCCATCCTGCAGTACGATCTCGTCGAGATCGACGACTGCCTGCTGGAGCTGTTCGGCGGCTCCGGCCGGCTCCGCCGCAGCGAGGCGTACCCGCTCGTGCTGCGCCTGACGTCCAAGCTGCATGCCGACCTGCAGGCGATGGACGAGAACCTGTACGAGCTGCTCAAGTGGGACACCCATGAGCCTGGCGTCA
This sequence comes from Paenibacillus pasadenensis DSM 19293, assembly GCF_000422485.1. Taxonomy (GTDB): domain Bacteria; phylum Bacillota; class Bacilli; order Paenibacillales; family Paenibacillaceae; genus Paenibacillus_O; species Paenibacillus_O pasadenensis. Next base: position 125,561 of record NZ_AULW01000039.1, read on the forward strand.
TGTTCCAGTTCGAGACGATGAACGACCTGCTCTCTTGGCTGCGCAAGCGGCTGTTCGAGCTGTCGGAGCTGCTGCTCATCAAGAGCCGCCGCCACAGCCGCAAGCTGATCGACGAGATCAAGGCCTATGTCGAGGAGCGGCTGGAGCAGAAGGTGACGCTCAAGGAGACGGCCGCCCAGTTCAGCTTCACGCCGAACTACCTTGGACATCTGTTCAAGGAGGAGACCGGCCAGCATTTCAGCGACTATCTGCTCGAGCGCAAGCTGAAGCTCACCTGCTCCCTGCTTGAGGAGCCGACGCTCAAGATCTACGAGATCGCCGACCGGATGGGCTACAAGAACATCGTCTACTTCAACCGCCAGTTCAAGCAGGCGACCGGCATGTCGCCGGGCGAATACCGCAAGAAAGCGGGCATATAGCCCGCTTTTTCGGCGTTAAAGAGGTTGCGCGAGCCGAGCCACTCTGATGGACAAGAAGCCCGCTGCGCGAGCCGAGCCTTTCTCCGATTCCACTGGAAGCCGGATGCCCTGATTGCCCGACCTCCTATTCGGAGGCCATCCGTCTTCCAAGAGGACCGCTGCCGCTTCTCCGAAAGGCATCGTCTCGCTTCGCTTGCCTTGTCCCTGCGTCGCCTGCTCCCCATTTTTTGGGAGAGTGGGCCGTCCTCCGCATACCTGGGGGACGGCAGCTCGCTCGGCACGCGGCCGAACCGGTCGGAGTTGCGCGGAAAAACCGAGTAACTCGGGCCATCGGAGGCCGAACCGGTCGGAGATGCGCGGAAAACCGAGTAACTCGGGCAAACGGAGGTCCGAACGGTCGGAGATGCGCGGAAAAACCGAGTAACTCGGGCAAACGGAGGTCCGAACGGAGTTAAGTCCATATAATTGTGTAAAATGCTCCTGACCATAAAAAGGAAAGCCATGGTAGGACTCTCGGTTAGAATGGAAGTTGTCGAGACCAACATTCCAAGGAGAGTGCCTACACATGACTCAATACCAGATTACCGTAGATCAGGACATTTTGCACCAGCTGTTTATCGGAACCGATCGGGACGCGGGAGTGGCCCGCTTGCTGGAGACGGTGCTGAATCAGGTGCTGACAGCCCAGGCGACGGATCAGCTGGCGGCGCAGACGTACGAGCGCACCAGCGAGCGCAAGGGCTACCGCAACGGCAGCTACGAGCGCGACGTCATTACCCGCGCTGGCAGCGTCACCTTG
>NZ_KE383858.1:0-352 GCF_000422485.1 Paenibacillus pasadenensis DSM 19293
CACTCAGGGCGCCGGCTCGGAGGAGCAGGAAACCAGCACCACCATGACGGAAGCGACGGACAGCCTTTAAACCCGATTCCATTTTCTACCGAGAAGTGTTTTTACACACAATTATGGACTTGACCTCCGAACGGTCGGAGATGCGCGGAAAAACCGAGTAACTCGGGCAAGCGGAGGCCGAACCGGATGGAGATGCGCGGAAAAACCGAGTAACTCGGGCAAGCAGGGGCCGAACTGGTCGGAGATGCGAGGTCAAGTCAAGTAACTCCGGTAGGCAGGCGTGTCGGTTAGAGCCTGAAAGCCGGGCTAGTGAGCCGCTGTAAGCCGATTTATTCGGGTTAGAGCCTGAAAG
>NZ_KE383858.1:782-12870 GCF_000422485.1 Paenibacillus pasadenensis DSM 19293
GAAAGCCGGGCTGGCGAGCCGCTGCAACCCGATTTATTCGGGTTGGAGCCTGAAAGCCGGGCTAGTGAGCCGCTGCAACCCGATTTATTCGGGTTAGGGCAGAGAGACGAGCTTGCGGGCAGCTAGAACCCAATTTTCCCGGGGGTTCAGTTCGTTATAGAAGCTTTCGAGGGTTCCGGAGAATGCGATCAAGAAATCCTGGTTACATGGAGATCGGAACGAGTCTCTACGAAGCGAAGCGGGGGCGGGTTCGGCATCAGCTTCTAACCGATTGTATCGGTGATAGGGCTAGCCGGTGATGAGCGAAGGCAGCGAGCCTATCGTCGAAACCAGAGAGCGAAGCGGACGGGGGCTCGTGGAGAAGCGGCAGCGGTTCCCTTGGAGGCCGGATTCCTTCCGTTTTGGAAAATGGGATCAAAGGAATCTGGGCTCCAGGGAGATCGGAACGAGTCCCCGCTCTGCGAAGCGGATGCCGGTTTCGCTGCCCGCTCCACCGCGCTTCCCGCTCCACCGCGCTGCCCGCACCGCGCTGCCCGCTCTGCCGCTCTGTCCGCTCTGCCGCTCTGTCCGCTCGCGCGCTGCCCGCTCTGCGCGCTGCCCGCTTTGCGCGCTGCCCGCACCGCGCTGCCCGCACCGCGCTGCTCGCGCTGCCCGCGCTGCCCGCGCTGCCCGCGCTGCCCGCGCTGCCGCGCTGCCCGCACTGCCCGCACTGCCGCGCTGCCCGCGCTGCCGGCTCCGCCCGCGCTGCCGCACCGCTCTGCCGCCCGCTCCCGTCCCTTTCGCCCTCCCGTTGAAAAAGTATCGGTTATTGTTGCTCCTCCCAATGTCGAAAAGCGGGCCTGCGGACCTATAATGGGACCGTAAGCCAGACTAGACCGCAACACCGAGAGGAGAGGGGCTCATGAACCGAGGCGGCTTTTGGTCGGACGTCAGCAAGTACCGCGTCCTCCTGCTCATGCTGCTGCCGGCCGTTCTGTTCTTCCTGCTGTTCGCCTACATCCCGATGGCCGGGATCGTGCTCGCGTTCAAGCAGTTCAATTACAACGGAGGCATTTTCGGCAGTCCGTGGAACGGACTCGACAACTTCCGGTTCTTCTTTGAATCCGGGGACGCCTGGCGGGTCACCCGCAACACGGCGCTGTACAATATCGCGTTCATCATCGTGAACAACGTGCTGCAGATCGCGGCGGCGATCCTGCTGTTCGAGGCGGCGCGGCCGTTCTTCCGCAAGATTTTCCAAACGATGCTGTTCCTGCCGTACTTCATCTCGTGGGTCGTCGTCGGGGCGATCGCCTACAACCTGTTCAACTACGACTACGGCATGCTGAACTCCGTGCTCGGCTGGCTCGGGATGGAGCCGATCGACGTGTACAACACGGCCGCCTACTGGCCGCTGCTGCTGGTCCTCATCTCGGCGTGGAAAGCGCTCGGCTACGGCACGGTCATGTACCTGGCCGCGATCACCGGCCTTGACCGCGAGATGTACGAGGCGGCGGAGATCGACGGCGCGAACATTTTCCAGCGCATCATCCACATCACGATCCCGAACCTGATGCCGACGCTCATCATCCTCATGCTGCTCGCCATCGGCAACATCTTCCGCGGCGACTTCGGGATGTTCTACAACATGGTCGGCACCAACGGCATCCTGTTCTCGACGACCGACGTCATCGACACGTACGTGTTCCGCGCGCTGACGGCGAACAACGACATCGGCATGTCGGCCGCGGCCGGCTTCTACCAGTCGATCCTCGGCTTCGTCACGATCCTCGTCGCCAACTGGGCGGTCCGCCGCTACGACAAGGACCGGGCGCTGTTCTAGAAAGGAGGTCCATCCGACATGAAAAACCAAGCTGCGATTGCGGCCGCATCCGATGCGGTCCGCAGCAAGGCGGTCCGCCGGGACATGCTGCTGTTCCGCATCATCGGCTACGCCGTGCTGGCGCTGCTCGCGCTGTACTGCTTCGTGCCGTTCCTGCTCGTGCTGTCCTCCTCGCTGACGAGCGAGAGCTCGATCATCGAGCACGGCTTCCAGCTGCTGCCGACGGAGTTCTCCACCGAGGCGTACTCGCTGCTGTTCCAGTACCCGGAGCAGATCCTGAGGGCTTACGGCGTCACGATCGGCGTGACGGCGCTCGGCACCTTCGCCGGACTGTTCCTGACGTCGATGACGGCGTACGTGCTGTCCCGCAAGGACTTCCGCTGGCGCAACTCGTTCTCGTTCTTCTTCTTCTTCACGACGCTGTTCAGCGGCGGGCTCGTCCCGTGGTACCTGCTCATCGTCAACTACCTGCAGCTCAAGGACACGTTCATCGTGCTCGTGCTGCCGATGCTGCTCAACGTGTTCTACATCATCGTCATGAAGTCGTTCATGAGCGGCATCCCGGAGGCGATCGTCGAGTCGGCCAAGATGGACGGCGCGGACGACTTCCGGATCTACTGGCAGCTCATCCTGCCGCTCGCCAAGCCGGCGCTCGCCACGATCGGACTGTTCCTGGCGCTCGGCTACTGGAACGACTGGTACAACGCGCTGCTGTTCGTCTCGAACGACAACCTGATGCCGCTCCAGTACTACCTGTACAAGATGCTCGGCAACATGGACGGCATGCGCAAGGCGCTCATCAGCTCCGGCGCGGTCGTGAGCCTCAGCATCCCGACGGAGAGCCTCAAGATGGCGATGACCGTCACCGCGATCGGGCCGATCCTGCTGGCCTATCCGTTCATCCAGCGCTACTTCGTGCAAGGCCTGACGATCGGGTCCGTGAAGGGCTAGTCCTTTCTTATACTCATATAGGGGGAACATTCCATGAAAATGAAAACGAAAAAAGCAACCCTGCTTCCGCTGGCAGCCGCGCTGTCGCTGACCGCCATCCTCTCCGCCTGCAGCGGCGGCGGCAATGCCGAGCCGTCCGCGGCTCCGACCGCCTCGCCGGCTCCGTCCGCAGCGGCGGGCGAGTCGTCCGGCGCGGTCGACACGTCGCAGGAGGTCAAGCTCAAGATGATCCTCGTCGGCGGCAAGCCGGTCGACTACGACAAGGTGTTCGGCGAGCTGAACGCCAAGCTCAAGGAGAAGATCAACGCGACGGTCGACGTCGAGTTCCTCGACTGGTCCGACTGGAACCAGAAGTACCCGCTCAAGTTCGCGGCGAACGAGGACTTCGACCTCGTGTACACGGCGAACTGGGCGTACTACAACGACCAGGCGCTGAAGGGCGGCTTCCTGGAGCTGACCGAGGATATGCTGAAGAAGTACGCGCCGCAGACGATGGAGAGCATGCCGGCCGTATCGTGGGACCAGGCCAAGGTGGACGGCAAGCTGTACATGGTGCCGAACAACAACGTCGAGGTCAACGACAAGGTCGTCCTGTACCGCGAGGACCTGCGCAAGAAGCACAATCTGCCGGAGATCAACAGCCTCGACACGTACGCCCAGTATTTGAAAGCGATTGCGGCGAACGAGAAGGGCATCATCCCTTACGGCGCGAAGGCCGGCGACGGCTGGAAATGGCATGAGATGGACCAGGCGACGCTGGAGCAGCACAACGACTGGAACCTCGTCGACACGACGCTGCCGCTCGCCTACAAGATGGACGACGCGACGGGCCAGATTTTCAACATCTACGACACCCAGGAGTTCAAGGATCTGCTCGTGTACTACAAGGATCTGGCGGACAGCGGCGTCTGGAGCAAAAACGTCGTCAGCAACAAAAACGACGTCTGGCAGGACATCAAGGCCGGCAAGGTCGCTTCCTATGCCGCCCAGAACCTCGGCACCGCCGGCGCCAACCTGGCCGAGATGCGCCGCGACAACCCGTCGCTCGAGGTCGCCATCGCCGACATTACGCCGGACGGCAAGAAGATCGCCGCCATCTCCACGCAGAACGGCATGGCGGTCCACGCGACGAGCAAAAATCCGGAGCGCGCGCTCATGCTGATCGACCTGCTGCAGAACGACAAGGAGATCCACGACCTGACGATGTACGGTATCGCCGGCGAGAACTACGTGCCGGAGGGTGACGACAAGTATACGGCCGGACCGGCCGCAGGCAACTACACCGGCTTCTCCAACTGGGGCTGGAACTCGCCGCTCAACCGCAAGGACGCGTCCTATCCGAAGGAAGCGGACGACATCTTCAACAGCTGGCAGTCCAAGATCTACCACTTCCCGCTGGAGACGTTCGTGTTCAACGGCGAGAAGGTCAAGGCGGAGGTCGCCAACATCGGCAACGTCATGACGCGCTACGCGATTCCGCTGGAATACGGCCTCATCAAGGACATCGACAAAGGCCACGCCGACCTGATCAAGCAGCTCAAGGCCGCCGGCATCGACAAGGTGCAGGCCGAGATGCAGGCGCAGGTGGACGCGTTCCTCGCGGCCCAGAAGTAAGGAAACGAGCGGGGGCCATGCCGCCCGGCTCCTGGCCTTGAGGAAAGGCGACAGAGCTAGGCCACAGCGCCGTCCCCGCGGCAAGGCGCAGGAGCTGGCGGCAGCGCCGTCCCGCGATTTCATTCATCGGCAGGGCTGCAGGAGCCCGCGACCGTCGTCCGTCCAGCTGCAGCCGTCCCCTCGCGGGGGCGGCTCGCGGCTTTTCAACCGAGAGGAGAGGCTACTATGGCAAAAAAACTCAAATTCCCCCCGGTCAGCCCGAAGCTGCCCGTCATGATGCACGGAGCGGATTACAACCCGGACCAGTGGCAGCATGATCCCGCCGTCCTGGAGGAGGACATCCGCCTCATGAAGCTCGCCGGCTGCAACGTCATGTCCGTCGGCATCTTCGCCTGGGCGGCGCTGGAGCCGGAGGAAGGGCGCTTCGAGTTCGGCTGGATGGACCGGCTGCTGGACACGTTCGCCGAAAACGGCATCTACGCCTGGCTGGCGACGCCGAGCGGCGCGCGTCCGGCCTGGATGTCGGAGAAGTACCCCGAGGTGCTGCGCGTCGGGGCGAACCGCGTGCGCAACCTGCACGGCATGCGCCACAACCACTGCTACACGTCGCCGGCGTACCGCGAGAAGACGCGCCTCATGAACGCCAAGCTGGCGGAGCGCTACGCGCATCATCCGGCGGTGCTCGGCTGGCATATCTCCAACGAGTACGGCGGCGAATGCCACTGCGGCTATTGCCAGGACGCGTTCCGGGCGTGGCTCAAGGAGCGCTACGGCTCGCTGGACGCGCTGAACGCCGCCTGGTGGGCGACGTTCTGGAGCCATACGTACACGTCGTGGGAGCAGGTCGAGTCCCCGGCGCCGCACGGCGAGACGATGGTGCATGGCCACAACCTCGACTGGCGCCGCTTCGTGACGCATCAGACGGCGGACTTCTGCCGCGCCGAGATCGCGCCGCTGAAGGCGGCCAATCCGGAGCTGCCGGCGACGACGAACCTGATGGACCTGTTCTACGACCTCGACTACCGCGAGCTCGCCAAGGTCATCGACGTCGTCAGCTGGGACGCCTACCCGATGTGGCATTCGCAGGCGAGCGACGCCGGCACGGCCGCCTGGTTCGCGTTCAACCACGACCTGTTCCGCTCGCTCAAGCAGCAGCCGTTCCTGCTCATGGAAAGCACGCCGAGCCTGACGAACTGGCAGCCGGTCAGCAAGCTCAAGCGTCCGGGCATGCATCGCCTCAGCACGCTGCAGGCGGTGGCGCACGGCTCCGACTCGGTGCAGTATTTCCAGTGGCGCAAGAGCCGCGGCTCGAGCGAGAAGTTCCACGGCGCGGTCGTCGACCATGTCGGGCATGAGCATACGCGCGTGTTCCAGGACGTGGCCGAGCTCGGCCGCGAGCTGGCCGGGCTGACGGAGCTCGTCGGCACGGGCGTGCCGGCGGAGACGGCGATCGTCTTCGACTGGGACAACCGCTGGGCGGTGAACGACGCGCAGGGACCGCGCAACGGCGGCCTGCGCTACGAGCAGACGGTCGTGCAGCATTACAAGGCGCTGTGGGAAATGGGCGTGCCGGTCGACGTCATCGGCTCCGCCGATCCGCTGGACGGCTACAAGCTGTTGATCCTGCCGATGACGTACCTGCTGCGGCAGGACGCCGGCGAGCGCATCGAGGCGTTCGTGCGCGGCGGCGGCACGGTCGCGATGACGTACTGGAGCGGCGTCGTCGACGAGCATGACCTGTGCCGGCTGGACGGCTTCCCCGGACCGCTGCGGAAGGCGGCGGGCGTCTGGGCCGAGGAGATCGAGGGCTTGCACGACGGCGAGGAGAACCGCCTCGTGCTGCGCGAGGGCAATCCGCTCGGCCTGAGTGGCAGCTGGCGGATCCACGAGATCTGCGAGCTGATCCACGCCGAAGGCGCGGACGTCGTCGGCGAGTACGGCGAAGACTTCTACGCCGGGCGGCCGGCGCTGACGGTCCACGCCTTCGGCGAGGGCCGGGTGCACTACTTGGCCGCGCGCGTGGCCGATGAGGCGTTCTACGGGGCGTGGTACGGCGCGCTCGTCCGCGAGGCGGGCGTGGCGCGCGCGCTGGAGGCGGAGCTGCCGCCGGGCGTGACCGCGCAGCTGCGCAGCGACGGGGAGCACGACTACGTGTTCGTGCTCAACTTCTCCGGCGCGGCGGCGCAGGTGCGGCTCGGCGAGAGCGGACTCGTCCGCTTCGAGTCCGGCGAGCCGGCCGGCGCCGAGCTGGCGCTGCCGGCGCATGGCGCGGCGCTGCTGAAGCGCGCCGCGCGCCGCTAGCGCCGCGGAGCCGGGCGCAGAGCGCGGGCAGGCGGGGGCGCGCGGAGCTGGCGTGGAGGCGGGCGCGGCGCGGTGTGCGCGGAGCCGGAGGTGCGAAGCGGTGCGGAGGCAGGCGGGAGCAGCGGCGAGCGGAGCAGGCGGCGGAGCGCAGGCAGGCGGGCGGAGCTGGTGCGGAGGCAGGTGCGGAGGCAGGTGCGGAGGCAGGCGGGCAGAGCTGGTGGGTAGGCGGGCGGAGCAGGCGGCGAACGGCGGAGCACAGGCAGGCGGGTGGCTGCGGAGCCGGTGCGTAGACGAGCTGGGCGAGCATCATGCGAGCGAGGTGGCCAGCCGGGGTTAGAGTTAGCAGACCAGGCGTATTCCGCTTCTGCTGCGGAGCCCGCGACCTCACGGCTGGCTAACGACGAATCAGCTTGTTAAAGCGCAGATTTCATCCCCCTCTAAAATCTAGCGACGCGTGAAGCGCTTAGCGAAGAAAATGGCCCCTGAATAAGCTGTGAACCGAGGATTTCGCAGTTCTTAGCGTCTGATTCGTCGTTAAATTTTCGAACAGGCTCAATCATGCCTTCTAAGCGTCTCAGCCGTCGTTAGAATGAGTCAGACCCTCGAATTGGCGCATCCCGTCAGCAGTCAAACTAAAGAAGCGCTCCAATCCACGTTGCATGTGGATTGGAACGCTTTTTTTCGTTTTCTGCTCCCTCCGATCCGAGCCCAGTCCCGTTAAGTCGATTTTATCGAGCTAATGCAGCCGCACGCCCGATTCGGAGCGGGTTAAGTCGATTTTATCGAGTTAGCGCCAGCCCAACGTTCGAGTCGAGGCCAGCGCGAGGTATGCTTGCGCGGCGGCTCTTCGTGCTGACGGTCTGGCTGTCGTGCGAGTCCGCATGGCTGGCAAAGGGGGCGCCTCCGCCCCTGGACCCCGTCTCACCCCGCTCCTGCCCCGCCTCGCTGCCTGTGCGCTCATTCCCTCGCCCGCCCGTTCCCGCCGCGCTTACCCGACTCACCCTGCCCCAGACTCACCCCGCCCTCGGCTGCCGGGCTTCCAATCGCCGCCGCGCCGCCGGGATGGCGAGCAGCAGCAGGAGCAGCAGCGGCCCGCCGAGGTAGAGGATGAGGTCGTAGTACGGAAACTGCGCCTTGATCAGCTCGTTATAGGCGGCGATGTTCGGCACGCTGATCATGCCTCCCGCCAGCATCAGCAGGCAGAGCGGCATGGCGAGGATGCGGTCGTCCTGCAGCCGCGCGATCTCGCTTATCGTTTTTTGCAGCGAAAAGCTGTAGAGCAGCGCCTTGTAGAACACGGTGACGATCCAGAGAAAGGTCAGGAGGGCTTCCAGCCGTTCGAGGAACCGACCGATCTCGATGCGCTGGGCGAGCTGGAACGTCGGATAATGCTTGAGCTCCATCATGCTCGGCCCGAGCACCAGCACGCAGAGCAGCAGGATGAGGAACAGCATGAGCCCGCCTGTCAGGAAGCCCTTGAATATGGCGGAGCGCGCCGCTTTCCGGTCATCCTCCAGGTAAGGCGTCAGCATGAGCAGCACCGCCGACTCCAGGAAGCCGTAGGCGAAGGAGAGAAAAGAGCCCTCGGCGATCTGCGGCATGCCCGCTCCGGCGATCGGCAGCAGCTGATCCGCCTTGATCTGCGGCAGCAGGCACAATGACAGGAACAGGAACATGGCGATGAAGATCGGGTACAGCAGCTCGCTCGTCCGCGCGAACGTCTCGATGCCGTACCGCAGGCCCGCTGCGATGACGATCAGGAAAGCGAGCATGATCGCCTCTGCCGGCGTCTCGCGCATCATCTGCGCGCGCATGAACAGGCTGATCTCGGCCAGCAGCGCCAGCACCATGGCGTAAAACCCGTACGCATAGACGAGCCCGAGCGCGCTGCCCGCGATGCGTCCGAGCAGCGCCGTCCAGGCTCCGACGAAGCTGAGGCGGCCGAGACGGCCGAGCAGGGCGGCATACGCCCAGGCGAGCGCCATGCCGCATGCGATTGCCGCCAGCTGAGACAGCCAGGCGTCCTGATGGGAGATGTTGCCCATCAGGTTGGGCAGGATGAGGATCGAGTCGCCGATCAGGCTGAACACGATCATGATCTTGAACTGGCGCGCGGAGATGCGTCCGTTGCCGATCGGCTTCATCCGGTCTTCCCCCCGCGGAACAGGCTTGTCAGATCGAGCGGATTGGGAAGCGGAACGTGCAGGCCGTGCGCCGCGAAAAGCAGCAGTCCGGCGAGGCCGATGGCTGCGGCCAGGACGAGCTCCTTTTTGCGGCCGCGCCGCAGCAGCTCGCGCCGGTCCAGGGCCGCGGCGGCCGCAAGCCAAAAGCATCCGGTCAGCAGGGCGTACATATTCGCGTTCCTCCTATTCTTTCGGCTTCACGGAATTGCCGATCGTGCCGGTCTTGCGGATGACGACGTCGATATCGAAGACAATGGCGGCCTGGGAGAAGCCGCTGCTGTTCCCATCGTCCCTCGCCCGCTCCCAGTAAGCCGGATGCTTCTTGGCGAGCGCGCTGCCGAAGCCGAGCACGTCCGTCTCGTGCCTCTTGGCCCAGCGGATCGCGGCTTCCGCATTGCTGCGCACGATGTTCTCCGACCGCTTTTCCAAATCGACGAACGTCGCGTCGCGGTTGAAGTCCACCATCGAGCAGGCATTTTCGACGACGTCGCCCTGCGCCCAGATCTTGACGAGGAACTCGGGCTTGCCGTCCCGCAATCGCGGCATGAGGCGCGTGACGGACGACGTCACCTCGATGCCGGTATAGCCGGTCGGCGAGCAGGGCAGCTCGATCGAGGTGCTGTCCAGGTTGTCGGTCAGATCGGTGAAGCCCTTGCTCTCCTTTTCGTTCAGCCAGCCGATCAGCTTGTCGCCCTTGAAGGCGCCGATGCCGCGGTAGTTGTAGGAGGCGGCCGGCCGGAATCCGGTCAGGTTGGAGGGCCTGCCTGCCTGCTTGCGGCTGCCCTCGATCTCGATGCCGGTCAGCACGAGCTGCTGGCCGTCGTCCGACAGCTTGTTGATCATGTCGCTCATCGTGACCGCCACCGTAGGCGCCCAGGAGCGCTCCGACGTGCGCAGCGACTGCTGCATGCTGTAAGTAGGCAGCCGCTCGAGCGGCGTATACAGGTCGAGGATTTCCGCGGCCGTAGCGCCGCGCGCGATGACGACGTTGTAGTCCATGCGCGCCTCGTTGTCCCGCAAAGGGCTGTCGATGACGCTGGCGACGCCGCGGCGCGCGATCTCCTCGCTCAGCACGAACAGCTGCAGATGGCCGAGGTACATGAGGCGGGGCGCTTGCGTCGTCAAGGAGCGCGCCGCCTCGAAGATCGTATTGCCGCGCCCCTGGTACAGCGTGCCGGGAGCCCGGCTCGCGCCTTTGGTTTTGGAAGAGATCTCGCTCGGATTGACGACCTGGAACGACACGAGGTATTGCCCGTCAACCCAATCGATGCCCATGCCCAGCACGACGAGCAGGTCGTTGAGCTCGCGCCGGCTCCAGCAGCCGCTCAGCAGCAGCAGGCAGGACAGCACGAGGCAGATTCGCATTCGTTTCCGCACGGAAAATCACGCTCCTTAATCGTGGCGGCGGTCCCGGTACCGCCTCGCGCCGGCGCGGCGGGACAGCATCGGCTGCAGGAAGCCCGTCCAGCGCGGCGCCCGCGCCAGCGTATCGGCCAGCCCGCGCGTGCGCAGCGGCGCGATCGGGGACATGTAGCTTTCGCCGAACGTCTTCAGCGAGGAGAGATGAAGCAGCAGCAGCAGCAGCGCCAGGATGATGCCGTACAGCCCGAACGACGCGGCGACGGCCATGAACGCGAAGCGCAGCATGCGGATCGGGATCGAGATGCTGTACGAGGGAAGCGTGAAGGTCGCGATCGCCGTCACCGAGACGACGATGACCATCGCGGCCGAGACGATGCCCGCATCGACCGCCGCCTGCCCGATGACAAGCGTGCCGACGACCGACACGGCCTGGCCGATCGGCCGCGGCATGCGCAGCCCCGCCTCGCGCAGGATCTCGAACGTGATCTCCATGACGAGCGCCTCGACGAAGGCGGGAAAAGGAACGCCCTCGCGCTGCGCCATCAGGCTGAACAACAGCGTGAACGGCAGCATGTCGCGGTGGAACGTCGTAATCGCGATGTAGATCGACGGCAGCAGCAGCGCGATGAACAGGCCGAGCAGGCGCAGCATCCGCAGCAGGCTGGAGTAAAGCGCGGCCTGATAGTAGTCCTCCGCCGACTGCATGAACGTGAAGAACGGGGCCGGCGCGATCAACGCGTCCGGCGAGCCGTCCACGAGGATGGCGATCTTGCCTTCCATCAGCTCGCCCGCGACGCTGTCGGGGAGCTCGGTGTTTTTTATCGTAGGAAAAAAAGAGCGCCGGTCGTCCGCGATCAGCTCTTCCACGTAGCCGCTGTCCAGCACGCCGTCGATATCGATCGCCTGCAGCCGGGAGCGGGCCTCTTCCACGACCGAAGGCTTGGCCAGCCCCTGGATGTAGATGAGGCATACCTCGGTCTTGGTCATGCGCCCGAGCTGCATCGACTCCATCCACAGGCGAGGGTCCTTGATCTTGCGCCGCAGCAGCGCCGTGTTGACCCGCATCGTCTCCGTGAAGCTCTCCCGCGGACCGCGGATCGCGGTCTGGTTGGGCGACTCGGCGATTTCGCGGCTCTTCCACTTCGCATTGGAAGCCGCAAAGGCGAGCTCGCTGCCGTCCAGCACGAGAATCGCGCTGCCGCTCAGCAGCCGCTCATAAAGCGCCGCCATGTCGGGGACCGGATCGCCGCTGCCGATCGTGCCGAGCAGCCGCAGCGCGGCGGAAGCGACGGCCGCTGCCGGAGGGGCGAGCCCGTCCTCCTCCGCTCCGGCCGCCTGCAGCACGTCGGAGATGTAGCGGTCGGCCGTCTCCTCATCGGATATGCCGTCGATGTAGACGAGCGCGGCGGGAGGCGACGGAGCGGCGGGATCGCCGAACCGTCGGATGACGAGATCGCCGCTCCCGCCCATGTCCTGGCGGATCGTCTCGAGCAGCCGGCCGGCATCGGGATCGAGCGGCAGCGGCTGCAGCATGCCCGGCTCCGTGCCTTCCCAGCTGAATGTCGGTTTCATCCATGACCGCCGCCTTTTTACGCGTTTCCGTCCAGGCAGCGTTGCGGCCTGGTCTGTGAGAAGTGTGCCCAGCCGCGAGGGCCATTATCCAAAATCCGGCAGCGGCCCGGACCGTTCGAGCCGCCGCCAAAAGGGATGCTGGGAGCGGCCGTGTCTGACTAGGCGCGTTGCGGCGAGGCGTTTCGGGGCTTCCAGGGCCCTAGTTCGCCTCCACCGGGGCGGGCGGCTCAGCAGCGGGGCTCGGACGAGCGTCCCGGCGGGGGAGATGCGCGGAAAAACCGAG
>NZ_KE383858.1:13357-25671 GCF_000422485.1 Paenibacillus pasadenensis DSM 19293
CGCCTGGAGGCGCGAAGCAGAAGCTGCAGCCCGAAAAAATCGGGTTGCAGCCGCCTGGAGGCGCGGAGCGGAGCGAGGACTGCATTCATTCGGGCGCAAGCGAGGGAGCGTGCTGCGGCATCGCTTCCTTTTTACGTCATTTTTCGTCCCCTCGGACGCTGACTCGCATAAGATGCAACAATTCACTTGCGGCTACACGCTGAGGAAGGATGGAGACGAATATGGACGGGCAATGCAACCGCCAGGCAATAGGACCGTGCTCGGATGCTGGCGGAGCGGACACGACGGCGAGCGGACCGGCGTCGCACGCGGAGGGAAGCGAGACGGTCGCTTCTGGAAGCGCGGCGCATGCGGAGGGGTACCGGACAAATGCGGCCGGAGACAGCTCCCACGCCGAAGGCTCGACGACGGTCGCAGCCGGCTCCGCCTCGCATGCGGAAGGATTCACGACCGAAGCGCTGTCGGACGCCGCCCATGCGGAGGGCAGCTATGCGACCGCATCCGGCGAAGCCTCGCACGCGGAGGGCTCGCGCACGCTGGCGGCGGGCGACGTGTCCCATGCGGAGGGGAGCGGTACGGAAGCGCTCGGGACGGCGGCGCACGCGGAGGGCTACCAGACGACGGCCGCCGCAGACAGCTCGCACGCGGAAGGCTCGGGAACGACGGCGTCGGGCTCCGCCTCGCATGCGGAAGGCTACCGGACGGCGGCCTCTCTGGATGCGGCGCACGCGGAGGGCTCGGGAACGACGGCGTCCGGCCCGTCTTCGCACGCGGAGGGCTCCGGAACGACGGCGAGCGGCCCGGCCGCTCATGCCGAGGGGGAATCGAGCTCGGCGGAAGGCGAATCGTCGCATGCCGAAGGCACCGGCACGCGGTCGATCGGCGCCGCCTCGCACGCCGAAGGCTCCGGCACGAGGGCAGCCGGCGACCAAGCCCATTCGGAAGGCCTTGGCACGGAAGCATCCGGCCTTGCCTCGCACGCCGAGGGACGGTCGACGGACGCGTTCGGCCCTTACGCGCATGCGGAAGGAGCCAGCACAGAGGCGAGCGGCGAAAGCTCGCATGCGGAAGGCGCGGCCACGCTCGCCAGCGGCACGACGGCGCATGCGGAAGGCTCGAATACGGTCGCCTCGGGCAATTTCTCCCACGCCGAAGGCTATCAGACGACCGCGTCCGGCACGTACGCCCATGCGGAGGGCTCGCTGACGGCGGCGACCGCCTTCAACTCCCACGCGGAGGGCTACGAGACACAGGCGTCCGGCTACGCCGCCCATGCGGAGGGCAACGCGACGATCGCTTCCGGCAACGACTCGCATGCGGAAGGCGCCACGACGACGGCCAGCGCCTTCGCCGCCCACGCGGAGGGCAACACGACCGTCGCCTCCGGCGGCAACTCGCATGCGGAAGGCAACGCGACGCTTGCCCAAGGCACCAATTCCCATGCCGAAGGCTCGACGGGGCGGGCGCTCGGCATCAACTCGCATGCGGAAGGCTTCAACGGGGAGGCGAGCGGCGACAATTCGCATGCGGAAGGCGCGGATACGATCGCCTCCGGCACATCCGCCCACTCGGAAGGATCGCTCACGACCGCATCCGGCAACTTCTCGCATGCGGAAGGCTACCAGACGCAGGCGCTGGACAACTACGCGCATGCGGAAGGCTCGCTGACGGTGGCGAGCGCGTTCAACACGCATGCGGAGGGCTATCAGACGACCGCATCCGGCTATGCCTCCCACGCGGAAGGCAGCGGCTCCTCCGCCACGGCCAGCTACGCCCATGCCGAAGGACTGACGACGGAAGCCTCGGGCTACGGCTCCCACGCCGAAGGCGTTTCGACGGTCGCTTCCGGCAGCCGCGCCCATGCCGAGGGCGGCAATACGACCGCCAGCGGCAACTATACGCATGCCGAAGGCTTGCAGACGACGGCCGACCAGGCCGGCTCCCACATCATGGGCCGCTACGGCACGACGCTCTATCCGTACTCCTGGCATGTCGCCAACGGCACGTCGGCGGCCAATCCCGGCCTCGCGGCCGTCCTGCAGGGCTCGACGGGCAACATGTACATCGACGGCTCTTATTTCAGCGGCGGGGCCGACTATGCGGAGCTGTACGAGACGGTCGATGGAGCCCCGCTCGAGCCGGGCTATTTCGTCACGCTGGAGGGCGAGCAGATCCGTCCGGCCGAGGCGGCCGACGGCTACGTGCTCGGCGTCACGAGCGCCGTGCCGACGCTCGTCGGCGACGCCGCCGAGCTGCGCAGCCCGGATGCCTACCTGCGCGACGAGTGGGGGCGGATCGTGCTGGAGACGGTGACGATTCCGGCCGAACTCGCTCCGGACGGCACCGTCATCGCGCCGGCCTATGCGGTCGAGCAGCCGGTCGTCGACCCGGCTTACGATCCGACCGTTCCGTTCGTGCC
Organism: Paenibacillus pasadenensis DSM 19293; assembly: GCF_000422485.1. Taxonomy (GTDB): domain Bacteria; phylum Bacillota; class Bacilli; order Paenibacillales; family Paenibacillaceae; genus Paenibacillus_O; species Paenibacillus_O pasadenensis. The sequence continues at coordinate 15,777 of NZ_KE383858.1, forward strand.
CCGGCGCCTGCTGCCGGGCTGGGCGCCGGTCGGCCTGATCGGCAAGCTGCTCGTGCGCGACGACGGCAGCTGCGCGCCGAACGGCTACTGCCTGCCGGGCAGCGGAGGCGTCGCCACGACCGCCGCGAACGGCTACCGCGTGCTGAGCCGCACCGGCCCGAACCAGATCCGCATCCAGATGAAATAGCGGCTCCGCCTCCGGCGCCTCGCCCGCGATGCGGCTCGTCATGCTGACGAGCGGCTTCGCGGGAGGCGTTTTTTTCGCGCGCAGCCCTGCTTCCCGCGATGCAGCTCCAACTTCTATCCCCCGGACATCGCCTAATCTGGTAGAATGAGGGATATGCATTTATCCGAAAGGTGGTAACCGCTTGTCTTCCTTCGACACTCATCCTACGAACTCATCCTCCGTCCAGGACGGCCGGCAAAACCGCTCTCAGCCTCCCGACGGCTCCGCGCAGCCGGTCATCCGCGTGCGGAACCTGCGCAAATGGTACGGCAGCAAGCAGGTGCTGAAGGGCATCGACCTGGAGGCGTACCCCGGCCAGATCATCGGCTACATCGGGCCGAACGGAGCGGGCAAAAGCACGACCCAGAAGCTGCTGCTCGGGCTCGAGCAAGGCTATGACGGCTATATCGAGGTGCTCGGCCAGGACATCTCGTACGGCAGCTACGAGTACAAGTCCCGCATCGGCTACGTGCCGGAGACGGCCGAGATCTACGACATGCTGACCGCCCGCGAGTATCTCGCGTTCAGCGGCCAGCTGTACGGCTTGCCGCGCGAGGCGGCCGAGCGCAAGGGCGAGCGGCTGCTCGCGCTGTTCGGGCTGGAGGAGATGGTCGACCGCCGGATCGACTCCTTTTCCAAAGGCATGCGCCAAAAAGTCATGCTGTCCGCCGCCGTCCTCCACGATCCCGACGTCATCTTCCTGGACGAGCCGCTCAGCGGCCTCGACGCCGGCAGCGTCGCCGTCGTCAAGGAAATCCTCACGCGGCTGGCCGCGCGGGGCAAGGCGATCTTCTACTCGTCGCACATCATGGACGTCGTCGAGAAGATCAGCAGCCGCATCGTCCTGCTCCACGACGGCCAGGTGGCGGCGGACGGCAGCTTCGCCGAGCTGCAGGCGCGCAGCGAGGAGGGCAGTCTCGAGCGGATCTTCAACCGGATGACGGGCTTCGACGAGCAGGAGGCGATCGCCGAGCAGTTCTGCAGCACGATCGCGATGACGCCGGAGCAGCTCGCCGCAGAAGCGTCCGAGGAGACGAAGCGGCCATGAAGGAGTTCCTCTCGATCCGCCTGCTCGACCGCTTCCGCGGCGCTTTCACCCGCGCGGGGTATGACTTCCCGGCGCTGCGCGTCATCCTGCAGGCCAAGCTGACGATGGGCCGGCGGCGGCCGACCAGCCTGATGAACGCGTTCAGCGGGACCAGGAAGACGGAGGGAGACGAGCTGCGCAGCTCGTTCTTCTCCTCGCTCTGGATCTACGTCGGCATCAGCCTGTTCCTCGTCCCGATGGCGGTTTTCCTCGAGCAGCCGATCCTGCGCATGGGAATGCTGTCTGCGGTCCAGATGCTGCTGCTCTCGTCGCTGCTGCTGTCCGACTTCTCCACCACGCTGCTCGACACGCGGGACCGGACGATTCTCGGCGTACGGCCGGTCTCGCCCAAGACGGCGGGCATGGCGCGGCTGCTCCACGCCGCCGTCTATCTGGGCTGGACGGTCTCGGCGCTGACGGCGCTGCCGCTGCTGGCGGCGCTGCTGGCGCACGGCCCGGCATCCGCGGCCGTCTATGCGGTCCACGCGGCGCTGCAGGCGGCGCTGCTGATGAGCCTGACGGCAGCCGTCTATTACGGAGTGCTGAGGCTGTGGGACGGCGAGCGGCTGAAAGACATGATCAACTACGTGCAGATCTTCCTCGCGGCCGTCGTGCTCGGCGGCAGCCAGCTCGCCGTCCGGCTGTTCGACTTCAGCCTGGCCGAGCAGGCGCTGCAGGCGCAGTGGTGGTGGACGCTCGTGCCGCCGCTCTGGTTCGCCGCTCCGCACGGGCTGATCGACGGGCAGGGAGGCGGCTGGCTGATCGCCTGCGCCGTCCTGTCCGTCGCCGCGCCGCTGCTCGGCCTGCTGCTCTACCTCCGGCTGCTGCCGTCGTTCGAGCGCAGCCTGCACAAGCTGGCGTCCAAGGACGCCCCGGACCGTCCGCGGCAGCGCCGGCGCCGCATGCCGATGGCATCGCGGCTCGGCCGCCTGCTGCTGCGGGACCCGCGCGAGCGGGCGCTGCTGGACTTCTCGCTGGCGTCGCTGTCGCGGGAGCGGGACTTCAAGCTCAAGGTGTACCCGAGCCTCGGCTACGCCGTCATCATCCCGGTGCTGTTCGTGCTGCCGACGCTGTCCAGCAACGAATTCCGCACGGACGAGCTGAGTCCGAATTGGAGCCTGGCGCTGTACGGCACCGGCTTGGCGGTGCCGATGCTGCTCTTGATGCTCCGCTTTTCGAGCCGGCCGCTGGCGGCATGGATCTTCCACGCCGCTCCGGGCCTGCGCGCAGGGCAGGTGCACCGGGCCGCGGCCGCCGCCGTGCTGCTGAGGCTTGGGCTGCCTGCGCTCGCCGTGCCGACGCTGCTGTTCCTGGCCTTCTTCGGCCCGGCGATCCTGCCGCATCTGGCCGGACTGATTCCGGCGCTGTCGATCTTCGCCGTCATCGGCTACCGCGTCATTCCGCGGCGGCTGCCGTTCGCCGAGCCCTTTCCGACCGGCAACAACGTCGGCGGGGCGGGGTACACGTTCCTGCTGATGTTCCTGCTGCTCGGCCTCGGCCTGCTCCATGCGCTGATCGCCAATCTTGCGGGTCCGGTCGGCTTATGGATCTACGCCGTCCTGCTGCTGGCGGGACAGCATTTCAGCTGGAAATACGGCTTCCGGGAAGGAGCGGCGGAAAAGAAAGCTCCCGACAATGGAAATCCGACCTTCCGCGCATAAGCGGAAGGTCTTTTTTTCTTTTTTCATCCGATAGGATTGACCGATCGAATTCCTCATGATAGTTTTATTCAGTAATTATTACTATCAGAAACGGACAAGGTGAATTCATCATGGCGCTTACAGCATGGAAGAAATGGAAGAAATACGCGCTGGCAACGGCGATCTCGGCATGCATGATCGTGTCGGCGGGCTGCTCCGGAGGCGCGTCCGCGCCTGAAGCGGGCGATCAGGATCGGACGGCGGCCGAAGCCGCGGCGTCGAAACGGGCCGTCGTGCTGTTTCACGTCAAGAGCAGCACGCTGGACCCTGCCGACAACATCATCACGGTCAAAGCGGGAATCGCGGAAACGCTCACGCGGCTGGATGCGGATCTCGGCGTCAAGCCTTGGCTCGCAGCCAGCTGGACCGCCGTCGACGCGTCGCGCTGGGAATTCCTCATTCGCGACAACGTGACGTTCCAGGACGGCTCCCCGCTGACCGCGGAGGCGGTCAAGGCTTCGCTGGAAAGGACGATGGCCCGCAACGAGTCGATGAAGCTCGCCTTGAAGATCCGCTCGATGACGGCGGACGGCCAGAAGCTTGCGGTAGAGACGCTCGAGCCGCATCCTGCGCTCGCGTCGGAGCTGCTGAATCCCCATACGGCGATCATCCAGGTGAAGGAGGAGGCTTCCATCGCCTCGGCTCCGGTCGGCACAGGCCCGTTCCGCGTCGCGAGCTTCGCGCAGGACGCCGGCATCGAGCTGGAGCGGCATGACGGCTATTGGGACGGCGCCGCCAAGCTGGAGCAGGTGTCCTTCCGGTTCAACGAGGACGGCAACGTGCGGGCGCTGGCTCTCCAGTCCGGCGAGGCGGATATCGCGACGCAGCTGCCGGCGGAATCGGTCGAGGCGATCCGGCTGAACCCTAAGCTCAAGGTGGAGTCGGAGCCCGGGCTGCGCGTGCACTTCCTGCTGTTCAATCCGCAAGGGGAAGCGACCGGCGACCTGCGCGTGCGGCAGGCGTTCGACGTCCTGCTCGATCGCCGCAGCATCGTCGAGGACATCATGCTCGGACATGCCGCTCCTGCGAACGGCCCGTTCAATGACCGGCTGCCGTTCGGGAGAACCGCGGCGGCGGCGGAGCAGGACCTCGACAAGGCGAAGCAGCTGCTGGAGCAGGCCGGATACGCGCCGGATGCGAGCGGCAGCCTCGTCAAGGACGGCAAGAAGCTTACGCTCAAGCTGCTGACCTACAAGGCGCGCCCGGAGCTGCCGCTGATCGCGCAGCTGCTCCAGTCGGACGCGGCCAAGATCGGCATCGCGATCGACATCCGGACCGTGGAGAACATCGACGACACAATCCGCCAAAATCGCGACTGGGATCTGGTCACCTACAGCAATCTGTCCGCTCCGCGCGGAGACGGCGGCTTTTTCCTGAATTCGGCGCTGATGCCGGGAGGCTCTCTGAATGCGGCGGACATCCGGATCGACGAGCTGACGGACGTCATGAAGACGCTGAACGCGACGAGCGAGGCCGAACGGCGCATCGCCCTGACCCGCGAGGCGGTCGACATCGCCATGAGCCGGACGCCGCACGCCTATGCCGTCTATCCGAACCTGATCGTCGGCCTGAACGAGCGCATCGTCGGCTGGCGCACCGACCCGTCCGAATATACGATCCTGACGAACGAACTGGACGTGAGCTGAAATGCTGGCTCTGGTACGGGCCAGGCTGCTGCAGCTGCTCCTCGTCCTGTTCTTCATGTCCATCCTCATCTTCGGCCTGATGAAGCTGGCGCCCGGCGATCCGGTATTCGCGCTGCTGAAGGCGGATGAGGTCAAGACGACGATGGCGGACGAGCAGGCGCTGCGCGAGTCCCTCGGGCTGGACAAGCCGATGCTCGTCCAGTACGGGCAGTGGCTGGCCCGCGTGGCCCGGCTGGATTTCGGAGACTCCCTCATGCGCCATCGGCCGGTGCTGGAGCTGTATGTGGAAAAGCTGCCGGCGACGGTCGAGCTGGCTCTCGGAGGCATGGCGTTCATGCTCGCCCTGGCCGTGCCGGCCGGCCTGCTCGCCGCCCGCTTTCCAGGAAGGCTGCCGGATCATGCCGGACGGGCGTTCTCGCTGCTCGGCGCGTCGATTCCGGTCTTCTGGATCGGGCTGCTGCTCATCTATCTGTTCGCCTACCGGCTCCAATGGCTGCCCTTCATGGGAAGAGGAGAGGACTGGCGGCAGCTGATCCTGCCCTCCGTCACGCTCGGCTTCGGCCTGTCGGCCGTCCATGCGAGCCTGCTGCGGAGCGGCATGCTCGCCAGCCTCTCCCAGCCGTACATCCGCGCCGCCCGTGCGCGCGGCATCCGGGAGAGCACCATTTATGGCAAGTATGCGCTTCGCGGCGCGATTGCTCCGGTGCTCACCGTATTCGGGATGACGCTGGGCAGCCTGCTCGCGGGATCCGTCGTCGTCGAGACGCTGTTCTCCTGGCCCGGCATCGGGCTGATGGCCGTGGAGGCGATCTTTCAGCGCGACTATCCGCTCGTGCAGGGCTTCCTGTTCCTGTCGGGCGCGCTGATCGTGCTCGTGAATCTGGCGGTCGACCTGCTGTACGGCTGGATCGATCCGCGGGTGCGGCTGAGCGGCAAGGGGGGACGGCGATGAAAGCGGTCATAAGCATCGGAGCGGCCGCGCTCCGCAGGCTGGCCAGCCGTCCATGGGGGATCGCGGGACTGGCGGTCGGGGCGGTGCTGGCCGTCCTGGCCTTTTTCGGATCGGCTCTCGCCCCTCACGACCCGCTGACCGTCCGCATGGACCTGCGGCTGCTGCCGTCCAGCTGGACCTATCCGCTCGGCACGGACGCCCTGGGGCGCTGCCTGCTGTCGCGGCTGCTCGTCGGCGCGCAGACGACGCTCGGACTGGCGGGACTGGTCATCGTCGCAGTCCTCCTCATCGGCGTGCCGCTCGGCCTGCTCGCCGGCTATGCCGGCGGGCGCGTCGACGCCTTCCTCATGCGCATCGTGGACGGACTGAGCACGCTGCCGGATTTCCTGCTCGTCATCGCGATCTCCGGCTTCCTGGGGCCGAGCCAGGTCCATCTGATCGTGGCGATCGTCGCCATCAACTGGATCGGCTACGCGCGGATCGTCCGGGGCGTCGTGCTGTCCGAGCGGGAAAAGGACTACGTCGCGGCGGCAATCGTCTCCGGCTGCAAGCCGGCGGCGCTGCTGCGGCGCCATCTGCTGCCGTCCGTGCTGTCGCCGGTGCTCGTCTACGCCGCGCTCGACATCGGCAAGACGATTCTGGTCGTCTCCTCGCTGTCGTTTCTCGGCCTCGGCGCGCAGCCGCCCTCCCCGGAGTGGGGAGCGATGCTGAACGACGGCCGGGCGTATTTCCAGACGGCTCCGCAGCTGATGGTCTATCCGGGGCTGGCAATCATGCTGGTCGTCATCGCCTTCAATCTGATGGGCGAGGGACTGCGGTCCAGGCTGGACCAACGATATTCGGAAAGGAGGTCCTTCGATGACGGAAGCAGCGGCTCCAATCGTCTCGCTGGCCGGACTATGCATCGGCGACGGACGGGAAAACCTCGTGAAGGGAATCGATCTTGAGATCGCTCCCGGAGAACGGCTTGCCCTTGTCGGCGAAAGCGGCAGCGGCAAGAGCCTGACGGCGAGCGCGATCCTCGGCCTGCTCCCGGCTCCGCTGCGCGTGACGGCCGGCACTGTCCGCTTCCAAGGAACGGATCTCGCCGGGCTGTCCCGCAAGGAGAGGAGAAAAGGGCTGGGAGCCCGGATCGGCTGCGTGTTCCAGGATTACCGCGGCAGCTTCTCGCCGTACCATACGGTCGGCAGCCAGCTGGCCGAGGCGCTGCGGACCGCCCGCCCGATGAAGAGGAAGGAAGCGAAGCAAATGGCGCTGGATAGCCTGGAGCAGGTCGGCCTGCCCGCCGAGCGCGCCTATGCCAGCTATTCGTTCCAGCTGAGCGGGGGCCAGCTGCAGCGCGCCGCGCTCGCGTGCGTGCTGCTGCTGCGGCCGGAGCTGCTGATCGCGGACGAGCCGACGACGGCGCTCGACATCGTGTCGGGCCGCAGCGTCATGCAGCTGATGCTTGACATCCAGCGCCAGACCGGATGCGGCATCCTGCTCATTTCCCATGATCTGAACCTGGTGCTCGACTGGGCCGACCGGGCTGCGGTCATGAGGAAGGGGCGGCTCGTGGAGGAGGGGCCGTGCGACGTCCTCCGGACTTCCGCGAGCCATCCCTATACGCAGGAGCTGCTGGCGGCTTGTCCGTCGCTCGATGACGCGCTGCACCGCCACGAAGGAGGCCATGTCCATGAAGCCCATTGTTGAAGCGGCTTCGCTGGTCAAGACGTACCGCTCGGGCCGCAGCTCCGTGCAGGCGCTGCGAGGCGTATCCTTGTCGATCGCGCCGGGCGAATGCCTCGGCGTCGTCGGGGAGAGCGGCAGCGGCAAAAGCACGGTCGCGCGCCTGCTGCTCGCCTTGGACAAGCCCGACAGCGGCGAGATCGTGCTGAACGGCGTTCCGCTCACGGGACTGAAGGGGGAAAAGCTGCGCCAGATGCGCCGGCATGTCCAGGCTGTCTTCCAGGACCCGGCCTCCGCCTTCAACGAAAGGCTGCCGATCTGGCGCTCGGTCATCGAGCCGCTCGACTGCTTTCCGGATGCGGAGCCGCCGTTCGGCGCGGACCGGGCGGACTCGCGCAAAGAGCTGGCGGCGCTGCTGCTGGAGCAGGCCGGCCTCGATTCCGGCTATGCGGACCGCTATCCGCAGGAGCTGAGCGGGGGGCAGCGGCAGCGGGCGGCGATCGCGCGCGGCATCGCTATCGGTCCGTCGCTGCTCGTCTGCGACGAGCCGACGTCCAGCCTGGACGTGACGCTGCAGAAGAAGGTGCTGCGGCTGCTGAAGCAGCTGCAGCGGGAGCTCGGGATGTCGATCCTGTTCATCTCCCATGACATCGCCGCTGCCGCTTCGATCTGCGACCGGCTGCTCGTCATGAAGGACGGACTGGCCGTCGACGAGTTCCCGGTGCGGGACATCCGTCTCGCGGGCCGCCATCCCTACACGAGGCAGCTCGTATCGGCGGTCCACGGCGAGGAGGCGTTTACGTGAGCGCGGGCCGCCTTCATCCTTCATCGCCGGGCTTCCTGCGCCTGTACGGGCTCGCGTTCCTGTTCTTCTCCGCCAACTCGGTGCTGACAGTGATGCTGCCGCTGCTCAGCTCGCAGGAAGGCTTCGGCGAGGCGGAGATCGGGCTCATGATGGGGAGCTACATGCTGACGTGCATGCTGCTGCGGCCGCTGGCCGGACAGCTGATCGGCCGGCATGGCCCGCTTGCGGTCATGCGCTGGCTGCTGGCGGCCCATGCCGTATCGCTGGCCCTATACGCGGTCGCCGGCGCGGAGCAGTTCACAGGGCTGCGGATCGTCCAGGGCGCGGTGACGGCTTTCTTCTCGATGACGATGCAGACCGGCATCGTCGAAGGACTCGAGGAGCGCGACCGGGCGCAGGGACTGTCCCTGTATACGCTGTCCACGATGGTGCCCTCGCTCATCGGGCCGATCGTGGCCGTGGAGCTGTGGCAGAACGGGGACCGGCTGCTGCTCGCGGCCGTCCTGCTGGCGCTCGCCCTGCTGCCGCTGCTGCTCGGACTCGGAGCGCCGCTGGCGCGCCGCGGAGCGGCGGACCGGTCGTATACGCTGCTCGACCTCGGGCGCTCGCTCCGGCAGGTCCGCGGCAGTCGGCCGCTGCAGGCCAGCATGGCGGTCATGCTGTGCGCGTCCTTTGGATTCGGAGCGACGGCGACGTTCCTGCCGCTGTCGATGATGAAAGACGGCAGCGGGCACTCCGGACTGTATCTGATGCTGCAGGGGGCGGTCGTCGTCGCTTGCCGCTTCGTGCTGCGCAAGCGCATTCCGTCCGACGGAAGCTGGAGCGGGCCGCTCGTCTCGGGGCTCATGCTGTGCGCGGCCGCAGGCTTCGCGATGCTGGCGCTGTCCGGCTCGCTCGGCGACTGGGTCTATGTCTCCGCCCTGTTCGGCGGGCTGGCCATGGCCCTCCTGTACCCGACGCTCGTCACCTATCTCTCGTTCGCGCTGCCCGGTCCGTCCAAGTACGTGCTGCTGGGCCTGTTCCTCAGCTCCTACGACCTCGGCTTCTCGCTCGGCGGCCTCGGGATGGGATGGCTCGTGCAGGCTTCTTCCTACTCGACGATGTATGCGGCATGCGCGCTGATCTCGCTTGTCGGATGCGCCGCCGCGCTTCGGCATGGCGCTGCGCGCGAGAGAGGCGCCGCCGGGTCCGCGCCCGAGAGAGGCGCTGCCGGGTCCGCGGGCGAGAGAGGCGTTGATGGGTCTGCGGGCGCGTCCGAGAGAGGCGTTGCCGCGTCTGCGCCGGAGAGAGGCGCAGACGGGTCCGCGGGCGAGAGAGGCGCTGCCGCGGACGCAGCGGCTTCCGGCGACGGGCATCCGCCTGTCCGGTGAGCGGGAGGGAGCTTGGCCTGAACGAAAAAGAGGGTGTCCCGAAAGCCTTGGCTTAGGGACACCCTCTTTTAAATGGGTTAAACACCTCTGATAAGATGCAGGTACCACCCCGACATCGGCCAGAATGGAAGATCTTTGTGTGCATCCAACATACCATGGACCCGCTTGCCCTGCCCATGGATTTGTCCGAGGACATCCCCGAAAGCCGTCTCGTTTGTGTCGTGAATGCGGCTGTGGACCGCATGAGCGACAAGATTTTGCCGAGACAGCTGCATGAATAGGATGTTCTAGCGAACCGCCTTGGCGATCTACCGGGAGGAGTAGACGCCGGCCGAGAACCGGGCCAACCAAGGCAGAAATATGCCTTGGATTCGGCATGCCGGCCGGGAACAGGGCCAACCAAGGCAGAAATATGCCTTGGATCCGGCCCGCCGGCCGGGA
>NZ_KE383858.1:25976-76327 GCF_000422485.1 Paenibacillus pasadenensis DSM 19293
GCAGCCCGCCGGCCGGCCAGCCTCCTCGCGTCAGCTTTCCTTTTCTGCGGAGTCGCCTGCGGCTGCCCCGGCCGGCCGCAGCGCCATCGGGCGCTGCACGATCCACAGCCGGATCGCGAAGCCGATCGTCGCGAACGTCAGGCCGGCGGTGATGCCGACCCAGAAGCCGTAGGGACCGAGGCCGGTCCAGGCGGCAAGCGCATAGCCGAGCGGGATGCCGATCAGCCAGTAGGAGACGAAGGCGACGATGAACGGCACCTTGACGTCCTTGTAGCCGCGCAGCGCTCCTTGCAGCGCCGCCTGTGAGGAGTCGGACAGCTGGAAGACGAGCGCGAACAGCAGGAACGTCACCATCAGCGAGGCGACCTCGGGGTCGTTCGTATAGAACGAGGCGATGGCCGGGCGGATAAAGTAGAGGGCTGCGGCCGCCGTCACCATCAGTCCGACCGCCGTCGTCACGCCGAGCAGGGCGTACTGCCGCGCATGGCGAGCGCGTCCCGCGCCGGCCTCGTAGGCGACGAGGATCGTCAGCGCCATGCTGATGCTCAGCGGCACCATGAACAGCAGCGACGAGAAGTTGAGCGTCGCCTGGTGGGCGGCGATATACGTCGTGCTGAACATTCCGCCCATGAGCAGCGTCACGACGGCGAAGATGCTCGCCTCGAAAAACGTCGACAGCCCCATCGGAACGCCGATGCCGAGCAGCTCCTTCCAGCTGCGCCAGGACGGCGCGTACCAGCGCCGGAACAGCCGGTGGGGGCGCAGCGCCTCCGTGCGGAACGTCAGCCAGACCGAGACGCCGAAGATGAACCAGTACGTAATGCCGGTCGCGTAGCCGGAGCCGACGCCGCCGAGGCGCGGCATGCCGAGCTCGCCGAAGATGAGGCCGTAGTTGAGCAGGGCGTTCAGCGGCAGCGACGCGAGCAGCAGCGCCATCGTCATGCGGGTATAGCCCTGGGCTTCCCAGAAATACCGCAGCACATAGCTGCCGAAGAGAGGAATGAAGCCGATGGCGAGGCCGCCTAAATACTGCTTGGCGATGCGGTGCACCTCGTCGTCGAGCCCCATCAGCGACAGCGCGGGCTCGACGGCCAGCGAGCCGCCGATCAGGATGATCAGCGACATGAGCAGCGACAAGTAAAGCGCCTGCACGACCGGACGGGAGATCCCGTCCTTCTCGCCGCGGCCGATCATCTGGCCGATGATCGGCGTCACCGCCAGCAGGATGGCGTTCATCCCCGTCATGATCGGCATGAACAGGCTGGAGCCGACGGCGACTCCAGCGAGGTCGTTCGTGCCGGCGCGTCCGGACATCATCGTGTCGAGCACGCTCATCGCGGTGTAGCTCACCTGGGTGATGACGATCGGACCGAGAATCGTAAGGAACAGCAGCAGCTTCCCGCGCAGCGCGGGTTCGTGGCGAAGCATGATGAATACCCTCCAGCCGAGCATCGTTTTTCCAGCGGGCTTTCGGATCGTGGGAAGCCGGGGAAGTGTCTCGCTCCAAGAAATAAAAGAAGACCTGCCCCGCCAGGGGACAGATCAGTCTAGTGTATCATATTCCGTCAAGCAGGAGCAGGGGACAAAAGCCTCCAGGCCTAGTGCCGCGCTTCCAAAAAGGAACGCGGCGCTCGAACGCGATCCGCTCGCCCGCTGGCGCTGCCGTTGGCTCCTCGATGGCCCGCCGCCGCTGGCGCTGTCGAACGGCTCCGCTCAGCTCTGCCCGCTGCCGTTGGTGCTCCGCTCCGCCTGTCGTCGCTGGCGATTCGCTCTGCCCGCTGGCGCTGCCGTTGGTGCTCCGCTCGGCCCGCTGTCGACGGCTCCGCTCGGCCCGCTGGCGCCGCCGAACCGCTTTGCTCCGCCTCGCTGGCGCTGTCGACGGCTCCGCTCGGCCCGCTGGCGCCGCCGAACCGCTTTGCTCCGCCTCGCTGGCGCTGGCGATCCGCTCATCTTTGCTCCGCCACTAGCGATTCGCTCAACTCCGCCCGCAGCCGCTGTCGACGGCTCCGCTCGGCCCACTGGCGCCGCCGAACCGCTTTGCTTCGCCCGCTGGCGCTGGCGATCCGCTGCCGCTCCGCCCGCAGCCGATGCGCTCCGCTCAGCTCCGCGAAGGCTGCGAGGATTCGCGCGGGATGAGCCGATGCGGCACGATGACCCGCCGCTGCTCGATCGCCTCGCCCTTGATCGACTTCAGCAGCAGTCCGGCCGCCTGCAGGCCGAGCTGGTAGACGCCGATGTCGACGGAGCTGATCGGCGGCGTGCTGACCGGCGACATCGGATTGTCGTTGAAGCCGAAGACGGCCATGTCGCCCGGCACGCTGTAGCCGAGCTCGGAGAGCGTGCCGAGCAAGGTGAACGCGAGCAGGTCGTCCATGACGACGAGCGCGGTCGGCCGCTCCGGCCGTTCCATCAGAGCCCGCACGGCGGCCGTGCTGTCGGCGCGGATCCGATCGGCGCTGACGAGCCAGCTCGGATCGGGCTGGATGCCCGACTCGTCCAGCGCCTTGCGGTAGCCCTCGTAGCGGTCGGCGGAGACGACGAGGTCGAGCGGGCCGCTGGCGTAGCCGATGCGGCGATGACCCAGCTCCAACAGGTGCCGCGTCACGTCGTAGGCGCCCTGCACGTTGTCGTTGTCGACGGTCAGGATGTCCGGCCGCTCTGGGTCGCGCCCGATGAGCACGAACGGAAACTTCTCCTGCTGCAAATAGCGGATGACCGTATCGTCGCGCCGCGACTGAAGCAGGATGATGCCGTCCACCCGCCGGCCCTTGGCCAGACGTGTTACCGCTTCCAGCTCTTCCTGCTCGGAACGGCCCGTCTTCAGCAGGAGGTCGTAGCCGGCCCGTGTCGCCTGGCTCAGGATGCCGCGGGTGACGTCGGAGAAGAAAATATCGAGAAAGGCCTCGTCGGCGTTGCGCGGGAGCAGCAGGCCGATCGTCATCGTCGTGCGTGAAACGAGGTTTTTGGCCATCAAGTTCGGATGATAGCCGAGCTCTTCCATTACGGCCTTCACCTTCTCCGTCGTAGCGGCGCTGATGCGCGTGCTGCCGGAGATGACGCGCGAGACGGTCGAGGGAGAGACGCCGGCTTTTTTGGCGACATCGATTATCGTTACGTTCATCGGTTACAGTCCTCTGCTTATGCGGATGGCAGGCTGGGGGCGCCTGATGGAAACTATGAAAATTGTAAGCTTCGCTGCAAACAAAAGCAAGACGGCGGCGCGGCTCCCGGGCGTTCTGCGAAGGACTGCTGTCGAGGCCGGGGACCAGGTGCGGTAATCGCTTCCACAGGCTGGCTCTGCTCAAGCGGAGCGGGGAGGCGGGTCCTGCGGACGCAAGTCTTGCAGGAGGCCTTGCAGATGGCCTTGCAGGCGGTCCTTGCAGACGGCCTTGCAGGAGGCCTTGCAGACGGCCTTGCAGGAGGCCTTGCAGACGGCCTTGCAGGCGGTCCTTGCAGGCGGTCCTTGCAGGCGGTCCTTGCAGGCGGTCCTTGCAGGCGGTCCTTGCAGACGGTCCTTGCAGGCGGTCCTTGCAGACGGTCCTTGCAGGCGGTCCTTGCAGACGGCCTTGCAGGCGATCCTTGCGGACGGCCTTGCAGGCGGTCCTAACAGACGGAAGCAGGCACGCCTGCACCCGCGAATTCGTCACGCCGCTTCGGAGCAAGCCGAATCTCTTTTTTTGCCGGGTGTCGATTTCCTCCTCGCTCCTTCGTCGTCCAGTCAGAAGGCCAAACAGACCGAGAGAGGATGAAGGAGCATGCAACGAATCGATAGACGGAAAGCAAGCGTGGAAGCCGGATCGACGAATACCCTTAGAGGAAGCCGGGAAAATCGCTTGGAGCCCGGCCTCGGCCGAAGCTTGGAAGCCGCCCCGAAAGGAGGGGGGCTGCTGCTCGCCGGCGCGATGTCCGCGCCGCTGTTTTTCGCCGTGGCGATCGTCCTGATGCTCGTCCGGGAAGGATTCGACATCCGCAAGCACGCCATCAGCACGCTGACGCTGGGGGAGCTCGGATGGATCCAGAGCGCCGCCTTCGTCGCGGCCGGATGCTTGGCGCTGCTCGGCTCCATCGGCATCCGCCAGGCGCTGCGCGGCGGCGCGGGAAGCGTGGCAGGCCCGCTGCTCATCGCCGTCTACGGCATCGGCATGGCCTGCGCGGGGCTGTTCCGGCCCGACCCGGGCATGAGCTTCCCTCCCGGCGCTCCGGCAGGCATGCCGGCGACGATGAGCGTTTCCGCCGCCGTCCATTCCGGCGCCTTCTTCGCGGCCTTCCTGGCGCTCGTCGCGGCGTGCTTCGTGCTGGCCCGCCGCTTCGGGCGGACCGGAGAGCGCGGCTGGAAAGCCTACAGCATCGCGACAGGACTCCTCGCTCCGATCCTGATCGCCGCCGGCTCCAGCCCGGGCAGCTGGATCGGCGTCGCCATGGGGGCGGCCGGCCTGCTCGCATTCGGATGGCTGTCGCTGCTGTCGCTGCGCTTGCGCGCAGACCGCCATTCGGCTTGATCGGCCGCCGGCCGTTCGAGACGAAAAGAAGGCCGCTGCGCCGATGCTTCAAGCATCGGGCAGCAGCCTTTCGTCCGCGAGCCCGTGTCCGACCCGAACCTGCGGTCCGCGAGCCCGTGTCCGACCCGAACCTGCGGTCCGCGAGCCCGTGTCCGACCCGCACCTGCGCCCGCGAGCCCGAGGCCGACCCGCACCTGCGCCCGCGAGCCCGAGGCCGACCCGAACCTGCGCCCGCGAGCCCGAGGCCGACCCGCACCTGCGCCCGCGAGCCCGAGGCCGACCCGAACCCGGCGCCCTCAAGCCCGCGCTTCGCGGACCCGGGGCCCGCGAGCCGGCCGCCGGCACAGCCGTCCCGGCTGTCCCCGCTCTAGCGGCCGGAAGGGAAGCCGCCGGCGCTGATCGCGGAAGCCGCGCGCAGCAGCAGGAAGCCGCCTGGCGCCAGCTCGACGCTCAGCTTGCCGCCTTTCGCCCGCAGCTCGCCGCCGCCGAGCAGGTCGCTCCACGCCGCCTGATGGACGTCGAGCTGCACGGAAGCCGCTTTCGCGCCCGGATTGACCGCGATCAGGAAATGCTCCTGCTCGTCCTTGCGCTCGAGCACGAGCAGGCTCCCGCCCTCGGCCGCGTGCAGGAAGCCGAGCTTGCCGGTGCGCAGCGCCCGATGCTCCTTGCGGAGGGAGATGACCCGCTGGAAGAAGCCCAGCAGCTCCCGGTCCTGCTTGCTCTCGTCCCACTCCATGCACTTGCGGCAGTCCGGGTCGCCCGCGCCGTCAAGGCCGATCTCGTCTCCATAATAGACGCATGGCGCGCCGGGGAAGACGAACTGCAGCAGCGTCGCCAGCTTCATGCGCTCCTTGTCGCCGCCGCACAGCGTCAGCAGGCGCTCGGTGTCGTGGCTGCCGAGCAGGTTGAAGGCGACCTCGTTGGCCGAGTCGGGATAGCTCGCCATCAGCTCGCCGATCTTGTCCGCGAAGCGGTCGGCGCCGATGATGCCCTTGCCCGCGTAGTCGATGACCAGATGGGTGAACGGATAGTTCATGACCGCGTCGAACTGGTCGCCGCCGAGCCATGGCAGCGCGTCGTGGAACATCTCGCCGAGGATATAGGCGTCGGGGTTGACGTCCTTGACCGTCCGGCGGAACTCCCGCCAGAACGCCATGTCGACCTCGTTGGCGACGTCCAGGCGCCAGCCGTCGATGCCCATTTCCTCGATCCAGTAGCGGGCGACGCCGAGCAGGTAGTCCTTGACCTCCGGATTCTCCGTATTGAGCTTCGGCATGAGCGGCTCGAAGGCGAACGTCTCATACGTCGGCCGCCCGTCCTTCACCTGGATCGGCCATTCCATCACATGGAACCAGTCGGCGTACTTGGAGTCCTTCCCTTTTTCGCGCACGTCGCGGAACGGCTCGAACTCCTTGCCGCTATGGTTGAACACGGCGTCGAGCATGACCCGGATGCCGCGCTCGTGGCAGGCGTCGACGAGACGCTTCAGCAGCGCGTTGTCGCCGAAGTGGGCGTCGACCTTCATGTAGTCGGACGTGTCGTACTTGTGGTTGGTCGTCGCCTGGAACAGCGGGTTGAAATAGATCGCGTTCACGCCGAGCTCCTGCAAATGGTCGAGATGGTCGATGACGCCCTGCAGGTCGCCGCCGAAGAAGTTTTTCGGAGTCGGCTTGCCGCCCCAAGGCTCCACGCCCTCGGGATCGTTGGATGGATCGCCGTTCGCGAAGCGCTCCGGGAAGATCTGGTAGAACACCGCTTCCTTGACCCAGTCCGGCGGGGAGAAGACGTCGGCGCCGTTCAGGTACGGGAAGTCGAACATCTTGTCCGGATCGGACGGCTCGTCCTCGCGGAAGCCCTTCTCCTCGAAATAAAGCGTCTCGCCCGCGGAGCGCAGCTCGAACCCGTACTTCATGCGGCGCAGCGAAGGCTGCACGGCCGCCTGCCAGTAGTCGAACCGCTCGTCGGAGGGCAGCTTGGCCATGAACGTCTTTTCGAGCGTGCGCTCCCAGGCGTACTTGTCGCCGTGGATGAGGACGACCTCGTCCAGGTCGTCCTTCTTGGTGCGCAGCCGGATGTGCAGCGTCGCCTTGTCGTAGGCGTAGGCCCAGTTTCCGCGCGGGCGGTGGTAGATCGCTTCGAGATTCATGGTGATTCCTCCTCATCGGATATGGAGTCGGCGCGGCAGCCGCGCGGAGAGCGCGTCAGAAATAGAAAAGGCACAACCAGGCGGCGGCCGCGCGAGGTTGTACCCGGATGGCTGGGGTAGCATTGCCTTTGACTTCTGGGATCATTATAAAGGCAAGTCCCGCACTTTGGCAAGCGTTTGCACAACTTGTATTTCCGCTCTTTCCGATCCTGGGTCCAAGCAGGGCGTTTCGTTTTGGACCGCCGCCGCCGGCGAGCAAAAAAGGACGCATCGGAATGCGTCCTTTAATGAAAGCTTGAAGCGGATGGCGAAGGGCTGGCGCCCGATCCGCAGGGAGGCGGAAGAGACGGCGATTCTCGCTGGAGCACGGCAAGTCCGGCATCCTCCGGGGCCGCTGCGGATTCGCCGGCACTGGCGCTCGGCTGGAAGGAGATCGATTTCACGGCATCCGGTCCACGCCCGGAGCACAGCGGCGAGGAATGAAGCGCCGCAAGTCCGTCAGGCGCTCGCGCGGCGCTCCGGCTTCGGCTCCGCTGCAGCCTGCTCCTTCGCTGCGGCCTGCTCCGCCCCGGCCTGCTCCTCCGCCGCTTGCCGGCGAAGCGCCTCGGCGCGCTGCTTTTCGGCCGCGAGGCCGGCCTGGTTGAGCAGGTTCCACGGGTGGTTGTAGTGCGGCTGGAAGAAGAAGTCCACATAGGCCAGATCCTCGGTCGTCATGCGGTTGTGGATGCATACCGACAGCGTGTTGGCGGCCTGGGTCAGATCGGCCCTCGACAGGATCTGGGCGCCGAGCAGGCGTCCCGTCCCCCGCTCGTACACGAGCTTGAGCAGCGCCTCCTCGGCATCCGGCATGAAGTCCGGGCGATGCGACTCGCGCAGCGTCACGGCTGCGGCGTCGAGGCCGGCCGCCTCGGCCGCGGCCTCGGTCATGCCGGTCGAGGCGATGTTCAGGTCGAACAGCTTGATCGCCGACGTGCCCTGCGTGCCGCGGTACTTGACCTTCGGCTCGACGAGGTTCCGTCCGGCGAGCGTGCCCATGCGCACGGCATTCGTCGCGAGCGGGATGTACGCCTGCTGGCCGGTCGGGTTGTAGCGCACCGCGCAGCTGTCGCCGGCGGCGAGCACGTCGGGATCGCTCGTGCGCATGTACTCGTCGACGAGCAGCGCTCCGTTGTCCAGCATGTCGAGCTGGCCCTTCACGAGCTCGGTGCCGGGGCGGAAGCCGATGCACAGCACGACGAGGTCGGCTTCGTGCTCGCCCTTGTCGGTGACGACCTTGGCGACGCGGCCGTCCCGGCCCTCGAAGCGGCTCACCCTCTCGCCGAGCGCCGTGCGGATGCCGCGGCCGGCGAGCGCTTCCTCGGCGGCGTCGGTGAACTCGGCGTCCAGGTACTTGGCCATGACGCGGTCCATGTTGTCGAGCAGCGTCACCTCCTTGCCGAGATCGCTGAACGCCTCCGCCAGCTCAATGCCGATGTAGCCGGCGCCGATGACGGCGACCTTGCGGGCCGCTCCGGCGCGGGCGATGATCTCTTTGGCGTGGAAAAAGTTTTTGCACAGCTGCACGTTGTCCAGCCGGATGCCTTCCATGTCCGGAACGACGGGCCACGAGCCGGTCGTCACGACGAGCTTGTCGTAGCTGTCCTCGAACTCCTCGTTCGTCTCCAGGCTGCGGACGCGGAGCGTCTTGGCGGCCGTATCGATCCGCAGCACCTCATGGCGCATCCGCGTGTCGACGCCGAGGCGGGCGAGCTGCTCGGGGCTGCTGTAGAACAGTCCCTCGGGGTCCTTGACGACGCCGCCGACATGCAGGGCGATGCCGCACGACAGGAACGAGATGTTGTCGTTGCGCTCATAGACGGTGATGCGGGCTTCGGGATGCTCGGCCGCGATGGCTTTGACGGCGGCGGTTCCGGCGTGCGTGCATCCGATGACGGCGATTTTCATAAAGGTATTCCTCCTTGAGGGATGTAGGTCGATCGCGTGGCTTGCTTCTTGCGGCTTGCTTCTTGCTGCCGCCGCTGCTTGCAGGAGCTGCGCTTCGCTCATTATGTGAAATTAATCACAATGTTGGGCGAAAGGGAGACGATCCTGCTTCCCTGGGACTCTTGAGAGAGGGAGAGCCTTCGCGTCGGGACGGACCGAAGAGCGAAAGAAGCAGAATCGTCGGTGTCAGAGATGTTGTGAAATTAATCACAATGTCTTGATGGCTTTATCTTACCATCCGTCATCAGGGGACGCAAGGGGCATTCTCGCCGGATTATGGCGAGGCTGTGACAGTCGCCGCCAAGTCGTTTTCGGGCGCTCGGCTCCCGTATTCATACCCGCAGGCAAGCCTTTCGACGCAGCGTCTTCCAGCCGGCCGGAGGCATCTGCCGCGCGAAAAGGAAGAGCGGCGGCCAGAGCCGCTCCTGCCAACGGAAGAGCGGCACCCGGACCGTCCTGCCGACGGAAGAGCGGCCAGCGGACCGCTCATGCCGATGGTACAATACGGCCGTCGCCCCGCCTCCAGAGCGCTCCGCCGCCTGGCCCGCCTCCGCTAGCGCGAGGCGCGCAGCTCCTGCACGGCGGCGGCGATGCGGCGCGCCGCCTCCTCGGCCGTCGCCCGGCTGCAGGCGGCATTGAGCCGCATGAAGCCGGAGCCGCCCTCGCCGAACGAGGAGCCGGGGCTGAGCTGGATCCGGGCCTTTTCGAGGAAGAAGCGGTGCAGCTCCGGCTCCGCGAGGCCGAGGCCGCGGCAGTCGAGCCAGAGCAGGTACGTCCCCTCCGGCACGGAGGCGGAAATCTCGGGCGCGGAGCGGCGAAGCTCCTGGGCGAGGTACTGCTGGTTGCCGCGGATGTACGCGAGCGCCTCCTTGAGCCACTCCTCGCCGCCGTTGTAGGCTCCAAGGACGGCCGCGTGTCCGAGCGCGGACAGCGAGGCGAGCGCGCCTCGCTTCAGCTCGGCGGTGACGGCCGCGCGCAGCTGCGGATTCGGAATGATCATGTTGGACGTATTCATGCCCGCGATGTTGAACGTCTTGCTCGGCGACGTGCAGAGGAGCGCCAGCGCGGCCGCCTCCTCCGAGATCGAGGCGAACGGCACGAACCGCTCGTATGCGAGGTCCGCATGGATCTCGTCGGAAGCGACGAGCACGCCGTGGCGCGCGCACAGCTCGGCGAGCCGCAGCAGCTCCTCACGCGACCAAACGCGCCCGACGGGATTATGCGGGGAGCACAGGATCAGCAGCTTGACGCGCTCCTCGGCGAGCTGCTCCTCCAGCTCGGCGAAGTTCACCTCGTAACGGCCGTCGTCCCCGCGCAGCAGCGGGTTGAGCACGAGCTCGCGTCCGTTGTCCTCGACGACGGAGCGGAACGGCGGGTAGACGGGAGGCTGGATGACGACGGCATCCCCGGGCTGCGTGCAGGCGCGGACGATGACGGACAGCGAGACGACGACGCCGGGGCAGAAGCGCACCCATTCCGGCTGCGCCTGCCAGCCGTGGCGGCGGGACATCCAGCCGGCGACAGCCTGCTTGTACTCGGGCGTGACGCTCGTATAGCCGAGCACGCCTCTGCCGATCCTCCGCGCGAGCGCGTCCAGCACGCTCGGCGGCGCGGCGTAGTCCATGTCGGCGACCCACATCGGCAGGATGTCCTTGCCTTTGTGGAGATCCCATTTTTCGGAAGCGATGCCCTCGAAAGAAGGCGGGTTGTCGAACGTAGTCATCGAAAGGCTCCTCTCTGGCTTCGACCTGCGCAGGCTTCGCTGCAAGGCCATCTCGATCAGTCTATCGGAATGTCCGGCGAAAAAAAAGCCCGCGCCATCCCTCCCGATTATGCTGCCGCAAAGGCTCCGACGGCTGCCGAGGGATGGCGCGGCCGCGTTTGGGGAACCTTTGGATCCGGGTACGAAGAGGAAAAGAGGAGCAGAGGAGCGAGGCGCATGAAGCGAACAGGAAACGGCGGAGCCGGACGCGCGCTGGCGATCATGCTGGCCGGGCTGCTGGCGGGCGGAGGGACGGCGCAAGCGGCGGCGTCCGCAGGGTGGAAGGCGCAGGCCGAGAAGCAGGGCTCCAGCCAGGTCGTCGTCATCGACGCGGCGGGGCCGGACTCGTTCCGGGCCTCCTTCTCCTTTTATGAAAGGCAGGACGGCAAGTGGCTCCGCACGCTCGGCAAGGCGCCGGCGGTCGTCGGGAGAAGCGGCATCGGCAAGATGAAGGAAGGAGACGGCCGCACGCCGTCCGGCCTCTATCCGCTCGGAAAAGCGTTCGGCTCCGCCGGCAAGCCGCCCGGGCTGCGCCTCCCCTACACAAAGACGGACGGCTCGGACTTCTGGGTCGACGACCCGGCCTCGCCCGACTACAACCGCTGGATCCGCTCGGAAACGGGGCCGAAGGCGGAATGGGCCTCGTTCGAGCGGCTGCGTCAGCCGCTGTACCGCTACGCGGTCGTCATCGGCTACAACGAGCAGCCGGTCGTGCCCGGCAAGGGCAGCGCGATTTTTCTCCATCTGTGGCGTGGAGCGGACCAGCCGACCGCAGGCTGCGTCGCGCTGTCGGAAAGCGCCTTGCTCAAGCTGCTGGCCCGCCTGGACGCTGCGCGCAAGCCCGTGATCTTTATCGAATGAGCCCCAGCCCGGGGCGAAGCGTCAGGCCCGCAGAAACTCCAGTCCCGTATTGCGCATCTCGATCTTGAACGTGCAGCGGATGTCGCCCTGCCGGTACAGATCCGGCCACTGATCCGGCTTGATGCGGTCGCGGAACCGGTTGCCGAAGCCGAAGATGTCGGACCCCGCCTTCTGGGTTTTGGCGATCAAGCCTTTGCTCAGCTGATCGAGCTGCTCGGCGAGCTCCTCCTTGATCTCGTCCTCGCTGCGCCGCTTGGAATGCGATTTGTCGAGCAGGGAGACCGACAGCGAGATCTCCGCTTCGACGCGGGGCTTGCCGCCTGCGAGCCGGCTCCGGACACGGGTCTTGTTATGGACGATGTTGAGGTCGGAGCGGCTCATGAGCACGATCTCGGAGTCGGTCAGACGCTTGGTCATCATCTCGTACAGCAGCGACTCGTCCATCGTCAGCCTGCCTGCCATATGGTCGCTCCGGAAAAAGGCGTTGCCGGTCTGGATGAAATCCTTCTTCTCCTGGCGGAGCACCGGGATGAGATTGGCGTGCATCGGGTTGTGCAGCTTCGCGTACACCTCCCACAGCATCGTCTTGTTCTTGCGCGGGATGCCTCCGGCATACGGCTCGAAATAAAGCTTCGTGTAGATGCCGGCCAGCTCGCCTGCCGGATTCGGACTTTCGAAGATGCGCTTCATGCCGCCCTCGACGACGGCCACGACGGCATCGAGCGGCACCGTGCGCTCCCTCACCGCGAACTCGAGGTAAGGGAGCAGGCCGTACTGGGCGCTTTGCTCGTCCAGAAACAGGGCGCGCGTCGAGGAGACGTCGATCGCCTTGGGCAGCTTATACTGCACCCTGTTGACCGCGTCCATGACGGTGCTCCCTTCCTGGCTGACGGCAAAGAAGGAGCTCTTGTGGCCGCCGCCCATAGGGCTCGTCACCGGGACTCGGAACCACACCTCCAGCCGCTCGGGCGACTTCGCGTCCAGCCCCATCGCCCCGACGAGGAAGCGGTTGTCGACATCCTTGGAGTCCCAGCAGCCGCCGGCCGCCAGCAGGAGCAGCAGCGCCGCTGTCCCGCTCCATGCCGTCCGCAGCCGCGCCAGCGCCTTCGCCCTTCCCTGCTCCTTCCGTCCTTGCGCCTGCTCCCGGCGCCGTTCCGACGCCGGCGAGGCGGTCGGGTTTATCGGCTTCATTTGGACTCCTCCTTCGCAGTCTTCCTTTTGCCTGCGGCAAGCAGCAGCAGCGGAAAGGCGAACATCACATACATCCGGATGACCAGGCTGTTGAACAACCAGCTCTCGATGATGCGCCATTCCGGAATCCACGTCGCCACGGCGAAGACGACCGCGCTTGCCGTCAGGACGAGCTTGCTCACGGGGAGCTTCGGCCACAGCCCGTGAGCGACGCTGCCGATCGTCCGCAGCTTGAGCGCCATGACGACCAGGAGGCAGAACATCGTCGCCGACAGGAAGATCGACGTCAGATTTTCGAAAACGATCCAATACTGATAGACGGAGTCCATCTTGGTCACGAACGGAAACGTCAGGTTCGAGCTCAGCTCCCGCCCGAAGGTCAGGACGGGCAAGTAGACGAACGAGAGTACGAGCGCCGTGCCTACGCCGAGCGCCAGCAGATAGCCCTTTCGGTACGCCCGGCTTTCTTCGGCGTCGTAGCTGCCGCAAAGCGCGACGAACGCGAAGCCCATCCACAGAAAGGAGCCGCCGTAGAAGTCCCCGCTCAGCAGAAAGGCCGGTTCCGGCCTCAGCCAAGGCCCGCCGTAGTACAGATGCGTGTTGATGAAGCCGACGAGCAGCAGGAACAGCAGGATGGTGAAGGCGAGCAGGAACAGCAGCCTCGCCGCGCGGAAGATCGGCGGCAGGCCGGCTGCGGCCAGCAGCGCCGCCGGCACGATCATGCCGTCGAGAAAGGAGATCGGCGTCGTCGGCAGCAGCGTCATCGTGACCAGCTCGGAAAACGAGCGGAGCATGACGATGACGGCTCCGAAAGCGAACAGAAGCAAGGGAAACGTGAGCAGCCACGCGGCTGCGGGTCCGAGCAGGCCGCGCGCGTACGGCAAGAGCGGCTGGCCCTTCAGCCCGCGGAGCAGACGGACGTAGAGCAGGCAGCTGGCGGCGGATGCGCCAGCCCACAGCAGAATCGGGAGCCACAGCGCTCCATCGGTGCTGTTGATGACCAGGCTCGGATACAGGAAGCCGCCCGCCGCTCCGAAATAGAGGCTGAACAGGCAGAAGTAGGCGTAAGCGGACCGTTTAGGCTGCTTCGTCATGCTCCCCCGCCTTTCTTCTTCAGCATCGTCGTCAAATAAGGCGTGCCGAACGATTCCAGGCAGCTGAGGTAGAAGACGAGGCAGATGAGGCAGAAGACGATGCCGAGCAGGCCGGCGACAGCGGCGCCGATGCAGACGAAGTACTTCAGGATGCGCTGCACGAGCCCCATCTGATAGTCGATGACGATGAAGTTCGTGATTGCGGTCGCCGCCACGATGATGACGAGCAGGTTGCTCACGATATTGGCCTGGATGATCGCCTGGCCGAGCACGACGCCGCCGACCATCGTGACGGTGGCGCTGATCGCCTGAGGCAGCCGGGTGCCCGCCTCCGTGATGAAGTCGATGATGATGAGCATGAGCATCGTCTCGATGAACACCGGATACGGGACGCCCTCCCGGCTGGCGGCCGCGGCGAGGCTGATCTCCAGCCGGTTCACGTCGACGTTGATCGAGGTGAGGGCGATGTAGAGCGCGGGCAGCGTCAGGTTGCAGAACATCGCCAGGAAGCGCAGCGCGTTGAGGAACACCGAGACGAACGGATTGACATAGCTGTCCTCGGGCGAATGCCAGAAATCGGTGTAGACCGCAGGCAGCAGCAGCGCGAAAGGCGTGCCGTCAAGCAGGATCGCGATCTTGCCGCGGAGCAGGTCGCTGCTGACGCGGTCGGGCCGCTCGGTCAAGACCGCCTTCGGAAACAGCCTTGCCCAGCGCTTCGTGTCGATCAGCCGGAGCAGCTCTCCGGTGTCCTGCACGCTCTGCACGTCCAGTCCGTCCAGCGCGTCCTGGACGCGCTGCAGGCAGTCCGGATCGACCTTGTCCTCGGCATACATGACGGCCGCCTTGGTGCGGGTGGCCGTGCCGATATCCGAGACCAGGCACTTGAGCTTCGAGCTGCGGAATCGCTGGCGCACGAGCGCCGTATTGACCTCCAGGTTCTCGTTGAACGCATACAGCGGGCCTTGCAGCACGTTCTCGGTGAACGGCGAGCTGAGGCTGCGCTGCTGCACCTTATGCAGGTTGAGCACGAGGCCGTGCGAGGAGCCCTCCATGCAGAGCACCGCCATGCCGAGGCAGATGGCGTGCTCGGCGCTGTCCGCCTGGGCTTCCTGGAGCGCGGTGCCTTCGTATTGGCTGAGCCGCGATTCCAGCGTGCCCGCCTCCTCGGAGACGACGAAGCGGAGCTTGGCGGGCGAGGCGAGCGTGGACAGGTAGCACAGGCATACTTCCCGGCCGCCGTCCTCGCCGATCTTGACGCATATATAGTCGTGGGCATCGGCGAACAGGAGCGCCAGCTCCTTGTTCAAGGAGCGAGCCGGCTCGTCGACGGTCCACTTATGAAGGCTGGCGAGCAATGCCGGCATGGCAGAACCTCCCTTGGCAGAAAGTGCTATTCGGGAGTTAGTCTGTGCCGCCGCTGTCGGAACTATGCAGATGAAGCCGGCGATAGGCGGACGGGGAGAGGCCGGTCCAGCGCTTGAACTGGCGGCTGAAATGGGCGATGTCGCGATAGCCCAGCACCGAGGAGATCATCTGGATCGAATGCCGGGAATCCGCGAGCAGCTGCTTGGATTCATGCAGCACGAGCGAGGACCAGTACGCCCGCGGCGATTGGCCGTACACCTCGCGGAACACGCGTCCGCAATGCGAGGCGCTGATGCCGAGCTCGGCGGCGATCCGCCGCAGGCCGCCCGGTCCGTCGCCCTCGGCCTCATCCTCCTCGCCCTCGCCGCCCTTGGCCGCGCTCGCGCCGCCCGCCCCCGGTCCGCGGGCATGCCGGAAGTTCAGGCTCGCCGCGCCCTGCAGCCGGGAGGCGATCTCCTGCGCCAGCTCCTCCTTGGCGTACGAGGCGCGGGGGAGCAGCAGCGATTCGGCCGTGATCGCGTCCCACAGCATCGCGAACAGCTCGAACGCGGCCGCCTGCAGCCGCATCCGCGCGGCGACCGAGCTGGGGCCGCCGCCCTGGCCGGGCTCGAGCATCTTGCGCAGCACCGGGCTCGCCTTGCGGGCCAGCTCGCTCTCCGCGCGGAACAGCGTCTGGTCGAGCCGTCCGAGCAGCGGCAGGAACAGCCGGTCGTCGAGGTCGAAGTGCAGGCAGAAGTAGTCGAACGGCAGGCCGTCGCCGCTGCGGCTGCTGTGCAGCTCGCCCGGACGGATGAGCAGCAGGTCGCCGGGCGATTGGACGAGCTCGCGCCCGCCGACCGTCATGATCTGGCTGCCCGCGAGCAGGAAGTTGATCTCGTACTGGGGATGCTGATGCGGCGGATAGGACCAGTCCCCGCGCACTTCGCGCCGGTGGATGCCGAACAGGTTCAGCGTCGTCTTCACATCCGCGAACATCGTCTCGGACAGGACGGCTCCTCCGCCAGGAGCCGCAGCGGCGTCAGCCATTGGCGATTCTTCCTTCCTTGGGCCGCGGCCCTTTTTTTCAGTATACGGCTTGGCTTGATTTGGGTAAATAGTCGCCGGATTTGACCATTTCCGCCCTATCCATGCCGTGTTAGGATAAACGTAATCGCTTTCAAGGAAGGGGCTGTCCCGCTTGTCCGACAACCGGTTCTACAATGCTCATCACGCTCCGATCGGAGCTTTCGCCAGCTTCACGCTCGGCTATCCCGGCGCCAAAGGAGGACTCGGCCTCGAGCTCGGCCGGCCGGCCGACCAGAACGTCTACATCGGCCTCCAGTCGCGCGACGGCTCGCGTTATGAGGCGCTGCCGTTCTACGGCGCGCTCGGCGACGAGGCCGCGCGCTACGACGTCGAGAAGAAAGGCGCAGGCGGCCCGTCCCTGCTGCAGCCGTTCGCCTTCGCCGAGATCGGCCGCAGCCTGTCCGCCGGGGAAGACGTCTGGGAGGCGGGCGATCTGACGTTCCGCATCCTGTCGCCGGTCCGTCCGGTGCCGGACCCGGCGGCGGCCTCGGAGGAGGAGCTGAAGGCGGCGCTCGTGCCGGCCGTGTTCGCGGAGCTGACGGTCGACAATACGGCGGGCCGCATCCCGCGCCGGGCGTTTTTCGGCTACGAGGGCAACGATCCGTACAGCGCGATGCGCCCTGTCGAGGGAGACGGCTTCTCCGGCGTCGGCCAGGGACGCATCACGGCCATCGCGGCGCCGCATGCTCCGGGCGTGCGCACCGGCTTCGGCTTCTCGATGGAGAGCATCCTGACCGCGCGCCACGAGCAGCATCTGACGTTCGGGCTCGGCGGCACGGGCGCGCTGCTGCTCGACACGCCGGCGGGCGAGCGGCGCACGTTCCGCTTCGCGGTCTGCTTCTACCGCGGCGGCATCGCGACGTCGGGACTGGACGCTTCCTATTTGTATACGCGCTGGTTCGGCCGCATCGAGGACGTCGCGGCTTATGCGCTGGAGCATTACGAGGAGCTCGCCGCCTCCTGCCGCGCCGCCGAGGCGCGCTGGAGCGGGGACGGCTTGTCGGCCGACCAGCGGTTCATGCTGGACCACGCGATCCACAGCTACTACGGCAGCACGCAGCTGCTGGACGTGGACGGCGAGCCGATGTGGATCGTCAACGAGGGCGAGTACCGGATGATGAACACGCTCGACCTGACGGCGGACCAGCTGTTCTTCGAGCTGGAGCTGAACCCGTGGACGGTGCGCAACGAGCTCGACTGGTTCGTCAAGCGCTACAGCTACCGGGATACGGTGCGCTTCCCCGGCGACGCCGAGGAGCATCCGGGCGGCATCGCCTTCACCCATGACATGGGCGTCGCCAACGTCTTCTCGCCGCCGGGCCGCTCGGCCTACGAGCTGGCGGGCATCGACGGCTGCTTCTCCTACATGAGCCACGAGGAGCTCGTCAACTGGCTCTGCTGCGCCCTCGTCTACCTGGAGCAGACAGGCGACCGCGAGTTCCTGGAGCGCGCGCTGCCGGTGCTGCAGGACGGGCTCGAAAGCATGCTGCGCCGCGACCATCCGGACCCGTCGCTGCGGAACGGGCTGATGGGCCTCGACAGCTCGCGCACCGACGGCGGAGCGGAGATTACGACCTACGACAGCCTCGACGTGTCGCTCGGCCAGTCGCGCAACAACATCTATATGGCGGGCAAATGCTGGGCGGTGTACGTCGCGCTCGAGAAGCGCCTCGCCGCCGAAGGGCTCGCCGGCCTCGCGGCCGAGGCGGGCGCCCAGGCGGATCGCGCGGCGGCGACGATCGCGGCGCAGCTGAACGATCGCGGCTACATCCCCGCCGTCATCGGCGAGAACAACGATTCGCGCATCATCCCGGCGATCGAGGGATTGGTGTTCCCGTACTTCACGGGAGCGCGGGACGCGCTCGATCCGAACGGACGCTTCTCCGTCTACCTGGCGGCGCTTCGGACGCATCTGGCGACGGTGCTGCAGGAAGGGACCTGCCTGTTCCCGGACGGCGGCTGGAAGCTGTCATCGACGAGCGACAACTCCTGGCTGAGCAAGATCTACCTCTGCCAGTTCATCGCCCGCGAGATTCTCGGCCTCCCGTGGGAGGAGCAGGGGGCGGCGGCCGACGCGGCCCACGCCGCCTGGCTCAAGCATCCGGAGCTGTCGTACTGGGCGTGGAGCGACCAGATTCTCGCCGGCGAGATCATCGGCAGCAAATATTATCCGCGCGGCGTGACCGCGATCCTGTGGCTGCGCGAGAGCGGCAGCCGCGCGCTCGCGGCGGAAGGAGGCGAGCGCGATGCGGCAAGCCGCGCAGGCTGAGCCGGGCAGCGGCTACGACGCCTGGCTTGGAGCGCCGCCGGCGAGCGGCGACGCCCGGCGGCAGGCTCGGGCGTGGATGGAATTCCTCCACGCCCCCGAGCCGGCGGCGCCGATCGCCGCCGCGCTGGCGGAGCTGCGCGCCGCGGCGATCGGCCTGACCGGCCGGGAGCCGCAGCCGGGCCTGCCGCCCGAGGACGGACGCGGCATCGTGCTCGGCACGCCGGCGGGCTGCGCCGAGGCGGCCGATGCCGCGGACGGCCTGCCGGATGATCCGGCAGGCGAGAGCTACCGGCTCGTCGAGCGCGGCGGCCTGCTCGTCGTCGCCGGCTCCGGCCCGGCCGGCGTGCTGTACGGCGCGTTCCACCTGCGCCGCCTGCTGCGCTCCGGCGCGCCGCTCGCCGGGCTCGACGTCGCCGAGCGGCCGGCCAACGCGCTGCGCATGGTCAACCAGTGGGACAACGCCGACGGCAGCGTCGAGCGCGGCTATGCAGGCCGCTCGATCTTTTACCTGGACGGGGAGTTCGTGCCGGACCGCACGCGCATCCGCGACTACGCCCGCCTGCTCGCCTCGGCCGGAATCAACGGGCTCTCGATCAACAACGTCAACGTGCATGCCCGCGAGACGCGCTTCATCGGCGAGGAGGATCTGCCGAGCGTCGCGGCCGTGGCCGGCATCCTGCGCGGCTGGGGCATCTCCCTGTACTTGAGCGTCAACTATGCCGCGCCGGTCGAGGGCGGCGGCCTGGACACGGCCGATCCGCTCGACGAGGGCGTGCGGAGCTGGTGGCGCGAGGCGGCGGACCGCATCTACCGGCACATCCCGGACTTCGGCGGCTTTCTCGTCAAGGCCGACTCCGAGTTCCGGCCGGGTCCGTTCACCTACGGCCGCGACCATGCGGACGGCGCCAACATGCTGGCGGACGCGCTCGCGCCGCATGGCGGCCGTATCATCTGGCGCTGCTTCGTCTACGACTGCCGCCAGGACTGGCGCGATCGCGGCACCGATCGGGCGCGCGCGGCGTACGACCATTTCAAGCCGCTGGACGGCCGTTTCAAGGACAACGTGTTCCTGCAGGTGAAGAACGGCCCGATGGACTTCCAGGTCCGCGAGCCGGTGTCGCCGCTCATCGGGGCGGTGCCGCGCACGAACCTGCTGGTGGAATTCCAGATCGCGCAGGAGTACACGGGCCAGCAGCGCCATCTGTGCTACCTCGTGCCGCAGTGGAAGGAAGCGCTCGACTTCGACACCCGGCTGAAGGGCGAGGGCTCGACCGTGAAGCGGATCGCGAGCGGCGAGCTGCACGGCCGTCCGGCGGGAGGCCTCGCCGCCGTCTCCAACATCGGGGACGACGCCAACTGGACCGGGCATCTGCTCGCGCAGGCGAACCTGTACGGCTTCGGGCGCCTCGCCTGGCAGCCGGAGCTGTCCGCGGAGCAGATCGCGCGCGAGTGGGCGGAGCTGACGCTCGGCGACCGCCCGCAGGCGGCCGACGTCGTCTGCGGCATGCTGGCGCGGTCCTGGAGCATTTACGAGTCGTACACGGCTCCGCTCGGCGTCGGCTGGATGGTCAAGCCGAACCATCATTACGGCCCGGACGTCGACGGCTACGAGTATTCGATGTGGGGCACGTACCACTTCGCCGACCGCGACGGCATCGGCGTCGACCGCAGCTCGGCGAGCGGCACCGGCTATGCGGCGCAGTACGCCGAGCCGGTCGCCGGGTTGTACGAGTCGCCGGAGACGACGCCCGACGAGCTGCTGCTGTTTTTCCACCATGTGCCGTACACGCATCGGCTGCGCTCGGGCAAG
Source organism: Paenibacillus pasadenensis DSM 19293 (assembly GCF_000422485.1). Classification (GTDB taxonomy): domain Bacteria; phylum Bacillota; class Bacilli; order Paenibacillales; family Paenibacillaceae; genus Paenibacillus_O; species Paenibacillus_O pasadenensis. Next base: position 46,022 of record NZ_KE383858.1, read on the forward strand.
ACGGTCATCCAGCATATCTACGACTCCCGCTTCGAGGGAGCGGAGCGCGCGCAGGGGCTGCTGGCTGATTGGGAGTCGCTGCGCGGCCATGTGCCGGAGCCGGCGTACAGCGAGACGCTGGAGCGGTTCCGCCACCAGGCGGAGCATGCGCGCGAGTGGCGCGACGTACTCAACACCTACTTCTGGCGCAAGAGCGGCATTCCGGACGAACGGGGCCGCAGGATCTACTGACTGGATAGGCGTGCTCGGGCGACGGTGCCAGCGACGATCGCGCGGATGGCGCGGCGCAAGGGAAGAACTTCCCTTGCTCGGGGCCGTGACAGGCGGATCGAGTGAAACAAGGGAAGAACTTCCCTTGGCCTACAAAGAGGAGGAGGGCTGCCTGTGAAATGGACGATTGGCGAGGCCGTATGGCGACTGCTGCATCCAGAGCCGGAAGCGGCCGGCGTCGACGGCTCGGACGGCCCGCATGCCGCCGCCTCACTTGCATCGGCCCCCGGCCAGCCAGAAGCCGCCGCCTCACTTGCATCGGCCCCCGGCTTGCCAGAAGCCGCCGCCCTGCTTGCATCAGCCGCCGGCGGCTCGGCCGCCGGAGCCGGCAGCGCGCCTCTGTCAGCCGGCGCGGACGGCCTGCTGGCCGGCGATCCGCAGCGGACGCTGACCGGCATCGCCGTGTCGTTCGCCGCGTCGCTGGACGCGCTGGAACGGGCCCGGGACGCCGGAGCGAACCTGCTCGTCGCGCATGAAGGCCTCTACTTCAGCCACCAAGCGGATGCCGCATGGACGGCGGGCAGCGCGGCCGCGCAGGCGAAGCGCCGCCGGATCGAGGCGAGCGGCATCGCCGTCTGCCGCTGGCATGACGGTCCGCACCGGCTGCGGCCGGACGTCATCACGGCAGGGCTCGTACGCCGGCTCGGCTGGGAGGACGCCGTCATCCGGACGCTGCCGGAGGCGACGATCATCCGGCTGCCGGAGCCGCTGAGCGCGGCCGCGGCGGCGGAGCTTGCCAAGCGCCGGCTCGGCGCAAGCGGCGTGCGCGCGGCGGGCGACCTGGCGCATCCGTGCCGGACGGTTGCGGTCACGGTCGGCTATCGCGGCGGCGGCGAGCTGGCCGCACGGCTGTACGAGGAGCATGGAGCGGAGCTGCTGCTCGCGGGCGAAGGCCCGGAGTGGGAGGCGCCGGAGTACGTGCGGGACGCGGTCCGGCTCGGGCGCCGGATTGCGCTGCTGTACGTCGGGCACGCCGCGAGCGAGCAGCCGGGCATGGAGCTGGCGGCGGAGCGGATCGGCAGGCTGCTGCCGGGCGTGCCGGTCCTTTTTTTGAACGAGCGGGACGGAATCCAGATCATCTGAGGGGGAATCGGCATGACGGAAGCGGGCACGGGCACGAAGGCTGGAGCGTTCCACACCGGAACGTACCGCAGCGTATTCCGCGAGGCGGGCTACGGAGAGGAAGAGATCGCCGCGCGGCTTGCGCAGACGTGGCGAGAGCTGTTCGAGGACGGCGACGAGACGCGCATCTACTACGAGACGGACGACGGGATGGGCTACCTGCTCGATACGGGCAATCTCGACGTGCGCACCGAGGGCATGTCGTACGGCATGATGATGGCCGTGCAGCTCGGCCATAAGGATGTGTTCGACCGCATCTGGCGCTGGAGCTGGCAGTACATGCATATGAAAGAAGGACCGGGAGCCGGCTACTTCGCCTGGTCCTGCCTGCCGGACGGCACGCGCAACTCGAACGGCCCCGCTCCCGACGGCGAGGAGTACTATGCGCTCGCGCTGCTGTTCGCCTCGCATCGCTGGGGCGACGGCGAGCATCCGCTCGACTACGGCGTCAAGGCGCGGGAGCTGCTGAGCGTCTGCATCCACAAAGGCGAGGACGGCGTCGGCGACCCGATGTGGAACCCGGACAACAAGCTGATCAAGTTCGTTCCGAACTGCGAGTTCAGCGACCCGTCCTACCACCTGCCGCATTTCTACGAGCTGTTCGCGCTGTGGGCCGACCCGTCCGACCGGCCGTTCTGGCAGGAGGCCGCAGCGGCGAGCCGGGCGTACATCTGCCTCTCCTGCCATCCCGAGACGGGGCTGGCGCCGGAATACGCCCATTACGACGGCACGCCCAACGACGAGCGCGGCTACGGCAAGTTTTTCAGCGACGCCTACCGCGTCGCGGCCAACATCGGCCTCGACTGGGAATGGTTCCGCGCCGATCCGGAGCAGCCGGCGATCGCCGGCCGCATCCAGTCGTTCTTCGCGGACAAGGAGCCGGAAGACTACCGGCGCTATCAGATCGACGGCACGCCGCTCGAGGAAAAATCGCTTCATCCGGTCGGCCTGCTCGCGACCAACGCCGCCGCCTCGCTGGCCGCGGAAGGAGAGCTGGCGCTGGAGACGGCGCGCCGCTTCTGGGAGACGCCGGTGCGCACCGGGGAGCGCCGCTACTACGACAACTGCCTGTACCTGTTCGCCATGCTGGCGCTGAGCGGGCGCTACCGAATCTGGATGCCGGAGCGCGCATAAGCGGCCGCGCCGGCAGGCGCCGGCCGAGCTCGAGCGGGAGGCCGCCGGGCGGATCCCATTCCTACGGAGGAGGTATTGCCATGCACAAGGTCATGCTGGTCGACGACGAGGGGTATGCGCGGCAAGGACTGAGGACGATGATCGACTGGGAGGACTGCGGCTTCGAGGTATGCGGGGAGGCGGAGGACGGCGAGGAGGCGCTGCGCCTGATCGGCGAGCTGTCGCCGGATCTGGTCATCACCGACATCCGCATGCCGGAGGTGAGCGGGCTGGAGCTGATCCGCTCGGTGCGCGAGCAGGGCAACGACAGCGTCAAGTTCATCATCGTCAGCGGCTACGGCGACTTCGCCTACGCCCAGCAGGCGATCAAGTTCGGCGTCCGCGACTTCATCCTGAAGCCGGTCGACGACGGCGAGGTGACGGGAGCGCTGCGGGAGCTGGCCGGACAGATCGAAAAGGAATCCCGCGATCCCGGCGCGGCCGTCCCGCCGGTCCGCGCCGCGCTCGACAAGCTGCTGCGCGGCGACGCGCCGGCGGAGGCGGGAGCGGAGTACGCCCGCCTGCTCGGCGTGCCGCAGTCCGCTGCCTGCGGCTATCTGCTCGTCGAGGCGCACTGCCCGGCCATGAGCGCCGAGCCGGCTGAGGAGGACGCCGAGGCGGAGGACAGCCTCGGCGCGGCCATTTCCGCGGCAGCGGCCTCGCTCGGCCTGAAGCATGATGCGAGCTGCGTCGACCGGCCGCGGCCGGGGCTGTACGGCCTCGCCGTGCATCTCGCTCCGGCCGATGCCGGCACGACGCTCGAAGGGCTGGCCGAGCGGCTGGCCGCCCGGCTCGGCAGCCGGCTCGGGCGGCCGTTCACCGTCTATGCGGGCGGCCAGGCCGCGTCTTCGGCCGGTCTTCGCGTCTCCCGCCAGGAGGCGATGGAGGCGATGCAGTACCGGTTCGCCTATCCGGAGCGGCGCGCGCTGTGCCGCAGCGCGCTGCGCGGCGAGGAGCTGCGGCGGATGGAGTTCGATCCGAGCGAGCATGCCGCGCTGAACGAGCGGCTCGAGGACGGCGACCCGCTGCTTCGGCAGGAGGCGGTGCGGCGCATCTTCGAGCGCTTCCGGGAGCAGCGCTTCGCGCCCGATGCGGTCCATCACGCGATCAGCCGCTTCGCCTTCGGCGCCATCGCCGCCATCCGCTCGCTCGGCGGCGACGAGAAAGAGCTGCGCTCGCTCGAGCCGCTGCTCGCCTGGCGCGACCGGCCGCTGTCGCCGGACGGCTTGCGGGAGCGGTTCGCCGCGTTCGTCGAGGAGAGCCGGGAGCTGACCAGCCGGCTGCGCAGCAGCGGCGCCAAGGGAGACATCGCCCGCATCAAGCAGTACATCGACAGCCGGTTCCACGAGGAGATCAGCCTGAAGAGCATCGCCGCCCGCTTTTACCTGAACCCGGTCTATCTCGGCCAGCTGTTCAAGAAGAGCTACGGCGTCTACTTCAACGACTATCTGCTCCAGCTGCGCATCCAGCAGGCGAAGCTGCTGCTGCGGCAGACGGAGAAGCGGGTGTACGAGATCGCCCGCTGCGTCGGCTTCGACAATCCGGACTACTTCATCTGCAAGTTCGAAAAGGTCGAGGGCAAGTCTCCGACCGCCTACCGCAACGAGCTGAAGACGGGGTGAAGGATCGCGTCAACGCAAAAGGACAAAGCCGGAAATAATCGGGCCAGGATAGCCCCTGAGGGGCGGAAGAAAGAAGACAGAGCAAGGACCGGAAGCCTGGAACGAACAGGCGGCCGGTCCTTGTTTGGCTTTCCTCGGCTTGGGGAGCTCTGCGGCGGCAGCTGCCGGTCAGTCCTTCAGCACCAGATCTCCCCGCAGCAGCTTCCGTTCATAGCTGGAGCTCGGATTCAGAATCCGCCACAGCAGCTGGTCGACCGCCCGCTTGCCCAGCAGCTCCTCGTTCACGCTGATGGTCGCCTTGCAGGACGGAGGAGGGTTGACATGGTCGAATCCAGTAAAGACGACCTTGCCGTCGATCGGAATCCCGATCCGCTCGAACGACTCGATCGTGTAGTTGACGTAGAAATCGTTGGCGCATACGAACACTTCCGGCAGCTCGCGCGAGGCGAACGTCTCCTCGAGCGTCGCGTAGAACTCATCCAGCCGGTGGTCGAGCAGGGCGGGCAGCTGCTCCTGCGGAATGCCGCTTTCGGCCAGGGAGGCGTTGAATTCCAGCCAGCGCTCCCGATAGCTGTGGGCATCCTTGATGTTGCCGATGAACTGGAACTTCCGGTACCCGCGATGGATCATCGCGTTCATCATCTCCCGCATGCCGGCGAAGTTGTCGGTGAACACCGTGTCGCAGTTGAAGCTCGGATCGAGATGATCGACCATGACGATCGGAATGTTCAGCTTGCGGATGTCGAACAGCGTCGATGTCGAGACGTTGCCGATCGTCAGGATGCCCATGATTCCTTCCGGGTTGAGCAAGGAGAACATGGACTCGTCCTGCGGCTCCGTCAGCGTCAGGATATTGATTTTTTTCTTGCTCAGGCTCGCGGAGATGCCTTCGAAGATCGGCCCCCAGTAGGAGGATTCGCGGTTCTGGTGGCGGACGTTGGGGAACAGCACCAGGATCGTTCCGGACCAGGTCCGCACGTCGAGGTCGACCAGCTCGTTGAAAACGGCGACCGGCTCCTTGAAATATCCCATCGTTCCCGCTGTCTTCAAGATCATTTCCCTCGTCTGCGTGCTGACGCCCGGCTTGCCCGACAACGCCCGCGATACGGCATATTTCGATAGGCCGGTCTGATCTGCGATTTCTTGAATGGTCACTTTGCCCCGCATCGTATCATCCTCATCCTTATCCAGCTTCTGCTTCTCCCGTCTCCTAATAAAAACGAGATTAAATAACATTTTGTTATGTTAACAACATACCATTGCCAGGGCGTTCGCGCAACCTAAAAGCTTCCTGCCTTAAAGGGGTTCCGACGGTTCTAAACTTGGATGCCAGACCCATATAAAGCGTTTTCAAAATTTATCTTGACCTTTCCAAATTTAAGAATTATGATCCGTTATGAAAATAAAAATAACAAAACCTAAGGGGATGATAACAAAAGGGCCGGAAAGGCGTTTTTGTTCCACGAGGTTTGCAAGCGCTTCAAAAAGGATGGCGCGCATTCATCAATCATTTTGGGAGGGTTCGGGATGAAGAGAAGACCGAAGATGGGCCTGGTGCTGGGGATGAGCCTCACGCTGCTGCTGTCCGCATGCAGCGGCAACAACGGAGGCGGAGCGGCGACGAACGGAGCGGCCGCGACGCCGGGCAGCGAGCCGGCCGCCAGCGCGGCTCCGGCCGAGACGGCGGCGCCGGAGGCGGCTCCGCCTGACCTGGGCGGACGCGTCCTCAAGTTCGCCGCCTGGTGGGATCTCAAGCCGGCCGGCAACACGGCCTCGGAGAAGGAGCGGCTGGCGAAGATCGCGGAAGTCGAGAAGAAATACAACGTCAAGATCGAGTTCGTCAACGTTCCGTTCGAGGAGTACATGCCGAAGTTCACGGCGACGGTGCTGACCGGCGAGCCGTTCGCCGACATCATGCAGATGGAATACAAGTCGGCGCTGCCGGCGGCGCTCAAGGGCCAGCTGCTGAAGGTCGACGAGTTCACCTCTCCCGAGGACGACATCAACCAGGAAAAGAAGCTGATGGTGCGGACGCCGGCGATCGCCGGACAGGAGTACGGCTTCGACAATCCGGGCATGGCCGGCTCCGGCATCCACTACAACCGCGACCTGTTCAAGAAGCTGGGCCTGCCGGACCTGCAGGAGCTGTACGCCAGCGGACAGTGGAACTGGGACAAATTCCTGGAGATCGCCAAGCAGGCGACCAAGGACACGGACAACGACGGCAAGACCGACACGTACGGCTTCTCGGGCTGGTCGATCGACATCGCCCGCAACTTCGTCGCCGCCAACGGCGGGGCCTTCGTCGACCCCGAGAACAAAGCGGAGGGCTTCACGAATCCGAACACGATCGAGGCCGTCGAATTCGTCAACAAGCTCTACAACGTCGAGAACGTCGTCAAGAACAAGACGGGCGACCGGATGAACTACGAGGAGTTCAACACGTTCAAGGACGGCGACGTCGCGATGTTCCCGGCGCCGATCTGGGCGGTGAGCAGCGAGCTGCCGTTCGACTTCGGCGTCGTGCCGTTCCCGGTCGGCCCTCACGGCAGCGACAAGTTCACCTTCGCGGACAGCGGCAGCGCGGCCAAGTTCATTCCGAAAGGGGTCAAGGATCCCCAGCTCGTCTACAAGATCTACGAAGAGACGTTCGACATCGCCCAGACCGAGGACTTCCCGGGGCAGGAATGGCTGGAAGGCCAGTACAACCATGAGGAAGACATCATGATGATGAAGGACAACATCAACGGCAAGGGGCAGATCGTGCTCGAGGACGCGTATCCGGACTACCCGACCGGCAAGTTCCTGACGGACATCCTGGTGAACAGCCAATCGGTGACCGCTTCGGCGCAGAAATACAAGCCGGAGGCCGAGGCTTCCATCGGCAAGCTCGGCAATTGACCGCATCGAACGGCCAGCAACGGGGGAGCTTGCGCTCCCCTTTTTTCGTGAAGGGAGGATTCGGGTGAACATCAGCCATCGTCGAAAAAAGAACGCCCCGGTCCGCTTGGCCGCGGCGGCGCTGAGCCTGGCGCTGCTGCTGCCGCTCGGCCTGCCCCCTGTCCGGGCGGAGCAGGCGCAGCCGCCTGACGCCACGAGCGCCGCGGCCGAGCCGTCCGCGGAGCACGGCACGGCCGCGATGCGCGAGCGTCATTACGCGGCTTATTTGGCGGAGCACGAGGAGGCCAAGGCGCCGGGCGAAGAGATCGTCCTGCAGGCCGCCCAGGCGAGCCGCTGGGAGGGAGAGGGCTTTCGCCAGCTGCAGGACTACGAGGGGATGGACGGCGTCTCGCTGCTGACCGGCGAGTCCGGCGCGGCTGAATGGACCTTCGACGTCAAGGAGGAAGGCTTGTACCACATCAGCCTGCTCTACTACCCGATCGAGGGCAAAAGCTCGGCGATCGAGCGCGCCTTGTCCATCGACGGGGAGCGTCCGTTCCGGGAGGCGGGCTTCCTGCAGTTCGACCGGATCTGGGACAACGTGCAGGATCAGGTGCAGCGGGACAACCAGGACAACGACCTGAGGCCGAACCAGGGCGAGGCGCCTAGGTGGAGCGAGGCGGCGTTCGCCGACTCCGACGGCTACGAGAACGAGCCGTTCCAGTTTTATTTTTCCGCCGGGACGCACACGCTGCGGCTGGAGTCGACGCGCGAGCCGATGGTGATCCGCCAGCTCAGGCTGCATCAGCTGCCGTCCCCGCCGACCTACTCCGAGTGGATCGCCGAGCAGGAGAGCTCGGGACGGGCGGCGACGTCCGGCCGGCTGGTCACGGTGCAGGGAGAGGCCGCATCCGCGAAGTCGTCCCCGACGCTGTATCCCGTCAGCGAGCGGGCGAGCGCCGCGGTCACGCCGTACAGCAGCTCCAAGATCCGCATCAACGCGATCGGCGGCTACAACTGGCGCATCCCGAACCAATGGCTCGAATGGGAAATCGACGTCCCGGAAACGGGCCTGTACCGGATCGCCTTCAAGTCCAAGCAGAACTTCGTCCGCGGCATCTACTCGACCCGCAGGCTGACCATCGACGGCGTCGTGCCGTTCCGCGAGATGGAGAACGTGGCGTTCCGCTACAAGAGCGGCTACCGCATCGACGTGCTCGGCGGCGAGGAGCCGTATCTGTTCTACCTGGAGAAGGGAACGCGCACGCTGAGGCTGACCGCCTCGCTCGGCGAGTTCGCTCCGCTCATCCGCGAGGTCGAGGACAGCCTGTTCAACCTCAACGCGGCGTACCGCAGCATTCTGATGATCACGGGCAATACGCCGGACCCGTTCCGCGACTATCAGGTCGACCGCAAGATTCCCGGCTTGATGGAGTCGCTGCAGGCCGAGCGCGACCGGCTGCAGGCCGTCTCCGCCCGCATCGTCGAGCTGTCGGGAGGCTCGGGCGACCAGGAGGCGCTGCTGGACACGATGGCGGAGCAGCTCGAGTCGATGATCGACGAGCCCGATACGATTCCGAAGCGGCTGGCCGCCTACAAGACCAATACCGGCGGCCTCGGCACCTGGGTGCAGAAGGCGCGCGAGCAGCCGCTGCAGATCGACGAGCTGTACGTCGCTTCCGCGGACGCCGAGCTTCCCCGCAAAGGAATGGGCTTCGGCGCGAAGCTGAAGCATGAGGCGCTGACGTTCCTGAGCTCGTTCTTCACCGATTACAACCAGATCGGCAACGTATCGAAGGACGACGAGCAGCGCAGCGTCACGGTATGGATCGGGAGCGGCCGCGACCAGGCCAATACGATCAAGGCGATGATCGACGAGACGTTCACGGCCGAGACCGGCATCGGGGTGAACCTGAAGCTGGTGAACATGGGCACGCTGCTGCCGGCGACGCTGGCCGGCCAAGGTCCGGACGTCGCGATGCAGATCGGCAACGACCTGCCCGTCAATTTCGCCATGCGCAACGCGGCCGAGGATCTGACCCGCTTCCCCGACTTCGAGGACGTGCGGGATCGGTTCCGCCCGAGCGCGATGGTGCCCTACAGCTATGGCGACGGGGTGTACGCCTTGCCGGAGACGCAGACGTTCAACATGCTCTTCTACCGCAAGGACGTGCTGCAGGAGCTTGGCCTCCGCGTGCCGCAGAGCTGGGAGGACGTCTCGGAGATGCTGGCGGTGCTGAGCAAGAACCATATGCAGTTCGGCCTGCCGCCCGTCGTCCAGGGGACGGTGCAGGGGGAGAACGTGCCGCCGAACTCGCTGTACGCCGCGCTGCTCTATCAGAACGGCGGCCAGTTCTATCGGAACGGCGGCCGGGAGTCTGATCTGGACTCGCGCACCGGCATCGAGACGTTCAAGGCGTGGACGGAGTTCTACACCGACTACAAGCTGGAGAAGGAATTCGACTTCGCCAACCGGTTCCGCACCGGACAGATGCCCGTCGGCATCGCCGACTATACGACCTACAACCAGCTGTCCGTCTTCGCGCCCGAGATCCGCGGCATGTGGGGCTTCGCCCCGATCCCCGGCACGCCCGGAGCCGGCGGATCGCTCGACCGCTCCGTCCCGAGCGGCGGCAGCGGCGTCGTCCTGCTGAGCAAGGCGCAGGACAAGGACGCGGCGTGGACGTTCATGAAGTGGTGGACGAGCGAACAGACGCAGACGAAGTTCGGACGCGAGATGGAAGGGCTGATGGGAGCCGCCGCCCGCTATCCGACCGCCAACATCGCCGCGCTCGACAGCCTGCCCTGGCCGGCGGAGGACTACGCCAGCCTGAAGCGGCAGTTCGAGTGGGTGAAGGGAGTTCCCGAGGTTCCGGGCGGCTACTTCACCGGACGCCATCTGTTCAACGCCTTCTACAAGACCGTGAACGGCGGCGTGGAAGCGCGGGAATCGATCATGGACTACGTCCAATACATTCAAGACGAGATCCGGACGAAGCGCAGCGAATTCGGATTGCCTCGCTAGAGGAGGGAAGCGATCATGCAGACCTGGTGGAGCATGAAATGGAAGGAAGTCAAGACGAGCCGGCAGTCCTATGCGATGCTGGCTCCGTACATGATCCTCTTTTCGGTGTTCACCGTGCTTCCGGTGCTCATATCCATCGTACTCAGCTTCACCTATTTCAACATGCTGGAATTTCCCAAGTTCATCGGCTGGCAGAACTATACGCGCCTCTTCCTTGAGGACGACGTCTTCCTGATCGCGATGAAAAACACGCTGCTGTTCGCCGTCATCACGGGCCCGGTCAGCTACATGGCCTGCTTCGTATTCGCCTGGATCATCAACGAGCTGTCGCCGAAGCTGCGGGCGTTCATGACGCTCGTCTTCTACGCTCCGTCGATATCCGGCAACGTCTTCTTCATCTGGCTGATGATCTTCTCCGGGGACCGCTACGGCATCATGAACGGGATGCTCATGAAGCTCGGCATCCTGCTGGAGCCGATCCAATGGCTCAAGACGGAAGCCTACATCCTGCCGATCATCATCCTCGTGCAGCTGTGGCTGAGCCTCGGCACCGGCTTCCTCGCGTTCATCGCCGGCCTCCAGACCGTCGACCGCACGCTGTACGAGGCCGGGGCGGTCGACGGCATCCGCAACCGCTGGCAGGAGCTGTGGTTCATCACGCTGCCGTCGATGCGGCCGCAGCTGATGTTCGGAGCGGTCATCCAGATCACGACGGCGTTCGCCGTGGCGGACGTCTCGATCGCGCTGGCCGGCTTCCCGAGCGTCAACAACGCGGCCGCGACGATCGTCACGCATCTGATGGACTTCGGCACGACGAGATACGAGATGGGCTATGCGTCCTCCATCGCGACCGTGCTGTTCCTGATCATGGTGGGAGCCAACCTGCTCGTCCAAAAACTGCTGCGCAAGGTAGGTGAGTGAGGCCGTGAACTTCTCGTTGCCGCTTCGCCGCAAGCGGGTGAACCGCTCGCTCGGAGGCACGATCTCGCTGTTCGCGCTGCTCGTGCTGTTCGGCTGCTTCATGATCCTGCCGCTCGTCTATGCCGTCAACAACGCCTTCAAGCCGCTGGACGAGATTTTCCTGTTCCCGCCGACGCTGTTCGTCCGCAATCCGACGCTCAACAATTTCGTCGACCTGTTCGCCCTGATGGGCAACTCGTGGGTGCCGTTCTCGCGCTACATCTTCAACACCGTCTTCATCACCGGCGCGGGCATCCTCGGCCATGTCGTGCTCGCCTCGGCGGCGGCGTACCCGCTCGCCAAGCATAAGTTTCCCGGCAAGAAGGCGATGTTCGGCATCGTCGTCCTGTCCCTGATGTTCACGCCTGCCGTAACGGCCATCCCCAACTACATGATCCTGTCGTGGCTGGGCCTGATCGACACGTACTGGGCCGTCATCGTGCCGGCGTTCGCCTACTCGCTCGGCCTGTACCTGATGAAGCAGTTCATGGAGCAGATCCCGGATTCGCTGCTGGAGGCCGCCAAGATCGACGGCGCGAGCGAATACCGCATCTTCTGGACGATCGTCATGCCGAACGTCAAGCCGGCCTGGCTGACGCTCGTCATCCTCCAGTTCCAGATTTTGTGGGGGACGGACGGCAACGGCTTCATCTACAGCGAGCAGCTCAAGTCGCTGCATTTCGCGGCGGGCCAGATCGTCGCCGGCGGCATCGCGCGCGCCGGAGCGGCGGCCGCGGTCGCGCTCATCCTCATGAGCGTGCCGATCACGATGTTCATCTTCTCCCAGAGCCGGATCATCGAGACGATGGCCACCTCGGGAATGAAGGATTAGGAGGGAAGTCCATGAAACTCCATGCGTGCCTGCTCTCGCTGTCGGCGGCGGCGCTGCTGGCGCTCGGCCTTCCCGGCCCGGCCTTCGCCGAGTCGGCGCCGTACGAGAGCTACAATTACGACTCCTGGAGCGACGCGGTGCCGGCTCCGGCCGCCTACTTGCCGGAGAAGAGCGTGAGCGGCGCCGACCTCGGCGTCGGCGATTTCGTCGAGCCGAGCGACATCGCCGTATCCGCCCGCGGCCTGCTCTACATCGTCGACAGCGGCAATGCCCGGATCGTCGTCGTGGACGGGGACTGGCGGGTGAAGTCCGTCATCGACCGCTTCGAGCGGGACGGACAGCCGGACGGCTTCAGCAATCCGACGGGCCTGTACGTGGACGAGGCCGAGCAGCTCTATGTCGCGGATTCCGGCCATTCCCGGATCGTGGTGCTCGGCGCCGACGGAGCCTTCATCCGGACGATCGAGAAGCCGAGCTCCGACATCCTGCCCGACGGATTCGCCTTCACGCCGCTGAAGGTGGCCGTCGACAAGGCCGGGCGCGTCTATGTCGTCGCCAAGGGCATTTTCGAGGGCATCATGCAGTTCGACGGCAGCGGAGCGTTCATCGGCTATGTCGGCACGAACAAGGTGTCTCCGGACTATGCGGAATATTTCTGGAGGATGCTCTCGACCAAGGCGCAGAAAGCCCAGATGGTGCTGTTCGTCCCGACGGAATTTTCCAATCTCGACATGGACGGCAAAGGCTTCCTGTTCGCGACGAACATCGACCCCGGCTCGCGCGAGCCGATCAAGCGGCTCAACCCGTCCGGGGACGACGTGCTCAAGCGCTTCGGCTACTTCGACGTAGCCGGGGATATCCGGTACCGCTCGGCGGTGGGGCCGTCGCGGATGATCGACGTGAACGTGCGCGAGAGCGGCCTCTACAGCGTGCTGGACTCCAGCCAGGGCAAGGTGTTCACCTACGACCATGAAGGCAATCTGCTCTACATCTACGGCGGCAAGGGCAGCCAGCGCGGCACGGTCAAGACGCCGGCGGCGATCGAGCAGCTCGGCGACCGGCAGCTCGTGCTGGACCGCGGCCGGGCGAGCATCGAGGTGTATGCCCCGACGAGGTACGGCAGCGCCGTCAACAAGGCGGCCGGGCTGCACTACACCGGCGACGAGCGGCAGGCGGTTCCCGCCTGGAAGGAAGTGCTGAAGCTGAACGCCAACTTCGACCTCGCCTACATCGGCATCGGCAAGTCGCTGCTGATGGAGCGCAAGAACAAGGAAGCGATGACGTACTTCGAGCTCGGCATGGACCGCGACTCCTACTCGGTCGCCTTCAAGCGATATCGGCGCGAGGTGATGAAGGAGCACTTCGGCACGGCGCTGACGATTCTGCTCGCCGCCGTCGCCGCGTACGCGCTCTGGCGGCTGGCCGGGCGCAGGCTGCTGCGCGGCGGACGGTCCGCCGGACCGCCGCCGCCATGGACTTCATCGAAAGCGAAGGAGGGCTGAGCATGAAGCGAAGCGACCTGTCTTTTCCGCTGCATCTCATCGTGCATCCGTTCGACGGCTATTGGGATCTCAAATATGACGGCCGCGGCCGCGTCCGGATCGCGCTGATCGTGCTCGGCCTCGTCGTCGTCTCCACGATCGTGCAGAGCCAGTATGCCGGATTCCTGGTCAACTACAACGATCCCCGGCAGCTCAACAGCATCGTCCAGCTGCTGACGATCGTCGTGCCCTTTTTCCTCTGGTGCGTCTCCAACTGGTCGATCACGACGCTTCTGGACGGGGAAGGGAAATTCAAGGAGATCGTCATGGCGACGGGCTACGCGCTCGTGCCGATGGCGCTGATCTACCTGCCGATGACCGTCGCCAGCCGCTTCATGGTGATGGAGGAGACGGCCTTCTATTACCTGATGCTGTCCGTCGCCTCCCTATGGTTCGTGGCGCTGCTGTTCGTCGGCACGATGACCGTGCATCAATACACGGCGCTCAAGACGATCGTGACGATGGCGCTGACGGTCGCCGTCATGGGCATCATCGTTTTCCTCGGCACGCTGGTCGCGAGCATGGCGCAGCAGATGATCGAGTTCGTCGTCAACATCTATCGGGAATTGTCTTTCCGCACTTAAGGGGGCGCAGCTGTGAAAAAACCGAAGAGAACAACGGCGGCCTGGATCGGAGGCGCCGTCTGCGTCGCGGCCGCCTGCGCCGTCCTGCTGCTCGGCGACCGGGGGGCGAAGGCGGTGCCGGCCTCGGCCTACGCGGACGTCGCCGCGCCGCTGGAGGCGGGAGCGGAGCTGAAGGCTCTGCCCGACGCCACGGACGGCGTGCCCGGCATGATCCTGGCGGCCGAATCCGACCGGCTCTCCTTGTACTACGACATGGAGACGACCGAGATCGCCGTCAAGGACAAGCGGCAAGGAGACGTCTGGTACAGCAATCCGCCCGAGCGCGAGTCCGACGCCAAGGCTTCGGGCTTCGAGAAGGAGCTGCTCTCCTCGCAGCTGTCCGTCTCGTTCCGCGATTCCGTCGGCACGCTGGAAACCTATACGAACTTCGCCCAGAGCATCTCCTCCAAGCAGTTCAAGGCGGAAGCGATTCCGGGCGGCCTGCGGGTCGTCTATACGATCGGCGACACGTCGCTCGGCGTCGACGCGCTGCCTCGGCTCATCACCAAGGCCCGGCTGGAGGAGAAGGTGCTCTCCAAGCTCGACAGCTCCTCCGCCAAGTACGTCGAGAAGCGCTATTATCCGACCGAGGCCGATCCCGAGCTGCTGGAGCGCCTCGACGCCCAGGTTTCCAAGCCGCTCGTGCTGAGCAAGATGACCGAGGCGTTCGAGAAGGCCGGCTACACGCCGGACGATCTCGCGGCCGACAACGCTGCCGCCGGCATCGAGGGCGGAGCCGCCTCGACCAAGCCGAACTTCACCGTGCCGCTGGAATACCGCCTGGACGGCGGCTCGCTGCGGGCGACCGTGCCGATGGGCCGGGTGGAGGAGGGCGCCGGCTATCAGATCCGCAGCCTCGACGTGCTTCCTTTTTTCGGCGCGGCCGGCAGCGGGGAGCAGGGCTACATGCTCGTGCCCGACGGCTCGGGCAGCCTCATCCATCTGAACAACGGCAAGGTGAAGGAAGAGCAGTACGTGCAGCGCATCTACGGCATGGACCCGAACGACAACAGCTGGCGGCGCGGCCAGGTGAGCCAGAGCGCGCGCATGCCTGTGTTCGGCCTGAAGGCGGGTAACGCGGCGTGGCTCGCGACGATCGAGCAGGGCGACGCGCTCGCGAGCGTCGCGGCCGACATCAGCGGCAAGAAGAACAGCTACAACTTCGTCCACAGCCGCTTCCACGTCCGCGGCGAGGACGTGCTGGAGCTGTACACCGGCAACAAGGTCCAGGAGATCCAGCTGCTGAACGACCGGCTTCATCGGGGAGACCTCACGGTCCGCTACAGCTTCCTCGACCATGACGCCGCCAGCTATTCCGGGATGGCGGCCGAGTACCGCTCGCAGCTGCAGGCGTCCGGCGTCCTGCAGCCGCTGCAGGAGCAGGGGAGCCTTCCCTTCTACCTGGACATTCTCGGCGCGGTCGACAAGCGGAAGTCGTTCCTCGGCGTGCCGTACCGCTCGCTCGTGACGATGACGACGTTCGAGCAGGCGGGAAGCATCGCCGAGCAGCTGAAGCAGCTCGGCGCGAGCCGCGTCCTGATGCGCTACGAGGGCTGGTCCAGCGGCGGCGCCGAGCACGGCTCCCCGGACTCGCTCCGGGCCGCGGGCGGCCTCGGGGGAGAGCGCGGCCTCAAGGCGCTGCGCCAGCAGCTGGAGAGCCAGGGCGGCCTGCTGTTCCCGGACACGGCCTTCCAGCGGATCTACCGGGACGACGGGGGCTTCAAGCCTTCCGCGGACGCGGCGCGCTTCGTCACCCGCGAGCAGGCGGAGCTGTATCCGTACAACCGTGCGCTGAGCCGGATGGACATGACGCTCGGCTCCTTCTACCTGCTGTCGCCGACGAAGCTTCCTTCCTACGTGGACGCCTTCCTCGCCGGCTTCAAGCGGCAGGACGCCGCCTCCGGAGTCGCCTTGCGCGATCTGGGCGACGTGCTCGCCTCGGATTACCGGGAGGGGCGGGTCGTGCAGCGGGAGGCGGCCAAGACGATCGTGGAGCGGGAGCTCGGCAAGATCTCCGGCAGCGTCGGCCGGACGCTGCTCGTCGGCGGCAACGCGTACGCCTGGAAGGACGCCGACCATCTCGTCGACGTGCCGACGGGCTCCAGCGGCTTCGTCCTCACCGACGAGGAGGTGCCGTTCTACCAGATGGTCGTCCACGGCTCCATTCCTTACGCCGGGCAGGCGTGGAACCTGGCCGACGAGCAGGATATGCGCAAGCAGCTGCTGCGCTCGCTGGAGCTGGGAGCGGCTCCGCGCTTCTATTTGTCGCATGAGCCGTCGTCCAAGCTGAAGTTCACCTCGTTCGACGCCCGCTTCTCCTCGGAGAGCGGCCTCTGGCTGAAGGAAGCCGCCGCGCTCTATCTCGAAGCCGACAAGGCGCTCGCGCCGGTGCAGAACGACGTCATCGCCGAGCATGTCCGCCATCCCGGCGGGGTCGTGGAGGTGCGTTACGCCAAGGGCACGACGTTCCTGATCAACTATTCGGATCAGCCGCAGACCGTGAACGGGCGGACGCTCGCGCCCGAAAGCTACTGGATCGGAGGGAAGGCCTCATGAGAATGGCACCGCTGTCGCTGGCCCGCAAGCGCTCCTTGCTCGGGCTCGCGTTCATCGCGCCCTGGCTGCTCGGCTTCGCGTTCCTGTTCGCGGCTCCCCTGCTGCAGTCGATCCGCTTCAGCCTCAGCAAGCTGACGGTCGAGCCGGGCGGCTACGCGCTGCAGTCGGTCGGCCTGGACAATTTCCGGAATGCGCTGTTCGTCGACGCCTCGTTCAACCGGATCCTCACGCAATCGGTCGCCGAGATGGCGCTGAACGTGCCGATGATCCTGTTCTTCAGCCTGTTCTCCGCGACGCTGCTGAACCAGAGGTTCCGGGGCCGGGCGCTGGCGAGGGCGGTGTTCTTCCTGCCCGTCATCCTCGCCTCGAGCGCGATCTCCGCGGCGGAGGCGTCCGGCCTGATCAACCTCGTCGGCGATGCGACGGCCGTGAACGAGATGGCCGGGTCCAGCTCGTCCTACAACGCGATGTCGATGGTCATGCTGCTCGGCGACGCGGGGCTGCCCGACGCCTTCGCCGACTATATCGTCAGCGCCATCCTGCGCATCTACGACATCATCACGAGCTCCGGCGTGCAGATCCTGATCTTCCTCGCCGCGCTCCAGTCGGTGCCGTCGGCGATGTACGAGGTCGCCAAGATGGAAGGCGCGACCGCGTACGAATCGTTCTGGAAGATCACCTTTCCGCTCGTGAGCCCGCTCATCCTGACGAACGTCATCTATACGATCATCGATTCCTTCAGCGGCAGCGCCGTCACGGACACGATCTTCAAGACGGCGTTCACGACGCAGAACTTCGGCCTGAGCGCGGCCATGTCGTGGATCTACACCGTCATCGTCGGCATCATCCTGGCCGTCATCGGCTGGACGCTGTCCCGCAAGGTCCACTACGACTGACCGAATAGAAGGAGGAGGAAACCGATGCAAGCAATGCCCGAGGCCGCTCCCGCCGCGGCCGCACCGTCCCGGAGCCCAAACATGCGGCTGCAGAAGGCGGGGAAGAAGTCGGCCGACATGCTGTACGTCCTGTTCCGCTACCTGCTGCTTGCGGGAATCTCGTTCATCATCCTCTACCCGCTGCTCATGAAGGTGTCGATCGCCTTCAAGGACAAGGCGGACATCTACAACCCGACGATCTACATGATTCCCGTGCACTTCACGCTCGACAACATCCGCATGGCGGCCCGGATCCTCGACTACGCGCCGTTGCTCGGGAATACGCTGCTGTTCGCCGCGGCGACGACGGCGCTGACGGCGGCCTCCTGCGCCCTCGCCGGATACGGCTTCGCCCGCTTCCCGTTCCCGGGCAGCAGCGTCCTGTTCGGACTGGTCATCCTGACGATCCTCGTGCCGACCGGCACGCTGATGGTGCCGATGTACCTGAACTTCCGCAGCTTCGACCCGCTCGGCCTCGTCCAGCTGCTGACGGGCAAGCCGGGCTTCAACCTGCTCAACACGTACTGGCCCTCGCTGATCGCTTCGGCGACGGCGATCGGGCTCAAGGCGGGGCTGTTCATCTACATCTTCCGCCAGTTCTTCAAGGGCATGCCCAAGGAGATCGAGGAGGCAGCCCTCATCGACGGCGCGGGCGGGCTGCGCACGTTCGCCAGCATCATGATGCCGAACGCGGTTCCGCCGCTCATTACTGTCGTGCTGTTCAGCTTCGTCTGGCAGTACAACGACACGTTCTTCACCTCGCTGTTCATGAACGAGCTGAAGCTGATGCCGACCAAGATCAGCACGCTCGCCGCGCAGGCGAACATGCTGATCCCGGGCATGCTGGGCACGTCCGCCGGCGGGGGAGCGGTCAAGGCCGATCCGAACCATGTGGCGATGATCATCGACACCGGCATCCTGCTCGCGATCCTTCCGCTCGTGCTGCTTTATCTCGCCGTGCAGCGCTATTTCGTCGAGAGCGTCGAGCGCAGCGGCATCATCGGCTGACCCGCCCCGGCGCTTGCCGGCGGCAGCCGAATCCAGACTTGGCAAGGAGGAAGGAACGATGGAACAGCTACGCGACTCCCGGTTCGGCGGGCAGGGCATGGCCGATCGCGACGCCGGAGACGGCGCCAGGCGGCTCATGGCCTTCCTGAGGGACCAGTACGGCCGCAGATGCTTGACCGGCCAGCAGATCGGCGTCGCCTCGACGCCGGAGCTGGACCTCATCCGCGAGACGACGGGGCATTATCCCGCGATCGGCGGGTTCGACTTCATGGACTACTCTCCGTCCCGCACGGAACGGGGATCGTCCGGCAAGGACACGGAGCTCGCCATCGACTGGTGGCGGAGCGGAGGCATCGTCACGTTCTGCTGGCATTGGAACGCGCCGCAGGATCTGATCGACGAGCCGCCGGACAAGAGCTGGAGCAGCGGCTTCTATACGAAGGCGACGACGTTCGATCTGGCGCGGGCGCTGGCCGACGAGGACTCCGACGGCTACCGGCTGCTCCTGCGCGACATCGACGAGATCGCGGTCCAGCTGGCGAGGCTGCAGGAGGCCGGCGTGCCGGTGCTGTGGCGGCCGCTGCACGAGGCGTCCGGCGGCTGGTTCTGGTGGGGGGCGTCCGGCCCCGAGGCGTGCATCGCCCTGTGGAACCTGATGTTCCGGCGGCTGACCGGCCTGCATGGCCTCCACAACCTGATCTGGGTGTGGAACGGACAGCATGCGGACTGGTACCCGGGCGACGAGACGGTGGACATCATCGGCGAGGACATCTATCCGCCGGCGCGCAGCCACGAGTCGCAGGCGGGCCGGTACCGGCTCGCCCGATCGTTCTCCGCGGAGGACAAAATCGTCGCGATGACGGAAAACGGCGCGCTGCCGGACCTCGACGCGATGGCCGCCGAAGGCGCGCTCTGGGCGTGGATCTGCACCTGGTACGGGGAGTACGTCTATGAGCGGGGCGGCGAGGACGGCCGCATCGCCTACTCCGGCAAGCATACCGAGGCGGAGCGCCTGCGGGCCTTTTACGCCCATCCGCTCGCCCTCTCCCGCGACCAGCTGCCCGACCTGGCCTCCTATCCGCTCGCCGGCGAGCTCCGCGCGGCCGAGGGAGGGCGGGCATGACGGCATCTGTCCTTCGTTTTCGCCAATGGATGTTCAAGTCGAGCGGCAGCGACGAATGGATGCCGGCCGTCGTTCCCGGCTGCGTGCATGCCGACCTGCTGCGCAACCGCGTCATCGCCGATCCGTTCGGCTCCGACAACGAGCGCGAGCTGCAATGGATCGACAAGCTGGACTGGGACTACGAGACGAGGTTCGACGTTCCGGCGGAGATGCTGCTGCTGCCGAGCCTCGAGCTGGAGTTCGACGGGCTGGACACGTATGCGGACGTGAGCCTCAACGGCAGGCCGGTGCTCTCGGCGGACAACATGTTCCGCCGCTGGAGCGCCGACGTCAAGGGCATCGCGGCGGAAAAGGACAATGTGCTCCGCGTCGTCTTCCGCTCGCCGGTCCGCGAGGACCTGCCGAAGCTCCGGGCGCTCGGCATCGCCCTGCCCGCGGCCAACGACCAGTCGGAGCTCGGCGGCCTCGGCGACGACAAGATCAGCGTGTTCGCCCGCAAGGCGCCGTACCACTACGGCTGGGACTGGGGACCGCGCTTCGTCACGAGCGGAATCTGGCGAGAGGCCCGGCTGGCCGGCTGGAGAGGCAGCCGCATCGCCGACTTCTTCATCCGCCAGGACGAGATCACGGCGCAGACGGCCCGGCTGACGGCGCAGGTCGAGGTGCGCACGCTGGCCGCCTGCGCCGCCGTCCTGCGCATCAGCGAGGGCGGGCGCCGCTGGGAGCGGCAGGTGGAGCTGCGGCCGGGGACCGACGTCCTGTCGGTGGAGCTGGAGCTCGAGCAGCCGCGGCTCTGGTGGTGCCGCGGCCTCGGGAAGCCCGAGCGCCATGCCTTCAAGGCGGAGCTGCTCCGGCCGGGCGACGGGGAGCCGATCGACGAGGCGACGGTCGTGACGGGACTGCGCACGGTCCGTCTGAATACGGAGCGGGACGAGCGCGGAAGCCGCTTCGTGCTGGAGCTGAACGGCGTGCCGGTGTTCGCCAAGGGGGCCAACCACATCCCGCATGACAGCTTCCCGTCCGAGGTGCCGGTGGAGAAGTACCGGGCAGAGGTCGAGGCGGCCGCGGAATGCGGCATGAACATGCTGCGGGTATGGGGAGGCGGGCTGTACGAGGACTCGGCGTTTTACAACCTGTGCGACGAGCATGGCCTGATGGTGTGGCAGGACTTCATGTTCGCCTGCAGCATGTATCCGTCCGACGACGCCTTCCTCGCGAGCGTGGCGGCGGAGGCGGAGGACAACCTCAAGCGGCTGAGGCGCCATCCCAGCCTTGTGCTGTGGTGCGGCAACAATGAGATCGACTCCGCCTGGTCGCAGTACGACGAGCAGGGAGGCTGGGGGTGGAAGGGCCGCTTCTCGGCGGAGCAGCGGAGCGCGATCTGGAGCGGCTACGAGAAGCTGTTCCATGTCCTGCTGCCCCGGGCGGTCGAGGCGTTCTCTCCGGGAGTGCCGTACTGGCCGTCCTCCCCGCTCGCCCGACTGTCCGGCGACGCCGGCCAGCACGGGCATGCCGATGCCGGCGAGGGCGACGTCCATTACTGGGGCGTGTGGCACGGCATGGAGCCGTTCGAGGCGTTCCGCGGCAACGTCGGACGGTTCATGAGCGAATACGGCTTCCAGTCGTTCCCGCAGCTGTCGACGATCCGAACCTATGCGGAGGAGAGCGAGCTGGAGCTGGAGTCGAGGCCGATGCTCGCGCATCAGAAGCATGGCGGCGGCAACCAGCGGATCCGGCATTTCATGAACCTTTACATGAGCGAGCCCAAGGACTTTCCGTCGTTCGTGTATCGGAGCCAGGTGCTGCAGGCCGAGGCGATGAAGGAGGCGATGGAGGCCCACCGGCGCGCCAAGCCTTATTGCATGGGCAGCCTGTACTGGCAGATGAACGACTGCTGGCCGGCGGCCTCCTGGTCGGGCATCGATTATTTCGGCCATTGGAAAGCGCTCCAGTATCAGGCGAAGCGCAGCTTCCGGGAGACGCTCCTCTCGTTCGGCGACAGCGGAGGCTTGCGTTCCCTGCATGCGGTGACCGACCGTCCCGGCGGCGTCCGCGGGAGGCTGACGCTGCGGCTGCTGGAGTTCGACGGCACGGAGCGGCGCCGCGAGGCCATGGAGGTGCGGCTGGACGAGGCCGGCTCCTCCGTCCTGCTGGCTTTTCGGGACGAGGATTGGCTCGGCGGGCTGCCGGCGGACTCCGCCGTGCTCGTCGCCGCCCTCGAAGAGGACGGAGGGGCGCCGCTTGCGGAGGCGTGGCATTATTTCGTCCCGCTCAAGCAGCAGCGGCTGGAGCGGCCGCGCATCTCTGTCACCGAGGCGGAGGACGGAAGCTGGACCGTTTCGTCCGATACGCTGGCGCGGCAGGTGCGGCTGACGGCGGAGCAGGCCGGACGGTTCTCGGACAATTTCTTCGACGTGCTGCCGGGCCTGCCGAGGACGGTGTCGTTCCACGGCGCCTCGGGGCAGCCGGCCCGGCCCGGCCGCATCTCCTGGATGTCCATGCAGGACACCGGGGCGGACCGGATCGAAGGCGGCTCATGAAGGCATACCACAAGCGATGGGCTGCCGCGATGCTGGGACTGGCGGCCGCAGCGGCCGTCTGCGCCGTCCTGGCGGCGATGCTGGTCAAGCCCGAAAAGGAGATGGCGATGGACGATTATGTGAAGCGCATGCAGCCCGGGTGGAATTTGGGCAATACGTTCGATGCGATCGGAGACGAGACTTCATGGGGCAATCCGCGGACGACGAAGGATCTCGTCGAGGCGGTGGCCGGCCAGGGCTACCGGAGCCTGCGGCTGCCGGTCACCTGGTTCCACCGGACCGGGCCGGGGCCGGAATACCGGATCGATCCCGCTTTTCTGGACCGCATCCAGGAAGTCGTCGATTGGGCGCTCGAGGCGGACCTGCTCGTCATGCTCAACCTGCATCATGATTCCGGCGAGTGGATCAAGGACATGGGCAGCCGCCATGACGAGGTGAAGGCCCGCTACGAGGCGCTCTGGCGGCAGATCGCGGAGCGGTTCCGCGGCTATCCCGAGCAGCTGATGTTCGAGAGCGTCAACGAGCCGCGCTTCTCGGACGACTGGAACAAGGACGATCCCGCGTACTTCGCGATGCTCGACGAGCTGAACGTGGCCTTCTATGAAATCGTGCGCGGCTCGGGAGGAGGCAACTCGCGGCGGCCGCTCGTCCTCTCGTCGATGACGGCCAGCGCGTCGCAGGCGAGGCTGGACGAGCTGCTGCGGACGATGCGCAAGATGGAGGACGAGCGGCTGATCGCGACGATCCACTATTACGGCTACTATCCGTTCAGCGTCAATCTCGGCGGAGCGACGACGTTCGACGAACGGGCGAGGCGCGACCTGGAGGAGACGTTCGACCGCGTGGCGGCGACCTTCTCTCCCGCCGGCATCCCCGTCGTGCTCGGCGAGTTCGGCCTGCTCGGGTTCGACAAGTCGCTGGACACGGTGCAGCAGGGGGAGAAGCTCAAGTATTTCGAGCATCTGGCGTACTACGCCCGCGAGAAAGGCTTCGCGACGATGCTGTGGGACAACGGCCAGCATTTCAACCGCCTGACGCGCAGCTGGTCGGACGCCCGGCTGCGGGAGACGATGGTCGCCGGCTGGACCGGCCGCTCCTCCACGACGTCGCCCGACACCGTGTACATGCAGGCCGGCGAGCCGGCGGCGGAAGCCGTGCTGCAGCTCGATCTGAACGGCAACCGGCTGCAGGCGGTCGCCGCGGGAGAGAGGACGCTGAAGGAAGGCGCTGACTACACGGCGGAGGACGGCCAGCTGAAGCTGTCGGCGGCGCTGCTCTCGTCGCTCGTCGGCGGCCAGGCCGGCGATGTCGCCCGGCTGACGCTGTCGTTCAGCGGCGGAGCGGACTGGGACGTGTTTGTCGCCGTCGTCTCGCAGCCCGTGGCCCAGGATTCGACCGGCTCGATCGAGGGGCTGGCGATTCCGGTCGCGTTTGGCGGCGAGCGGCTGTCGACGCTGGAGGCCGAGTATGAGGACGGAGGCGTGCCGGGGCCGGGCGAGTGGACTCCGTTCAAGGAGTACGGCCTGGCGTTCGCGCCCTCCTATCCGACGGGCGACATCATGCTCAAGAAGCCGCTGCTGGAATCGCTGCAGGAGGGGCGCAAGGTCCGGCTTCGCCTGCATTTCGGGAGCGGCGCCGTGCTGAGCTACAGCATCGTGCGCGCAGGCTCCAAGATCGAAGGAAAGGCGGGCTGAGCCCGCCGGGGAACGGCCGCTCTCAAAGAAAGCGCCTTCCCGCATCGTCCCTTTCGGTAGACAGGGCGGCGAAAGCCGACTAAAGTCTACTTGAAAGGGCTTTTTTTGCTTGGAGCCGCCAGCGGCGGCAGCGCAAGGTCCTTAATCGAAACAGAGACGGGGATACGGAGATGCGATTCAGCTTGAACCACGTCCGCCTTCGCAAAAAGATGCTCATCGTCTATATCGTCTGCGTGCTCATCCCGATCGTGCTGACGAACATCGTCTTTTATCAGGTGACGACCCATAACGTCCGGCAGCAGAAGCTGAGCGACATCTCGGCGGCGATGGACCAGATCCGGCGCGACTTCCTCGACCAGATGGACGTCGCGGCCGGCATTTCTTCGATCTTCTACACCGACGCCAAATTCAACGAGGCGATCGAGCGCTCCTACACGAGCTCCTCGGAATATGTGGATGCCTACTACGCGGACATCTACGCCACGATGTACCGCTACTCGCCGATCTACAAGGCGATCCGCGACGTCGCCATCTATACCCCCAATCCGACCATCGTCGGGGGCGGCGGGATGCGGCCGATCACGGAGGAGGTGGAGGCCTCCTCGTGGTACCGCGCGCTCGCGCTCGGCGGCGGCGACGGCTCGCCGATCGTCATCCGCAGCGTCAACGAGACTTCCCACGGTCCGGAGACGGTGTTCAGCTTCGTGCGCCGGCTCGACTATTTCGGCCAGAAGCACGGCCGCTATCCGATCCTCAAGATCGACATCGGCTACAGCGCCATCAGCGCGCTGATGCGCAACGCGACGCTGCAGGGAGACGTGTACCTCGTCGGGCCGGAAGGCCGGATCGAGGCGGCGTCCGGCGGCGCGGAGCGGCAGCAGGAGCAGGCGTCGTTCCTGCCCGAGGCGCTCGCGGCCGACGCGATCTCGGTGAGCAAGCCGATCGCCAACGTCGATTATTTGCGCGGCTGGAGCCTCGAGGGCGCGTTCCCGGAGCATCGGGTGCTGCAGGATGTGTACAAATCCCGCAACTTCGTCGTCTACCTCGCGCTGCCGAACATCCTCGTGCCGACGCTCATCATCCTCTGGTTCACCCGCTCGCTCAGCTCGCGGCTCGCCCGCATCCTGCACCAGATGAAGCGGGTGCGCAACCATTCGTTCGAGCCCGTCGAGCAGCCCGACTACCGCGACGAGATCGGCCAGCTGACGAACGAGTTCAACCGCATGACGCTGCAGATCAAAAGCCTGATCGACGACGTCTACCTGGCCGACATCCTGCGCAAGGATCTCGAGATCAAGCGCAACCAGGCGCAGCTGCATGCGCTGCAGAGCCAGATCAATCCGCATTTCCTCTTCAACGCGCTGGAGACGATCCGCAT
The DNA here is from genome assembly GCF_000422485.1 of Paenibacillus pasadenensis DSM 19293. Taxonomy (GTDB): domain Bacteria; phylum Bacillota; class Bacilli; order Paenibacillales; family Paenibacillaceae; genus Paenibacillus_O; species Paenibacillus_O pasadenensis. Next base: position 71,304 of record NZ_KE383858.1, read on the forward strand.
GCGCAGCCTCATCAAAAAAGAGGAGGAGACGGCCAAGATCATCCACAACATGGCCAAGATCTTCCGTCGCTCGCTCTCCTGGGACCGCGACTGGATGACCGTGCGCGAGGAGCTCGAGCTGATCCACTGCTTCCTCGAGATCCAGAAATACCGCTTCGGCGACAAGCTGGACTACTCCGTCGTGGCCGACGACGAGGCGCTCGGCTGGCTCGTGCCGAAGATGTCCGTCCTGCCGTTCGTCGAGAACGCCAGCATCCACGGCATCGAGAAGAGCAAGCGCGGCGGCAGCATCAACCTCTTGTTCCGCGTCGAGGGCAGCGCGCTGATCGCCGAGGTGGTCGACGACGGAGCCGGCATGGAGCCGGAGGAGCTGGAGGCGATCCGCGGCGGGCTGCAGCGGGACGAGCCTTTCGGCGACCATGTCGGCATCCAGAACGTCTATCGGCGCTTGCGCCTTTATTACGGCGAACGGTTCGAGCTGCAGATGGACAGCGTCCGCCGCCAGGGCACGAGCGTGCGCATCCGCCTTCCGCAGCGCGAGGAAATCGCGGAGCCGGCAGCGATCCGAGGCAACTCCTAAACTTTTTAGGGTAGGAGCTAAAGTTTGCAGGGGTGTCGGTAAAGCGCTTCCGTCATAAAATGAAAGTGCTTACAGGAACAGCTGCACATTCACGGACGATAGGGAAGGGGAGCAAAGAGATGGTCAAGACGAAAAAGGGCTTGCTGGTCCTCGCGGTAGCGATGGCCACGGCGCTGGCCGGCTGCAGCGGCAACTCGGGCAATTCCGGGAACGCGGGCAGCAACGGAGGAGCGGCAGCTCCGGAGGCATCGGCGAACGCGGGCGCAGGCGAGAAGGCGGCGCCGGCGAAGGATCCGGTCACGTTCACGTATTTCAACGCCGGAGCCCAGGTGCCGAACATCGAGTCCAACAAGACGAAGATCGGCAAGCTGCTCGAGGAGCAGACCGGCGTCAACTTCAACCTCCAGTATCCGGTCGGCGACGTCAATACGAAGATCGGCACGATGATCGCGAGCGGCAACTATCCGGACGTGCTCTCGCCGGATACGGCCATCGACAAGGTGCTTGACGCCAAGGCGTTCATCCCGCTCAACGAGCTGATCGAGAAGCATGCTCCGAACATCCAGCGCGTCTATGGCCCTTACATGAACCTGATGAAGGCGGAGGACGGCAACATCTACTTCCTGCCGTTCAGCCCGGTCGTAGGCGAATACATCTCCAACCCGACGATCGAGCAGGGCGCGTTCTTCATCCAGCGCCGCGTGCTGAAGGAAGCCGGCTATCCGAAAATCAAGACGCTGGACGAGTACTTCGACCTGATCGACAAGTATAAGGCGAACCACTCCGGCGACAAGCTGACCGGCTTCACCTCGCTCATCTACGACTGGCGCACGATGGGCATCTTCAACCCGCCGATGCATCTGGCCGGCTATCCGAACGACGGCGACGTCATCGTCGACATGACGAGCCACGAGGCCAAGACGTATTCGAACACCGACAACACGAAAAACTGGCTGAAGAAGCTGAACGAGGTCAACAGCAAGGGACTTTACGACGAATCCTCGTTCGTCAACAACTACGACCAGTACCTGGCGAAAATCTCCTCCGGCAACGTGCTTGGCTTCTTCGACTACGGCTGGCAGGTGAACCAGGCGCTGCAGAACATCAAGAAGACGGGCAACGACGACCTCGACTACATGCCGCTGCCGATCGTGTTCAGCGGCGTCGAGAAGGACCAGTACCTCGATCCGCCGTCCTTCGTCAACAACCGCGGCGTCGGCATCACGACGTCGGCCAAGGATCCGGTGCGCATCATCGAGTTCTTCGACAACATGCTCAAGGAAGAGAACCAGGTGCTCATCCAGTGGGGCGTCAAGGGCGAGGAGTACGAGGTGGACGACAAAGGCCGCTTCTACCGCACGCCGGAGCAGATCGAGATGCTCAAGGACAACAAGACGCAGGAAAGCATCGGCTTCTCCTACTTCAACTACAGCTGGCCGATGTACGGCGGCGGCTCCACGCTGGCCGACGGCAACTCGTTCAACGCCGGCCGCCAGCCGGAGGTCGCGCAGGCTTCGTTCACCGAAGGCGACAAGCTGATTCTCGAGAAATACGGCGCGAAGACGTTCTCCGACCTGTTCGCCAAGCCGGATGAGCGTCCGTGGTACCCGGCCTGGAGCATCTCGCTGGAGCAAGGCTCGCCGGCGCAGATCTTCACGCAGAAGTCCAAGGACCTCAAGCTCAAGTACTTCTCCAAGCTCGTGCTGGCGAAGCCGGAGCAGTTCGACGGCATCTGGGACGAATACCTCAAGGAATTCAACAAGCTCGACGTGAAGGCCTACGAGGAGACGATGACCAAGGAAGTCGCCGCGAAGATTGCCAAGACGCAAGGCAACTGAGAACAGGCTGAATGGTTTCGGACCGGACCGGGTCAGTCGCACCGGTCCGGTTTTTGCCGATCGGCATGCCGGTTGGATAGGAGAGGAGAGATACGATGCGCAGCCAAGAAACCGCCGCCGTCCCGTCCGCGCCGTCCGCGGAGCCGGGAAAGGTAGGACGCTGGTTCAGGACGCTGTCCAAGCAGAAGGCGCTGGTGCTCATGTCGGTGCCGTTCGTCATCTGGATTTTCATCTTCAAATATGTGCCGCTGTGGGGCTGGACGATCGCCTTCCAGCATTACCGCCCGAACCTGGGCATGTTCGAGCAGGAGTGGGTCGGCCTCGAGCAGTTCCGCTTCCTGTTCTCCGACGACTCGTTCCTGCGCGTCCTGCGCAATACGCTGGCGATGGCCGTCATCAAGCTGGTGCTCGGCTTCGTCACCGCGATCGCTCTGGCGATCCTGCTCAACGAGGTGCGCATCGCGTTCTTCAAGCGCGCCGTGCAGACGATCAGCTACCTGCCGCACTTCATCTCCTGGGTCGTGGCGGCGAACATCATCTCGACGGCGCTGTCGATCGACGGCGGCATCGTCAACGAGCTCTTGATGTGGCTCGGCATCATCGACCGGCCGATCATGTGGCTCGGCGTCGGCCATTACTTCTGGGGCATCCTCGGCGCCTCCGAGGTGTGGAAGGACGTCGGCTGGAATACGATCGTCTATCTGGCGGCGATGACGATGATCGATCCGTCGCAGTACGAGGCGGCCGAGATCGACGGCGCGAACCGGATGCAGCGCATCCAGCACATCACGCTGCCGGGCCTCAAGCCGGTCATCATCATCCTGCTCATCATGAACCTCGGAAACATCCTCGAGACGGGCTTCGAGCCGCAGTACCTGATGGGCAACGGCATGAACGCCGACTATTCGGAAAACCTGGAAATCTTCGTCCTCAAATACGGCATCTCGATGGGCAACTTCTCGCTCGCGACCGCGGCCGGCATCTTCAAGACGGTCGTCAGCTTCATCCTGCTGTTCGGAGCCAACTCGCTGGCGAAGCGTCTTGGCGAGCAGAGACTGTTCTAAAAGGAGCGATGTATCATGGCAACACCGGCAGCGCAGCAGGTTGGCGCGGGCAAGAAGCCCGAAAAGCCGCGCAAGGTGTACAAACGGTTCCAATCCCCGGGCGACCGCCTGTTTGACCTGTTCAACTTCATCTTCCTTTCCCTGCTCGTCATCTTCACGCTCTACCCGTTCCTCAACACGCTGGCCGTGTCGCTGAACAACGCCAACGACTCGATCCGCGGCGGCATCTACTTGCTGCCGCGCGACTTCAGCCTCGACAACTACAAGTACGTGTTCCAGGAAGCGACGATCTTCCACGCGACGCTCGTCTCCATCCTGCGGACGGTCATCGGCACGATCGTCACGGTGTTCTGCTCCGCGATGGTCGCCTATACGATCAGCCGGCCGGAGTTCCTGCTGCGCCGCTTCGTGACGGTGACGTTCATCCTGACGATGTACCTGAACGGCGGCCTCATCCCGAACTACCTGCTCATGCGCGACCTGGACCTGATCGGCAGCTTCTGGGTGTACATCGTGCCGGGCATCATCGGGGTGTTCAACATGATCGTCATCCGCTCCTTCATCGAAGGGCTGCCGGAGGGCATCATCGAGTCGGCGCGCATCGACGGCGCGGGCGAGTTCCGCACGTTCATGCAGATCGTCATTCCGCTGGCGCTGCCGGCGCTCGCCACCGTGGCGCTGTTCACCGGCGTGTTCCAGTGGAACTCGTGGTTCGACGTCTTCCTGTACAACTCCGAGAAGGCCAACCTCAGCACGCTGCAGTACGAGCTGATGAAGATGCTGGCCAACTCCAACTCGAACTCGTCGATGACGTCCGCCTCGGCGTTCGCCAACAGCGCGAACGCGAGCGCCAACTTCGTCACGCCGACGTCGATCCGCGCGACGATGACGATCGTGGCGAGCTTGCCGATGATCATCGTTTATCCGTTCCTGCAGAAATACTTCGTCAAAGGCATGACCGTCGGCGGCGTGAAGGGCTGAGCCGACGGGAAGCCGCTGGCCCCCGCCGCTCGGAAGCCTGGCTTCCGAGCGGCGGGGGTTATTGGCGTAGTCCGCCGCTTCGCGGACGGCTGGAGCCGCTTCGCGGACGAAGCTGCGTGCCGGGGAGAGCCGCTGCGCGGACGGAGCAGCGTGCCGAGGACAGCCGCTGCGCGGAGGGAGCTGCGTGCCGGGGAGAGCCGCAGCGCGGACGAAGCTGCGTACCGGGGAGAGCCGCTGCGCGGACGGAACCTCCCTCCGATTCCGCTGAAGCCCAGATTCCTCTGATCTCCCTTTCCGAAACGGAAGGAATCCGGCCTTCAAGGGAACCGCTGCCGCTTCTCCAGGAGGATTCCGTCCGCTCCGCTGGGCCAGCACGCCCACTGCCGCAGCACAAGCGACCTTTGCTCCAAGTCCAACTTCGCTCGGATGGTCGCGCTTCACTTGACCTACCAAGCGATCGTCCGCCGGACGCCTGCAACCCGACATTTTCGGGTTACAGCCACTGGCCCGAGCTCCCGGACGCCCGCAACCCGACATTTTCGAGTTACAGCCTCTGAATCG
>NZ_KE383858.1:76874-117794 GCF_000422485.1 Paenibacillus pasadenensis DSM 19293
AACGTCGGCGCTAGGGGAGTGTTTAGAGCGGAGTTGCTCGGTTTTTCCGAGCAACGGCGGAGTTAGAGCAGCGGATAGAGCAGGCGAGGAGCGAAAATAAGGCCGCAGAAGCCGATTAGTCGGCTTTTGCGGCCTTTACTCAATTTCACTTGAACCAGCCCTTCTCCTTGAAGCGGGAGACGGCCTCGATCCGGTTGCTGACGCCGAGCTTGTCGAGGATGACGGAGATGTAGTTGCGGACCGTGCCGCTCGAGAGGTACAGCTGGCTCGCGATCTCCTTGGTGTTTTTGCCGGCGGAGACGAGCTCCATCACTTCCCGCTCGCGTTCGGTGAGCGGGTTGCTCTCGTTGTACACCTCGTCGACGAGCTCGGGCGCGTACAGGCGGCGTCCTTCCATGACGCTGCGGATGGACGTGGCGAGCTCGTCGCTCGAGCTGTCCTTGAGCAGATACGCCTGCACGCCCGCCTTGAGCGCCCGCTCGAAGTAACCGCTGCGGGCGAACGTCGTCAGGATCATCACCCGGCAGCCGCTGTCCTTCAACTGCTCGGCCGCCTCGAGCCCGTTCATGACGGGCATCTCGATGTCCATGATGCAGATGTCGGGCTTGTGCTTGCGCACGAGCGCGACGGCGTCCTCGCCGCTCGTCGCCTGGCCGACGACCTGCATGTCCTCCTCGAGGTCGATGAGGGAGCCGAGAGCGCCCAGCAGCAGCCGCTGGTCCTCGGCAAGCACGATTCGGATCATTGGAAATCCTCCTTTTCTCTGCGGCTGACATTATGCGGCGCAATCATATACAGCGTCGTGCCCGGCCTTCCGACAGCGCCGTCCGCCCCGGCAGCGCGCGTCCCGCCCTTTGAATCGGAGGCTTTCGCGCCGGCGGCCGACTTCGAATCCATACCGGCGCCTTGGCCGATCTGGAGGCTGCCGTTGATGAACTCGAGCCGCTCCTTCATCCCTTGCAGGCCGTTGCCCCGATCCTGGGCGCGCGGCAGCCGCATGCCGATGCCGTTGTCCTGGACGAGCACGCGGAGCAGGTCGGGCTTCTGCTCGATCCGCACGAGGCAGCGGGAAGCCCGGCTATGCTTGACGACGTTCGTGACCGCCTCCTTGACGCACATGCTGAGCACGTTCTCGGTGAACCGGGACGTATGCGCAAGCTTCGGATCGCCGACCAGCTCGAACTCGATCTCGGCCGCGCGCAAAATCTGGCCGACCCGCCCGAGCTCGTCCTCGAGCCGGGCTCCGCGCATATGCGAGACCATGTCGCGCACCTCCTGCAGCGCGATGCGCGCGGTCTGGTGCACGTCGCTCATTTCCGCGCGGGCCCGCTCGGGATTTTTGGAGACGAGCTTGCCGGCAAGGTCGCTTTTGAGGCGGATGAGCGACAGCTGCTGGCCGAGCGTGTCATGCAGGTCGAGCGCGATCCGCTGCCGCTCCTCCAGCACGAGCAGGTCGGCGATGCGTCGGTTGGCATCCTCGAGCTGCCCTTGGAGCCGCTCCTGCTTGAGCCAGTTGTAGCGGCTGAACGGCAGCACCGAGACGCCGATCAGCAGGATCGCGACGAAGGGCGACTGCTGGATGAAGAAGCGGTTATGCATGAAGTAGGCGGTATAGATCGTGGCGGCGACGAGCACGAGATGCACGACATAGAGGCTCGTGAAGCCGGCCCTGCTGCGCGTGTTGCCGATGTAGAACGCCAGGAAGAAGCCGAAGTAAGGGTAGTGGAAATAAATCGTCATCGCCGCCGAAATGGCCATCTGGATCGCGATGCCGGTATACATCCGCCAGCCCCGGCCCTCGCGCGTGAGCCGGTAGCAGATGAAAAAGACGGCAACCATGAGGCTGCCGGCGAGGATGCTGCCCGTATCCGGGTAGCGGAAGATGAAATAGAACGGCAGGACGATGAAGGCCAGCCAGATATACGGTCCGAGCCCGGTGTTGCGGGGCAGGATCTGATTCCATTTTTGCTGCATGCGCTGCTTGCTCCTTGGGCCGGACGGCGGCGCTCAGGCCGCTGTCTTCCGGCAGGGATGGTTAGCCTCATTGTAGCATACTATCCGGCAAAATATCCGTCTCAGGCCGGGCGTCCGGTGGAGCGAAGCGGCGGCTCCGCGGCGCGGCGGATGCCTTCGCGGAACGTGACGAACTGGCGCCGCTCGTCGTCCCACAGGTTGAAGCGCAGCGACTTGAGGCTCGTGAGCAGCGTGATTGTCGTCGCATGCTCGAGCGGCGGCGCGGCTTCATGCGCCTGCTGCAGATGATAGTTCGGCACGCGCGGACTCAGATGATGCACATGGTGGTAGCCGATGTTGCCGGTCAGCCATTGCAGCCAGGCGGGCAGCTTGTAGAACGAGCTGCCTTCTACGGCCGCCTTGACGTAGTCCCACTCTTCCTCATGCTCGAAGTAGGAGTCCTCGAACTGATGCTGGACGTAGAACAGCCAGATGCCGGCGGCGCCGGAGATCCAGAATACCGGCAGCTGCACGAGCAGGAACGACTGCCAGCCGATCGCCCAGATGAGCAGCGAGTAGAGGACGGCGATGCCGGCGTTGGTCAGCCAGGTGTTGCGGCGCTCCTTGAGGCGCGCGCCTTTTTCGTTGAAGCGGTAGGTGATCAGGATGAGCGCGATCGGTCCGACGACGAACAGCACGAACGGGTTGCGGTAGATGCGGTAGCGCAGCTTGGTCCAAGCGGACGCTTCCTTGTATTCCTTGACGGTGAGCAGCCACATGTCGCCCGTGCCGCGGCGCTCCAGGTTGCCGCTGCCGGCGTGGTGGATGTTGTGGCTGTGCTTCCATTGCTCGTATGGGAACAGCGTCAGGATGCCGAGCAGCGTGCCGAGCGCGTCGTTGGCCTTGCGGCTGCGGAAGAACGAGCCGTGGCAGCAGTCGTGGAAGATGATGAAGCTGCGGATGAGGAAGCCGGCCGCGAGCGCGGACAGCAGCAGCGTCAGGGCATACGAGACCTGCAAGCTGGCATAAGCCGCGATCCAGAGCAGGATGAACGGCGGGATCGTATTGAGCAGCTGGCGCACGCTGGCGGTCTTGTCGTTGCGCTCGAAGGGAGCGATCATCTTGCGGAGCTGTTTCGTCTGGTTCATGGCTTCCTCCCGGGTGGCCGTATGGCGCGCGGAGCGCTGCGGCTGATAATTCCAGTATAGGGAAAGGGGCGGGGCGCAGGCAGTCATAGCCGTAAGCGATCCGACATGACAACTGTCATGCCTTGCCGGTCAAGCTGCGATTGGTGTAGCCTTAGGGGAAGAACCTTCATCCCGGAAGCGGGGAGCGTGCATCATGTCCATATTCGACAAAATGAAGCAAGGAGCGGCCGAAGCGGCGAAGGCGGCTCAGCAGACGATGGAGACCGCGCGGCTCAAGTCCCAGGTCGCGCTTCGCCAGCGCGACATCTCGCGGCTCAAGAAAGAGATCGGCGACGCCGTGTTCGCCGCTTATATGAAGGACGACATGGCCGCCTCCCATGAGGCCGCCCATCGGCTCTGCCAGCAGATCGTGTCGGCGCAGGGGCAGATCGACCAGCTCGAGCAGCGCATCCGCGCGCTCAAGGCGCTCAAGGCTTGCGCGACCTGCGGGCGCGAGGCCGACCATGAGGCCCGCTACTGCCCGGATTGCGGCGCCCCCTTCCCCGAAGAGGGCGTGCTGCCGGCGCTGCAGCTCGAGGGCCAGGTGCATGTGCTCTGCGGCCGCTGCAAGGCGGAGAACCGGCTCGACGCCAAGCGCTGCACGCGCTGCGGCAGCGAGCTGGCCTCCTGGCAATAGGCGGCCTCGACCGCAGGCGCTGCGGCGCAGCGCGAGGCTACGAATCCAAGGCAGCCCCCTCTGCCTTGGATTTTTTTTGCTGCCGCCGCGTGGAAAAAACGAGACGTCATCCTGCATAAAAATGGCATATCCAGAGCAGGCTAAGCGGCGTTGCAGGAGGCGGAAAGTGTTGCGCAGAGCCACAAAAAGGCGCATTAGGACAACAATGTTTCTCTAGACCCACTGGGGGATCGGACGGTAAGGTGGGGAGAGTGTTTTTTGAGAGGGGAAAGAAAACGTGTCTACCGAGCAACAATACGCCGATATGCGCCGAGGAGAGCGCGGAGCCTGGATCAGCATCGGCGCGTATGTCGTGCTGTCCATCGCCAAGATCGGCGCGGGCTACCTGTTCGCCTCCAAGGCGCTGTCTGCGGACGGCTTCAACAATCTGACCGACATTGTCGCGTCGTTCGCCGTGCTCATCGGCCTGCGCATCTCGCAGAAGCCGCCGGACGAGGACCATCCCTACGGACACTTCCGCGCGGAAACGATCGCCTCGCTCATCGCTTCCTTCATCATGGCGACGGTCGGCCTGCAGGTGCTGATCAGCTCCGTGCGCTCGCTGTTCGCCGGGCGCGAGGAGGCGCCGAACATCCTGTCCGCCGTCGTGGCGATCGTCTCGGCCGTCGTCATGCTCGGCGTCTATCTGTACAACCGCCGCCTCGCCCGGCAGATCAAGAGCCAGGCGCTGGACGCCGCGGCCAAGGACAATTTGTCGGACGCGCTTGTCAGCATCGGCGCGGCGGTCGGCATCGCCGGCGCTTCGCTCGGCATGCCGTGGCTCGATCCCGTAGCGGCGATCGCCGTCGGCCTCATCATCTGCAAGACGGCATGGGAAATTTTCTACGGCTCGACCCATGCGCTGACCGACGGCTTCGACGACGGCGAGCTGCGCACGCTGCGCAGCTCGATCGAGAAGGTCGAGGGCGTCAAGTCGATCAAGGACCTCAAAGCCCGCGTCCACGGCAGCCATGTGCTCGTCGACGTCATCGTGACCGTCGACTCCAGGCTGAGCCTGGTCGAGAGCCATCGGATCAGCGACGAGATCGAGAGCCGGATGGAGCGCAAGCACAACATCATGAACGTGCATGTGCATGTGGAGCCTTACGAGCCGGAGCCGGCTTGAGCCTGCTTTCCGTCCGTCAGCCCGCTTCCAAGTCCCTTCAGGGACGGAGGCGGGCTTTTTTTTTATGTAAAAAACAGAGCGGCCCTGGAGGCTCGGCGCGGGCGGGCCGCTCGTCCTAGCTTGAGTCCGCGGCGAACTTGGGAGCAGCGGTCCATGCGCTTTTTGCCGGTTTTATTTACAATAGACACCAGAAGCCGCCAGAACATCCCAGCGAGCCGCACGATCGCTCCTCCTTCGACAGAGTCAAGCCTAAATCCGGACAAGCCGGATGCCGATAACCTACCTGTGATCTAGACCATGGACAATCGACATTCAACCAGATGAGGAGTCGTGATCGAATGAGAAAGCCCGTCGCCGCCGTTCTGGCCGCGAGCCTGCTGCTTGCGGGCATGCCCCCGACCGGGGCGGAGGCCGCTCCATCCGCCGCCGCCCAGCTTGCCGTCACCCAGTCCACCGTCAACCTGAGGGAAGAGCCGTCGACCAAGGGCAAGGTGCTCCGCCTGCTCGCCAAAGGGGAGCCGCTCACCGTGCTCGAGCGGGTGGACGGCAGCTGGTACAAAGTCAAGGAACGCGCAGGCAAGATCGGCTTCGTCTCTTCCTCCTCCGCCTACATCAGCCTGATCGAGGAGCCTGCCGCCTCCGCCAAGCCGTCGCTCGCCGCGAACGCGGAGATTGCGGCTACCGTCACGCTGCGCAAGAGCGCCTCCGCTTCCAGCGACCGCATCCGCTACCTGAACAAGGGCGAGCAGGTGCAGATCGTGGCCGTGCCGACCGCGTACTGGTATCTGATCCTGGATGAGCAGGGCAACAGCGGATACATAAGCTCCGACAAGAAATACGTCACCGTAACCGGCGTCTTGCCCGGAGCATCGACGCCGGCGCCGACTGCGACGCCGGCGGCGACGCCGACACCGAGCAAGGCGCCGTCGGCGACCGCGACGCCGACGCCGAGCAAGACGCCGACGCCGACTGCGACGCCGACGCCAAGCAAGTCCCCGGCGCCGACCGCGATGCCGACGCCGACCGCGACGCCGACGCCGAGCAAGACGCCGACGCCGACCGCGACGCCGACGCCGACTGCGACGCCGACGCCGAGCAAGGCGCCGGCGGCGACCGCGACGCCGACGCCAGCAGGCGGCGCGGAGGCGTTCTCGCCGAACGCGAAGGCCGTTTCGGCGGTGGCGTTCCGCGTCGGCCCGTCCACTTCGCAAGACCGCATCCGCTACCTGAAGACGGGCGAGGCCGTGCAGATCGTCTCCACTTCCAATCGCAGCTGGTACCAGATCGTCGACGCATCGGGCCAATCCGGCTACGTCAGCTCCGACGCCAAGTACATCGCCGTGACAGGGACGCTCCCGAGCGCTCCATCCGCGACGCCTGCTCCTGGCGCATCGCCGACGCCGAGCGCGGCTCCCGCATCGCCGACGCCGGCTCCGTCCGGCGATGGGGAAGGCCTCGCCTCGCCGGAGCTGGAGGCGGTCATCGCCGCCGGCCTCAAGTACCTCGGCACGCCGTATGAGTTCGGCTCCAGCCGCAGCGACACGACAACGTTCGATTGCTCGGACTTCGTGCGCCAAGCTTTTCTCGACGCTCTCGGGATCAAGCTGGCAGCCGACTCGCGCGGCCAAGGCCTGCAGGTCAAGAACAAAGGCGCCTATACGCAGGATTGGAACGAGCTGAAGCGCGGCGACCTGATGTTCTTCACGACCACCGCGATCGGCAAGGACATGACGGCCGAGGAGAGCCTCGACGCCTCGCTCATCTCCCATGTCGGCATCTACCTCGGCGACAACAAGATCCTGCAGACGTACTCCAAGGAGTCGGGCGGCGTGCAGGTGACGGACATCCCGCAGAACTCGACCTGGAAGACGCGCTTCATGTTCGGCGGCAGCGCGCTGTAGGGAGCGGAGCTGCTAGTCTGAAAGCCGGCGGGGCTTTCGGATGAAATCGAGCTGGAGGCTTTTTTCCTAAACGGCTGGCACAGACAGATAAGCAAGACATGCAGTGACGAAGAACGTCCTGTTTCTCTTCGAATCTTGTTCTCGGATTCCCTTTACAGGGGACCGGGCAGGAGGCGAGGCATGAAACCGGGCGTTTTTTCGATTTGAATGCGAAGGAGCAGATGGACATGGACAAAAATCGGATGCAAGAATTCGAAGAAGCGCGGAATGCATGGATGGAGCGGCATCTCAGAGCCAGGAGAGGGGAGAGGAAGGATCGTCTGAAGCGCGGGCACGGTCATGGAGAGGCGCTTTTTCTAAAGAACGTCTGGTGGCCGCTGGTCGGGAATTTCGATGATCTGCATCCCGAGTATGAGGTGCGGGATTGGAGAGGCGGGACGCTGTATCTGGATTTCGCGTGGCTGCCGGGCCTGCGTCGTTTCAACATCGATGTGAAAGGCTTCGGCCCGCATGTGCAGCAGGCCGATCGGACGGGATACAGACGAGAGCTGATGCGAGAGCTGTACCTTCACAGCAGAGGGTACACGAATATTTCCATCGCCTATGATGCATTGAAGGAAGATCCGGCGTTGATCCGCGATTTTCTGAAGCCGGACATCATGCGTTATGCGCGTGCCGGCCGCCGGGCCGAGCGTCCATTGGCCGAACAAGCCTTGTTGGATTATGCGAGAAAGCACAGCGAGTGCATCTATCCAAGCAAAGCTGCGGACGAGCTTGGCCTCGATCCTAGGACGGTCATCAAGTACCTGAAGAAGCTGATGCTTGAAGGGAAAGTCCAGTTGATATCCGCAGGGAAACGCGCTCGCCGATATCGTTATGTGCCGGAGCTCGGAGAGCGGGGCTGACCATGCTTAAGCAGAGCCGGGTCCACGGAGTGGAGACGCTTTCGCTAAACGGCAAATTTGGCGTTAAGAAGCGCCGCGACGGGGGAACCGGCCTTGCTAAAGGCAATATTGTCGTTAAGAAGTGCGGCAGCCGGGGAACCGGATGCCGCTGACGGCAAATTTGGCGTTAAGAAGCGCCGCAGCCGCTGGATAGCACGCCCGCTAGTGCTACACGGCCCTAGGACGCGCCGCGGCAGGGGGAAAACGGTCTAGTCCAAAATATACCTGTGCAGATCGGACGTATCTGGTATAAAATGGGCTCCTGTCCGTCCGCGGGCCGTCGCAACCGACCGCCCGTTTGATCATGCGTGCTCTAATCCAAGACGAATTCGTCCGCCCATGTCCAGCATCGATCGTCGCATCCTGTACATGCCAATCCTTCCAAGGTCGGTGAAGCCATGAACCGAATTCAGCTTCTGTTCCGCAGCTACCATCCGATAGTCACGTCGCTGCTCTTCGGCCAGATGATCTCCCGGATCGCGATGTCGATGAGCATGCCGTTTCTCGCCCTGTACCTCGCCAAAAACACCGACATGAGCGCGGCGATGATCGGCTTCGTCGCCGGTGCGGGATCTCTCGCCGGCACGTTCGGAGGCTTCATCGGCGGAGCTTTGTCAGACCGCTGCGGCCGCAGGCTCATCATGTTCATCTCGCTTTTCGCCTGGAGCGCCGTCTTCATCGGATTCGCCTTCTTCATGCAGCCGGCGCTGCTGTTTCTGCTAAGCCTGCTGAACGGCATTTGCCGCTCCTGGTTCGAGCCAGTCTCCCAAGTGTTGATGGGCGATCTCACCGAGCCGGAGCGCCGGTTCAAGCTGTACTCGCTCCGTTATCTGATGGGCAACGTCGGCGTCGCCATCGGACCGCTGCTCGGCGTCTATCTCGGCGTCGGCAGCAGCCCGCTTCCCTTTCTCGTGACGGGACTCATTTTCCTGCTCTACGGCTGCATCCTGTTCGCGATGATGAATGCGTTCGGTATAAAGGAGATCGAGGGCGCAGCCAAAAAGGAGAAGGTCACGATCGGTTCCGCATGGGCCGCCGTCCGCCGCGACCGGGTGCTTCAGCTGTACACGATCGGCGCGATCCTCGTCGCCATCGGCTACAGCCAGCATGCCGTCACGCTCTCGCAACATCTGGAGATGAGCTTCAATCAGGGCGTCTACGTGTTCGGCTGGCTCATGACGGCGAATGCCGTCACGGTCATCGTCCTGCAGATGCCGCTGTCCAGGCTGCTCGAAAAGCATCGTCCCATCTCGGCGATCCATGCGGGCAACATCCTGTTCGCGCTCGGCCTGGTCGGCTTCGGCATCTCTCCGACCATTCCTCTGCTTTTCGTCTCGATGATTCTGTTCACGATCGGCGAAATCCTCAATTACCCGGCAGGCAGCCTGCTCCTGGACCGGCTGGCGCCAGGGGCGCTTCGCGGCACGTATTTCGGCGCGCAGACATTCGGCAACTTCGGTTACTTTCTCGGTCCGCTGCTCGGCGGTTGGCTGCTTGACCGAACCAGCGGCATGATCGTCTTCAGCCTGATCGCCGCGATCCTGCTCAGCTCATCCTTCTTCTATGGAAAGGGAGCGCGGCGCCAATCGAGCCTCGGCTCTACGGAAGCTCCAGCCGCCCGCACGGCCGGCCTCTGACCGCCGGCAAAGCGAAGCGTTCCGCGGCAAGAAAGAAACAAGGCAGAGAGCGAGCTCTCTGCCTTGTTTCTTTTCTAAGGCCAGCCGCAACGGCTGCTTCGTCTGCGCCAGCTGCAGAGCCGCTCTCGCGCGGCGAACCGGCCTTGCTGCCGCCTGCTGTTCCTGCGGATTCCGCCGGGCGACGCCGCTGCCGCGTGCCGCGCGCTATTCCCGCGGATTCCGGCGGGCGACGCCGCTCTCGCGGGCCGCCTGCACGACGCGGCGGCGCACTTCCTCGACGACCTTGGCGTTGAACACGCTCGGGATGATGTAGCTGCGGCTCAGCTCGTCCTCGCCGACGGTGGAGGCGATCGCCTCGGCCGCGGCCAGCTTCATCTCCTCGTTGATCGTCGTCGCGCGGCAGTCGAGCGCTCCGCGGAAGATGCCCGGGAAGCAGAGCACGTTGTTGATCTGGTTCGGATAGTCCGAGCGCCCGGTGGCGATGACCGCGACGATGTCTTCGGCCTCCTCGGGCCGGATCTCCGGCTCCGGATTCGCCATCGCGAACACGATCGGCTGCTCGTTCATCGTGAGCACCATCTCGCGCTTCAGGATGCCGCCGGCCGACAGGCCGATGAATACATCCGCTCCGGCGACGGCATCGGCCAGGCTGCCGGAGACGCGTCCGGGATTCGTATTCGCGGCGTACCAGTTCCACATCGGATGCGCGTAGTCGCGATCCGCCGTCAGGATGCCGTCGCGGTCGACGCCGAGCACGTTGCGGGCGCCGCCGGCGAGCAGCATTTTCGTGCAGGCGGTGCCGGCCGCGCCGATGCCGCAGACGACGATGCGCGCGTCCTCGATCGACTTGCCCGTCAGGCGCAGCGCGTTGAGCAGGCCCGCGTACAGGACGACGGCGGTGCCGTGCTGATCGTCGTGGAACACCGGGATGTTGAGCTCCTCGCGCAGCCGCTCCTCGATCTCGAAGCAGCGCGGCGAGCTGATGTCTTCCAGGTTGATGCCGCCGAAGGCAGGTGCAATCGCTTTCACCGTGCGGATGATCTCCTCGGTATCCTGCGTGTCCAGGCAGATCGGGAACGCGTCGACGTCGGCGAACTGCTTGAACAGCATCGCCTTGCCCTCCATGACGGGCATCGCCGCTTCGGGGCCGATGTTGCCGAGGCCGAGCACTGCGCTGCCGTCGGAGACGACCGCGACCATGTTGCGCTTGATCGTCAGCGTGAACGCCTTGGACGGATCCTCGTGGATGGCCGTGCAGACGCGTGCCACCTCAGGCGTGTAGACGCGGGAAAGGTCGTCGCGGTTGTGGATGGCGGTCTTGGGCTGAACGGTGATCTTGCCCCCGAGATGCAGCAGGAAGGTGCGGTCGGAGGTGTTGATGACCCGGATGCCCGGCAGCTGCCCCAGCGTCTTGCCGAGCCGCTCCGTCGTGCCGGTGTCCTTCACCTTGACCGTCAAGTCGCGCGTCGTGCTGCCTTTGCCCGTCTGGATGACGTCGATGGCGATCATGTCGCCGCCGGCCGCCTCGATGGCGGATACGACCGAGCTGAAGTTGGTGCCGGAGTCGATCTCCAGCCGGACGATGACGGTCTTGCCGTCCAATGCCTTGTTGTTCAATCGGCTCATCTCCTTGGCTTTTGCCTTTAGAGGCGTAGAATACGTGTTGGAGAAAGAAAAGGGGAGGGAGCGTCCTCCCGTCCCCCGTATAGGTATTGCCTCGGCGCATGCGCTCCAAACGCTCGGCGCGCCGTCCGCGCGTCCGTCGCAGTCGCTTGCGCAGATCCTGTCCCTGCGCCTGACGCGGACGTCTCCGCGTCGGCGGTCAGCGCATCAGCCGCAGCACGGCCGACGGGCATTCCTGCGGATCGTACTGCTGGCTGCTCTTGGACTGCAGCCGCTGCCGGCGCCGGCCGGAGCTGTAGGGCTCCTGGATGAGCTGGAACCAGCGGTCGATCGTCGCAGCCGACTGCAGCATCTCGCCGAAGCCGCTGCCGACGAAGTAGTCCAGGTTCTCCTCTTCCTGGCCGGGAATCGGCTTGTAGAACAGCATCGGGATGCCCTTGCTCATGCCCTCGGTGCAGGTCATGCCGCCGGGCTTGGTCACGAGCAGGTCGGAGGCGTCCATCAGCTTGGAGATCTCGCGCGTGAAGCCGAGCACCTGGATGTTCGGATGGTTGAACCGCTCGTCGGCCAGCATGCTCTCCCGCGACTTCTCGTTGGTGCCCGTGCAGAAGATGAGCTGAACCTCCTCGCGCCAGCGGGTCATGTAGGTGAAGAGCTCGTCTTCCTCCTCCATGAGCCCCCAGCCGCCGCCCATGACCAGCACCGTCGGCAGGTTCCGCAAGCCCAGCCCGCTCCGCGCCTGGACCTGGTCCTGGGACTCCCAGAACTGCGGATGGACCGGGATGCCGGTCACCTCGATGCGGCCGGACGGGATGCCGCGGTCCATCAGCTTGCGCTTGACGACCGGCGTGGAGACGAGGTAGTGGTTGACCTCCGGACTGGCCCAGGTGCCGTGCGCGTCGTAATCGGTGATCAGCGTGTAAAGAGGCACGTCGAGGCCGAGCCGCTTGAGCCTGGCGACGGCGGTGTTCGGGCCGGGATGCGTGCAGACGATGATCTCCGGGCGCAGCTGCTGGATGACCTGCTCCGTCTGGGTATAGAAGATCCGGTGAATCGCGAGCTGCGCGAACCGGTTGAACGATCGCTTATAGTTGGTGCGGTACATCATGCCTACCAGCTTGGGCTGCTTGCCGACCGTCTTGCGATAGGCGGACATGATCAGAGGACCGAGCACCGGATTCAGGAATTTGCCCAGCTCCAGCACGCGGGTCTGGACATCCGGAGACAGCTGCCTCAGCCCGGCAGCGAGCGCATATGCCGCTTGGGTGTGTCCGGATCCGAACCCCTCCGATAGCAGCAGCACTCTTTTTTTACGCATGCACTCACCTACTTTTCCACTTCCAATATTACGACGAGCGCCGCCTATAAAACAAGCTTGGCTTGTCCGCTTGTGCTTACCGGCCCGCTTCCTATATTCTTGGGGAAACGATCCGAAGGAGACGATGACCGATGAGCGACGACAATCAGGCCAAGGCCGCGGAGGGCTGGGTGCGCTTCGTCTACAAGACGGGGGAGTATGCGGGCAGGCTGGTCGAGCAGGGCTCGCCAAGAAGCGTCGTGGAGACGCTGGCCGTGCTGCGCCATCCCGAGCAGGGCGACCTGCACCATCCGTACGATCCCGACGTGCCTTTCTTCCATGAAAGGCGGGCGCTGGCCCATCGCGAAAAGGCGCTCGTGCCGAACCGCGACATCCAGCCGCATGCCGCGGCGGAGCTGCCGGAGTACGAAGCCTCCCGCGAGCAGGCCGTCGCCCGCATGCTGGAGGAGCTCGACCGGCTGCAGCGCTGGGCGGCGCGCGCGGCCGACCAGCTGCGGACCGTGTCCGCGGACTACCGGTAGCCGGCGCTCGGCGCGGACTCTCGTCAGTCCGCGCTGTCTGCGCCTCGAGCACGAGTCGCCGCTGTCCTTTGCGCGCGCTCGCGCGGTCTTGTGCCGCTTGGGCACCGTCTGCATCCATGCAGTCTTGCGCCGCCTGCGCCCCGTCTGCGTCCGTGCGGTCTTGTGCCGCCTGGGCATCGATTGCGTCCATGCGGTCTTGCGCCGCTTGGGCATCGATTGCGTCCATGCGGTGTTGCGCCGCCTGGGTGTCGCCTGAATCCATGCAGTCTTGCGCCGCCTGCGCCCTGAGCGCACGCCGCCTGCGTGCATTCGTGCGTTGTCTGCGTTTCGGGCTTGAGTCATTTCCGTCCTTCGCGCGCCCTGTCAGCATCCTGTGACTTCGTCGTTCGCTTCCTCCATGCATCGCCCTATGCAAGTGGACCTACGCCATGCCGTTGTGCGCTGCACCCTCGACAACCCGTATCTGCTGAAGAAGGAGAAGCGGCTGCCGTCTGCTTCTGTTGCGCCGCCCGCACCATGCACAGCGCTAAAGATACTCAGAGACGTTATTTCGCTCCACACCGCCCTTTGGAACTTCTAACGATACTCATAAGCGCTATTGCTCCTAAAACCCGCAAAATCGGCTCTCCAGCCTCCAATAGCGCGTCTCAGTATCGTTACATTTCGAATTGGGCTCTTTTGAGGCCAATAGCGATCGACAGTATCGTTAGCGCTCGGAGCGCTTCGCCTCAGGCGCCCGGCATCCCGTGCCCGCACTCCCGTGTCTGCATCCCGCGCCCGCACTCCCGTGTCCGCATCCCGTGCCCGCACTCCCGTGCCCGCATCCCGCGCCCGCATCCCGCGCCGGCATCCCGCGCCGGCATCCCGCGCCGGCATCCCGCGCCCGCATCCCGCGCCGGCATCCCGCGCCGGCATCCCGCGCCCCGCATCCCGCGCCCCGCATCCCGCGCCCTGCATCCCATGCCCGCGCCCCTGCGCCGGAGCTTCCGGCAAGCTGACAGCGAGACAGCGTTTTCATGAAGCCGCGGCCGCCGCAGTTGCAGTTTTGGTTCAAAAATTTGCATGAGTATACATGTGCCGGCTCACTTTGACCTGACATGGAACGTCATCGTTCGGGCAGATCCGCCATTCCTTAAACTTGGTATACCCAAGCTGCCGAGCCTTGTGATAGGATGAATGCAGAAGCGCCGCTGTGGCGTGGCAAAGCAACGGTTGGACCCGCTTCAATCCCTTGCCGCGCAAGGGAAGGGAGGGATCGGGAGCGAAACTTTTCCTCTCGCGATCAAAAAGATTAAATTGATCTGCGCCGACCCTAGTGATAAAATCGAGGAATAGCTATATAAGCCCCCCTTCCTTTTTCCGGGATCGCCGTCCGGGAGATCCGACCGATTTCTGCCTTTTGAACGACGGGACGGGACGTAATGGATATGTATTAATATGCATCTTTATTCATGAGATGGAATCGGAGAGCTTCCATGCCAGGCGGGAGCCGCTTCCGGAGTGAAGATGTCTATCTAATAGGTAGCCGTTCGCAGCCGTCCGTTCTATATCCATCCTCCGACAGAAAGGTTGCCATCCGATGAACAGGAAAATGACGGGATTGCCGCCGAAACAAGGCCTTTACGATCCACAGTTCGAAAAAGACGCTTGCGGCATGGGCTTCGTCGCGCACATCAAGGGAGTGAAGTCCCATACGATCATCCGGCAGGCGCTGACCGTGCTGGAGAACATGGAGCATCGCGGCGGCCAGGGCAGCGAGCCAAACACTGGCGACGGCGCGGGCATCATGCTGCAGATTCCGCATGGCTTCTTCAAGCGCGAGCTGAGCCGCCAGGACGTCGAGCTGCCCGCCGAGGGCGATTATGCGGTCGGCATGCTCTTCCTGCCGCAGGACTCGGCCGTGCGCGAGGCGCTCGAGAGCAAGCTCGAGGCGATCATCGCCGAGGAAGGCCAGCGCGTCATCGGCTGGCGCACCGTGCCGACCGACGACGCCAAGCTCGGCGAGTCGGCGCTCAAGGCCAAGCCTTACGTGCGCCAGGTGTTCGTGTCGCGTGATGCGGCACTCGCGGACGAGTTGGCTTTCGAGCGCAAGCTGTACGTCATCCGCAAGCGCGCCGAGCTGGCGATCCGCTATGCGGGGCTCGAGGGCGGCGACATGTTCTATTTCCCATCCTTCTCGTCCAAGAAGATCGTCTACAAGGGCATGCTCACGACCGAGCAGGTGCGCTCGTTCTACGTCGATCTCAATGACGAGGCGATGGAGACGGCGATCGCGCTCGTCCACTCCCGCTTCAGCACCAACACGTTCCCGAGCTGGGAGCGCGCGCATCCGTACCGCTACCTGATCCACAACGGCGAGATCAACACGCTGCGCGGCAACGTCAACTGGATGCACGCGCGCCAGTCGCTGTTCGCCTCCGAGCTGTTCGGCGAGGACCTGGACAAGATCAAGCCGATCATCAACCCGGACGGCTCCGACACGGCGATGTTCGACAACACGCTGGAGTTCCTGTACCTGGCCGGCCGCTCGCTGCCGCATGTGGCGATGATGATGGTGCCGGAGCCGTGGTCGAACCACGAGGACATGAGCCCGGAGAAAAAAGCCTTCTATGAATACCACAGCTGCCTGATGGAGCCGTGGGACGGACCGGCCGCGATGGCGTTCACCGACGGCACGCAGATCGGCGCCGTGCTCGACCGCAACGGCCTGCGCCCGGCGCGCTACTACGTCACCAAGGACGACGTCATCATCCTCGGCTCCGAGGCCGGCACCGTGCCGGTCGAGCCGGAGGAGATCCTGTACAAGGACCGCCTGCGTCCGGGCCGCATGCTGCTCGTCGACACCAAGGAGGGCCGCATCGTCTCCGACGAGGAGGTCAAGAGCCTCATCGCCTCCGAGAAGCCTTACCAGCAGTGGCTCGACGACAACCTGATCAGCCTGGCCGACCTGCCGGACGCGCCGGAGCTGCCGGAGCTCGAGCATGCGACGGTGCAGCAGCGCCAGCAGTCGTTCGGCTACACGTTCGAGGACCTGCGCAAGGTGCTCGAGCCGATGGCGTCCTCCGGCGTCGAGCCGGTCGGCTCGATGGGCTACGACTCGCCGCTGGCCGTCCTGTCCGAGCGCCCGCAGCGGCTGTACAGCTACTTCAAGCAGCTGTTCGCCCAGGTGACCAACCCGCCGATCGACGCGATCCGCGAGGAGATCATCACGGCGACCGGCACGTCGCTCGGACCGGAGCGCAACCTGCTCCATCCGGAGCCGGAGAGCGCGCGTCAGATCCGCCTCGACTCGCCGATCCTCTCCAACGAGGAGTTCGCCAAGCTGCGCCACGTGCGCCGTCCGGGCTTCAAGTCGATCACGCTGCCGATCTTCTTCCCGGCGGACGGGGGCGAGGCCGGCCTGCGCCAGGCGCTGCAGACGATGTGCGACGCGGCCGACCGCGTCATCGCCAAGGGGCATAACGTGCTCATCCTGTCCGACTTCGGCTCCGACAAGGACAACTGCCCGATCCCGGCGCTGCTCGCCGTCTCGTGCCTGCATCACCATCTGATCCGCGAAGGCACGCGTACCCGCGTCAGCCTGCTGCTGGAATCCGGCGAGCCGCGCGAGGTGCATCACTTCGCGCTGCTGCTCGGCTACGGCGTGAGCGCGATCAACCCGTACCTGGCGTTCGAGACGCTCGACGACATGATCCGCCAGGGCATGCTGCGCGGCGTGACGCATGACAAGGCCGTCAAGAACTTCATCAAGGCGGCGACCAAGGGCGTGCTCAAGATCCTGTCCAAGATGGGCATCTCCACGATCCAGTCGTACCGCGGCGCGCAGATCTTCGAGGCGGTCGGCCTGCAGGAGTCGGTCATCGACAAGTACTTCACCTGGACGCCTTCGCGCATCGGCGGCATCGGCCTCGACATCATCGCCCAGGAGGCTCTCAAGCCGCATCACCGCGCCTATGCCGAGCAGCAGGGCGGAGAGCGCGAGCTCGACTCCGGCGGCGAGTACCAGTGGCGCAAGGACGGGGAGGACCATCTGTTCAGCCCGCAGACGATTCATACGCTGCAGATGGCTTCCCGCGCTGGCGACTACAAGCTGTACAAAAGGTTCTCGCATCTCGTGCAGGG
Source organism: Paenibacillus pasadenensis DSM 19293 (assembly GCF_000422485.1). Taxonomy (GTDB): domain Bacteria; phylum Bacillota; class Bacilli; order Paenibacillales; family Paenibacillaceae; genus Paenibacillus_O; species Paenibacillus_O pasadenensis. The sequence goes on from NZ_KE383858.1 coordinate 93,883, forward strand.
CGAGGACCGCAAGTTCATGACGCTGCGCTCGCTGCTCGACTTCAAGAAGGACCGCCAGCCGGTGCCGATCGACGAGGTCGAGAGCGTCGAGGCGATCATGAAGCGGTTCAAGTCCGGCGCGATGAGCTTCGGCTCGATCTCCAAGGAAGCGCATGAGAGCCTCGCGATCGCGATGAACCGCATCGGCGGCAAGTCCAACACGGGCGAGGGCGGCGAGGACCCGGCCCGCTTCATTCCGGACGCCAACGGCGATTCGCGCCGCAGCGCGATCAAGCAGGTCGCCTCGGGACGCTTCGGCGTCACGAGCAACTACCTCGTCAACGCCGACGAGATCCAGATCAAGATGGCGCAGGGCGCCAAGCCGGGCGAGGGCGGACAGCTTCCGGGCCGCAAGGTGTATCCTTGGGTCGCCGAGGTGCGCGGCTCCACGCCGGGCGTCGGCCTCATCTCGCCGCCGCCGCATCATGACATCTACTCGATCGAGGATCTCGCGGAGCTGATCCATGATCTCAAGAACGCCAATCCGCGCGCGCGCATCAACGTCAAGCTCGTCTCCGAGGTCGGCGTCGGCACGATCGCGGCGGGCGTGGCCAAGGGCCGCGCCGACGTCATCCTCGTCAGCGGCTACGACGGCGGCACGGGCGCGTCTCCGATGAACTCGATGCGCCATGCGGGCCTCCCGTGGGAGCTCGGCCTGGCGGAGACGCATCAGACGCTCATGCTCAACAACCTGCGCGACCGCGTCGTGGTGGAGACGGACGGCAAGATCATGAACGGCCGCGACCTGGCGATCGCCACGCTGCTCGGCGCCGAGGAGTACGGCTTCTCGACCGCTCCGCTCGTCGTGCTCGGCTGCGTCATGATGCGCGTCTGCCAGCTGGACACCTGTCCGGTCGGCGTCGCGACGCAAAATCCGGAGCTGCGCAAGAAGTTCATGGGCGATCCGTCGCATGTCGTCAACTACATGCGGTTCGTCGCCCAGGAGATGCGCGAGTACATGGCCGAGCTCGGCTTCCGCACGATCAACGAGATGGTCGGCCGCGTCGATGTACTGGAAGCCAAGGAGCTTGTGGACCACTACAAGCTGCGGGGCATCGACCTGACGCCGCTGCTGCATCAGCCTGAGGTGCCGCAGGACGCGGTCCGCTACAACGTGCAGCAGCAGAACCACGGCCTCGAGCTGTCGCTCGACATGCAGTCGCTGCTGCCGGCCGCCCAGAGCGCGCTGGAGAGCGGCGAGCCGGTCAAGGCGACGTTCCCGATCTGCAACACCAACCGCGTCGTCGGCACGATCCTCGGCAGCGAGGTGACGCGCCGCTACGGAGCCAAGGGGCTGCCGGAGGATACGATCCAGATGCACTTCGTCGGCTCCGCCGGCCAGAGCTTCGGCGCGTTCGTGCCGAAGGGCATCACGCTCTCGCTGGAGGGCGACTCCAACGACTACGTCGGCAAGGGCCTTTCCGGCGGCAAGATCATCGTCGCTCCGTCGCCGAAGGCGACCTTCGCGGCGGAGAACAATGTCATCATCGGCAACACCGCCTTCTACGGCGCGACGGGCGGGGAAGCGTACATCCGCGGCATCGCGGGCGAGCGCTTCGCCGTGCGCAACAGCGGCGTCAAGGTTGTCGTCGAGGGTACGGGCGACCACGGTTGCGAATACATGACAGGCGGACGCGTCGTCGTGCTGGGGGGCACGGGACGGAACTTCGCGGCCGGCATGTCGGGCGGCGTGGCGTATGTGCTCGATGAGAACCGCACCTTCTACAAGCAGGTCAACCTGGAAATGGTGCTGCTGGAGCGCGTCGAGGACGAGGCGGACGTGCAGGAGCTGCGCTCGCTGATCGAAGACCATGTCCGCTATACGGGCAGCGCGATCGGCGAACGCGTCCTGGCGAACTGGGAGCAGTCGCTGGGCGACTTCGTCCGCGTCATTCCAAAGGATTACAAGCGGATGTTGGAGCAGATCCGCCATGCCGAGGAGGCGCAAGGCCTGAAGGGCGACGAAGCCCTGCTGGCCGCCTTCGAGGCCAATATGAGAGAGCTGGCGCGAGTCGGAGGCAACTAAGCCTCCGGCGATGCAGCCGGCCGGCATGCAAAGAGCCGCTAGCCCGATTATGGGCTGGCGGCTCTTTGATTTTGTGCTGTTTCTTCGGGGATGCAGCTCGTCCATGCCATACTCACCGTTGGAGAGGGCCGGTCGCGGCGCAACCTTCAAAGGATGATCGAGCCGATCGCTCCGATCAAAAGCAGGAAAGAAACCCCGGCGCAAAGAGAGGCGAGAACGGCCAGGGCAAAGAATTTCCGATCGCTTTCCTTGTTCACGATCGCGCGCATCGCGTAGAGGAAAAAAATGACGCAGAACGTCATCGTGGCCATCGCCAGCAGGTCCATTGATCATGACCTCCTTTCTCGATCAGCATGGCCCCATAACACCGGGAAAATAACCAAAAGACGACCGTATCGGCCGTCATTAAGTGCGGGAGGGCCTATCCTGATGGCTGACAAGCCGGCTCCGTATTGATACAATATGTATCTATACAAGGTGTATCGAGTATGTACCGAGAGACCTTCGAGATGGTAGCGAATGGAGGAAAGCTAGCGGTAGAGATAAGCGATGCCTCGGGTTGGGGGGAGAGGCGTTCAGCGCTTTATTTCTTCGAGGTGCGGTTCTGACGGTCCTCCGAAGGAGGCGGCGAGGTTCGTTCCGGGAACAATTCCTTCAGTGCGGCATCGGGCTGCAACCCCAGCTGTTCGAGCACTTGCCTGACGTCCAATACCTTCACAGGAGATTTTGAGCTGCTTTCTGGTTGATGGCTGTTCATTCCTGTACCCCACTCCCATTTCCTATTTAGTTTCTCTATGTACTGGGAACATAGGATAAAGTATATCCGACTGAAGGTGCAAAGAGTGTCGGAATGTGAAGCGGCAATCAGAGAAAAATAAAGGAGCTTTTGTCGAATCAGGACTATTGGATTAACAAATTGTCTTATTTGATTCCTTTCTCCTACTACCCGTTCTTAAAACAACAAAAAAACCCGCCAACGGCAGGTTTGCAAGCATTACAATATTCCAGATTATCTCATAGACCGGTTCGCCCGAATGAAAGCGATGAACATCTTGGATTCCTCGGGCGTAAGCGGGCTGCCGTCGATGGAGAAGGCGAACTTCTCCAAAAGCTCCTGATCGGACAGCTCGATGCTGCCGGCAAACTCCCTGACGTCCGGATCAAGCGTCGCCTCCGGATTGTCGGTTCTTCCCACCAGGTAGTCGATCGAGACCTGATAGATATCCGCAAATTTCGCAAGCGTATCGGTATCCGGTTCACGCCGGTTCTTCTCATAATGACTCAAGGCTGCGCGGGAAATGCCAAGAACCTGAGACGTATGCTCTTGAGTCCATCCCCGGTCTTCCCTCAGACTTGCAAGCCGTGATCCTATGTCCACTTACGTACCTCCTAACTCCCTCTATATTCAAGTTTAATACGGAAATGCCGCCGCTAAAAGGATTTCTGAAGGCATGATACGAAAAGACGCAATCTTGAAAATTAAGCCTGAAAACCCCTTGACATGTTACGAATTGTATCGTAAAGTTGGAGATGTCAAAGCGATACAAAACGTATCAATTAGTCATCATTCTTCCCCGCCGGAGCTTTTCTCAAACATAGGCCCGGAGGCATTTGTCGGAGGTGAACCGTGCTCTTGCGTCGGAATATGGAGACTTCTGCTGGCGTCATTTCCCGAACCGGCAACAGCCGCGCCTTGCTGGCGGAGCTTGCGATTTCCCAGGTCGGCGGAGAACCGGTCCGATCCGGCGTCCGCAAAGTCTTACTGATTCATATGAACGCAAACGAACTGGAATTCTCCACGACGCTCCGTTTTCCGGTGAACGACCGGTACCGCCTGTCCTTCCAGCTGAAGCTGGGGGAGAAGAGAATCGTCCTCGAAGGCATCGTCGCCTCGCGAGTCAAGCAAGGAAACCTCTATCTGTATGAGCTCCGCATCGCCGGAAGCTCGATTAGCCGCACGGACTGGATCCGGGAGCTGAACGAGTGGCTGCTCCGGCATCAGCCAGCGTTGCCCGAGCATAAAGTCCACTATTTATATCGGAACTGACCACTATACATAACGGGAGGCCCATCACGTGGAGTTGAAAGAGTATCTCAGCATTTTGGCCAAGCGCAAGTGGCTCATCGCCGCGATCGTCCTGCTGGCCTGCGTCGCGACCGGAATCAAAAGCTTCATGTATACGACGCCGATCTACCAGGCTTCGGCCAAGCTCATCGTCAACCAAGCATTCGATTTTCAGGGAACGTCGATGCTGGATCTAAGTACGATGCAGACCAATATTACCGTCATCAATTCCTACAAAGAAATTATACAGTCTTACGCGATCCTGAACAAAGTATCGACCAACTTCCCCGATCTGAAGATGAGCGCCGATGAGCTGCGCAGCGGCCTCAGCATCGGATCCTCTGCGGAATCCCAGGTCATGGACCTGAGCTTCGTCAGCACCTCCTACCCTCAAGCGGCCAAGGCGGTCAACGCGATCGCAGAAACGTTCCGCACGACCAACCCCGACATCATGAAAGTGGACAACGTCACGATTCTCAACAAAGCCGATGTCGAAGCGGCGGCATACAGCATCAACACCAGCCCGATCGTGCTGATCTTCATAGCCTTCGTCTTCTCATTCATGATTGCTGTCTCCATAGTAATTCTGCTCCACTATCTGGACGACACGATCAAGACGGAGCGAGATATCGAAAAAGAGCTTGAGCTGCCGATGCTGGCGCTCATCACCAAAATCGACAAGTACGGCACGCGCTCGAAAAAGCCGTCCGCATCCAAGCCTAAGCCTATAGGGGAGGGATCATATGCCACGCTCAACCAGTGAATCCAGCCTCGTCACCTATTACGATCCAAAATCGCCGATCTCGGAAGCGTATCGGACGCTGCGCACGAACATCCAGTTCTCCTCGTTCGATGAAGCGATCCGGGTCATCATGGTCGCCTCGGCCAATCCGGGCGAAGGCAAAAGCACGACGGCCTCCAACCTCGCGGTGACCTACGCCCAGGAAGGAAAAAAAGTGCTGCTGATCGATGCCGATCTGCGCAAGCCGTCCGTGTTCAAAGTGTTCCAGGTATCCAACCGCGTTGGATTATCGACGGTCGTATCCGGCCAATGCCGCGCCGCGGATGCGGTGCAGGAGACGCTCGTCGACAACCTGTTCGTTCTGCCGTCCGGTCCGGTGCCTCCGAATCCGTCCGAGCTGCTCGCTTCCCAGAGCATGAAGGCGACGCTGGAGCAGTTCAAGGCCGACTTCGATGTGATCGTCTTCGATACGCCGCCGGTGCTGGCCGTCACCGACTCGATCATCGTCTCCTCGCTCTGCCAAGGCGTGCTGCTCGTCGTGCATGCCGGCAAAGTGAAAAGCGAGCTGGTGCGCAAGGCGAAGTCCAGTCTGGAGCATGCGCACACCCGCATCCTAGGCGTCGTGCTCAACAACACGAAAAGCCGCAAAGGCGACAAGTACAACTACTACTATTACGGAGCGGAAGCGAAATAAGTTTTCGAGCCTGCTGAAGGAATCGTATAGGTAATGCCTACTGAACCTTTATCACTGTAGGCACTCGGCCATACTGTGGGTCCGTATGCGGACCTTAGACGCGAGTCGTCGATGGTATGGCGTGAGGCGGGGTTGAATGCCCCACTTTTACCCTTATGGAGAGGGTAAGCATCAAGAAATGCCATAAAAACGGGTTATGTTTCGACAGGGAAACGTAGCTCGTTTTTTTGGCATTTCTTCATGTTAGGGCTGAAGAGCCAGAGAGAAAAAGACAAGGATAGGTGATTGCATGAAAAAAGTGCGCAAGGCCATCATCCCGGCTGCCGGTCTCGGAACCCGATTCCTGCCGGCCACCAAGGCGATGCCCAAGGAGATGCTGCCGATCGTCGACAAGCCGACGATCCAGTACATCGTGGAAGAGGCGGTCCAGTCCGGCATCGAAGACATCATTATCGTGACGGGCAAAGGCAAGCGGGCGATCGAGGATCACTTCGACATCGCGTTCGAGCTAGAGCACAGCCTGATGGAGAAGGGCAAGCTCGGCTTGCTGAGCGAGGTGCAGAAATCGTCCAATGTGGACATTCATTACATAAGGCAAAAAGAAGCGAAGGGGCTGGGCCACGCGGTCTGGTGCGCCCGCAACTTCATCGGCGACGAGCCGTTCGCCGTACTTCTCGGCGACGACATCGTCCAGGCGGACGTTCCTTGCACGCGCCAGCTTATCGAGCAGTATCAAGACACGGGGCGCTCCGTCATCGGCGTCCAGACGGTCGGCATCGAGCAAACGGACCGCTACGGCATCGTCGATCCGATCGAGACGTTGGGACGGCTCGTACAGGTGAAGCGCTTCGTCGAAAAGCCGCCGCTGGGAGAAGCGCCTTCCAATCTGGCCATCATGGGGCGATATGTGTTTACGCCGGAGATCTTCGACTATCTCGGCGAGCACAGCATTGGCGCCGGCGGGGAGATTCAGCTGACGGATGCCATTCAGAAGCTGAATGAGCGGCAAGGCGTCTACGCCTATGATTTTGAAGGCAAACGCTACGATGTCGGCGAGAAGCTCGGCTTCATCCTGACGACGATCGACTTCGCGCTCCGCAACGATGAGCTGAAGCACCCTCTCCTGACCGCACTCGAAGAAATGATCAAAGACCATACGAACCAATCCAATATGATCAAGCTGAGGTGACGATACGATGAGCCTGAACCCGAATGGCAAGGAAGCCGAAGCGGTGCTCGACTCGACCTCCTATTACTCTACTTATGCTGCAGAAGCCAAAAGAAGCCTCAGAGGCTACCTGATGATGAAACGAGCATTGGATATCATCGCGGCATCAATCGGACTGCTGCTGCTGCTGCCGGTTTTTATCGTGCTTGCGGTGCTGATCAAGCTGGAGGATCGCAACGGGCCTGTCTTTTTCTCTCAAGAAAGAGTGGGAAAGGGCGAGCGGGCCTTCCGCATGTATAAATTCCGCTCTATGGTCTCCAATGCGGAGGAGCTGCTGCCGCAGCTGCTCGCTCAGAATGAGATCGAAGGCGCCATGTTCAAGATGAAGGATGATCCGCGCATTACGAGGATCGGCCGTTTCATCCGCAAGACGAGCATCGATGAGCTGCCTCAGCTGTGGAACGTGGTCAGAGGCGACATGTCGCTGGTCGGGCCAAGGCCGCCGCTGCCCCGAGAGGTTGCGGAGTATACGCCATATGACAAGCAACGGCTTAAAGTGACGCCCGGCTGCACGGGGCTTTGGCAAGTGAGCGGACGTAGCAATTTGAGTTTTAAAGAAATGGTGGAACTGGACATCGAATATATCAACACGAGAAACTTATCGAAAGATATTTCCATTGTCCTCAAAACTATTAAAATAATATTTGCATCTTCTGATGCATACTAAAACAGGGGAATGAAATGTGGAAAACAAAAAAGTAATTGAAAGTAAAAGTATTATATCTTTCGTTATAATTTTTTTTCTCTTCAATATACCAAATGTAAAAATATTCAATCTTTCATTTGGCGAGATGAGTATAAATAGATTCTTGATTTTTATTATGTTTGTTGTTTATATTATACAATTTGTATTCGGAAAGAGGAAAATAAATATTTTATCGATTGATCTTGCTATTTGTGCTTTTGTTTTTCTCATAGCAATAAATCATGTAAGTATTGGTTGGCTTGGAAATACAATTTTACTCATTATTATTCCATTCCTTATCGGAAGATTTTTTATGGATGAAGTAAGTCCTAAATTCATTCGAACAACCATTATTATATCAGGATTATTTCAAGCAATGATTGTTCTATTTTCTTCATTTATTAGACCGATCAGGATAGAAATTGAGGGATTCAGACAAATAGAAAATAGTTCTAATGGATTGGCTAATGCTCTACTCGATGGAAGAGCCAGCGGTAGTATTGGTCATCCAGTTGTGTTAGGAGCATTATTGCTTATCTGTTTCATTTCTTGTTTTTATAATATTTTAAGACAAGAAAATCTCTTTTTAAGTACAGCAGCAGCTATTATTGTTGGAACATCTCTCACTTTAACATATTCACGTGGTTCGTGGTTAGCAGCAGCAATAGTATTAACTTTAATGGTTATATTGATTAAATCAAAAAAAGCTTTATTTAAATGGGTGACTGTAGTTCTATCAGTGTTCATTTTTTTGTTTTCTCCAGTTGGAAGTGATGTTGTTGGACGTTTTTCAGGCACGAGCTCTCAGGATTTTTCGGTTAGCCACCGTACTGAAATGTTTTCTTGGACATGGGAAAACATAAATAAAAGTTCTTATCATTTTATATTTGGTAATGGTTTTGGTGGATCATTAGAACTGCTTCAGAAAAACACGCCGAAAGATGGTTTCCCAGTAATCGATAATGTAATTCTCTCCAGCGTTGTAGATTTTGGGTTCATTGGAGTAATCACTCTATTTATTATCATACTCTTCTCTGTTATAAGGAATTTCAATAATAAAAATAGTTGGATTCATTATGTTGTAATAGCTATCCTGTTAAATGGTTTTACATTCGATATATTTTATTGGGAACAAATTTCAATAATTTCATTTTTACTTCTTGGATTCTCCTATCATAAAGTAAGCTATGTTTCGAAGCAAACTAGCTATAAGGAAGTGAATGTATAAGTGAAGATAGCAATTATACACGATTGGCTTGTGACCTATGCAGGAGCTGAAAAAGTTTTAGAACAACTTTTGATTTTATTTCCTGAAGCTAGTTTATATAGTACGGTTAATTTTTTGGAGAATGATGATTCATTTCTAAATGGAAGAAAAGTCAACACGACGTTCATTCAAAAGCTACCTTTTGCAAAAAAAAAATACAGAAACTATCTTGCTTTAATGCCACTGGCTATAGAACAACTGGACTTATCGGAATATGACTTAATTATCTCAAGTTCTTATGCCGTTTCTAAAGGTGTTATAACAGGACCTGATCAATTGCATATATCTTACGTTCATTCTCCGATACGTTACGCTTGGGATTTACAACATCAGTATTTAAGAGAAAGCGGCTATTATGAAGGGGTCAAATCTTTGTTTGTTAAATATCTTCTCCATAAGATTAGGCTTTGGGACAACAGAACAGCGAACGGAGTAGATCATTTTATTACGAACTCGAAGTTTATTTCACGCAGGGTAAAAAAGGTTTATAACAGAAATTCAGTAGTCATATATCCTCCTGTGAATATAAAGGAGTTCGAATTTAATGAAGTGAAAAAAGATTTTTATATGACTGCTTCCAGAATGGTGCCGTATAAAAGAATTGATCTAATCGTTAAATCATTTGTTAATATGCCAGACAAAACACTTATAGTAATTGGGGATGGGCCTGAGTTTAAAAAAATTCAGCATTTGGCGAATGGACATTCAAATATTAAATTATTGGGTTATCAGTCCTTCACTGTTCTAAAGCAATACATGCAAGAAGCTAAAGCTTTTATCTTTGCTGCAGAAGAGGACTTTGGAATTACCCCAGTGGAAGCACAATCATGTGGAACTCCAGTGGTTGCATTTGGTAAAGGGGGAACAACAGAGACTATTATTGATGTGAAATATAAAAATCCAACTGGTATTTACTTTAATGAACAAAACGTTGAATCAATCGTAGAAGCTGTAACTAAGTTTGAGGATCAAATTGATCGTTTTGATCCTATAAATTGCAGAGTAAACGCAGAAAGATTTTCGGTAGAAAGATTCAGAAATGAGATATACGATTTTGTAAAAGAGAAATACAAAGAGCATCAACTTAATATTGGAAAGTCTATTGAAAGTGAGATTCACTATGCAAGATAAAACGGCTATCATACTTTTAAATTGGAATAGTCTAGAGGATACAGTGGATTGCATTAATTCATTAAACAATATGGTTGATTGTTCTTATGATATTTTTTTGGTTGATAATTATTCGACTGATGGTTCTTGGGAGAAGATAAAAACTATTTATAAGGAAAGTCCAAACATTATGCTTTTATCTTCTGTTGCGAACCTGGGTTTTGCCGGGGGAAATAATATAGGAATTAGAGCAGCGATTGAGAGAAATTATTCTTATTATTGGTTGTTAAATGTTGACACAGAGGTACATCCTCTTGCATTGTCTAGACTTGTAATTTCAATTAAGAAAGACAGATCTATTGGAGTGGTTGGATCAAAAATACTGTACCATGGTACTAATAAAATTTGGTATGCGGGTGGGAAAGTCAACTTATTTACAGGTAAAGTATCTCACGTTGGAATGGGAGAAGAGGAAAACAAAGCAAACTATAACCTTGAATCAGAAACAGGATATATCACTGGTTGTAGTTTATTGGTTACTAAAGAGGTAATTGATGAAATAGGATTGATGAGAGAGGATTATTTTCTATATTATGAAGAAACAGATTGGAATATTAGAATTAAGAAAGCAGGATGGAAAACTATTTATTGTCCTGAATCTATAGTCTATCATAAGGTTTCTCAATCAACAGGAGGTGAAAAAAATCCTGCGGGTTTTGTTGCTTACTATACTATTCGAAATGCATTTGCATTAATTATATTTACTCAACCTTTCTATAAATATTTTTCGGCATTATGTTTTTTATTAATTAAATTTTTATACAAACTACTAATTGTTTATCTATTTAATTATAACAAAAAGAAAGAAAGAGTATGGTATATCTATCAAGGCTTAATACACGGATTCAAATTAAGAATGGGAAAGCATCCTATCTATAAGAATTAATAATTTGGGAAGTGATAGATTTGGCAAATAATAATTTGTACGTTGTTCATGAATTTGGGGCACCACGTCATTTCGATTCTTTGCTTTTTTTTAATGAGAGATCTGGAAAATATAAAAAAATAATAATGATTGAGTTTGCTCTTTTGAAAAACTTCTATAAATCAGTTAAGAATTCAGATGTGAAACTTTTTGTGAGAACAGTTAGAAATTTGATTCTGCTATTAAATCTTCTAGTAACACCTAAAAAAGATCTCATTATTGGGGCAGCGCCATATCACCTTTCCATATACTATTTATACCTTTTAAAACTCAAACATAATGTCGTTTACTATTCTTCTTGGCCATTTTGGGATTATTCTCGTTATCCAAGAAAAATTCATCTTAAAAGCCAGCTTAGAGTCTGGGATAAGTTCCTTCATAATATAAAGACAGTTGCAGTTACTGAGGCAGTCCGTATTGGTTTAAACAAATATACTAAAAATGTGATGGTTATTCCTCATTGTATAAATCCTACTATTTTCAACGCTTCAAAGCGAGCGTTAAAGAACAAAAATCAACCTATTAAAATAATATATGTTGGAAGATTAGTACCGGAAAAAGGTATTAATCTACTCTTGAATTTGGCTGGAATACTGAATGATCAATATCCTGAATTATTAATAGAATGGGTGGTTATAGGCGACGGAGAGTTGAAAAGCGAGGTTATAGAATTCTCCAAACAAAATTTGAATTTTTCATATTTGGGCTCAATCAAAGATAATCGGTTACTTGCGAATATATATAATGATGCAGATATTCTTTTGCTTCCATCTGTGATCGGAGACGCTAAATGGGAAGAATTGTTTGGTATAGTGTTAATTGAAGCAATGGCTTGCGGTTGCGTTCCTATTGCGACAGCTTCAATTGGTCCGGCCCAAATTATTGATCAAAATAGATGTGGAATTCTTATACAGGATGCTGAAAATAAAAATGAATTTTTGGATGCAATTATTAGTCTGCTAAATGATGAAGGGAAAAGAGAAGGAATGGCTAAAGAGGCCATTAAAAAAGTTGAAGCTTTTTATACAGAAGAAATTAATTCGGAGCTTTGGAGTGAAGTCTTAACGGACTCTCTTATGATAGCCGATAATAAGGCTGCTCGGGTGATAGGATGAGTCTAAAGCAAGAGGGATTAAAAGGTAGTAAATGGACTTCTTTATCCACTATTAGTGTCTCGGTTATTCAAATTAGTCAACTAATTCTTCTTTCAAGAATTTTGAGCCCTACTGATTTTGGTATTATGGGAATAATTCAAATCGTTTTAGGATTCGCTATGATCTACAGCGATGCAGGAATATCAAATATACTGCTATCTAAAGAAAATCCCTCCAAGGAATTTATATCAACATTATTTATAGGGAATATATTTTTTGGATTTTTAGTAACTTTGGTTTTACTGGCGTTGAATCCTTTGATAGTTTCATTTTATCATGAAGAATCATTAAGAATGCCGTTGTTTCTCATTTCCTTTGTATTTTTAATCATTCCACTCGGGCAGCAATTCCAAGTTCTTTTTCAAAAGAACCTTCAATTTAATGTATTATCAAAGATTGAGATTTCAAGCAATTTCATTGGATTTATTCTTTCATTATCATTGGCTGTTATTCATCCGAATGTTTTAGCTTTAGTATTTGGACAAATAACCATATATACTATGAAAGCTGGTTTGCTTTTCTTTATTGGAAGCAAAAAATGGAGACATGGATTATATTTTTCATTCAATGAATTTAAACAAAGCTTTTCATTCGGTGCATTTCAAATGGGAGAAAAGACAGTTCATTTTTTTAGTACTAATTTAGACAAAATGATTATCGGGAAGTTATTCGGCACAGAAGTACTTGGATTATATAATTTAGCGTATCAAATTATAATCCTTCCTGTTTTAAAAATTAATCCCGTCATCACTAATATAGCTGTTTCATTATTTTCGAGGGTTTCAAATAATAAAGAAAAGTTAAAAAAGGGTTATTTATCTATTTTGGGTTACATATCTTTTATTAACTTTCCTATCTATTTTGGACTGGCATTGGTTTCGCCTTTAATAGTCCCTTTATTCTTAGGTGAAAAGTGGAGTGAATCGATTGAATTAATTCAAGTTCTTAGTATCATGGGGGCGATTCGTTCATTAATTAGTCCTAATACAACACTAACTGTCTCTCATGGGAGAGCAGATATTGGTTTTACTTGGACTATCGTGACTATGATAATCCTGATCCCATCTATAACTGTAGGTGCTTTTATAGGAGGGGCTGTAGCGATAAGTTGGGCGCTTGTTATTTCCCAAGTCATCTTGTTCTTTATAAATTACGGACTAATAATAAAAAGATTTATTAGCCTTACGCTTTACGAATATATCAGAGTTTTCTTTAAACCACTAATGATTTCGTTTGTGATGTTTTTAATTGGATATGGATTGTTGGAATATACCCTTCCCATTAATTATTTTGGGTTATTTTTTTTAATGTCAACCTGTATCTTGTTTTATTTTGTTTTTAATTCAATTCTTAATAAAGAGGTTTTTATGGATTTTTATTCTCTAGTCAAAAAAAATAAGAGGATAAAATTAAACACTTGAGGTGATAGGAAATGAAAGGAATCATTCTCGCTGGAGGAACCGGCTCCAGGCTGTACCCGTTGACCAAGGTGACGAACAAGCACTTGCTTCCAGTCGGGCAGTATCCGATGATCTACCATTCGATCTACAAACTTAAAGCGGCTGGAATCGACGACATCCTCATTGTCACGGGACGTGACCATATGGGCGATGTCGTTAATCTTTTAGGCAGCGGATATGAGTTCGGCGTGAGCTTCTCCTATAAAGTCCAGGATCAGGCCGGGGGCATCGCGCAAGCGCTTGGCCTGGCACGGAGCTTCATCGGTTATGATCCGATGGCGGTCATTCTGGGGGACAACGTTTTCCAGGACGATATGAAGCCATTTGTTGACAACTTCAAGAAACAAGGCAACGGAGCGAAGATTCTGCTGAAGGAAGTTCACGATCCGGAGCGGTACGGAGTAGCCGAGCTGAACGGCTCGCACATCGTTTCCATCGAGGAGAAGCCGAAGCAGCCGAAAAGCAGCATGGCGGTCACAGGCATTTATATGTACGACAACAATGTCTTTGACATCGTCAAGGAGCTGAAGCCGTCCGGTCGTGGAGAACTGGAAATCACCGACGTCAACAACGCTTATATCCAGCAAGGATTGCTGACGTACGATGTGCTGAGCGGCTGGTGGACCGATGCCGGCACGCATGAGTCTTGGGCCCATGCGAACGAGCTGGTCCGTCATGATGCGTTCGATCTGAACTTCGGGCGCAAGCTCACGACGGTATAAAGGAGCCGACCCATGAATCTCATCGAGACAAAGCTTCCCGGAGTCCTGATTGTAGAGACCGACGTGTTCGGCGACAATCGGGGCTTTTTCACGGAGAGCTACAATGAGCAGAAATTCCGGGAAGCCGGAATCGAGCATGCTTTCATCCAAGACAATCATTCCCTGTCTCAGGAAGCCGGCACGCTGCGCGGCCTGCACTATCAGCTCGCTCCCAAGGCACAGACCAAGCTGGTCCGATGCGTAAGCGGGGCTATCTATGATGTGGTCGTTGATCTGCGGCGGCAGTCGACGACGTTCGGCCAGTGGCAAGGCTTCATCTTGAGCGAGTCGAACAAGCGCCAGCTGCTCGTTCCGAAGGGCTTCGCCCATGGCTTTTGCACGCTCGCAGCCCATACACAGGTCATGTACAAGGTGGATGAATACTACTCCAAAGAGCATGACCGCGGCATCCGCTGGGATGATCCTGAGCTTGGCATTGACTGGCCGACGCAGCGTGTGGTCCTGTCCGACAAGGATCGCCAGCATCCCGGCCTGCAGGAAGCGGAACATCATTTTTGACCCCAAGGAGATGTAGAGAGATGAACCTACTGGTAACGGGTGGCGCCGGCTTCATCGGCAGCAACTTTATTCGGCATATGAAGGAAGAGCATCCGGAGTACACGATTGTGAACCTCGACAAGCTCACCTACGCGGGGAATCTGGATAATCTGAAGGATTTGGAGAACGACGCCAATTATCACTTCGTCAAAGGCGACATCTGCAACGAGGCGCTGGTTCGCCACCTCCTCCGTAATCACGCGATCGACGCGATCATCAACTTCGCCGCTGAGTCCCATGTGGATCGCAGCATCAGCGATCCCGGCATTTTCGTCACGACGAATATCTCGGGCACGCAGGTGCTGCTGGAGGCAGCCCGAGCCTACGGCATTCAAAAATACATCCAGATTTCGACGGATGAGGTGTACGGGTCTCTTGGGCCGACGGGCTGCTTCACCGAAGAGACTCCGCTTGCTCCGAACAGTCCGTATTCCTCCAGCAAGGCCGGAGCTGACCTGCTCGTTCGCGCCTACCATGAAACCTACGGCATGAACGTGAACATCACCCGCTGCTCGAACAACTACGGCCCTTACCATTTCCCGGAGAAGCTGATCCCGCTCATGATTACGCATGCGCTGGATGAACAGCCGCTCCCGGTCTATGGCGACGGGCTGAACGTGCGCGACTGGCTGCATGTGCGAGATCATGCGGCGGCGATCGATCTGGTGCTCCATCAAGGCAAGCCCGGCGAAGTCTACAACATCGGCGGGCATAACGAGCGCACCAACATCCAGATTGTCGAGCTGATCCTGGAGCGTCTCGGCAAATCCAAGGAGCTGATCCGCTATGTGGAGGATCGCCTGGGACATGACCGCCGCTACGCGATCGATCCGGCCAAGCTGGAGTCCGAGCTCGGCTGGCAGCCGAAGCATACGTTCGAGACCGGCATCGTCGAAACGATCGACTGGTATCTTGGAAACGAATCCTGGTGGCGGGACATCCAATCCGGCGAGTACCGGAACGCTTATGACAACCGCTTCAGGCAGCCGGTCCATGGATAAGCGGAAGGTCATCGTAACCGGGGCAGGAGGCCAGCTCGGCCGAGATCTGGTTTCTTTGCTGAATGAAGAAGGATGCGAGACGTTTGGGCTGACCCGCTCCGAGCTGGACTTTTCGAAGCGGGAAGAGGTGGACCGGATCGTGTCCCTCTTGAAGCCGGACATCATCATCCATAGCGGAGCTTATACCAAAGTCGATCAAGCCGAATCGGAGCCCGACGTCGCGCACCAGGCAAACGGGAATGGCGCGGGCTACATCGCGGCAGCGGCGGAACGCATCGGCGCGAAGCTGGCCTACGTGAGCACCGATTACGTGTTCGACGGCACCGCCTCCCGGCCGATCCCCGAATCCGCCGCGACAAATCCGGTCAACGTCTATGGAGCTTCCAAGCTGAATGGCGAGGAGCAGTCACAGGCTCATGCCAGCCGTTGCTTCATTGTCCGGACCTCATGGGTGTATGGACTTCATGGAGCCAACTTCGTCAAAACGATGCTCAATCTGGCTCGTCAGGGCAAGCCGCTCTCGGTCGTGGACGATCAAGTCGGCAGCCCGACGTTTACTCGGGATCTGGCCGCTTGCATCCTGCGGTTGATCGAGACGGATCGATACGGCATCTATCATGTCGCGAACTCAGGCGTCTGCTCGTGGCATGAATTCGCGCAAGCGATCTTCGAGGAAGCAGGGCTGAAGGTTGAGCTTAAGCCGGTGTCCAGCGAGCAGTTCGTCCGTCCGGCTCGGCGCCCGGCTTACTCGGTGCTTGAGCAGGGAGCGCTTAGAGAAAATGGATTTCCCGAGATGCGGCATTGGCGGGAAGGCCTGAAGGAATTTGTACGATTGGAATCCGAGGAGGTTGACCATGAAAACCGTTCTACTGTCGGGCGGCTCCGGTAAGCGTCTTTGGCCGCTGTCCAACGATCTCCGGTCGAAGCAGTTTCTGCCGCTGCTGAAGAGGGAGGACGGAGCGGCCGAGTCGATGGTCCAGCGAGTATGGCGGCAGCTGGAGCAAGCGGGACTGGCAAGCGGCAACTATATCGCGACCAGCCGCTCGCAGGTCGAGGTGCTGCAAAGCCAGCTCGGGCATGAGGTGCCGATCATCGTGGAGCCGGAACGAAGAGACACCTTCCCGGCGATCGCGCTCGCGGCGACCTATCTGTACTCGATTGCCGGAGTGCCCCTGGACGAGATCATCGCGATCATGCCGGTCGATCCGTATGTGGACGATGCCTTCTTCGATGTCGTCAAGTCGCTGGAGCCAGCGGTGGCCGCGTCGGATGCCGAGCTGGCGCTGATCGGAGTCGTGCCGGATCATCCCTCGGAAAGCTTCGGCTATATCGTCCCGACCGCCGCCTCCATGCCGCTCGGCCTTAGACAAGTGAATAGCTTCAAGGAAAAACCCCGAAGGGAAGAAGCGCTGGCTCTCATGGAGCTGGGGGCGCTTTGGAACTGCGGGGTTTTTGCGTTCCGGCTGGATCTCATGATCAACCTGCTCATCTCGATGAACCTGCCGATCCAGTACGACGAGATGGTGAAGCAGTACCGCAGGCTGCCCAAGAACAGCTTCGACTACGAGGTCGTGGAGAACTTGAAGCGGCTCGTCGTCACGCCGTACAGCGGCGTGTGGCGCGATCTCGGCACATGGAACATGCTGACGGGCGAGATGACGGAGACGGTCGTCGGCAAAGGCATCGTCACCGAGGACTGCCGCGATACGCATCTGATCAACGAGCTGGACATCCCGATCACGGTGATGGGCGTGTCAGGCCTCGTCGTCGCGGCCAGCCCCGACGGCATCCTTGTCTCGGAGAAGGCGGCCAGCTCCCGCATCAAGGACGTGAACGGCAGCCTCGAGCAGCGTCCGATGTTCGAGGAGCGCCGCTGGGGCTCGTACAAGGTCGTCGACTATGTGAAGTACGACGACGGGCGGGAGGTGCTGACGAAGCGGATCCGCATCGCGGCCGGCAAGAACCTCAGCTACCAGTACCACCAGCGGCGCAGCGAGGTATGGACGGTGACGTCCGGAGAAGGCGAGCTGATCCTGGACGGCAAGCAGCAGCGCCTGCTGCCGGGCGATGTCGTGCTCGTGCCGGCCGGCATGCTGCACAGCGTCCGCGCCGTCCGCGAGCTGGAGATCATCGAGGTGCAGAGCGGCCCGGAGCTGGTGGAGGAAGACATCGTGCGGCTCTGCCTGCACTGGGAAGACATTATGAGCTACGTGCAGCCTATCGGATAAGGAGCGGATAGAGAGATGAAACTTGCTGTGATCGGGACCGGCTATGTCGGTCTGGTGTCGGGAGTATGCTTCGCCGAGCTGGGCAACGACGTGATCTGCGTCGACAAGCTCGAGGACAAGATCGCCAAGCTGCAGGCGGGAGAGGTGCCGATCTACGAGCCGGGCCTGAAGGAGCTGATCGCCTCCAACGCGGCGGCGGGACGGCTCGCCTTCACGACGGACCTGCCGTCGGCGGTGAGGGCGGCGGATATCGTCATCCTGGCCGTGGGCACGCCGTCGCTGCCGAGCGGCGAAGCCAATCTGAGCTACATCAAGCAGGCGGCCAAGGAGATCGGCGAGTCGCTCGACGGCTACAAGATCATCGTGACGAAAAGCACGGTGCCGGTCGGCACGAACGAGAAGGTCGGCGCGATCGTCTCGGAGCATACGATCCATTCCTTCGACATCGCGTCGGTGCCGGAGTTCCTGCGCGAGGGCTCGGCGATCGCCGACACGCTGAATCCGGACCGGATCGTGATCGGGACGGACAGCGACATCGCGAGGGAGCGGCTGAGCGCCCTGCACCGCCCGCTGACGGACAACATCCTGCTGACGGACATCCGCAGCGCGGAGATGATCAAGTACGCCTCCAACGCGTTCCTCGCGACGAAGATCAGCTTCATCAACGAGATCGCCAACATCTGCGAGAAGGTCGGCGCGGACGTGACCCGCGTCGCCGAGGGCATGGGGCATGACCGGCGCATCGGCTCGTCGTTCCTCAAGGCCGGCATCGGCTACGGCGGCTCCTGCTTCCCCAAGGATACGGAGGCGCTCATCCAGATCGCCGGCCATGTGGACTATGAGTTCAAGCTGCTCAAGTCGGTCGTGGAGGTGAACCGCGATCAGCGGTTCGGCGTCATCCGCAAGCTGGAGGCGACGCTCGGCGAGCTCGCCGGCAAGACGGTCGCCGTCTGGGGCCTCGCGTTCAAGCCGGAGACGGACGACGTGCGGGACGCGCCGGCGTTCGAGATCATCCAGACGCTGGTCGACTCCGGCGTCCGGGTGCGCGCCTACGATCCGGTGGCGCAGGAAAACTTCAGCCGCCAGCTCGATCATCCTCGCGTGGACTACTGCGCCAGCGCGGAGGAGGCGGCGGCAGGCGCGGACGCCCTCTGCCTGCTGACGGAGTGGAAGGAGTTCCGCGAGTTCCCGCTCGCCCGGCTCGAGACGCTGCTGCGCCGTCCCGTGCTGATCGACGGCCGCAACCAGTTCACGGAGGAGGAGCTCGCCGGCACGTCGTTCGTCTATTACTCGGTCGGCCGTCCCAATCTGAGCAAGGGCGTCCGCGAGCAGAGCCCGGCTCTGCAATTCTAGCAAGTGGCGGCTGGCCGCCGGAAAGGAGGCGAGGATTCCCATTGAAGCCAAGCGAATCGATGCAGCTGCTGGACCGGATCTATGAGCGAGCCGAGAACGAGCGTTGGGAGGAGGAGAGCTGGAGGCGGGCCTGGGCGGATATCCGCGACTCCTTCACCGGCAGCCAGTTCTACCATCTCCTTCAGGAAAGGGGCTTGCTCCACGAAGCGCCAGCCTGGCTGCAGGCCGAGCTGAAGGCGGAGTCCGAGCGCATTCTGTTCCAGAACATGCTGATCCGCGCCGAGCAGAAGAAGCTGTTCCGCGCATTCGAGCAGGAGGGCATCCCGCTCGTCCCGCTCAAGGGCATCCGCATGGCGGAGCGCTTCTTCGGCCACTTCGCGGCGAGGCCGACGACGGATCTCGACGTGCTCGTCCGTCCCGAGGATCTGCAGCGCGCGTCGGCGCTGCTTCGGCGGCTCGGGTTCGAGGGTGGTGAAATCCCCTATGAAGATCATTTCCATTTACAGTTCAACAAGTTCTACGACAACCCGATGTTCCCGTTCCTGGCCGTGGAGCTGCACTGGAGCCTTCTCCGCTCGCACGGGCATGAGACGGACGTGGAGGCGCTGTGGAGCCGCACGGCTCCGCTGGGCGGCAGCCCGTGCCTGCGCGAGCTGAACGACGAGGACACGCTCTACCACGTCTGCCTGCATGCGTTCAACCATCATATGTCGTCGCTGAAGTACATCGTGGACATCGCGCAGGTGATCGACCGGACCTGGGATACGGTGTCCTACGAGTCGCTGCTCGCCAGGGCCCGCCGGGACGGCAATCTGGCGAAGCTGACGGCGGTGCTGTCGCTCGTCTACCGCCTCTGCCCGTCGCTGCAGTGGGTGAAGCCGCTCGACCGCCGGCGCCGCTGGCCGTTCTGGAGCGAGCGCCTCCTGCGCGAGGCCGGGCTCGGCATCAAAAGCCGGCGGTACTATCTGTTCCGCTTCGCCTCGATCTTCGTCACATACGACAAGCCGTCTGCGATGCTCCGCCATATCCAGTATCTGTTCCTGCCGCCCGCGGATTACGCGCGCTCCCAGTTCCGGGAGGACAAGGGCGGCTCTTTGCTGTCCCTGTACACCCGAATCTACCGGCTGCGGCTGAAGCATCTGCTCGGCAGAAGGCCGCGCGCCGGCGCGAAGGAGCTTGACACCCCATGAGCCTGATTCAGAAACGGGCGCTGATCGCCGTCCTGTCCATCCTGCTGGTGGCGGCGCTGTCGGTCGGCGGCTTCGCCTGGTATTTCTACAGCTCGATCAAAGGCACGGCCCACAAGGTCTACGAGCCGACGCAGCGGCCGGTCTACGTGAGCAAGGATCCTGCCGTCGAGGAAGAAGCGGTGCCGTCCGACAACCTGCCGTTCACGGTGCTTGTGATGGGCGTGGACGAGCGGCTGAACGACGTCGGACGCACCGACACGCTGATGCTGCTCGCGGTCAATCCGCAGAAGAGCGACGTGCTCATGCTGAGCATTCCGCGCGATACGCGCACGACGATCATCGGCCGCGATACGGAGGACAAGATCAACCACGCGTATGCCTTCGGCGGCGTGAACATGGCCGTGCAGACGGTGGAGAGCTTCCTCGACTATCCGGTGGACTACTACGTGAAGGTCAACATGGAAGGCTTCGAGAAGATCGTCGACCTGCTCGGCGGCGTCGAGGTGGACAATTCGTTCGCCTTTACGATCGACGGCCAGACGTACGAAAAAGGCAAGCTGAAGCTCACCGGCGAGCAGGCGCTGCTGTACTCGCGCATGCGCTACGACGATCCGCGGGGCGACTTCGGCCGGCAGAACCGCCAGCGCGACATCATCCAGCAGGTGATGAAAAACGCGCTCACGATCAGCAGCCTGACCAAGGCGAGCGGCATGCTCGAACAGATCGGCAGCAACGTGAAGACGGACATCTCGTTCGACACGATGAAGGACCTGCTGGTGAACTATCGGCCCAAGATCGAGAAGATCACGCAAAAAGAGGTCAGCGGCCAAGGCACGCGCATCGGCGGCATCTACTACTATATCGTCGATCGGGCAGAGCGGGACCGGCTCCACGCGATGATCAAGGAGCATCAGCAGCAAAGCAAGCCCGAGCTCCATTGACGGGCGGATCGCCCGAACCGGGCATGAAGGAGAGAGCGCCGCATGGCAAGCAAAAGCGTGGACGGGACCGCGAGCGGCTCCCGGAACCGGCCTGCGGCCGGACGCGGCACGGCGGCGGAATCGGCAGGCCGGATCGGAGCCGCCCCCGGCTCCGGGCGCGGGACCGTGCCGGCAGGACGGCGTCTTGCCACTTCGACAAGCGCGGCGATGCCGCCTCGCCGGAGCCGGACAAGAGCCCTTTTGTGGGGCTGCCTGCTGTCGTGGCTGCTGCTGATTTTCGTCTTTTCCAGCCAGTCGTATCAGACCCAGTCGATCAAGCCTGCGCTGGAGCGCAAGCTGGATGCGGAGACGGCGCAGAAGTGGCTGCCTCCGATGTCGTTCCATTATAACGGGCAGCTGTACATGCCCTCGTTCAACCCGTATGACGTCATCGAGTTCCTGTTCCGCAAAGCGGCCCATCTGTTCGTCTATGCCGTGCTGGCGGCTCTGGCCTGGGCGCTCGCCCGGCGGTACCGCGTGACGCCCGGCTTGTCGGCGTTCATCGCGCTGTCGCTGACGGCGCTGATCGCATGCCTGGACGAGTACAACCAGCAATTTTCCCTATCGCGTACCCCCAACCCCGAGGACGTGCTGATCGATTGGATCGGCGGCTGCCTCGGGGTGGTGCTTCTATACCTGGTCTCGAAGGCGTTCCGCAGGTCTAACCGCTCGTCCCGGCTCATATCCTAAGGCACGTTATGGGACGAGGAGGGAGCGGATGTTCCGGAGAAAGAGAAGGCTGCCGATCGGCGGACTGCTGCTTGCGGCTTGCTTGGCCGCGCTGCTGTGGCTGACGGTGCGCTCTGCTGCGGGATGGCTCGGAGGCGGCGTCGATTCGGGGGGCGCCCGCGAAGTCGTGTCGGAATTCTACACGATGGAGCGGGAGGGCAACTTCGGAGGGTCCTGGGAACTGTTCCACTCTCAGATGAAGGAGCATTTCGCCAAGGACAGCTATATCCAGAAGCGAGCCCATGTGTTCATGCAGGACTTCGGCGTCGATACGTTCGGCTTCGAGCTCGGCGAGCTTGAGGAAGTCGGCGCTTGGCGGATGGGTGGGGACCAGCCTCAGCTGGAGGAGGTGTTCGCCGTGCCGGTCACGATGACGTATCTCAGCAGCTTCGGGGCGTTCGAGATCAGGCAGGACGTATTCGTCGCGCAGGAGTCCGGTGAATGGAAGGTCCTCTGGTCATATCAAGGGGAATCCGACAAGGAATAACCTTGACATGATACAAAATGTATCGTAAATTGAAGAAAGCGAGGTGGTTTCCATGAAGGCTTACAACCCGCCCAAAGTCATCATGCACGAACAGGTCGAATTCGGCACCGTAAACATCAGCAACAATTTCTTCTACCGCTGGTGCAAGCAGTTCAACTTCCGGCCGTTCATCTGCAGGCTGTTCTTTGGTTCTGGGAGCGTAGGCGGAGGACACGGCTTCAACGAGCCTTTCTCCGGCATCAAGGGAACGCCGAAGTGACGGCCAGTCCTGGCTGAAAACGAGGTGAAGCAGCGTGCTCAAGACCTATGCCGCACCAAGAGTGCTCGTCCATCAGGCGGT
Organism: Paenibacillus pasadenensis DSM 19293; assembly: GCF_000422485.1. GTDB lineage: Bacteria > Bacillota > Bacilli > Paenibacillales > Paenibacillaceae > Paenibacillus_O > Paenibacillus_O pasadenensis. Next base: position 116,965 of record NZ_KE383858.1, read on the forward strand.
TGAATTCGGCACCGTCAATATCAGCAATAATTTCTTTTATCAGTGGTGCAAGTGCTACAACTTCAAACCGTTCATCTGCCGGCTGTTCTATGGCAACATCGGCCCGAGCGGCGGAGGAAAGGGCTTCTCGGCGCCGCTTGACCATCTGGAAGGCTGGACGCCGAAGAAGTAGCAGACTTAGCAGATCCGGATGAGGTGGGTGTCGATGAAGCCGTATTGCGCTCCTGCCGTGCTCGGCCATCAGTCGGTCGAGTTCGGCACGGTCAACATCAGCAACAATTTTTTCTACAAATGGTGCAAAAGCCAGAACTTCGCGCCGTTCATCTGCCGGCTGTTCTACGGGCCGGGCGGACCGGGAGGCCCATGCGGCTGCGGAACGAAGCCGCTCGGCTACCTGGACCGCTACGACGGCGCCAAGTAGGCGCCGTCGCAGGCGGACGAGCGTGGAGGCGTGCGGAGCGAGGTCGAAGCGTGCAAGCCCGCTGCAAGGCGTGCGGAGCGAGGTCGAAGCGTGCAGGCTCGCCGCAAGGCGTGCGGAGCGAGGTCGAAGCGTGCAGGCTCGCCGCAAGGCGTGCGGAGCGAGGTCGAAGCGTGCAGGCTCGCCGCAAGGCGAGCGGAGCGAGGTCGAAGCGTGCAGGCCCGCCGCAAGGCGAGCGGAGCGAGGTCGAAGCGTGCGGGATGGCGGGAAGCTGCCGCCGAGCAAGCGCAGGCAGACTCGAAGAGGGGAACGGGCCTATGGCCGTTCCCCTCTCTCGGGTCGGCGTTGCGGCGAATTGTCACATATGGGGTGATACAATATGTATCTTTATCGAGCAAAAGTAGGCCACCAT
>NZ_AULW01000045.1 GCF_000422485.1 Paenibacillus pasadenensis DSM 19293
TCACCCTCTCAGGTCGGCTACGCATCGTCGCCTTGGTGAGCCGTTACCTCACCAACTAGCTAATGCGCCGCAGGCCCATCCCCGAGTAACAGATTGCTCCGTCTTTCCCGATCTCCCCAGGTGGGAAGACCGTATATCTGGTATTAGCATCCGTTTCCGGAGGTTATCCCAGTCTCGAGGGCAGGTTGCCTACGTGTTACTCACCCGTCCGCCGCTAACCTCACCCCGAAGGACAAAATCCGCTCGACTTGCATGTATTAGGCACGCCGCCAGCGTTCGTCCTGAGCCAGGATCAAACTCTCCATAAAGGTAGTTCGATGACTCATGGTTAAAACGTTGTCGAATGTATAGCTTGTTCATTTGTTCAGTTTTCAAAGAACTTGTCGGTCACAAGGTGATACTTTATCATGCGAAGCATCTCTTGTCAACAGCTTGTCTTTCTTTTCGATTCGTTTCGCTGTTTTTCAACCGCGCCGCCGAAGCGACAAGAAGTAATATACCACATACGCCAAAATGAATGCAAGGGTTTTTTCAAAAAAACTTTGGATGCTTGAAAAGGGCAGGACGAAAGCCGAAAAAGGCCGGCAGCTCCAGGCTGCCGGCCCTTCCTTTCCGACCCGATCCAACCAGCCGCCGCCTAGTCCTCGAATCCGAGCAGCCGCCGCAGCTCCTGCTCGTCCTCGATGATCTCGATGCCGAGATCCCGTGCCTTGGCGAGCTTGCTGCCCGCGCTTTCGCCGGCGATGACGAAGTCCGTCTTCTTGGAGACGCTGCCCGACAGCTTGGCGCCAAGCTGCTCCAGCCGCTTGCCGGCCTCGTCCCGCGTCATCGTGGACAGCGTGCCGGTCAAGACGACCGTCTTGCCGCTGAAGGGACTTGCGGCCGCCTCGGCCGCGAGAGCGGGACGGTCGGCCTCCGCCCGCACGCCCTTCTCCCGCATCCGCCGGATGCTCTCCTGGATGATCGGCTCCTGGAAAAACGCCGTGATGCTCTCGGCGACGATGCCGCCGACATCCGGCAGCTCTGTCAGCTCCTCGGCCGGAGCCGCCATGATCGCGTCCAGGCTGCCGTAATGGTCGGCGAGCATGCGCGTCGTCGCCTTGCCCGTATTCGGAATGCCGAGTCCGTTCAGGAACGAGGCGAGATCGCGCCCTTTGGACTTCTCGAGCGCGTCCAGCAGGTTGCGCGCCTTTTTGTCCCCGAAGCGCTCCAGCCCGATCAGATCGTCGTAGCCGAGGTCGTACAGGTCGGCCGGATCGCTCACGCGTCCGCTCTCGTAGAGCTGATCGGCCGTCATGACGCTGAACGTCTCGATGTCCATCGCGTCGCGCGAGGCGAAATGCGTGATGCGCGCGATGATCTGCGGCTTGCAGCCGAGCCGGTTGTCGCAGAACAGATGCGCTCCGCGCTGCACGAGCGGCGTGCCGCAGGCCGGGCAGCGGTCCGGATAGACGATCTCCTCGCCCTGCTCGTCTTCGTCGGCCTTGCCGAGAATCTCGGGAATGACGTCGTTGGAGCGGCGGATGAACACGCGCGTGCCGAGCGCGTGCTTCAGTCCCTTGCGCTCGATGTCGCCGGTATTGTTGAGCGTGCAGTTCTGCACCGTGACGCCGGCGAGCTCCACCGGCTCGACACGCGCGAGCGGCGTCACCTTGCCGGTGCGGCCGACGTTCCAGGAGACAGACTCCAGCACGGTCGTGCTCTCCTCCGCTTCGAACTTGAAGGCGACCGCCCAGCGCGGAAACTTGTCCGTATAGCCGATCGCCGCGCGCGTGCGCATGTCGGTGACCTTGACGACCGCGCCGTCGATCAGGTAATCGAACTCGGGCCGCTTGACGGCGATATGATGCAGCTCCGCGATCACGTCCTCGATGTCGCTGAAGTAGGCGAGGTACGGATTGACCTTGAAGCGGCTGTCGCGGAGAAAGGCGATCATCTCTTCATGGGTAGCGAATTCCAGCTCGTCGGCATAGCCGATATTATAGAAGAACGCGTCCAGCCGCCGCTCCGCGGTCACCTTGGGATTAAGGTTGCGCAGCGCTCCGGCCGCGCCGTTGCGGGCGTTTTTGAGCGGCTCGGGCGCCGTCCTGTTGTACGCCTCCAGCACGGACAGGAACATCATCCCCTCGCCCTGCACCTCGATCAGCCCGTCCCGGTACGGAATCGTCAGCGGAATCGAACGGATCGTCTTGACCTGCGCCAGGATGCTCTCGCCGACCGTGCCGTTGCCGCGCGTCGCCGCCTGCACCAGCTGTCCGCCTTCGTAGGTCAGGTTGAGCGTCAGGCCGTCGAACTTCAGCTCGACGACGTAGGCCGGATCCGGCAGCGGCTCCTCGTCGGGATGCTTGGCGTTGTAGTCGCCGATCGCCCGCAGCAGCCGCTGATTCCAGGCTCGGACGCCCTCTTCGTCCTTGGCTTTGTCGAGACTCCAGAGGCGCGCGCGGTGGCGATGCGGCTCGAAGCCCTTGAGCACGTCCCCGCCGACGCGCAGCGAGGGCGACTCCGGCAGCACGACGCCGCTCTCCTGCTCCAGCCGGAGCAGCTCGTCGTAGAGCCGGTCGTACTCCGCGTCGCTGATGATCGGCTTGTCGAGCGTATAGTAGTTGTAGTTATGTACGGCAAGCTCTCCGGCGAGCTCGCGCATGCGCTCGATGGCCGCAGGGTCTGCTCCTGCCTTGAGCTCCTCCTGCTGCTCCGTGCGGTTGTCCACTCGTCATCCCGTCCTTCGTCGAAAAAATAAATCATGATATCGGCTGTGAAGCAGGCTTCCTTACCAGTCTATACCAACGGCTGCGGATGCAACCGTGCCCGGGCGCTGAACCGTTCAGAACCCGGGCACGGATACGATGCCGTATGAATATGGACAGGCCTAGCTAGGGGATGAGTGCAGGATCAGCCGTCGACCTTCTCGACCGGCGCGAAGCTGGCGAGCAGCTTCTTGAGGCCGGTCGGCGCCGGAAAGGCGATCTGGATCTCCGTGTCGTTGCCGGTCCCCTTGACCGACACGATCGTTCCGACTCCCCATTTCTTGTGGGAGACCTTGTCGCCGGCGACGAAGCTGCGGGCTGCGTCGCCGATGCCCGCCGCAGGAGCGCCCGGCGTGCTGACCCGCACGCTGCTGCCGCCTGCGGCGGAGCCGGCCGCGGGGGACCCGGCCGGGCGTCCGTAGCGCGAAGCGCCGGAGCCGTAGGCCGGCGCGGAGGCGCCTGCGGAGCTGCCGCCGCGGTAGCCGAAGCCTCCGGCTCCGCCGGCAGCGCCGCCGTACCGCCCGCCGCCGCCGATCGTGCGGCCGGGCGAGGCGATCTCTTTGACTTCGTCCGGGATCTCCTTGAGGAAGCGGGACGGAGGGTTGCTGCTCGTGCGGCCGAACAGCGTGCGCATGCGGGCGCAGGTCAGGAACAGCCGCTGCTCGGCGCGCGTGATGCCGACGTAGGCGAGGCGCCTTTCCTCCTCGAGCTCCTCGTTGTCGGTGAAGGCTCGGCTATGCGGGAAGACGCCCTCCTCGCAGCCGATGATGAAGACGACCGGGAACTCCAGTCCCTTGGCGCTGTGCATCGTCATGAGGATGACCGCGTCCGCCGGAGCGTCGTCCTTGTCGACCGAATCGATGTCGGCGATGAGCGCGAGGTCGGTCAGGAACGAGACGAGCGACTTGTCGTCGTTGCGCTGCTCGAACTCCTGCGTGACGGACAGGAACTCCTCGATGTTCTCGATGCGGGCCTTGGACTCGAGCGTGTTCTCCCGGTGCAGCTCCATCGTGTACTCCGACAGCTCCAGCACCTTCTCGGTCAGCTCGGTGACGGACAGGTAGTCGCGCATCGCCTCGAGGCTGGAGATCATCGAGCGGAACGACTCCAGCAAGGAGCGGGTGCGCCCGTTGATCTCGACGCCGTTCAGGTCGCCGAGCACCTGGTAGATGGACGTCCCGCGCCGGCCCGCCTCCTCGGCGAGCTTGGCGACGGTCGTGTCGCCGATGCCGCGCTTGGGCACGTTGATGATGCGCTCCAGGCTGATGTCGTCGTCCGGGTTGGAGACGAGCCGCAGGTAGCCGAGCAGGTCCTTGATCTCCTTGCGGTCGTAGAACTTGATGCCGCCGACGATCTGGTACGGGATGTCCGACTTGATGAGGATCTCCTCGATGACGCGCGACTGGGCGTTCGTCCGGTACAGGATCGCGTGGTCGGAATAGTTGCGCCCGCCGTTCCGGCCCGAGCGGATCTCGCCCGTGACGAAGTAGCCCTCGTCATGCTCGGACTCGGCCTGGTACAGCGTGATGCTGTCGCCGGCGCCGCGCTCGGTCCAGAGCCGCTTGTCCTTGCGCCCGGTGTTCTGGCCGATGACCGCGTTCGCCGCGTTCAGGATGTTGGAGGTGGAGCGGTAGTTCTGCTCCAGCAGGATCGTGCGCGCCTCCGGGTAGTCCTCCTCAAAGTTGAGGATGTTGGTGATGTCCGCTCCGCGCCAGCGGTAGATCGACTGGTCGCTGTCGCCGACGACGCAGATGTTGTGATGCTTGTCGGCCAGCATGCGGCAAAGCATGTACTGGGCGCGGTTCGTATCCTGGTACTCGTCGACATGCAGGTAGCGGAACTTGTTTTGGTAGAAGTCGAGCACCTCGGGCACGTCCTGGAACAGCTGGATCGTGCTCATGATGAGGTCATCGAAGTCGAGCGAGTTGTTGCTGCGCAGCCGCTTCTGGTACATCTTGTAGACGTCGGAGACGACTTTGTTGAAGTAGTCGGCGCCGGCCTTCTGCTCGAAGCGCGCCGGATCGATCAGCTCGTTCTTGGCGCTGCTGATGACGGACTGCACCGCCTTGGGCTCGAACTTCTTGGTGTCGAGGTTGAGGTCCTTCATGCAGCCGCGGATGACCGACAGCTGGTCGCCGGAGTCGAGGATCGAGAAGTTGGAGGTGAAGCCGATCCGGTCGATGTCCTTGCGCAGGATGCGCACGCACATGGAGTGGAACGTCGACACCCAGATGTCGCTGCCGGAAGGTCCGACGAGCTTGGACACGCGGTCGCGCATCTCGCGGGCGGCCTTGTTGGTGAACGTGATCGCCAGGATGCTCCACGGCGCCACGCGCCGCTTCTCGATCAGCCAGGCGATGCGGTGCGTCAGGACGCGCGTCTTGCCCGAGCCGGCGCCGGCCATGATCAGGAGCGGCCCGTCGGTCGCCTGCACCGCCTCGCGCTGCGGCGGGTTGAGCTTGGCCACCGCCTCTTCGATGCCTATCGGATTCATCATCATAGGTAAGTTGATCTCCTTGTTCGCCTTGTGTTCGCTTCTTTCAGTCTAGGGCAACGAGGCCAGCCGTGTCAATCGGCTGGAACGGTTTCCCGCACCGCCGCCACCGTCGCCAAAGCGGCCTCCGGATCGGCGTACAGCACGTTGCCGACGACGACGGTCGACGCGATCCGCGCGGCCTCGGCCGCGCGCTCCGGCCCGTCGATGCCGCCGCCGTAGACGAGCCGGGCGCCGGACAGCGCCCGCTTGACCCGCCGCAGCAGCGCCATGTCGCCGAAGCGGCCGCTGTACTCCACATACAGCAGCGGCAGCCGCAGCAGCCGGTCGGCAAGCCGCGCATAGGCGGCCGCCTGCAGCTCCGTGAGCGAGGCGTCCGCCCCGCTCACCTTGGCCGCCTCGCAATCCGGGTTGAGGATGAGGTAGCCTTCCGCCCATGTTTTGTCCCAAGGAATGAGGCCGCCCCACTCCTCCAGCGCCTGCGCCTGGCGCCCGGTGATCCAGCTCCCGTCCGGCGTGTTGAGCACGACCGGGACGAGATAGGCGTCGAAGCCGGGCATCGCCAGCTCCGGACGCGTCACCTCCAGCGCCACCGGCATCGGAGCGGCGGCGAGCCGCTCGAGCAGCGCCGCGGTGTTGTCATAGGTGAGGCCGCTCGAGCCGCCGACCAGGATCGCGTCCGTGCCGGAAGCCAGCACGGCGTCCAGCTCCCGCTGCCCGAGCCCGCGGTCCGGATCGAGCTTGAACACATGCCGCCAGCCCTCCATCGCTTCCGTCATAACCGCCTTCTCTCCCGTCTGTCGCGAAGTCTGTTTTTCCAGTCTAGACAAGGGCCTCCGCGGTGTCAACGCAAGCCGGCGCGCGAGCCTGGAGCGGGCTGCATGCAAGGGCCGGAGCCTGTTTCAAAGCAGGCGCCTCGTTGGTAAGGGTGGATACGACAATCGACGAACCGGCCGCTCAGGCCGAAGGAGGAATCGAGCATGCATAAACCGAACGCAAGCGCTGTAGAGACGGAAGCCGGAGCGATCCTGGACGAGCAGCGGGCCAAGCAGGAGCTGAGCCGCGCGGAGGGACGGACCGGGCCGGCGGCGACGGACGGCAAGCCGCATAGCGGCCATGAGCCGCAAGGCGTCGTGGAAGCCGAAGGAACGGTGCATCCGCCGGCGGTCAAGGGCGGCGACGGCCCTGTCCACCAGGACCCTCCCGCCGATGAGGAAGAGGAGCCGGACAGACGACGCGTGCCGAGCGGGAAAGAGCTGACGCCGGACGGAACCCGACGCCCTTATTTCATCTCCATCACGTCCAAGACGATCGAGCATGACCGCTCCAACACGGACCAGCTGGAGATCCTCGCCACGCCGGAGGAGCTGGAGAAGCTGGAGATCCTGCTCGGCGAGATGGAGTCGACGGACGACGTCAGCTCGCTCGTGGCGGCGATTCCCTATAAGTCCAACGACCGCAGCCCGACGCAGAAGAGGTTCCAGAGCTCGGTCAACGACCTCTACAGGACGATCCATTCGCTCGGCACGCCCGAGACGCGGGCTTTCATCGAAGACACGAACCTGTTCCGCGAGCTCAACAACACCGACTTCGACCTGCCGGGCTACGACAAGGAGCCGAAGATTTGAGCGATGCCAGCCATGGAACGAGCAAAAAGCTTCCCATCCGTTCGCGAAGAACGGATGGGAAGCTTTTTTGGCGTTGGTGAAAGCAGCACCCCGCTTAGGAGTAGATCTGGCTGACCTTGCCGTTCGTGAACACGACGTATTGCAGCCAATTGCTCGTGTAGGAGCCGTATCTCCACGTCTCCACGGAGATGCTGCCGGCGTACGCGCTGCTCGTATGGGACGGGCTGCCCCAGCTCATCTTGACCTGCTCCTTGGTCATGCCGATGCTGATCTTCCCGCTGGCGATCTTGTCCCACACCGCGTTCGACCACTTGTACGTCTTGCGCGGATCGGCCGTCAGGAACTGGTCGCTGCTGGCCAGGTTGGAGCGGATCGCCTCGGCGCTCGTGAAGGCCGTATGGAGCAGCTCGCCGGTCGACGCCAGCTTGAACACGACCGTAAATCCGCCGTCGTCATCCGGCCTGATGTCGTAGATCGCCACTTTCTTGAACCGGTACTTGCTGTCGAAGTTGTTGACCCAGTAGCTTTTGCCGATCAGCTTGGTCAAGGTGCCGAGCTTCTCTTTCTTGACGATCTGCTCCGTCTGCGGCGTCGAGATCGCCAGGTCGGCCTTGCCCTGCCATACCGTCATGTACTGGTAGTCGGAGTTCCATTCGAGATTGGCCCCGATCGCCGAGCGCAGCAGGGAAGCCGGGAATACGGCCGCGTCGCCGTACGTCTGCACGGGCCCGGCCATCGCGGTCTTCGCGCCGTTCACGACCGCGGTCGCGCTGCCCTTCTGCAGCTGGATGGAATCGTTGCCGAGCTTGACCTGGAACGTCTTGGAGGCATCGAGGTAGGTCACCTGCGCCCCGAGCTCCGCGAAAAAGGCCTTGATCGGCAAGTACATGACGCCCTTGAGCTGAACGCCGCCGCCGATGTAGTAATCCGCCGAAATGGACACGCGCAGCGTCAGCTTCTCCTCGCCCCAGCTCGCCGTCACGTCCGTCTCGCCGACCGCCAGCGCCTTCATCGTGCCGTCCGGCAGCTTCTGCAGCAGATAAGGCTTCTCGATCACGACATCCGCCTCGGACAGCGGCACCTTGCGGATTTGGCCGTAGCCGTCCGGAGCCTGAACCTGCACCGGCGTCTTTTCGCCGACGACCAGCTCCTTCTTTTCGATCGTGAAGCGGAGCGCGCCGGCCGTTTCCTCTGCGCCAGCCTGTCCCGGCGCCGCAAGCGCCAGCAGGAAGGCGACGGCTGCGACAGCCAGCCATGTCCATCGTTTCATTTTCTTTATCCCCCTATGACTCTATCAAATAACATAGGAAGATAATACCACATGCGACGATCTGTAACCAGACTATTGAACGGGGTCGGAAGCCTTAAAGACGGAGAGCAGCTCCTCCACGACGGCAGGCGCGTCCACCTCGAGCGCGAACGAGACGGGATGGCCGACGCTTGGCTTGACCCGCCGGTCGGTGACGACCATGCCCGCGGTCAGCGGATCGCCGCAGGCGATCGAGGCGAGCAGCGTGCGGCTCGTCACCAGCTCGGGACGGACCGCCGCGATGACGGCGAGCGGATCATGCAGCGGGCAGCTGTCCTTGAAGTCGTTGACGCGGCCGTAGAAGTCGAAGTAGATGCCGAAGCAGTCGTGCAGGAAGCGGGCGACCGGAAGGCCCTCCTCGCCTCCCTGGCGCTCCAGCCGGTCGAGGTCGTCTCGCGTCAGCAGCGTCTGCAGCGTCACGTCGAGGCCGACGACGGTCAGCGGCAGGCCCGCCGCGAACAGCACCTGCGCCGCCTCGGGGTCGCCCCAGAAGTTCGCCTCGGCGGCCGGCGTGATGTTGCCCGGCACGAGCGCGGCTCCGCCCATGACGACGACGCTCCTCAGCTTGGAGGCGATGCCGGGATCCTTTTGCAGCGCGAGCGCGAGGTTGGTCATGCGGCCGGTCAGCACGAGCGTCAGCTCGCCCGGGCGCTCGTTCGCGATGCGCACATAATAGTCTGCCGCATGCTCCGCCTCCGCTTGCTGCGACGACGGCGGCAGCACGGCGCCGCCGATGCCGTTCTCGCCGTGCACGTCGCTCTTGGCGCCGGGGAATTCGCGCGCGAGCGCTTTGTCCGCGCCGGCGTAGACCGGCACGCGTCCTTCCGCGCCGGCGAGCTTCAGCAGCCGCAGCGTATTGTCCGTCGCCTGCTCCACGCCGATGTTGCCGAAGCAGGTGCCGATCGCCTCCAGCGAGATGAGCGGCGACTTGACCGCATAGAGGATGGCGAGCGCATCGTCGATGCCGGTATCGGCGTCGATGATCATCGGCAGCGGGCGGGGATGGGTGCGGTTGAAATTACTTTCGGAAAGGTTCATCGGGTTCATGGGCTCCAGCTCCTGTTTCGGCTTGTTGGTCGGACTTGTTGCGATTGTTTGTCTTGTTGCGCTTGTTGCGCTTGTTGCGCTTGTTGCGCTTGTTGCCTGCGGACTGCCGCAGGCGCAAAAAAAGCTCCCCGGCCTCCCATCGGGAACCGGGGAACGAAGCCGTCCCTCCGCTCAAGGCGGATGAGGGACGGCCGGAATCACTTCGCCAGCTGGCCGCGGGTCACGCCGAGCTGGTTGGTCGCCTTGAGGCTCCGCCACACCTGCGTGCCGCTGATGCGGCCGTCGAGGGCGTCGCGGTACAGCCGCAGCACCTCGCCGACCTTTTCGGCCGGCTCCTCGAGAAACTCGATGCGGTAGGAGCGCACCCCGAGCTCGAGGAAGTTCTTGACGTATTCGGCGCCGGACTGCTCGATGGCGTTGTACACCGTGTTGCGGCAGCCCTCGTCCACGCGTACCGGATGGCTCATGCCGATCCGATCCTGCAGGCTGATGTCATGCTCCTCGCACGGACGGCCGCAGTTGGTGAAGTCGGTGCCTTCGCTGATGAACGTGCAGTAGACGCAATGTTCGGTATGGAACATCGGCAGATGCTGGTGGAGGACGACCTCCAGCGCCTCCGGCTCCGCCGTGCGGCCGAGCAGGTCGACCATCTGCTGGATGTTGAGGTCATAGGACGGCGTCAAGACGTCGCAGCCGGCCTCGCGGAACAGCTCGACCGCCTTGTGGTTGGCGACGTTGAGCGAGAAGTCGCCGATCAGCTGCGGGAACGGCTCGCCCGGACGCTCCATCCGCGCCTTCAGGTAGTAATAAAGCGCGCCGGTGTTGCGCACGAGCACCGCGTCGGGCTTCAGCTTCAGGATGTTGGCGTGGTAGCCGTTCTCCCCCGGCATATGGATGCGCGGCGTCGCCAGCGCGATCGGCTTGCCCGCCGCGCGGGCCGTCTCGATCGCCGCCGGGAACTGCTTGATGAACTCGAAGTCGGCGTAGATCATCGCGACGTCGGTCTCGCAGGCGGCGCGCACCTGCTCGAGCGTGCGGCAGAGCGCCGTCAGGCGCGCCTCGCCGGGCGCGGCCGGAGCGGCGGCCGCCTGCTCCGGCGAGCGCGAGCCGGCCAGCGGATCGGCTTCGCGCTTGACGTAGACCGGCGGCTTGGGCCGCTCGCCGTCGAGCCGCTCGACCGCCTCGCGGCGCAGCCGGTTCAGCTCGCGCACCGGCACGATCAGCTCGCCCTCCAGCTCCACCTCCAGCAGGTCGAGCTGGAACAGCGTGCCGCCGAGGCGGCCGAGCTGATCCTCCAGCAGTTGGCGGTCCATCGGCCGCTTGAGCGCCTTCTCCAGCGGCAGCTCGCTGTCGACCTGCACGGTGTTGCCCTTTTGCACGTCCGTCCACCAGGTGCGCAGCGGCTCGCCCTCGCGGCCTTCGACGCGCAGCGCGAGCGGGAAGACGCGATACGGCTTGTCGGTCTCGAACGTCGCGCGCAGGCGGCGGTCCAGCGCCGGATCGCTCGTCTTCCAGATGCGGTCGCCGGCCTTCACGCGCTGCAGGTTGACGTCATTGCGCCCCGGCACGATGTCGATGACGACGCCTTCGGCGGCTTCGCCCTCGATCTTGACGCCCTGGCGGCGGATGTCGTAGACGCGGCCGCCCTCTTCCTTTTGCGTCGGGTCGCCGGCGTCGAACACGATGCCGTCTCCGCGCTTGAGCGGAGCCTCGATGCGGCAGACGACGCCGTCGCGCAGCACGCGCTCCACGCGACCGAGGTAGACGCCGCGGCTTTTGGGGAAGGAGCCGTCGACGAGCTTCTTGTTGTTGGTGCCGTCCAGAAAGCCGTGCGTGAAGCCGCGCGAGAAGCTCTGCTCCAGCTCGCGGATCTCCTCCCGCGTCGGGCCGCTGCGGTCGCCGTCGAAGTAGGCGTCGATCGCCTTGCGGTACTTGGAGACGACGTTGGCGACGTACTCCGGCGTCTTCAGGCGGCCTTCGATCTTGAAGGAGGTGACGCCCGCCTCGATCAGCTCCGGCACGAGGTCGATGGCCGCCAGGTCCTTGGGCGAGAGCAGATAGGCGATGTCGCCCATCGGCTTCTGCTCGCCGTCGACCATCAGGTCGTACGGCAGGCGGCAGGCCTGCGCGCACTCGCCGCGGTTGGCGGAGCGCCCGCCCCACATTTCCGAGGTGAGGCACTGGCCGGAGTAGCTGACGCACAGCGCGCCATGCACGAACACCTCCATCGGCAGCTTGGCCTGCTCGCCGATCTTGCGGATCTGCTTAAGGTTGTTCTCCCGACCGAGCACGACGCGCTCGAGGTCGAACGGCTTGGTGAACTCGACCGCCTCGGGCGAGGTGATCGTCATCTGCGTGGAGCCGTGGATCGGAAAGTCGGGCGAGATCTCGCGGATCAGCTTCACGAGGCCGAGATCCTGCACGATGACCGCGTCCACGCCCGCGTCGATGCAGGCGTCGATGAGCGCCTTGGCGTCCCGCAGCTCGTCCTCGAATACGAGGATGTTGAACGTCAGGAAGCCCTTGACGCCGTAGCGGTGCAGGAAGCCCATGATTTCCGGCAGCTCGTCCATGCGGAAGTTGTTGGCGCGCGCCCGCGCATTGAATTTCTCGACGCCGAAAAAGATCGCGTCCGCGCCGTTGGCGACGGCGGCCCGCATGCAGTCCCAATCGCCTGCCGGGGCGAGCAGCTCGATGTCTTGCCGTTGCACGCTCCGGAGGGCTGCTGCGGACGGCTCCGCTTGTGCTTGTATCGGTAAGGTCATGCCTATAATAAGCCTCCATATCTCGTACTTGCTTCTACTATAATAGCGCCTTGGTTCCAGCATGGCCGCCGGAAGCGGCCCGCATACTGCTAGTGTAGCAGAGTGGCCGCCGGTTGACCAAGCCTTCGCGGGGATTCGACCGCTGGCAACTTCAGGCCGGCCGCGGCGCTTCCCAACTGCCATACAAGTATGGTAGGATGAAGGCGAGATTGACCGCAGTTCGTACCGAATATAAGGAGGTGAGGTCCCATGTCCGGAGCGACGCCATCTGCCAGCCCCGCTTCCGCCCGAGAGGCGGCGTACCGCCGGCTGCGCGCGGAGATCCTGTCGCTGGAGCTGCCGCCGGGAACGGCCATCAGCGAAAAGGACGTCTCGCTGCGCTTCGGCGTCAGCCGCACGCCGGTGCGCGAATGCTTCGTCCGGCTCGCGCAGGAGGGGCTGCTGGACATCTATCCGCAGCGCGGCACGTACGTCAGCCGCATCGACGCCCATCTCGTCGAGGAAGCGCGCTTCCTGCGCGAGCAGCTGGAGGCGGCGGTCGTGCGGCTCGCGGCGGCGGACGGCCTCGATCCGGTCAGCCTGGCCGAGCTCGAGGCCAACCTGCTGCTGCAGCAGAGCTGCCTCGACGACGGGCAGGACGGCAGCCGCATGTTCCGGCTCGACGAGGAGTTCCATGCCCGGCTGTTCGCCGCCTGCGGCAAAAGCCATACCTGGTCCGTCATCGGCTCGGCCGGCGTGCATCTGAACCGCAGCCGCCGGCTGCGGCTGGCGGCCGACCCGGACTGGCGGCATCTGCTGGAGCAGCATCGCGCGATCCTGCAGGCGATCCGCGAGCGCGCGCCGGAACGCGCGGAGCGCGTCATGCGCGAGCATCTGCAGCTCGTGCGGCTCGACCGGGCGCGGCTCGCGGAGCTTTACCCGGACTATTTCCGGATGTAGCCAGCCGCGGCGGCCGGTCCGGAACGCCGGGCCGCTTCGCTTGACGCTTGGCGCTAGACGCTTGGCCGCAACAAGCAACCGGCAGGAGCCGATCCTGCCGACTTTCAGGGGAGAGGGGCGACGATAGCGGTGAAAATGGTATTCCGCTGGTTCAGAGCAGGCAACGATACGGTGTCGCTGGAGCAGATCCGGCAAATTCCCGGCGTCGAAGGCATCGTCTGGGCGCTGCACGACGTGCCGGCCGGAGAAGAGTGGCCGATGGAGAAGATTCTGGAGGTGAAGCGCGCCGCAGATGCGGCCGGGCTGCATATCAAGGTGGTCGAAAGCGTCAACATCCACGAGGACATCAAGCTCGGCCTGCCGTCGCGCGACCGCTGGATCGCGAACTACAAGCGCACGATCGAAAAGCTCGCGCAGGTCGGCGTCGAGGTCATCTGCTACAACTTCATGCCGGTGTTCGACTGGCTGCGCACCGACCTCGGCCGGCTCATGGACGACGGCTCGACGGCGCTGTTCTACGAGGCCGCGCGCGTGCGCGACATCGACCCCGCCGAGCTCGTGCGCGAGATCGAGTCCGACTCGACGCTGACGTTGCCCGGCTGGGAGCCGGAGCGATTGAAAGCGTTATCCTCGCTATTCGAAGCGTACCGAGGCGTGACGGAGGACGATCTGTTCGAGCATGCGAAATATTTTCTGGACGAGATCATCCCGGTCGCGGAGCAGCACGGCATCCGCATGGCGATCCACCCGGACGATCCGCCGTGGCCGATCTTCGGCTTGCCGCGCATCATCACGTCGCAGGACAATCTGCGCCGCTTCCTGGCGCTGCACGACAGCCCGGCGAACGGCGTGACGCTGTGCAGCGGCTCGCTCGGCGCGAATCCGGCGAACGACATCCCGGCGATGGTGCGCGAGTTCGCGGACCGCATCCCGTTCTGCCATATCCGCAACGTGCGGGTGTACGACAACGGCGACTTCATCGAGACGTCGCATCGGACGCAGGACGGCACGGTCGACATCGCCGGCATCGTGCAGGCGTATCATGACGTCGGCTTCACGGGCTACGCTCGTCCGGACCACGGGCGCCATCTGTGGGCGGAGCAGGTCCGTCCGGGCTACGGGCTGTACGACCGGGCGATGGGCATCATGTACCTGTGGGGGCTGTGGGACGCGCTGGAGCGCCAGCGGGGCCCGCTCGCCAGCGGCATGGCCGGAGCGGCGGGCCATGCCGAGCCGCCGCGGCTCCCGATGCGCCGCGAGCGTCCGGCCGCTGTCGCCGCGAGCGAGGCGGCGGCCGCCGGCGAGGCAGCCCCGGCCGGCCGAGAGGAGGCGCGCCCATGAGCGCAGGCAACCGCGAGCAGCTGCTGCGGCCGTCCCTGAGCGGCAAGGTCGCCGTCGTCACCGGCGGCTCCGGCGTGCTCTGCCGGGCGATGGCGCTGGAGCTCGGCCGCCAGGGCACGGCGGTCGCCGTGCTCGGGCGCACGCTGGAGCGCTGCGAGGACGTCGCCCGCGAGATCCGCGAGGCCGGCGGCCGCGCGGTCGCCGTCCGCTGCGACGTCACCGACCGCGCCAGCGTCGAGGCGGCGGCCGAGCAGGTCGAGCGCGAGCTCGGCCGGCCCGACATCCTCGTCAACGGCGCCGGCGGCAACCATCCGAGCGCGATTACCGGCGCGGAGACGTTCCAGCCCGGCGATCTGGAGCGGGACGGCTTCCAGAGCTTCTTTTCGCTGGATCCTGCGGGATTCCGCCATGTGCTCGACCTCAACTTCATGGGCTCGCTGCTGCCGACGCAGATATTCGCCCGCGGCATGCTGGAGAGAGGCGGCAGCATCCTCAACATCAGCTCCATGAGCGCCCCCTCCCCGATGACCAAGGTTCCCGCGTACAGCGCGGCCAAGGCGGCCATCGAGAACTTCACGAAGTGGCTGGCCGTGCATTTCGCCGAGACCGGCATCCGCGTCAACGCGATCGCGCCGGGCTTTTTCGAGACGGCGCAAAATGCCCGGCTGCTGCGCGCCGAGGACGGATCGCTCACCGAGCGGTCCCTCAAGATCATCTCGCATACGCCGATGCGCCGCTTCGGCAAGCCGGACGATCTGCTCGGGACGCTGCTCTGGCTGCTCGACGACGACGCCGCGGCGTTCGTCACCGGCATTACCGTGCCGGTGGACGGCGGCTTCTCCGCCTACTCCGGGGTGTAGCGCGCCATCGCCAAGAAGCCCGTTTCGGCATCGGCCGAAACGGGCTTTTTTGTCGCGACGCCTTTAGGCGCGGCAGGGAATGCGGATGTGGAGGCTCCATCCGCTAGCTCCGGGCTGGGGCCTCCAGCTTGGCGCGGCCGCCCAAATAAGGGCGCAGCGCCGCCGGGATGGCGATCGAGCCGTCCTCCTGCTGATGGTTCTCCAGAAGCGGGACGAGAATGCGGGGCGACGCGACCGCGGTGTTGTTGAGCGTGTAGGCATGCCTCAGGCTGCCGTCCGCCTCGCGGTAGCGGATGCCGGCGCGACGCGCTTGGTAGTCGAGCAGCAGCGACGACGAATGGGTCTCGCCGTAGGCTTTGCGCCCGGGCATCCACGTCTCGAGGTCGTATTGCTTGTACGTCTTGGCCGACATGTCTCCGGCGCAGACGGCCATGACGCGATGCGGCAGCTCCAGCGCCTCGAGCAGCGAGGCGGCGTGTCCGGTTATTTCCTGCAGCAGCGCCTCCGCTTCGCCGAGATCCGCCCGGCAAAGCACGACCTGCTCGACCTTGGCGAACTGATGGACGCGGTACAGCCCGCGCGTATCGCGTCCGGCCGAGCCGGCCTCGCTGCGGAAGCAGGCCGAGGCGGCGGCGAGCCGGATCGGCCGGTCCAGCTCCAGCACTTCCCCGGCGTAATAAGCGACGAGCGGCACCTCCGCCGTGCCGGCGAGCCTCAGGTCCTCCCCGGCGAGCGCATACACCTGATCCTCGCCGGCCGGGAAAAAGCCCGTCTGCTCGAACGCGCCGCCGCGCAGCATGACCGGCACCTCCAGCAGCTCGAAGCCGGCCGCGAGCAGCCGGTCGACGGCCAGCTGCTGCACCGCCCGATGCAGCAGGGCTCCCATGCCCGTCAAGTAGTAGCTTCTCGAGCCGGCCGTCTTCGCCCCGCGGGCAAAATCGGCCAGCCCGTGCCGCTCGGCCAGCTCGACGTGGTCCAGCGGCTCGAAGC
The DNA here is from genome assembly GCF_000422485.1 of Paenibacillus pasadenensis DSM 19293. Taxonomy (GTDB): domain Bacteria; phylum Bacillota; class Bacilli; order Paenibacillales; family Paenibacillaceae; genus Paenibacillus_O; species Paenibacillus_O pasadenensis. The sequence continues at coordinate 16,121 of NZ_AULW01000045.1, forward strand.
CGAATTCCGGCGGAGCGCCCCGGCGCGCCAGCTCGATATTGTCCGCCTCCGAGGCGCCATGCGGCGTGTCGGGCGAGACGAGGTTCGGCGCCTCGAGCAGCAGCTTCCTCAGCGCCGCCTCCGCTGCGGCCAGCCGCGGCACCAGCGCGGCCAGCTCCGCTCCTTCCCGGCGCCCCGCCTCCTGCAGCGCCGCCGCCTCCTCTTTCCGGCCCTCCCGCATGCAGCGGGCCACGCCTTCCGACCGCATGTTCCGGGCGCGCCTGCGCTCCTCGACGTCGGCGACGAGCGCCCGCCGCCGCCGATCGGCGTCCAGCAGCTCCTCGACTTGGAACGCCATGCCTTTGCGGCGCGCCGCCTCGCGAACTTCCTCTTCATGCTCCCTGATCCAGGCCAGATCCAGCATCGTCCTTCGCTTCCTTTCCGCTTGCCGTAGTGGATGAAAACACAAAAAGCGCCCTGTCCGCTTGGGACGAGGAGCGCTTTACGACTCGCGGTGCCACCCAATTTGACGGAATGCGGCGCATTCCATCCCCTTTGGTTCCGCGGTAACGGGCGGTGCCGGCAAGCTTAGGAAAGCGGCCGCTTTCTTGACGAGTGCGCCTCCGGGTTGGATTCCCTTCATCGGCATGATGGCGAATGGAGTTTGAACCACTATAGCACAGGACGATACGGCCATCAACCCGATTCGCCCAGGCATGCTTCGCTTTACATTTTCACCGCGTTAAATCTATCCAGCTGCAATATTTTCGTAAGTTGCGTTTAATTTCAGCGATTGTCATTCAGAAATCATCGAATGCACCTTTGATCCATGTGGATCCAGAAATAGTAAAAGGCATTCTTTGTAAATTAATTCTAACCTTTTTGATAGTCAGCCCTTCCATCCCTTGTTATACTGGAGGCATTCTTGGCGCGGCTTCGGCCGACCTATCTTTCATCGGAAGCGCAGGTGCCTGACGTACATGTTGGATCATGTTCTTTATCTTCTATTCGGCTTCATGGATGTATTCGCCCTTCTGGTTGTTGCGGCCGCTCTCTTCCGCATTCCTGTCCTCAAGGCGGCTCCGACCCTCGTCCTTGTTGCCGTGCTTGCTTCGCTGCTCTCCTACCTGAATCGGATGGTCATGAACTGGTCCGCCTTCGATTTGCTGGCGCAGACCGCTCTCTCCGCGCTTTTTTTTGTTCTTGTCTTAAAATTCAGACTATTTTGGTCGATGATCATCGTATCTTCCGGCCTCATGGTCTTCCTGCCGCTGCAGTTCACCATCTATGTCCTGCTCACCCGATTCGATTTCTTGCCTGATGCCATCGCCAGCCATAATACGGGATTCGTCTTCGCCCTGCAGCTTCTTACGGATGCTTCCTGCCTGCTGATCGCCTGCGCTCTCCGTCTGGGCAAGCGAGGCTATCGATTCATGCCGCAGGCTCCGCATGACTTCCAGGAGAGGATCCTTTATTTCTCTCCCCGCTACGAAAAGCTGACTCTCGCGCTCGCCGCCAACCTGATCAACATCATGTTCACGCTTTATTTGACCTTGAACGGATGGATCTATTTTTCCTATGCCATTTCGCTGATCGTCCTGTTCACGATGCTGATCCTGTTCGACCAGACGGACAAAAAGAGATGAGCAAGGGGTGAGGCCATGCTGGAGAAATGGTCAATCGCGTTCGCCGACCGATTGATCCGGCACTCTCCGGAAAGCAAGATGCGCGCCGAAGTGCTCGCCTATGCGCTTGGCGTATACTTGAACCTAGCGGCAACGGTCCTCCTGGCGCTGGCGTTCGGCCTCTTGACCGGGGAGCTGGCCCAGACGCTGACGGCCATGCTTCTGTTCAATCTGACGCGTCTGTTTACCGGAGGCTTCCATTTCAAGTCGCTCGGGGCTTGCGCCCTCGCCTCGGCCGCCCTTTACGCCGCCATCCCTTGGTTCGAGCTGGCCGCGCCGACGGCTTCTGCGCTTACGGTTTGGGCGCTCGCGATCTTCCTCCTCCTTGCTCCGGCATCCGCCCCCGAGACGACGCGCTTGCCCCGCCGCCTTCGCCCATGGTTCAAAGCCGTTGCCGTCCTGCTCGCAGCTGCGAATCTTGCGCTCTCCTCCGAGCTTTTCGCCCTTGTCCTCGCCGCCCAGGCCCTGACCTTGCTCCCCGTTCGGAAAGGAGGTGAGGACCGATGAAGAAGCGGACCGCGGCCGCCTGGATGATCGCTTTTCTAAGCACGAGCGCAATGATTTTTTCGATCATGGAGAAACTCAATGTAGGCGCCCGGCCCCTGCCGCCGGAGCTGAGAAAATAGCCTTGCCTTCAGGCCTCGCTTCGAGCGAGGCCGTTTTTCTTTTCATGGCCACTCCCGCCCGTCCTCCCAAGCGAGATAAAAGCGTTCGAACCGCCATGCCTCCGGCGCTTCCGACAGATCGCCGAAGTAGGCCGAGATCGTGTCCCGCTGCGAGCGATGCGCCGCCAACGCGGCCGCCTTGGCCGGCCAGACGGCCTTCGTATCGAGCGCCAGCGCTTCCTTGCGGCCCTCCTGCGCCAGCGTCTCGGAGCCGATATAGACGAGCCGGTCCAGTCCCGGCACGCGCCGCTCCCGGACGAGCCGCGTCCCGATCCGCGAGATCGCCCGATGATCCGGATGGCCGTTGCCGCCATCCGGCGGAAAGGTAACCAGCGTCGACGGCCGCCGGACCGTCAGCCACTGCGCCGCACGCTCGACCGCTTCCCGCTCGTCCGCTTCGGCCAGCTTGCCGTCCGGATAGCCCAGATGTCCGACCTCGCGGATGCCGAGGATGGCCGCCGCATCCGCGAGCTCCTGCTCCCGAATCTCGCCGAGCCTCCGGCCGAGAGCTGCGGCCAGCTCGCTCCCCCTTTTGCCGGCATCGCCCCGAGTCGCCGTCAGCAGGACGGCCGGCTCTCCCCGCTCGGCCAGTCGGCGGCACAGCGCCGCTGCCAGGAACGCCTCGTCATCCGGATGCGCCAGCAGCAGCGCGACCGGCGTTTTCATTCCGTCCATCTCCAATCCCTCCGCTTTCTTTGTCCACTTTTTATGCGATTTTGCCGCAACCCGCTTCTGCGGATGAATGCAGCGCCGCGGGCATGATATAATGAACTCGTTTGAAACGATAGCGCTACCATCACCCGATCGGGAGGTTTTCCACTTATGAAGCTTGGCGTATTTTCGGTTCTGTTCGCTCAGAAATCGTTCGAGGAATCGCTCGACTACATCGCAGCCAAAGGGCTGGACGCATTGGAAATCGGCACCGGCAACTATCCCGGCAGCCCGCATCTGGATCTGGACGAGCTGCTCGCCGACGACGGCAAGCGCCGCGCCTTCAAGCAGGCGGTCGAATCGCGCGGCCTCATCATCTCCGCGCTGAGCTGCCACGGCAATCCGCTGCACCCGCAAAAAGCCATTTCGACGGAGCATGACACGATCATCCGCAAGACGATCGAGCTGGCGAACCGGCTCGAAGTGCCGGTCGTCAATACGTTCTCCGGCCTGCCCGGCGACCACGAGGACGCGAAGTATCCGAACTGGCCGGTCGCGCCTTGGCCGAACGACTTCCAGGACGTGCTGAAGTGGCAGTGGGAGCAGAAGGTCATCCCGTACTGGAGCGAGATCAACGGCATCTCCGAAGCGGCCGGCGTCAAGATCGGCCTCGAGCTGCACGGCGGCTTCTCCGTCCACACGCCGGCGACGATGCTCCGCCTGCGCGAAGCGACGGGCAAGGCGATCGGCGCCAACCTCGATCCGAGCCACATGTGGTGGCAAGGCATCGATCCGGTCCAGGCCATCCATATTCTTGGCCGCGAAGGCGCGATCCATCACTTCCACGCCAAGGACACGACGATCGACCCGATCAACGTCAACAAGCACGGCGTGACGGACATGCAGTCCTACACGCAGATGCTCGACCGCGCCTGGCAGTTCCGCTCCGTCGGCTTCGGCCACGACCTCAAGGTATGGGCGGACATCATCAGCGCGCTCCGTCTGGTCGGCTACGACTATGTCGTCAGCATCGAGCATGAGGACGGCCTGATGAGCGTCGAGGAAGGCTTCAGCAAAGCGGTCGCCAACCTGCAGCAAGTGCTCATCCGCGAGCCGCTCGGCGAGATGTGGTGGGTGTAAGGCCCAAGATGAAAAAAGCTTCCCCGGCTCCTGCGAGCGCGGGGAAGCTTTTTTTTGCGGAGTCGAGCTCGCGTCCGGACAGGACGCCCTGCCGCAGGAGCCGTTATGTACGGCTGTGGAGCCTAGATGCCCATCCAGATCTTGACCATGAAGAAGTCGACGATGAGGAATACGAGCAGGCAAGCGGCCGTCCAGCCGATGGCGAAGATGTTCTTCTTCTTCTGCGCGACGAGACGCACCAGGCCGAGGGCGATGAGGATGGTGAAGATGACCATGAAGATGTCGAAGGTGTTGAACGTGCTGCTTGTTGCTTCTAGCTCTTCTGCTGCAAGGAACATGGGGTGCTAACCTCCCGGATTAAAGTGCTGGTTGAGACCGCTTCCGACCGGACGCGGCGCGAGCCTTCCGAGGCTTGGCGATCCCTCCTCGAAGGGGGGCCCCCTCTATGGCTACATATAAGACTATGGTATCTTTTAGGCGGACAGGATGCAAGATGTTTTCGCTCTGTAACCGCTTTGCCACAATTTTGTCACCATATAGGTTGCGACAGAGTCGATGTTCCTATTCCTGGCGTTTATAAAAAAAGCCGATCGCCTGCATCAGCAATCGTTATAGCAGGCATCGCGCGCGTTGTTCCCATTTCTACGCCGGTATGGTACGATCGGATTAGCATAATCACACCTTTTTTATCGGAATTGATGCAGGCACCACTAGACCGGGAGGTTCAAGATCATGGCTTACGAAACGCCCTGGATGAGCGATCCGTCCAAGCTGAATAAAATGGAGCTGTGGAAGATCGAGAAGGACGGCCTCGACGTCATCCGCACGATCATAGAGAAGTATGCGCTGGAAGGGTACGACTCCATTCCCGAGGACGATATGAACCGCTTCAAATGGGCCGGCGTCTACGAGCAGAAGCCGCGCGACGGCTACTTCATGATGCGCATCCGCATCAACTCCGGCGTGCTGACGTCGACGCAGGCGCGCGCGCTCGCCTCGATCGGCCGCGACTACGGCCGCGGGCTGATCGACGTGACGACGCGCCAGGCGATCCAGTACCACTGGCTGCGCATCGAGCACATGCCGGACATCTTCAAGCGTCTCGAGGAGGTCGGCCTGTACAGCTACGAGTCCTGCGGCGACTGCCCGCGCACGATCGTCGGCAACCCGCTGCAGGGCATCGACAAGGACGAGCTGATGGATACGACGGCGCTCGTGGAGGAAGTGAACGATTTCTTCCTCATGAACCGCGACTTTTCCAACCTGCCCCGCAAATACAAGATGTCCATCTCTGCCAACATCTACAACAACGCGCACGCGGAGATCAACGACCTGGCCTTCACCCCGGCGGTCAAGGAAATCGACGGCGAGGAAGTCATCGGCTTCCACGCCTGGGTCGGCGGCGGTCTGAGCGCCAAGCCCTACTTGGCCAAGGAGCTCGACATCTTCGTCCGTCCGGAGGAAGCGCTCAAGGTCGCCGTCGGCGTCACGACGCTGTTCCGCGACCATGGCTACCGCGAGAAGCGCCATCACGCGCGCCTCAAGTTCCTCGTGGCGGACTGGGGACCGGAGAAGTTCCAGGAAGAGCTGCTCAAGCTGATCGGCGACATGCCGTCCAAGGGCATCAGCAAGACGGTCGGCTGGCAGGCCGCTTACTTCGACGGCGTGCACAAGCAGAAGGACGGCCGCAACTACATCGGCCTCAACGTGCCGGTCGGCCGCACGAACTCGGATGAGCTGGAGCAGCTGTGCGACATCGCCGAGCAATACGGCGAGGGCAAGATCCGCACGACGATGTCCCAGAACATCATCATCACGGGCGTCAAGGACGAGGATCTGGAAGCCGCGCTGGCCGCTCCGGTGTTCCAGCGGCTGACGCCGGATCCGAAGCCGTTCATGAGCCGTACGGTCAGCTGCACCGGCAACGAGTTCTGCAACCTCGCCATCGTCGAGACCAAGGAGCGCGCCCGCCGCGTCGCCGAGTACCTGGACGAGAACGTGCAGCTCGACGAGAAGATCCGCATCCACTTCATCGGCTGCCCGAACGGCTGCGGCCAGAAGCATATCGCGGACATCGGCCTGCAAGGCTCGCTTGTCAAGACGCCGGAAGGCATGGTCGACGCGTTCGACATCGCCGTCGGCGGCATCCTCGGCCCGGGCGCCGTGCTGAACAAGCCGCTCAAGGGCCGCGTCAAGGGCGACGACGTGCCGGCCGTGCTTGCGGAGCTGATCGAGTTCTACAAGCAAGGCCGCGAAAGCGGCGAGACGTTCCATGCCTACGTCCTGCGCGTCGGCGTGCCGGCGTTCCAGGAGAAGCTGACCGAGCTGCTGGCGGCGAAGGCGGCCGGCTGAACGAATTCGTGTTGGAAATTGAGCTCGGCCCTTTCGAGGGCCGGGCTTTTTTGTCGTGGCAGGGTTGCTGCACGGCGTTGGGCTGTGTGGCGGAGTGCTGCATGGCGGACTGCTGCGTGCGGATTGCTGCGTGGCGGTTGCCGAAGACGATCAGTTTCAGGGGGGCACGTCCGCGAAAGCCGCTCCGAGGATGGAGACTCCTTCCGATTCCGCTGAAGCCCAGATTCCTCTGATCTCCCTTCCCGAAACGGAAGGAATCTGGCCTTCAAGGGAACCGCTGCCGCTTCTCCAGGAGCCCTCCATCCCCTCCGCTCCCCGCCTCTCTCCGCTAGCCAATCGGTTTTCGGACATTCCAGAGCATCCTGAGCCAGATGGCGTTGCAGTTGGTCAAAAGCTAACGACGCGTCAGACGCTTACAAGGCCATTTGGGCTCTATCCGCCCAGCTAACGATTTTTCAGATTGTTAGCCGCAGAAATCGACCCGTTTTCGGAGATATTCCGCCCCATTCTGCCGGCTAAGCGTCTGATTCGTCGTTAGCTTCCAGAAAGACAGGATATTGAGTTTCTAAGCCCACCAGCCGTCGTTAGAGCTTTGAATCTAAAATTGCCCGCTCAATCTGCAAAAGTCGGCGTGGAACAGCCGGCGTCGCCAGCGACCCGCAGGCGCCAGCTCGCTGCTCGCCAAAATGAAAAGCCTGCGCATCCATCCACAGGATGCGCAGGCTTTTAAAGCTGAGGCAGACCCAAATGCTCAGAGCTCCGGGCTGAGCGGAACCGCTGCTTGACAGCCGCAGCCGCCGGGGCCTTGGGCTGGCCGGGAGCCGGCAGCCCGCGCGCGGCACCCTGGAAGCCAGGCTCAGCCTGACGCCTCCCGCCCCCGGGGCTTTGGCTGTCCGGAAGCCGGCAGCTCGCGCGCCGCCGGGACTGGGGCTGTCCGGAAGCCGGCAGCTCGCGCCGCGCCCTGGAAGCCAGGCTCAGGCTGACGCCTCCCGGCCGCCGGGACTGGGCCGGCCGGCGTCAGGCGCCGCCGGAGCCCTTGGGCTTGCGGCCGCGCTTCTTGGGCGCGGCGGCGTCCGCGGCGTAGGCGGCGCTGCTCTCCGCCGCCAAGGAAGCTCCGCCAGGCGCGGAAGCGTCGCCGGCGGGCTTGCGCGGACGGCCGCGCTTGGCGCCGGCAGCCGCAGAGGCTGCGGCCGGCGCCGCCTCCGCCGCCGGCTCGGCCGCTGCGCCGACCTCGGCCGCGACTTGGAGCGCCTCCGCGCGGGCGCGCGCTTCCTGCGTGCGGGCGCGGTCGCGCTCGAGCACCGGCCCGAGGTATTTGCCCGTGTACGAGCCCTCGACCTGCACGAGCTGCTCCGGCGTGCCGGTGCCGACGATCATGCCGCCGCCGCTGCCGCCCTCGGGACCGAGGTCGATCAGGTAGTCGGCCGTCTTGATGACGTCGAGGCTATGCTCGATGACGAGCACGGACTCGCCGGAGTCGACGAGCCGGTGCAGGACGAGCAGCAGCCGGTCGACGTCGTCCATATGCAGGCCGGTCGTCGGCTCGTCGAGGATGTAGAACGTGCGGCCGGTGCTGCGGCGGTACAGCTCGGAAGCCAGCTTGACGCGCTGCGCCTCGCCGCCGGACAGCGTCGTCGCCGGCTGGCCCATGTTCATGTAGCCGAGGCCGACGTCGAGCAGCGTCTGCAGCTTGCGGTGGATCTTCGGCAGGTTGCGGAAGAAGTCGGTCGCATCCTCGATCGTCATGTCGAGCACGTCCGAGATGCTCTTGCCCTTGTACTTGACCTCCAGCGTCTCGCGGTTGTACCGCTTGCCCTTGCAGATCTCGCACGGGACGTAGACGTCCGGCAGGAAGTGCATCTCGATCTTGATGATGCCGTCCCCGCGGCAGGCCTCGCAGCGGCCGCCCTTGATGTTGAAGCTGAAGCGGCCCTTCTTGTAGCCGCGCACCTTGGCCTCGGTGGTCGAGGCGAACACGTCGCGGATGTCGTCGAACACGCCGGTGTACGTCGCCGGGTTGGAGCGCGGCGTGCGGCCGATCGGCGATTGGTCGATGTCGATGACCTTGTCCACCTGCTCGAGGCCGCGGATCTCCTTGTGCTCGCCGGGACGAACCTTGGCCCGGTTGAGGTCGCGGGCCAGCGTCTTGTACAGGATCTCGTTGACGAGCGTCGACTTGCCGGAGCCCGAGACGCCGGTGACGGCGGTGAACACGCCGATCGGAATCTTGACGTTGACGCCCCTCAGGTTGTTCTCGCGCGCGCCGCGGATTTCCAGCCACTTGTCCCCGACCGGACGGCGCTGCTCCGGCACGGCGATGAACTTGCGCCCGCTCAGGTACTGGCCGGTGAGCGAGTTCTCGTCGGCCATGACCTCCTGCGGCGTCCCCTGCGCGATGATGTGTCCGCCGTGGATGCCGGCGCCCGGCCCGATGTCGATGATGTAGTCGGCGGCGAGCATCGTATCCTCGTCATGCTCGACGACGATGAGCGTGTTGCCGAGGTTACGCATATGCTCCAGCGTGCCGATCAGCCGGTCGTTGTCGCGCTGGTGCAGGCCGATGCTCGGCTCGTCCAGGATGTAGAGGACGCCCATCAGGCTGGAGCCGATCTGCGTGGCGAGCCGGATGCGCTGCGCCTCTCCGCCGGACAGCGTGCCGGCCGCGCGGGCCATCGTCAGGTAGTTCAAGCCGACGTTGACGAGGAAGCCGAGCCGGCTGTTGATCTCCTTGAGGATCAGGTTGGAGATCATGCGGTCCTTCTCGCTCAGGTCGAGTCCCTCGAAAAAGTCCTTGGCATCGCCGATCGACAGCGAGGTCGCGTAGGCGATGTTCCGGCCGCCGACGGTGACGGCGAGGCTTTCCTTCTTGAGGCGATGGCCTTTGCAGGTGCCGCAAGGCTTGGCGCTCATGTACTCCTCGATGTACTCCCGCATCGAGTCGGACGCCGTATCGCGGTAGCGGCGGGCGAGGTTGTTGACGACGCCCTCGAACGGCACGTACGCCTCCTTGCGGAAGCCGAAGTCGTTCTCGTACTGGAAGCGGACCTTCTCCCCGCCGGTGCCGTACAGCAGCTTTTTCATCTGCTCGTCCGTCAGCTCGCGGACGGGAACGTCCAGCGGGATGCCGTAGTGCTTGCAGACGGACGCCATGAACTGAGGGTAGTAGTTGGACGTGCTGCCCGCCCACGCCTCGAAGGCGCCGCCGGCGATCGTCTTGGAGCTGTCGTGGATGAGCAGGTCCGGGTCGACGATCATTTTGGCGCCGAGCCCGTCGCAGTCGGGGCAGGCGCCGAACGGGCTGTTGAACGAGAACATGCGCGGCGACAGCTCGTCGATGCTGAAGCCGCATACCGGGCAGGCCAGATTGGAGCTGAACAGCAGCTCCTCCTGGTCGATGACGTCGACGATGACCTGTCCCTCGGACAGCTTGAGCGCCGTCTCGAGCGAGTCGGCCAGCCGGACGCGCACGTCGTCCTTGACGACGATCCGGTCGACGACGACCTCGATGCTGTGCTTCTTGTTCTTCTCGAGCTCGATGCTCTCGCTCAGTTCGCGCAGCTCGCCGTCCACGCGCACGCGCACGAAGCCCTGCTTCTGGATGTCCTGCAGCAGCTTGCTGTGCTCGCCCTTGCGTCCGCTGACGATCGGCGCGAGGACCTGCAGCCGCGTCCGCTCCGGATACTCCAGGATGCGGTCGACCATCTGCTCGACGGTCTGCGACGTGATCTCGATGCCGTGCTCCGGGCAGTGCGGCTTGCCGATGCGGGCGAACAGCAGGCGCAGATAGTCGTAGATCTCCGTCACCGTGCCGACGGTCGAGCGCGGGTTGCGGCTCGTCGTCTTCTGGTCGATGGAGATGGCGGGACTCAGCCCCTCGATGGAGTCGACGTCGGGCTTCTCCATCTGGCCGAGGAATTGCCGGGCATAGGCCGACAGCGACTCGACGTAGCGGCGCTGGCCTTCGGCGTAGATCGTGTCGAAGGCGAGCGACGACTTGCCGGAGCCGCTCAGGCCGGTCAGCACAACGAACTTGTCGCGCGGGATGGTGACGTCGATGTTTTTCAGGTTGTGGGCTCGGGCGCCCTTGATCTCGATCCGATCGCTTGCCACAGTGGGGTTCCTCCCTATCGAAAATGGAAGGCCCGGAACGCCCGGGCCTTACCTGTATCTATGCCGGGCCAAAACGCCTGCTCCGAATGTCGGGCGGGCCGCCTCAGCCTTCCTCCGCCCGCAGCTCGAGCAGCGCGTCGCGCAGCTCCGCCGCCCGCTCGAACTGCAGGCTCTTGGCCGCTTCCTTCATCTCCGCCTCCAGGCGGCCTATGACTTGCTGGCGCTCCTTCTTGGTCAGCTTGCCGCCGGAGATGCCGTCGAGCACGCCTGACTTGGACTCCGCCGACTTGGTCGCCTCGATCACCTCATGGATCCGCTTGCGGATCGTCTGCGGCGTGATGCCGTGCTTCTCGTTGTACGCCTCCTGGATGGCGCGGCGGCGCTGCGTCTCGGAAATCGCCCGCTCCATGGAGTCGGTGATCTTGTCGCCGTACATGATGACCCGCCCCTCGGAGTTGCGCGCCGCGCGGCCGATCGTCTGGATGAGCGAGCGCTCCGAGCGCAGGAAGCCTTCCTTGTCGGCGTCGAGGATCGCGACGAGCGACACCTCGGGCAGGTCGAGCCCTTCGCGCAGCAGGTTGATGCCGACGAGCACATGGAACGTGCCGACGCGCAGGTCGCGCAGGATCGCCATCCGCTCCAGCGTCTTGATGTCGGAGTGCAGGTAGCGCACCTTGATGCCGACTTCCTTGAAATAGTCGGTCAGGTCCTCGGACATCTTCTTGGTCAGGGTCGTGACGAGCACGCGCTCGTCCTTGGCGATGCAGTCGCGGATCTCGCCGAGCAGGTCGTCGATCTGGCCCTTGGTCGGGCGCACCTCGATGATCGGATCGAGCAGGCCGGTCGGTCGGATGATCTGCTGCACCGGCTCATGCGGCGACGTCTCCAGCTCGTACGGCCCCGGCGTCGCCGAGACGTAGATCGTCTGCTTGTCCTTGGCCTCGAACTCCTCGAACTTGAGCGGCCGGTTGTCCATCGCCGACGGCAGCCGGAAGCCGTGCTCCACGAGCACCTCCTTGCGCGCGCGGTCGCCGTTGTACATGGCGCGCACCTGCGGCAGCGTCACATGGGACTCGTCGATGACGATCAGCATGTCGTCGGGGAAATAGTCCATGAGCGTATACGGCGTGGCGCCGCGCTCGCGGAACGTGAGCGGCCCGGAGTAGTTCTCGATGCCGGAGCAGAAGCCCATCTCCTGCATCATCTCGATGTCGTAGCGCGTCCGCTGCTCCAGCCGCTGCGCCTCCAGCAGCTTGCCGTTCTCCCGCAGCTCGGCGAGCCGCTCCTCCAGCTCCCGCTCGATGTTGACGAGCGCGATCTTCATCTTGTCCTCGTGGGTGACGAAGTGGGACGCCGGGAAGATCGCGACATGGTCGCGCTCGCCGACGATCTCGCCGGTCAGCACGTCGATCTCCGTGATGCGCTCGATCTCGTCGCCGAACAGCTCGACGCGGATCGCCCGCTCGTTGTTCGCCACGGGAAAGATCTCGACGATGTCGCCGCGCACGCGGAACGTGCCGCGCACGAAGTTGATATCGTTGCGCTGGTACTGGATGTCGACGAGCTTGTGCAGGATCTCGTCGCGGCCCTTCTCCATGCCCTTGCGCAGCGACAGCACGAGGCTGCCGTACTCCGACGGCGAGCCGAGGCCGTAGATGCACGACACGCTGGCGACGATGATGACGTCGCGGCGCTCGAACAGCGAGCTGGTCGCGGAGTGGCGCAGCTTGTCGATCTCGTCGTTGATGCTGGAATCCTTCTCGATGTAGGTGTCGGTCGACGGGAGGTAGGCTTCGGGCTGGTAGTAGTCGTAGTAGCTGACGAAGTAGGAGACGGCGTTGTCGGGGAAGAACTCCTGGAACTCGCTGCACAGCTGCGCCGCGAGCGTCTTGTTGTGGGCGATGACGAGCGTCGGCCGGTTCAGCTGCGCGATCGTGTTGGCGATCGTGTAGGTTTTGCCCGTGCCGGTCGCTCCGAGCAGGATCTGATGCTTGCGTCCCTCGCGGACGCCCTCGACGAGCCGGCTGATCGCGCCCGGCTGGTCGCCCTGCGGCGTGTAGTCGGACTTCAGCTGGAAAAGCTTGGGCTGCTGAGCCTTCTCGGCCATAGGCATGGCTCACCTCTTCCTCGATGAATGACGCGGAAGTCCTGGTCCCAAAGTCCCGGTTCCGCGAATGAAATCTATTATTATATGAGTAAATCCCTATTTATCTGTATGCCCAAAACGGCCGATAAATAAGAGGAATCGTCTCGAATCCGCAGGCGGGACCTCGATAAGAATGTCTGTTCCCGTCCCTCATTATACCGGGTAGAAAACCCGCTTGCAATAAGGCGAGACAGCTTTGCCAACAACTGGCGCCCGGCAGCTCTCCTGCACACGGGAGAGCGCATCCTTTTTTATACGACAATAGCGGGAGCGTGAACCATCGCATGGACTTGACGACTGTCATCGGCATCATCGCCGGCATCGCGGCCCTGCTCGGAGGGTATCTGTGGGAAGGAGGAGAAGCCCACGGCCTCGTGGAGAAGACGGCGATCCTGATCGTCTTCGGCGGCACGTTCGCGGCCGTCGCCGTCAGCTTTCCCGCCGCCCGGCTGCGCACGATTCCGGCGGCGCTGCGGCTCGCGTTCCGCAAGGACCGCAACACCGACCGGGAAATCATCGAGCGCCTCGTCGAAATGGCGACGATCGCGCGCCGCGGCGGCGTGCTGGCGCTGGAGACGCATGCCGGCAAGGAGGACGAGCGCTTCCTGCGCGACGGCGTGCTCATGGTCGTGGACGGCACCGATCCCGACCTGACGCGCGAGATTCTCGAGCTCGAGATCGCGGCGCAGGAGCGGAGCCACGAGCAGCAGGCCAAAATCTTCGAGAGCGCCGGCGGCTACGCGCCGACGATGGGCATCATCGGCACCGTCATGGGGCTGATCAACGTGCTCGGCGACCTGCATGATCCCGGCTCGCTCGGCTCCTCGATCGCGGTCGCCTTCTCGGCCACGCTGTACGGCGTCGCCTCGGCGAACGTGCTCTATCTGCCCCTCGCCTCCAAGATCAAGACGCGCAGCCAGGAGCGGATCCTGCGCATGGAGATGATGATGGAGGGCATTCTCGGCCTGCAGGCCGGCGACAACCCGCAGCTCATCCGCAAGAAGCTGCAGTCGTTCGTCGTCGTCGACGAGCCGCTGCGGCGGGCGGCGCGGCCGGCGCAGGGCAAGGCGGACGGAAAGGCGGAAGAAAATGCGGCGCAGGCGTAGCCGCAGGGGCGGCCAGGGCGCGGAGCCCGAAAACCACGAGCGCTGGCTCATCACCTATTCCGACCTGATCACGCTGCTGCTCATCTTTTTCGTCGTGCTGTACGCGATGAGCCAGCTGGACGTGAAGAAGTACGAGGTGCTGGCGCAGTCGCTGCAGCTCCAGTTCGCCAAGTCCGACTCCGTCATCGAAGGCGGCAAGGGGCTGACGGGCGAGCTGCTCGCTGGCGGAACGACTCCCGTGCCGTCCCATAGCGCCAAGCCGCGCGCCTCCGAGTCGCCCCAGCAGCAGCTGAAGCGGCTGCAGGAGGAAGAGCTGCAGAACCTGCTCAAGCTCATCCAGACGTACATCCGGGAGCATAAGCTGCAGGACAAGGTGACGGTCGCCGACACGCCCAAGGGCATCGCCATCCGGCTCAACGACCTGTTCCTGTTCGATCTCGGCAAGGCGAAGCTGAAGCCGGAGGCGACGCCGGTGCTGGACCGCCTGTCGACGCTGTTCCGCTCGCTCGGCAACACGGTCAGCGTCGAGGGCCATACGGACAACCTGCCGATCGGAGCCGGCGGGCAGTACGGCGACAACTGGGAGCTGTCGGCCGCCCGCTCGCTGTCGGTGCTGCACTATTTCATCGGTACGAGCAAGCTCGCCCCGGACAAGTTCGAGATCGCCGGCTACGCGGACACGCGGCCGGTCACCTCCAACGCCACCGAGGCGGGACGTTCCAAAAACCGCCGCGTCGAGATCACCGTGCTGCGCGCGAGCGCGGACGCGGGCGGCAGCTGAGTCCCTTTTCATCCAAACAAGCCCCGAGGGAGCGATCCGTTCGCTCCCTCGGGGCTTGTTTTTGTGCCGGCAGGCGGCGGATGGGACGGACCGCGCTCAGGCGTCGCCGAAGCGCTCGATCGCGGAGATCGCCGCGAACGCGCTCAGCAGGCCGAGCAGGCACAGCGCGGCTGTCGTCAGGACGGGATCGAGCGAGAGGCCGAGGAGCGGGGAAAGATTTTGGAACTGCGCCAGGAAGATGGCGATCAGCACGGCGGGAATCGTCGCCCTTTTCCAGACGCCGAACACGAACAGCGGGATGTGGCTGATGACGGCGACCGCGGCGGAATGAAGGACAGCCTTCGCCACATAGCCGGCCACGGCGCCCGTCGTGAGCTCCTCGCCGATGAAGCCGAAGCTTTCGTCGAGCAGGAGCGTCGAGACGCCGACCAGCACGAACGACAGCAGCGTGCCGGCGAAGACGAGCAGCGAGATGAGCAGCGCCTTGGCCAGGAACAGCCGGCGGCGGGGGATCGGATAGCCGTAGGACAGCGAGATCGTCCGGTTGCGGAACTCGTCGATGACGACCTGGTTGATGAGCGACGCTCCGAACAGCACGTACGAAAGATGCATCGAGACGATCAGCCCCGTAATCGTGGCGTAGTCCTGGCCGAAGTCCGCGTTGACCGAACGGGCGAACAGCATCGGCAGGAACAGCATCACCGCCACATAGACGGCGTACTCGCCGACGATGTTCAGCCGCTTCAGCTTTCTCCATTCGAGCTTCATCAAGTTAGCCAATGCGATCGCCCCCCGTGATCTGGTGATAGAAATAATCCTCCAGCGTGCCGACATGCTTCTGGATGCCCTCGATCTCGACGTCATGCAGCACGAGCATCCGCGAGATCTCGCTCTGGGAGCGGCTCAGGTCGTAGACGCGCAGCCTGCCTCCGCCCAGCAGCTTCAGGCTCGCGATGCCGAGCTCATGCTCCAGCAGATAGGCGGCCCGCTCGGCCTGCGGAGTCGCGATCTCGATATAATCGGTGCGCTGCTTGGCGATGTCCTCGAGGCTCATCTCCGTCGTCAGCCGTCCCTCCGAGACGACGCCGATCCGGTCCGCGACCTGCTCGATCTCGCTCAGGATGTGGCTGGACACGAGGAAGGTGATGCCGTAATCCTGGTTGAGCATCCGCACCAGATCGCGCATGTCCTTGATGCCGACCGGGTCCAAGCCGTTCGTCGGCTCGTCGAGGATGATCAGCTCCGGCTTCGTTATGACCGCGCGGGCGATGCCCAGGCGCTGCTTCATGCCGAGCGAGAACTCCTTCACCGGCCTCGCTCCGGCGTCCTTCAGCCGCACGAGCTCCAGCGCCTGCGCGATCGCCTGCTCGTCGTAGAATCCGAGATATTCGGCATGCAGCCGCAGGTTGTCGATCGCACCCATATGTTCGAAGAATACCGGATACTCGATGATGCTGCCGACGCGGCTCAGCGCCGACTTGGAGCTTGGCGTCAGCCGCTGGCCGAACAGCGAGATCTCGCCCGCGGTCGGAGCGATATGCCCCGCCAGCATCTTCATGATCGTCGTCTTGCCGGCGCCGTTCTGCCCGAGCAGGCCGTACACCTCGCCTTGGCGGATGCGCAGCTCCACGTCCGCGACCAGCTTCCTTCCCTTGACCGTCCGGCTCAAGCCCGTCGTATGGACGATGTCCTTCATCTTGCCCCGCCTCCTCGTCTGCTTCCTTGCTTCTGATCTCATCTTAGTCAGGAGAGATGTCTTATTCCTGTCTGGATCCTGACAAGTTTCTTACGTTTGCGGATCAGAAGCTCAGCTTCGGAAACGAGACGACGAACGAGGTCCGCTCATAGGGCACGCTGCGCAGCGAGATCGAGCCGCCCATCGCCTCGGCCAGCCGCTTCGTGATGCTGAGCCCGAGCCCGCTCCCCTGAAAGCGCGGGTTGCGGGAGTCGTCGAGCGTGTACAGCCGCTCGAACACGCGGTCGTGGTGGACTTCGGCGATGCCCCGTCCGCGGTCCCACACCTCGATCTCCACCGTCTCGCCGCGGTCGCGGAGCGTCAGGCCGAGCGCCTTTCCCTCGCCGCCGTAGCGGATCGCGTTGGAGATGAGGTTGCGGAGGATGCGCCCCAGCGCCTCCTCGTTGCCGAGCATATGGAGAGGCTCGTCCGGAATGTCGAGCTCCACCTCGAACCGGCCGGACTCGAGCAGCTCGTAGAACTCCAGCACGTTCCGCCGGCAGAGCTCGTTCAGCGCCAGCTTGGCCTTGGGCATCGCGTAATCGTCCGAGTCCATCTTGGCGAGGTCGAAAAAGCGGTTCATCAGGTCGATCAGGGACAGCACCTTCGCCTGCAGCGCCTCCACCGTCCGCTCCCGCTCGGCGGCGTCCAGCTCCTCCCCGCGCCGCAGCTTCTCCGTGTAGCCGAGCAGCACCGCCAGCGGCGTCTTCAGGTCATGCGACATGTTGGAGATCATCCTGCGGGAGCTTTCCTTGGAACGGGAAAACTCCGCCGCCGTCCGCTGACCGCGGTCCAGCAGGCGGTTGAGCTGCAGCAGCAGCCGGCGCAGCTCGGCGCGCTCGGTCCGCAGCAGCACCTTTTCGGCGCTGCCGCTCCGCAGGATCTTCTCCAGCCTGCGGCCAATCTCGTCCGCATCGCGGCGTTCCCGTCGGCGCGCGGCGTACAGATAGGCGCAGGCTGCGGCCAAGGCCGCGCAAGCGAAGGCGAGCGCGACCGCCGCCGTCATGGCCGCTCTCCCAGCTTGTAGCCGATGCCCCAGACCGTGCGGATGAAGACGGGGCTGGAAGGATCCTCTTCGATCTTCTCGCGGAGGCGCCGGACATGCACGTTGATGACGTTCTCGTTGCCGTAGTAGTCCTCTTCCCAGATGGACTGGTAGATCTGCTCCTTGGTGAACACGCGGCTCGGGTACGTCAGGAACAGCTTGAGCAACTGGAACTCCTTGGCCGTCAGCTGCGCCGACCGCTCCCCGATCCGGACCGAGTAGGTGTCCAGATCGAGCTCCAGCTCCCCGTGCCGAAGCGCCTTCGGCGCGGAGACGGGAGTGGCCGCCGGCGCGCCCGCGTAGCGGGTCGCCCGGCGGATGGCGGCCTGCACCCTCGCGGTCAGCTCGATCATGGAGAACGGCTTGCTCAAGTAATCGTCGGCGCCGAGGCCGAGGCAGAGCGCTTTGTCGAGATCGCTGTCCTTGGCAGAGAGGATGAGCACCGGCACGAGGCTCGTCTCCCGCAGCGCTCGCAGCACCTCCATGCCGCTCCGCTTCGGCAGCATCAGATCGAGCAGCACGAGGTCGAACTCGCGGCTCGCCAGCTGGGCGAGCGCCTCCTCCCCGTCCAGCGCGGCCTGCACCTCGCAGCCTTCCCGCTCCAGATGCTCCGCTACCAGCCCGCTGATCTCCTCGTCGTCCTCGACGAGCAGAATGCGCGTCGTCATGACTTCCTCTCCTTTCATTCGCGCTTGGCGATGACGGTCCCATCCGGCCAGGGCGGATTTCACCCCTGCCTTCCGCGCGTGGTATACTCCTTAACAAGTGAACGATTCGGCAAGCGAAAGGATGATACACCGAATGGACTCCCTGCACATCCGCTCCCGCAGCGGCACGCTTCAAGGCATCCGCGCGAACGGGACGCGCGCGTGGAAAGGCATCCCGTTCGCGCAGCCGCCAGTCGGCGATCGGCGCTTCCGCCGGCCGCTCCCGCCCCAGCCGTGGGCAGGCGTGCGCGACGCCTCGCAGCCGGGGCCGCTCGCCCCGCAGCCGATCGACCCGACCGGCGGCTCGTTCGGCATCCCGCGCACCGGCATCCCGCAGTCGGAGGACTGCCTCTATCTGAACGTCTGGGCGCCGGAGGAGCCGTCCGCCGAGCCGCTGCCCGTCATGGTGTGGATCCATGGCGGCTCGTTCGTCACCGGCGGCGGCGGGCTGCCGGTCTACGACGGCGCGAGCCTCGCCCGCCGCGGCGGACTGATCGTCGTCAGCATCAGCTACCGGCTCGGCGCGCTCGGCTTTCTCCACCTGGGGCCGCATGCGGACGAGTCCGATCCCGACGGCTACGTCAGCAACGCCGGCCTGCTCGACCAGATCGCCGCGCTGCAATGGGTGCAGGCCGACATCGGCGCCTTCGGCGGCGATCCGTCCCGCGTCACCGTGTTCGGCGAGTCCGCCGGCGCGATGAGCATCGCCGCGCTGCTGGCGATGCCTGCCGCCAAAGGGCTGTTCGCCCGCGCCATCCTGCAAAGCGGCGCTTCCCAGGCGCTGCCCGACAAGCAGGGCCGCGTGCTGGCCCAGGCCTACTTGGACATGCTCGGCGCGCAATCGCCGGAGCAGCTCGCCGGCCTGACGGCGGAAGAGCTGCAGCAGGCGGCCGACCGGCTCAAGCGCGCGGCGGGCGAGAGCGCGATCATGCTGTTCCAGCCGGTCGTCGACGGCCGGACACTGCCGGCTCCGCCGGTGGAGGCGGTCGCGGCCGGCTCGGCGGCCGGCGTCGACCTGATCGTCGGCATCAACCGGCATGAAGGCGCGCTGTTCGTGCGGCCGGGCATGAAGCTGCTCTCGGACGAGCAGAACGCGCGCGCCTACGTCGCCGTCACCGGCGCGCCGGAGGCGGCCGGCTGGGTGCTCGACTATCCGCGCACGACCGAAGGCCAGCAGCAGGCGATGACCGACCTGTTCTTCCTCCGCTCGGCGCTGCAGCTGGCGGAGGCTCAGCTACGCTACGGACGCGTCTGGTTTTACCGCTACGACTTCGTCTCGCCCGGCCATCCCGTGCTGCAGACGGCGTTCCATGCGGCGGAGGTCCCGTTCGTGCTCGGCAACCTGGAGCTGCTGCGCGAGCATGGCTGGACGATCGACGAGCGCATGGAGCGCGTGTCGGCGGCCGCCATGGACGCCTGGCTCGCATTCGCCCGCAGCGGCAGCCCCGCGACGGCGGAGCTGGACTGGCCGGCGTACGAGGCGGAGCGCCGCGCGGTCATGCTGCTCGACGCCGACAGCCGCGTCGCGCTCGATCCGGAGCCGGACAAGCGGGCGCGGCTGACGGGACGGAGCTAGGCAGAGCCCGATCCATAACATTCCGAAGGGACGCTCAAGCGTCCCTTTTTCCGTTTCTGGCGATCCGCACCAGCTCGCCGTCCATGCCTGCTCCCCCTCCAGGTCGTGATGGCAAACTCGCCCGCACCGTCAGTACACGTAACGCTCCAGCAGCTCATTGCGGAACTTGCGCTCCGGGTCCTGCCGCAGCAGCAGCCGCTGGAAATCGGGCAGCCGCTCGTACTGCTCCCGCACCTCCGCGGGCGGCAGCGCGAACAGCTTGGCCCAGTGCGGCCGCGCGCCGAACGGGCGCAGCGCCGACTCGAGCTCGGGCAGCAGCCGGGCGACCGCTTCGCCGAGCGGCTTCCAGGTGAAGTGGATGCCGACGGAATCGCGGCCGTGGCAAGGGCTCATCCACAGGCGGTCCGCCGCGATCGTGCGCACCTCCGAGATGAACAGCAGCGGCGCGATCCGCTCGCGCAGGCGGCCAAGCGCCTGCAGCGCCTCCAGCGCCCGCTCCCGGGGCACGAAATACTCCGTCTGCAGCTCCTCGCCCGCGCTTGGGGTGAAGTCCATGCGAAAATGCGGCAGCCGCTCATGCCAAGGACCGACGGCGCCGAGCTGGCCGCTGCACACCTCGCCCGAGTGGCCCGGCACCGGATGGCGCGGCCCGCCCGCCGGCGCCGCGCCGTGGAAAGGCTCGGCCGGATCGAGCGTCTCGGAATCGCCGACGCGGTGCTTGATCCACACCTGGTTGATCGCGGAGGAGGTCCAGTCGGTGAACAGGCTGACGCTGTACGCCGCGGAGAGGATCTCGTCGAAGGCCGCCTCCAGCCGCTCGGCCGGCAGGTCCTCGTACACGCGCTGGCTCATCTCGAACGCGGGCACGACGTCGAGCGTCAGGCGGGCGACGACGCCAAGTCCGCCGAGGCCGACGACCGCGCCCTCGAATGCGGCGTCCTCCCGCGTCAGCCGCTGCAGCGCGCCGTCGGCCGCGATCAGCTCCAGCCCGCGCACCGCCGTCGCCAGATTGCCGTGCCGCACTCCCGAGCCATGCGTCGCCGTGGCGACCGCGCCGGCCACGGAGATATGCGGCAGCGAGGCCAGATTATGCAGCGCGAAGCCTGCGGCATCGAGCTGGCGCGCCAGATCGCCGTAGCGGATGCCGCCCTCGACCGTCACCGTCCGGCGCTCGGCGTCAAGCGACACGAGCCGGTTCAGCTTTTCTATGGAGATCAGGCTGCCGGCCGTATCGGCGATGCCGTTGAACGAATGCCGGGAGCCGAGCGCCTTCACCCTCGGACTGCGGGCGACCATGTCCCGCGCCTCCTCCACGCTCTCCGGCACGAGCAGCTCCGCCGCTCCGTACGTATAGTTCCCTGCCCAGTTGCGCTCTTTCGCCATCTTCCATCCACGTCCTCTCGGTTGAGTCCTGCTGATCGGTACTACTTCGGCTCTCTTCGACGGAATCCCTACCGGCCCCCGAAAAGAGCGCCGCGCCTGCGGGCTCTGCCGGAGCCGATTTCGCAGAATTGTATAGAAACCCCTCGTTTGTACACACGCAAAATGTCGCGATCGTGCACAGATCAACGATCCGATCACTGTTGAAGTCATATCGCACAAGCTATAATGAAGGTCATTCCGGCATCGAGTCGCGGGAAACAGCAAGGGGGGTCCGCTATGCGATTGAATCGAATCCGACGGAGCGATCAGCTCTACGTCAAGCTGCTGATCGGCATCACGCTGTGCATCGTGGTCGCCATCTTCGTCAGCTCTTCCATTTATTACATCACATTTGCCCGAATTCTGCAGAACGACGCGTTCGAGTCCAACCTCGCGAACTTGCGCGATACGAGCAGGACCGTCGCCAAGACGACAGACAACGCGCAGACGCTCGCCTTTCAAATCTATCGCAACAGCGCCATCTCCAAGCTGCTGTACTACAGCAAGCCCAATCCTTTCGATACGCAAGCGGCGATGATCGATCTGAGCAACTACTTGACGACCATGCCCTTCATCCATTCGATCTACGTCTATAATCCGGCCTCCGGCCTCTACTACATCACGAGCCAGAACGGACAGAAAGGAATCGTGCCGGAGCATCTGCTCAAGGACAAGAGCATCGCTCAGATCCTGAAAAACTACGAGGACTACCAGCCGTTCGCCCCGGTGCCGCGGATCATCGCGGCCAGCGACCGCAGCATGGAGGAGACCAGCGTCTACTCCTATCTGTGCTACGACGCGATCGGAACGAGCCAGACGATCAACTCGGCCGTCATCGTCAACATATCCGCATCCTGGATCAATCAGGAGCTCGGCCAGCATCTGTCCGGCAACGACCAGACGCTCTATATCGACGATCACGGCAAGGTGCTGTCGGCTCGCGACCTGCGGCCTGTACCGCTCGGCGACTCGGATCGGACCTTGATCGGACAGCTGGTGGAAAAGGAGGAGCTCGGCTACCGCGTCACCCGCTTCGAAGGCGAAAAATCGCTCGTCACCTATACCGCGCCGGATGCGTTCAACTGGCAGTACGTCCGCGTCACGCCTTACAGCGAAATTACGAAGAAGCTGAGCGGCATCGGCTGGACGACGCTGCTCATCGCCTGCATCGTGCTTGCCGTCGGGATCTGCCTCGCCTGGCTCGTATCCAAGTTCCTCTACGTCCCGATCGACAAGATCAAAAACCGGATGAAGGATCTGGAGTCGGAGAAGCGCAACAGCAGCTATACGCTCCGGCAAAATACGATGCGCAAGCTCATCCAGATCCAGGAGTTCAACGCCGACCTGCAGGCGGAGAAGCTGAAGAAAATGGGCATCTCCTTCGATTTCACCAAGCCTTACCGTCTCGCCTATTTGCGGATCGACCGGTTCGATGAGCTGAAGGAGATGAACCCGAAGGATCTGCTGACGTACAAGTTCGCCATCATGAATATCGCGACGGAAATCTGCTCCAGGCAGTATATCGTGGACTCCATCGACTTGGACGAGGACAGCATGCTGATGCTGATCAATACGTTCGAGGACCAGCCCTTCGACTGGAGCGAGCATGAGCTCATGCTCAAGGACATCCAGAACGCCTGCATGGAGTATATCCGGATCGGGCTTACGATCGCCTTGACGCCGGTATCCAGCAACCCGCATGAGCTCCACGATCGGTTCAAGCTGGCCAAAGAGGCTTCCAACCAGCGCTTCTTTGCCGGAAGAGGCGCGATCATCGAGGCCGACCTGCTTCAATCGGAGGCGAAATACTGCTTCCCGATCGGCAAAGAGAAGCGGATGATCGAAGCGCTGGCGGGAGGCAAGACCGAGGAAGCGAAAGCGCTGTTCGACGCCATCATGCAGGAGACGGTGCCCTACTCGTTCCCGGTCGCGCACTCCGCGGCGACGCATCTGTCCGTCACGCTCGACAACATGCTCATGGAGATCGAGCGGAACGGCTCGCTTCCGCTCGGTCTCGGCGAGCTCGTCATTCCGCGCATCGAGCGCTACGAGACGCTGGAGGAGATGACGGAGGCGTTCCATCGGTTCTTCGACCAGCTGAAGACGAAGCTCGTGGAGAAGCGCAGCAGCAAGCAGGACGACCTCATCCGCAAAATCAACGACATCATCCAGAGCCGGTTCCATGAGCCGAACCTGAGCCTCAACTATGTGGCCGAGGAGCTGAAGATGTCGACCTACCATATCAGCCGCGTCTACCGCCAGCAGACGATGTCCACCATCGTCGATACGATCAATGCGGTCCGCATCGAAAAGGCCAAGGAACTTCTGCTGGCGACGGAGCTGTCGATCGCCGACATCTCGGAAAGGACGGGCTATACGAACAGCTCGTACTTCCACCGCATCTTCAAGAAAGGAATCGGCGTCACTCCGACGGAGTTCCGGAAATCGGGCCGCGGATCGGCGGAGTAACGACAAAGCGTCGGCAACGGATGGCAGGACCATCCGTTGCCGACGCTCTTTTTTTGATCAGGCTGGGGGAGCCGGGCGCTTCGCTCTTACTGAATGCCCTTCTCCGTCAGGTAAGCCAGCCATTGCTTCTTGTAGGAATCCTGGATCTTTTGCAGTCCGGCCTGGTTCGCCTTGCTCATGAAGGTTTTGAGGCCCTCTTCCACGTTCTCGACCTGGCCTGCGAGCAGCGGAAGCAGGTATTGCTTCATGACTTGCTCCATCGCCGCGCGCTCCGATTGATACTCCGTATAGTCCTCGGCGAATCCGGTATAGATATCCGGCTTCTGGATTTTGTCCAGCTCGTCGAAAATCTTCTTCACGCCGTCATAGCTAGGCTCGAACAGCATGTATTCCGGATTGCGCCAAGCCCATCCGTTCATGCCCTCGCGCGGGAAGCCGTTCGTGTTGGAGTCGCCGAGCATTTTGTAGTAGCCGTCTTGGACCGTATAGTTCACGCCTTCGACGCCGTATTGAGTCAGCAGGTTGTAGCGCTTGTCGGTGACCATCTTCTCGTAGAACGCCAGCGCGCGCTCCGGATTTTTGCTGCTCTCCGGAATGGCGAAGCCGTTATGGATCGGATGGACCGGAGTCGCGTAGCCGTTCGTCACGCCGTATGGCGTATAGCCGAGCTCCCAGTCCGGATGAAGCGATTTCATGGTTTCCATCGTCGCATTGAAGCGGGTCGGGTTGTCGCCCATGATGGCGGCCGTCGATCCGTTGGAGAGCTTGTCTTGGATCGTCTCGGTCTCGTTCAGCTCGTTTTTGGAGAAGTAGCCTTTCTCCGCCCAGCTCCGGAACCGCTTCAGATCCTCAAGATGCTCCGCCGAGCCCCAGTACGGCATGATTTCCGCAGGCTTGTCATACGTGGCGCGCATGCCGTTGAGCATCGGGCCGACGTTTCTTCTCTCGATGTCCAGATACATGAGAGCAAGGCTGTTGATGATGTCCGCGCCGAACGAGACCGGCTGGAGCTTCGGCTCGTTTTGCTTGATTCCTTCGAGATAAGCCTCGAACGTATCGATGTCGACCGGCGTCGGCAGATTGTATTTCTTGCGCAGATCCTCGCGCCATACGAAGCCGTTCGTGACGTACTCCTTGTATGTCGCCGGCACCGTGTAGATGCTGCCGTCGATCTTGACCGCTTCCCACATGTCCTGCGGGACGAACTTCTGCAAAGTCGGCGCGGCGACGGGCAGCAGCTCATCCAGCGGCTTGAACGCTTTTTTCTTGGCGTATTGCTGATACTGCGTCCAATCCGCCGTGAAGATCAGGTCGACGTTCTGTCCGGTCGAGAGCAGCAGCTTGTACTTCTGATCCCAGTCGGTCCAGGTCGTATAGTTGAACTTGACGGTAGCATTCAGGTCTTCAAGCGCCATCTTGTTGATCTGCTCTTCGATTTTCGGGAGATCCTTCGGAGCGTTGCCAAGCATGTAGAACTGCAGCTGGACCTTCTTGGACGTATCGATGCCGGCGGGCTCGGCTCCTGCATTCGAAGCCCCATCATTGGCGGCGCTGCCGCTGTTCGCCGCATTGGCGGCGCCGTTGTTCGCTGCATTGCTGCCGCCGTTGTTGTTGCCGCATGCCGTGAAGATCGACATCGACATGACGGTCGTGAGAAGAAGGCCAACCGCTTTTTTTCTTTTGCTTCCCATTTGAATCCTCCCTTTTCGTGTCACTCTTTTATGTCAGCTGGATCGCTCCAGGTCTAACCTTTGACGGCTCCGATCGTCAGCCCTTTGACGAAATAGCGCTGGATGAACGGATAGAGCAGCAGGATCGGACCGGTGACGATGATCGCCATCGCCATCTTCATCGATTCGGAAGGCACGCCCTCGGACAGCGTCACGCCGGCGCCCGCTCCGATGCTGTTCAGGAAGTTGGAGGTGTTGATGATGTTGTACAGGTAGAACTGCAGCTGATATTTAGCGGCGTCCGAGATGAAGAGCGCCGAGGAGAACCAGTCGTTCCAGTATTGCAGCGCGAGGAAAAGTCCGATCGTCGCCAGGCCCGGAACCGACAGCGGAAGCACGATCCGGTAGTAGATGACGAAGTCGTTGGCGCCGTCGATCTTCGAGGATTCGATCACCTCGTCCGGCACCGCGGAGGTGATGAAGCTTCTCATCAGGATGATGAGGAACGGCGTCATCAGGCCGGGCCAGATCAAGGCGTACAGCGAATTCGTGAACTGCAGGTAGTTCGTGATCAGCATGTAGTAAGGAACGAGTCCGCCGCCGAACAGAGTGGTGAAGTAGATGAAAAACGCGAACACGTTCCGGTACTTGAAATCCTTCCGCTGCAGGACGTATCCCGCCATCGTCATGAGCAGCAGGCCGATCAGCGTGCCGACTACGGTGACGAGCGTCGTGACGCCGTAAGCCCGCAGCACGTCGTCCGGAACCTCGAAGATGATTCGGTAGCCCTCCAGCGAGAATTCCTTCGGAATCAGATGATAGCCCTCGTTCAAAATGGACGCGTTGCTGGACAACGAAGCGGACAATATGAGCAGGAAGGGCAGCAGGCACAAGACGCATCCTACAAGGACGACGACATATGCGATCAGCCGAAACCATTTTGTCGAGCTTTCTTCTTTGATTTTCAAGCGGATCCCCTCCTTCTAGAACAGCGCGTAGTCTTTGTTGACTTTCCGAATGATCGCGTTGACGATCATGATGAGCGTGAAGCCGAACAGCGATTGGTAGACGCCGGCCGCGGTCGCCATGCCCATGTCGAACGTCACGCGCAGCGAGCGGTAGACGTACGTGTCGATGATGTCCGTCGTGCTGAACAGCAGGCCGTTGTTGCCGATCATCTGATAGAAGAGGTCGAACTGGCCCTTCATGATGCTGCCCAGGGCGAACAGCAGCAGGATGACGAACGTATTTTTCAGCATCGGCACCGTAATATGCCAGGCGCGCTGGAAGGCGTTGGCGCCGTCGATCTTGGCCGCCTCGTAGTAGTCCTCGCTGATGCCCGTGATCGACGCGAGGTAGATGACCATGCTGTAGCCGAAGTTTTTCCACAAGTAGAACATAATGATGAAGAAGATCCATAGCTTCGGCTTGCTGTACACGTCGACCGGGTCGGCGCCGAGCTGCTGCAGCACCGTGTTCAGCACGCCTTGCTCATAGTTGAACAGATTGAAGACGATGACGCTCAGGATGACGAAGGAGACGAAGTAAGGCAGGAACAGGATCGACTGCGAGATCTTCTTGAACCACTTTCCCTTGATGTCGTTCAGCAGGATCGCGACGAAGATCGAGAGCACGTTCCCGAGAAAGATGAAGACGATATTGTAGCCGATCGTGTTGAAGGTCAGCTCGACCAGCTTGCCTGATTTCCATAGGAACTCGAAGTTCTTGAGTCCGACGAAATCCATCTTGAACAGGCTCGTATTGAAATCGAACTGCACGAAGGCGTAGTAGATGCCGATCATCGGCAAGTAGTTGTTGACCAAGAAGTAAAGCAGCGTCGGCAGCAGCATGAGGAACAAAATTTTGTTCGTGTAGAGCTCATGCAGGATTCCTTTTTTCTTGAGCATGGTTTTGGACTCCCTCCTCATTTATTTTTTTATTTGGCTGGCAGGTCTCTCTCCTGGTCCAACTATAGGAGAAGGCAGGGTGAACGAGTAGTGAAAAGATCGTGCAATTCTGGAAAAACGAGCGGTTTGAAACGTGAACGATAGCGGCATTTATGAAGAATGGCTGCATCGCCCTCCCGATCCGGCCGGCGCTCCCGGCCAAACGACAGAAAAAAGCCTGCGATTCGCTCGAATCGCAGGCTTTGGGGATCGACGATCAGCCTCACTGCGGCTTCTCTCCTTGATTGGAGACGATGCCATTCGCAAGATAATCCTTCCATTGCTTCATATAGGATTGCTGGATTTTGGGGAGCCCGGCTTCGTTCGCTTTTTCCATGAAGATCGCCAGCCCCTCCTTGACGTCCTCGATCTGGCCCGCCAGCAGCGGGTACAGGTATTGCTTCACGACCTGCTCCAGCGCCGCGCGCTCAGCCTGATATTCGGTGTAGTCCTCCACGAACCTCGTATAGAGGTCCGGCTTCTGGATCTGGTCCAGCTCGTTGAAGATCCGCTGCACGCGTTCATAGCTGGGCTCGAACAGCATGTAGTCCGGGTTTCGCCAAGCCCAGCCGATCATGCCCTCGCGTTCGAATCCGCTTTTGTCCAGCGCGTGGTAGAAGCCGTCCTTCACCTCATAATGGACGCCTTCGATTCCGTATTGCGTCAGCCGGTTGTACCGCTCGTCCGTCACGAGCTTCTCGTAAAAAGCGAGCGCCTCTTCCGGATGCTCGCTCCCCGCCGCGATGGCGAATCCGTTGTGCATCGGATGGACGGGCGTCGCGTACCCGGTCGACCGGCCGAACGGCGTGTAGCCGAGATCCCAGTCCGGATGCTGCGCCTGCATCTGGCTCAGCATCGCGTTGTAGCGCGTCGGATTGTCGCTGAGCAGCGCCGCCGCCTCCCCGCTTGCGATCTGATCCTGCATGGATACCGGATCGTTCAGCACATTTTTGGAGAGATAGCCTTTTTCGGCCCAGCTCTTGTATTTCTTCAAGTCTTCGAGATGGCTGGGCGTTCCCCAGTACGCCCCGATTTCATTCGGCTTGTCATAAGAGGCGTACAAACCGTACGGCATCGGCCCGACCGCCTTCCGCTCGACCTCCAGGTAGGCGTGCTGGATGGAGGAATCGACGAGCGAGCCGAACGCGGCCGGCTGAATGCCGGGCTCATGCTGCCTGATCCCCTCGAGATAGGCCTCGAAGCTCGGCAGGTCGACCGGCGTCGGCAGCCCGTGCTTGCGCCGCAGATCCTCGCGCCAGATGAAGCCGCCCGTGACGTACTCCTTGTAGGTCGACGGCACCGTATAGATGCGGCCGTCGATCCGCACCGCGTCCCACATCTCTTTCGGCACGAAAGCCTGCAGCTTCGGTGCGGCCAGCGGCAGCAGCTCGTCGAGCGCCATGAAGGCTCCTTGATGAGCGTACTGCTGGTAGAAGGCCCAGTCCGAGGTGAAGATCAGATCGACCGCCCTGCCGGTCGAGAGCAGCAGCTTGTACTTCTGGTCCCACTCGGTCCAGGTCGTATAATGGAACTTGACCGCGACGTTCAAGTCCTCCAGCGCCATCTCGTTGATTCGTTCCTCGATTATCGGCAGGTCCTTCGGAGCGTTGCCGAGCATATAGAACTGAAGCACGACCGGGCCGGACCGGCCTTCCGTGCGGCTGGTCAAGATCGAGCTGCTTTTGCCGTCGGCATCGCCGGGGCGGGCGGAATCGTTGTTGCTGCTGCAAGCGGCGATAAGGAAGACGGCCATCGCGACCGCGACCGCGGCCGCGCTCATTCGACTGCGCCTCATCGGAATTCCCTCCTCTGCGGGTTCGGTTCGGTTCCCTGAGCCTGGAACCCCCTTCATTTTAGTCCTTCCTGGCGCTCCCGTCATCCGGCAGCCAAGCCAGGGTTCGTTGTCATTGTAGGTTCAGGAGCGGCGGCAGGCCAGTGAACGATTCGGGGATTCATGAACAAATGAGGGATGTTTCCTTTCGGGCCTCTTGTCTTGCCGGTGTTCATCCGCTATACTTGGGAAAATTCAAATCACGCATGCGATGAACGGGCAAGTACCCGGCCGCAGCCGCGAGCAGAGAGCCGGGAGGGTGGGAACCGGCAGCGGCAGGCCGGCGGAAACGGACCCGCGAGCTGGCGCCCGAAGTCCGCTCCGCGCGGATGCGTAGGCGCGCCCGGACTGGCCGATACCCTGACGAGCAGCCGCGCGCTGCAGCCGGCTTCCTTCCGCCCCGATGCGGATGCGGCCGCTGCGCGCCCGGCGACAAGAGTGGCACCGCGGACCGAGCCTCCGTCTCTTTTTGAGACGGGGGCTTTTTGCCGTTTCCGCCCCCGCTCGCCCGTTCCATCGCCAAAGGAGGAACCCTGCTATGACCATGCCAGCTGCAACCCTGCTCAAGCAAGCGGCGGCCGCCCTGCTCGCTCCGCTGACCGGGGTCGGCGAAGCCGAGCTCGCCGCCCGCCTGGAATGCCCGCCGGACGAGACGCTCGGCGACCTGTCTCTCCCCTGCTTCGCCTTGGCCAAGACGCTCCGCCGCGCGCCTGCGGCGATCGCCTCCGAGCTGGCCGCCCAGGTGAACGGCCAGGAGGAAGCGTGCGCAGCGGAGGCTGCCGGCGGCGAGGCCGATCCGGCTCCGCCGATCCGCTGGCGTGCCGAAGCGGCCGGAGGCTTCCTCAACCTGCGCGCCGCTGGCCGCGGCTGGATCGAGGCGCTGCTGCGCCAGGCCGAGTCGCCGGCGCTCGGCCGGCTGGAGGACGGCGCGGGCAAGCGCGTCGTCATCGACTATTCGTCGCCCAACATCGCCAAGCCGATGAGCGTCGGCCATCTGCGCTCGACCGTCATCGGCCGCGCGCTGGCCAACCTGCACCGCACGGCTGGCTGGGACGTGCAGACGGTCAACCATCTCGGCGACTGGGGCACGCAGTTCGGCAAGCTGATCGCCGCGACGAAGCGCTGGGGCTCGCGCGAGGCGATCGAGGCCGATCCGATCGGGGAGAGCCTGCGCCTGTATGTCCGCTTCCATGAGGAGGCCGAGCGCGATCCCGCGCTCGTGGACGAAGGCCGCGCCTGGTTCCTGCGGCTCGAGCAGGGCGACGCCGAGGCGCGGGAGCTGTGGGCGTTTTTCATCCGCGAGAGCCTCAAGGAATTCCAGCGCATCTACGGCCGCCTCGGCGTCGAGTTCGACCATCTGCTCGGAGAGAGCTTCTACAACGACAAGATGGAGGCGGCGGCGCAGCGGCTGCGGGAGGCCGGGCTGCTGGAGGAAAGCGACGGCGCGCTCGTCGTGCGCCTCGACGAGCAGGGGATGCCGCCCTGCCTCGTGTTCAAGTCGGACGGCTCGACGATCTACGGCACGCGCGATCTGGCGACGGCGCTGTACCGCCGCGAGGCGATGGGCGGCGACAAGCTGCTCTATGTCGTCGGCGCCGAGCAGACGCTGCATTTCCGCCAGGTGTTCGCCGTGCTGGAGAAGCTCGATCCGACCTGGGAGCAGGTGGAGAAGGTCCATGTGCCGTTCGGCCTGATGCGCATCGAAGGCCGCAAGATGTCCACTCGCCGCGGCAAGGTCGTCTTCCTGGACGAGGTGCTGGACGAGGCCGTCCGCCGGGCGCTCGCCGTCATCGAGGCCAAGACGCCGGACCTGCCGGACAAGGAGGCGGTCGCCGAGGCGGTCGGCATCGGCGCGATCGTGTTCGGGGATCTGCGCAGCC
Organism: Paenibacillus pasadenensis DSM 19293; assembly: GCF_000422485.1. GTDB lineage: Bacteria > Bacillota > Bacilli > Paenibacillales > Paenibacillaceae > Paenibacillus_O > Paenibacillus_O pasadenensis. Next base: position 47,017 of record NZ_AULW01000045.1, read on the forward strand.
GCCGCATGCTGGAGATCGACTTCAGCCTCGAGGAGATGGTGAGCCTCGACGGCGAGACCGGCCCTTATGTGCAATACACCTACGCCCGCGCCTGCAGCCTGCTGCGCCGCGCGGCGGAGGCCGGCACGGGCAGCGGCGCCGAGCGCGGGGATGCTTCCGGGCTGGAGGCTCTCGGCTCGCCCGCCGCGCGCGCCTGCCTGCTCAAGCTCGACGCTTACGGCGAGGCGATCCGCGGCGCGCTGCGCGAGCATGAGCCGTCCGTCCTCGCCCGCTACCTGCTGGAGCTCGCCAAGGCGTTCAACCGCTTCTACAACAGCGGCCGCATCCTCGGCGCGGACGGCGGCGGGGAGACGGCCGCCAAGCTGCGGCTGACGGCCGCCTGCGCCGCCGTGCTGAGCCACGGACTCGGACTGCTCGGCTTATCGGCCCCGTCACGAATTTAACAAATAAGTCCAATTTAACCCTTGCTTCATCTGGATAGGGATGGTAAACTTGGATTCACGAACAAGTGTACCTATCTTCCGAAGAAAGGCTGATTCCGATGAGCGAGCCCAAGCATCCTCCGATCGCGAGCGTCACCCCTACCCCCGAGCACAAGGAGGATCCCGTCCTGCTGCTGGCCCGCCAGCTGCTGCTGCTGCACCGGCGCGCCTTCCGCCGCATCTCGGAGCGGTCATGACGGAGCAGCTCACCGTCCCGCAGCTGCTGGCGATCCACATGATGCACCAGGACCGCTTCGACGTCAGCCCGGGCTTCCGCAATCCGGGCTTCCTGCTCCAGCTCGTCGACCGTCCCCTGCTGGAAGGCTTCTCCGGAGGAGGCGACCGCTCCTCGCTCATCCGCCAGGCCGCGCTCTACTGGCATGGGCTGGCGCGCGCGAGGGCGTTCCGCGACGGCAACGCCGCGCTCGCCATCCATACGATGATGACGTTCCTGCTGCTCAACGGCCAGGAGCTGCGCCTTGACGAGGATGAGCTCGTCGAGGCGGCGCTGCTGTGCAGCGAGTGGCAGATGGAGCTCGAGGACTGCGAGGCGTGGATTTCCAGCCGCCTGGTCCGCCCTGCCCCGGGGGAGCCCGAGGCCCCGATTCCTTCTATGGACAAAGTATTCCCTCCGTCTTATGATAGATAGGATTCGATTTTGACTACGGTTGTACGGGTGCCTCGGTCGGCCTTCATCCGGCCAGGCTTAATAGGGAAGTCCGGTTCCAATCCGGCGCGGTCCCGCCACTGTACGAGCGCCGCAGCCCCGCATGACGCCACTGTCCGTTCGGACGGGAAGGCGCGGGGACGCGATGGCGCTCCAGCCAGGAGACCTGCCCGTACGACCTCGCAGAAGTCCTTTCGGGGGGTGGAGGACTTCTGCAGCGCTCCTTCTCGGGCGCCGCTTTTGGCTTCGCCTGCGTTCCGGCTGGGGTCCGACTCGATCGGCCTAGAGGCGTCTGGACCGCATGGCTTTGGCCGCTGGCGGTCTTTCCGTCCGCGGGAGCGTCGGGATTTCGTCTTTTCGCCGCCCTTTTGGGCGGCTTTTTTGTTTTCCGGGTCCGCTGTCGCTGCGCAGCCTCCCCGCCCCTGCCCTGCAGCCAATTTGATTTTAATAGGTAGAAAGAAGGTGTTGCTGGTGAAAGCCCTGTTCAACCGCGCCGTACTGGCCGCTCTGCTGGCCGTCGCCCTGATCGTGCCGGCCGTACCGGCCGGTACCGCCTCGGCGGCTGCGGACACGTCCGCCGTCCTCCGCCAAGCCGGAGACGCGCTGCTCTCGAGCGGCATCCGCTCCGACTGGGACGCCATCGCCGCCTCCCAGGCCGGCTACGAGCTGCCGGCGTCGTATCTGTCCAAGCTGTCCGACGCCGTGCGCAAGGACGCGCCTGCGTTCCGCAACGTCACCGACTTCGAGCGCACCGCGCTCGCCGTCACCGCCGCCGGCCAGGACGCGACCGCTTATGGCGGCATCGACCTGATCGAGCGCATCACAAGCAGCGACCGCATGCTCAGCCAAGGCATCAACGGCCCGATCTACGCGCTGCTCGCGCTCGATTACGGCGAGTACGAAGTGCCGGCAGGCGCCAAGTGGTCCCGCGACAAGCTCGTCGCCGAGCTGCTCAAGGCCCAAGCCGCCGACGGCAGCTACGCCTTCGCAGGCGAGAAGGCCGGCAGCCCCGACCTGACCGGCGCCGCACTGACCGCGCTCGCTCCGTACATCGGCCAGCCGGAGGTCAAGCAGGCCGGCGAGCGCGCCGTCGCCTGGATCAAGTCCCAGCAGGACAAGGATGGCGGCTTCACGAGCTACGGCGAGTCGAGCAGCGAGAGCGTCGCGCAGATCGTCATCGGCCTCGCCTCCATCGGCTACGATCCGGCCGGAGCCGACTTCACCCGCGACGGCGCGAGCCTGATCGACAAGCTGCTCACGTTCCGGGGCGCCGACGGTAGCTTCTCGCATGCGCTGCCGCTCGCTCCCAACGCCTACGGCGCCTACCAGTCCGTGCAGGCGCTCGTCGCCTATGAGAAGTTCAAGGCCGGCACCGGCCGCCTGTACAGCAAGCCGGCCGCTTCCGTCTCGGTCCGCGTGGAAGGCCCGAGCTCGACGATCGGCTCCGGCGTGACGCGCGCCGTCTACGCGCTCGACGCGCTGACTCAGGTCGGCGCGGCCAAGAAGCTGGACGTCGTCGTCAAGGAGATGTCGTTCGGCAAATACGTCGACGCCATCGGCGGCATCGCCGGCGGCACGTTCGGCGGCTACGACGGCTGGATGTACGCCGTCGAGCGCCGCGGCGCCTGGATCAATCCTTCCGTCGGCATGGGCGACTTCAAGCTCAGCGCCGGCGACCGCCTCGTCGTGTTCTATGGCGACGGCACCAAGCTGATCTCCCGCATCGCGGCTGAGCCGCGCCAGCCGCGCGACGACGAGCCGTTCGCCGTTCAGGTGAGCCAGCAGGAGTGGGACTACACGGCAAATGCGTTCACCGTCACCCCGGCGGCCGGCGTCGCCGTCTCGGCCGGCTCCGTCACCGTTACGACGGACGCTTACGGCAACGCCTCGTTGCCGGCGCTGGCGGCGGGCAGCTACGAGCTGACAGTCACCGGCTACAGCCCGTCCAAGGCGCCGAGCGTGCTCAAGCATGCCGTCCCGCTGACGGTCGGCTCCACCAAGATCAAGTTCGCCGACGAGAAGAAAATCGCCCCTTGGGCGCTGAAGTCGGTCAAAAACGGCTACGCCTCCGGCCTGCTCAGCGGCACCGGCACGGGCGAGGCTCCGACGTTCTCGCCGAAGGACAGACTCACCCGCGCCCAGTTCGCGGCGCTGGCCGTCCGTCTGCTCGGCCTCGATGCCGGCATGGACGCCGCAGCTCCTTCCTTCTCCGACGTGAAGGCCGGCAGCTGGTACGAAGGCGCCGTCCGCGCCGCCGCCGCGCAAGGCATCGTCTCCGGCACGGGCGACGGCAAATTTCAGCCGGACGCGCCGGTGACCCGCCAGGACATGGCGGTCATCCTCGCCCGCGTCCTCAAGCTGGACGCGACCGCAGCCGGCGACGGCTCGATCCGCGACCTCGCTGCGGCATCCGCCTACGCGAGAGGCTCCATCGCCGCCGTCCACGCCAGCGGGCTGATGGTCGGCGACTCCGCCGGCAGCTTCCAGCCCAAGGCGCAGGTCAGCCGCGAGATGGCCGCCGTCGCGATCGTCAACGCGTACGAGTCGCTGAGATAAACGCAAGGCCGGAGCGCGAGCCGAGCTGGACCTACGGCTCGCGTCCGGGCCGTTGCCGCCTCGGCTCGCGTCCGGGCGCGGCTCGCTTCGACCGCGGCCTGCGCTCTGTCGGCTTGCGTCCGGACCGTTGCCGCCTCGGCTTGCGCTCCATCGGCCGCGACGCTGATCCGCAGCTCCCTTCGTTTGTAAATGCCCTTGGCGGGCTTTACAATGAAGGGAGCTTTTTTTATTGATCGGCCCTGCAATCCGCTGTGCCCCGGCCGTTCCGGAAGGAGAATACCCGTACCCGTGTTCGAAGAGCAACCGAGCCGCGCCAAGCGCTTCTGGCTCAGTCCGTTCGTGCTGTTCACTGTCGCCCTCGTCTTCAAAATGTACCTTGCCGCCTACGTCATCTACGGCCTCGAGCATCCGTGGCTGACGCTGATGACGGGGCTTCCGACCGTCTGGGCCGCCTTTTTCCTGATCGAGCTGCTCGCCCGCAGGCGCAAGCTCATGGCTTATCTGATCGTGAACCTGCTGTTCACCGCGATTTATTTCGCCGTCATCATGTACTACAAGTACTTCGGCATCATCGTCACCTACCATGCGCTCAGCCAGGCCGGACAGGTCACGGAGGTGAAAGGAAGCGTCTTCCAGCTGCTGCATCCGTACTTCATGCTCATCTTCGTCGACATCGTGCTGTCATGGCTGCTGCTCGGCTTCAGCAAGCGGCTGCGCCGCGGCTGGCAGCGGGCGGCGAACCGCCGCTTCATCGGCTGGCGGCTCGCGCTGCCCGGCTTCGTGCTGGCGGCCGCGGCCTGCCTCGCGCTCATCTGGCCGCATCGCGGCATCGCCAACGAGCTGGTGCAGACCGAGCGCATGGGCATCGTCAACTATGAGCTGTTCCTGATCGCGACCGGCGGCAACGAGAGCTTCGTGCCCGTCTCGTCGGTGACGCAGGCGGAGATCGACCGGCTCAAGGGACTGCCGCAGCCGGCGGCGGAGCCGGCCTCGTTCGGAGCGGCCAAAGGCCGCAACATCATCGTCGTGCAGCTCGAGGCGCTCCAGAACTTCCTGATCGGCAAAAGCGTCGACGGCAAGGAGATCACGCCGAACCTGAACGCCCTCATCCGCGAGAGCGTCTACTTCCCGCGCTTTTATCAGCAGGCGGGCTCCGGCAATACGTCCGACGCCGAGTTTCTGACGAATACGTCGCTGTACGTGCCGCTGCGCGTGCCGGCGACGCAAGCGTACTCCGGCCGCTCGCTGCCCTCGCTGCCCAAACTGCTGGAGCGCGAAGGGTACGAGACGATGACGTTCCATACGAACGACGTCTCGTTCTGGAACCGCAGCGAGCTGTACCGGGCGCTCGGCTTCGACCGGTATTACGATACGGAGTTTTTCGGCGACGAGGACGTCGTCGCGTTCGGCGCCTCGGACGAGGTGCTTTACCGCAAGAGCGTGCAGGAGCTGGCCAAGGTGCGCGAGGAGACGGGCAAGCCGTTCTATTCGATGCTCATCTCGATGTCGTCGCATCATCCGTACAACATCCCGGAGCGCAAGGTGAAGCTCGACCTGCCGGAGCGGTACGACGACAGCTTCGTCGGCGACTACCTGCGGGCGCAGAACTACACCGACTACGCGCTCGGGCAGCTGATCCAGGAGCTGAAGGACGAAGGGCTGTGGGAAAACAGCCTGCTCGTCCTCTACGGCGACCATATGGGCCTGCCCATCTACTCGCTGACGGAAGAGGATCTGCGGCTGCTCGAGGAGCTCGACGGCCGGAAGTACGACTCGTCGCAGATGCTGAACATCCCGCTCATCGTCACCGCGCCGGGCGCGCTCGCGCCAGCGGTCGAGACGGGCATCGGCGGGCAGAGCGACATCATGCCGACGATCGCCAATCTGGCGGGGCTGTCGCTGGACGGCCAGCTGCATTTCGGGCAGGATCTGCTGAACGAGCGGGCCAACCTGCTGCCGGAGCGGTACTACCTGCCGTCGGGCTCGTTCATCAATGACCGGGAGATCTTCATCCCGGGCACCGGCTTTGGCGACGGCAGCCGCATCGAGCTGCCGTCGGCGGAGGCGGCTGCCGGTTGGCTGGCCGCTGGCGCGGATGGCGGCGCTGGAGCGGCAGCAAGCGGGGCCGAGGGCGGAGATGCGGCAGGCACTGCCGGGGCCGGCGACGCAGCAACGGCGGTGAATGCCGGCTCCGGCGAGCCGGGCGCCGGCACGGGCGTTGCCGCAGGCAGCGGGCAGGCCGGGCCTGGCGCGAGCGCGGCGCCGGGATCGGCGGCAGCGCCGGCGGGCGGCTCCGGCGCGGGGCAAAAGGCAGCGGCCGAAGCGCCTTCGCCTGCTGCGAGCGCAGCGCCGGGCGGCCCCGGCGAGCCTTCCGGCGCGGCCGGAGGCGAAGGCAGCCTCGGCGGCAGCGCCGACGACCGCAGCGACGGCGGACCGGCGACCGCCACGCAGGAGCAGTTCGACCGCGCGCTCAAGCTGCTCCGCATGTCGGACAGCTACGTGCGCTCGCTGCCGACGACGGAGGGCGATCCCGCTCCCGTCAACGGAGCGGCGACGGATTCTTCCGCGAATGCGGACTGACCGATCCAACCTCGAATCATGCAGCCTGCTTTCCAATAGGAGAGCAGGCTTCTTTGCGTGCCCCGGCTCGGCTGCGCCATGAGCTCAACCCGATTTTTTCGGTTTGCAGCTCGTTGTCCGCCTCCCACAGCGCCTGCAACCCGATTTTTTCGGCTTACAGCTCGTTCCCGGCCTCGCGCAGCACCTGCACCCCGATTTTTTCGGCTTACAGCTCGTTCTCGGCCTCGCGCAGCACCTGTAACCCGACTTTTTCGGCTTACAGCTCTTTCTCGGCCTCTCGCAGCCTCTGCAACCCGATTTTTTCGGCTTGCAGCTCGTTCTCGGCCTCCCACAGCGCCTGCAACCCGACTTTTTCGGCTTGCAGCTCTTTCTCGGCCTCTCGCAGAGCCTGCAACCCGATTTTTTCGGCTTACAGTTCGTTCCCAGCCTCTCGCAGCACCTGCAACCCGATTTTTTCGGCTTGCAGCTCGTTCTCGGCCTCCCGCCTCGCCAAGCAGAGTTACTCGGGTTTTCCGCGCAACTCCGGCGTTAGGGCACTGGCTCGAGCAGAGTTACTCGGATTTTCCGCGCAACTCCGGCATTGGGGCATCGGTTCGAGTCGAGTTACTCGGATTTTCCGCGCAACTCCGGCGTTGGGGCATTGGTTCGAGCGGAGATGCTCGGTTTTTCCGCGTAACTCCGGCGTTGGGTTATCGGTTAGAGCAGAGTTACTCGATTTTTCCGCGCAACTCCGGCGTTGGGGCATCGGTTCGAGCGGAGATGCTCGGGTTTTCCGCGCAACTCCGGCGTTAGGGCACTGGCTCGAGCAGAGTTACTCGATTTTTCCGCGTAACTCCGGCGTTGGGGCACCGGCTTGAGCAGAGTTACTCGGGTTCTCCGCGCAACTCCGGCGTTGGGGCATCGGTTCGAGTCGAGTTACTCGGGTTCTCCGCGCAACTCCGGCGTTGGGGCACCGGCTTGAGCAGAGCTGCTCGGTTTTTCCGCGTAACTTCAACTCCATCGGACCATCCTCCGCCGACTCCCCCGCTAGCCATCCCGCCGCAACACAAAAGGGCTGTGCGCTCGCGCCGATCCATCGGCGAGAGCGCACAGCCCTTTGTTCATCTGTAGCTATAGCTAAGCAGCGGCACGCCGGTAAAGGCGTCGACGACGACGTTGGCCTCGCTCAGCGAGCCGCCTCCGCCCGTGCCGCCGGGAGGGCCCTGGATGCCGCTCGGCGCCCGCACGCCGCGGAACGTCACGATGTAGACGGGCGTGCGGCTGAGCTGCCCCGCCTCGCGCAGATGCGGGTTGGCGGCCAGCGCCTCCGGAGAGAAGCTGCGGAAGTCGCGGCTCGTCATGAGCCGCAGCGCGCAGCCGACGGAGTCGGCGCTGTCGGCGAGCCATGGATACGACCGCTCGGCATTCCGCCTCGCGGCGGCCTCGCCGACCTGGCTCAAGCCCCGGGGCCCGGGCGGCAGCGCATCGCTGTCCGGACGCTCCAGCCGGATGCCGAGCCGCTGCAGCAGCTCCTCGTCGCCGCTCGCGACGACAGGCAGCGCATTCGGCTGGCCGGCGGCCGCATCGGCCACGTTGCCGGGCTCGCTCTCATTGAAATACCAGCCCGCCGCGCCAAGCAGCAGCCCCGCCGCCATGATGCACAAGCCGATCCATCTCGCCGCTCCCGTCCGCATGCGCCGCCGCCTCCTTTCTCCGCGTCATCTGGATGCCGTCTACGAATCGCCTGCCCATGTTCCTTTCCCTCTTAAACGAAGCCCGGTCCAGGAGGGTTGCAGGCCCTTCGTTGGAATCGACTGGGAACAAGGAATCATTTCGGTCCGGACAAGCTCCTTTCCCCTCTAGTACCCTACAGATCCTTGCGCTGAAACCGAAGGATGCCGATCGCGAACGCGACGGCCGCATAGACGGCCGCATAGCCGAGGAAAGCCGGCGTCGGCGCCGAGCCGACGCCCAGCATGAGGAACAGGTCGTCGACCCTCAGTCCGATCAGCTCCTGGACGCCGGACAGATTGAACAGCCGGTCCAGCATCATCCGCTGCAGGCCGTCGGCCGGCATCGCCAGCGACAGCAGGCCGGAGATCGTGCTCAGCGAGTCGCCGATGCCGTCCCCCGCCCGCCCCGGCTGGAGGGACGCGAACTGCGAGGCGACCTTTTCGATCATGCCGCCCAGCCAGCCGCCGCCGTACAGCATCGTCATGAGCACGCCGTTGCCGATGCCGGACAGGAACGTCGAGCCGAGCATCGAGACCGTCACGAGCAGCGGCACGACGGAGGCGAACAGCAGGTAGGCGAAAAACAGCGAGCCGACGTCCCGAGGCACCCCTGCATGAATGGCCGCGATGCCGAGGATGGCCGCGAACAGCGCGAGCGCGTACAGCATGCCGAAGCTGACATAGCCGAGCCAGCGGCCGGCATACCATTTCCAGCGCGGCAGCGGCCGCGGCATGAGCGCCTGCAGCACGCCGAGCTCGGCCTCGCCCGAGATGACGGACGAGCTGCTGAAGATCGCCAGGAACGCGACGACGAACGTGCCGAAGAAAAAGCCGAGGCTGAGGATCATCATGCCGCGGGTGAACCGCTCGATGACGTACATCGGGTCGTTCTCGCTCAGGCCGAACTGGCCGATCTCGCCGCCGATCGTCGACGCGATGAACCAGTAGGCGATCAGGAAGACCGCCGTCATTATGCCGGTCAGCAGGACGACGCGCTTGCGGATGAGCTCCTTCCAGGTCATGCTCCAGATGATGCTCATGCCTTCTCCCCCCTATGGCTCTTGCCGGACAGCTCGGTGACGAACCACTCCTCCAGCTTGGTGCGCACCCGCGCGCTCTCGTACAGCGTCGCGCCTTGGCCGATCAGCAGGCTGTGCAGCCAGCCCGCCTGCTCCTCGTCCGCCAGCTCCGCCTCCAGCACGGCCGAGCCGTCCGCGGCCGCCTCGGACTCGCGCACCGCGATCCCCGTCTCCGCGCGCAGCCAGTCGAGCAGCGGCGGCGCGTAGCCGCCGATCCGCAGCCGCCACAGCGGCCGCTGCAGCAGCACGTCCTCGACGCGTCCCTGCTGCAGGATGCGGCCGTTGTTCAGCAGCGCGACCCGATCGCACAGCGCCTCGACGTCCTCCATCAGATGCGAGTTGAGGAAAATCGTCTTGCCCTGGCCCTTGAGCTCATGCAGCAGCTGCCGCACCTCGCTGCGCCCGATCGGGTCCATCGCCGAGGACGGCTCGTCCAGGAACAGGATGCGCGGATCGGCGACAAGCGCGCAGGCGAGGCCGAGCCGCTGCTGCATGCCTTTGGAGTAGCCTTTGACCCGGTCGCGCGAGCGCAGGCCGATGCCGACCCGCTCCAGCAGCTCCGGCACGCGCCGATTCGCCTCCTCGCGGCCGAGTCCGGCCAGCTTGGCGTGCAGCCGCACGACCTCGTCTCCGGTGAGCCACTCCTGGTAGCGGTACAGCTCCGGCAAGTAGCCGATGAGCCGCCTCGCCTCGACCGTGCCCGCCTCCTGTCCAAACAGCGAAGCCCGACCTTCCGTAGGGAAGATCAGGCCGACGAGCATCTTGACGCAGGTGCTCTTGCCCGCGCCGTTCGGGCCGAGGAAGCCAAAGGCTTCCCCTTCCCGCACCGTAATCGTGACGTCGCTGCAGCCGCGCCCGTTCGGGTACCGCTTGGTCAGCGACTCGGTCTGGATCGCGAAGGCATTCACGCTCCGACCAGCTCCTCAAGCTGCTTGGCGAACCAGGCTTGCGCTTGCTCGCGCGTCATCGGTCCTTCCTCGACGTTCTGATACATCGAGGCGACCGTCATGACGCCGTTCTTGACGAAGGTCGCTTCCTTATTCAAGTTGTTGTCGCCGTAATTGCGCTCCGTAACGAGCACCGGCACGCCGCCGATCTGCAGCCGCTCCGCCTTGCTGTTCCCGTCGGTGAACACCGGCAGCGGAAGCTCGCCGTTCGTAAGCAGCCTCGAGCTGGACAGGCTCTGCTTGAGCTGCTCCGGCATGAGCGGGAATTGCAGCACCGCTTCGACCGCATCCTCGAGGTCTACCCCCGCCTCGACGTCGACGACCGGCGCCTTCATCTGCTGTACGTTCAGGTTCATGCCGTCCGCTTCGAACGAGTAGTTGACCGATGGTCCGATCGCGAGCGTCAGCTTCTTGCCGTCCACGCTGGCCGGGAACAGCTTCGTCGCGCCGAGCTGCTTCATGGTCGCGTTGATCTCCTCCACGTCCAGCTTGATGCTCAGGTTCTGGCTGGCGCTCAAATAAATCTTGTCCTGCTTGCCGGCCAGCGACTCCGGCAGCAGCGCGAAGCCCGCCGCCTGCTCCGCCTCCGCGCGGCTCATCTCGCCTCTGCTGCTTCCCGTCTCGACCTTGAACTCGCCGTAGCGATTGACCGCTTCTTCCGACACGCCTTCGCTGAAGACGCTGTTGAACAGCTGCTGCAGATCCGCCTCGTTCACCTCGGTCACCTGCTCCATGCGGAACTGTCCGAGCAGCGCGGCCAGCGCCTTGTTGCCCATCGGCGTCGCCACCGCGGTCACGACGACGGCCGCCGCCGCCGCTCCGGCCATCCAGCGGCGCGCGCGGCCGCTCATGCGGCGCGCTCGCGGCGCCGTTTTTTCCGTTCCTGCGTCCATTCTCGTTTCCTCCATCCGTTCGTTCATCTTTCGTTCCTCCTCGAGTCGAGCCAGGCTTGCCGCCTGCTCCTTCTGCTCGGCGCGCAGCGCCTCTTCCCGCGCTTCCGCCTGCCGCTCCAGCTCCGTCCAGGCCGGCGATATCGGCTCCTGCTCCATCGCCTGCATGAGCCGTTCCCAGGCCCGGTCCGTGCGGGCGGACGCTTCCGGCCGGTCCGCTTCGCCGCGGATGCTTTCAGCCCCGGCTGGATTCGGCCGGAACGTCCGGCGATCCTGCTCCTTCATGCGCTCGTCCTCCCTTGTCGTCTGTGTGGTTAGTGAAGCTCCAGCCGGCTTCGATAGCCGGCTTCCGGCGAAGCCTCCAGCCGCCTGCCGTCTGTCTCCGCCTGCTCCGCGCAGCGCCGCAGCTTGTCGGTCGCCCTCGCCAGCATCGTGCCGACAAGCGGCGGGCGCAAGCTCAGCTCGGCGGCGATCTCCGCGTAGCTGTACCCCGAGTAGCGGAGCAGCAGCGCCTTGCGGTCGCGCTCCGGCAGGCCGTCCAGCCACTGCCGGACCTCCTCCTGATCGAGCCGGCGCATCAGCTCGGCCTCTCCCGAGGGCGAGGCGCCGACGCTCGCGGCCAGCTCCCGCTCCTGCTTTTCCGTGAGCCGGCGGTCGCGCGCCGCTTTGTCCATATGGCCATAGGCGAGTCGGGTGGCGACCCGATGCAGCCAGGCGCCAGGGGCGTCCAGGTTGTCGGGCGGCTGACGGTACAGCTTCAGGAACGTCTCCTGAGCCAGGTCCTCCGCCAGCGCCTCGTCGCGCAGCAGCGCGGCCAGCTTGCGAAGCACGCCCGGGTAATAGTCGTAGAAAATCTGCTTGTATCGCTTGGATTCCGGAATCCCCATCTCGATTGTCCGCTCCTCCCTTCCTTGCTGCAGCTATGAGTAAGACGGACGAAAACCGCTCCTTGTATCCGCCTGGCGCAAAAAAAGCCCGAATCCGTGGAATTTCCTGATATTACCTGACCGTCACGGCCTCTGGCATGCTTTCCTGCTTTTTGACAAGGCGTCGGAGCCGCCTCATAATGTACACTAGCCTGTAGAGCTTTCGCCCGGATCAGCCCGATCCGCCGGCGCCAACGCCATTTCACGTCGTTCAGTCCTACCCGAAAGGAAGTTGTCCTCGTGCGGCAAAATGTAGCGACCCGGCTGCTGACAAGCCGGCCTTTTCTGTTTTTCTCCGTCATCCTGCTGCTGAAGAGCATGCTGACGTGGTTCGTCATCTTCGACGACGGCCCGTCCTGGGCGATCCTCATCACCGAGCTGCCGTTCGCCTGGCTCATCTTCGGCCTGATCGAGATGCTCGCGAGCAAGCGCAAGCTGCTCTACTACGTCATCGCGGACGCCGCGCTGACCGGCATTCTGTTCTCCGTCTTCATGTACCATAAATACTACGGCGTCATCGCCACCTGGCACGCGCTGCAGCAGGTCAACCAGGTGACCGCCGTCAGCAACAGCGTGTTCTCGCTCATGGATCCGTACTACACGCTGATCTTCCTCGACATCGTCGTCCTCGCCTGGATGCTGATCCGCGGCCGCAAGGAGCTGTTCCAGCCGGAACGCGCGCCCGGCGCCGCGCGCAGCCGCCGACGGATGGCGTTCGGCGCCGTCGTCGTCGCCTCCGTCGGGCTTTGCCTGTTCAATATTCTGCCCAATCGGGCAAGCATGAACGAGCATACGAAGGCCGAGGACATGGGCATCCTCAATTACGAGGCGTACGCCCTGCTCGACACCGGCAGCGAGGAAGAGCTGCTGGAGCCCGAGGAAGTGACGCAAGCCCGCATCGACGAGCTCAAGGGCTTGCAGCCCTCGTCTTCTCCGGCCTACTTCGGCGCCGCCAAGGGCAAAAACGTCGTCGTCGTGCAGCTGGAGTCGTTCCAGAACTTCCTGATCGGCCTGAAGCTCGACGGCCAGGAGGCGACGCCGAACCTGAACCGGCTGGCGCAGGAGAGCTTCTACTTCGACCGCTTCTATCAGATGGTCGGCCAAGGCAACACCTCCGACGCCGAGTTCGTCGTCAACACCTCGTTCTATATTCCGGAGAGCGGCGCCGCGACGATGGACTACGCCTACAAGGACGTGCCGAGCCTGCCCAAGCTGCTCAAGGCGCAGGGCTACGACAGCGCGACGTTCCATACGAACGTCGTCGACTTCTGGAACCGCCGCGAGCTGTACAAGGCGGTCGGCTTCGACCAGTTCTACGACAAGCCGTTTTTCGGCGAGCAAGACTCGGTCTACTTCGGCGCGGACGACGAGGTGCTGTACGCCAAGACACTCGACAAGCTGAAGGAGATGGACGCCAGCGGCAAGCCGTTCTACGCCCAGCTCATCTCCATGACGGCCCATCATCCGTTCACGCTGACGCCGGAAATGCCGGCCGGCCAGGAGCTCGTCCTGCCGGAGCGATACGAGGATACGCTCGTCGGCGACTACATCCGCTCGCAGCATTATGCCGACTACGCCTTCGGCCGGTTCATCGAGGGCCTCAAGCAGTCGGGGCTGTGGGAGGACACGCTGCTGGTCGTCTACGGCGACCACCAGGGCCTGCCGATCTTCTCGCTTGACCGCAAGGACAAGGAGCTGATGGCGGAAATCTTCGGGCATGAGTACGGCTACCCGGACATGATCAACATCCCGCTGATGATCGCCTCCCCCGGCGTGACCGAGCCGCGCCGCATCGAGACGCTGGGCGGGCAGGTCGACCTGCTGCCGACGATCGCGAATCTGGCCGGCGCTTCGCTGGACGGCCAGATCCACTTCGGGCAGGATCTGCTGAACGCGACCGCCAACCTGATCCCGCAGCGGTACTACCTGCCGTCAGGCTCCTTCCTCGGCTCCGGCTCGCTGTACATCCCCGGCGTCGGCTACGAGGACGGCACGCGCTACGCGCTCAAGGACGGCCAGCCCGCCGACGGCGCCAGCGAGGACGACTACGGCCGCGCGCTCGAGCTGCTGCGGCTGTCCGACAGCTATATGACCGCGCTGCCCGAGCATGGCGGAGCGGAATATCCCTCCGACTCCGACTCTGGAGGCGAATGAGAAAAAGGAACGGGCCCCGCGCGATCAAGCGCCGGCTCGTTCCTCTTTTGCGTGCTCTTTAAGATGGGAAGATTTCCTCTATCCTCTGGTGGAAAACCGCCGCGCCCGGGTAATAGCGGGTACAAGACCGACTAGATGGAGGGAGAGAGGCGGCGGATGATGAACCGGTTGAAGGAATGGCTCGGCGGCACGGGAGGCGCGCCGGACGAGGCGGATCAGCGGTATCGCCCGCTCGCGGCATCCGGACTGGAGCTGCGGGAAGGGCTGCCGGCCTACATGGCCGAGCTGGAGGCAAGGCTCGACGAGGCGATGCCCGAGGAATGGCTGAAGCAGGTGCGCGAGCGCATCCGCAGCAGCGATCCCGAGCTGAGCGAGATCAAGCATACGTGGATGGAGCGGGAGCTGAAACGGCATTTTTTCCTCCTCGCGCTGCTTCGGAAGCCTCCGCTGTACAGCGCTGACCTCGAACGAATGTGGAGGGAAATGGAGGCGTTCTCCCGCGACTACGAGCAGTTCTGCGAACGCTATGCCGGGTACTACATCCAGCCGCAGCAAGCGGCTCCGCCGTCGCCTCCCGGAGCGGCCGCCCGCCAGGCGCGCGGCGCGTACGAGCTGCTGTACGGCTGTCTGTTCCAGGTGCAGCCGGAATCCCAGCTGCTGATCGGGCCGTTCCATCGCCTCAAGCTGGACGCCGAGTCGTTGGAGGAGCTGCAGGCTTCCGCGTCGCCCTGCGCGGCGCTCGGACTGCTGGAAACCTCGCAGGACGAAAAAAAGGCCGCCATCGAGGCGCTGCGGCAGCGCCTGCGGGAGCGCTGCGCGCTCGCAAGGCGGTATCACGAGGCGGAGTCCGCCGAGGACCGCGACCGCTGCCGCGACGAAAGCGACCCTTCCTGGGTGCTGCTGGCGTACAGCCTCGAGACGGAGCAGTCGCCGTACGATCCGCTGTCGCGGGCCGTCCGGCCCGAGCCGACAGCGGAATTCGAGCCGGGCCGGACCGGCTCGTCCGTCCGGAGCGCGATCCAGCCGGGCTGAAAGGCTTGCGGGCAAAAGTCCCGCTTCGCCGCCAAGCCTGGCCCGCGGCGAAGGCGTAGGCGAAGCGCTAGCCTCCGAAGTCGCCTCCGAGCAGGCGCAGCAGCTGCGCAGGCCCGTCCGTCTGCTTCTGCCGCGGCTCCTCGAGCAGCGCGGGCAGGAAGTCCTCGGCCTCTTCCTCTTCCGCCTGCAGCGATTCCACCTCGCGGTGGAGGCGCTCCATCTTGAGGTCGAGCGCGGCGGCCGAGTCGGCCGCTTCCTTCAGCTCGCGCAGCAGATGGTCCGGGACGGCCTTGTTGTACTTGTAGTACAGCTTGTGCTCCAGGCTCGCCCAGAAGTCCATCGCGATCGTGCGGATCTGCACCTCGACGAGCACCTTCTCCTGGCGGTCCGACATGTACACCGGCACCTCGACGAGCACATGCAGGCTCTGGTAGCCGTTCGGCTTGGGCTCGGCGATATAGTCCTTGACCTGCACGATCTTGAGGTCCTGCTGCATGCGGAGCATGTCGCGGATGCGGTAGATGTCGGAAACGAACGAGCAGGTGATGCGCAGGCCGGCGATGTCCTGGATCGACTGCTTGATGGAGGACAGCGACAGCTCGCTGCCCTTGCGGTGCACCTTGTTGATGATGCTCTCGGGCGATTTCACGCGCGACTTCGTATGCTCGATCGGGTTATAGTCGTGGAGAAGCTGGAATTCCTCCTTGAGGATCTCGATCCTCGTCTCCATCTCGTCCAGGGCGAATTTATACATCATCATGAAGCGGGTGATCTCGTTCTTGAGCTTCTTGAGCTGCGCAAGCTGCGGAGAATTCATCGCATGGCTCCTTGTCCGGCCCGTCAGGCCGCTGTAATCTATACCTATCATCTCACAACCGACGGCTCGATTTCAAAAAACGGGCATTCTACACCATGACGAGGCCAGCCATCATCCCATCCCGGCTATCGAAGGAGGACCATTCGCGATGAACCTGAACCGCTACCGCATCGGCGCGGACGCCAAGCTGAAGCTGAAGGCGTTCGATCCCGCAGACACGAACGGCATCGAGGACAAGAAGCAGATCGAGGACGAGCAGCGCGAGCTGCTCGGACGGCTCGAGGAGCAGCAGGAGCGGCTTTTCGCCTCCCGCACCCACGGCGTGCTCATCGTTTTTCAGGGCATGGACTGCAGCGGCAAGGACGGCGTCATCAAAAAAGTATTCCGCGGCATCGACCCGGGAGGCTTCCGCGCCTACAGCTTCAAAAAGCCGACCGACGAGGAGGCGCAGCACGACTTCCTCTGGCGGACCCACCGCAGCGTGCCGGCGCGCGGCTGCATGACGGCCTTCAACCGCTCCTATTACGAGGAGGCGCTCATCACGCGCGTGCACGGCTCGATCGACGACAAGGAAGCCCGCCGCCGCCTGAAGGCGATCCGCCACTTCGAGGAGATGCTGGAGTCGCAGCAGATCCGCGTCCTCAAGTTCTTCCTCCACATCTCGCCCGAATTCCAGCTCGAAAAGATCCGCGACCGCATGGAGAATCCGGAGAAATGGTGGAAGTTCGATCCGAACGACCTCGAGGAGCGCAAGCATTGGAAAGAGTATCAAAGCGCCTACGAAGACGCGATCCGCCGCACCGCGACGGACGCCTCTCCCTGGCATGTCGTGCCGTCCGACAACCGCTGGTTCCGCAACTACGTCGTCCTCCGCACGCTCGTGGAGGAGCTGGAAAAGCTCGAGCTGTCCTACCCGCAGCCGCACGAGGAGGTCGCGAGCCGCATGGACGAGCTGAGAGACGGAATCGATCCCGGGCCGGCATGAGCGCCCGGCCGATCCGCCCCGCTGCCGATTTTTGATCCAGCCGCCCTCCGGCGGCGTTATCCAGATTAGATAGAGCCTGTCCGCCTGTCCAGGAGGCCCGCTCTTCCCCTATCCTCATCCTCATGTTCAAGGGAGAATCCGACATCCATGCTATCGTACCGCAACCGCTTCATGCTCCGTTCCGCCGCCGTAATGGCCTTGCTCGGCGCCGCCATCCACTTCGCGCACCGCTCGCTCGGCTGGTTCCCGTCCGGCATGGGCCACGCCATGCCCGGCCACGCCGCCGAGGGAGATCCGTTCTCGCTCAACGTCCTGCTCGTCCTTCCGTTCCTGCTGCTGCTCGCCGCCTTCTGGCTCGGACGCGAGCGGGGCGGCGCCCTCGAGCGGCTCGTTCCGCTGCTCGCGACGCTTTCGCTCACCTTTTCCAGCATCTCCATCATCGCCGGGTCGGGCGGCAGCGTCGAGTTCCACTTCTCGATCTTCATGGTGCTCGCCCTTGCCGCCTATTACGAAAGCATCCGCCTGATCGCCGTCATGACCGGCTTGTTCGCCGTCCAGCATCTGGGGGGCTATCTGCTTGCGCCGGAGCTCGTGTTCGGCATGAGCCGCTATCCGTTCTCGATGGTGCTCATCCATGCGCTGTTCCTGCTGCTGACGGCGTTGTTCACCTGCCTGCAGATCCGCAGCAAGGCCCGCGAGGTCGCCCGGCTGGAGACGGAGCGGCAGCAGAAGCAGGAGCAGCTCGAAGGGCTGCTGGGCCGCGTCCGCGCGCTGAGCGCGGATCTGGACGCCGCAGCCGGCTCCGTCGCCGAGCTGTCGCGCGAGAGCGCGGCCCAGAGCGCCGAGGTCGGCAGCGGGCTCGCGGAAGCCGTCCGCCTGCAGCAGCTGCAGCAGAGCGCTGTCGCGCAGGCGCAGTCCAGCTTGAACGACATCGCCGCCAAGGCTCGGCAGGCGGCCGAGGTTACCGGCGGCACGCAGGACAAGGCGCTTGCCGCCGATGCCGGCCTGGAGGAGCATCGCCTCGGCATGGAAAGCTTGCTGCGGCAGGTCGCCTCCGCAAGCGCGATCCTGCGCGAGACGGCCGCCTCCGCCTCCGCCATGGTGACCGCGTCCGAGACGGCCGA
This sequence comes from Paenibacillus pasadenensis DSM 19293, assembly GCF_000422485.1. Classification (GTDB taxonomy): domain Bacteria; phylum Bacillota; class Bacilli; order Paenibacillales; family Paenibacillaceae; genus Paenibacillus_O; species Paenibacillus_O pasadenensis. The sequence continues at coordinate 64,968 of NZ_AULW01000045.1, forward strand.
AGAAATGGTCGATGCGGTTCGCGAAATGGCCGAGCAGACGAGCCTGCTCGCGCTCAACGCCTCCATCGAGGCGGCACGCGCCGGAGATTCCGGGCGCGGCTTCGCCGTCGTCGCCGGCGAGGTGCGCAAGCTCGCCGCCCGCAGCAGCCGCACCGCAGAGCAGATGCGCGAGATCGTCAGCTCCATGCGGCAGGAGAACGAGCGCACCGCCGCTCGCGTCGAGGAAGGGCTGCACGCCTCCGAGGCCGCGTCCGGCCGGGCGGAGCAGTCGCTCGGACAGTTCCGCTCCTTGCAGCAGGAGCTGCTCGTCATGTCGGAGGGCATCCATGGACTGACCGCGACGATCCGCGAGATGGATGCCGGCTGCGAGGCCGCTTCCCGGCGCATGGCGGACATCGCCGCCGGAGCGGATCAGACCAGCCAGTCCGCGCAGCGGCTCTCGCAGCTGTCGGAGGCGCAGCGGACGGTCTCCGAGCAGACGGACGGCGAGGCCAGGCGCATCGCCGGCCTCGCCTCCGATCTGCTGGCCGGCTTCCAGGGCGGCGACGCGGCGGCCATCGCGGCGGAGGCCCGCCTGGCCCGCCCGGGCAGAGACGACGCCCCCGGCTCGGAGCTGCCTCGACCGGCCTGATCGGCGGATCGAGCCGGCGCCCTTCGTTCCTGGCGGTTCGATCGCTCTACTCCCTGTGATGAAAGGAGCGGCTCCTCTATGGCGACCTCTCTCCCCATGCCCACTCCCGACTACAGCCTGACTCCGGACCAGCTCGCCGAGCTGTCCGACCGCAGCCTGCTCATCCGCTTCCTCGAGCCGGTGCTCGCCCCTCTGCGCGGCGCGTCCGATATTCGCAAGAAAGAAGCGTTCGATGCGCTGCCGCAGAAGCTTCGACCGCTGTTCCTGCTGCGCGTGCTCGACGGGCACGCTGCCGGATCCGCCTGGGAATACTATGTCTGGACAGGCATGCTGCTCCAAACGCCTGATACATGGGCGGGGCTGCTTGCAGCTTTTCGGGAGCTCGGCTCGCTGGAGCTGCTCGAGACGCTCGCCGATACGGCCGCCGTCCATCGCAAGCGGCTTGAAGGTAAATCGCCGGCTCCGCCTCCGGCCGCATCCGATTTCGAGCGCGAGCCGGGGCTTCGCGCGGAGATGGAGGCGCTCCATGCGGCTTACGAGCCGGCAGTGGCCGAGGCTTACCGCGCCGCCGCCGAGCGGGTGCGGTCCGCTCTTCGTCAAGCAGCCTATCCTCCGGGTGCCGGGACAGGCTCCGAATAGGATCGGGCCCGCATGGGCGGATCAAGCCTCTGGAAGAGTACGCGGACGAGATCGGAGCCTTGCCGGCATCCGATGCCGTACGCCCATCTGTACGAATTCCTGCTCTGACCTGCCACACGAACCAAGAGGTGATCGCATGTCACGACCGACCTTTCTGCTCGCCCCCGATTCGTTCAAAGAAAGCATGACGGCCAAGGAAGCCTGCATCGCGATGGAGGCCGGCCTGCGCAAGGCGTTCCCCGACGCCCGCTTCATCCACGTCCCGATGGCCGACGGCGGAGAAGGCACCGTCCAGTCGCTCGTCGACGCGAGCGGCGGCCAGCTCGTCGCCGAGGAAGTGGCCGGCCCGCTCGGCGAGCGCGTCCTTGCCCGCTACGGCATCCTGGGAGACAGCGCCACCGCCGTCATCGAGACGGCGTCCGCCAGCGGCATCCAGCTCGTGCCCAAGGAGCAGCGCAACCCGCTCCTCGCCACCACCTACGGAACCGGCGAGCTCATCCGCGCCTGCCTGGACCGGGGCATTCGCAAAATCATCGTCGGCATCGGCGGCAGCGCGACGAACGACGGCGGGGCCGGCATGGCGGAGGCGCTCGGAGCCCGGTTCCTCGATGCGGACGGCGCCGAGCTGCCCCGAGGCGGCGGCAGCCTCGGGCGGCTGGCCCGGGTCGACGTGTCCGGGTTGGATCCGAGGCTGGCCGAGGCCGAGATGATCGTCGCCTGCGACGTCACGAATCCGCTTTGCGGCCCGACCGGAGCGTCGCATGTGTTCGGTCCGCAAAAAGGCGCGACGCCGGAAATGGCGCTGGCGCTGGACGCCGCCCTGTCCCGCTACGCGTCCGTCCTCGCGGAGCAGCTCGGCAAGCCGGTCCGCGATCTCCCCGGAGCCGGAGCGGCCGGCGGACTCGGAGCGGGATTGCTCGCGTTCACGCCGGCGACCTTGCAGCGGGGAATCGACATCGTCATCGACTGCGCCGGGCTGCGCGAGAAGCTGGCGGAGGCGGACTATTGCTTCACGGGCGAGGGCGGCATGGACTTCCAGACCCGGTTCGGCAAGACGCCGTTCGGCGTCGCGAAGGCGGCCAAGGAGGCGGGCAAGCCCGTCATCGCGCTGGCCGGATATGTCGGCGACGGCGCGGAGACGCTGTACGAAGAGGGCATCGACGCGATCTTCGGCATCGTGCCGGGAGCGTCCGAGCTGGAGCGGCTGCTCGCGGACGGGCCGAAAAACGTGGAGCGGACCTGCGAGAGCATCGGCAGGCTGCTCAAGCTCCAGCAGCCGCCGCGAGAAGCGCTGTAAGCCCGCCCTGCGCTCCCGGTAGCCGCCCTCCTGCCGGCCATGCTACGATAGGGAGAACACGACCATCCCGCCGAGAGGAAGCTGACCCCGTGAATGAACCCCTGCTGACCTACACCCTCGCCGATGCGCGTCCGGAGGACCTGCCGGCGATCGTGGACATCTACAATACGACGATCGCGGGCCGCATGGTGACCGCCGATCTGGAGCCGGTGACGCCCGCCCAGCGGCAGGCCTGGTACGACGAGCACTCGCCGGACTTTCGCCCGCTCTGGGTGCTGAAGGACGGCCAGGGCGCCGTCGTCGCCTGGCTGAGCTACCAGTCGTTCCACCCGCGCGCCGCCTACAACGGCACGGCCGAGATCAGCATCTACCTCTCCCCCGCCCTGCGCGGCCAAGGCCTCGGAGGCAGGCTGCTGCAGCGCGCGATCGACGCCTGCCCGGGCCTCGGCATCCACTCGCTCGTCGGCCTCGTGTTCGGCCACAACGAGCCGAGCCTGCGCCTGTTCGAGAAGCATGGCTTCGACGTCTGGGGCCGCCTGCCCCGCGTCGCGGTCCTCGACGGCGTCGAGCGCGATCTCGTGTATGTCGGGCGAAAGATCTCTACCGCTTGACTGCGCGACGCGCTTGAACAAAAGAGCTGCCCCTGCGGTCCATCTCATGGACCCGCAGAGGCAGCTCTTTTTTCAACGATCGGACAGGCGGGCATCCGCCCCTACGACAACGACCTTGCGTCCGGTCGAGGCGCCGCGCAGCAGCTCCTTGGCGGCGGCCGGCACCTCGGTCAGCTCGACCTCGGCGATCAGCTCCTCCAGCCGGCGAGGCTTCAGATCGCCGGCCATCCGCTTCCACAGCCGCTTGCGCAGCTCCCTCGGCGCCCATACGGAGTCGATGCCGTGCAGGCTCACGCCGCGCAGGATGAACGGGTATACGCTCGTCGGCAGCTCGCCGCCGCCGGTCAAGCCGCAGGCCGTGACGGCTCCGCCGTACTTCATGCGGCTGAGCAGGCTGGCCAGCATCGTGCCGCCGACGCAGTCGACCGCTCCCGCCCAGCGCTGCTTGTCGAGCGGCCGCGCCTCCTGCGGCTGCAGCTCCTCGCGAGGCAGGATCCGCGCCGCGCCGAGCTCCCGCAGCCGCTCATGCGCTTCCTCCTTGCCGGAGACCGCCTCCACCTCGTAGCCGAGCCGGGCCAGCATCGAGACGGCGAGCGTGCCGACGCCGCCGCTCGCGCCGGTGACGACGACCGGTCCCGACGACGGAGAGACGCCGCTGTCCTGCAGCCGCTGTACCGACATCGCCGCGGTCAGGCCGGCCGTGCCGAGCGCCATCGCCTCGCGCTCGGTCAGGCCTTTCGGCAGCGGAACCGCCCAATCGCCGGGAACCCGCGCGAACTCGGAGTAGCCTCCGTGCTGGCTGACGCCGAAGCCGTAGCCCGTCACGATCGCTTTGGTCCCCGGCTTGAGCCGCTTGTCCGAGCTCTTGACGATCTCGCCCGCCGCGTCGATGCCCGGGATATGCGGGTAGCGGCTGACGATGCGCCCGTCGGGCTCCATCGCCAACGCATCCTTGTAGTTGATGCTGGAATAAGCAACCTTCAGCAGCAGGTCGCCCTCCGGCAGGCGCGCCTCCTCCACGGTCTGGACGGACGCCTCCGCTTGATCCTCCCGACGGTCCGCCACGAGCGCTCTGAAATGCATGGGGATTCCTCCTATCGGTTATTTCGCTTTTAATAGAATGAGCTTGCTACAAAACGGCTCATCAGTGAAAATGAATCTAACAACCCTTTGGGCAGAGAAAGGAATCCTGCCGTGCTTAATGAACATTTTATCCAATCCGCCTTGCGAAATCTAATGGCTGCGAAACAGCTGAGAGTCGATCCGCTTCTGCTAGACGTCGGCGTTTATTTAGCGGGATATGCGGCAGAATGTAGTTATAAAGCCATTCTCGAATACTATATGAACGTCTCGACTGCCAAAGCCTTTCAGCATAATTTGAGCGAAATGAGCCTCAAAGGCTTGAAACGCTTGAAAATGCTCATGCCTCACACCGAATCAATGTCTTTGCCCTCCCTCGATTCAAATGCGGTTCTTTATCGGCATCATCCTGAACGTCGATATGCTGCGAATTATTTATGGGAGCAGGAAGAAGCGCGTGAAGCGATCGAATCGGCCTCGCTCTTGGTGGAATCGACTCTTTTTGAAATGATTCTCGATGGAAAAATAGAGCGAAAGGAGCTCGGTCTGTCATGATTACTTTTTCCGATGCCCTTCGAGAGTGCCAAAAGGCGGTCCTGGACACGAACTTGGATGAATACGCATCCGAAATCACGATCATCCGGGATGTCAAAGGCAAAGTCAGGCTGATGGCGGACGGCGTTGCTCCGTCCGATCTGGAAGCGTGTCAGGCAGCGGAGATCGAGCTGGCTCGCAGGCTTGGCGTGTACTGGGGAGATGATCTGTGGGTACGCTCTCCCCATGAGCGCGATCCGCATCGATCCCTTGCCGACATCGTCAAATCGGAAAGAAAGCCAGTTGAATGGGAGTCCGATCTGATCCTTTCCAATCCGTCCTCCTGCAGCCTCTTTATTTTAGAACGACATGCGGCAAAAAAAAGCTGGGTGGAGAAAAATGCGAATGAGCCATTATGGCCCTTCCAGCTCGTGCAGGAAGGCCGTCGCCCTGCTATCGTTTCGTTCTATTCCTTTAAGGGCGGTGTCGGGAGAACGACCGCGCTAGCGGCCGTAGCCGTCAATCTCGCCCGTCAAGGGCTGAGGGTCGGCATTGTCGATTTCGATCTGGAGGCGCCCGGGGCGGGGAGCCTTTTTTATCCTAGGGAAACGGTATCTTTCGGAGTCGTCGATTATCTGATTGAAAAACCGATTCAAGGAAAGCAATGGTCCATTCGCAATCACCTTCAGGTCGTCTCTGATCAGCAGATTCTGGGAGATCAGGGAGAAACGATTCAACTGGTGCCTGCCGGGGTGATCGACGATCTTTACATGGAGAAGCTTTCCTGCATTGATTTCCATTCTCTTACCACAAATGATGCAGGAAAAAGCATTCGGGACTTGATTCGCGAGCTTTCGACAAGCGAGTATCGATTGGATCTTATTCTTGTCGACGCCCGCGCCGGTTTCCATGACATCGGCGGAATGGCTTTGACACAGCTCTCCCACGCTGCCGTCCTGTTCGGAGTGCAATCGGAACAAACCTGGTCCGGCCTGCGCCATGTCATTCGCCGCGCCGCCAACCTTTACGGCGATGCCCCGCTGCCTGTCATCATGGTGCATGCCATGGGACCAGAAGTCGGACTCGCGACTCAAGCTCAAGAAACGGCGATGTTCCGCGAAAGAAGCTACGACGTGTTTTTGGAAAATTACTATGGAGAAGGCGAAGTGGAGCGGATCAACACGAACAATGAGGATGAAGCCTTCTACCCTATCGTCGTTCCATACGATTCCAAGCTTCGAGGAGAAGTATCTCTTTATGGCGAATCAACGAGAGATATTGTTGAACTGTTTACAAGAGACAGCGGCCCTTACGTCAAGCTAAGCCGCAAGCTGTTAAGAATATTGGGAAAGGAGTCAGGTCATGCTGAGTGAGCTTAAACAAGAGCTTTTGCACGATATGAGCAAGATAACCAACGGCGGCATCACCGAAGACGAGGCCGGGGACAGCGATGCCGCATTGAAAAACTTTCTATACAACCCGGCCCATAAACGCGTCCTTGAGCCTGGAATCATCCTCATTCTTGGCGGCCGCGGGGCGGGGAAATCCGCTTTGTTCGAGATGCTGTCCGGCAAAAGCGGCCGAGAAGCGTTCACCTCGACTGCCCTGAACTCGCATCAGCCGAGCCAGGAGACATGGATTTCGGGATACGGCAGGAGCAAGGAATCCCGAATCAGCCTTCCCGCACCGGAGACAATCGAACGGGTCATTTCCAGCGCCAACAACTATCGAATCCGCTCTTTTTGGGTGGGGCTGTGGGTCGGCCAGCTTCTTCAGCATGATTCAGCGGAGCATCTTCGGCCTTTCTTCAACTCTTTGCCGCCGAGCTTGATCGAAGCGCTCACAAAGTCGTTAGGGGTGATCCAACGCTGGCTGCCTGACGTCGAAGAGCATTTGGATTACATTAATCAAGCTTTCGACGAAATGGACCAGCACTTGGCGGAACATGGACAGTGGCTTTATATGACGTATGACGAACTCGATCGGCTGACGACTTCGCACGACAAGCTGGCTGGCCCCATTCGGGAGCTGCTTGCCTTCTGGCTCGATCGCTACCGCAGATGGGAGCGAATCCGCCCCAAAATCTTCTTGCGGTCGGACTTGTTCCAACAAGATTATTTAGGCTTTCCCGATGCTTCAAAGCTGAGGCCGCATCAGCTGCAGCTGGAATGGACCACCTCGTGGCTGTATCAGCTTTTGATCAAGCGGATGGCCAATGGAAGCGACCGAATGAAACAGTATCTTGACCAGATTCCGGGATTGATCGTTCGCAAAGACGATCAGTTCGGCTATATTCCAACGCCAGATGAAGCGCTGCATGAAAAATTCATGACCCATCTTGTCGGGGAATTCATGGGCGCGGACGCGAGAAAAGGAAACTCATACCGCTGGGTTCCGAACCATCTTCAAGATGCGGAGAAAAGAATCGCCCCTCGCTCCTTCCTGAAGCTATTCGCCGGGGCTGCCCTGCAAGAGCTGAAGCGATTTGATTCCAAGCTGCTGCTTCAGAACAGGCTTGTGCAGCCATCCGCGCTGCAAGGAGCGCTGATGGAAACTTCCGAAGACCGCATCGCCGAACTGGCGCAAGAAGAATACCGGTGGCTCAACCATCTCAAGCCGAATCTGTACGGCATTACCGTACCGGCTCAAAAAGCCATATTCATCGATGCGATCAAACGTACGGAATGGACCAAAGACCAGCCTTTGGTGACTCAGCCTTCCGAGCTGATCGAATACATGAAGTCGCTCGGAATATTGGAACAGCGGTCGGATGGACGCATCAACATGCCTGAAATCTACTTGTACGGATTCAGAATGAAACGCATGGGCGGAGTGAAGCGTCCGAAATGACCAAAAGCGCCTGGCCCTGTTGGGGCCAGGCGCTTTTGGCGTCCCGCTCAAGGCGAATCCTCGGCCCAGCGGACCTGGTTGCGGCCGCTCCGCTTCGCGCGGTACAGCGCCCGGTCCGCCGCGGCGAGCAGCCGCTGGAAGTCGGCCCGATCGGCGGAGCTCGCGGTCGAGCCGCCGATGCTGACGGTCACCCGCGCCGGCCGGCTCTCCTCCTCGGCCTCCAGGCCGGCTCCTTCCATTACCGCCCGGCGGATCCGCTCGGCCATCTCCTGCGCCTGATCCGCCCGGGCTCCCGGCAGCGCGACCGCGAACTCCTCGCCGCCGATCCGGCCGAACAGCGCGCGCCGCTCGACGACCTGCTGCACGGAACGGACGAAGCCCTTGAGCGCCATGTCGCCGACTTGATGCCCATGCTCGTCGTTGATCCGCTTGAAGTGGTCCAGATCGAGCACGATCAGGCTGAACCCCTCCCCGTCCTCGAGGCTGAGCGACAAATGGCGCTGCGCCCGCTCCATGAAGCCGACTTGATTGTAGATGCCGGTCAGCCCGTCGGTCGATGCGCGGCGGCGTAAGTCCTGCTCCAGCCGCTTCGTCTCGGTAATGTCCGCGATGACGGACAGGCTGCCGAAGTAGACGCCCCGTTCCGACTCAAGCGGCGTCACCGTGATGCTGAGCCATACCTGCTGCTCGCTGCTCCCATCCGGGAAGGAGAGCTCGATCTCCAGCTCGCTGCGGCGCTCATGCGCCTGCAGCCACGACTCCGCTCCCGGCAGCAGCAGCGACAGCGGCAGCGCCGTCCAGTTGCTCCCCTCCTGCGCTCCGGCCTTGACCAGCAGCCGATAGGCGGAAGGATTGTAGTCCATCAGCCGATGGTCGGCATCGAGCACGACGACGCCCTCTTTCATGCTCTCGATCAGCTTGTCGCGGGCGAACGGCACGATATGCAGCAGCTGATAGCGGTAAAGGCCGTAGAAGATCATGATGCAGGCGGGAAGAAGCGAGGACAGGATCGAGCCGGCCGGAGTGGCGGACAGCTCGGGGTAGATCAGATTCGCGCTGATGCCGAGCACCGGCAGCAGCGCGCCTACGGCCATCAGCCCAAGCTGCCTGCGGCGCCGGCCGGCAGCGTCCCAAGCCGCTCGGAGCAGCAGCGACGCCCCGACCAGCTGGACGAGCTGCGTGTAGCCGATGAACAGCGTGCCCAGCGTCGTGCGGTGCGCGACGGTCAGGCCCGATGCGCTCACATGGACCTCCTGCCGCATCAGATGATGGGCGGTGTCCGTGAAGAACAGGATGAGCGCCGTGAGCGAGACGACCGACAGGGCGATGATGAGGCCCGGACGGATCCAGCGCTCGAGCTCGGCATGGACCATCGAGAGGAACAGGCTGGCAATCGGGAACAGGAAGATCGAGATTTGCGTCGCATTCCGCCAGAACAGCTTGGCTTCGAATTCCGGCATGGAATACTGCATGAGCACGGTGAAGCTGAAAAAGGCCGACAGCACCGCCATCCATATATAAAAGATCGTCCCCGGCACCTGCCGGAAACGGAATAGAATCAGCGACAAGGCAATCGGCACGCAAGCCGCCACAAGGCAGGAAGCGGTCATCAGCATAAGCAGTCCTCCACCAGTACGATTGATCCCCGGCCTTTCTCGGCCGCCGGGAAGCGGACGGATTCCGGGATATCTATTTCTTCGGTAAATTAGGCAACGAGAGTTAATTCCGGCCGCGGATCGGCATGCGTCGATCAAGTGAACAAAGCGGCATCATGTTAGAATGACTCCTGCAAGCGGATTCATAGGCAACGCAATGCGGCATTTCGGCCGACCTTCAAGGAGGAGGAACAGAACCATGAATCAAGATCCGATCCGCATCGGGGTCATCGGACTCGGCAATATGGGCTCCGCGCATGCCGGCTATTTGGCGCGGGGCGAAGTAGAGGGAGCGGTGCTGACGGCAGTCGCCGATCCCGTCGCGGCGCGGCGCGACTGGGCCCAGGAGCAGCTCGGGAACGAGGTGCGGACATACGGCAGCACGCAGGAGCTGATCGCCTCGGGCGAAGTCGACGCCGTGCTGATCGCGACGCCTCATTACGCGCATCCGGAAGAGGCCAAGGCGGCATTCCGCGCCGGACTGCATGTTCTGGTCGAAAAGCCGGCCGGCGTCTACACGAAGCAGGTGCGGGAAATGAACGAGGCCGCAGCGGCGAGCGGGCGCGTCTTCTCCCTCATGTACAACCAGCGCATGAATCCGCTCTACCGCAAGATGCGGGAGCTGATCGCGGACGGCGAGCTCGGCGAGCTGCGCCGGATCAACTGGATCATCACCGACTGGTACCGGCCGCAGAGCTATTACGACAGCGGCGGCTGGCGGGCGACCTGGGCCGGAGAGGGCGGCGGCGTGCTGATGAACCAGTCGCCGCACAACCTCGACCTTTTCCAATGGATTACCGGGCTGATGCCGTCGCGCATCCGCGCCTTCTGCGGCTTCGGCAAGCATCGGGACATCGAGGTGGAGAACGACGTGACGGCCTACGCCGAGTATGCGAACGGCGCGACCGGCGTCTTCATCACCTCGACCTGCGACGCCCCCGGCACGAACCGGCTCGAGATCAGCGGGGAGCGGGGCAAGCTCGTCGCCGAGGACGGCAAGCTGACGTTCTGGAGGCTGCGCGTCCCCGAGCCGGAGTTCAACCGCGACTACAAGGGCGGCTTCGGCTCGCCGGAGACGTGGCGCATCGAGGTTCCGCTGCCCGGCGGAGATCCGCAGCATCACCGCGCCGTCACGCGGAACTGGGTGGACGGGATCCGTACCGGCGCTCCGCTCGCCGCTCCGGGCGAGGAGGGCATCCGCGGACTCGAGCTGTGCAACGCCATGCTGCTGTCGACGTGGACCGACGGCTGGGTGGAGCTGCCGCTCGACGAGGAGCGCTACCTCCAGGCGCTGCAGGAGCGGATCGACGCCTCCAGCAGCCGCAAGGATCCGGCCGCGGCCGGCGCCAGGCTCGACGTGCAGGGCACGCACTGAGCCCGGCCGGTCAGGGAAGCTAGACGCAGGACCGAGAAAAAGGAGGAAGAACACCGATGAGCAAGGACGGCATGAACTACGCGCCGGAGGGCAAGCCGCGGCCGGTCGTGGAGCAAGGGGAGTTCCGCTTCGCGGCGGCGCATCTCGATCACGGCCATATCTACGGCATGTGCAACGGCTTGACCGAGGCGGGCGGCACGCTCGCCGCGGTCTACGATCCGCAGCCGGAACGCGCGGCCGCGCTGGCCGCGCGCTATCCCGGCGCCGTGGTGGCCGGCTCGCTGGAGGAGATTCTCCAGGATCCGGACATCCGGCTCGTCGCGGCGGCCGCGGTGCCAAGCGAGCGAGGCCCGCTCGGCGTGCGCGTCATGGAGCACGGCAAGGACTATTTCACGGACAAAACGCCGTTCACGGAGCTGGCGCAGCTGGAGCTGGCGCGCCAGACGGCTGCCCGCACCGGGCGCAAATACGCCGTCTACTTCAGCGAGCGGCTGCATGTGGAGAGCGCCGTCTTCGCCGGCAAGCTCGTCGAGGACGGCGCGATCGGGCGCGTCGTGCAGGTGATCGGCACCGGACCTCATCGGCTGAACGCTCCTTCCCGGCCGCGCTGGTTTTTCGAGCGGGAGCGCTACGGCGGCATCCTGTGCGACATCGGCAGCCATCAGATCGAGCAGTTCCTGCACTACGCCGGCTGCCGCGACGCGCAGGTGCTGAGCAGCAAGGTCGGCAACTTCGCGAACCCGGACCATCCCGAGCTCGAAGACTTCGGCGATGCGACGCTGCTCGGCGACAACGGCGCGAGCCAGTACTTCCGCGTCGACTGGCTGACGCCGGACGGACTGTCGACCTGGGGCGACGGCCGGACGATCCTGCTCGGCACGAAGGGCTACATCGAGCTGCGGAAGTACGTCGACATCGCCCGCGGCTCCGGCGGCGACCAGCTCTACCTCGTCGACGGCCAGGGCGAGCACCGGATGGAGCTTGGCGGCAAGGTCGGCTTCCCTTATTTCGGCCAGCTGATCCTCGACGTGCTGAACCGCACGGAGAACGCCATGACCCAGGAGCATGCGTTCAAGGCGGCCGAGCTCTGCCTGCGCGCGCAAGCTCAGGCGATCCGGATCGACAGCGGAGCGGGCGTCCTGCAGGCGCAGGCCCAGGCGGCTTCCGCCTCGGCAGCCGCGCAGGAATCCCGATCCGACTCCCCGCAAGGAAAGGAGCTCCGTCCATGAGCATTCGCCTGTCCGTCTTTACCGTCGCCACCCCGGACCTGCAGCCGGAGGAGCTCGCCGCCTCGGCGGCCGCCGCCGGCCTGCAGGGCATCGAGTGGCGCTACGCCCGCACCTCCGACGAGGCGCGCCAGCAGGCTCCGTCGTATTGGGGCAACAACCTCGCCACCATCCCCGTGGACGCCTCGGAGGAGGAGCTGGCTCGCTACGAGCGGGCCGCCTCCGCCGCCGGACTGCGCAGCATCGGCATCGCTCCCTATCTGCGCTGCGGCGATCTCGACGCGGCCGAGCGCGTGCTGGCCGCCGCTCGTTCGCTCGGCGCGGACATGATCCGGCTCGGCCTGCACGGCTATGACCGCACGCGGCCGTTCGGCGAGCTGTACGAGGAGCAGCGCCGCTACTTGGCGGAGGCGGCCGTATTATGCCGCCGCTACGGCGTCAAGGGCGTCCTCGAGACCCACCACGGCACGATCGCGCCGAGCGCCTCGGCGGCCGCGCGCCTGCTGGAAGGACTTGATCCCGATGCCGTCGGCGTGCTGCTCGATCCCGGCAACATGGTCCACGAGGGCTTCGAGAACTACCGGATGGGCATGGAGCTGCTCGGGCCGCATCTGGCTCATGTGCACATGAAAAACGCCGCTTGGACCTCGACCGAGCGCGAGGACGGCAGCGTGCGGTGGACATGCGGCTGGGCGGGCATGCGCCGCGGCATCGTCGACTGGGCGCAGGTGACGGCGGATCTGGCCGCCGTAGGCTACGACGGCTGGATCGGCGTCGAGGACTTCAGCGGCGAGCACCGCTCGCCGGAGATGCTGCGGCAATTCGCCGCCTACATGCGCGAGCTGCTGCAGGAGAGCGCGGCCCGCTAGCCGAGCCAGACGGCTTTTGCGCGGGGAAAGGGGCGGCGCGGCTCTCGCGGCGCTCTGCGCCGTGCGAGATGCCGGGAGATGGACCGCTCTCGCTTAGGCGGGCGGCAAGAAAAACGGGACGAAGCCGTCATCGACGGCCTCGTCCCGTTTTTTTGGGGGGAAAAGGATTTCTTCGAACTCCCCGGCAACCGACGGCGGAGCTTCTCCGTGCCATATTTGCCACTGAGGAGAGCTATTCCTCGCCGGCCGAGCTACACCCGCGGCGGCTGCATGCCGAAGCCCGCCCAATCCTCCAGCACCGGTCCATACAGATCGACCGGGCGCAAGCCGGCCTGGCGCATGAGCACGGACAGCTGGCCGCGATGATGCACTTCATGCTGGATCAGAATTCTCAGCGTGAGCGAATTGGACCACGGCTCCCCGTACATGTCATGCCGCGTCGCAAGATCGCCGTCCCTCCACTGCTCCCGCACCGCATCGGCGATGCTGCTCGCCGAGCGCTCGTACGCCGCGGCGATGTCCGCCGACGACGCCGGCACCTCCTCTTCCCGCCCCGGCTCCGCGAGCCGCAGCCCCGTGCGCGTCAGCATCTCGTACGGGCTGAACGCGATATGCCAGGCCAGCCGCCCCAGATTCCGTCCCTCTTCCCAAACGGGCTGCGTCAGAGAAGCGTCCGTCAGGGCTTGCAGCATCCGCAGCGTCCCCTTCGACTCCAACGTCCATTCCTCTACGAATTCATCAACGGTCTTGAACATTTCATTTCATCCTCCCGGAGATCGATTCCGGCCGCGCCTCCCTGCGAAGCAAAGAGATGCCGCTAGCCTCTCCGAGCATAACCCGCTTCCGCTGACAGCTGCCTGTCAGCGGCGGCCTGCTCCCGCTCGCCGGCAACGCCGTACAGGCGCGCGACCGCCTCCGCCTCGGCCCGGACGGCCTCGGCCAGCTCCGGCGGCGACAGCACGCGAGCGCCCGTGCCGAAGCCGAGCAGCCATGCGACCAGCCAAGGCTCGTCGGGCTGCCGCGACTCCACGAGCAGCGCGCCGCCCGGCCGCTCCTCCATCCGGATCACGCTGTCGAGCGTGCCGAAGTAATCTTCGGCACGGGTCCGCGATTGCCGTTCGAAGAGCACCGCGATGTCCTTCACGCGATGCCCTCCCTCCATGCCCGAGCCGAACCAGGCGAGCGACTCCTCGTCGCCTGGATCCTCCCGGCGCACGAACGTCTCTGCGCCCGCCTCCAGCTCGCGCGCCCGCGACAGGCGGAACAGCCTCCAATCCTGCCGCGTCCGGCAGAAGCCGTGCATATACCAGACGTAGCCCTTGAGCACGAGCCGGTACGGCTCGCAGCTGCGCTCCGTCCGCTGTCCGCCGGCATCCGTATAGGCGAAGCGGACGACGCGCCGCTCGCGGATCGCTTGCCGGAGCGTGGCGACCTTATCCTTTTCCCGCGCGCCGCCTCCCCACGGGTTGAAGTCGATGACCATCTCCTCGGACGCGCCGCCGATCCGCTCCCGGTCCGCGGAGGACAGCATCGCCCCGACCTTGTCGAGCAGCCGGGAGATGTCCCGGTCCTCGAGCGTGGAGGAGATGCCTTTGAGGGCGACGACGAGCGCCTGCAGCTCCTCCATCGTCAGAAACTGCCTCTCCAGCCGGTATCCCTCCATGATCTCGTAGCCTCCGCCCTCTCCGGCGTACGAGACGATCGGAATGCCGGCCAGGCTGAGCGTCTCCATGTCGCGATAGACGGTGCGCAGCGACACTTCAAAGCGCTCGGCCAGCTCCTTGGCGCCGATCCGCTTCCGCCCCAGCATGAGCATCGTAATCGCAAGCAGGCGGTCCAGCTTCATCGCGCCCATCCTCCCTCGTTTTCGTCCAGACTGAGTTCCTGCGGCTATCGTACCCTGCCCGGCCTCCGCCATCAAGGGCGCTATTGCGAAATAGAAGGAGGAACGAACTGGATCCGGATCTGCGAAGGACCCGTGCGCTCCAGCACCCGGTACCCGCCGGAAGCGGCCGTCGCCGTGCCCCCCGCGGCAGGCCGGCACCAGCCATCCGGCTCGCAGGTGCCGTCGTCGCGCACGAGCAGCTTGCCCATCAGGCCGACGGCGACCCATTCCGGCCGCATCCGCCTGGATTCGTAAAGGCGCGACGGATCCCAATCCGGGTTCAGCTTCGGCACCGTCCGGGTCGAAGCCGGCTGCAGCAGCCGGCCGTTTTCGTCCAAGCGCTCCGGCACCAGCAAGTCCTCATACAGGACCCGGCCCCACTCGTCGCGTTGATAAGCCCCTTGCCAGCGCAGCTCGGCCGCATCGCCGACGATCGCCGGCGAGCCGCTCACGATGCCGAGCACATAGGTGTCCGCGGCTTCCGCCTTGCGGATCTTCATCCCTGCCAGCGTCACAAAGCACCCCGGCTCGAGCGCCGCCCCGTCCGCCGTCTCGTACATCTCCGCGTAATCGGCCCCGCCGGTATTGTAGGTGCCGTCGATATACATGTTGCCCGTGCTGCCTTGAAGCACGGCGGCCAAGCCCGGCGCCGCCTCATTGGCGCCGTTGGCGACATGCCAGGAGTACGGGTAAAGCGTCGAGCCGTACTGGCCCATGATATGGGAGTTGTAATGCCCCGCCAGCACCGTCGTCGACTCGCCTTCCGCATGGGAACCGGAAGAGGCGGCTGTCGTATTCAGTCCTTCGGCATGGCTGGCAAAGGCGGACGCCGCCGTATTGACGCCTTCCGTATGCGAGCCGAATTGGCTCGACACCGTGTTGCTCCCTTCTGCATGCGAGGCGTATCCCTGCGCGGTGTTGTTGAAGCCTTCCGCATGGGAGTATTCGCCCGAAGCCGTCGCGCTGCCTCCTTCCGCATGGGACACGCCGCCGGTGGCCTGGCTGTAGTAGCCTTCCGCATGCGAATACAGGCCGGATGCCGTCGTATAGCCGCCCTCGGCATGGGCGACGACTCCGGTAGCGAGCGATTGGAAGCCCTCCGCATGCGAATAGCTTCCTTGCGACTGCGTCTGGTACCCTTCCGCATGCGAGTAGTTGCCCGCTGCGATCGAGCCGCCGCCCTCCGCATGGGAGGTCAGTCCGGTCGCCTGCGAGCCGTTGCCTTCCGCATGGGAGAAGTCTCCTTCCGCCTGCGTCGCCGTCCCCTCCGCATGAGACGCCTCGCCGATCGCCGCCGTGCCGTCGCCCTCGGCGTGCGAGGCGACTCCGGCCGCGTTGGTCAGGATGCCTTCCGCATGAGCCGCCGTATTGCCCGCCGTCGTCTCGAAGCCTTCCGCATGGGATGCCGAGCCGCCCGCCGTCGTCGTCGAGCCCTCCGCGTGGGAGCTGTCCGCCGCCGCTTCGGTCATGTAGCCCTCGGCATGCGAGGTCGCTCCAAGCGCCCGCGTCGCCTCCCCCTCGGCATGGGAAGACGCTCCGACCGCCGTCGTCAGACTGCCCTCCGCGTGCGCCGCATCCGCTTCCGCGATCGAGCGGAAGCCTTCCGCATGGGACGCCGAGCCGGCCGCGACCGTCGTCGAGCCTTCGGCATGAGCGCTGTCCGCCGTCGCTTCCGTCAAATAGCCCTCCGCATGGGAGCCCGTGCCGAAAGCCGCCGTCAAATGGCCCTCGGCATGCGAGGCGATGCCTGGAGCCGACGTGCCCGAGCCTTCGGAGTGCGAGGCTCCTCCGGATGCGCTCGTCTGGCTGCCTTCCGCATGCGACGCGTCCGAGCTCGCCGTCGTACGGAAGCCCTCCGCGTGCGAGGCGGAGCCTTGGGCGACCGTGCCCGAGCCTTCCGCGTGCGAGCTGTCGCCGATCGCCTCCGCGAGGTAGCCTTCCGCATGGCTGCCGCTCCCTTGGGCGAGCGTCTCGATTCCTTCCGCATGGGAAGCGAATCCGAGGCTGTTCGTCGCCGAGCCTTCCGCCGTGGAGCAGGGACCGGCCGCATTTCTCTGACAATCCATGATCCTTCCTCCCGTTCTATGAATCTCGTATTGGTCAAGCTTGTTCACTTTATTCATCCAATCGGATTTCGTCCGGGCGGCGCGGCAACGACCCATTGGAAAGAGGCTGGTCACTCGCGATGGGGAATGCTATGCTGGCACTATCCGTCCCACGAGGAGGCGAACGACATGCTCCCGGCAATCAGCGACCGGCAAGGGATGATCGAATTCTCGTACCGCTCGACCTACCCGGTCTTGCCGGATTTCCATTCCCATACCCATTATGAAATCTACTATTTTCATGAAGGCGACTGCACCTACCTGATCGGCAACCGGATCTACCGGCTGGAGCCGGGCGACATGCTGCTCATGTACGGGATGACGCTGCATCGGCCGAAGGTTTCCGGTCCTGCGCCGTACGTGCGCAGCTTCATCCACTTCGATCCCGAGCCGCTGCGAGCCGCCGAGCCGCCGTCCGCCCATACCGGCCTGCCCGGCTCGGTGCCGCTGCTGCAGCCGTTCGAGGAGCTCCGCAATTACCGGCTGCAGCTGCGGGGCGAGCTGCGGGCCGAGGCCGAGGAGCTGCTGCTGCGCATGCATCGGCATCAAGGGGAGGAAGGCGCGGTCGCCGCGCGGCGGCTGCGTCTGGCGTTCGAAGACCTGCTCTGCTTCGTCTACGAGCGCTGTCGCGAGCCGCTGCGCCTCGGGGCGGGCGGGGGAGGGCGCGGCTCCCGCGACAAGGAGGCGATCGCCCAGGAGGCGATGGATTACGTCGAGCGGCATCTGAGCGAGGAGCTGGAGCTCGGCGGCATCGCCAGCGAGCTCCATGTGAGCCGCTCCTACTTGTCGCGCACATTCAAGGAAGTGACCGGCGTGGCGCTGTTCGACTATATTTACCGGCAGCGCATCAACCAGGCGCGCATCCGCTTCCTGCTGGAGCCGGACGCCTCCGTCACCGACGTCGGCTATGCGGTCGGCTTCAAGCATCCCGCCCACTTCAGCCGCTTGTTCAAGCGCCTGATGGGCGTGTCGCCCGACCGGTATCGGCGGGGGATGTGACGGCTGTCGATTCGCGTCAGATATGATCACATAGACCTATTCTAAAATCAAGACTAACAGCCCATTTCTTTTTTAAGAAACGGGCGTTTTTTCGCTTTTATTTGAAAACGAGCAAGAAAATAAATCATTGTAGTAAAGCATCACCGCAATTATCGGGTAAAGTTTCAGCGTATAGACGCATAAAACACATCTGTTTTTCCCCAATTTCTGCTAGACAAGCCCAATTTGTCAGAGTATTCTTAGATTACTTTGTTGAAAGATGACAGAATTATCGACCGTCAATGTTATTTAAGCTGTCATCTCAACAACGCCCTCATCCTTTTACAGAAAGAAGGTCCTTGCTTGCACAATTCGAAACGCAAAGCCATCTCCAAGGCGCTGTCGGCCACGCTGACCGCAGCGCTCGTGTTGACGCCGTTCGCGTCGACCGCAGCAGCGGCCGAGCCGGCCGTGACGCCGGGCATCCTCGCCGGCAGCCTGTCCAAAGGCCTGCAGCCGCTCATCTCTCCTCGCCTCGACACGACCTCCTCCGAACGGATCAAGGTCATCGTCCAGCTCGACGGAGCTTCCATCTCCGAAGGCAAATACGCCGCGAAAATGGGCGTCAAGTCCCTGAGCGCCGAAGCGACCGAGGCCAGCATCAGCGGGCAGCAGTCCCGCTTCATCTCCCAGGCGCAGAAGCTCGGCATCTCCCTGGACGTTTCGTACCAGTTCGACACCGTGCTGAACGGCATGGAAATCGAGCTCCCGGCCAATCAGATTCCGAAGCTCGCCTCCCTCTCCGGCGTCAAGTCGGTCTATGAGAACCGGACCTTCTACTCCATTCCGGATACGAGCCCGACTCCGCTCGGCGCGGACCCGGCCGACTGCAAGTGCGACATCAGCCCGCTGACCCAGATCGGCGCTCCCGATGCCTGGGCCAAAGGCATCACCGGCAAAGGCATCAAGGTCGGCGTCATCGACACCGGCGTCGACTACCTGCATCCGGACCTGAAGGACGCCTATGCAGGCGGCCACGATTCCTATTTCAACGATGACGACCCGTACGAGGAAATCCCGGACGCCAAGAGCGGCAACACTGGCACCTCGCACGGCACACATGTGTCCGGCACGATTGCTTCCCGCGAAGCGAACGAGACCGAGTACTCGCAAAAAGGCGTCGCGTACGAGTCGGAGCTGCATGTGTACAAGGTGCTCGGCTTCAACTATGAGACGGGCCGCTCCTCCGGCTCCTCCGCGCAGGTCATCGACGGCATCGAGCATGCGGTCGAGGACGGCATGGACGTCATCAACCTGTCGCTCGGCTCCGACGATGCCAAGGACGCGTTCACGCCGGATGCGATCGCGCTCAACAACGCCGTGCTCGCCGGCGTCGTCGCAGTCGTAGCCAACGGCAACAACGCCGAGGATTCGGAGCAGCACTTCTATTCGATGGGCTCCCCGGCGTCGAGCCAGCTGTCCATCTCCGTCGGCGCGGCGACGAGCCCGAGCGCTACATACGGCGCGGAAGTGACGGCATCCGTCTACCGCAAGGACAGCCTGGAGACGGTGACCGGCTCCGTGTATGATCTTGACCTGCCGATCGTCTCCTGGATGATCAAGCACAACGACTTCGCATCCGATATCGGCACCGGACCTCAGGAAGCGATCTACGTGAATCTGGGCGCCGAAAAAGATTATAAAGACAAGGATGTCAAGGACAAGATCGTCCTCGTCTCCCGCGGCTCGACGACGTTTGTGGACAAGTTCCTCCAGGCCCGCAAGCATGGAGCCAAGGCGGTCGTCATTTTCAACGGCAAAGATGACTTGAAAGGCAATGCGGACCTGAGCGAATCGATTCCGGACCGCGACGGCGAGATCGGCAACTTCTACGGCGACGGCTTCACCGTTCCGGTGCTCGATCTGGACGGCAAGACCGGCCGCGCTCTGGCACGCTTCGCGACCGCGAGCGGCAACTCCAACGTTTGGTTCGACTTCGCCAAGTACACGTCCGAGCAGGACCCCGGCGACCGCATGGCGGGCTTCAGCTCGCGCGGACCGAACGCCGACGGCATCCTCGGCATCAAGCCGGACGTCGTCGCTCCGGGCGTCGCGGTCATGTCCACCTGGCCGGCCTACGGCAAGGGCATCCCGGGCGCGTCCTATGACGAAGCGTACAGCCGCAGCAGCGGCACGAGCATGGCGACGCCACACGTAGCCGGCCTGGCGGCTCTGCTGCAGCAGGCTCATCCGGAGTGGACGCCGTTCGACATCCGCGCGGCGCTGGCCAACACCGCCGATCCGATCTCCGACGAGGACGGCATCCGCTATGACGTCTATTCCCAAGGCGCAGGCCGCGTCAACGTCGCCAAGGCGCTGGAAACTCCGGCCCTGCTGCAGACCGTCGAGCAGCTGACGCTGTACGACGTGAACATGAATCCGGTGCCGACGACCAACTACGGCGACAACGCCAGCTTCGGCGTCATGGCCGCCGGCAGCGCGGAGAAGTCCATCACGCTGCAGCTCAACAACGTGTCGGACAAAGCTCTTACCTACACGGCTTCCTACGAGCTGCACACGAGCGTGACGTCCGATCCGGCAAACCCGATCGCCACGCCGGATACGAGCAAGATCCAAGTCTCCTTCGGCGGACTGACCGGCCAGACCGTGACGGCCAACGCCTACAGCAAGCAGCCGTTCAGCCTGAGCGTCAAGCCGGCAGCCGATGCGGAGGCGGGCGTCTACGAAGGCTCGGTCGTGCTGAAATCGGCCGGCCATCCGGATCTGCACATTCCGTTCGTCGTCCATGTCGGCGACAAGACGCCGGACACGGGCTACGGCATCCAGGACGTAGCGCTTACCTCGCGCCAGCTGTCTCCGAACGGCGACGGCGTGAATGACAGCATCGAGCTGAGCTTCCGCCTGGCTGCGGAAGGCATGAACTATTACGAGGTCGCCATCTCCGACATCAATGACGATACGATCGGCTATCTCAACGTCACGGACGCCACCGGCTCTGCCAAGGCGTTGGAGAAGAAGACGTACAAGCATAGCTTCAACGGCATCTATTCGCTCGATGCGGATTATGAGGACGTAGACGGAGCGCTCAAGGACGGCTCCTACGCGTTCACGATCGTCGCGGCGAAAATTGCAAACGGCAAAGTCGCCGCGCAAACGCTCGGCTACATTCCGTTCACCGTCGTAAACAGCAACTACAGCACCGGTGGCGGCGGAGGCGGAGGCTTCACAGGCCCGATCGTCGCTCCGTCCCCGACTCCGGTGCCTGCGGCAGCCGGCGAGGCGCTGAAAGCCATCGCGGCCCAAGGGCTGGCGCAGACGACCGTGAAGAGCACGACCGTCTCGGAAAGCGCAGCGACCGTCACGACGGTCACCTACGCCGACCTGCAAGCGGCGATCGGCACCGGCAGCGTCAAGCTGGCGCTCGTCGTAAACGCGACGGCCGAATCCGGCAAAGCATCCACGCTTAGCCTGCCGGCCGATCAACTCCAGCTGCTTGGCACGGCTCCGGCCGGCAGCGCGCTTTACCTGAACACCGGCAAGGAATCGCTTGAGCTGCCTCTGTCCGTGCTCGCCTCCGTGCCGGCCGGCAGCGGACTGGAGCTGATCATCCGCTCCGCCGCGGACGAAGCGTCCAAGTTCTCCGGCGCGACCGTGCTCGGCACGCCAGTCGCCTTCGAGGCGAACGTCGTGAGCGCGAGCGGCTCCGTTCCGCTGAACGTTCCGTCCAAAACGTTCCTGAAGCGCAGCTTCACGCTGGACAAAGGCGTTTCCGCCGAAAAAGCGGGCGTGCTGTTCCTCGCGGGCGGCAAGCAAGCTCCGGCTCCAGCCGTATTCACGACGCAGGAGGACGGCACGACGACCGTCGTCGTCAGCCGCCCTGGCTTCTCCACCTACGCTGCGGCAAGCGGTGGCGCGGCCTTCACCGACATCGCCGGCTCGTGGGCTCAGTCCCGCATCCAGTCGCTGTCCGACAAGCTGCTGCTGAACGGCACCGCTGCCGGCGCCTTCACGCCGAAAGCGAGCGTGACCCGCGCCGAATTCGCAGCGATGCTGACGCGCGGCCTCGGCCTCACGACGACGTCCAAAGCTCCGTTCACCGACCTCGCCTCCGGCGCCTGGTATACGGATGCCGTCAGCGCGGCCTATGCGGCCGGCCTGATCAACGGCTACGCCGACGGCACGTTCCGTCCGAACGGCATCATCAGCCGCCAGGAGCTGGCCGTCATGCTGGCCAAAGCGGCCGACCTGGCCGGAGCCAAGTCGGATAGCGGCAAGTTCACGACCTACAGCGACGCCGGCAAGTTCGGCGCGTTCGCCAAGGACAGCATCGCTGCCGTCACGGCATCCGGACTGATGGAAGGCTCCGCAGGCGCCTTCGATCCGCTCGGCTCGACGACGCGCGAAGCGGCGGCGACCGTGCTGCACAAGCTGCTAAGCGGCGCCAAGCTGATCTAGCTTTCCCTCGCGGCCGGGAGGCGCTCCCCCGCTCTCCGGCCGCAGCTCCCGAAAGGCACCAGGATCCGACACTAGGTCCTGGTGCTTTTCTCTTTTATTCTCGTCTATGGTACTTCTTTCTCACTGATTCGACATTTATCTGATTATTCTGATCCTTAAGCGCCATTTCTTCCAAAGGAGGCAGGAGGCGCCCGTCATGCGGCGAATTCAAAGCAACCGCAAATCCATCCGGAAAGAAGGGAAATCATGGTCAAGAAAGGCTACAAAATCAACTTCATCGCGGCCGCGCTGGCGGCATCGCTGCTGCTGCCCGGCGGCACGTACGCTTCCCCAGCCGCAACCGGCGGCGAGCTGGCCGAATCCGGCTCCGCCACGGCCGCCTCGCAGGCGCTGCTTCAGAGCCGCCTGCAGCAAGGGCTGGCGCCGTCCGGCGCCGCTCTCGCCCCGTCGCTCGCGCGGGGGCTCGCCACAGCCGACACGACGCCGGCGCTCATCTCGCCGAGCCTCGACACAAAATCCTCGGCGCGCGTCAAAGTCATCCTGCAGCTCGAAGGAGCCGCGGTCGCGGAAGCCGAGTTCGCCGCCCGCCAAGGGCTCGCGCCGGCCGCTGCAGTGACGCCCTCGGAGGTCGACGCCGAGCAGGAGGCGCTGCTCGCGGCCGCCCGCCAGCGCGGCCTGTCGCTGCAGGTCACCTATCGCTACGACACCGTGCTGAACGGCATGGAGGTCGAGCTGCCGGCGAACCAGATTCCTCTGCTCGCCCTGCTCCCCGGCGTCAAGTCGATCCATGAGAACCTGACGTACTCCGCCATTCCGGCGGAGACCGTCTCGCCGACGGCCCTCTCCTCCGAGTGCAAATGCGACATCGACCCGCTGAAGCAGCTC
Organism: Paenibacillus pasadenensis DSM 19293; assembly: GCF_000422485.1. GTDB lineage: Bacteria > Bacillota > Bacilli > Paenibacillales > Paenibacillaceae > Paenibacillus_O > Paenibacillus_O pasadenensis. The sequence goes on from NZ_AULW01000045.1 coordinate 88,064, forward strand.
GGCGTGCCGGAAGCTTGGGCCGCAGGGCTAACGGGCCGCGGGCTCAAGGTCGGCGTCATCGACACCGGCGTCGACTACCTGCATCCCGATCTGGCCGGCGCGTACAAGGGCGGACACGACTCGTACTTCAACACCGACGATCCCTATGAGGAAATCCCGAACGCCGCCACCGGCAACCCGGGCACCTCGCACGGGACGCATGTCTCGGGCACGATCGTCGGCCGCGCGGCAGCGGACTCGGACGTCGTGCAAAAAGGCGTCGCCTACGAGGCCGAGCTGCACGCCTACAAGGTGCTCGGCTACAACGCCGAGACGGGCCGCTCGTCCGGCTCCTCGGCGCAGGTCATCGACGGCATCGAGCGCGCGGTGAAGGACGGCATGGACGTCATCAACCTGTCGCTCGGCGCCGACGAAGTCAAGGACCCGTTCTCCCCGGACGCGATCGCGGTCAACAATGCCGTGCTCGCCGGCGTCATCGCCGTCGTGGCGAACGGCAACGCCGCGGACGAGGGACGCTACTACTACTCGATGGGCTCGCCGGCATCGAGCCAGCTGGCCATCTCCGTCGGCGCTGCGAGCAGCCCGAGCAGCCATTACGCGGCTACCGTCAGCGCGACCGTCTACAGCCGCACCGTCACCGACGTCGCTTACGGCGGCCTCGACTATGGCCTGAGCGCCATGGGCTGGCGCACCGGAGCGGAGGACTTCGCGTCGATCATCGGCACGGAGCCGGTCGAGGCGGTCTATGCCGGGCTCGGCGCGGAGAGCGACTACGAGGGACTCGACGCCGCCGGCAAGATTGTGCTCGTCTCGCGCGGCTCGCTCGCCTTCGTCGACAAGGCGGCCATCGCCAAGGAGCACGGCGCCAAGGCGCTGATCATCTTCAACGGGCTGAACGCCGGCGCGGCGGCCAACCTGAGCGAGTCGATCCCCGGACGCGACGGCTTCATCGGTCCGGTCGGCTTTTTCGGAGACAGCTTCCGCTATCTCCCGACGTTCGATATGGAAGGCGCCCCGGGCCGGGAGCTTGCCCGCATCGTGCTGGCGCATCCGGAGGCGGCGTTCACGCTGCAGTTCGGCGCCGACTACCCGCTCACGGTCGAGCCGGGCGACCGCATGGCGGGCTTCAGCTCGCGCGGGCCGGCCTCCGACGGCAAGCTCGGCATCAAGCCGGACGTCACCGCTCCGGGCGTGAACATCCTTTCGACCTGGCCGGCCTACGGCAAAGCAAATCCCGATGCCTCGTACGACGAGGCGTACAACCGCATCAGCGGCACGAGCATGGCTTCGCCGCATACGGCGGGCCTGGCGCTGCTGCTGCGCCAGCAGCATCCCGAGTGGACGCCGATGGACATCCGCGCCGCGCTCGCAAATACAGCGGATGCGATCTTTGACGAGACGGGCACGCTCTATGACGTCTACTCGCAGGGCGGAGGCCGCGCCAATATCGCCCAGGCGATCCGGACGCCGGCGGTGCTGCAGACGGTTGAGCCGCTCCAGCTGCTGGACGGCGATCTCCATCCGCTGGACGTGACGAACTTCGGCAGCAGCTACAGCTTCGGCGTCGTGCCGGCCGGAGCGGCTGCTCCGTCGGCTCCGCTGCGCGTCAAAAACACCTCCGGCTCCGCGGTGACCTACGCCGCCTCGGTCGAGCTGCACCCGTCCGTCACCTCCGACCCGGCGAATCCGATCGAGACGCCGGACGTGTCCAAGCTGACCGTCTCGCTGGACGGACTGTCCGGCGGCGGCGTGACCGCTCCAGCCGGAGGCACGGCAAGCTTTTCCCTGACCGCCTCCGTCGCGGACGATGCGGCCGAGGGCGCCTATGAAGGCTCCGTCGTGCTGACCGCTCCGGGACTGCCGACGCTGCGCCTCCCGTTCGCGCTGCATGTCGGCGACCGGCTGCCGGACAACGGCTTCGGCATCCAGGACCTGACGCTGTCCAGCCCGATCCTCTCGCCGGACGGCGACGGGGTGAACGATACGATCGACGCGAGCTTCACGCTCCATGCCGATGGCGTCAACCTCATCGATCTGGAAGTGTACGACGTGAACGACGATTACATCGGCATGCTGTTCCTCGCCGATGCGGGCATCGGAAGCTCCTTCCCTGCCGGCCGGTATACGGTGAGCGGCCTCGACGAGATGTATTATGACAGCTATGACGAGGACGGCCTGCCGATCTACAAGAAGCTGCCGGAAGGCACGTACACGCTCTACGTCGTCGCCACCGAGATCAACGCGAGCAGGCAGCTTGTGAACCAGTACTACACGACCAGGTCGATGGCCGTCGCCTACAACAAGACGGAGCTCGGCCTCGTCGCGAACGCCAAGGAGGCGTTCCAGGCCAACATCGTCAACACGACGGCCGTCGGCAAGCCGGTGCTGGAGCTGCCGGTCCGCCAAGGCGTCACGTACGCGGTGACGGGCAGCGACAAGCCGCAGCTGATCGCGGCGGACGGCGTGCTGGCCGCTCGTCCCAAGACGGACGACACCGTGACGCTGACCGTCACGATCGCCTCGGCCGCGGTGCCGACGATCCGCGACATCGTCCAGGTGCCGGTCGCGCTGAAGGGCGTGCCGGCCGAGCTCGGCGAGCGCGCCTTGAAAGGCGTGCTGCGCCCGTCCCAGACGAAGCTGCAGCTGAAGTCCTCCGTCTCCGCTGACGGTCTCGTCACCGTGACGGATGCCGACATTGCCGCCGCGCTCAAGGGCGCGAAAAAACCGCTCGCGCTCGTCGTCGGCGGCTCCTGGCTGGAGGACGGCGGAGCGGTCCGCCTGTCGCTGAGCGCCTCGCAGGCGGCGGCGCTCGCTAAAGCTCCGCTCGGCAGCTCGATCGCGCTGAACGCGGGCCGGGCCGCCGCCGAGCTGCCGCTGTACCTGCTCGCCTCGCTGCCCAAGGGCGCGGGCGCCGAGCTCGCCATCCGCGACGCAGCCGATCAGGCCGCGGCATTCGCGGCGGCTCGCCCGGGCACGACGCTGCTCGGGACGCCGGTGGCGTTCGAGCTCGGCTCGGTCGCCAGCGCGGGGGCGGCGCCGAAGCCGCTGCCGATTCCGGCCAGCGCGTTCGTGCGGCATGCGTTCGTGCTGGACGCCGGCAGCGACGCCTCCAAGGCCGGCGCGCTGTACCGGCACGGCAGCCAGGCGCTGCCGGCTCCGTCGACGTTCGCGGCCAACGCGGACGGGACGACGACCGTCGCCGTCTCGCATCCCGGCTATGCCGTCTACGCGGCCGCCAAGCGGACGGCCGCCTTCACCGACATCGGCGGCTCGCCGTACAAGGCAAGCATCCAGCGGCTGGCCGACAAGCTGCTGATCGACGGCACGTCAGAGACGAAGTTCTCGCCCAAGACGCGCCTGACGCTCGCCCAGTTCGACGACCTGATCAGCCGCGCATTCGGCTTGCCTCCTGTGGACGGCGACACGTTCGCCGGGTCCGTCTCGGCGAACGGCGCCGGAGCGGCGTTCTCGCCGCTGAACGCGGACTCCCGGGCGATCGCCTCCGGCTCCGGCCTGCTCGGCGGAACTGCATCCGCGGGCTCTAGCCTCGGCGGGCTGGCCGGCAAGTGGTACACGAGCGTGCCGATCATCAGCCGCGAGGCGGCCGCCGGCGTCATCGAGCAGCTGCTGCTCGCCGCGAAGCTGATTTGACCGCCGGCGCTCGGAGCACCTGCGCCTGCGCGGCAACGTCTTTTCACCTGGAATGAATAAAGGAAGCGCCCTGCCGGTCGGCAGGGCGCTTTTCCGCGTCTTGGAGGATACGCGCGCGCGGCGGATGAATCCAGGTCCGTTTCTTCCCCTCGTTTCCAGGCCGCCGCTTCCCGCCTGCAACATTTATCGTTAAGTTGGGAATATTTTCGCTTGAGCCATCGTTCTCCATCGCCTACTATAGATAAGTTGCCCTATTATAAGTAAAGAAACGGAGAGATAACCTGAAGTGGAGCAACCGCACCCGACCCCCTCTGCCAAACCCGGCCTCCGCCGAGGCCTTAAAACGCGGCATATGACGATGATCTCGCTCGGCGGCTCGATCGGCACCGGGCTGTTCCTCGCCAGCGGCGGCGCGATCCATAGCGCCGGACCCGGCGGAGCGCTGCTCGCCTACGGCCTCATCGGCCTCATGGTGTACTTCCTCATGACGAGCCTGGGCGAAATGGCGACGCATATGCCGGTGTCCGGCACGTTCAGCACCTATGCGAGCCGCTTCGTCGAGCCGAGCTTCGGCTTCGCCATCGGCTGGAACTACTGGTACAACTGGGCGATCACGCTCGCCGCCGAGCTGGCCGCAGCGACGCTCATCCTGAAATACTGGCTGCCCGGCAGCAGCTCGCTGCTCTGGTCCGCGCTGTTCCTCGCCCTGCTCGTCGGCCTGAACCTGCTGTCGGTGCGAGCCTACGGCGAGTCCGAGTTTTGGTTCGCGATGATCAAGATCGTCACCGTCATCGTCTTCATCGCCGTCGGCCTGCTCATGGTCGTCGGCATCTGGCGCGGCGACGGCATGGGCGACACCGGCATGGGCGGCACCGGCTTCGCCAACCTGACCGACAACCCTTTCCCGATGGGCATGCTGGCCGTGCTCGGCGTCTTCATGGCCGCCGGCTTCTCCTTCCAGGGCACGGAGCTCGTCGGCGTCGCCGCCGGCGAGAGCGAGGACCCGAAGCGCAGCGTGCCGCGCGCGATCCGCACGATCTTCTGGCGCATCCTGCTGTTCTACATGCTCGCGATCCTCGTCATCGGCCTGCTCATTCCCTACACGACGGAGGAGCTGGCGAGCAGCGACATCTCGCAGAGCCCGTTCACGATCGTCTTCGAAAAAGCCGGCCTCAGCATCGCGGCGTCCGTCATGAACGCCGTCATCCTGACCTCGGTGCTCTCGGCCGGCAACTCCGGCCTCTACGCCAGCACGCGCATGCTTTATACGCTCGCCAAAGAAGGCAAGGCTCCGCGCTGGCTCGCCGGCGTGAACGGACGCGGCGTGCCGGTGCCGGCGCTGCTCGTGACGGGCGCGTTCGGCCTGCTCGCCTTCCTCGCCTCGTTCTTCGGGGACGGCGTCGTCTACGTCTGGCTGCTGAACGCCTCCGGCATGACCGGCTTCATCGTCTGGATGGGCATCGCGATCAGCCACTACCGGTTCCGCCGCGCCTGGTCGGCTCAGGGCCGCTCGCTGGACGAGCTGACCTACCGCGCCAAGTGGTTCCCGCTCGGCCCGCTGCTGGCGATGGGGCTGTGCGCCGTCGTCATCGGCGGCCAGTTCGTCGGCGGCCTCTCGGACGGCCGGGTCGACTGGGCGTACATCGTCGCCTCCTACTTCGGCCTGCCGCTGTTCCTCGCCATCTGGCTCGGCCACAAGTGGAAGCATCGCACGAAGCTGCGCCCGCTGCAGGAGTGCCGGCTGGACCCGGAGGAGTAGCCGCTTTCGCCGGCGCTGCTTGCTAGCATGCGGCGTCGGCGGTCGAGGAGCGTGCGCCCGGACTGGCTCGCCACTGCTTTTCCCGTGCTGCCTCAACCGACAGACTCGCCTCAAGAGGCAAAAAGCGTCCAATCCACTTCGCAAGTGGATTGGACGCTTTTTCTATAGGCTTCTTCAGCGTTCTCGCGCTGTCCCGGTCGGATGCCAGTCCCGTTCCAAGGAAGGGTTCGCTCCGCTCAACAGCTCGATTCTTCTCGCCAGCGCTGCCGGGTTGCCTGCAACCCGACTTTTTCGGCTTGCAGCCCTCGAACCGCACTCACGTTCGCCTGCAACCCGATTTTTTCGGCTTGCAGCCCTCAAACTGCGCTCACGTTCGCCTGCAACCCGATTTTTTCGGCTTGCAGCCCTTAAACTGCGCTCACGTTCGCCTGCAACCCGCTTTTTTCGGCTTGCAGCCCTCAAACCGCGCTCACGATCGCCTGCAACCCGATTTTTTCGGCTTGCAGCCTCGCAGAATGCTCCAGCCCTCGCCCCTGCCTCAGCGGTTGTCGATCTTCTCCGGGTACAGGTCCAGGTTCATCATGCGGTGCTCCGCCATCTGCTCGTACTTCGTGCCCGGGCGGCCCCAGTTGCAGTACGGGTCGATGGAGATGCCGCCGCGCGGCGTGAACTTGCCCCACACCTCGATGAACTTCGGCTGCATGAGCGCGATCAGGTCGTTCATGATGATGTTCATGCAGTCCTCGTGGAAGTCCCCGTGGTTGCGGAAGCTGAACAGATACAGCTTGAGCGACTTGCTCTCGACCATCAGCTCGTCCGGGATGTAGGCGATGGTGATCGTCGCGAAGTCCGGCTGGCCCGTCATCGGGCACAGGCTCGTGAATTCCGGGCAGTTGAACTTGACGCGGTAATCGCGCCCCGGATGCTTGTTGACGAAGCTCTCCAGCACCTGCGGCGCGTACGTCACCGGATACTGCGTGCCCTGGTTGCCGAGCAGCGTGACGCCGCTCAGCTCCTCCTTGCTTCTTCCTTGCTCGATCTCGCTCATTCGTTCCTTCTCCTTTGTCGTTGAAAATAATCCTGCGCCACGCGCCGCGAGAAGGCCCATCTCGGGCCTTCCTTCCCGCCCGCCGCCACCCTCGGCACAGCCGTTCTGCCGCATTGTGGAAGCCGGGCCTTTGCCCCTATAATGAAGGGAACTATGTCCGCAAGGAGCGCGTCCCATGAAAATCCGATTCGTCGCCGCCGCGGCTCTTGCCGTCATCGTGCTGTGCGTCGTCGTCTTCACGATGCCGCCGGCCGAATCCTATCAGGACCCCGATACATTCTGGCATATCGAGGTCGGAGGCCAGGTGCTGGACACCGGCCAAGTCCCGCACACCGCCATCCATACGTTCTGGGGCGACGACAAGCTGCCCTACGTCCCGCATGAGATCGGCTTCCAGGTCGTCATCGCCTGGCTGTACCGCGCCTTCGGCTGGGCCGGCACCTACCTGCTGACCGCCTCCTGCCTGCTGCTGCTGGCGCTCGGCCTCTACCGCATGATGCTCGTCTCGCGGCGCGAGCTCGGCCTGGACTCGCGCGGCCGCGAGGCGATTTTGACGCTGCTGCTGCTGCCGGTGCTGTGGGGCATCTACGACATCTATTTCACGACGAGGCCGCAGATGATCTCGGCGTTCCTCATCGTCTGGTTCTTCGTGTTCCTGCGCGAGTTCCAGCTGCGGCCGGCCGCCCGCTACATGGTGCTGCTGCCGCTGCTTTCGCTGCTGATCGCGAACTTCCACTCCGGCGTCTGGCCCGTCATCGTCGTGTTCCTGGGGATGGCGCTGCTGGAGGCGCTCGTGACGCGCCGGCTGCTCCGCCGCCGCGTCGGCTGGCGCTGGCTCGTCGTCGCGCTATCCGTGCTCGGGGCTGGCTTCCTCAATCCCGGCGGAGCGAAGAGCATCCTGTTCATCCTCACCGTCACGCAGGACAACTTCAACCTGCTCATCAACGAGTGGAAGGCGATCCAGTTCAACAGCATGGGCAACCTGACCGCGACGCTCATGCTGCTGTCGTTCGTCGCGCTGCTGCCATTCAGCGTGAAAAAGCGGTTTTTCCGCTTCGAGTTCATGCTCGGCATCTTTTTCCTCGGCGTGTCGAACTACAAGTACCACCTGTTCCTGTGGCTGTTCGTCCTGTACTTCGCCGCCGTCGTCATCGAGGACGTGCCGGGACTGCGCCGCTTCCGCCTGCGCGTCGGGATCGCTCCGCTGGCCGCCGGGCTCGCCGTCGGGCTGGCGGTGAACGCCGTGTACAACTTCCAGCATGTGCCGTTGCCCAATTCGTTCAAGTACCCGGTCAAGGAGATGGACTACATCCTCTCCGACTTCGAGGGCCCGGGACGGCCGAAGGTCATGACGCTGTACGGCTCGTCCGGCTATGTCATGTTCCGCGGCGGCGACGTGCTCTCGGACGGGCGGCAGGATCCGTTCATCACGGACGCTACCAAGACCGTGTTCGGCTGGACCGCGTTCGAGCAGTCGATGCACGGCTTCCCCGTCTACGTGACCGATCTGGCCAAGGCCAACGATCCCGACTACATCATCGTCACCCGCAAGAACGGCTCCAGCGTGTTCTACCGCACCTGGGTCAAGGACTACGGCTCGCCCGTCAAGTCGGGCGACTTCGGCTACGTGTTCCGAGTGTCGGACAAAAAGGAGCCTTCCGCTTAGCGGGAGGCTTTTTGCCGCGCCGCGGGCGGCAGGGCGCCGCCCTACACACGTTTTTTCCGCGCGCAGGGGCCGGGTTCCCTCCGTTCAAGGCACTCTACTCCCTCAGCGCCCCGATTCGCCTCGTTCCCACGATTCAAGGCACTCTCGACTCCCTCAGCGCCCCGGTTCGCCTCGTCCTCTCGATTCAAGGCACTCTCGACTCCCTCGTTGCGCCGATTCGCCTCGTCCTCGCGATTCAAGGCACTCTCGACTCCCTCGACTCGCCGATTCGCCTCGTTCCCTCGATACAAGGCACTCTCGACTCCCTCGACTCGCCGATTCGCCTCGTCCCCTCGATTCAAGGAACTCTCGACTCCCTCGTCGCGCCGATTCGCCTCGTCCTCTCGATTCAAGGCACTCTCGACTCCCTCGGCGCGCCGATTCGCCTGGTTCCCGCGATTCAAGGCACTCTCGACTCCCTCGGCGTGCCGATTCGCCTCGTCCTCTCGATTCAAGGTACTCTCGACTCCCTCGTTGCGCCGGTTCGCCTGGTTCCCGCGATTCAAGGCACTCTCGACTCCCTCAGCGCACCGATTCGCCTCGTTCCCGCGATTCAAAGCACTCTCGACTCCCTCGGCGTGCCGATTCGCCTGGCGCTCTCCATTCAAGGCACTCTCGACTCCCTCGCCGTGCCGGAGCCGTCTCACACGCCGCGCTTGTTGCCCCACAGCCAGGCGTGGAGCTGAGGCAGCACGCGTACTTGCCGCCAGTCCGGGTCGGCCATGACGGCATCGACCAGACGCTCGTAGCGCGCCGCCAGATGCTCGCGCAGCGCGGCCGGGTCCGGCTCGTCGAGCCGGTCGTTGCCCGCCTGGAGGAACATCGACACCGCCGGAAAGCGGCGATGGACCTCCTTGGCGTAGGCAAGGTCGCTTCCTTGGCGGCTCGCTCCATCCGCCTGGACTGCCAGCCTTGCTCCGCCTGTCTCGCTCGCTGCGCTTGTCCCGGCTGCCGATCCCGCCTCGCTCGCCGGCTCCTCCATGACGACGACCTTCAGGCTCGGCGACCGGCCCGCCGCTGCGAGCCGCTCCACGATCTCGCCCAGCCGCGCCCAGTCAGTCGCCATGCCCGAGCTCGGCGGCTTCGGCGACAGCGTCAGCTCGTCGACGTCCAGGAACCAGTCCTGCCAATGGCTGCCCTGCGTCTCGAGCGCGATGATCGTGCCGCCGCTCCGCAGCAGCGCGATCAGCCCGCCGAGCTGCGGCAGCAGCGCCGGGTTGCCGCCCGAGAGCGTGACATGCCCCGGCCACTCGCCGCCGGACAGCGCCTTCAACTCCTCGAGCACGTCCTCCGGCTCCAGCCAGCGGATGTCGTCCTTGGCGCTGCCGTCCCAGGTGAACGCCGAGTCGCACCAGGAGCAGCTGTAGTCGCAGCCGGCGGTGCGGACGAAGCAGGTTTTGACGCCGATCACCATGCCCTCGCCCTGCACCGTCGGGCCGAACGTCTCCAGCACGGGGATGCGGGTGCGCCGCTCAGCCATGAGCGGCCTCCGGGCGATAGATCACATAGCTCGACGGCGTCTCCCGCAGGAACACCTGCAGGCAGCGCGCTCCGTTGCCGCGACGGTCGAGCTCCTCCTGCACGAGCTGCCAGACGGTGCGGGCGACGACCTCCGTCGTCGGGAACCGCTCCGGATCCAGCGCCGAATCGGCAATCGCCGCACTGCCCTGCCAAGCCGCGTCCGCCTTGCCGTGCCGGACCGCGCCAGACGCGGCTCCTTGCTCACCCGCCGCTTCCACAGCTGCAGCCCGCTCGGCCCAAGCGCCTCGCGCCGCGTCCGCCTTGCCGTGCCGCATCGCTTCCGCCGCCTTGCTGCCTTGCACCACCGCTTCCGCCGCCTCGCCTCCATTCGGCAGCCGCGCCGGACCGCCGAACAGCTCGTCCTCGTTGAGCAGCCGATGGTCGAACCGGTCCTGCACCAGCTTCTTGATCTCCGAGAAGTTCACGAGGAAGCCGCACTCGTCCAGCCGGTCGCCGCCGACGGTGACGTTGCAATAGTAGGTGTGCCCGTGCACGCGGCTGCAGCGGCCCGCCGCCTCGGCCGGAATGTAATGCGCCGCCGCGAAATGAAACTCCTTGTTCAGCTCGTAGCGGAACGGATGCGCGGGCGCCGGATAGATCGCATGCATCATCCTCGCGCCGCCTCCTTCGCTCCGCGCCGAGCCATGTACTTGTCCAGTCCCGCGCGCCGCAGCTTGCAGGCCGGGCATTCTCCGCAGCCGTCGGCCGGGATGCCGTTGTAGCAGGTGAGCGTACGCTCCCGTACGAACTCGAACGCGCCGAGCCGGTCGGCCAGCTCCCAGGTCTGCTCCTTGTCGAGCCACATGAGCGGCGTCTCGATGACGAACGTCTCGTCCATCGCCAGATTCAGCGAGACGTTCAGCGACTGGATGAACACGTTGCGGCAGTCGGGATACCCGCTGAAATCCGTCTCGCAGACGCCGGTGACGATCGTCTTGGCGCCGACGCCTTGCGCAAGCACCGCCGCGAACGACAGGAACAGCAGGTTGCGGCCCGGCACGAACGTATTCGGCAGCCCGCCCTCCTCCGCGGCGTCCGCCACGGCGACGTCGCTGCGCGTCAGCGAGCTCGGGGCGAGCTGCCCGAGCAGGCTCATGTCCAGCACATGGTGCCGGACGCCGAGCTCCGCGGCGATGGATGCCGCGCACTCCAGCTCCAGCGCATGGCGCTGCCCGTAGCGAAACGTCACCGCCTCCACTTCCTCATACCTTTGCAGCGCCCAAAACAGGCAGGTCGTGCTGTCCTGGCCTCCGCTGAACACGACGACCGCCTTGCCTTTCCGCTTATCGAGGGAGCCTCCCTCAAGCCTGTCCACCATCGTTATCCTTCTCCTCTCCTGACCGACCGAACCGGCAGAGAGAGCCAAGCGATTCTCCAATTCCTTCTTCCGCGCGCGGACAAAGAAAACGGCGGGCAGCCCGCCCCTTGCCTCGCAAGGAACGGCTGTCCGCCGAACGCAAAACACACGGATCCCCGACGGAATCGTGTGCTTGTAGTTTTTTATAGAGGGAGTTCGCGAACCTCTCCCGGCACTTCCGGCCCCATAAGGCCGCGCCGGACTTTACTCTTCGGTTGTCCCCACCAGCATAGCACAGCGCGCGGCCGCTGGCTACCGTCCGGCCTGCACCGGAGCGGGAGCGCCCCGACCCACGCTCCGCTGCCCGTCCGCTTCTCCTCCCGACCCGCCTTCGCTCCCCGTCCGCCGCTCCCTCACGCTTCGCTCCCCCACTCTCCGCTCCCTCTCCTCGTCCACTTCGCTTCTCATCCGTCCCTCCACGCCCGCCTCCATATCCGCCCCACGCCCCGACCCACGCTCCGCGTCCCTCCCGCTTCTCCCCGCCCGCAAAGCCCCTGCCGCGTACCGCCCTCGCACCCGCCCCGCTCCACGCCCGTCCTCCCGGTATGCTATAATGAGCGGCATTCGAGCATAGCGCGGAAGCCCGCGCGAAAGGAGGACCCGCCGATGAAGGCGATGAAGGCGCGCAGCTTCTACTGCACGTACGTCAAGAACAACCTGTTCTCGAAGCTGCTCGCGACGCTCTCGGCCATCTCGGTGCTGACGATCGTGACGCTGGCTTACCTGCTGTACGCCTTCATGGCGGAGTCCGTGCGCAGCGACATCCTCGCCAACCAGCGCCGCGCGATGGAAGCGGTGTCCGCCCGCCTGCAGGCGAGCAGCGACAGCGTGCAGCGCATCGTCGCGGACATTTACCAGGACCAGGCGCTCAGCCAAAACGTCACCTATCTGCTGTCCCATCCGTTCGCCGACTACTTCCGCTACCGCATCGACCGCTATGCGGACGAGCCGCGCGCCGGCTACGGCAACGCCATCACGTACTTCGAGCGCCGGCTCGCGGCCGACAGCTCGATCCGCCAGCTCATGCTGTACAGCTCCGTCGAGCAGTACCTGTATGCGTGGAAAGCCGGCGGAAGCCCGCAGCTGCGCGAGCTGAACTCCGCGCTGTCGTTCATCCCCGATGCGATGGCGCTCGAGCTGCCGGCGATCTCCGCGCCCAATCTGTGGGTCGCGCGCGAGCTCGGCCTCGACGCCGACCGGCTCTACGCGGTGCGGGCGGCCGTCAACAATCCCGGCACCTTGCAAAAAACCGGCCAGCTGCTCGTCCACTTCAGCTCGGACAGCCTCGTCTCCGCCCTCCGTCCCTATCTCGACGAGCTCAAGGGCTACGTGCTCGTGCTGACGCCGCAAGGCCAGGTGCTGTTCGACTCGTCCGGCCGCTATTACGGCTCCATCTACCCGTACGCCTCGCGCATCAGCACGCTCGACTCCGCGGCGGCGCTCGACCGGCCGTCGCAGGTGGCGGTGCTGAGCGACAGCCTGGCCGGCTACTCGGTCGTCGGCGTCGTGCCGGACGCGCAGCTGGAGGCGGCGTCCGCCGGCCTCCGGCGGACGGTGATGCTGCTGAGCGGGATCGGCATCCTGCTCGCCGTCGTGCTGCCGGGCATCGCCGTGGCGAGCGTGGCGCGCCGCACAGGCAGCCTCGTGCGCCTCATGCGGCGCGTCGAGTCCGGCGACTTCGCCGGCCGCATCCAGGACGAGCGCGGCGACGAGCTCGGGCAGATCGGCCAGGGCTTCAATCGCATGCTCGACCAGCTGAACCGCCAGATCGAGCAGGAGTACAAGGCCGAGCTGCGGCAGCGCAGCACCGAGCTGTCCGCGATCCAGGCGCGCATCAACCCTCATTTCCTGTCCAATACGCTCGAGGTCATCCGCATGCGGGCCGTGTCGCGCGGTGCGGACGACGTCGCGGAAATGATCTACAGCCTGTCCGTGCTGTTCCGCAGCATGGTCGGCAGCCGCAGCCTCGTGCCGCTGCGCGAGGAGCTGGAGCTCGGCCGGCGCTACCTGGAGCTGTTCCGCATCCGCTACAAGGACCGGTTCGCCTACTCCATCCGCATGGACGACAGCCTGGCCGGACGCCCCGTCGTGAAGCTCTCGCTGCAGCCCGTCATGGAAAACTACATCGTGCACGGCCTCGACACCGAGCGGGACGACAACCGCTTCGACATCTCCGCCGCGCGGGGAGAAGGCGCGCGCATCGTCGTCACGCTGCGCGACAACGGCCGCGGCATGGCGCCGGAGGCGCTGGAAGCGCTGCGCCAGCGGCTGCAGCGGCCTCCGCAAGGCCAGGACGAGGGCGGCAGCTTCGGCCTGCAGAGCATCCGCGACCGGCTGCGGCTCGTCTACGGCCCGAACGCCGCCGGACTCGACATCGACAGCGCGCCCGGGGCCGGCACGACGGTGACGCTCTGGTTCCCGGACGGCAGCGACAGCGGGTCCGGCGAGCCCGGGGGAGCCGAGGAACGCTAGGCCCTCCCTCTCCGGGACGTCGGCCGCCGCTTTTGCCGCTCCTCCCTTCGGAAGCCGGCCCCCGCCCTGGCCTTTCCGCCCCGCCTCGCGTTCCCAACTTGTTTCGAAGGAGGAATTTCCTATGTACCGAGTGCTGCTCGTCGACGACGAGCCGTTCATCGTCGAAGGCTTGCAGGACGCGCTCGACTGGTCGTCGTTCGAGCTCGAGGTGGCGGGCACGGCAGGCAGCGGACGCGCCGCGCTGGAGCTGCTGAGGAGCCGTCCCGTCGACCTGCTCGTGACGGACATCACGATGCCCGGCATGAGCGGGCTGGAGCTGATCCGCGAGGCGCGCCGGCTGCTGCCGGAGCTGAAGGTCATCATTCTGAGCGGCTACAACGAGTTCGACTACCTCAAGGAAGGCATGTCGCTCGGCATCGAGAACTACCTGCTCAAGCCGGTCAACTTCCAGGAGCTGCGCTCGACGCTCTCCGCCGCCGTCGCCAAGCTCAGCGCCGCGCCGCCCGGGACGGCCGCCCTCTCCCCCGAGGAAAAGGGCATCCTGCGCGACCGCATCCTGTTCCGCTGGATGCGCGGCGACATCGACCCGGTCGAGCTCGGCCAGCGCGCCGAGCTGCTCGGCCTGCGCCTCGGCCGGCCGTGGCTGTGCGCCGCGGCGGCCCGCCACTCGGCGAGCGGCGGCGCGCAGGCCCGCCGGCTCGTCGACGAGGCGCTCGGCGAGCGGGACGCGCCGCTGCGCTTCTCCGACCTCGACGGCGACGAGGTGCTGCTGTTCCTCGCGGACAGCGCCGTTGCAGCGCGGCGGCAGGCGCGCGAGGCGCTGGAGCGGCTCGCGGCGGCCGACGCGGCGCGTAGTCGCGGCGATGCGGACGCAGACTCCGCGGCGCCAGGCGAAGCGGCCATTTCCGCGCCGGTCCGCTTTTCGCTCGGCACCGCCGAGCGGATCGGCGAGCTCGAGCAGCGCAGCTACGCCTTCGCCAAAAAAGCGCAGGACTACCATCTGCTGCACAGCGGCAGCCCGATCCTCGACGCGGCCGAGCTGCCGCCGTCGCCGGGAGCGTCCGACCAGCCGCTCGAGATCGGCGGAGACGACTACTCGCGCTGGCTGCTCGCCCGCGATACGGAGGCTCTTTTCGCCCGCATCGACGCCGACTTCCTGGCGCTGCAGCAGCGCGAGGGCGCGACGCCCGAGCTGCTCCAGAGCGCGGCAATCGAGCTCGTCGTCGCCTTCCGGCTCGAGCTGCGCGACATGAAGGGCGGCGAGCAGTCGCAGGAGGTGCTGTTCCAGTTCAAGAAGACGCTCGACCGGATCAGCCGCGCCTCGGCGCTGGCCGAGCTGACCGATGCGGTCAAGGCCTCCGCGCATTTCACGATGGAGCTGCTGCAGCGGAGCGACCGCGTCCCGATCGTCAGCCAGGTCGTCCAGCATGTGGCGGAGCGCTATGCCGAGCCGCTGTCGCTCAAGACGCTCGGCGCCATCTACCATATCCATCCCGCGTACCTCGGCCAGCTGTTCGCCAAGGAGACCGGAGCCGGCTTCACCGACTACCTCAACCGCTACCGTATCGAGCGGGCCAAGGAGCGGCTCAAGGCGACGGACGACAAGGTCGCCGACATCTCGCAGGAGGTCGGCTATGTCGAGACCGGCTACTTCTACAAGCAGTTCAAAAAATACGTGGGCATCTCGCCCAACGAATATCGGGAGCTGCGCTGAACCGAATCGGCGCGGCTCTTTCTTTAGTTTGGACAGCGGATTCATAATTTGTCGCCTATTTGAAAATGCTTTCATCCAGTAAGGTTGATTCAGACAGGCGAGCCTGGACGCATGGGCTCGAGCACCATCATCATCATGCTTGCTTCGAGGGAGGAGTCATCATGAAAAAGAGATCCACACGCAAGGCGGGCGCGCTCGCGCTCGTGCTGACGGCCGCGCTGGCGGTCACCGCCTGCGGCAGCAACAACGCTTCCGGCGGCGAAGGCGACGCCGAGAAGCCGGTCAACCTGATCTGGTACACGATCGGCGCTCCGCAAAAGGACACCGACAAGGTGATGGCCGAGGTGAACAAGTACACCGCCGAAAAGATCGGCGCGACCGTCACGATGAAGCAGATCGACTTCGGCGACTACAACCAGAAGATGGGCGTCATGGCCGCCTCCGGCGAGCCGATGGACATTCTCTTCACCGCTTCCTGGGCGTTCGATTATGTGCAGAACGCGCGCAAGGGCGCGTTCATGGAGATTGACGACCTGCTGCAGACGCACGGCAAGGGCATCGTCGAGACGCTCGACCCGGCCTTCCTCGAAGGCTCCAAGGTCGACGGCCACAACTATGGCGTGCCGGCCAACAAAGAGCTGCCGGCGCAATCCGTCTGGCGCTTCAACAAGCAGCAGCTCGACCAGCTCGGCATGGACTACAAGCAGGCGACGACGCTGGAGAGCCTGGAGCCGTTCCTCAAGGCGGGCAAGGAAAAGCTGCCGGGCGTGCTCGGCCTGAAGATCGACACCAACTTCACGCCGACCGTGCCGTACGACTACCTCATCCAGAACCTGCCGATCGCCGTCGCGCTGAACGGCGACAGCAGCAAGATCGTCAACGTCCTCGAGACGCCGGAGATGAAGCAGGCCCTCGAGACGATGCACAAGTACTACAAAGCCGGCTACATCTCGCCGGAAGCGGCGACGATCACCTCGACCTCCGATCTGGACAAGACCGGCAAGTGGCTCATCGACCGCGCCGACACCCAGCCGCTCGCCGACAATACGTGGAGCGCGAGCCTCGGCTACCCGATCGTCTCCACGCCGGCCAGCGAGTCGATCGTCTACAACTGGTCGGTCATGGGCTCGCTGCAGGCGATCTCGGCCAACTCCGAGTATCCGGAGAAGGCGATGGAGTTCCTGAACCTGCTCAACACCGACGCCAAGCTGCGCAACCTGATCGACTCCGGCATCGAAGGCACGCACTACAAGCTGACCGGCGACAACCGCATGGAGAACCTGCCGGAGTCCAAAAACTACGACATGCCGACGTTCTCGCTCGGCAACGTCATGCTCACCTACCTCAACCCGGGCGACCCGGACGACAAGTGGGAGCAGTTCAAGCAGTTCAACGAGCAGGGCCGTCCTTCCCCGGCGCTCGGCTTCAACTTCGACACCTCCAAGGTATCGACCGAGCTGGCGAGCCTGCAGAACGTCAAGGCCGAAGTATGGGCGCCGCTCATGACCGGCACCGTCGATCCGGCCGCCTATCTGCCGCGCGCCATCGAAAAGATGAAGGCCGCCGGCCTCGACAAGATCATCGCCGAGGCGCAAGCCCAGTACGACGCCTGGAAGGCCACGCAAAAGTAAGCGAATGTTTCGGTCAGGCGGGCGAAGGCGACTTCGCCCCCTTTTTGTGCTGACGGCCGTACATCATCCAATCTCATCCAAGGGGGCATGCCATCATGAACGGACTGGCGGGCTTCTTCCGCAGCCTGAACCGCAACAAGGCGATCCTGCTCATGGTCCTGCCGGGCGCGCTGTGGTTCCTCATCTTCTCCTACATCCCGATGGCGGGCGCCGTCATCGCCTTCAAGGAATACCGCGTCAGCCGCCACGGCTTCATCGACAGCGTCATCAGCAGCGCGTGGGTCGGGCTCGACAACTTCAAGTTCCTGTTCAGCACGAACGACGCCTGGATCATCACGCGCAACACGCTGCTGTACAACGTCGTCTTCATCGTCATCGGCCTCGTCGCGGCGGTCGCCATGGCGATCGTGCTGTCGGAGATCGCGAGCAAGCGCATGTCCAAGCTGTACCAGACGGGCATGTTCATGCCGTACTTCCTGTCCTGGGTCATCGTCGGCTACTTCGCATTCAGCTTCCTCAGCCTCGACAAGGGGCTGCTCAACCAGGCGCTGCGCGGCATCGGCCTCGATCCGGTCAACTGGTACTCCGATCCGACGTATTGGCCGTTCATCCTCGTGTTCATCAGCCTGTGGAAGGCGATCGGCTACAACAGCGTCGTCTACCTCGCCTCGATCCTCGGCATCGACCGCTCGCTGTACGAGGCGGCGATGATCGACGGCGCGAACAAGTGGCAGCAGATCAAGAACATTACGATCCCGATGCTGACGCCGCTCATGACGATCCTGACGCTGCTCGCGATCGGCAAGATCTTCTACGCCGACTTCGGCCTGTTCTACCAGGTGCCTCGCGACTCCGGCGCGCTCTACTCGGTGACGAACGTCATCGACACCTATGTGTACCGCGGCCTCAAGACGACCGGCGAGTTCGGCATGGTGACGGCGGCGGGGCTGTACCAGTCGCTGGTCGGCTTCATCCTGGTCATTACGTCCAACTGGATCGTCGGCCGGGTGAACAAGGACAACACGCTGTTCTAAAGGCGAACCTATCCGCTGACGCTCAGGGAGCCCGCTGACGCAATTCGGCCGGCTCCGCCGGAGATTCCGCTGACGCGCAGGGAGTCCGCTACGCCGGACCTTTTCGCTGACGCTCAGGGAGCCCGCTGCGCCGGAGCATTCCGCTGACGTGCAGGGAGTCCGCTGCGCCGGACGAATCTCCCTCCGATTCCTCTGGAGCCCAGATTCCTCTGAATTCCCTCCCCGAAAGGGTGGGAATCCGGCCTCCAAGGGAACCGCTCCCGCTTCTCCAGGAGAATTCGCCGCCTCCGCTCCCCTGCTGCCGCAATCCAGCCCGCTCCGCCGGGCGGGCCTTCGACAGCCGATTATTCCGGCTGTTCCGGCGCTTGAGGCGCGAGGCCGCTCGCGCGGCGTCAAGCGCGGCTAGCGCCTGCCGCCTCCCAGATTGCGGGAGGCGCACCACCGCCCCCAAAACCAGGGGGCGGGACGGACGGGAGACCGGCGGACGATGGAGCGGAGGGAGACGGGCCTTTCGGAGAAGCGGCAGCGGTCCCCTTGGAAGGCGGATGCCCACCCCTTCGGGGGTCGGGCGATCCAGGCATCCGCGTTCCAGCGGGATCGGAGGAAGGCTTGTCTCACGCAGCGGCATTCCGGGAGCCAGTCGAGCAGTCCGTTTCTCGCAGCGGCATTCCGGCAGCCGGTCGAGCATTCCGTTTCTCGCAGCGGCGTTCCCGGAGCCGGTCGAGCATTCCGTTTCTCGCAGCGGCGTTCCGGCAGCCGGTCGAGCAGTCCGCTTCTCCCAGCGGCTTTCCGAGAGCCGATCGAGCAGTCTCCCAGCGGCATTCCCGAAGGCCAGGAGCATCCGCTACCGTCTCCCGTCCTTCCCGCCTTTTCCCCCAAGAAAGGAGCCCTACCATGTCCAAACCGTCTGCCACGCTGCCGCCCAAGGCGGCCCGCGACTTCCATAAGCTGAGTCCGGCGTGGAACGCGGCGTTCCACGCCGTCGCCGGCCTGTTCGCGCTGCTGTGCGTGTTCCCGTTCGTCTTCATCATCATCATCTCGTTCACGAACGAGCAGGCGCTGGCCGCGGACGGCTACCGGCTGATTCCCGCCGAGTGGAGCCTCGAAGCGTACCGCTACGTGCTCCAGAACGGCGACGCCCTGCTCCGCTCCTACGGCGTCACGATCTTCGTGACCGTCGTCGGCACGGCGCTCGGCCTGCTCGTCGTCACGCTGTACGCCTACGGCATCTCGCGCAAGAGCTTTCAGTACCGCAAGTTCTTCAACTTCTTCGCCTTCTTCACGATGCTGTTCAACGGCGGCCTCGTGCCGACGTACATCGTCGTGACGCAGATGCTCGGCCTGAAGGACAACGTCTGGGCGCTCATCCTTCCGCTCATGGTGAACGCGTTCTACGTGCTCATCATGCGCACGTTCTTCATGACGATGGTGCCCGACGCCATCATCGAGTCCGGCAAGATCGACGGCGCCTCCGAGCTGCAGATCTTCTACAAGCTCGTCCTGCCGCTCGCGCTGCCGGGCCTGGCCACGATCGCGCTGTTCAGCACGCTCGGCTACTGGAACGACTGGTTCAACGCCCTGCTCTACATCGAAAATCCGAATCTCGTGCCGCTCCAGTCCATGCTGATGCGCATCGAGACGAACATGCAGTTCCTGCTGTCGCAGGCGTCGAGCAACGCCTCGCTCGCCCAAGGCCTGCAGAACATGCCGCAGGATACGGCCCGCATGGCGATGGTCGTGCTGGCCACCGGCCCGATCGTGCTCGCCTACCCGTTCTTCCAGCGCTACTTCGTGCAGGGGTTGACGATCGGCGCGGTAAAAGAGTAGGTTATCGCTAACTCAACCGGGGTTCGCCGCCTAACATGCCTAACGAACCGCTGAAGGAAGGGAAGGAGGCTGCCTCCCTCCCTTCCTCCGCAGCTCCCGACGCCTCGGGCGCGGGCGCAGGCAGCCGCGCGGGCGAACCCCCACTATAGCTCAAGGAGATGGACCGATCATGGAGCAATTCCGACTTCCCGCCATTCCGATGCCGGAGCTGAAGCTGCCGGCGGCCGTGCGCCAGGCGCTGGACGACGCCGAGGCCAAGCTCGCGGGCCGGCCGAAGCTGCAGCGGCTTTTCCGCAACTGCTTCCCCAACACGCTGGAGACGACGACCAAGCTGATGCCCGACGGCACGACGTTCGTCATCACCGGCGACATCCCGGCCATGTGGCTGCGCGATTCCGTCGAGCAGGTCATCCACTACGTGCCGCTCGCCAAGGACGACGCCGGCCTGCAGCGCATCCTCGAAGGGCTGATCCGCCGCCACATGGCGATGATCCTCATCGACCCTTACGCCAACGCGTTCAACGAATCGGCCAACGACTGGCACTGGAACACGACCGACGAGACCGATATGGGGCCGTGGGTGTGGGAGCGCAAGTTCGAGCTCGACTCGATCTGCTTCTCGTTCCGCCTCGCCTACGCCTACTGGCAGGAGACGAAGCATACCGCCATCTTCGACACGGACTTCAAGCGCGCGATGCGCGCGGCGATCGACCTGTGGAAAAGGGAGCAGCGGCACTTCGAGCAGTCGCCGTACCGCTTCGTGCGCGACAACGGCATCCCGGAGGACTCCCTCCGGAACAAAGGGCTCGGCATGCCGGTCAACTACACCGGCATGATCTGGTCCGGCTTCCGCCCGAGCGACGACGCCTGCGACTTCCACTACAACATTCCGGCCAATATGTTCGCCGTCGTGACGATGCGCCAGATGCAGGAGATCGCCGAGTGGGTGTTCCGCGACATGGCGCTCGTCAAGGAGCTCGCCGACCTCGCCGCCGAGGTGGAGCACGGCATCCGGCTGTATGGCATCTTCCGCCACCCGCAGTTCGGCCCGATCTACGCCTACGAGACGGACGGCTACGGCAACCATTGCCTGATGGACGACGCCGGCACGCCGGGCCTCATGTCGATCCCGTACTTCGGCTATGCGGCCGCAGACGATCCGATCTACCTGAACACGCGCCGCTTCGCGCTGAGCTCGGAGAATCCGTACTACTTCGAAGGCAAGCAGGCCAAAGGCATCGGCAGCCCGCACACGCCGGACGGCTACATCTGGCATATGGCGCTCTCGATGCAAGGCTTGACCGCGATCTCCGACGAAGAGAAGCTCGCGATGATCGACCTGCTCGAGGCGACCGACGCCGACACCGGCTACATGCACGAGGGCTTCCATTCCGACGACCCGTCCGTATTCACGCGCAAATGGTTCGCCTGGTCGAACAGCCTGTTCGCCCAGCTCGTCTGGCGGGCGATGCAGGACGGCCTGATCGGCCGCGGCTGACCGTCGCCAACAGCGTCAAGCCGCAAGCGGCCGCGGCTATGGCCGGCGGCTGCGCTTTTTTCGCGCGCTGCCGCCCTCGGCCCGCCCTGGCGCCGATCCATCCGCACGGCCGCCTCGCGCCCGGACCTGTCGTCCGATCGCAGGGCGGCCGTCGCCATCTTCGATAGATCTTCCGCATGCCGGACAGGTATGCTGGAACCATCCTGCACCGAAAGGACCGATCGCCATGACCAAGCGCACCGCGCACATCCTCTCTCATACCCATTGGGACCGCGAATGGTACCTCCCGTACGAGAAGCACCACGTCCGCCTCGTTCAGCTGATGGACTCGCTGCTGGACACGCTGGAGACCGATCCCGGCTACCGCAGCTTCTTCCTCGACGGCCAGACGATCATCCTCGACGACTACCTCGAGGTCCGGCCGGAGAACCGCTCCCGCCTCGAAAAGCTCATCCGCGAGGGCCGCATCGGCATCGGGCCGTGGTACATCCTGCAGGACGCCTTCCTGACGAGCGGGGAGGCCAACGTCCGCAACCTGCAGATCGGCCATGAGGAAGCGGGCCGCTGGGGTCCCGTATCCAAGATCGGCTACTTCCCGGATACGTTCGGCCTGTTCGGCCAGACGCCGCAGCTGATGCGGCAGGCGGGCATCGACAACGCGCTGTTCGGCCGCGGCGTCAAGCCGACCGGCTTCAACAACGAGGTCGGCGAGTCGAGCGCCTATGAGAGCTCCTTCTCCGAGCTCGTCTGGGAAGGACCGAACGGCTCGCGCGTGCTCGGCATCCTGTTCGCCAACTGGTACTCCAACGGCAACGAGGTGCCGACCGACGAGGAGCAGGCCCGCGCCTACTGGGAGCGCAAGCTGGCGGACGCCGGGCGCTACGCCTCGACGCCGCATCTGCTGTTCATGAACGGCTGCGACCATCAGCCGATCCAGACCGACCTGGCCGAGGCAATCCGCGTCGCCGGCGCCGTGGAGCCGGACGTGGAATTCGTCCATTCCAACTTCCCGGACTATCTCGACGCCGTACGCGCGGCAGCGGACGGGTCCGCGCTGTCGGTCGTGCGCGGCGAGCTGCGCAGCCAGCTCACCGACGGCTGGGGCACGCTCGTCAACACTGCCTCCTCGCGCGTCTACCTGAAGCAGCTGAACGCCGCCGGGCAGTCCGTGCTGGAGCGCTCGGCCGAGCCGCTCGCCGCCTACGCCCGCCTCGTCGGCAAGGACTACCCCCAGCATCTGCTTGCCTACGCCTGGAAGCTGCTGCTTCAAAACCATCCGCATGACAGCATCTGCGGCTGCAGCGTCGACGAGGTGCACCGCGAGATGGTCACCCGCTTCGACAAGAGCCGCCATGTCGCCGAGACGATCGCGGCCGATTCGGCGGCGTTCGTCGCCGAGGCGGTGGACACGTCGGTCTTCGGCAGCTATGGCGCGGATGCGCTGCCGTTCGTCGTCTTCAACCCTTCGGGCTGGAAGCGCAGCGGCACCGTATCGGTCGAGCTGGACGCGGCGCGGATCTACTTCCGCGACGGCGTCGGCTTCGGCGAGATGAACCGCCGCATGAAGGAGCTCGACCTGAGCGGACGCGCGCTCGTCGACGCGGATGGCCGGACGCTGGCCTGCAAGGTCGAGGACCTCGGCCTCCAGTTCGGCTACGACCTGCCGGACGACGCGTTCCGCCAGCCGTACCAGTGCCGCCGCGTGCGCCTGACGTTCCAGGCGGACGCCGTGCCGGCGCTCGGCCACGCCGCCTACGCCTGGGTCCGCTCGGACGCGCGGCCGGAGAAGGCCCCCGACATCGCGGCCGATGCCCGCACGCTCGACAACGGCGTGCTCCGCGTCGAGGTGGCGGAGGACGGCTCGTTCGCGCTGACCGATCGGCGCACGGGACAGACGTTCCCCGGCCTCGGAATCTACGAGGACAGCGGCGACATCGGCAACGAGTACATGTTCATGGCGCCGAAGGGCGTGGAGCCGCTGACGACGCGCGGCGTGCCGGCGTCGGTGTCGGTCGTGGAGAACGGCCCCGGCCGCGCCTCGCTCGAGATCGTGCACGAATGGGCCGTGCCGGCGTCGGCCGACGAGACGCTCGACCGCGAGCAGCGCGAGATCGTGTACTATCCGCAGCGCCAGGCCGGACGCTCGGCCGAGCTCGTCCCGCTGCGCCTGCGCACGGTGCTGTCGCTGGAGCAGGGCAGCGGCCGGCTCGACATCGTCAGCTCGTTCGACAATCAGGCCCGCGACCATCGCGTCCGGCTGCTGTTCCCGACCGGCCTGCAGGCCGATACGCACACCGCCGACTCGATCTTCGAAGCGGCCGTGCGTTCGACCGAGCCCGCTCCGGAATGGGAGAATCCGAGCAACGCCCAGCACCAGCAGGCTTTCGCCGATGTGAGCGGCCAAGCCGCG
Organism: Paenibacillus pasadenensis DSM 19293; assembly: GCF_000422485.1. GTDB lineage: Bacteria > Bacillota > Bacilli > Paenibacillales > Paenibacillaceae > Paenibacillus_O > Paenibacillus_O pasadenensis. The sequence goes on from NZ_AULW01000045.1 coordinate 111,691, forward strand.
AACGGCTCGGCCGCCGGCCTGACGGTCGCCAACGTCGGCCTATGCGAGTACGAGGTGCTGCGGGACGGCCGCAATACGATCGCCGTCACGCTGCTGCGCTCGACCGGCGAGCTCGGCGACTGGGGCTACTTCCCGACGCCGGAGGCCCAGTGCATCGGGCCGCATGAAGCACGCCTGGCGCTCGTGCCGCATGGCGGCGACGGCGCGGCGAGCGGCGCGTTCGCCGAAGCGTACCAGCTGCAGACGCCTTGGACCGCGGTGCAGACCGGCGTCCATGTCGGCAAGCTCGCGGCCGTCGGCTCGCCGCTGGCGTGGGAGGGCGAGTCGATCGCCTTCTCCGCCTTCAAGGCCAGCCCCGTCACCGGCGACCTCGTCGTGCGCCTGTACAACCTGAAGCGCGAGCCCGCCTCGCTGCGGCTGCTGGCCCCGGCCGGCGCTTCGAGCGCCTACAAATCCGGCGTGCTCGAGCAGGAGACGGCGGATGCGCTCGAGCTGCGGGACGGCCGCCTCGAGCTCGCCGTCGGGCCGGCCGAGATCGTGACGATCGGCCTGCGCTGAGGCGGCGGCGCGGCTGGCTCGGCACGCACGCGCTTGCACAAGGGAACTTGTTCCCTTGCTTCGCTTTCGCAGCCGCTCTGCCAGTCCGAAGCGGCGCTCTCCAGCCCGCAGCTAAAATAACGCTCGCAGAAAAAAGACGGTGCTTATCCTTTAGGGGATAGGCACCGTCTTTGCGGTTGCGAGGCTCAGGCCGGCGGCCTCACGCCTCCGCGGCTGCTGCGCCCTGCGCCGGCAGCTCGGGCGATCCGGCGCGGGAAGCCCACTTGAAGCTGCGCCAGCGCAGCCAGCAGACGAAGCCGCGCAAGTATTCGTCAGCGATCATGCAGATGTAGATGGCGGTCAGACCATAGCCGAGATGGATGCTGAAGAAATAGGACACGAGCACCGCCACGCCCCACATGCTGATCGTCGAGACATACATCGTGAAGCGCGTGTCGCCGACGGCGTTCAGCGAATCGGCGATCGTCATGTTGAGCATCTTGCCCGGCTGCAGCAGCAGGTTCAGGCCGAGCAGGCCGGCGCAGATCGCCAGGATATCCGGGTCGGAGGTGAACAGGCCGAGCGCCTGGCTGCCGAACAGGAAGATGATGAACGAGTTGGCGATGACGACGAGCTGGCCGATCCACAGTCCTTTGTACGCGTCCTTGTACGCCTCCCGGGTGTTGCCCGCGCCGAACAGATGCGCCACGCGGATCTGCGTCGCCAGCGCGATCGAGAAGCCGATCAGGAAGCAGAACGACTCCAGCGTGTTCATATAGGTGCGCGCCGCCAGCTGGGCCGCGCCGAGCGTGCCGATGAACGTGAAGATGACGAGCTGCGAGAGCACCCAGTTGCCGGAGTAGACGCCGAGCGGCCAGCCGATGCGCAGGATCTCCCGGAACAGGCTGCGGCTCCACAGCTTGATGTCGCCCCACCAGATGCGGCGCTCGAACGCGAACAGGAACATGTAGACGAGCAGCGCCGAAGCGAGCAGGCGGCTGACGACGGTGCTGATCGCGACGCCCGCCAGGCCCCACTCGGGCAGGCCGAACGCGCCGTAGATGAAGCCGTAGTTGAGGAAGATATGCACGACGTTCATGCCGATCGCCGTATACATCGGTCCGCGCGTATTGCCGGTGTTGCGGATCGCCGCGCTGAGCGTGCTCATGATCGCCGCCAGGATCATGCTGCCGCCGACGATCGAGATGTAGGTGCGCGCCAGCGGCAGCAGCTCCTCGGGCATCTGCAGCAGGCTCGCGATCGGGCCCGGCAGCGCGATGAGCAGCACGCTGATCGCCGCCCCGATGAGCACCGTCGTCTTGAGCGCGATGATGCTGATCGAGCGGGCGTCCTCCTCTTTGCGCGCGCCGAGCTTCTGCGCGATGAGGATGCCGGCGCCGCTGGCGATGACCGTGAACAGCACCGTCAGCGCGTTGAACAGCTGATGCGAGAAGCCGACGACCGCGACCGCGTCGTCGGAGATCTCGCTGACCATGAACGTATCCGCCGCTCCGAGCAGGAACTGCAGGAACAGCTCAATGAAGATGGGCCAGGAAAGCGCCCATAGCGAGTAGTTGCGGTTTTTCATGAATGAAACCTCCATCCTGGATTGCTGGCATACAAGAAGCGTAGCTCCGACATGAAAGCCCTTTCGTCGACCTTGCCGCCTAACAACCTAATATTCCTAGGAATGGAGCGGGATTGAGCCTTGTGCCGAGCTTGTTGGTCCATCCGTATTATAAGTGCTATACTGGCTTCGAGGTATCACGGATGCAACCTGAACTTTCAAAAAAGAAACTTGATGCGAAGGCTGAAAACGGACCGCTTGCGGGCCCGTTCCGCCGGAGAGGAGCCGATGATGAAGCTGCTGCAATTCGCCTTGCCCCCGCTGCCCTACTACATCGCGAGCGGGCATGAGGACCACCCTCCCGGCATGGTCCATGTCGACCGCTGCAACATCGGGCTGTTCGACCTGCTCGCCGTCGAGGAAGGCGAGCTGCTCGTCACCGAGGGCGATCGGAGCTACGAGGTCGGTCCCGGACAGGCGCTCATCCTGCGGCCCGACGCGCATCATTACGGCACGGCGCCGACGCGGATGCGCACACGCTGCTACTGGCTGCACTTCAAGCATGACGGCTACTGGACCGCCACCGACGAGCGGCTGCCGCTCTACCGCGATCCGCGGGGAGAATGGATCGGCCGCGACGTCTTCGCCGGGGAGGAGCCCGACAACGCCCATGATGCCGAGTGGAAAATGAACGCGCCGCTGTTCTCCGTGCAGATGCCGCAGTACGCCGACCTGGTCGAGCCCGCGCGCATGTTCGAGCTGCTCGGGCAGCTCACGGCGATGACGAGCAGCGGCCAGGTCGGCGGCGCGCTCTGGCGCCAGCAGATCCTGTTCCAGGAGCTGCTGCAGCAGCTGTCGGCCGGTCTCGACGCGCGCTCGACGTCGCCTTCGGCGGCGTGCGCCGCGCAGGCCGCGGCCTATTTGCGCCAGCATTACCGCGAGGACATCAGCGCCCGCGCGATGAGCGAGAGCCTGAACTTCCACTCCGTCTACATCGCCCGCTGCATGCAAAAGGAATTCGGCTGCTCGCCGAAGGAATACCTGCTGCGCTACCGCATCGACCAATCCAAGCTGCTGCTGCTGCGCACCGACTATCCCGTCTCGCGCATCGCCGGCGACGTCGGGTTCAACCAGGCGGCGTACTTTGCCTCCTGCTTCGCCAAGTACGAGGGGCTGTCGCCGCGCAGCTACCGGCAGCGCTTCTCGCATGCGTGAAGCCCGGAGGGCGGCTGGCGCGCGGAACGAGATCTGGCCGCCCCATCGAGCGGAGGGCGGAACCGGCTGGCTCCGCTCCACCGAGCGGAGGGCGAAAACCGGCTGGCTCCGCTCCACCGAGCGGAGGGCGAAATCCGGCTGGCTCCGTTCCACCGAGCGGAGGGCGAAATCCGGCTGGCTCCGCTCCACCGAGCGGAGGGGAAACCGGCACCCGCTTCGCGGAGCGGGAACTCGTTCCGATCTCCCTGGAGCCCAGATTCCTTTGATCGTATTCTTCCGAAGAGGAAGGAATCCGGCCTCCAAGGGAACCGCTGCCGCTTCTCCACGAGCCCCCGTCCGCTTCGCTCTTTGGATTCGATCAGACGGAGAGGCTCGGTTCCCTCGCCCGTCATCGCCTGGTCCCTGACCGCTGACCCCCTGCCTGCTCCTCTTCGCGGAACAGGGAGCTGGCGCTCGGAACCTGCTGCCGCTCGCGGAGCGGGAACACATTCCGTTCTCCCGAATTCACCGACCCATCCAGCTCCAACCCGAAACAATCGGGTTACAGCTTACCG
>NZ_KE383859.1:0-45477 GCF_000422485.1 Paenibacillus pasadenensis DSM 19293
AGAGCCATTAGCTCAGTTGGTAGAGCACCTGACTTTTAATCAGGGTGTCGAAGGTTCGAGTCCTTCATGGCTCACCAGTTTTGTTTCCCCTCGTTTTACCTAACGTGCGGTAGTGGTGGAATGGCAGACACGCTATCTTGAGGGGGTAGTGGGCGTACGCCCGTGGAGGTTCGAGTCCTCTCTACCGCACCATACTTCGTCAATCCAACCCTTACTTCGTAAGGGTTTTTTGTTTTCCCGCAATACGCGGAAAGAGGCCCCCGTCTCCTAAAGGAAACGAGGGCCTCTTCGGCTTGTCTGGGCGCGCAGCGCGGACCGGCTTCAGCTCGTGATCGTCGAATTGACGATGAGCGAAGGCACCGACGTGCTGGTGGAGGTCGTGCCGTCGTAGGAATGGAATTCCAGAATGACCGGAGTGCCGGGGACGATGTCGGCGGATGCGATCACGACCGTCGTCGGCGACGTCGTCGTGAGCGCTCCTTGCTGCAGCATGCCGTTGACATACACATTGACATAACCGCCGGCAGAGACGACGGGAAGGCTGCCCGTCGGCACAGGGTCTCCTGCATCGTCGAAGAAGCTTTCGGCCGGAATGGTCACCGTGCCGGCTCCGGCGTCGATCATCGGGGCGGTCACCGCCGTGTTGAAGCGGGTTACGGCATCGTCGACAGCCGTGACGGTCGTCGTATCCACGGTGCCGCTCACTGTGCTCGTCACGACGAGGTACGGCTTGATCAGGGAGGGAGGCATGAGAGGATCCTCTCCTTTCCGAGTTGATTCTATAAGATATGAATCCCGCCAGGGGAAAGTGATAGATTCGGGCCCGTTGCGAGCGGATCGGGAAGCTCTGCGGCGCGCTGCGGCCAGCGAGAGCCGGCAGCTCTCCAGCTGGATCGGCGTTCCGGGCGACGGCAGGTCGCGGACGAGCAGCGTGAGGCGGCCCGGCTCGACCGAATAGGCGCGCGGCGGCTGCGGCATGCCGTTGATGTACAGCTGCTGCCAGGTGACCGCGCTCGGAGCGGGGATGTCGCCGATGCCGCCCGCTCCTGGCCCGTATCGCCGGCTGACGCCGTCCGAGCGGGCCAGGAACCCGAAGCGCTCGGCTACGATCGTACGCCGTGCGACCGCCCGGGACCGGCTCGGCTTGCGCCTGACGGCTCGCGGCTCGCTCCGCCTTTTCCCGGCCTCTCGGCAGCGGCAGGCTCTGCGTCCGGGCTGATCCGTTCGAAGGAGCCGGCCTCTAGTTTTGCGCAGCGCCTCGCTTCCGCCTCTGCGGCGCTTCTTCAGCCTGCTGCACGGCGCCGATCGCGGGGCTCGCAGCAAGGGCTCGCTTTTTCGTCGTTTCGTCATATCTGCTCTCCGCCTTTGCCAAAAGTATATGAGGCGCGGAGCCGGATCGAAACGGCGCTGCCTCCGCTTTGGGCGTTTTCGAAGCGGACTCCATTGGAATGGGAGACCGGCATGTGAGGTATGTTGACCTTTTGGCCGGTCTGACGAAAGGCGATGTCAGGTGTAAGCGAAATCAAAATGGTTGGATAACGCATACATTTTTTGTAAGGGTTCACAAATTGCGATCATCCCAATCAAATATGTGATGGAAACTCACATTTCTTTGATTTCTATCATTTTTCGTTGAATGGGCCAGTAGAAGCGCTATCACGCCCATCCTACAATTAGAAGCGGGGGGAGGAACAATCAACATGGCTCAACTACAAACGGAATTGAACCCGGCGCAACGGCCGAAAAAGAAAACGGTCCTGACCCGCTTCTTCGGACAATGGGACCTGCAGCTGATGGTCATTCCCGCGCTGCTGCTCATTTTCGTCTTCAGCTACATCCCGATGTACGGCGTTATCACAGCCTTTCAGGACTACAACATCTTCAAGGGCATCACAGGCAGCCCATTCGTCGGTTGGAAGCATTTCGAGCGCTTCTTCAACGATCCGAACTTCACGCGCGTCATGCGCAACACGCTTGTCATCAGCGGGCTTAAGCTCGCCGTCGGCTTCCCGGCCCCGATCCTGCTCGCGCTGCTCCTCAACGAGGTGCGCAACCGCTTCTTCAAGCGAATCGTGCAGACGGTCAGCTACCTGCCGCATTTCCTTTCCTGGGTCATCGTATCCGGCCTCGCCATCTCCATCCTGTCCACGGAGAACGGCAGCCTCAATATGCTCCTGCAATCGCTCAACCTGATCGACGAGCCGCTCAGCTGGCTGAGCATGCCGGAATACTTCTGGACGATCCTCGTCACGACGGGCGTCTGGAAAGAAATCGGCTTCGGCTCCATCGTCTACCTGGCCGCCATCGCCGGTGTCGATCCAAGCCTGTACGAAGCCGCCTCGATGGACGGGGCCAGCCGCTTCAAGCAGATCTTCCTGGTCACGCTCCCGTCGATCATGCCGGTTGTCGTCATCTTCTTCATCCTGGCGGTCGGCAACCTGCTCAGCGCAGGCTTCGAGGATATTCTCCTGCTCGGCAAGGACCCGATTCTGCGCAATGTGTCCGATGTCTTGGATACGTACGTGTACCGGATGGGCATCGAGTCCCAGCGGTTCTCCTATGCGACTGCCGTCGGCCTGTTCAAGGCGATCATCAGCGTAGGGCTGCTGACGCTGGCCAATCTGTTCGCGAGACGTTCCGGCAACAGCCTCTGGTAATCGACACCAAGAATCAGGCCCTTTAAGGAGGAAGCTGCGTTGAAAATCAGGATGAGCAGCGGCGACCGCGTGTTGACCGCCTTCGTCTATCTCTTTCTGGCCTTGCTGGCCCTATCGACCTTCTATCCGTTCTGGAACGCGCTCGTCGTCTCCTTGAACAAAGGCATGGACACTGCGCTCGGCGGAGTCACCGTCTGGCCGCGGTCCTTCACCTTGGAAAACTACGAAATCGTCTTCCAGGACAAGCGCATCATCCACGCTTTCGGCGTCTCCGTGTTGCGTACGATCATCGGCACCGCCTCCGCGATTCTGTGCACGGCGATCTTCGCCTACGGCATGACCCGAAGCGAGCTGATGGGCCGCAAGTTCTACATGGTCGCTTGCCTGATCACCATGTACTTCAGCGGCGGACTGATCCCATCCTTCCTGCTGATTCGCGAGCTCGGCCTGTTCGACTCCTTCTGGGTGTTCATCATCCCGTCGCTCATCAGCGTTTGGAACATGATCGTCTTCCGCACCTTCTTCCTCGGTCTCCCGGCCGGTCTGGACGAGTCGGCGAAGATCGACGGCTGCGGCTATTGGGGCACTTTCTTCCGGATCGTGCTGCCGCTCTCGGGACCCGTCATCGCGACGCTGTCGCTGTTCACGGCGGTCGCCCATTGGAACGACTGGTTCATGCCAAGCATCTACATCAACAACGAGAACCTGATTCCGATCCAAACGAAGCTGCAGCAGATCCTCAACTCCAACATCATGACCGAGCAAATGCAGCAGCTCGATTCGGCGGCGCAGGCCCGCCTGTCGGCCATGAAGAGCATCACGAGCAAGTCGCTCTCGATGGCGACGATGATGGTGGCGACGCTGCCGATCATCATGGTCTATCCGTTCGTACAGCGCTACTTCGTCAAGGGCGTTCTGGTCGGCTCCGTCAAGGGCTGATTCGGAGACTTCAGCCCACTTCGGCCGCAAGCAAGTACTCTTGGTTTTTAGGCGCGGCAGTCCGCCGAGCGGGTGGCCGCGCGTTCAAACATAGCAATCCTTCTATCATTAGAGCTGAGAAAAGGGGATGAACGAGTTGGGCAAATGGAACAAAAACGCGTTCAAAGGCATGGCTCTGGCATTGGCGGCAGCGACTGCGCTGGCCGGCTGTTCGGGCGGAAATAACGGCAACAACGGTGCGGGCAACAGCGGCGCAGCCGAAAATGCAGGCACGCCGAGCGCCTCTCCGGCAGCCTCCGCCGCGCCTGAGGCCGGCGCGGCCTGGACGGTCGGGAGCGAGCCGCTCGAGTACAGCATGTACGGCCATTATGATTGGTACACGATGCCGACATGGGGCGCCGACGAGTCATCCAAGTGGATCAAGGACAACATGAAGGTCAACGTGACAGCGGTCCAGTCGGGCGGCAATGCGGCCCAGAAGCTCAACACGATGATCGCCTCCGGCACGCTCCCCGACGTCATCTGGATGGACCGCGGCGCGGATGTCGAGAAGCTGCGCGCGGCCGACATGCTCGTACCGTTCGACGACTACCTCGACAAATATCCGAACTTCAAAAAATGGGTCGGCGAAGAAGCGATCAACATGCTCCGCTCGAGCGACGGCAAAATCTATCAGTTCCCGAACTGGTACACGTCGCAGCCGATCGGCAACGCCGGCTACGTCGTCAACAAAAAATACTACGAGGCGCTCGGCTCGCCGAAGCTGGAGACGACGGACGACTTCTACAACTATCTGAAAGCCGTCAAGGAGAAATTCCCGAACGTGACGCCGTTCAACCCGGACCTGGCGGTCGACGGCCAAGGGCTTGACGTTCTGTACAGCGCCTTCAAAGAAGATGCGAACCTCGCCTCCATCTCCAACCGGGCGGCGATCAGCGGCGACAAGCTGACATCGATCTTCAAGGACGACGTCTTCCGCGAGTCGATGCTGTATGCCTCCAAGCTGTTCCGTGAGAAGCTGATGAGCGCGGATTCCATGACCCAGACGAAGGATCAGGTCAAGGAAAAGGCCTACACGGGAGGAGCGGCCGTCTTCGCCGGCGCAAGCCCGACGGAGTATGGGTCCGTTGGCGATGCCGAACTGAAGAAGAAGGACCCGAACGACGGCTACTTCATGGTCTGGCCGATCCACAAAGAAGGTCTCGACAAGAACAAGATCTTCCCGGGCACGTTCACGCGCCTCGGCTGGAACGTCAGCGTCATCACGAAATCCGCCAAGGATCCGGAAAAGATCTTCGCGTTCCTCGACTGGCTGACCGGTCCGGAAGGTACCCGTACGCTGATCTGGGGACCAGAGGGCAAATACTGGGACGGCTATGACGAAGCGGACGGCGCTCCTAAGTTCACGGAAGCTTACCTGAGCGACGTAGAAGGCCGCACCAAAACGATGGACGCTACCGTCAACCTGCAATGGGTCGGCAATTCCGTCTTCATCGACAAGTCCAAGATGAAATTCGAGTCGACGCTGCCGGCAGCCGAGCAGACTTGGGAGTCGAAGTACCAAAGCACGATTACGTGGCCGACGCAGAAGGACGCGACGGAGTTCATCAACCTCGCGCCTGCGGCCGACTCCGAGGAGGGCATCATCCAGACGAGCGTAGAAGAGATCTGGGATGAGGCTCGCGCCAAGGCGCTGTATGCGAAGAGCGACGAAGAAGTGCTGTCGATCCTCGATAAAGCCGACAAGGACGCCATGGCGATCGGTTATCAGCAGCTGCTTGACTTCAAGACGCAAAAATGGCAAGAAAACAAAACGAAAATGGCGGGCAACTAAGAAGCGACTGTATTCGGGATCCGCTCGCGCTATACTAGAGGAAAGTCCGCCGTCCCGGCCGGGACGGCGGTTTTTCTTTCATAGAACAGGACCGAAACGCGAAGGAGGGGGCTCCGTGAAGTATAAGGTTCTTCTCGTCGACGACGAGGAGCTGGACTTGAAGGGGATGCTCGCATTCATTCCGTGGGAGCAGCTCGGGCTGGAGGTCGTAGGCGCCGTGCACAACGGTTATGACGCTTATGCGATTCTGGAGCGGGAGCGGATCGACATCTTGGTGACCGATGTCCATATGCCGAGAATGAATGGGCTGGAGCTGGCGGAGAAGGCGCTTTCTTTATATGCCTCCCTGCGGGTCGTCTTCGTGAGCGGCTACCAGGATTTCCATTATGTGAAGCAGGCGCTGCAGCTCCGCGCCTGGGGGTATGTGCTCAAGCCGATGGACGACTCGGAGCTCGAAGCGGCGCTGCTGAGACTCGTGCAGCAGCTCGACGGGGAGAAGGAGGCGCTGCCAGCCGCTTCTGCGGCGGCGCACGACGTCAAGGAAGAGGCTCGTCCTTCCGGAGCGGCCGGCAAGGGAAGCTCCAAAAACGCCAAGCTCATCATCGAGATGACGGCGTTCATCGAGAAGCATCTGCATGAGAATCTGACGCTGAAGCTACTGGCGGACGAATTTTCCTTTTCGCCCAATTATCTCGGCGCGCTGTTCAAGGAAGAGACCGGAGTGAACTTCAGCGAGCATCTCATCGATCGGCGCATGCGCAAGGCCGGGGAGCTGCTGCGCGAGACGAGGCTGCGCATCTACGAGATTGCCGACAAGGTCGGCTATCGGTACATGCCGTATTTCAGCCGCCAGTTCAAGGAAACGTTCGGGGTCACGCCCAACGAATATCGAAGAATGGGATGAGCGGCGCTATGGATCGGAAAAAGAACTACATCCCGTTCGGCATCAAGCTCTTCGCATCCTATATGCTGCTGACGATCGTGCCGCTGGCGATTCTCGGCTATGTCGCCAACATGGTCCTGTCGGAATCGGTTCGCTCCCAGACGGAGAGCAGCCTGCGCGGCACGCTGCGGCAGATGGAGGACAACATTCAGTACAAGGTCGGAGATACGAAGCGGCTGAGCGACGCGCTGTATTACGACACGACGCTCGCCCGGTCGATCCGTCATGCGGAAGCCGGCTGGGTCAGCTATGAAGCGACCAAAAAAGTGCTGATGCCCAAGTTTTGGGCGACGCTCGACTCGACGAACCGCAAAATGCGGCTCAGCGTCTATTTGAAGAACGAATCGATCTCGGAGGTGTATTATACCGCCGATCCGGGGACGGATATCGTCGCGGTCAAGAACCGCTTTTTCGAGATGCTGCATCTGAGCCGCATCGAGAACGAATCCTGGTATCGCATGTTCCCGGAGGAGAAGTACGGCTCCACGCTCGTCTGGATGCAGGTCGGCGACGACGCCGAGCATGGCCGTATCTCGCTGCTTCGACGGCTCGTCGATACGAGCCAGGCGACCGGCTTGCGGGATGTCGGCATGATTCGCATCAGCGTCTTTCTGAGCGATCTGTTCGAAAGCGTGGATGCGAGCAAGCTGATCCGCGGCAGCGCCTTGCAGATCGAGACGAAGGACAAGCAGATTATGTTCGCCTCTGGGCCGCGAGAAGAAGCTCCAGCCAACTGGAAGGGCATGCCGGTGGATCGTCATCTGATCATTCAGGATCATCTGCCGGATCTGGGCTACAATCTCGTGGCGGCGATCCCGATCGACGTGCTGGAATCGGGCTCCCGAAAAATCACCTGGATTACGATGCTTGTCTGCGTGCTGAGCGCGATCGTCATCGCTGCGGTCGCGCTGACTGTGACGCGAGCGTTCATGAAGCGGATCAACAAGATCATCCATATTCTGCAAGCGTTCAGCCAAGGCAGCTACAGCAAGCGCATCCGCTACCGCGGCCAGGACGAGTTCGCGCAGATCGCGGACTCGCTCAATGCGCTCGGGGCGCGGACCGACAATTTGATCCAGGAGGTCTATCTGACCAACCTGCGCAAGAAGGAGGCGGAGCTCGAGTCGCTGCAGGCGCAGATCAATCCGCATTTTCTATATAATACGCTGTCCTCGATCAGCCGGCTGGCCAAGTTCGGCGAGGTGGAGAAGCAGCATCGGATGATCATGAACCTGGCGAAGTTCTACCGCATGTCGCTCAACGAAGGCAAGACGATCATCCCCGCGGGCAACGAGCTTGAGCAGATCCAGGCGTACCTGGCCATTCAGCAGGTCAAGTACGGCGACCGGGTAAGCGTGGCGTACGAGTGGGACGCGGAGGTGAACCGCTTCATGATGACGAAGCTGCTGCTGCAGCCGTTCGTCGAGAACGCGCTGGAGCATGCGTGGAAGGGCGACCGGATCGAGCTGGCGATCGGCGCCATGCTGCTCCGCGAGGATAGCGGCTTATGTCTCGAATTCTGGGTACGCGACGACGGGATCGGCATGCCTCGGGAGCGGGTGGAGGAGCTGTTCTCCGACCGCCAGCCCGTGCGGCGCGGCTACGGCATCCGCAACGTCCACGAGCGCATCCAGCTGTATTATGGAGCTCCTTACGGCGTGCGCATCGAGAGCGATCCGGCTTGCGGCGGCACTCTCGTCCGCATCCGCATCCCGGCGCGCCGAGGCATGGAAGGGGCGTCCGCCTCGGTGGACGAGCTGCTTGAGGGACAGGCGGGCGGCTGAGCGGACCCACTCGAACGGTTTTGGCATCCATCCTGGCATGCGCTATACTGGAATCATTCGGGTAGCAGGAGGTCAAGCAGGATGAATCAGGAAACGATGGAGCTATTCCGCACGATTACCGAGATGAGGGCCGTGCCGGGACAGGAGCTGGAGCTGCGCCGGTTCGTGGAGGCTGAGCTCAAGCGGCATACGGACGAGCTCGTCCACGACCGCCTCGGAAGCGTCTTCGGCGTCTTTCGCGGCGACGAGCAGGGGCCGCGCATCATGGTGGCCGGCCATATGGACGAGGTCGGCCTGATGGTGACGGCGATCACCGAGAGCGGCATGCTGAAGTTCGTGACGCTCGGCGGCTGGAACGCCCAGACGATGCTGGCGCAGCGCATGGAGGTCGTCACGGACGACGGGCCGGTCATCGGCGTCATCGGCTCGACGCCGCCGCATCTGCTCGACGATGCCGCGCGCAGCAAGGTCGTCGACATCAAGTCGATGTACCTCGATGTCGGTGCGGACAACCGCGAGGACGCGATGTCCATGGGCATCCGTCCCGGCCAGGCGATCGTGCCGGTATGTCCGTTCACGCCGATGGCCAATCCGAAGAAGATCATGGCCAAGGCCTGGGACAACCGCTATGGCGTCGGGCTGGCGCTGGAGCTGGCTCAGGAGCTCAAGGGCGCCGAGCATCCCAATGTAATCTATACGGGCGCCACCGTCCAGGAGGAGGTCGGCCTGCGCGGAGCGCGGACCGCGGCCAATCTCGTGCAGCCGGACCTGTTCCTGGCGCTTGACGCGAGCCCGGCGGCCGACTCCACCGGCGACCGCACGGCTATGGGGCAGCTCGGCAAAGGCGCGCTGCTGCGCGTCCAGGATCCGGGCATGATCACCCACCGCGGCTTGGTCGAGCTCATCCGGGATACGGCGGAGACGGAGGGCATCCGGTACCAGTACTACTTCTCGCAGGGCGGCACGGATGCCGGGCAGGTGCATCTGTCGGGCATCGGCGTTCCGTCCGCGGTCATAGGCTTGCCGGCCCGCTATATCCATACCGCCGCCGCCATCATGCATGTCGACGACTACGACGCGGCCAAGCAGCTGCTGTTCCGGCTGGTCCGCAAGCTCGACCGAAGCACGTTCGAGACGATTCTGTCCCGGTAAGGGAGAGGCGTCGGGCTAGCGCGAAAGACCCCTGAAGAGGGGTCTTTTTTCATGGAACGGGTCCGCTTTTTGTCCTAAAAGGAGAAGCCCGGCGAGGGACGGACTTCACCTTAATGGGATATGGTGGCAATTATAGAGGGATAATTACAACATCAAGTTAACGTATTGCTTTTATATTGCGTTAAAGCGTTGCATTAAAAAACAACAAAATTATACGAAAAATAATGGCTTTTTGCTTCAATTTGTACTGTGTCCAGCATTCGTTTCAAATCGAAATAAAAGCGTCAGATTTCCTGACATTTTGTTTGAATATCCCGAAAATCGAATACTTATCTCACATTCTCACTCCATTGATAATGGCCTCTAAACCTAACAGCGGTCTAACTGAAAGCGCTGCCCGATGAAAAAAGATTCTATGCATATTTATGCGATTAATAAAATTTTAATTATTTTCAGACATATCTATATTCTAACGTTAAAAAAGGTGCTACAATGAGACCGGAAAAACACAGTTTTGGCTAGAGCCAAGGAGGAATGTGGAGTGGCAGCTTCATCGTTTAAGTGGAAAGCCATGATTGCCAGCTTGTCCGTTATGGGGGTCATCGCCGCAGGCTGCGGCAACAATGACAACGGCACGAACACCGCCGGAAACACAAATACACCGGCGACGAACACCGCGAACGAGGGAGCGGCGTCCCCGGCTCCGACGGCTGAGCCTTCCGGCCCGGTCAAGGGCGGCACGCTGACAATCGGTACCTTCTCCGACATCGTCAACACGAACCCGATTTACATCGCAGACACGTCTTCCGGCGATGCGGCGTACTTCATGTTCTCCAACCTGCTCGACTATGATGCGGGCGGCAACGTTGTCGCCGAGCCTTGGTCCCTGCTCGAGGCGCTTCCGGAAATTTCGGCAGACGGCCTGACGTACACGCTGAAGCTGAAGGCGAACGCCAAGTGGAGCGACGGCCAGCCGGTGACGGCGGACGACATCGCGTTCACGTTCAACACGATCAAGGATCCGGCCGCGGCATCCCCAGGCATCAGCACGTTCGACAAAGTGGACAAGATTAAAGTGATCGATCCGCAAACGGCGAAAATCACGATGAAGACCGTTTACGCTCCATTCCTGAACTCGCTTGTCACTTCCGTCGTTCCTGCCCATGTTATGAAGGACGTGCCGCTGGCCGAGCTGCAGAAGAGCCCGTACGGTATCGATCCGGCCAAGACCGTGACGAACGGACCTTGGAAATGGACGGAATGGAACCAAAAGCAATACCTGTCGTTTGAAAAGGATGCCAACTACTGGGCGAAGGACGTCAACGACGTCAACATCGACAAGATCATCTACAAGATCTATGCCGATCAAAACACGAACGTACAGGCTATTATCAAAGGCGATGTCGACATGGTCGGCGCCGTGCCGGTCACCCAGGTCGAAGCCGTCAAGACGAAAGAGAACCTCAACGTCATTCTCGAGCCGGGTCCTCTGTATGAGTACATGAGCTTCAACTTCAACAAAATGAACTGGGGCGGCAAAGAGTCTCCGTTCACCGGCGAAAAGACGCGTCAAGCGATCGCTTACGCGATCAACCGTCAAGGCGTGCTCGACAACATCCTCAAAGGCACCGGCAAGGCGCTCAACGCTCCGTTCCTGCCAGGCACATGGGCGGATCCGGGCAGCGATGCCGTGACCTACGACTATAATGTAGAAAAAGCGAAGCAGCTGCTGGCCGAAGACGGCTGGAAAGACAGCAACAACGATGGCACGGTCGACAAGGACGGCTTCGAATTCAAGTTCGAGCTGCAGTACAACTCCGGCAACAGCCGCCGCGAAGCGGTATCCGCCGTCATCCAGCAAAACCTGGGCGATATCGGCATCGGCGTGACGACAAAAGGCATCGACTTCTCGTCCTGGATCGAGCAGAACATCACGCCGGGCAAATACCAAGCCGCACTTCAGGCCTGGTCGCTCAACAGCCCGGATCCGGACAGCGAATCAATCTTCTCGTCTAAGTACTTCCCGCCGAACGGCCAAAACTCCGGCTGGTACAAAAACGAGACGCTGGACAAGCTGTGGGTCGATGGCTACTCCACGACGGATCAAGAGAAGCGCAAAGAGATCTACAAGCAGGTCGCACAGCAGATCTCCACGAACCTGCCGTACGTCTTCCTGTACCAATACGGCACGCCAGCCGTATACAACACCCGCGTGAAGTATGAGGATGCTTGGAAGCCGGTACCGGCACTTGCATACGGAAGCTTCTTCGGCGTCAACAAATGGTGGCTGGAAGAAAAGAAATAAGACCCTGTTAGCCTGAGAATCAACCGATAGAGGGGGAAGGGCATTGTCCTTCCTCCTTTGTCCTTTCTCAGTCGCCGATCCAGCCTTCTCCAGCGATGGAAAACGGTTTTGCTCCGCGCATAACCGGTTCACACGCAGAATGTCCGGTTATGCCCGGCGCAAAGCCGGCAATCCGTATTCGAGCAAACAGCATACAAGGAGGATAACCTTATGGGCGAGTATTTGATCCGGCGGACGCTGCAATCCGTCGTCGTGCTCTTTCTCATCTCCGTTTTTACCTTCGGCCTGATCCACGCAGCGCCGGGCGGCCCGACCCAAATCTTCCTTTCCCCCGGTCTATCGGTCGAAGCGGGCCAGATCAAGGCTGAGCAGCTCGGTCTCAACGACCCGCTGCCGCAGCAGTATTTCCGCTGGCTCGGCAACATTCTGACCGGCGATCTCGGCGCGACGTTCAAGAACAACATCCCGGTCGGAGACATTCTGTGGCCGACCGTCAAAAATTCGGTCATCTTGATGAGCGTGACCTGGATCTTGACGCTGCTGATTGCCATCCCTTGGGGCGTTTATAATAGTACGAAAGAGTATGGTCTGTCCGACCAAACCGCTTCCTTCATTTCGTATGTCGGCTTCGCGATGCCGACATTCTGGTTCGGCATCATCCTTCAAAGTACGATTTCAATTAAGCTGGATTGGCTTCCTTTATCCGACATGTATACCATTGGCAAGCAAGGCGACATTCCTGACCTACTGATGCACATGGTGCTGCCGGTATCGGTGTTGACGCTGATCTCGCTTGCCGGATATCAAAAATACATGCGCTCCAGCATGCTGGAAGTGCTGCAGCAGGACTATATCCGGACGGCTCGCGCCAAAGGTGTCAAGGAAAACAAAGTCGTGTTCCGTCATGCATGGCGCAATGCCCTGATTCCGCTTATCACGCTCATCGGCCTCGACCTGCCGATGCTGGTGGGAGGCGCGGCTTTGACCGAAAAGGTATTCAACTGGCCCGGCATGGGCAGCTTGTTCGTCGATATGGCGATGGCTCGCGAGTACTCCGTCCTGATGGCGATCACGTTGCTTAGCGCCGTGTTCGTCGTCATCGGCAACTTGATCGCAGACATCCTGTACGCGGCCGTCGATCCGCGCGTGCAGCTTGGCAAAGGAGGAAAATAGGCATGAGCGCGCAATTGCAGCCTGCTTCCAATACGGAAGCTCCCGCAGACATCGTCCCGCAATCGGAAAAGCCGCTCGGGCCTTGGCGTTTGACGTGGAACAAGTTCAAGCGGAATCCGTTCGCGATGAGCGGACTCGTCGTCCTGTTCCTATTCATTGTAGCTGCTGTCGCAGCTCCATGGCTCTCGCCCTACGATCCGGCTCGTCAGGATCTGCTTAGCGCCAATCTTCGTCCGTTTACCGGCGACCATGTGCTCGGCACCGACGAGCTGGGGCGCGATATTTTCTCGCGGATCGTCTATAGCGGCCGCATCTCGCTGACGATCGGCTTCGCCGTCGCAGCCGTCGCCGTCATCATTGGTTCCATCATCGGCGCCATCTCCGGCTATTTCGGCGGCTGGGCCGACATCATCTTCATGCGTATTGTCGACGTGATGAACTCCGTTCCGACGCTGTTCCTGAACATCCTGATCGGCGCCATCTTCGGCACGAACTTCTTGCTGATGATCATGATTCTATCGCTTACGAGCTGGATGGGCGTGGCGCGGCTCGTCCGCGGCAACTTCCTGCAGCTGCGCGAGATGCAATACGTCGAGGCCGCCAAGTCGATCGGCGTCAGCAGCTGGGGCATCATCTTCCGCCATCTGCTGCGCAACGCGAGCTTCCCGATCATCGTCAACGCGACACTCATGGTCGGCGGTGCGATTTTGGCGGAGTCCGGTCTTTCTTATCTTGGACTCGGCATCCAGCCTCCCGATACGAGCTGGGGCATGATGCTCAGCAACGCGCAGGAATTCATGCTGATCGATCCGATGCAAGCCGTCTATCCAGGCGTATGCATCTTCCTGGTCGTCCTGTCCGTTAACTTCATCGGCGACGGCATTCGCGACGCGATGGACCCGCGTCAAAAAGCACAACTTTCTCCAAGGAGGCTGGACCAATGGCGCGCAAAATTCTCGAAGTCAACGAAATGAGTGCCGGCTTCCTCGTGAACAAGGAGATCGTGAAAGCGACCGACCGCATCTCCTTCAACGTGGAAGAAGGAAAGACGCTGTGCATCGTCGGCGAGAGCGGCAGCGGCAAAAGCGTCACTTCCCTCGCCATCATGCGCTTGATCGATTACGCAGGAGGAGCGATCCTCGAAGGCGACATCACGTTCAACGGAGCTTCGCTGCCGGCGAAGGATCAGGATGAGATGCGCCGCATTCGCGGCAACCAGATCGCGATGATCTTCCAGGATCCGATGAGCGCGCTCAATCCGGTGTTCACGGTCGGCGATCAGATCGCCGAGAGCCTGCGCCTCCATCAGAACAAATCCGACAAGGATGCGATGAAGGAAGCGGTGGAGCTGCTGCGCCAGGTCGGCATCCCGTCTCCGGAGGTCCGCGCCAAGCAGTACCCGCATGAGCTGTCCGGCGGCATGTGCCAGCGTGTCGTCATCGCGATCGCGCTCGCTTGCCGGCCGCAGCTGCTCATCGCCGATGAGCCGACGACCGCGCTCGACGTGACGGTGCAGGCGCAGATCCTGGATCTGCTCCAAAGCCTTCAAAAAGAAACCGGCATGGCGATCATCCTCATCACGCATGACATGGGCGTCGCGGCGGAAGTCGCCGACCGCATCGTCGTCATGTACGCCGGCGGCATCATGGAGGAGGGCTCGGTCGAGGAGATCTTCGCCAAGCCGAGCCATCCTTATACCGTGGGCCTGCTGAAGTCGATTCCCGGCTTCGAGGCGAATGACGGCAACGAGCTCTACACGATCAAAGGCACGATTCCGCGCATCAACCAGCTGCCGACCGGCTGCCGCTTCCATCCCCGCTGCGAGCATGCGATGGACATCTGCCGCAACCAAGAACCGGGCTTCTTCCAGCTCGGACAGGACCATAAGGCCGCTTGCTGGCTGTTCGAGGAGCATGCCGCCGAGTCGAAGGTTTCGCCGGCGAGAGCGGCGATCGAGCACGGGGAGGTAAGGGTATGAGCAAGCAGCTGTCGAACGAGACGCTCATCGAGATCAAGCACATCAAGAAATACTTCCCGATCAAAAAAGGGCTGCTCAGCCGCGTCGTCGGCCAAGTAAAGGCGGTCGACGATATTTCCCTGGAAATCAAGAAGGGAGAGACGTTCGGCCTCGTCGGCGAGTCCGGCTGCGGCAAATCGACGCTCGGCCGCGTCATCCTGCGCCTGCAGAGCGCGACAGACGGCGAAGTCATCTACAACGGCCAGAACATCCACGCCCTCGGCAGCTCGAAGCTGCGCGACCTTCGCCAGGATCTGCAGATCATCTTCCAGGATCCGTTCGGCTCCTTGAACCCGCGCTTCCTCGTCAGCGACATCATCGGCGAGCCGCTCAAGGTGCATACGAACATGACGGCCGCGCAGATCGACGCCCGCGTCGTCGAGCTGATGGAGCTGGTCGGTCTTGACGCCTCCCGCCGCAATCGCTATCCGCATGAGTTTTCGGGCGGCCAGCGCCAGCGCGTCGGCATCGCGCGCTCAATCGCGCTCAATCCGAAGTTCATCGTCGCGGACGAGGCGGTGAGCGCCCTGGACGTATCCGTCCAGTCCCAAGTGCTCAATCTGCTGGCCCGACTGCAAAAGGAGCTGGGCCTGACGTTCCTGTTCATCGCCCACGGCCTGAACGTCGTCCGCCACATTTCCGACCGGGTCGGCGTCATGTATTTGGGCAAGCTGGCGGAGGTCGGACCGACGGAGGAGCTGTACAACAAGCCGCTGCATCCGTATACGGCGGCGCTGCTTTCCTCGATTCCGCGTCCAAATCCGGCGCTCAAGCGCGAGCGCATCATCCTTAAGGGCGACGTGCCTTCTCCGGCCAATCCCCCGAGCGGCTGCCGCTTCCATCCACGCTGCCCGATGGCGCAGGATCGCTGCAAGGCGGAGGAGCCGCTGCTCGCCGAAGCGCTGCCGGGCCGTCAGGTCGCCTGCCACTTCCCGCTCGTCGAGGACGGAGCGCTGGAGCGGCTGGCCGCGAGAACTCTCGGCTGATCCATCGAATCGACAAGCTGTTCCTCCAAACCGGCCTGGCCGGCTTGGAGGAACGGCTTTTTTTGACGACAGCGGCTCGGAAAGAGTTCGGATGAGGACGAGTCCGGCCAATCCCTTCGAATAAGCGTCCCGCTCCGACATAAAATGGGACTAAGGAGCCTAAGGTCAGTCATCGGGGAGGGAACGCGAGTGGGAACCGATTCGGGCATCGATTCGATCTTTATGACGGCGGGAACGAGCTTGACGATTCTGATCGCGGTCATCGCGGTCATCATCGGAGCGGGGCTGATCCGCTCGTACGCCAGCTGGAGCCGCAACAGCGCGCAGCCGCTGCTCTCGGTCAAGGCGGCGGTCGTCAGCAAGCGCTCGCGCGTGCGAAGCCAGCAGCCGTACGAGGAAGGGCAGCCGCAGCAGACGAAGACCGATTATTACGCGACGTTCGAGGTGGAAAGCGGAGACCGGATGGAATTCGCGATCAGCGGACGCGATTACGGCCAGCTGGCCGAAGGCGATATCGGCAAGCTGTCGTTTCGCGGCAGCCGCTTCCAGGGCTTCGAACGCGACAACAACCGCGTCATTCAGTTCGGCTGAAGGCAAGCGGAGCTTGCGCGGCGATTCCGCCGAATATCGTCTTGACCCGGAGGCCGAGCACGGCGCCCGCACCGGATAGAGCCGGATTTCCTCTTGAGGAAATCCGGCATTTTGGCGTGGTTTTCTTTTTCAGGCGAATCCGGAGTTGACTCTCCTGCAAAAGGAGGGTGTACAGCAAGGCAAGGAAAGGAGGAGGGCGCATGCTTGGGGGGGAGCGAAATGGCGGAGGAGAGCGGCGTGACGGTCGACGTATTGAAGATCAGTCGACATGGGAGCTTGCTGGCGTATGGACAAGCTTCTGTCAGAACAGCAGCTGCAGGAATTCGTCCAGCTCGACCGGGCCAAGATAAGGGACGAGATCGACGCCGGCGAGCGCTTCGCGTACCGCTTCGGGCTCATAGCGGATGCCGGACAGCAGCTCCTCCAGCTCGGCGACCTCGGCGATGCCGAAAAAGTCGCCGTAGATCGAGGCTTGCTCGATGCGGCCCGAGGCTACGTTGACCCGGACGTCGTACGTGCCGGCGGACAGGCGCTTGACTTGCCGCATGTTGAACGCCGGCGAGCGGCCGTAATTCCAGTCCCAGCTGCGATACCGCTCGTCCGCGAGCTTGCGGACGCCTTCCCAGTCGGCTGCGGAGAGCTCGTACGTCTCCGGCGTACGGCCCTCGTACAGCGCCGAGAGCAGGCGGGAGCGGAATTGCTCGACCGACATCGGTTCCTGCAGGAACTCGGAGATGTTGGCGACGCGGCTGCGGACCGATTTGGTCGACTTGGACTTGAACTTCTCCGGATTGACCTTGAGCGCGGAGGCGACATGGGAAATGTCGGATTGGAACAGCAGCGTGCCGTGCGTATACATGCGGCCGCGCGTTGCGAACTGCGCGTTGCCGGATATTTTGCGCTCGCCGACCTGGATGTCGTTGCGTCCGCTCAGCTCGGCCTCGACGCCCATCGAGCGCAGCGCCTCGATGACTGGAGCGGTAAACTTGCGGTAGTTGCGGAACGACTCGCCGTCGTCCTTGGTGATGAAGCTGTAGTTGAGATTGCCGTGATCGTGGTAGACGGCGCCTCCGCCGGAAAGACGGCGCACGACATGGATGCCCTGCTCCTTGACGTACTCCTCGTTGATTTCCTCGAGCGTGTTCTGGTTTTTGCCGATGATGATGGACGGCTCGTTGATGTAGAACAGGAGGTAGTCGTTGTCGGCGGGAAGATGGCGCAGGATGTATTCCTCCAAGGCGAGGTTGAGGGACGGATCGTGCATGTCCCGATTCGAGACGAACAGCATGGCGGCTTCTCCTCCATTGGATAGGATGCTTGCGATGAGAACAATGTACCATATCGGGCAAGCGATTCCCAATTCGGGCAGCAGCAGAAAAAGCCCCGCTCCACGTCATGCGGAGCGGGGCAGGCCGGAGCCATCCGATCAATAAAGCGAGATCGTCAGCGTATCCTTTTCGTTGTACGTATGAAGCGTCGCTTCGCTGCCGGTAATTTCCACGCTGATCAGCGAACGGAGGCTGTTCTTCAGCGAGTTCTTGCCGGTGAACAGCTTGCGGTTCATGACCTCGCCCAGTTTATCCAGCGCTTTTTTATTGTTTTGTTCCGTTACATAAACGGGGATTTTTTTGTTTTGAAAGGAAATGAGCGTTCTCATCGCTTTTCACTCCAATTCTTTTCGAGTTGGTCCTGCTTTTATCGGTCTTTCCTCGTCGTTCTTGGTTGTTCTTATTGTAACCAAGCAAGATTAAGAGATTCTTAAAAAAGCGTTATGAAATGGTTACAAAGGCATTGACATGGACGTTTGCAAGCATAAATAGCATGCAATTCGTCTCTTTCATAAAGTAAGTATAATCAAACTTGACAACAGTTGCAACCTCTGATACAAATTTCTTCCCTACAAGGTTTTCTGGATCGAATCCGTCATTCCTGCTTGCGTACGCAAGAGATCAGGAATTTCTTTTGGGCAGCTGGATTCGGGACTGCTCCAGGCGCCCGTACGTCATCGAATCGCTGTAAATGCCATGCACGCCGATCGCCGCCAGATCGCGGATGATCGTCTCGTCGTTGACGGTATGCGCATAGACCGGCACGCGCATGGAAGCGAGCTTGGCGATGAACGGAGCGGACTTCAGGGCGCGGTCCTGCGCCATCGTGATGGCGTCCACCTTCGGTTCCGCGAGGACGAAGTCGAGCACCTGACGCTCGCTGTCCTGCGATTGGTACAACGTATATATATAGGAAGGAAAAGCATGGATGCTTTCCACCCAGCGAAGCATGTCCCGGCTGTAAAGCTGCGGAATGACGCGCTCCAGCACGCCCTCCTTGCCGCTTGCGGCGCGCATCATCGCCTCGAACTGCTGCCGCACTTCTTCCTCGCTCGTTCCTTTCGTATCGGTGACGATCCATAGATCGGGATGGTTTTGCAGCAGCTCGACGATCTGCTCGAAGCTCATCGCGTGGTATCGGCCGTAGATCGGCAAGGAGAGCAAGGGCTCCAGCGGAGCCGGGCGGTCCATCTGCTCGCGGGGGATGACCTGCTTGAACCGGTCGTACAAATAGTTGCCCCAATCGTGGCGGCTGAGCAAAAAGCCGTCTGTCGTCAGCTGCAGATCGACCTCGAAAACGCGATAGCCGCGTGCATAATTCTGCTCGAAGGCTTCGCGCGAATTTGTAAAGAACAGCTGATCCACCGACCCCATCGCATGAGCGACCAAGGACTGGCTCGTCCAGGCCGGCGGCGGCTCCCGCCAATCCAGCAGGGCGGGCCGGCTGCCGGACAGCAGGGGCAGAGCGGCTGCGGCGAGCGCGATTCCAATCGCAGCCCGCTTTAATCGTTCGAACATGATTTCTCTTTCCTCGCTCTCTCGGAATGCAATCCTATCTATTATATAATCCGAAGCCTTGATTTTCGATCTTTTTCCAGCATTCGGAAGGCGCTTGACGCAAGCCCTTGCGTTGGCTTACGGTTAAAGGCGGAACGTCACTCGGAGTCGGGAAGGAAAGAATGATGGGAACTCTAGTCAAATACGGGCTGACCGGCGTCATGAACACGCTGGTCGATTACGGCGTATTCGCTTTGCTGCATGCGCTGCTCGGCGTCAATTACCTGATCGCCCAGACGGCAAGCTTCGCATGCGGGACAATCAACAGTTATGTGGTGAACCGCAGCTGGACCTTTGGTCGCAGAGGCCGGGCCCCAAAAGCCGAAATGCTTAAATTCCTTGCCGTAAACGGCCTAATGTTCGGATTATCGACCTCCATTTTAGTGCTTTGCGAGGAATGGCTTGGCTGGAATGCGCTGATCGGCAAAGCGATTTCGATCATTGCCGCTACTGGAATCGGATTCATCCTGAATCGGCTGTGGGTATTTCGAGAATCGGGGCCAGCGGACGAGGCGACCAAAGTCGCGAGCCTTGTCGAATCGGAGCCGGGAAAGAGCTGATCCGGGAAAATCGACGGGGAAGCTGATTCGCAAGTCCTTGTCCTGCCGCCGGCCCGGCAAGGCCATGTCAGCTGATCCGTCACCGTCAAAGACCGAAAAAGCCGCTCTGCGAGCGAGATTTTCGGTCTTTTTCACGTTGACCGGATCATGAGTCCGAAGTCATTGGCGCTGGCGAAGCGAGCCTTTTCTAGGAATAGGAAAGGGAGCGCATACATGGCAGTGGAAGCGGAAACAAATCTGAATATTCATGCGGGGCTTCCAGCCGGAAGTAGGAGAGGAGGCGTGAAAACCGGGCATGAAAATGAACAGGAAAGACTAATCCGAAACATGCCTTTCTTCCCTCAACCAGTTGCTACTATCTGTGTCATAATCGTTACGAACAAGCTATCCCCTGTCGGATGCTTGTCCGTAAAGCGAAGCGGTTTCTGACGGCTGTTGTCTGATCCATGCGAAGTCTGATGATTCGGGGAGGAACCGATATGGCGCTTCAAAAGCAGGCGGAAGAGGGATCGCTGACTGCGAAGCGGGAGAGGCTGCGCGCTTTTTTCGATCGCCTGGCGCTGGACGAGACGCTGGGGGCGAACGGACCGAGAGCCTCCGTCCGGGCGGACCGTGCGCTCGCTTCGGCCGGCGCGGGCTCGCCTGCGGATGCGGCCGGGCTGCTGACCGGACTGTTGCGGGAACGCGGCATCGCCGATTGCGTCGAGCAGCTGGTGGAGCATGTGCTGCGCGGAGGCAGCGTCGAGGCGTTCCTTCAGAAAGCGGACGATAAGCGAAGATAGAGCAGACAAAGGAGAAGGATCCGATGGATGCTATTTTTTTTCCTTGAAAGTTCTCGTTTCGAATAATTAAAACTATTTAATAACTCGTTTAGAATTCTCATTTGGAGGGGACATCTTGGAACTCAACCACTACCTGTTCATTATCCGCAAGCGCCTCTGGATGATCGCGGCCATCGTCGTCATCAGCGGCTCGCTCGCGGCGACCTACTCTTACTGGTATGCGAAGCCGCAGTACGAAGCCTCGGCCAAGCTGCTCGTCGGCCAGGTAAAGGATGGCGGAGGGCTGATGTCCAGTCTGGATCTGAATCTCATCAACAGCAATATCCAGCTCATCAAAACCTACAAGGAAATCATCAAGACGCCGCGCATCATGCAAATCGTCGCCGAGGAATATCCTCAGCTGCATCAGACGGCCGGCGAGCTCGCCGGCAAGGTGACCGTCAGCTCGGTCAACGACACGCAGGTCATGTCGGTCACGGCCAGGGACGGCAGCTATGAGAGCGCGGCGCGGATCGTGAACGCCGTCTCCGTCGTGTTCTCCAACGAGATTCCGAAGCTGCTGCAGGTCGACAACGTCTCGATCCTCAATCAGGCGGATCCGCAGGCGGTGGCCGCCCCGGTCGCCCCGAACGCGAAGCTCAACATCGCGATGGCGCTGGCGCTCTCGCTGCTCGCGGCGCTGGGCCTGGCGTTTCTGCTGGAGTATCTGGACGATACGATCAAGACCGAGGAGGATGTCGCGGAGGTGCTCGGGCTTCCGGTGCTGACGGTCATTCCGAAATTCAAGGACAGCGAGGCGCTGCCGCCAGCCGGCACGCATCGGGACAAGAAACCGTTGCCGGCCGCGGGCCGGGTAGGGAGGAAAAGCAATGTCACGCTCGACGCGTAGCTGGAGCCTGATCGCCCAGAACAATCCGAAATCGCCGATCTCCGAGTCGTACCGCATGCTGCGGACGGGGGTCGAATATGCCGGCGTCGACGAGCCGGTCGACCTGCTCATGGTCACGTCCTGCCGAGCCGGAGAAGGAAAAAGCACGACATCGGCCAATGTGGCGGTGACGTTCGCGCAGACCGGACAGAAGGTGCTGCTCATCGACGCGGACATGCGCAAGCCGTCGCAGCATCATATCTTCGGACTGTCGAACCGCGCGGGACTGACCTCCGTGCTGCAGGGAAGATGCAGCCTCGCCCAGGGCATCCAGGAGACGTCGGTGGAAGGACTCGACGTGCTGACCGCCGGCCAGACGCCGCCCAATCCGTCGGAGATGCTCGGCTCCAAGGCGATGACGTCGCTGCTGGAGCTGGCCAAGGGCAGCTACGACCGGGTCGTCATCGATACGCCGCCGATCATGGCGGTGACCGACGCGCAGATCGTCGCCGGCAAATGCGACGGCGTGCTGCTCGTCATCGACTCCGGCAAGGTGAAGAGCGATATCGCCCGCAAGGCGAAGGCGGTGCTGGAGCAGGCCGGCTCGCGGCTGCTCGGCGTCGTGCTCAACAACGTGGACCGCTCGAGCGGTAGCGGCTATTACTATTACTACTACGGCGGGGAAGAGCAGCAGGGCTGAAGCCGAGGCTGTCCGCGGACAGACCGGCCCGGACCGGAGCAGGGCGGGCCGAGCGTCAACCACCAATTCGATCCAAAGAAGGGATGAGGGGCATGCAAAAAGTAAGGAAAGCGATTATCCCTGCCGCAGGGCTCGGAACGAGGTTCCTGCCCGCGACGAAGGCGATGCCGAAGGAAATGCTGCCGATCGTCGACAAGCCGACCATCCAGTACATCGTGGAGGAAGCGATCGAATCCGGCATCGAGGACATCATCGTCGTCACCGGCAAGGGCAAGCGGGCGATCGAGGATCATTTCGACATCGCCTTCGAGCTCGAGCATACGCTGGCGGAGAAGGGCAAGCTCGACATCCTCGAAAAGGTGCGCCGCTCCTCCAACGTCGAGATCCACTACATCCGCCAGAAGGAAGCGAAGGGGCTCGGCCATGCCGTCTGGTGCGCCCGCAACTTCATCGGCGACGAGCCGTTCGCGGTGCTGCTCGGCGACGACATCGTGCAGTCGGACATCCCGTGCACGAAGCAGCTCATCGAGCAGTACGAGCGCTCCGGCAAGTCGGTCATCGGCGTGCAGACGGTCGGCGTCGACCAGACGCATCGCTACGGCATCGTCGATCCGATCGGCCATATCGAAGTGCCGCAGAGCCGGCTGCACGGCGTCAGCCGCTTCGTCGAGAAGCCCGCTCCGGGCGAGGCGCCGTCGAATCTGGCGATCATGGGCCGCTACGTGCTGACGCCGGAGATCTTCGACTTTCTCGGGAGGCAGGAGGTCGGCGCAGGCGGAGAAATCCAGCTGACCGACGCGATCCAGCGGCTCAACGAGAGCCAGGGCGTATTCGCCTACGACTTCGAAGGCATCCGCTATGACGTGGGGGAAAAGCTCGGCTTCATCCTGACGTCGCTGGAGTTCGCGATACGCAACCCTGAGCTGCGCCATCCGCTGCTGTCGGAGATGAGCGAGATGCTCGAGCGCGAGCTCGGCCGGGGCCTGATGGCGGCGCGGGGCGAGTAGCATGAAGGTGACTGTTGCGATCTGCACGCACAACCGTGCAAAAGACACGCGAGAGGCGGTGGAAAGCGTGCTCGCCCAGCAGGTCGACGAGTCGCAGTACGAGGTGCTCGTCATCGACAACCGCTCGACCGACGGCACGGCGGATGCGATCCGCGGCATCCAGGAACGACCCGGCGTCGGCCCGGAGCGGGTGCGCTGCATCCGCGAGGACAAGCTCGGCCTGTCGGCCGCGCGCAATCGGGCGATCCGCGAGGCGAGGGGCGAGTACATCCTGTTCCTCGACGACGACGCGGTGGCGAGGCCGGGCTGGATGGGCGCGATCGTCGACGTGTTCGAGCGGGACCCGGCGATCGGCTGCGTCGGCGGACGCATCGACCCGGTGTGGGAGGGCGGCGAGCCGGACTGGCTGCCGGAGGCGTTCAAGACGCTCTACACGGTGCTGGACTTCGCGCCGCGCGTCGTCGAAATGGAGGCGCCGCGCATCCCGTTCGGTGCGAACGTCGCGTTTCGGGCCGCGCTGTTCCGGGAGCATGAGCCGTTCCGCGAGGATCTCGGCCGCGTCGGCAGCAGCCTGCTGTCCAACGAGGAAAGCGAGCTGATCGGCCGCATCCGCCGGAGCAGCACCGTCTACTACACGCCGCATGCGGCCGTCGACCATAAAATCGACCGCAGCCGCATCAGCCGCAAGTGGTTCCTGCGCCGGGTGTACTGGCAAGGCATCAGCGACGCCGCGCGCGGAGGCCGGGGAGCGGCCTACATGCTAAAGCAGGCGCTCAAGATCGGCCCGTCGGCGCTGCTGCTGCTGCTCTCGCTGCCGAATCCGCAGAAGCAGATGGTGCAGCTGCGGCGCATCCAGTACAGCAACGGCTATATTGCCGGGAGGCTCGGCTGGTTCAAGTAAGGAGCGGACGGCTGCTGCGGCGCGCGGCCGGGCGAGCTGACGCTCTTATGGTCGCATAATGAATAATTTTTAGTGAAAAAGGAGAATCGCTCATGAGTCTGGACCCGATCCGGCCGGAAATCGCGCTCCCGGCGCAGCCGCCATCCCGGCGGCGGGGCCGGATCGGCCGCCTGGCCGGCGCGCTCCGCGGCAAGGGCGCGCTGGCGACGATCGCCCGCACGAGCGGCGTCAACCTGCTCATCCTGCTGCTCGGCACGCTGAGCTCCATCCTGACGGCCCGCCTGCTCGGAGCGGAGGGCAAGGGCGAGCTGGCGGCGATCCTGTTCTGGCCGGCCTTCCTCGCCGGGCTGACCGGCTTCGGGCTGCCGACGTCGCTGATCTACCAGGTGAAGCGCGGCGCGGCGCTGCGGGAGGCGGCGGCGCTCGCCTTCTCGCTGCTGCTTCCGGTCAGCCTGCTGACCGGCACGCTCGCCTGGTTCCTGCTGCCGCAGTGGATGGACGGCTACAGCGCCGAGGCGATCGCGGCGGCCCGCTTTTACGCCGCGCTCGCCGTGCCGATGGCGCTGGCGGCGAACCTGATCGCCGCCGCCGCCCAGAGCCGCGCGAGGTTCGGCGTCTACAACGGCATCCGGCTGTACGTGCCGCTGCTCAACCTCGCCGGACTGGCGGCGCTGTGGGCGGCGGGAGCGCTGACGCTGACCGCCGCCGCCTCGGTCTATCTGGCGACGACCGGCGCGGTCATCGCGGCGGCGCTGTACGCGCTGCGCGACGAGCTCGGCTGGGCGCCGCTGCGGCAAGCGTGGAGCCGGCGCGTCGCCGGTCCGCTGCTCGGCTACGGCAGCCGCGTGTACGGCACCGACCTGCTCGGCACGCTGTACGGCCAGTTCGACAAGCTGATCATCCTGGCGCTGCTGGCGCCGCGCGACTTTGGCGTCTACTCCGTCATCTACGCGCTGTCCCGCATGTTCAACGTCGTGCAGACGGCGATCACGAGCGTCGTATTCCCGAAGGTGACGGGCGAGAGCAAGGAGGTCGTCATCGCCTCGGTCAGCCGGGCGTTCCGGCTGTCGATGGCGCTCATGACGCTCGCGGTCGTGCCGGCGATGTGGATCGGCGGCCGCCTGATCGGCCTCGTGTTCGGCCCGGACTTCGCCGGCTCGAGCGCCGCGTTCTACCTGCTGTCGATCGAGTGCATCGTCGGCGGCGGCTCCTGGCTCCTCGCCTCGGCGTTCAACGCGATGGGACGGCCGGGCATGGTGCTCGTGCGGCAGCTGGTCGCGCTCGCCGCGACGATCGGGCTGTTCTTCGCCTTCGTCCCGATCTGGGGACTGGAAGGACTGGCGCTCGCGCTGCTCGGCGGCGCGTTCATCCGGATGGCGTTCTCGATCGCCTCGATGAAGCTGCTGTTCGGCGTCCCGATCCGCCGCATCCTGTCCGGCAGCGAGGACCTGAAGTTTCTGAAGGCTCGAATCCAAGCAAGAAAAAAGGCGGCATCCGCCGCCGAAGGGGGAGCATGAGACGCATGGGCAAGACCGAGATCGAATCGCCGCTCGCGGCGGGCCGCCTGGGCCTGCATCCGATGGAGCAGCTCAAGGAGAGGCTGTCGCTCATTACGAAGAGCATCCCGAAGGGCTCGGAAATCATCTACATCGACTACCCGGTCTACAGCAACATCGGCGACATCCTCATCATGAAAGGGACCGAGGCCTTCTTTCAGGCGCATGGCATCCGCGTGAAGGCCCGCTACAGCGTCGCCGACTTCCCGGACGAGCTGCGCGTGCCGCCCGGCGTCATCCTCGTGCTGCAGGGCGGCGGCAACTTCGGCGACCTGTACGCCAAGCATCAGCTGCTGCGCGAGAGCGTCGTGGAGCGCTATCCGGGCAACCGGATCGTCGTGCTGCCGCAGACGATCTTTTACAAGAGCGAGCTGAACTTCGGCCGCACGGCCAGCATCCTGAACCGCCATCCCGACCTGCATCTGTACGTCCGGGACTCGCTCTCGTACGAGATGGCGAGCAAGAAGTTCAAAAACGTGCAGGTCTACCTGTCGCCCGACATGGCCCATCAGCTGTATCCGATCGCCGCGCCGGAGCATCCGACGAAGGACACGCTGTTCTTCCTGCGGACGGACGTCGAGAAGACGCCCGAGCAGGAGAAGCTGGAGCGGAAGGCCGGCGGCTCGGAGAGCAAGGACTGGCAGCATCTCTACCATCCTGCGGAGCGGAAAGGCATCGTGCTGATCATGAAGCTGTACCGCTTCACGGCAGCCCGGGGGCTGCTGCAGCGCGTCTGGTACCGCTACTCGCAGCATCTGGTGGACAAGGCGGTCAGGCAGTTCGGCTCCTACCGCATGATCGTCACCTCCCGGCTGCACGGCCACATCCTCGCCAGCCTGATGGATTTGCCCCATGTCGTCCTCGACAACTCCTACGGCAAGAACATGAGCTAT
The DNA here is from genome assembly GCF_000422485.1 of Paenibacillus pasadenensis DSM 19293. Classification (GTDB taxonomy): domain Bacteria; phylum Bacillota; class Bacilli; order Paenibacillales; family Paenibacillaceae; genus Paenibacillus_O; species Paenibacillus_O pasadenensis. The sequence goes on from NZ_KE383859.1 coordinate 26,534, forward strand.
TACCAGGCTTGGACGAGGGATGTGCCGGGAGCGGAGCTGTCGACGGCCGAGCAGGCGAACTGATCGGGGAACGACGGGCGAACGGACCGGCGGGCGGCCGCCGGTCGAACGAATCCAAGGAAAGGGGAGCGGTTCACTTGGCATATCCAGACCGAAGCGAGGAAATGATGGCGGCGGGAGGCGGATGTCCGGCCCAGGCGCGGCAGATCGCTTTGTACGAAGGCATGAAGCGGGCGGTCGACGTCGGCTGCTCGCTGATCGGCCTCGTGCTGCTCAGTCCGGTGTTCGTGCTGATCGGCTTGCTGATCAAGCTCGAGGATCCGAAGGGAAGCGTCTTTTTCTACCAGACGCGCGTCGGCAAGGACGGCAAGCCGTTCCGCATGTTCAAGTTCCGCTCGATGGTCTCGAACGCGGAGGAGCGGCTGAAGGAGCTGCTTGCGCAGAACGAGGTCCAGGGCGCGATGTTCAAGATGAAGAACGATCCCCGCATCACGCGGGTCGGCCGCTTCATCCGCAAGACGAGCATCGACGAGCTGCCGCAGCTGGTCAACGTGCTGCAGGGCAGCATGTCGCTCGTCGGCCCGCGGCCGCCGCTGCCGCGCGAGGTCGCGGAGTATACGCCTTACGACCGCCAGCGGCTCGACGTCACGCCCGGCTGCACCGGGCTGTGGCAGGTGAGCGGACGCAGCAGCCTGACGTTCGAGCAGATGGTCGAGCTCGACCTGCAGTACGTGCGCGAGCGCTCGCTCGGCATGGACGCGCGCATCCTGCTGCGGACCGTGCGGGTGCTGCTCGGCAGCAAGGACGCGTTTTAATCCCATCAGCAAAAAGGAGCGGAAGGACATGGACAAGCAATCGGCCATCTACGTCGCCGGCCATCGCGGACTGGCGGGCTCGGCCATCTGGCGGGCGCTCGAGTCCAGAGGCTTCGCCAACCGGATCGGCCGCACGAGCCGCGAGCTCGACCTGCGCGACGCGGGGGCGGTCGAGGCGTTTTTCGCCTCGGCGGGAATCGAGTACGTCTTCCTCGCCGCCGCCAAGGTCGGCGGCATCGTCGCCAACAACGACTACTGCGGCGATTTCATCCGCGACAACCTGCTCATCCAGACGAACGTCATCGACGCGGCGCGTCGGCATGGCGTGAAGAAGCTGCTGTTCCTCGGCTCGACCTGCATCTATCCGAAGCTGGCGCCGCAGCCGCTGCAGGAGGACAGCCTGCTGCGCGGCGACCTCGAGCCGACGAACGAGGCGTACGCGATCGCCAAGATCGCCGGCATCAAGATGTGCCAGGCGTACAACCGCCAGTACGGCACGACGTTCATCTCGGCGATGCCGACGAATCTATACGGTCCGAACGACAACTTCGACCTGGAGACGAGCCATGTGCTGCCGGCGCTGCTGCGCAAGATCCACGAGGCGAAGGAATCCGGAGCGCCGGAGGTGCAGATCTGGGGCACCGGCACGCCGCGCCGCGAGTTCCTGCACGCGGACGATCTGGCGGACGCCTGCCTGCATCTGATGGAGCATTATGACGGCAGCGACATCGTCAACATCGGCGTCGGCGAGGACATCGCGATCCGCGAGCTGGCCGAGCTGATCGCCGGCGTCGTCGGCTACGAGGGCCGGCTGGCGTTCGACGCCTCCCGCCCCGACGGCACGCCGCGCAAGCTCGTCGATACGAGCCGCATCAACGGCCTCGGCTGGCGCGCCTCCACCCCGCTTGCGGACGGCATCCGCCAGGTGTACTCCGGCTATCGGCAAGCGGCGCTGGCTTAGCTTTTCAACCAAAAATCTATCATCCAATAGGGGGATGCGGCATATGAAAAAAGCGCTCATCACAGGGGTAACCGGTCAAGACGGATCGTATCTGGCGGAGTTCCTGCTCGGCCAAGGGTATCAGGTGTACGGCATGCGCCGGCGCACGAGCACGCCGAACTACGAGAACGTCGAGCACATCAAGAACCGCATCAACTGGGTGTCCGGCGACCTGACCGACCTCGCCTCGCTGATCGAGGCGGTGCGCGTCTCCGATCCGGACGAGGTGTACAACCTGGCCGCGCAATCGTTCGTAGCCGCATCCTGGCCGCAGCCGCTGGCGACCGGCCATCTGACGGCGATCAGCGTGACGAACATGCTCGAGGCGGTGCGCATCGTCAAGCCGAGCGCGCGCTTCTACCAGGCGTCGAGCAGCGAGATGTTCGGCAAGGTCGTCGAGACGCCGCAGAAGGAGACGACGCCGTTTTATCCGCGCAGCCCGTACGGCGTAGCCAAGGTGTACGGCCACTGGATCACGGTCAACTACCGCGAGAGCTTCGGCATGTTCGCCTGCTCCGGCATCCTGTTCAACCACGAATCGCCGCGCCGCGGCATCGAGTTCGTGACGCGCAAGGTGAGCGACGGCGTCGCCCGCATCAAGCTCGGCCTGCAGAAGGAGCTGCGCATGGGCAACCTCGACGCGCTGCGCGACTGGGGCTTCGCCGGCGACTACATCAAGGCGATGTGGCTCATGCTGCAGCAGGACGAGCCGGACGACTTCGTCATCTCGACCGGCGAGATGCACACGGTGCGCGAGCTGCTGGACGTCGCATTCTCCCATGTCGGCCTCGACTACCGCGACTACGTCGTCATCGATCCCGAGTTCCAGCGGCCGGCGGAGGTCGACCTGCTGCTCGGAGACTGCGCCAAGGCGAAGGAGAAGCTCGGCTGGACGCTCGAGGTCGGCTTCGAGCAGCTCGTCAAGATGATGGTCGACGAGGACCTGAAGCGCGTCCAGCACGAGGCGTCCTACCTGCACGCGATGAGCGTGAACGCCTAGCGCCATGGCCATGGCAAGCTCGCAGCCGCTGCAGCCCGCTTTCCGCCGGAGCGGCCGCTTGGGAGGGGCGTCGCTGGAGGACTGGGCGCGCCGGGGGCTGATCGCCTACTTCATCTTCGCCTCGATGGCCTATTTGCCGGAGGCGCTCAACGATATCGCGAGCATGCGCGTCTCCTACGCCAAGTTCGCGATCGGCGAGCCGCTGTTCGGACCGAGCCTCCGGTACGTCAAGGACATCCTGATGGTCGCGCTGCTCGGGCTGTTCTTCTGGATCGACATGCGCAGGCAAGAGCGCTACCGGCTGGCCGCGCACTACCTGCCTGTGATCCTGCTCCTCCTGTATGGCACCGCCGTGCTCGCCTATCGGGAGTCGACGGTCAACCTCTATCAGGTCGCGGCCGGGGGCCGCTCGCTGCTGCTGATCCTGTTCTGCGTCAAAGCGATCGGGCTGATGCGCGGCCGACCGGAGTTCATCCGCGCGCTCGCCCGCTGCATCGGCTGGCTGCTGCTGGTCGAGTTCATCGTGCTGGCGATCCAGTACGCGCTGTTCACCAGCCGGTTCGGTGTCGTGAATCCGTTCTCGCTGCGGCTGATCGGCACGTTCGGCGGCATCTCGATCGCCGGCTACCTGGCGCTCGGCAGCGCGATGATCCTGTACGCCGCCCGGCCGCGGCTCGGCCGGGTCCAGCGCAGGCTGGGGCCGCTTCTGCAGCTGCTCGCGCTCGGCGTCGCCGGCATGTCCGGCACGCGCTCGGCGATCATCGGCTGCTTCCTGATCGTGTTTTTCCTGCTCGTCGAAAAGGTGCTTCTCGGAAGGAAGCGCCCCGGATCGGCGTACTTGACGCCGGCGATCATCTGCTTCTCGCTGCTCGCCCTCACGGGCGGCGTGCAGGCGGCGACGCTGATGGCCGACCGCGGCAGCATTGTCGAGGCGCAGGTGGAGGGCGGACGGATCGACATGCTGACCGGCTTCTTCACTTCGAATCCGCTGAGCGTCGTGCTGTTCGGCGACGGCATCGGCTACGGCACGAATGCCGGCGTCAACCTGAACAAGCAGCTCGAGGTCGAGCTCGATCACCAGATCATGGACGGCACGTTCAACTCGATCCTGACCCAGTACGGCCTGCTGTCGCTGTCGCTGCTGCTGGCGGCGGCGATCGCGGCCGCGCCTGGACTGCTGCGCAAGCTGCGGAGCCGCAGCCTGCAGCTGTACGTGTTCGTCGTCGTCAACTTCGTCCTCTGCATCTCGACGAACATCCTGGAGCAGTTCGTCTATCTGTTCCTGCTGGCGGCCTGCTGGGCCGTGCTGACGGACGGCGAGCCGAGCCGCTCCGCCACCGGAGCGCTCGGCCGGACAGCCGCTCCGATGCCAACCTGAAGGGAGAAATGACGCCATGAAGCCGCTTGTACTGCTCACCGACGCCTATGGCGGACACGGCGGCATCGCCAAGTTCAACCGCGACCTGCTCGGCGCCGTCTGCTCCAGTCCGCAGGTCGAGCGGGCGACGGCGATCCCCCGCATCATGCCTTATCCGCCGGGAGAGCTCCCGCCGAAGCTCGACTACGTGACGGCCGGCCTGAACAGCAAGCCCCGCTATCTGAAAACGGTGCTCGGCTCGCTGCTGGGACGGGCGAGAGGCAGCGACGTCATCCTCTGCGGGCATATCAATCTGCTGCCGTTCGCGGCGCTCGCCAAAAAAATGACCGGCGCCAAGCTGGCGCTCATCATCCACGGCATCGACGCCTGGGACCCGGTGACGCGCGGCGGCACCGGCTGGGCGCTGAGCCAGCTGGACGCCGTCATCTCGGTCAGCCGGCTGACGCTGGACCGCTTCTGCGGCTGGACGGGCCTGGCCGGCATTCCGTCCTACGTGCTGCCGAACTCGTTCGAGCCGGGACAGTTCACGCCGGGTCCGCGGCCGGCTTATCTCATGGAGCGCTACGGGCTGCAGCCGCAGGACCGGATCGTCATGACGCTGGGACGGCTCGCGGGCCAGGATCGGCGCAAGGGCTTCGACGAGGTGCTCGAGGCGCTGCCGACGCTGAGGCGGCAGGTGCCTCGCCTGCGCTATCTGATCGTGGGCGACGGCAGCGACCGCGCGCGGCTGGAGGCGAAGGCCGCCGCCCTCGGCGTGGACGATGCCGTCGTGTTCACGGGCTTGATCGCAGAGGAGGAAAAAGCCGACCACTACCGGCTTGCCGACGGCTTCGCGATGCCGAGCCACGGCGAAGGCTTCGGCATCGTGCTGCTGGAGGCGATGGCCTGCGGCGTGCCGGCGCTGGCCTCGAGCAAGGACGGCAGCAGCGAGGCGCTGATGCACGGCAAGCTCGGCGAGCTGATCGATCCGGCCGATCCGGAGCAGGTGCAGGGGGGCATCCTGCGCCTGCTGTCCAAGCCGCGCGGGGAAGTGCCCGAAGGACTCGGCCATTTCAGCTACGCGAACTATACGGCAAGACTGCATGACATCCTGCAGCGGATCGGCGGCGATGCGGCCGTTCCCGCAGGGGGCTCCTTGCGCAGCACGGGCAAGCTGTCCGGCTGACCATTTTGAGAACAGGGAAGTGAAGGCATGAACATCCTGCATGTGATCGCCAATCTGGCGCCCCGCTACGGCGGCCCGGCAAAGGCCGGAATGGAGATGGCGGCGGCCCTCGCGGCGCGCGGCCACGACGTGACGATCTTCACGACCAACCAGGACGGAAGCGGCGTGCTGGAGGTGCCGACCGACCGGACGATCCGCAAGAACGGCGTGGACATCCGGTACTTCCCGGTCATCCAGCCGAAGTTCTGGCGCACCTCGCCGGCGATGGCGGCCGCGCTGAAAAAGGAGATGCCGCGCTTCGACATCGTGCATATCCACTCGCTCTATCTGTTCCACGGGATGGCTGCCGGCCATTACGCCCGCAAGCACGGGGTGCCGTACATCGTCCGTCCGCACGGGACGCTCGATCCGGTCATGCATGCCCGCCATCGCTATCGCAAGAAAATCATGGAGACGCTGTTCGAGGACCGCAACATCCGCCGCGCCGACGCGCTGCACTACACGACCGAGGAAGAGCTGCTGCTCGCCGAGCCGTACGTGCACGGAAGCTCCGGCTTCGTCGTCCCGAACGGCATCAACTCCTCCGACTACCGCGAGCTGCCGCCCAAAGGAACGTTCCGCTCCCGCTACAAGCTGCTGGAAGGCAAGAGGATGCTGCTGTTTTTCAGCCGCATCAACTTCAAGAAGGGGCTCGACGTGCTGGTCGAGGCGTTCCGCGACATCCATCGGCGCCATCCCGATACGGTGCTCGTGCTGACCGGACCGGATGACGAGAATTACGGCCAGAGGGTGCGCGACTGGCTGAAGGCGGCGTCCTTGAGCGAGTTCGCGATCTTCACCGGCATGCTGACCGGGACGGACAAGCTCGCCGTGCTGCGCGACGCCGACCTGTTCCTGCTGCCTTCGTACTCGGAGAACTTCGGCATCGCCGTCGTCGAGGCGATGGCCTGCGGCGTGCCGGTCGTCATCTCCGACAAGGTCAACATCTGGCGCGAGGTCGTCGCCGAAGGGGCGGGGCTGGCGACGCCGGTCGACCCGATCCGGGTCGCGGACGCGGCCTGCCAGCTGCTGGACGATCCTGAGCTGCGGGAGCGGATGGGCGAGCGCGGCCGCGCGATGGCCTCGCAGTATTACGAGTGGTCGCAGGTCGCCGCGCAGCTGGAGCAGGAATATCGCAGGCTCGCCGGAGAGGCCGGCCGGGCCGGAAGCGGGCGCGGCGCTCAAGCCGGCCTGACCTGGGGCTCATGAGCGCGAACCGCATCCGGCTCGACCGGTACGACCAGAGCGGGTACTCGCGCGGACGGAGCGGGGCGGTCGTGCTGCTCTGGTGGCTCGTGCAGGGCAGCCTGTTCCGCTACTCGCTGCATCCGATGTACGGCTGGCGGCGCTTCCTGCTGCGGCTGTTCGGCGCCCGGATCGGACGCGGCGTGCAGGTGCGGGCGACGGCGCGCTTCACCTATCCGTGGAAAGTGTCGATCGGCGACTGGTCGTGGATCGGCGACGAAGCGGAGTTCTACAGCCTCGACCGGATCGAGGTCGGCGCCCACTGCGTCGTCTCGCAGCGCAGCTATCTGTGCACCGGCTCCCATGACATCGAGGATCCTCGCTTCGGCCTGGTGACGCGGCCGATCGTCCTCCGCGACGGCGCCTGGGTCGCGAGCGACGCGTTCGTCTATCCCGGCGTGACGGTCGGCGTCATGGGCGTCGTCGCCGCCCGCAGCACGGTCACCCGTCCGGTGCCGGACGGCGAGGTGCATGCCGGCACGCCGGCGGCGTTCGTGAAGCGCCGGATCGTCAAGGACGGCGCGGAGGAAGGCGCGGGAGGCGCGGGAGTCGCGGAAGGCGAGGCCATGACGGACGGCGGACTCCAGAAGGACCGCCGCGCAGGACGGAACGCCGGTTGACAAGCGGCATCAAGCGAGGGAGACCGGCCGCAGCGCCGGCGAGCCCGCACGAAAGGAGGCCAAAGGGCGATGAGCAAGCCGCGCATCGTGTTCGTCATCAATTATTTTTATCCCGACTATGCCTCGACCGGGCAGATCCTCACCGAGCTGTGCCTGCATCTGCAGCATGACTTCGACATTACGGTCATCGCGCAGCAGCCGGGCTACGCCGGGGAGAAAAAGGACGCCAAGGCGCCGCGCTACGCCGAGGACCGGCTGGAGAACATCTCGATCCTGCGCATCCGCCTGCCGGAGGTGGACAAGCGCAGCAAGGCGAGCCGCCTGCGCTACATCTCGGCCTACTTCCTGCATGCGGTGCGGCTGCTGCTGCGGCAGCGCAAGGCGGACTTCGTCTACACGATCTCGCAGCCGCCGGTGCTCGGCGGCCTGATCGGCACGATCGGCAAGCTGGCGCTGCGCTCCAGGCACATCTACAACATCCAGGACTTCAACCCCGAGCAGGCGCAGGCGGTCGGATTCATGAACCATCCGCTCCTGCAGCGGACGGCGCTCCTGCTCGACAAGCTGAACTGCCGCCTGGCGGACCACGTCATCCTCGTCGGCCAGGATATGAAGGAGACGCTCGTCCGCCGCTTCGGCGGCAAGAACGTGCCGCCGCACTCGGTCATCAACAACTGGACCGACGAGCAGGACATCGTGCCGCTGAGGCGCGACGATCCCGGCGTGGCGGCGTTCCTGAAGCGGCACGGGCTGGAGGACAAGTTCGTCGTCATGTACTCCGGCAACCTCGGGCTCTACTACGATCTCGAGAACCTGATCCGCATCGCGCCGCAGTTCCGCGAGCTGTCCGACCTGATGTTCGTGTTCATCGGCGAAGGCGCGGTCAAGCCGCTCATGGAGCAGTTCGCGCGCGAGCAGGGGCTGACGAACGTCCTGTTCCTCCCCTACCAGCCGAAGGACCAGCTCCGCTACTCGCTCGGCGCGGCCGACGTGCATCTGGTCGTCAACCAGAAGGGCATCAAGGGCGTGTCGGTGCCGAGCAAGATCTACGGCGTCATGGCGGCGGGCAAGGCGGTCATGGGCGTGCTGGAGGAAGGCAGCGAGGCGCATCGCCTCATCCGGGACAGCAGCTGCGGCACGTCGACCGAGCCCCAGCGCTACGGCGACGCCGCGCGCCAGCTGATGGCGCTGTACAGCCTCGGCCGCGCCGGCCTCGCCGAGCGGGGACTGCAGGGGCGCGACTATCTGGAGCGCCATCTGCGCCGCAGCCTGTCGCTCGAGAAGTACCGCGAGCTGCTGCTGTCGCTGCATGCCGGCGGCGGCCGCGGCCGCAAAATTCCGGCTGGCCGCGCGGCGGCGGCCGGCCGGCCGCAAGCAGAGGCGGGAGCCGGCGCGCGCGTCCTTACCCATTCCAATCTGAAAGGCGGAGATCGATGATGAAGCTCGTCCTGTTGTCCGGAGGCTCCGGCAAGCGGCTGTGGCCGCTTTCCAACGACCTGAGGTCGAAGCAGTTCCTGAAGGTGCTCGAAGACGGCGAAGGCTCCCGCGTCTCCATGGTCCAGCGCGTCTGGGGCCAGATCGAGGAGGCGGGCTTCGCCGGCTCCGGCTACATCGCGACCGGCGCCACGCAGACGGAGCTGATCCGCGGCCAGCTCGGCCCGGACGTGCCGCTCATCGTAGAGCCCGCGCGGCGGGATACGTTCCCGGCGATCGCGCTGGCGGCGGCGTACCTGTTCTCCGTGGAGAAAGTCGATCCCGGCGAGACGGTGGCGGTGCTGCCCGTCGACCCGTACGTCGAGGACCGCTTCTTCCAGACGGTGGCGAGCCTGGACGGCGTGCTGCGGGACAGCGGCGCCGACCTCGCGCTGATCGGCGTCAAGCCGACCTACCCTTCGGAAAAGTACGGCTACATCGTGCCGGAGGCGGGAGGGGACGCTCCGGGCGCAGGCGGGACGCTGCGCGTCGGCGGCTTCCGCGAGAAGCCGTCCGAGGCGGCGGCGCAGGAGCTGATCGCGAGCGGCGCGCTGTGGAACTGCGGCGTGTTCGCCTTCAAGCTCGACTACATGCTGAACATCATGGCGGCCAAGGGCATCCCGCTGTCCTACGACCGGCTCGCCGCCGACTACGAGAGCCTGGAGAGCATCAGCTTCGACTACGAGGTCGTGGAGCGGGCGCAGAGCATCGCGGCGGTGTCCTATGACGGCTATTGGAAGGACCTCGGCACATGGAACACGCTCACGGAGGAGATGAAGGACGCGCGCATGGGGCGCGGCATCGTCAGCGGCGACTGCACGAACACGCATCTCGTCAACGAGACGGACATCCCGGTCACGGTGATCGGCCTCTCCAACGTCGTCGTGGCGGCCAGCCCGGACGGCATCCTCGTCGCCGAGAAAGGCGCCAGCACGCGGCTGAAGGAATTCATCGGCCACGACCAGCGCCCGATGTACGAGGAGCGGCGCTGGGGCTGGGTGCGCGTGCTCGACGACCGCAGCTACGACGACGGCACCGCCGTGCTGACCAAGCGCGTCGGCATCGACAGCGGCGCCAGCATCGGCTACCGGCTGCATCAGCACCGCGAGGAGGTGTGGACGGTCGTGAAGGGCTCGGGCGAGTTCATCTGCAACGGCACTTATATGAAGATTCGCGCGGGCAACGTCGTCCACATCCCGATGAAGACGCTGCACGGCGTCCGGGCGGCGGACGATCTGGAGTTCATCTCCGTGCAGACCGGCCCGAAGCATCTCGAGAACTCGATCATGGAGCTGTACGGCAGCTGGGAAGAGATCGAGCAGAACTGCCTGCGGGCGTAGAGCGTCCGCGGATGCCGCGGTCATCCGCAGATTTCAGCTAGGGCAAAGGAGGCCGCGAGGCATGGCTTTATCGATCGCCTATTACGTTTCGGACTACGGCTACGGCCATGCCTCGCGCTCCATCGCGGTCATCCGCGAGCTGCTCCGCCAGGCGGACGAGGCCGGGCTGCCGCTGCAGCTGCATCTGGCCAGCGGCCGCACGCTGCCGCTGCTGGAGCGCTCGCTGGCAGGCGGCTTCGCCGCAGCGGCCCGGTCCGGCGGCCTCGATCATCGGCTGCTGGCGCGGCGCATCGATTCGGACCCGGGCTACTCGCTGCGCCCCGGCAGCCTGCAGGCCGATCCGCCGCGGCTGCGCGCGGAGGTCCTCGCCTACCTGGAGGGGCTGCCGCTGCGCATCCGCCGGGAGGCGGCCTGGCTCGGCTCGACCGGAGCAAGCCTGACCGTCTCGGACATCGTCGCGGAAGCGTTCCCTGCCGCTCGGCGGGCGGGCATCCGCAGCGTCGGCCTGTCCAACTTCACCTGGTACACCGCCTATCAGGAGCTGCTGCCCGAGGAGCTGCTCGCGCCGCTGGCCCGGCCTTATCTGGACATGGACGCCTTTGTGGCGCTGGCCGGAGCGAGCGAGCCGCAGTGGGGGAGCGAGCCGATCGAGCGGACCGGATATTTTTGCCGGGCTGCCGATCCGGAGCGCGCGGCCGAGCTGCGGCGCCGGCTTGATCCGAGCGGAGAGAGGCGGCTGCTCGCGCTGTTTCCCGGCATGGGCTCGGGACCGGGCAGCCCGCTCGAGCGGCTCGGCCTGCTGCGCGATCCGCGCTGGCTGGCGGTCGTCTCCTCCGGCATGGAGCTGCCGGACGGGGCGGAGGCGGTCCGCATCCCGGAGAGCTGCACGGAATCGCAGCTGTACGTCGCGGCCTGCGACGCGGTGCTGACGAAGCCCGGCTGGGGCACCGTCTCCGAGGCGGTCTGCCTCGGCAAGCCGCTCGCGCTGCTGGAGCGGCCCGGCTTCCGCGAGGACCGCTGCATCGCGGAGACGCTCCGCGGCCGGCATCCGCTGCTGATGCTCGGCGAGCCGGAGCTCGCGTCGCCGGAGCTCGGCGGCCGGCTGCTGAAGCTGCTTGCCGGCGGGCCCGGCTCGGCGGCGGCGGCGGCCGGCAGCCTGCTGGAGGAGGCGCCGCTCGCGCCGCCGGGAGAAGCGGCGCGGATCGCCGCCCGGCTGCTGGAGCGGGCCGCCGCAGGCGGACAGGCGCCCGGACTGAGCATGTAGAGAGTGTCCAATAAACGATCGGGAGTGGAAGCGATGAAGATTACGGTAGTAGGGACAGGATATGTCGGCCTCGTATCGGGCGTTTGCTACGCGGAGCTGGGGCACAGCGTCATCTGCGTGGACAAGGATCCGCTGAAGGTCGCGACGCTCCAGAACGGGGAGATCCCGATCTACGAGCCGGGCCTCCAGGAGCTGTCCGTGCGAAACGCGGAGCTCGGGCGGCTGCGCTTCACGTCGAGCCTCGGCGATTCGGTCAAGGGCGCGGATCTGATCGTCATCGCCGTCGGCACGCCGCCGCTTCCGGGCGGCCAGGCGAATCTGGCGTACATCGAGCTGGCGGCGCAGGAGATCGCGGACGCGATGGAAGGCCGTCCCGTCGTCGCCATCAAGAGCACGGTGCCGGTCGGCACGAACGAAAAGGTGCGCGAGCTGATCCGGGAGCGGACCGACTGCCCGTTCGACAGCGTCTCGCTGCCGGAGTTCCTGCGGGAAGGCTCCGCCGTCTCCGACACGATGCATCCCGACCGGATCGTCATCGGCACCGACTCGCCGCGCGCCGAGGCGCTGCTGCGCGAGCTGCACGCCGGCCTCGGCTGCGCCTTCGTCGTCACTGACATCCGCAGCGCCGAGATGATCAAGTACGCCTCCAACGCCTTCCTCGCGACGAAGATCTCGTTCATCAACGAGATCGCCAACATCTGCGAGAAGGTCGGGGCCGACGTCACCCGCGTCGCCGAGGGCATGGGCCGCGACAAGCGGATCGGCGCCTCGTTCCTCAAGGCGGGCATCGGCTACGGCGGCTCCTGCTTCCCGAAGGACACGCAGGCGCTCATCCAGATCGCCGGCCACGTCGACTACGAGTTCAAGCTGCTGCGCTCGGTCGTCGAGGTGAACCAGGACCAGCGGTTCAACGTCATCCGCAAGCTCGAGACGATTTTCGGCGGCGAGCTGTCCGGCCGCACGGTCGCCGTCTGGGGCCTCGCGTTCAAGCCGGACACCGACGACGTGCGCGAGGCGCCCGCCCAGGAGATCATCGGCGAGCTGCTGGCGCGCGGCGTCGAGGTGCGGGCGTACGATCCGATCGCGATGGACAACTTCCGCAGCCAGTTCGGCAGCGGAGACGGCTCCGTCGTCTGGTGCGGCAGCGCGCTGGAGGCGGCGGCGGGCTCCGACGCGGTCTGCCTGCTTACCGAGTGGAGCGAGTTCGGCGAGACGGACCTGCAGCGGCTGCGCGCCGTCGTCCGCGAGCCGGTGCTGATCGACGGGCGCAACGCGTTCGACGAGGCCGCGCTCCAGGGAACCGACTTCATCTATTATTCCGTCGGCAGGCCGAGCCTCGCCCGCGGCGTCAAGGCTCCCGTGCCGGAGCTGAGCTACTAGAACCAAGCCGCACGCCGCTTCGGCGGCGGCTTTGCGCGTCAAGCCGAGCGCCGGGCCGAGCGGCAGGCAGAGCGTCAAGCTGCACGCCGGGCCGTCCGCTCGGGCAGCGCGCCGGGCAGCGCACTGGGGCTGCGCGCTCGGGCAGCGCTCAAGCCGCGCCTTAAGCCGGGCGCGGTACGGCGCCTTGCTCGGCGGCCGGCCTGCTATCTCCCGCAACGCCTATCCGAACAATCGAGGTGAGGAAACCTATGACGAATCATCGCAAGCTGTCTCTGGCCATGCTCGCCGCTGTCATGGCGGCCGGCCCGTTGTCCGCGCTGCCTTCGGCCGCGCTTTCTTCCCTGTCCGGCGGCGGCATCGCCAGCGCGGCCGGCTCGCTGCCGCAGCCGCCGAACATCGACGGCGCGCTGGCGCAGCTGTACGCGCTGCATGAAGCGCTGCTGGCCGGAGATCCGGCCGACCTGCAGGACGTGCTTCGCTTCCGCGAGGAGCTCGAGGCGCTCGATCCGGCCGCCGAGTTCCAGCTCGCCGCGCCGGTATGGGACAAGATCGACGCCAAGCTGCCGGCTTCGGCGGACCGCGAGTTCATCCGGAACAACCTGTTCGCGCTGTACCGCGACACGCTCGCGCTGACGTACCGTCCTACCTACGACGACCTGCGCAAGCTGCGCTCCAACGCCGACTACCGCGCGGCGCTGGCCGCGATCGTGCGCGCGGGCGGCGACAGCGATCTGACGATGGACGAGGTCGTCGCGTTCTTCTACGGCGACGGCGGCTCGCGCCTCGGCGTCGAGGGCACCGTGCGCAAGCGTATCGCCGAGCTCAGCCAGGCGCAGCTGTTCCAGCTGCTCTACGAGCCGCAGAAGCGCAACGAGCTCATGCTGCGCGTGCTGAACGACCTGCTCGCCCGCACGGACGAATATACGTTCGCCGCGATGCTGCAGGAGTACGGCATTACGAGCATGGACCTGCAGCAGACGATGGTGGGCTTCCAGGAGCGGCTCGCGTACGAGAAGCCGGCCGCGTCGGCGCTGCTCGTCGCGCTCATGCGGCTGACGAGCGCCGAGCAGGTGCAGGTGTCCCAGCAGGGACGGCAGCATCAATACTCGCTGACCGTCAGCGGCATCGCCATTCCTTCGGTAGCGCTCACCTGGGCCAAGCTGTCCGGCAGCGACGACGTGGCCGTCACGGGCAGCGGCATCGTTACGATCCCCGGCAGCGCCTCCTCGGGGAGCGCGGTCATCCAGGCCCGGCTGCTCAACCCGTACGGCGGCCCGGACAAGGTCATCTTCCAAAAGGAGATTACGCTGACGGCCGAAGGCGCGACGCCGACGCCAAGCGCGTCTCCGACGCCGACGCCGAGCGAGTCCCCGACGCCGACGCCAAGCGCGTCTCCGACGCCGACGCCGAGCGAGTCTCCGACACCGACGCCAAGCGCGTCTCCGACGCCGACACCGAGCGAGTCTCCAACGCCGACGCCGAGCGCGTCTCCGACGCCAAGTCCGACGCCGGACCCTGGCGGAGGCGGCTTCCCGGGCTTTCCCGGGTTCCCCGGGTTCCCCGGCTTCCCGACGCCGACCCCGGGCAGCGGAGGCGGGTCCGGCGAGGAGCCGGGCAACACCGGTCCGGGCAGCGTAGCGGAGCAGATCGCGGCGATCCTGCAGCAGTATTTCGCCAAGCTCGAGTCGATCAAGCAACGCTACAACGCCACGAGCTCGATCAGCGAGAAGCTGAAGCTGATCCGCGAGGCGTTCAAGGCGGCGCAGGAAGCGCTCGATGCGATCGGCAAGATCAAGGTGCCGGCGCCGACGCCGCGCTCGGCCGGAGCCTTCAGCGCCGAGTGGAACGCCGAGGAGGCGGGCAGCCAGTTTTCGGCCATCTCGGACGCGGCGGCCCAGATCAAAGGCGCGCTCGCCGATTTCGAGGGAGCCGGACAGGCCGGCACGAGCTCGCTGCGGGTGAGCGCGGAGCTTGACTTCGAGACCGAGCAGGCCGACAGCTGGTCGCTCGACATCCCGGCCGAGGTGCTGGAGTCGGCCAAGAGCAGCGGCATCGACTTCATCGGGCTCCAAGCGGAGGGCGCGCGCGTCTCCGTACCGGTGGCGGCGCGGACCGGCAAGCTGTCGATCACCTTGAGCCGCCTGCAGGACAGCGCCGTCACCTCCGCCTCCAGCCTGCCGCTGGCGTCGAGAGCGTACACGTACGAGATCGAGCAGTCCGGCCGCAAGATTACGAGCTTCGGCAGGCCGGTGCGGCTCGAGCTGCCGCTCTCGCGTTCCGGATCGGTCGACGCCGACCGGCTGAGCCTCGTCAAGATCCGGGCGGGCCGGGCAGCCGACTTCCAGTCGGGCGTCGCGGGCTCGGTCTACTCGGCGGACGTGCAGGATGCCGGCTCGGTGTACGCGGTCGTCGAGAACCGGGTGGCGTTCAAGGACATTCCGGCCTCGCACTGGGCGCGGACGACGATCGAGACGATGGCGGCCAAAGGCATCATGAACGGCGTTTCGGCCGGCGCCTTCGAGCCGTCGCGCAGCGTGACGCGCGCCGAGTTCGCCAAGATGCTCGTGCGCACGTTCAACCTTGGCGCCGACGCGGTGCCGCTGACGTTCAAGGATGTCCGCGAGTCCGACTGGTTCGCTCCGTATGTGGGCACGGCGGCAGCGAGCGGCATCACGAGCGGCCGCAGCGCCGACAGCTTCGCTCCGCATGCGGCGATCAGCCGCCAGGAGATGGCCGCGATGATCGCGCGCGCGCTCCAGCAGGCGGGCGGCTATCCGACGTCGCTGCTCACCGAGCAGGCGCTCGCGAGCTTCAAGGACCGGGCTTCCGTCAGCGCTTCGCTGAAGCCGGCCGTAGCGATCGCCGCGCAGCTCGGCATCATCGGCGGCGGCGGCGAGCTGAAGCCGCAGCAGCAGGCTTCGCGCGCCGAGGCGTCGGCGATGCTGTACCGCGCCGCCAAGCAGCTGTAGCCGAATCGAATCGCGGGGGCGGAGCCTTCGCCGGACGGAGGGACATCCGTTCGGCGTCCGCCCTTGCTTTCGTTGCGGGGAAGGAGGATGGATCATGCGCAAGCGCGTGAAAAGGCTGCTGATCGGCCTCGCGGCCGCGCTGCTGCTCGGAGGCGGAGGCTGGATCGCCGCCGAGCGCGCCGCCGACAAGGCGCTGGCCGCCTTCATGGAGCAGCTCGCTCCCCAGCTGGCGGCGGAGGCGGGAGCTTCGGCAGCGGCCGCAGGCGATCCGCTCCTGGCGGGAGCGGTCCCGCCCGCTGCGGGCGCTGCCGCCCCGCCGCTGGAGGCGGAAGGGGCTCCGGCAGCGGCCGGCTCCGAGGCGAGCGGCGGCCCGTCCGGCGCGGCAGCCGCGCCGGCAGTGCCGGCGGCCTATGCCGACGCTGCCGCCCGGCTGTCCGCAGCCGAGAAGCGGGAAGCGCTCTCCATCGTCGCCGGCGCGATGGACCGGCAGGAGGCGCTCGGCCTGCTGCGGCTCGCCGCAGGCGGGGTGACGGCGGAGGAGAAGGAGCAGATCAAGCGCAAGCTGCGGGCCGGACTGGACGAGGCCGATTACGGCCGGCTGCGCGAGCTCGCGCGCAAGGCGCTGGACAAGAAGGATGAAGGAGGCTGATCGGATATGAATCGGAATGGGGCAAGCAAAGGGGCGCTGCTGGCGGCCGCGCTGCTGCTGTTCTCGCCCGCAGCGGCGGGATCCTCGGCGGCCGCTCCGGCCGCCAAGGCCGCGGCAGCGGCGAAGACGGTGTCGGCGCTGTCGCTGCCGGCGACGATCGCGGTCGGGGGCCAGGTGCTCGTGCTGGACAAGGGGAGCTCG
Organism: Paenibacillus pasadenensis DSM 19293; assembly: GCF_000422485.1. Lineage (GTDB taxonomy): Bacteria > Bacillota > Bacilli > Paenibacillales > Paenibacillaceae > Paenibacillus_O > Paenibacillus_O pasadenensis. The sequence goes on from NZ_KE383859.1 coordinate 43,072, forward strand.
GTCTTTTTGCATGAAGGAAGGACGTACCTGCCGCTGCGGGCGGCGTCGGAGGCGCTCGGACTGGAGGCGGCGTGGGACAACGCCGCCAAGAAGCTGTCGCTGCAGCAGCCGTCCGATGCCGGGCGCCAGGCGCTGGCGGCGAAGCTGGCCGCTCGGCTCAAGGCGGAAGGCCGCTCGGCGGACGGAGGCGTCAAGCTTGCCCTGACGCCGGTCCCGGTCCGCTTCCACGCCTTCGGGCAGGAGGCCGCGCTTCCGTCCGGGCAGCAAGTATTCATCGCCAAAGGCACGCTTTACGTCCCGCTGCGCTTCGCCGCGGAGCTGACGGGAGCGTCCGTCGCCTGGGACGGCAAGCGGCTGCGCGTCGACATCACGCCGGAAGCGCAAGCCGGCAGCGGCGGCGGGGCCGAGGACGGACTGAGCGGCGGGGAGGACGTCGCCGCTCCGCCGGCCGGCGGAGCCTCGTCGCCGGCCCCGACCGCTTCGCCGTCTCCGGCCGTCCCGCCTGCAGGCGGAGGCGGAGGAGGCTGGGCTCCGCCTCCGGCAACGCCTGCGCCGAGCGCCTCTCCGGCTCCATCGGCGCCTCCGGGCTCTCCGGCTCCGTCGCCGACGGCATCGCCGTCTCCAGGCGCGACGCCGACGCCATCTCCAGGCGCAACGCCGACGCCGTCTCCAGGCGCAACGCCGACGCCGTCTCCTTCGGCATCGGAGGAGGAGATCCATCGCCAGGCAAGGAGCGAAGCTGACGCGCTGCGCGGCAAATGCCGCAGCGATCTCGTCGCGCTCGCGCTGCGCTACTCGTCCGCCTCCACGGGCGCGGAGAAGGCGAAGGCGCGGCAGGAAGGAGAAGCCGTATTCGCGGCTTGCGACGCTGCGTTCGAGCGCATCATGAGCGGGACGAGAGCGAAGCTGGAGGCCGGGGGCTATTCGACCGAGCGTCTGCAGGAATACCGCAAGGAATATGAACGGGAACTGGCGGAAGGGCGCGCGCTGCTGGAGGGACTGCTCGGCTGATTCAAGGACGCGCGCAGCATAAGCGAAAGAGGGGACGGTCATCATGGGCCATCGAAACAAGCGCAAGAAACGTTCCGTCGTCGGCCGCGGAGGGCCCCGGGCCGGGCGCCTGCTGCTCGCGCTGGCGATGGCGGCGGCCGTCGTGCCGGCCGTGCTCGGGTATCTGAATCATCGCGAGCTGGAACGGGGAACGACGGAGACGGCGATGGCGCTGCTGCCGCAGCGCTCCGCGGCTCCCGCGCCCTCGCCGGCAGGCGCAGCAGCGGACCCTGGCGAGGGCACGGGGGCGAGCGGCGCGGCGGCGAGCGGAGACGGAGCGGCCGAAGCTGCGCCTCCGCTCGCCGCTGGTGCCGGCGACGCTGCGAAGGAAGCTTCCGGCGAAGCTCCCCAGTCGGCCGCCGCCGGTGCCGAAGGCGACGCGGAGGAAGCATCCCAGTCGGCCGGCGCGGGAGCGGGCGGCATCGCGAAGGAGGCTTCTCGGCCAGGCGGCGCGGGAGCGGGCGGGCCTTCGCCTGCGGGAGGGCAGTCGGCCGGACAGCCGGCGGGAGCTGCTCCATCGGCGGCGCCGTCTGCGGCGAAGCCGCCGGCCGCGAGTGCCGAGCCGGACACTGCCGTCTACGAGCGGAGGCTGGAAACGATCCGCGAGCAATGCGTCTCGGCGGGAGCCTCGGTGCTCCAGGAAGGCGAGGCACGGCTCCGCGAGGCGAGGAGCGGAGAGCTGACGGAGCAGCAGCGGCAGCAGGCCGGCGCGGAGCTTGCCGGCGAGATGGAGGCTGCCGAATCTGGCTGCCGCAGCCGCTTCGACCGGCTGATCGCGGAGGCGGAGCAGGCGAATGTCCCTGAGAGCGAGCGCAGCAAGTGGAAGCAGAGCTACGAGCAGTCCCGCGAGCTGCTGCGCGCCGGGCTGAGCAAGCAGCTCGACGCCTTGGCGTCGGCTGCAGACCCGCTTAGTTAGTTAGGGGCATCTATCCCCGCCTTTTTGCCCTCTGCTTCGTCACGCAGGCTCGACGTACCCCTGGGTACGCCTATGCCTGCATTCCTGCAGGGATCAAAAATCCGGCCCTATCTGCCTCCTTCGGAGTATGCAAACACGCCCTAGAGCGTGCCCTAGAGCGTGCCCTAGAGCGTGCCCTAGGGCGTGTTCCGCGACGGCCGGCGCCTGATCCGCGACGGGCCGTGGGCGTTGGCTGGCAAGCGAAAGGGGCCGCAACTTCAAGAGGGCTGTCCCGCAGGTCGATATCTGACCTCGGCCAGCCTGTTCGTTGCTTCCGCATGCGCGGTTTTTCCGCGCATAGGCGGCGCGCCCAGGCCGCAGCGGCAAGCTGCGCGCGGTTTTTCCGCGCATAGGCGGCGCGCCCAGACCGCAGCGGCAAGCTACGCGCGGTTTTTCCGCGC